>NZ_JANAVE010000001.1:0-1506970 GCF_024213315.1 Paenibacillus sp. A3M_27_13
CATAATTCCCACTACACTATCAGGTTTTATTCCCTTTTCTCTTAATTTTCTGGCCAGTTGGTTTGCCTTTTCGTTTACTTCCTTATAAGTCAGCTGTTTATCTTCAAACACTACAGCAATATTATTGGGTGTCTTTTCTACCTGCTCTTCAAACAGTTGATGTATAGTCTTATCCTTAGGATACCGGACCTTTGTATCGTTAAAGTCATATAGTATTTTCTGCTTTTCTTCCTGTGAAAGCATATCAATTTCTGACAACCTTTTTCCAGGATAAACCGTTATCTCTTCCAGAACATTAAGGTAATGGGCTGCAAACCTTTCTACAGTCTCTTTCTTGAACAGCCTTGTGGCATATTCCAAATCAAATGCAATACCTTCCTGGGTTTCCCGAGCATTTAATGTCAAGTCAAATTTGGATATTCTAAATTCATTTGTATAGGGTATAAACTTAAGCCTATCTATCTTCAATTCTGATGAGCCGGTATTTTGCAATACAAACATAGTATCAAAAAGAGGATTCCTGCTCATATCCCTCTTTACATTAAGCTTTTCCACCAGTTCTTCAAACTGGTAGTCCTGATTTTCATAAGCCCTTATAGAGTTTTCCCTTACTTCCTTTAGAAACTCAGCAAAGGTCTTTTCTCCCTGGGGATAGTTCCTCATGGCTAAAGTATTTACAAACATACCTATTATGTCTTGTAAATCTGTATGAGGTCTTCCAGCTATAGGGCTTCCCACTATAATATCTTCCTGCCCCGTATACTTAGACAGCAGTATGTTGTATGAAGCAAGCAATGTCATGTAAAGAGTAGCCCCATTATCCCTTGCAAGCTTAATAAGTTTTCCCGTAAGCTCACTGCCTGCTTCAAAACGGATAAAACCTCCGTCAAAGCTTTGAACCGCAGGCCTTTGGTAATCTACTGGCATATTCAGCACAGGAATTTCTCCATTAAATTCCTGGAGCCAGTATTCCTCCTGCTTCTTTATTTTGTCCCCAGCAAATAGTTCCTTCTGCCAAACAGAATAGTCCTTGTACTGTATACGGAGGGAAGAAGGGTTATTTCCTCCATACATATCCATGAACTCATGTACCAGTATATCCATGGACGTACCGTCAGATATGATATGGTGCATGTCAAACATCATGACATGCTTGTCTTTTCCCGTTTTCACAAGGCCTACTCTTAGCAGCGGAGCAATTCCAAGATCAAACGGCTTTATAAATTCTTTTACGATTTCCCCCACTTTTTCTTCGTCAGATTCTAGATACACTACACTAAAACCCACAGGATCATTGATCTTCTGGACGGGTTCACCCTCTATGAAATGGAAAGATGTTCGAAGGGTCTCATGCCTATTTATAAGCTGTTGGAAGGTCTTCTGAAAAAGCTCCAGATCAATACTGCCTTCAACCAGCAAGCTGCCTGGCATATTGTATGCTGTCCCTGCTCCTTCAAACTGATTTAATATATACAGCCTTCTTTGGGCTGATGACATAGGGTAGTATTCCATCTCTTTAGCAGTTTGGATGGATTGATATATACTCTCCTTTGCTTCCTTCATATACCTTGCTATTTCCGCTATAATTGGAGCCTTAAATATTTCCTTAAGAGGCATGTCTATATTGAACTCTTTGTGAATTCTCGCTACAAGGCTTGTAGCCTTTAAAGAGTGTCCACCTAACATAAAGAAGTTGTCATTTCTTCCTATCTTCTTAATTCCAAGGATGTCTTGCCAAATCAGTGCAAGCTTCTCTTCAAATTCGCCTATAGGCGCTTCATACTCTATTCCCGTATTTATATTACCTTCGGGTTCAGGCAATGCCTTCCTGTCTATCTTGCCATTAGCTGTCAATGGCATTTTTTCAAGCTGCACAAAGTATGATGGTACCATGTATTCGGGCAGTTCTTTTAAGAGATGCTCCCTTAGTTCTGATATTGTCAGCTCATTTTCTCCCGCTATATATGCACACAGGTATTTACTGCCCTGATGGTCTTCCTTTGCAATCACCAAAGATTCCTCAATTGAAGGATGCTTTAGCAGTTGTGCTTCTATTTCACCAAGCTCTATCCTAAAGCCTCTTATCTTTACCTGGTGGTCTATTCTACCCAGGTATTCCATTTCTCCATCAGATAATAACCGGACCAGGTCTCCAGATCTATATAACCTCTCTTCCGGCTTGTACGGATTTTGAACGAACTTTTCCTTTGTAAGCTCCGGTCTTCCAAGATATCCTCTGCAAACTCCGTCTCCTCCTACACAAAGCTCTCCGGCTACTCCAATGGGAACAACTTTCATGTTCTTATCCATTACATATGTTGTAAGGGTTGGTATAGGCCTTCCTATGCTGCTCACATTAGATCTAATTTCTTCCTCTTCTATCTCTTTATATGTGACATGCACTGTTGTCTCGGTTATTCCATACATATTGATGAGTCTAGTCTGCGGGTACTTCTTTCTCCATTCCTTCAACAATGCAGGCTTTAATGCTTCCCCTCCGAATATGACATATCTTATCTTAAGTTCTTTTTCTTCATATGATACTTCTTCATTGGCTATATTATAGAAGGCTGAAGGTGTCTGATTTAATACGGTCACCTTCTCATTCCTTAGAAGTCTCAGATACTCTACATTGCTGCGTGCTGTCATTTTAGGAACTACCACCAATCTGCCCCCATATAACAACGCCCCGTACATCTCCCATACGGAAAAATCGAAACTCATAGAATGAAACATAGTCCATACATCATTTTCGTTAAAATCAAACTGCATTTTACTGTTAAATAACAGCCTTACTATGTTTCTATGCTCTATCATTGCCCCTTTGGGTTTACCTGTAGAGCCTGAGGTATATATTAAGTAAGCTAGATCGGAAGGTTTATTTACCTCCGATAAGTTATATTGTTCATCTGAATATTCCTGCTCATCTTCTAAATTTATTACTGTACCTATTGATGTATATTTGTCTATAAAATGTGATTGGGTCAACAGGATCACTGCCCGGCTGTCTTCCAGCATATGACTTATTCTTTCCTCAGGATAATCTGGATCTATGGGAAGATATGCCCCTCCTGCTTTTAATACCCCTAGGATTGCTACTATCATCTCAAGTGAGCGTTCTGCCAGAATACCTACGATACTGTCCGGTTTGACTCCTTTAGCCCTTAATACATGGGCCAACCCATTTGATTTTTTATTGAGTTCACTAAATGTAAGCTTTTTACCCTCAAATACCACAGCTACATGATCAGGGTTCTTCTCTGCCTGCTCTTCAAAAAGCTGATGGATAGTCTTGTTTTTAGGATACTGTGCCTCTGTAGCGTTAAAGGTATATAGGATTTGCTGTTTTTCTTCCTGTAACAGTACATCAATTTCCCACAACCTTTTTTCAGGGCATGCCGTTATCTCTTCAAGAACGGTAATGTAATGGGTTCCAAACCTTTTTATTGTCTCCTTCTTAAACAGCCTGGTACAATATTCAAGGTTAAATGTTATACCTTCTTGACCCTCTACCACTTCAAGCATAAGGTCAAATTTTGCCTTTCTGCCTTCCAGCCAGTTGTTGTATTGTTTGAAGTTTATACCCGATGCTGCAAATTCTGTCTTGTTTGAAGTGCGCAGTGCAAACATAGTGTCAAAAAGAGGATTCCTGCTCATGTCCCTCATGAGATTAAGTTTTTCTACAAGTTCTTCAAACTGGTAGTTCTGATTTTCAAAAGCCAAAAACGCATTTTCCCTTACTTCCTGCAAGAATTGGACGAAGGTCTTTTCTCCCTCAGGATAGTTCCTTATGGCCAAGGTATTTATAAACATACCAATGATACCCTGCAGGTCAGCATGGGGCCTTCCGGCTACAGGACTTCCAACTATGATGTCTTCCTGTCCAGTGTATCTGGACAGGAGTACGTTATATGCAGCCATCAGTACCATGTATAAGGTAGCTCCATTATCTGTTGCAAGCTTATTTAGTTTGACTGAAAGTTCAGGGTTTATTTCAAAGCTTACAGCATCTCCTTCAAAACTTTGTACCGCCGGTCTTGGATAGTCAGTAGGCATATCCAGTACCGGTATATCACCCTTAAATGTCTGGAGCCAGTATTCTTCCTGCTTCTTTATTGAGTCTCCGGCAAACATCTCCTTCTGCCATACAGAAAAATCCTTGTACTGTATCCGTAGTGGCAAAAGGGTCTTCCCTTGGTACAAATCCAAAAACTCACTCATAAGTATATTGACTGATATACCATCTGATACTATGTGGTGCATGTCAAACATCATAACACGCCTGTCTTCGTTCGTTTTTACAAGTCCTACTCTCAGTAATGGAACTTGGCTAAGATCAAAGGGCGTTATGAATTCTTTGACTATTTCTGCTGCTTTTTCTTCATCCAGTTCCAGGTACGTAATACTGAAATCCACGTAATCATGAACCTTTTGTACTGGTTCACCCTCAACCATATGAAATGATGTGCGCAGAGCCTCATGTCTTTTTACTAGCTCCTTGAATGCCTGTTCGAAGCGTACTGCATCAATGTTTCCTTCCAGCAGTACGACGCCTGGCATGTTATATGCAGTACCTGCTCCTTCAAGCTCGTTTAGTATATACAGCCTTTTCTGGGCAGATGACATAGGGTAAAATTCCTGCTCTCTGGCAGAAGGTATTCCAGAAAAGGCATTTGGCGTATATTTTGAAACATCTTTTCCTTTTTCTTTTAGCATCGTCTCAAATAGCTTTCTTTTTTCTGGAGAAAGAGATTCTATTCTTTTCATCAAATTATCCATAACTTCGTCCCTCTTCTCTATTTCATCTCTTTTAATTCCTATTTATAGATTTTCAATCATGCTTAAAATTTCTTCGATTTCCACTGTATCGTTAAGTCTATTTTTAATACTTTTTGCTATTGCCGAAATTGTAGGACCCATAAACACTTCTTTTAATGCAAATTCTATGTCAAATTCTTTATGAACCCTTGATACAAGATTGGTTGCCTTTAATGAGTCTCCTCCTAATTCAAAGAAGTTATCATTTACTCCAATCTTCTGGACTCCAAGGATTTGGCTCCATATCAGTACAAGCTTCTCCTCAATTTCACCGAATGGTGCAGCATAGTCTACCCCTGTATTAATATTTCCATCAGGGGCAGGCAGGGCATTTCTATCTACCTTGCCATTCGCTGATAAAGGCAGTTTTTCCAACTGTACAAAATATGAAGGGATCATGTAGTCTGGCAGATCTTTGGAGAGATACTCCCTTAATTCCGGTATTGTCAATTCACTTTCTCCAACTATATATGCACAGATGTACTTGTTCCCTTGGGGGTCTTCCCTTGTTGCTGCCACAACTTCTTTTATTGAAGAATGTTTTAGAAGCTGAGCTTCTATTTCTCCAAGCTCTATTCGGTATCCGCGGATCTTAACCTGATGGTCTATTCTGCCCAGGAATTCGATATTCCCGTCAGGCAGCCATCTTCCCAGGTCTCCTGTTTTGTACAGCCTTATCCCCTTTTCTTCTCTGAAAGGATCTTCAAGGAATACATGGGCTGTTTTTTCAGGGTCATTTAAATAACCCCTTCCTACACCTGTTCCAGAGACGCAGATCTCTCCTTTTACTCCGATAGGGCACAGGTTCATGTTTTTATCTGTTATATATAGATTCATATTTTGTATAGGCTTGCCTACAGGAATGTTCTCTCCTTCATGAGCAGCTTCCATAGTATATAGAGTAATATCGTCCGCTGCCTCTGCAGGTCCGTAGGCATTAACTACTTTAGTATTTGGACATAGGTCAAACCATTTCCTTACTATGCCGGATTTTACGGTTTCTCCCGTTATCAGCAAGTAATGAAGTTTTTCCGGTTTATTCCCTGTATTTTCCACATACTCAAGCATTAAAGCAAGGTATGAAGGTACCACCTCAAGGACCGTTATGCCATCTTCTATGATCCGATTCGTAAACCTTGCAACATCCTTTACTATTTCATCTGGATAGATGATAATTTGAGCTCCTATGGTTAGGGCTGCAAAGAACTGCCATACAGATACATCAAAGTATTGAGGCGAGTTCTGGGATATTATGCTGTTGTTAGTTATACAAAGTTCCTTTATTTCCGCATGGATGTGGTTTATCATGCCAAGATGCTCTATCATAGCTCCCTTTGGTACACCAGTTGAACCAGATGTATATATAACATAGGCCAAACTATTTATGTCTATATCTAGATCTAGGTTTTCGCCACTTTCAGCCTCAATCTCTTTTTCACACTGGTCAAGGTATATAATTCGGCCTTTATAGTTCTCACTAAGCTGCTGGGTCACATAATCTGATAAGGTCAACACATAGGCAGCTTTAGATTCCTTAAATATATCAAGCACCCTTTGTGTAGGGTATTTTGGATTTACAGGTATGTAAGCCCCCCCTGCTTTCCATATACCAAGTACCGATTCTACAAATAAGGGTCCCCTCTCCAGCATGACAACTACGGCTTCTTCTCTACCAGTGCCAGCCTTTAGCATGTACCTTGCTATCCTGTTTGCCCTTTGGTTGATCTGGCCATATGTAAATCTACGGCCTTCATACGCTACTGCTATATTGTCTGGACGTACTTTCGTCTGCTGCTCAAACAGGTGGTGTACCGTCAGGTGATGTTCAAATTCAACCTTCGTATCGTTAAAGCCGTATATTATTCGCTCCTTTTCTTCTTGGGATAACATATTGATTTCTGATAGTTTTTTTTCAGGGTTTGAGGTTATCTCTTCAAGGATATTAAAGTAATGCTGAACAAGCCTTTCTACCGTCTCCTTCTTAAACAGACGTGTAGCATATTCCATCCATAATATTATATTATGACCATCTGGTATCAACTGGAATGTTAGGTCAAATTTTGATGTTTTACTTTCAACCGGATATTTGGAATACTTTAATTCACCACGATGTTCCATAATATGCTCATCAGAAGGAACAATATTAAACATAACAGTAAATAAAGGATTTCTGCTTGAATCTCTCTTTACGTTAAGTTTTGTCACAAACTGATCAAACCTGTATTCCTGATTTTCATATGCTTCTAAGGAGCTTTCTTTTACTTCTTCCAAGAACTCAGTAAAGGCCTTATTTCCCTCTGGGAAATTCCTTAATGCCAGGGTATTTATAAACATCCCCAGTATTCTTTCAGTATCAAAATGAGTTCTTGCCGCTATAGGAGTACCAATAATTATGTCTTCCTGTCCTGAGTATTTATACATTAGTGTATTTAATGCCGCAAGAAGTATCATATACACGGTGGCTCCTGTTTGGGAGGAAAGTACATTTAATTTATCCATCAAATGACTGTCTAAATCAAATAGCAACCTATTTCCTTCAAAGCTTTGAAGGACAGGCCTAGGATAATCTGTAGGCATATCAAGGATAGGAATTTCACCCTTGAACCTATTAAGCCAGTATTCTTCCTGCTTTTTGTAAACCTCAGTGCTAAACAAGCCATTCTGCCACTGGGCAAAATCCTTATATTGCACCTCCATTGCCGGAAGGCTTTCACCACTTAATATAGAAACTATTTCATCAAAAGTCCTGATTATTGAAGTTCCATCCGAGACTATATGATGTACATCAAGCAAAAGTATTTGCCTGCTAGCATGGATTTCTATAAGACCTACTCTTATTAAGGGTGCTTTGCTTAAATCGAACGGTCTTACAAATTCATCGATTATTTTCTCTACTCCGTCTTCCTCAGACTCAAAATATTCTATAGTAAAATCAACTTCATCTTGTATCCTTTGCACAAGCTCCCCATCAATCATCTCAAAGGATGTCCTAAATGCTTCATGCCTTTGTATCAATGTTTTTAATGCTTCCCCAAGGGCAACCCTTTCAATCCCACCTTCAAATAAAATTCCCACAGGTATGTTATACCCAATGTTGTTACCCTCAAGATTATTAATGATATACATCATCTTTTGTGCAGATGAGGTTTCATAGTACTCTTTTTCAGAAACTTTAGGTATTCTTTCAAGCTCAGCCTTACCCATATTTAGGGAATCCTGTTCTGAAATCTTTCCCGATTCGTATAGCTTTGATATCATTTGCTCGGAAAGATCGTATATGCTGGAACCCTTAAGAAGTTCTACTATGGAAACAGGTGTTTTAAAGGCAACCTCCATCCTGTTTTTTATTTCGGTGGCCATTAATGAATCCATCCCAAAAACAGTTAGTGGTTGTTTGGTACTTAGATCCTCAGGATTATAACGCAAAACCTTCGCTACTATTGTTTTAATATGCATTTCAACGATATTCTGCCTGCTCTGTATTGGAGATGAAATAATATCCTCCAGGATATCAACATCCACCTTTGATTTATTTATATTCTTTTGTTGTCCTGACTCATCTTGCAAAAGAGTTTTAAGCACATGTGGAGAACTCATGGGTGAGAACCATTTTTCCCCAAACGTTTGCCACGAGAGTATAGGTAGAACCACAGACTGTGCAACAGCTTCTCCAACAAGGTGCTCCATAGCCCTAATTCCCTTTTCTACCGTTACAGATTCTATGGATTTTTGTATATAATACTCCGGATCACGTTCCATAAACCTTGCAGCCATTCCAACCTCTGACCATGGTCCCCAATTGATACTCAGTGCAGGAAGTCCTCTCGATAAACGGTAATGTGCAAGTGAGTCCAAAAAGGCATTCCCAGTTGCATATGCTCCCTGGCCTGGTGAACCAAATACAGAAGCAACTGAAGAAAATAAAATAAAGAAGTCAATAGGCCGTCCCTCTGTCATACGGTGAAGGTTCCATGCACCATTTACCTTAGGCGAAAGGACCCTATAAAAAGTCTCATCTTTACTAACCTCAAGAAATTGATCATCCGTAATACCAGCAGAATGTACAACACCTCGAATAGGAGGCCTTTCTTCCTTATCAAAATCTTTAAAAAATCCAGCAAGCTTTTCCTCATCAGTTACATCCACTGATCCAATATATACTGTTGCCCCCTGGGACTCCAGCTTACGAACAAACTCAATCCTCTCTGCAAGGCTGCTGCCTGGCTCTACATTGTTCCATTCAGAACGTTTTGGAAATTCTCCGCGTCCAAGCAGTACCAGATGTCTTGCTCCCTTGGCAACCATCCACTGGGCTGTAATCATACCTATGCCACCAAAAGCACCTGTAATAACATAACTTCCATCGGGGCGAAGATGTACGGGTACTTGATGCTGCATATCAATCCGCAGTTTATCGATTCTTGCTGCAAGTCTATTCCCATTACGGAAAGCAATTTGGTTCTCTCCATTACCTAAGACTTCTTTTAACAGCATTTCCATTTCACCCGCATTAGCCTCTATGTCAAGGTCTACAAGGCCTCCCCAATTTGAAGGCAACTCATGGTAACCTATGACGGTGCCAAGGCCCCATACCAACGACTGTAAGAATGCAGAATTTGGAGTAGCCCTGTTGATCATTTGGGCTCCTCTTGTAATAACCCACAGCTTAAAATTTAATCCCAGATTTGTGGTTGCTTGTACCAGGTGTTTTAATACAAACAGGTTTTCAAAACAAGCTTTTTCTATAGCTGTATTACTAACTTCCTGGATCTCAAGGATATTGAGGCTCCACATATATACAATACCTGTTAGCTTCGTTTTAATTTTTGAGAATTCATCAAACAACGCTCTAAGATCCTCAATGCTTCGAGGGTTTATATATATCTCACGCTCTTCATACTGCCAACCAAAATTCTCACCAGGATATACCATAAAGCATTCTTCTCCCCTTTTTTCAAGGAGATTTGCCAGTTCTTTTCCTGCTGCTTTATGATCCACAAAAATAAGCCATGCTCCAGAGTTAGCAGCAGCTGTGCGGGTATCAACTTCTTCACTTTTTAGAAGCTCCCAGTTTATCTCATAAAGATAATCCTTAACTCTTCCAGCATCAGACCCTCCACTATTTCCAAGTTCCTTAGTTCTTATGCCCAGTATTTCGGCGATTAGATTTCCGTCCTCACTATATAGACGGATGTTGGCGTTCAAATTATTATCTTTCCTATCTACCATCTGCGTATGACAAAGCATGACAGGCTCCGGCCTTCCATAAAGCTGCACCCTGTCTATTCCTACAGGTAGGAATGATTGGCCTTCGTTATTTTCATCTTCATTAAGTGGTGCAACTGCCGCAATGGTAACCTGGAAACAGGCGTCCAATACCGCCGGGTGAAGACCGTAGATAGAGCTATCAATCTCCAGTATTTTAGGGATCTCGATCCTGCCAAGAGCTTCGTTATCACCTTTCCATATCTTGTCTATACCTTGGAAATAAGGACCATAATGGAAACCCATTTGATAGAAGGTTTTATAACATACTTCTTTTCCGTATTCTTTGGTACAATTGCCAAGTATTTGAATCAACTCATCTTTAGCAGTGATCTTTATGTTTTGCCGTTTTCTTATTGTGCCGGATGCATTGCATGTCCAAGTCTTATCTTGTCCCGGTATCCTGCTTGAAATCTCGAATTTTGCGGTTTTTGGATCCAAAACCACCTGCACCACAGGTGATACTCCTTGATTTAAAAATAAAGCATTTTCAAACTTTATATCTTCAACTGTATAAAAACCCTCTCCAAAATAGCTTCTGGCACAAGCCATTCCCAGCTCTACATACCCTGCTCCGGGGAAAACTTCTATACCTTGTATTTTATGATCAGAAAGATACGTCATATAGGTAGTATTAAGTTCAATCTCCCATATAGGGCTGGAAGTTTTCAAACGGCGTCCTAAAAACTTGTGCTTATTTTTTCCCTGCCTAAATTCACTTGATTCCTGCGTTTCCATCCAGTATTTATCCCATTGCCATGGATAAAGAGGGAGACTTACAAACTCACCTTGGTACCGGTAAATCTTGTTCCAATCTATAGGGTATCCCAGTGCATATAGATTCCCTAAGTTCTCCAGTATTGAAACCTGTTCGTTTTCATTTCTTTTTATAGAGAACAACTTCTTACCTTCAACGTTTTTAGCTGACAGACAATCAGAAATAGAAGCTGCTAAAACAGGGTGAGGGCCCACCTCAATAAATAAGTTATAATTCAACGAAATCATTTCATACATTGCTGCTTCAAAACGTACCGGCTCTCTTACATTTTTATACCAGTAATGTCCATCACACTCTGTACCCGTCAGCATTTTCCCTGTAACCGTGGAATATATCGGTATCCCGGCAGGCTGGGACTTTATTCCTTTTAATGCCTCCAATAGCTCCTGCTCATATGGTTCCATTTGGTAACTGTGATACGCTACATTGACCTTTAAAAGCCGCGCAAAAACCCCCTTATCCTGCAACTGTTTTTGGATCTGCTCAAGGGCATCAGGATCACCTGACAAAGTTACCGAATTTGGGCTATTGATTGCTGCCATTGAAACACCTTTTATGTTCTCATCCAGCAGGGCCACAACTTCTTTTTCTGGTAAACCTACCGCCAGCATTGTGCCCTTGTTTACTGCTTTTTGCTGTGCACGGCTTCTGTGAATACTTACCAACATGGCATCTTCAAGGCTGTAAATTCCTGCAACATATGTAGAAGCCACTTCTCCAACACTGTGTCCTACCACCGCATGGGGTATAATACCCAAGGATTTCCATACTTCAGTCAAACCCACCTGAACAGCAAAATTGGCAGGTTGAGCAAACTGGGGCTGGTCCAGACGTGAATTCTCCTCATCGGCGAGAAGTTCCTCCAGTAGAGACCATCCAGCATACTGACGTGTAAGTTTATCGCATTTTTCTATCATATTTCTAAACACAGGGTCTTTTTCAAGGAGCTGTCTACCCATAGCCCACCATATGGGCCCCATACCTGTATATACAAAAACAGCTTTATTGTACTTTCCTGCCTCAACATTTCCCGCAGACATCCCCTGGCGTGCTTGTCCTTTAATATACGCTTCCAGGTTTCCTGCAAGTTCTTCCTTTGAAGATGCCGAAACCGCTAGTCTATAGTCATGATGGGTGCGCTTTTTGCTCATCATGCTTCCAATATCATATAAAGAAATACTTTCTCCACTTCCATTAATAAAATCAACATACTTTTGCGCATAGTTTTTTAGCGCCTTTTCTGAGCGCGCAGATATGGGAATCATATATGGCCATCCGGTATTTACATTAACTTCAGGAGTACCCTCTTTTTGGAGATCTGTAGCTTCCTCCAAGAGGATATGGGCATTTGTTCCTCCAAAACCGAATGAATTTATGCCAACCAATGCGGGTTGCGGCAAAGGCTCCAGGGTCTGAGGAATTCGTATACATAAATCGTCAAAGGGAATTTTAGGGTTTGGATTCTTAAAGTGCAGATGTGGAGGTATTTGCTTATGCTTTATGATTAGTGAAGCTTTTATCAGTGCGGCAACTCCTGCAGCGGCCTCAAGGTGGGCAATGTTTGTCTTAACAGATCCGACAATACACTTTTTATCTTTTGGCCTGTCTGTTGAAACCACTCGTGCTATTGCATTAGCCTCAATAGGGTCTCCAACCGGAGTGCCGGTGCCGTGAGCTTCAATATATGTTATATCTGAAGGTGATATTCCTGCCTTTTTGTATACCTCCTTCATTAAGTTTTCCTGAGCCTGCCCGTTTGGAACAGTAATCCCGTCTGTGTGGCCGTCCTGGTTTACACCCGATCCACTTATTACGGCATAAATCCTATCTCCGTCTTCGATAGCATCTGACAGGCGTTTTAAAACCACAACGCCGGCTCCTTCTCCTCTTGCATAACCGTTTGCACTGGAATCGAAAGTTTTGCACCGTCCATCGGGAGATAAAAAACCACCCTTACTTTCCGCTATGGTATACTCAGGTGTAGCTATAACACTTACTCCGCCTGCTATTGCGAGATTACATTCATTATTCAATAAACTCCCGCATGCAAGGTGTGTTGCAACCAAAGAGCCCGAACACGCTGTATCTACAGACAAACTTGGACCTCTGAAATCATATATATATGAAATCCTGTTGGACAACATTGTCATCATCATACCCGTTGCCGAATGTGTATCTAAACTTTCAACCGATTCGTTTTTAAATTGTATTGCTTGATAGTCAAGGGTGAAGCCCGCTACAAAGACACCGGTATTGGTTCCTGCTAGCTTGGCCGGATCCAAGCCTCCATCTTCCATTGCTTCCCATGATGTCTCCAGCATCAGTCTTTGCTGTGGATCAAGAAAGGCCGCTTCCCTTGGAGAAATACCAAAAAACAAAGGGTCAAACTCATCTATTTTATCTAAAAATCCACCATGACAGGTGTAATGCTTGCCTGGCTTTGATTTGTCAGGATCATAAAACTTTTCTAAATCCCAGCGGCCTTCGGGTAAATCGGAAGTCATATCTTTTCCCGCAGTCAATGCTTCCCAGAACTCCTCAGGCCCCCTTATTCCTCCTGGCAAACGGCATCCTATTCCTATAATGGCGATTTTATCCATAACTTTCGACCTCCAATACTTTATTTATATTCTCTTGAATAGCTTGTCTGATAATTGAACAACCCTGCTGCAAAAGTTCAAGCTCGATGGTTAACGGAGGCATAAGTTTTATAACACTGTCTTTTCTTCCTGCGCTTTCGATGATTAAACCGTTTTGGTAACATTCCTCTACTACTTTTTGCGTGATTCGCTCATCCTCCACATTGGAAAAATCAATACCCCAAATCAAACCTGCACCCCGAATGGTCAGGCCCTTATGTAATGACAAAATCTGCTTGGTTAAATATTCTCTTACAAATGCTTCCTTATATTTCACAGACTGTTCCAAATTATTCATTTCCCAATATTCCAACGCAGCTGTAGCTCCAATGAAAGCAAGCTGGTTTCCCCGGAACGTACCGTTATGCTCACCAGGCTTCCAGACATCAAGTTCCGGTTTCATCAGCAGAATAGACATGGGAAGGCCATACCCGCTGATTGACTTGGAAAGCAGTACAATATCAGGGATCATCCCGGCACGTTCAAATGAAAAGAACGGTCCGGTGCGTCCGCAGCCAACCTGAATGTCATCGCAAATCAGTAGAATACCGTGTCTGTCGCTAAGTTCCCTCAGCCTGAGCATCCATTCGGGTGAAGCTATATTTACGCCGCCTTCCGCCTGAATGGTTTCAAATATAATAGCCGCCGGTTTTTCGATTCCCGAGTGACCGTCGTTTAGAACGGCTTCCATGTATTCAATAGTATCGAATGAGTCAATTGGACTCTCGGAGTATGGGAAAAAGGTAACATCGGATAATGCTATGCCGGAGGAAGATCTTTTCTGAATGTTGCTGGTAACAGCCAGACTCCCCAGCGACATTCCGTGAAATCCTCCCATAAACGCAAATATACCAGTCCGTTTAGTGATCTTTCGGGCAAGCTTCAGCGATGCTTCTACAGCGTTTGTACCTGTAGGCCCGCAAAATTGAATTTTATAGTTTAACTTTCGGGGTTCCAATATGATCTGCGAGAATTTTTCGATAAATTCACGTTTCGCTTTTGTGTACATATCAAGCCCATGAGTAATACTGTCCGATTCAAGATAAGCGAGTATCTTTTGTTTGATGTATTCGTTGTTATGTCCATAATTTAAAGCTCCTGCTCCTGCAAAAAAATCAACAAATTTCTTTCCGGATTCTGAATAAATCAGTGCACCTTTAGCCCGGTCAAACACATCGTAGAAGTTTCTACAATATGCTCTTACGTTGGATTCATACTGCTCAAAAATTTCCATACTCATAATTCCTCCCTTAAACTGAAGTTAGTGTTTAAACACTAACTTCAGTTTATTTTTCCGGCCCAATCCACATCCATGTTCTCTCCCGGCTTGTGGTGGATGTGCATCGTTGCCTTTGTCCTCCCCCGCCCACTCCCGGTATTACTTACAAAACTGGGTGTACATGTACGGTAGGATTGTAAAACCTGCAAGGGTGGAAAATAAATAACATCTTAGTTCTTACCGCCATAGCCCTTATAAGTAGCGTAAACTGCATCTGCATATTGATTGGCCAGAGTAGGACGGCCATAAGAGTCTGTAGCTCCCGGATACCAGTTATCTCCTCCGTTATAGTGTAATAAGCCATTATATATGTTGCCGAATCTAGTAATCTTTTCATTTAAAATCAGTCCGCCCAAGCATACCTGATCTTGTTCACTGCCGTGATTATAAGCACGGCCAAATTTTGAGCTGAATTGAGATAAATAAGCATTACGTGTGTTTGGTTCTACCTGCATCAATCCGTCGCCGGCTGATGGACTGCCTGGTAAGCCTGCTCCAAAGCTGCTTTCCTTTTTGATCACAGCACTCAGCAATAAAGCAAAATCTCCGCCTTTACCGAATTTATCGCCCGCATTCATTGTGTATGTCCATATGTGGCTTGGAACTTCGGAAGGCTTTGTTACTGAAGGACCTGTTGGTGGCGTTGTTGGCGGTGTTGTAGGTGGCGTAGTTCCGCTGCCGCCTTTCTTCCATAAAGCAGGAACATTGGATGGTTCCCAGCCTACAAGGGAAGTATGTGCCTGAAGACAGGTATAAGTACTTCCACTATATGTTACTGTATCATTTACCGCATATGCAGTATTTGGACGTTCATACAATATTTATACCATAACGAACATTGTTCGTAAAGAACAATGTTCGTTATGTGTTAGAACACCTACATGTTCTAACTTTAGAACTCTCATCTTTTTCGCGCCTCCAAAAGGCGGAATTTAGGAGAAGAGGATATCTTGTTGTCGTGTGAAAGTATATCGCAACGCTCCACTACCCGCCGGATATATATCGCTAGCTCCAGAAGTTTGGGCTTACCGGACGCGCTGGGGTTATGGCGGCAGCCGCAGGACCGATCGATGAGGATCGGACGGATTGACGCGGCATCAATGCGTCAAAGTCAAGAGGCCGCTGAAGAGCTTTCGTAAGCTTTTTTCTGTTGCGGACGGAACCACGAGGCAGCAAGAGCGAGTAGAGAAGTCCCTATTAGTGCGATGATGACCCAGCGGTAACCGTGAATGACGAAAGCAAAATCAACGGCAGAAATCACATTGTTCTTTCCGGAATACAGCACGTTCTTCAGGTGGGCTGGCAGCGCTGCGCCGACGATGGTTAAAGAAAGAGCCGTACTCAGCACTTGACCCAAGTTATATAGCATGGACCGCAGTCCATTCGCCACCCCGCGGCTTTGCTCCGGAACGCTTGACATGATCTCCGTCGTATTGGGGGTAAGGAATAAACCGGTCCCGACCCCGATTAACAACATGCCGCAAGCGGTGACCCCGTAAGAGAAATTTCCACCGACCACGAATAGGAGTAGTAGTAGTCCTGCTATAGAAATAAGAATTCCAAGTGAGGCCAGAACTCGAATGGCCGCCTTCTTAGTCAACATGCCAGCAATCGGAGAAATGACCAACATCCCTATCGTAATTGGAAGGATCCTTAGACCGGCATTAAGCGCGTTTTGGTGGAAGGCAAATTGGTAATAGAGAGCGAAGAGCAGAGCAACCGCCGTACGGGCAAAAGAATTAAAGAATGTAGCGATGTTCCCCATACTGAACGTCCAGCTTTCAAAAAGGCTTAAATCTAGTAGAGGTGATGCTGAACGATGCTCATGCCATAAAAATATAGTAGTAAATATGGCGAATATCGCAAAACCTCCGATCACCTGCTTGTCTCCCCAGCCCAGTTCTCCCCCCTTGGATAAAGCAATGATTAGACCCGCTAAAGCGACAAAGATCATGATGCCTCCATATCCGTCCACTTTTTTATGGAGCTGCGCTAGGGGCTTCACCCTTAGAATCCAGAGCCCCCAGATGAGAGCAATGATCCCGAAGGGAACATTAGACCAGAACACCCACCTCCAGCCTCAGGCGGTCGTGACCACGCCGCCGACGACCGGGCCAAGCACCTGCGCGACGGAAGCGGACAATAAATTCAGACCGAGACCGGTGCCCAGCTGCGATTGGGGAAACGCATCGGTAATCAGCGGTGTTGTGTTCGTCACTACGAGCGCTCCTCCGGCAGCCTGTACGATCCGAAGAAGGATTAGTACCTCTACATTAAAAGCATAACCGAGTAGTAAACTGGATACGGTAAAGATGGCCATTCCTATTAAATACATTCGGCTTCTTCCGAAAATATCCGAAATTTGTCCGAAGATTAAAATCAGGATAGTGTTTACCAGCATATAGGAAAGTAAAATCCAGCTGGAAGCTGCCGCATTCGCATGAAATTGCTGGCTTAATTCCGGCAATGCGACATTAAGCGTTCCGATATTGACCAGAACCAGGAACGCTCCGAGACTGGTTACAGATAAGACATACCAGGGGTACATCCTATCGGACTTGGGACTTCTCTTTTGGGTCATAGAGACCAACCTCCTGAAATAAAAAAACGACCCCTGGAACCTGATAAATCCAAGGGCACATCTCCTTTGGGTTCAAACTTCAGCAAAGGCAGAAATGATTTCCTGTGTTGTCCGAACACGCCCGATGCGTGGAAAAATAAAATTTTTCACGTGATCGTGCTCGGCTTGAGAAAACCCGGTCATGGCATCGATCGCCAAAATCAGCTGATACCCATTCATAAACGCTTCCCGCGCGGTCGTATCCACGCCAAGCCCGGTAGCGATGCCGCATAAGACGATGGTGTCGATTCCCCGGCGACGCAACTGCAGGTCGAGCTCCGTTCCGTAAAAAGCTCCCCATTGCTTTTTAGTAATGATGTGGTCTGTTTCGGCGACCCGCATTTCCGGGACGATTTGATCGCTTGCTGTAGCCGGGAACTGAGAATGTAGTCTGCAACTGGCTCTTCATCCCCCATTTAAATAAGCCGCCAAGATACCCAGACGTTACCTTGCTCTACACCAACCTGGTAACAACCTTGTTTCCTTGATCGGCCAGTTACGGATTTACTTGCATTTTTATGGTAAAAATAGAAGGCTCAATTTTGATTTTTGTCCCAGTCCAAGAAAACAACTAATAACAATAAATGAAAAAAGCCGCAAAAGTCGCGGCTATTGTGAAATACACTGTCAATACAAAGTATTACCACGAATCTTATAGAATTCGGCAACAACCAGTGGCTGAAATACAGTTTATAATAGTATAGCTTCTTGCTCTAAACGCTTGCCCGTACACAACATCTCTCGAATTAATCCGTGAAACTAGGAATTATCCGTGTTTTCCAGTAGCTGCTCCAATTTGACTTGATAATCTGCAGTGAAGGTTTCTGCCCAATCCAAATGCTGATGGAAAGTAGTCTTATCCATACGATAGGGTCGTAGTTGTGGAAACACTGATTTTTGCAAATGCCGGAATATTTGGAACCCTCCCCAATCGATGTCGCCCCAAAACTGAACTTCAATCTGAAGACCATTTTTATCAAATTTATCTTGGATTTGCCGAAGAAAAAATCGTTTATCCGGTCCTGGAAAACCTCCAAGATAAACAACAATGATCTTCTTCTCTAACAAATTACCAATTCTCGATAACGATTGGATATATTCATGAAATACAGTTTTATTTCCAATGATAAGAATGCGTTCAGCCCTCAAATCTATCACGCGGCCTGCTTTCATTAATTGCGAGTGAACCGTCACACCAAAGAATAGTCGCTCCGGGAGAGATTCACCCATTTGTAATTCAATTCCGTACAAGGCTTGAAGTAACAATTTAGTTTGGACATAATCTTTACTTCAACTGAGATAAATTTGTCAATACTGACTACTAGATCAAAGTTGGAGGAATAAGCACATGGTGACCTGAAGCGGATTATTGTCAAAACAAGAATTACGTCAATTCGTAAAAGAGCATAATTTTCAATCGGCAGAAGATATTCAATGGACATTAAAGGAATTATTTGCAGATGTACTTCAAGAAGCATTAGAAGCCGAACTGGATACGCATCCCGGTTATGAGAAACATGATGTAAAAACAAACAAACGAGAAACAGCCGCGACGGCTACAACAGTAAGAAAACCGTAACCTCCGAATACGGTGATGTAGAATTTGAACCTGTAGTCGTGAAGAAAAATCAAACGAATGTGACCGGCATTGAGGAGCACATATGTATGCGAAGGGTATCAGTACACGGGACATTCAGGATCATTAGAATAAGTCAATATCTCCGAAATGCTGGCTGATTAATTCTCGGTACTGTCCGTTCTCTATGCGTAATTCGTCCAAAGCATCTTTATACGTACTTATAAGCTGTGTAAATGAGTAACCTTGGCTTGCAATTCCCGGTGCTCCTGGGCTACAATCTCAGGACTTGTAATCGTTGGTTCTCCTTCAGAGGCCGAGTCTAGGATTAATTGTATTTCCTCATTCAATTTGGTGAACCATTTTTCCAAATATTCCTTATAGGAACCCGTCCACAACATTCGCGAGCTTTTCAATCTGATTCGCGGGCGTTTTGCAATCATATCGTACACATCTGATTTTGAAAGACGCGATAATCGCCCCTTTTTGACATCATTTAAAAGCTTTCTTTTTACTTGTGCACATTCCCATGCCAAGTCGCTGCTACTGAAAGAAACCGGACGAGCCAATTTACTTTACCTCCCCACTTAAAATATAACAAAGCACTTCTGCATTAGTTGGATTAGGCTTCTCTTTAGACTGTTCACGAAAGTATGCCTTTGCTTTCTTAAAGAGCAATGAATGCAGTTTTTTCGCCTCATTTGGCGGCATTTTAAATTTAGTTTCCATAAGTAGCAGAACAGCCTCATCACACTATGGAGTGGAGAGGCCGCTTGTGGGGGAATAAATTCATTTCGTCTACAGCGGTTGATGTTGACGATTCCGTGTCCATCAATGGTGATGATGAGCATGCGCATCCGTCACATCGGCTTTGACGGTACATAAAATCGAGCTATCGTGAGCATGCCGTTCGGACGACATAACTTGTAAGGTCACGTGCCAGATTTCTTTGTGTTCCAGCATGTGTTTGATTTTTTTTAGAATCACTTCGGTTTCATAGATCGATTTTTCTCCGTTAACGACAACATGAGCAGTAAGAGCGTTCATGCTGCTTGTAATGGACCAAATGTGTACATCATGGACTCCCTTAACACCATCTATCCTTCGGATCGAATTGACAATTTCGTTCATATCAACATTTTCGGGCGTCCCTTCCATCAAAACATGCAAGGACGATTTTGTGACAAAGTAACCGCTACGTAAAACAAGTCCCGCGACAACGACACTAGCAAGCGGATCTGCCCAGCCCAAGCCAAAAAACATCATCATAAGAGCTGCGGCAATGGCGCCAACTGACCCCATCATATCACTGAGTACGTGCAAATAGGCACTGCGCATATTCAGGTTTTCCTTGGTGTCACTTCCACGCATCATAATCCACGCAACCAACAGATTTATAAGCAATCCGATGGTACTGATAATCAACATGCCAAATGTGGCTACTTCCGGAGGATTCATAAACCGCTCAATCGCCTCGTAAAAAATGTAAAGTGAAATGCCGATCAACGTAACACCGTTAAGGGCTGCAGCTAAAATTTCAAATCTCCTGTAGCCGTATGTTTTCCCTGTGTTTACAGCTTTGGAGCCAAATGTGAATGCAAGCAAAGCCACCCCTAAAGCGATGGAATCGGACAACATATGACCCGCATCGGAAAGCAGAGCCAAACTGTTGGTAATCACACCTCCAACCGCTTCGATAATCATATACACCGTAATAATGATGAATGAAATCAGGAGTACTTTTTTATTGTTGGTATGTACATGCTTATGGTTATTTCCATGGTCATGACCATGATTGTTTACGGACACCGTTATCCTCTCCTTAAACTAATTGAATGGTTTGTCATAATACCTTTCCACTGTTTCGATCGACTTTTCATTCCCTCTCTATACAGTTTGAAAGAAACGAATTGAATTTATATAAACATATGATCAACTGTTCATGTGTTTTGATTAGCCTTATTATATTTGTTCCCGATATAGGTGTCAACCCTCATTCTTGATTGAACAAAATCTAAGCCTAAGGTGGAAATTATATGGGACAAACACGCAGAAATATGCCGAACTGCATCGGAGCGGGGCAAGGTATCGCTCTCATAGGTAACCCCTTCAGATCTCGTTGGCAAGTTCTTTACCGTCACCAACCGAGGTAAAGAACTTTCAACGAAAATGACTGACTGAAGGTAAGAATATAAATAATCACTTTACAAATGAAAACTTTTATATCGCAAATAAAAGAAAAAATTATTCGCGAAGTACCAAAGATTGTGCAACCAAGCCTATACAAATAGAGTGGTTACAGTAAGTCAATTTACACTTAGCCTGATTATTTTCTGATTTTGCTGATGAAAAACGGATATTCAAGGAACACTTCGTATACAGTTTTTTGCACAATATGATACTTAGTATTACTTATGTATTCCTCTAACATTTCAACGGGTGTATATTTTAAACTTGCCATAAACATCAAATATCCCCCATGCTTGATTAAACTAAAACACGAATCTAAGCATTTTTTGAAGTCCCCTGTTTCATTAATAGCGGACCCAATTAGGGTTACAATATCAAAGGCTTCTTGAGGCAAATCGGAATCGAATATGCTCCTGCATAAAACTTTTGATGGATTCGGATGCTGCTCCCTCTGTTGTCTATACTCAAATATCTCGCAAATACTTTCGTCAATATCAATGCTGGTTAAACCACCTCTTCCCTTAAGCCAATATCCAAGGTAATCGTCCCAATCTCCAGTTCCGATACCAACATTACATACTTGGATTTCATCAAAAATATCGAATGTCTTCTTACGTAATCTCTTGTCACCAACTGTGTGTGAAGGCACTGTGGAGAAGAGTTCCATTCCCCCGCATTCGGACCTTTGAGTTCCAGATAATATTGCAGTAATTTCTCATCTTCCTTATTCATTGATAATGCCCCCATCATTAAGTTATGTTTGGTTTGTTCAATTCGATTAAATACAAACAAAAATTGCTCTTCCAACTTTATGCCTTTCTCACTTGATATTTTGCTTACAATGCATTCTTCACCCCATATATAGAAGGTATCGTCTTCAATCATAACCGTTTCTGCAAATTTCCTGCTTAAGCTTGGATTTTATAAGGTAGTTTTGATTGGAAACTTTGTGTCGATGTACATTGAACCAAACAGGATTAAGTATTCTGTCTCTGAAAATGGATCAAATAATTAAAAAAAGTTTGTGTCGCTGTGCGGCGACACAAACTAAATCCATAGAGATACAAATATCATTATTTAACTTTTCTTAATCATTCATCTTTATGTTTTAGTTTCACTTTAACATCATTAAAAAAAGCCGTTGTATTCCATACATTGAGACCAAAGTATCCTTCTTTATAAGTTTGATCTTTTGTGTCGATAACTAATTTATTGTTCAAATAAACCTTAGTGATATTGCCTTGCGCTTCTACTTTGAGATGATAATCTGTATTTGGCTGTAAATCCAGTTTTCCATCATTGTTATATGTCGCAATTTCATATCCGGTCCCATCAACCAATTTAATTAATTTTACAACATTATTTTATGTGTCTCTATTAAAGCAACTTCAAGAGTATTTCCTCGATTTCGGCAGGATTAGTTGCATTTTGAAAACGTTTAACGAATTTTTCTTCTTGAAACAAACTTGTTAAGTTCTTTAAAAATGAGATGTGCATCTTAGGATTTTTTACTACAAGTACCATCACAATTTCTGCGTTGACAGTTACATCAGATCCCCCCATATCCTCGAACTCTATGCTATTATCTAAAACTGCAACGGCAATAGCAGTTTCGTTAACGAATTCTTTATTTGTATGTGGAATTGCTATACCAATTGTCCCCATGTTGATTCCGGTCGGATATTCGATTTCACGTTGAAGCAAAGATTCTGTATATCCTTTTTTGGCATAATTTTTCTCTTCTATCTTTTTTCCAAAGCTTTTGATAAGCTCTTCCCTCGAATCGTAACGTGCGTGCAGTTGAATTAAATCCTGATCAAACACGAGTCCATTTATCGTTTTTGCGCTCATAATAATTACTCCCTTTTATAAAAATCGGAAAACATAGATATCTTTTTAATAATCCGTACCATATTTTTTGATGATACTATGGATATCCATTGCACTTTGGGCTTGAATGATAGCTTCACAATCATCTTTACTTTCAACAAGTTTCATTAACTGAACCAATGCCCTTAAGTGCTGTTGTTTATCGACAGCGGCTATGATAATAACGATGTTTATCGGCCTATTTCTTGCAAATTCAACGCCTTGCTCTAAACGGAGCAAGCTCATAGCTACTTCGTTTACCCCACTTTCGGGACTATCATGAGGAATTGCCACATTTGGGCTAATAATGATATACGGATCTTCCACATCGTAATGTTGGATCATAGCTTCTACATAAGAAGGTTGGATACTCCCTTGAAGCAGCAGCGGTAGCGCCCCTAATCGTATAGCCTCTTCCCAAGATGATACTGAAGGAAGCAATGTAATATTCTCCGGCGTTATCAGGTCATGCAAATTTGTCTTTTGTAATTCGGGTTGTGATTTGAAAGACAACGAGTGATGGCTTGTAAAGTAGTGTTGTAATTCCTTTGCAAGAAGTTGCCTGTTCTGAACGGTTGCATATTTCTCAACGATCTCCAGAATATTTTTCAAACTTAATTCAGATGGAGTGAATCCATGCAATAATTCCATCACTTGTTTTCGTAGAGAGATCTTTTCTTCCTTTTGTAATATTGGCTTGACTATAAATAGTCGTTTGTTCGTTTGCAGATATACGGAAGAAAAAACAATGTCATATTCCAAATCATACATCTTGAATTCTCTCACAGATAAGGAATCCAAAAAAATAAATTCAGGAAATAAATCATTCAAAGTAATTAGTAAAAGCTTAGAAACGGATACTCCGTTAGCACAAACCACTACTGCTTTTGTTTTACTCAGAATGCTGTCTCCTTGCTTTGTTAACCAACCGCCTATCAGCATCGTTAAATAAGTGCAATCACTATCTGGAATATCACAGCCAATGTAATCAGCTAAAGGTTTTGCTGACTTTTTTACAAGGTGGTGCAGTTCTATGAATTCACTATTAATTGTTTCTTGTAGTGGATTAGTAATAGTAAGTTTGTATTTAATGCGATAATATGCAGGTTTTATATGCAGCATGATCATATGCAACAACTGCTTTTTGTCTTGTAAGAGGATGCAGGACATTTTCTCGAATCGCTCCAGCATCTTTTTCAATGCCTGATTTAAATCTGATACAATGTCTTCCCCAAGGAGCTCAGATGAGGAAACATTCGTCGTAAGAATTTGCAGCGTTATGAATAATCTTTCCTCGGTCGGGATATGCACCAAATCCGATAGTAGTTCTTGAACCGCTTGGTACTCCTTGGTATCCGATAATTCTTCATAGCTAATATGAAAGGAATTTATTGTTTTCCCAAGTTTGATTCTTCGCAGCAAGATCAGTAGGATATGTGGCAAAGTCTTCATCTTATCATCTGTAAATTTCAAGCTCAGATGGCTTTCAATCTTTTCAAGACGTTCATGAATCTGTTGCACTTCTTTTTCAGTGATCTCTGCTAACTGTTGAACCCATTTTTCCCCATTGTACATGTGATGAATTTTGTTAACGACATCAATCAATAACTTTCTTTTTTGAAATTCAACACCCTCAATTGAGTAACCAGATAACCGGGAATAACGGATACTAAGATCATAAGGTTCGACTAATTCTTGTGCTGCTTTTAGATCATTTAGTATGGTATTCTTGCTTACGTAAATGGAACTGGTAAAATGAAATAAAGATAATTCTTCACTACGACTCAGTAGGATCAGAATAATAAGTTCTACTCGCTCTGCTTCAGAAAAAATATATTTTTTTGTCGAAGGCTTGTTTACTTCATTAAGCACAGCAGAGAAGAGAGTAGCATCAACAATAAAAACACCCTGTTTATTCCGTTCAATTTTTGGTAGGCGTTGGCCCTCTAACCAGTCATTGATTTTTTCAAGGCTGTAACTGATTTGCCTGCGGCTTAAACCATACTTATGTTCCAAGTTCTTACTCTTCACACTTGGATTTGATAACAATTCTTGCAGCAAGCTGCTGCTTCTATCATCAAGCTGCATGGCTCTCTCTCCTCCTTCCTTGTTAATAATAATATTGACAGCTCCAGAGGATTATATAAGAGGCTTCAAGTTTAGGTCGTATTCAAATTACTCAATTTAATCTTTGGTCTTGGAGGCGCTCTGTGAAGAATCGAAATTTTGTTTTGCTCAAATCAAACGTTTATTCCAAATTAGCATGTCTTAATTTCATGTCATCATAGGTTTCATTAAAATTAGCTACCCATTCCAAAACAATCGCATCATACAAGAGAAGACTTAATTGCTCAAATGCCGATCCCATTGGTTGAATAGAAGATTCCATTAAATCAGTATCCGTTTCTTTATTGTCAATATTAATTAAAAGCATGTAATCAGCTAGTTTCCCCAAAGTCGACTGCGAATTCGTTGTATTAAGAATTACCTTTGCTCCTGATTGCTTTGCTTTTTTTGCATTTACTATTAGACCAGCGGTTTCTCCTGAACCAGAACCAATAAATAAAATATCCTCTGCTTGAATGCTTGGAGTAGTAATATCACCAACAATATAAACCGTTTTACCTAAGTGCAACAGTCGATTAGCGAAAGCACGGATCGCTAAACCTGATCTCCCTGAACCAGCAAGGAAAATCCGCTTTGTATTATACAAGACTTGTAGAATTTGTTCACTTTCACCAACATTCATTAAGGAAATACTTCTTTCTAATTCTTTCATAATGACTTCCATTTGTTTAATTAATTTGTCCATAAGTTCACCTTCAGCTTTCTGGATACATGATTACCTTGCCGATAAGTTCTTTTCTTTCCATTAATCGTTCAAACATTTCTGAACCTTCTTCAAGCGGTATACGATGTGTAATCATTTTTTTAGTATTTAATCTGTTATTGTGCATAAAGTGAACAGTCGTTGCCCATTCCTTACCTGGGAATGGTGCGGATACACAACTCCATGATCCCCACACGGTTAACTCACTTCTTAGGATTTTTTCAAAATAAAATCTTTCCATCGCAACGTCTGCATAAGGGATACCTAGGAACACAACTCCGCCGCCTTTTTTGGCGTAACCAAACACAGTTGCTGCTGTATGGGGCGTTCCAGCTGCTTCAACTACAATATCTGCATTCATGCCATCCGTATATTCAGCGACCTTTGTCAGAACATCTTCATTCAGAGAATTTATCGTATAATCGGCGCCTAATTCCTTCGCAATTTGAAGTTTTTCATCATCAATATCAACCGCAATTACTTTTTTCGCGCCAAATATTTTTGCCCATTGAACAGCAAACAACCCAATGGTTCCCCCTGCTCCAACAATGACCACATCGTCGCCCACCGATAGATTGGTTCGATAATACCCATGTAAAACTACAGTAGAAGGTTCTACCATAGAAGCTGATTCGAAATCCAAATCATCAGGTACTTTAACTAAATTCTTCTCTGGGAGTTTAATGTATTCGGCGAATCCACCAGGTTCCTTAGCACCTATTGCATGCAATGAATTCGCTCTAGCTGGTTGACCTGCTCGATAATAATAATCATCTTCTTCAATTAGTGCTGGACATCCAGCAACATGGTCTCCAACTTTTAGATCTGTTACTTGATCGCCAACTTGTTCTACAACACCTGCAAATTCATGTCCCCATACCTGACCAGGTGTGACTGCACCCAATTTTTTATATCGAGAGATATCAGATCCACAAATGCCACATGCTTTTATTTTTACAATGACATCTTTTCCATCCAGTATTTGAGGTTTTTCCGCTCCTCCAAAACGTATGTCTCTGGCACCATACAGTTTTAATGATTTCATTTTCTCTCATCCTTTCTCTCTCCATGTTCTAGACTTTTCAAATTCTTCACATGTGCTTTGTTATTCGAAAATAAATATGATCCGATGACAACCAAAGATGCTCCAGCTTCGATACATTGACTAGCTATACTCTCATCTACTCCACCATCAACTTCGATCTGAATATCTCGTTGACCTATCATTACTTTCAGTTCTCTTATTCTATCAATCGTTTCTTCCATAAAAACTTGATTAGGTCTTCCTGGATTGATCGACATAACTAGAACATAGTCAATGATGTTTAGAAAAGGTTTCAATATAAAGGTGTCCGTCCCAGGATTAATGACGATCCCTGCTTTCCTTCCATGTTGCTTAATCTGATCAATGACAAAACGAATATGAGGAGTTGATTCATAGTGAACTGATATCATTTCTGCTCCAGTGTCCAATACACTCGCTATATGCTGCTCTGGGGCTGATACCATCATGTGAACATCTAATTTCATATTCACTTGTTTTTTTATATTTTTAATTTGTTCTGGTCCAAATGCGATATGAGGGACGAAGTTTCCGTCCATCATATCTACATGAAGTACTTGAAATCCTTCTTCATATAAAACATCGCATTCACTTTTTAAGTTCATTAAATCTGCTGCAAATATTGAAGGTAAAATCAGATTCATTATTTTTCCTCTTCTCTAGTCTTTATTTAACTAAAGTGCTTACCCAATAAATTAATAAGTTCCATATCTCAGAAAAAGTAACATCTGTCCCTAAACCTTTTAACTCGACACCTGCGCTGTTAAGCATCTGTGTTGCACCTGGTGCAACAAATCCTGCCAAATAAAATGTGATAATACAAAATACTACTGTCGACACAATAGAACGGAATAGATTTCCTTTACTTGTTAACGTACACATTACAGAAATATAGGTAACAGACATTAACAGTCCTATTGGAAAGAACTGAACTCCAGGTAAAATGAGTGCCAATAACATAACAATTGGAATAGAAACGACTGTAGTTGTAATAGTAGTCGGATCGCCTAAGCCTAGCGCAATATCCATCCCCACATTTAGATTGGAGTTATTCCCCATGCGTTTAATCATAAAGTCTTTTGCCGATTTCCCAATTGGAGATAGCCCGTCCATCATCACTCCAACAACTTTAGGCATTAATACCATAACTCCAGCTATCCCTGTGGCCATAGTCACTATCTCTGTAACAGGTCTTTTAGTAATTGCCCCTAAAACTAATCCAACAATAAATCCAATAATAACTGGGTCCCCGAGAACGCCTATTTTTTTATTAATTTTACTCAGAGAAAACTCCAATTTATTTAAACCAGGAATGAAATCAATGATTCTATTTACCAGCCAGGCAATCGGATAACCCCAAGCTGAATAAATAATAGTTGTGCAGGTTGTACCTTCTAAACCAAAGTATTCTTGCCATTTTGAAGCAATTAAATCACCAACGAATAGAGCAATAACAGACATCACCAATGTTACTACCAACCCTAACCAGAAACTGTCAAAAAGAAAGTAAGCCAAAGCTCCTGGAATTAGAAAATGCATGTAATTCCATATATCCACATTTAACGTTTTTGTCCATCTAAGTCGAACTAATACTAGATTAATAATTAAACCAAGAGGAATTGCTAATGCTGCAAAAGGAGGCACCCAAGATGCCGCCCCTACAGCTGGCCATCCAATATCTGCAATTGTAAATCCAGAACCGATTTTTGCATAATAATCAACTGCCGGTTTTAGGGAGGAATTGAGCAAGCCAACAACTAATGTTAAACCTAAGAAGCCTACCCCAACTAAAAGGCCTGATTTGATAGCGTTTCCAATTTTCATTCGAAAAACTAGACCTAATACGGTGATTATTATTGGTAAAATAGCTGTTGCTCCCATATCAGTAATAGATTTAATAATATTATGCACAGTATCCATTATGATCTACCACCTTAACTATTTTTTAAATCCAGCAGTTTTTCAGCCAATTGATTTTTCAATTTTTCTTCATTAAGCCCTGTTACAAATCCCATGATATTCATATATGGCTTTTCATCGGTTTTAAAATTATTAGTTGTCAGAACAATATCGACGTTGTCAATAATATTCGGTAATTCCGTCATACTCGTTTTAATGATATCGTAATGTTCAATTCCTGCTTCTTTTAATACCTCTTTCACTCCATCTGCTGCGATAGTAGAAGTTGCTACTCCGCTTCCACAAGCTACGGCGATTTTAATTTTTGAATTTGACATGTTAATTCCTCCTGGTATGTTAGTTTTCGAAGCTAGTTTTAAATCCATTTCCAATCCCAAAGGGTTGAAAAAATCCTCCTTGCAAATTGTTTTATATTTCCTTTTACTCAGCAGGATTAACTTCTTTCTTGCTGTGGATTCATAATAACATGATGAATTCAATTGTTGTATTCGTTTACATCCCACTTTATAGACAACAGGTTGTACAATATAGTGATGAAAAAAATGATTTTCCCTCGATATTTTTCAGGTTAAAATCCATCTATTCCAATGAATTCAATCGTATCAACGAGTTCCGGGTTGGGTACAACGGTAGACGAGGCTGAGCTGCAACATGTAGACGTGAGAGGTGATGAATTCTGGTACATGACGTCCTATGGAGAGGAACCCACATCTGCCACAACGGAGGAAATGACACTTAGCAGTGCAGATTTGGTATTGCCCGGGTTGATTCCATTTTGTCTCACTCGTATATATGACAGCTCCAGGTTTGCTGAACTACAGCTACATTTCTCCAATCCCCCCTCGAAACCAAGAATTTTATTAATTGTTAAGCCTATGTCAAATTACATCAATTCGATTGACGATCATTTTCGCAGGTTGTTAAAATGTGCTCGAAAAACCACTTGGAATCTGATGATGGTTGTTACTGTGGGTTAAAGACATCATTATTCAAAATCCACTCCTTGATCAATCTTATTCGATGTTTTTGATGCGAGGGTCAGTTAATATAGAGAATAGATATGAAGGTGCATTAAGATCACTAAGTGCTCCACGACCACTAACAGGCATTTTTCAGATCGACTTTAAGCATTCCTTTTTCTTAAACTAAATTACTTAAATTACTTTTACTTCAATCTGAAGTGGTCTGTTTCTTTCACTGCGGTTTTGTAGTAAAGCTTCTAGCGCTCCTGCAGATGGCAGTAGAAGAGCATTTGGGGCGGATCAGGGGCAATCGTCTCCCCACTGATGAAATTTAAAGTCTTACTCTGAAATTTCTGAGGTAAGCATAACGACATTTGCTATTTTACAAATGTATAGATAAATGTCTAATTGTTAATTGGATCATGTTTGTGTTCATTACGGCAATCGGGACAAGAACCTGTACCGATAAAACAAAAAAGCCGCTATAATAGTGACTTTCAATGGGACCATGTTCTTGTCTCCCGATTAGACTGGATGTTCTTATTCCGCGCGGCTTTTTGAATTGTCATACCGTCAGACTCCATAAAATAAGTTTTAGACTTACCCTAGAAATTGAAACAGCGACAGAAAATAAAGTCCTAGACTGTCGCTGTTTCATTGAACTAACGTTCCCAGTTAGTTCAAAAAACAATTTAACATGATAGCTCTTGTTATATATAAAGTAAATTCATCTTTCCGTTATCAGCTTACAGTTGGATAATAGCCTTAGATGGTAGATGACCAGTATTTTGATTTTCAGCCATAAGGAAAATTCCCTATCATCTTGTTTGGAAATGTTCAAGGCAACGCGGTCGGCCTAACCATAATTTCACTGATTAGGGTGTCATCAGGTTCATTAATGGCAAACGCGATGGCTCTAGCAATACTGTAAGGAGAAATCCCTATGCCGCTTATTTGATTGGCGATCGTCTGCACTTCCGGGCTGGTAATGCTGTCAAAAAGTTCGGTCTTCGTCAGACCAGGAGCAATCAAGGTAGATCTAATACGCGAAGTCGAAGACTCTTCCAAGCGCAGCCCTTCCGAGATGGCTCTAACTGCGAACTTGGTGGCCGCGTATACGGCATTTGTAGGGGACACATGATAACCGGCTGTAGAGGATAGGTTAATGATATTACCGGACTGCTGCTCCCGCATGGTAGGCAATACCGCTGCGATACCGTATAAAACGCCTTTGATGTTCACATCGATCATTTGATCCCACTCTTCTACTCTTAATTCATTCAGCCTGGAACTCGGCATGACCCCTGCATTGTTCACCAATACATCAATTCGGCCATACACACTTAAGGTAAACTTGGCCAAATTCTGCATATCTTCGGCAGAAACGACGTCTGCTTTTACAGAAACGGCCTCGCCGCCACCCTGTTTAATTTCATTAGCAATCGCATGCAGACGTTCCTCTCTTCTGGCTGCCAATACCACCTTTGCGCCATTTTGTGCCAACAACTTCGCTGTAGCTTCCCCTATTCCGCTGGAGGCTCCAGTTATAATCACCACTTTATCTCGTATATTTTCCATTGTTAAATGCTCCTTTACCCAAAATTTTTCTTGGTGACGTGTGTTGAATATTTAACGGTCGTTGATTAATATTATAGACAGAAGCCCCGATTACTCAATGGTTAATGGATGCGTATTTGTTTTATATACAACAACACCCTAAGAATTGTTGATTAACTGAAGGAGGTAACGAAAGGAATGGAAAACGCTGTTAAAACCGACCGACGCATTCTCCGAACCAAGCAGTCCATAACGAAGTCGTTTCTGGAGCTTTTTTCGGAAAAAGACTTTGAACAAATCACTATTAACGAGATAGCGGAGCGTGCCAATGTTAACCGCGGCACCGTTTATCTGCATTACAGTGACAAATACGACCTTTTGGATAAATGCATTGAAGATCACATCAACGAATTGATTTCGTTGTGCAAGAAACGGGAGGCCAATCCGCTTAGCCAAGGAATGGTACAAGAGCCCAAACCGGTTTTTGATTATTTGCGTGACAATTTCCAGTTTTTCTCTGCTATGTTTTCCAATCAAAGAGCCTTTCTATTCCGGGACCGATTGCTGAATTTCATCTCAGTCAATCTTATGAATAAAATGGAAAGTACTGACAATAAGCCCGTTATCGACAATGAGTTAAAAGCCCAATTCATGGCCTCTGCTTTTATTGGCATTGTGGAGTGGTGGGTACGTCATCAAATGCCGCATTCCACACAATTTATGGCCGATCAGGTTAGGAATTTATTTGAAAAGAATCAAGTTTATCCGAAGTAGCATTGAATGTATCTCAGAACTTTATCCTTTCGCTTTTACGCAAACGCTACCTAATGGGGTTCGGCAATTCTAGGCCACGGTTATGAAGTGTTCCCTTCTTTACATTAATTCCACTAACCTGCCCATAAGCGTAATGAAAAGATCAGCCGATCGTTTGGCCGGCTGCGCTAACCTGGTTAGCTTAATAAAAATGGAGCAGCTGCCAACTGGCAAAACTGCTCCATACTGTTGTACAACTAACGTTTCGCGTTAGTTGTATGGACTAATTACTGAGTGAATTTCATACTATCTTGACTAGCAACAAATCCAAGTCGTTTATTGAATCTGTAGCATCTTTACGGTGTGTATGGTTGTCAGTTAGATTATTTCGTAACCCATTGTTTTAGCCTCATTAATAGTATAACAAAATGGGGACTCTCCAATTCCTTTGCCATAATAATCCTGTCTACACGAACACCCTCAATTTAACCTCTGTACCTAATCTCGAAAACCTCGGAATAATTAATTGTAAGCTGAATACCACCAATAACTTCGTTGTTATTCGAAAGGAACGATTACAACATTAGCATCTGCTGTTCAATCTTTGCGAGCGCTTCAAGCTGGTATCTTTTTGTACTACCGTCCCGAGCAATCGAGCAAAACAAGAATTGAAATTAACGATGGTATCCCTCAAGTCTCTGCTGGCCGTTGATTATGCGGGCGCCAAGTCTTTTTCATTTTGTTATTCTCTAGGCATTTCGTTAAAGAAAGCTACATCATCAACTGCCAGCCTCACCGTCGGATGACCGGGCTTCGCCGCCTTGCCGATGGCGATCAGCATAATCGGAACGTAGCGTTCTGATATCCGGAACGCTTCCATGAACTTTTGTTTGTTGTAGCCGCCCATCGATACCGTGTCGTAGCCTTTAGCGCGGGCGACAAGCATGAGTTGCATCGATACTAGCCCGCCGTCGGTATAAACTTTTTCGCGGATGGCCTCGGGCGGCATGCTCGAATACATCCCGGTATAGCGTTCCACGAACGATTTAGCCGTCTCTGCAGGCATGTAACCCGCATCGACCGCCATTCCGTAGATTTTCTCGGCCGATTTATAACACTCCAAATCTCCGAGTAGCGCAATGACAGCCGAAGCCTCGACCACTTGCTGTTGAGTGAATGCGATCGGAAGCAGCTTCTGCTTCAGCTCCGGCGAGTCGATAACTAGAAAACGCCACGGCTGCAGGTTAGCGGCTGAAGGAGCGAGCGTGGCTTGCCGCAATATTTCGGTCAATTCCTCCCGCGAAATCTTGATCTCGGGATCATAGCTACGAACTGACCGGCGTTCTCCAATAACATCAAAAAAAAGTTGGTGCTCCATCGTTAGTGACGGTTGTGAAACCGACATGGTTCTCTCCTCCTTTTGGAAAAGCAGCATTCTGCATTTTGTTTCAATACAACATTAGTAGTTTGAACAACACTTGTTGTATTTATATGTTATAATACCAACCGAATGGTACGCAATCATCAATAACCATAAACCGTTGTATAGACAACACCATTTCTATAATGTCGTTTTATTAGGGGAGATCTTAACGATGACCATTAAAAAGAATGAAGCTGATCCTCGTGTGATACGTACACGGCGACTCCTTCAAGACGCTTTTGCTTCATTAATTCAAGAAAAAGACTTTGAATCGATAACCGTTAGGGATATTGCAGAGCGGGCTACTGTTAACAGAGCGACTTTTTATGCGCACTTTGTAGATAAATTCGAAATTCTTGAGGCCAAACTAATGGAATCATTTATGACAATCATAAATCGTAGAATAAACGGTCACGAAGTTCTAAATGAAGAAACAATTCAGAGTATTTTTCTGGGTGTGTGCGATTTTCACAAGGGTCTAAGCACGATGTGCAAAAGAAGGTATACATCGCTTGGACTTGTATTCGAAATTCAAATAAAGGAAAAAATTCAAACGATACTTCTTTCCTTTATAGACAAAGACAAGATGCCATCGAGTCCAAACGCGCACTTCTTAATAAATACAGCTTCTATCATGTTAAGTTGGGGGATGTATGGGGCTGCTTACGTTTGGAACAATGAGGGGTGCCCAATAAGTGCGGAATCATTTGTTAAACAGGCTATGCCCTTAATGATGAACGGAGCCAAAGAACTACTGGGATAGGTCTTGTCGCTATTGCTCTATCCTGCCCGTTCAGATGAAACCAAGCCTGTTGTGCCTGAAGAAAGCAAACGTTGGATTGTATAGTGGCTCATCTTGGAAGAAGGTTTCACCCGTATATTAATGGGCTTACTGAATTGAACATTTTCCTTTGGAACCCACCTGTATTCGCTCGTCTCATCAGAAATAGCCAACTCTCCACCCAGTTTTACACACGAAAATCAAACATGACCTTCGAATGAACATCAGTTTGTGTGTTGTGGTGAATAGTGGACTGTAAGTTATCTGTTTAGATCATCATCAAATCGGCAATCGGAACATGTTCTTGTCCTTGGCTCGGGACAAGAACTTGTACCGATAACATAAAAAAGCCGCTAAAATAGAAATTGCGACAGAAGATAACAGGCACGTATCTTATTGTAAAAATGTATAAAGTCTTCAATTCGTCTATGTGCTTCTCAATACTTCCGATGATGATCCTAAGATTATAGATCTTCCACTTTCGGCTGTGAACGATCAAGCCCGTGACTCAAGGGGTGCTCCTATCGTGAAATGGTACAATAACCCGAATTGGTTTGTTGGAAATGGGATAATATTCTTGTCAAAATCGGTGATGAGATAAAGTTCTTGTCATTTGGTTTTGACAAGAACTTTATCTCATAAAATAAAAAAGCCGCGATTTCCGCAGCAATTAATGAGATAATGTTTTTATCATCCGACACGTGATATTTGTCCGTTGATGTTCAGTGACAACAAGTTTACCCCATTTCTTATATGACTTCTGTTGGAATAAGCCTAAAGCATTTTTGAATATCATATTTCTGATACCATTTTCTTTGAAAGGGATAAACTTGTTGTCATTTTCCTTCTGAGGGGTAAACTTGTTGTCACATTCTCATGTTCATTCTCTTGTTTCAGTAAAATATATCATTACAAGTAGTTATAAAACTACTTTTGATTTCTTTCGAGGTTTACATTACTTATCCATATTATTCACTGCATTCTTCATCTCTTCATCAGTTAAATGAGTATAAATCATTGTTGTTTGAATGGATGAATGCCCTAATTGATTTTTTAATCTAGGTACATCATTATTCTCCAGGTGATAACGCGTTGCAAATGAATGTCTCAGAGAATGCACGGTTAAAGCTGGTTTTCCAAAAGCTGTAGCATATTTTTCGATCAGTTTCTCTATGGATCGCTGAGTTAAGCGTCTGCTTTTTCCTTTACGACCTATGGGAGCTGCAATAAACAAAAAAGGTTCGTTTTTTTCTGGGATATATCTAGATTCTCTGATCTGCAGATAATTTTCTAAATCCAGTAACGCTTGCTGAAATATACATATTGTTCTTTATTACCTTTGCGTATAACACGCACTAAAGCTTTATTTATATCCAGATCTTCAATGTTAATACCTGCTACCTCAGAGAGCCTAAGACCAGATCCTAAAATGAGGGAAACAATGGCTGTATCCCGTTCACGATTAAACTGATGGAAATTGATAATACGTTTATTCTCTTTATTGATTTCTCCGAAATCATGAGATATAAACTGCCTAAATGACTCAAAATCGTCTTCCCTGAGAATTTTCCCATCCATACGATTGGCAATGGTTTCTTGGCTTTCTTTAACTACATTTAAATCCATTTTGGCCATAACATTGCGCTGGATATATGGCTTTAGGTCACTTGTCTCAGCTTTATTCTGTAAGTAATCAAATCTAGCGAAGAGATCTTGATTCGATAAACCACGGGTGTTCGTCGCTTGTGTGATTGATCAACAAATCCATGATTCCTTTCATACCTCGACTATGAAAGGAATCATTCCCTTTATATCACCAATGCCATCCCCATTGGAGTCCATAAAGCTTCTCGGATAAATTTGATAAGCCACAGCTTCTTTCCACCATGCCCTTTTCATATTGCTTGATCCTTCTTCCCTTATTCTAAATTCAATTCATAAATATTTTTCAACCAGTTAAGATCAGAAATTTATTGATCATACACTTTTGTACGATATTCATTTTCATTTATTGAGTGTATCGATAAGGTACATCCTCGCTTCATAAGGGCGCATTTCTACTTCAGACATGTTATTTGGATAATTGGATATTAGCAGCTGTTTAGTCTCTGCCAGCTCTTTCTGAAGTGGGAGATGGGTTGTGTATTTTTGAAAATTACATACTACAAGTAGTTTGGTTCCTTTCAGCGTTCGAGTGTATGCGAACAAATCTTTATTCTCGGGATACATCAGCTCATAATCCCCATATATGATCACTTCATGATCTTTCCTTAATCGGATTAGTTTCCGATAATAATGGAATATGGATTCAGGGTTATTTAAACTTTCTTGTGCATGGATATCCTTATAATTCGGGTTTACTTTAATCCAAGGGTTCCCTAATGTAAAACCAGCGTTGTCGGAAGCGTCCCACTGCATTGGTGTTCGAGCGTTATCACGCCCCTTTGCAAAGACTGACTCCATAACTTTATCTTCAGGGTATCCTTTCTCAATTCTATCTTTGTAGAAATTTAGTAACTCAATATCCCGATAGTCTTCAATTGGATATTGAACATTCGTCATTCCTAATTCTTCCCCCTGATAAATGTATGGTGTGCCTCGCATGCCATGAAGAAGGGTTGCCAACATTTTAGCCGATTCTATCCTGTATTCTCCGTCATCTCCCCAACGAGAAACGATTCGGGGTAAGTCGTGATTATTCCAAAACAAACTGTTCCAGGCATCCCCCTTCAGCTCTGTCTGCCATTTAGATAACACTTTTTTTAATTCTTGAAAATCTAGAGGCTTAAGATCCCACTTCCCTTTCCCCTCTTGTTCGTCCAAACTAATATGTTCAAATTGAAATACCATTGAAAACTCACTGCCGTCCGGGTTGCTATACAATTTGGCGATCTCTGGCGTAGCGCCCCATGTTTCTCCAACCGTCAGCAGGTCTCCTGCTTTTTGAAACGTCTCCTTGCTGAGTTCCCTGATATACTTATGCAGATTCGGCCCGTTGCTGGTAATTTTCAAATCTGGCTCTTTTCCGATTAAGTCAATTACGTCAAGCCGAAAACCGCCTACACCCTTGCTTATCCACCAATTGATCATTTCGTAAATCTCTTGTCGGACTTTTGGGTTTTCCCAGTTGAGATCCGGCTGTTTTACAGAAAAAAGATGTAAATAATATTGTCCTATCTCGGGTACCCATTCCCAAGCTGAACCACCAAAGATGGAACCCAAGTCGTTTGGTGGCATTCCTTCAACGCCATCTCTCCAGACATAATAGTCATGGTACGGATTTTCTTTACTTTTTTTTGCTTCTTGAAACCATGGGTGCTCATCGGAAGTATGGTTCAACACCAAATCCATTATGATTCGAATGTCACGTTTCCCAGCTTCATGAATTAACATCCCCATATCATCCAAAGACCCGAACATCGGATCAATATCCCGATAGTCCGAAATATCATAACCGAAATCATCCTGAGGGGATTTACAAACTGGTGATAGCCAAATCGCACCGACACCGAGTTGCTGCAAATAGTCCAGACGGGAAACAATTCCTTTCAAATCGCCGATTCCATCACCATTACTATCTTGAAAGCTCCGTGGATATATCTGGTATACAACGATTTCTTTCCACCAATTTTTATTTTCCATTGTTCATTACAACCTTTCCAATAGACGCATAATGTTTTTATCTTAATCAAGTCGCATCATACAATTACTCTTTTACCGATCCTACAACAATTCCAGTCACAAAATATTTTTGAAGCAGCGGATAAATCAGCAGTAGCGGGATGACAGCGACTACGATTTTGGCAGCATTTAGATTTTTGTTTGATATTTCAGTCAGGTTGCTGAGTTGTGCTGAGTTGGTGCCGGATTGAAGAAGTTCGGCAATATTCACGTTAAGGGACTGAATATAAGTCATTAGCGGATAATTGCTGACTTGGGTCATATAGATCAAACCGCTAAAAAAATCATTCCACGTTCCCACGATACTGAATAGTGCTACCGTCGCCAGCGCAGGGATGGACACGGGAACATACACTTTGAACAGAACCTGGAGCGGATTCGCCCCATCGATGAATGCTGCTTCTTCTAGCGCCTTAGGTACAGCAGAGAAGAAGTTCATGACAAGGATGACACTGAATATAGGGACAGCTCCCGGTAGAACAAGCGACCAAATTGTATTAAGCATATCGAGGTTTTTGATCAGTAGATAACTCGGGATCATCCCGCCGCTGAACAACATGGCAAAAATCATAACATTCATATAAATGTTTCTGCCCCTAAATTCCCTTTTCGACTTGGAGAGCGGGTATGCCATTAAAATAATAAGAATCATGTTGAGAATAAGTGTGAGCACAACACGTAGAACAGATATGCCAAAGGAACGCCAGAACTGAGCATCATCGATAATTTTCGTATACGCTGCTGTTGTAAAATTGACCGGTACGAGACCTACAGCATTAGCTGACACGGCCTCGCTGCTGCTGAATGAAATCGCAACGATATTCCATAACGGAAGAAGGCAGATCAATGCCAGCAATATGACGATGGCATTGATGACAAACCGGCCAATTCGATCTTTTAGGCTTACAGAATATGACATAGGCTTTGCCTCCTTAGAATATTTTTCGGTCGGTGTATTTCTTGGCCAAATGGTTGGCGGACAATAGCAAAACAATACCGATCACTGACTTGAACAGGCCAACAGCCGTACCGAAGCTATACTGTCGCCCAACGAGTCCAATCCGATATACATAAGTATCCAGAATATCTCCCGACTCATAGACAACCGGATTATACAGATTATAAATTTGATCGAAGCCGGCACTCAAAATATTGGTCAGACTCATCACTCCCATGAGCAGGATAATAGGCAGCATACCTGGCAATGTAATATGCCATACTTTTCTCCACCAGCTGGCTCCATCCATTCCTGCCGCTTCATACAGACCCGGATCAATCGAAGTAATTGCAGCCAAATAGACGATGGAACTGTAACCGAACTCCTTCCACACGTCTGTCCCAATAATCAGCGGCTGGAACCAGGTGTTGCTGCCGAGAAAATTAATATTCTCCAGACCGAAAAAAGCCAAAATTTGATTCACAATTCCATCCAAACTGAACATGTTAACAACCACGGATGCTAGAACTACCCAGGATAGAAAGTGTGGCAGATAAACAATTGTCTGTACGGATTTTTTAACGAATTTGATGCGGATCTCATTTAACAAAATGGAAAAAATGATAGCCATCATTGTTCCCAATAGAATCTTGGCAATGGCAATCACCAACGTATTACTAAAAACCTGTGCGATGTCCGGCAGCTTAAACATATAAATAAAATGCTTCAGCCCTACAAATTTTGAGCCAAACATCCCCTTGGCTGGTATATAATCCTGAAACGCCGTAATGACACCGAACATCGGAACATAGCTGAATACCAGTAAAAATAAAATTCCCGGAAGCATCATCATATGATACATGGCACCCGTGCCCAACCGAACTTTTGCTCTATCATTTCCCTGTTTCATGGATGGACCCCTTTCCTGAAGAAAGGCTGCTTATCGCGGCCCTTCTAGCAGTTCATGATTGTTTATTTTTCGGATGCAGCCTCGTCTTCAATTTCCTGAATTACCTGGTCCCCACCTTGTTTCTTCCAATTGCTAACGAAAGTATCGAAGTAATCCAGAGATTCTGCACCAGTCACGATTTTGATGAAAGATTCCTGCTCCATCTTGGTCAGATTAGCCCATGTCTGTTTCATGCTTGGTGTAGTGCCAGAGAAAGCGGGTGTCATCCAGACGAATTTGTTTTCCCGTGTCAGTTTGTCGATGAGTCCCACTCCGTTGATACGCGAGTGATATTTCGCCCAGGCTGTTAGGTTATCCGTATCCATATCGCTCAAGTAGGTTTGGATACTTTCAATATTGTTCTTTGATTCGGTTGTCCGGACCTGATCCAGACTAATCTCCCCTTTAATCCCGCGAACAACGTCAGAGTAATCATCCAGCAGCGAGGTAGCCGAGTTGACTTCAATATTAAAAGGTCTGGTAGAACCGTCTACGCCGTTCTCTTGATACTTGGCGGCTTCTGGCATAGATGTTTCCACATTTTTATCATTTGCCAGTTTATCGTAGAAAAGGTTTACTATTTTAACGGCAAGTTCCGGGTGTTCATATCCTTTTCTCACAACGATAAACTGATTGGCTGGATTGGCGTGTGCCACGTTTACCTTTCCGTCTGCATCCTCCAAAGTGTAAGCCGTGAATTTCGCATTCTTATCCATCTGCTTCACGCTGCTCAGACCCCAGTCGGGAATATGCCATGGTCCAAAAGCAATACCGCTTTGGCCGTTGGTGTACAGTGCCGTAATATCATCAAATGTGCGTGTTCCAAATTGCGGGTCGATGATGCCTCTCTTGAACCAATCTGCCATGACGCCTAACATCTGCTTGGTTTCCTTTGTTGTCGAGCCATAAACAATGCTGCCATCCTTTCCCTTCATCCAGTATTGAGGGAATGCACCCTTGGTGGAGGCAACTCCCAGCATGGTATAGGCGGAACCATTATAGTCACTTGTATTAAGGGTGTTCACAAAGGGAATACCTACCGGTTTCCCGGATTGGCCAGGATCTCTTTTCAGGAATTCCTTGGCCGTTTTCTCCACATCATCCAGCTTGATGGCCCCGTCTCCGTCTGCGTCAAGTTGGATACCCAGTAAATCCAGCCAATCCTGACGAACCCAGACCATGGTTGGCGCGGAATCTAGGGAAGTAGCCGGAAGTCCCATTAAACGTCCATCTATCGTCGCATTATCTAATGCACGGCCCTCATAAGATTCGTAAATGTTCTTGATGTTATCTGTGGCATACTGCTTGTAAATTTCCGACATATCTTCAATCAGATCATTATCAACCAGTTCTTTGAGTTCATCCTTGGAATCGACACGCATCATGTCAGGCAGTTCCCCAGAGGCGATGGCGAGAGAAACCTGACGGCTGTAATCTTCTCCGTTGGCTTCAAATTGGTCTTTAATCTGAGCGTTAAATGTTTCTTTGACCAGCCGAGTATACGCGTTGTTCTCATACGTATCTCCAGCCGGCAGTTTCGGGTTGGCTGTAGTCACACGACCCATCGTTACGGTTATTTCGTCTTTATAGGCACTGAATGGGTCTCCCGGTGTTACCTCATACTTGCCCGCTTCCTCCGCAGTGGGAGGGTTGGAGGAACCCCCACAGGCTGCAAGGGTTGAAATCATCAGAGCAGACATCGACAGCACGGCCAGACGTCTCGTCAACATTTTGCTTTTTATGAACCGTTTAGTTCTCATCACATTCGATTCCCCTTCGTTCTGAATATTTCCCTATCATTGTTGTTTGCGCTTTCATTATAAGACTCGGAGAAGACAAATCGAGATAGGGATTGAACGTCTGTTTGGATAGAGAAATGTATGCGGTTTCATCTGGGATCATAAAGCCTGAGTTGGCCTGTAAGCATTTATCCTACCTACCGACATACATTTGTCTATCCTTACTTACTAATCAAAGTGAAGAACAAAAAAACCGGCAGCTCCTGAAACAGGAATCGTCGGCTTGATTAATGGAATTTTAAGATGGTCTTCAGCGATGATTATGGGCTGCGGTCACCTCCACAGTCACTTGATCGCCCCCTTGTTCCTTCCATTCCTCGACAAATTGATCAAATGAATCGATCGGTTCAGCGCCTAAAATAATTTTCAAAAATGTATCATGTTCCAGTTTTGATAGTTCACCCCAAGCCTTCTCCATCGTTGGAGTTCGTATATATGTAAGGCTTTGAACTTTATGGATGTTTGGATCGAAAAAATTTCTTCCGCCTACAAGAAGCGAATAACCCCGCATAAAGCTGTCGCTGTGTTCATTCCAATAGGAAATACCATATTGATCATAAGGCTTCAATTTGGTTTGTTTTATTGTCGAAACTAAGTTTTCCAGCAATTTGTATTCAGACTTGTCCTTGAAATCGGCGGGTGTTTTGGTTCCCATCAGAATATCCTGCGCTGCCTTCGATTCATATCGTGCTTCATCTGCCGGAGCAAAGAAATTGCGGCCCAGCATAAAACGCGTACCGTACTTGAACTCATCACGAAGGTACAGATTGTTAATTTTAATGATCGCTTCGGGATGAGCATATCCTTTTCGTACCACCAAGAATGAACTTGACGGATTATCCACCTTCACATGGTATGCTCCGTTTGCATCCAGCGGGAGTGCGTATGCTTGCCAGTTCGCCTCCGGCTCGTTCTGCCAAGCGCTCGGAAGGGGCCAGTACCCAGCATAAAAACCTTGAAAGAACATCCCCGCCTGACCGTTAATAACTGTTTCTTCCGCTTCTTTGCGGATACCCAGTTCTGGATCGAGAAGGCCTTTGGCGTACATTTCACGCAGTTTGACCAAGGCCTCCTTCGTTTCCGGTAGAACCGAACCGTATACAGGTTTTCCATCTTTGCTCAGCCAATATCCCGGGAAAGATCCATATGCTGCGAAGATTGGGGTTAGATCAAAAGAAAAAGCACTGTTGTTGAAATCGTTATACAGTCCAGTGCTTGAAGCAAGGCCAATCGTATCCCGCTTACTGTTTCCATCTGGGTCATTCTCTACAAAGGCCTTGGCGATAGCTTCCAGATCATCTACCGTTTTCGGCGGCTTCAGTCCAAGACGGTCCAGCCAATCCTGTCGAATCCAGAGCATGCTGAAGTCTTCCGCTGTCACAGAAGGAACAGCCATCATCTTGCCATCGAAGGTCACTTGTTCCATAGCCAATCCGTTTGTGCTATCAATAATTTTTTTTATTTCCGGTGATGCGCTACTATTGTATGCCTCGGTTAGGTCTTCAATTTCTCCAGCCTTGATCATCTCGTTCAGCTGCAGCTGATTTACAATCATGGCATCCGGCAGATCATTGCTGGCGATAGCCAGATCGATTTTCTGACTCAGATTTTCCTTCGACACCTGCCATAATACCTGGACATCAATGTTAAGGTTTTGTTTAATCATCGTTTTCCATATATTCTTCTCAAGTGTTTCTCCTACAGAGAGATCCGCGCCTGTTGGATCTACCACATATCCCAGTCGGATGGAAACGGGATATTCATATTTCCCCAATGGATCGGCAACGGCAGTGTCCGAGATTGTTTTCGTTGGTCCCATTGGCGATTCCCGGAAGTATGGGTTGCTGAAATATACTGTCACTGTAATTAAGCTGACGACAAGAACACATGCAGCCATCTTCTTAATCATCGCTTTCCCTTCTTTCGCCCGGATTATTGGTCATCTGGGAGAGTACGCTATTTATCCCCTCTGCCGAGCTGTCGATATTCGCTTGGCAGCAGACCTGTCAATTCGCGAAAAATTCGGCTGAAATATTTTTCATCCGTATAACCCACTCGCTCCGCAATCCAGAAAATCGTGTTGGTTGTATTCAATAAATACTCTTTAGACTTCTCTATTCGTATAAATCGGGAGTACTCATTAAAGGTTTTCCCCATCAAATCCTTGAAGCATTGACTGAAATAGCTTCGGCTGATGTTCAGTTGTTGGGACAGACCTGAAGCTGTAAAAGCTTGGTCCAAATTATTTTGCATGATCATAATCGCTTTTTTCACGGCGTCTACAATTTCTTGTGAATACGAAGTCTGTTCATCTGCCTTACGAATGCCCACAGAGGTCTGCTTGATCCAATCTTCTACCTCGTACCAGGATTGAAAAGAATGGATCATTGAGATTCTACCCAACGTAGTCTGAGCAAAAAGGTGATTCCATTCCATAACTATAGAGTATAGCAATCCCATCAGCTGGCCTTTATGCAGTCTTAGTGATTTGAACTGTTCAATCAGTTGGTTGTAATAACTGTCATTGTGGGTCCATGGTGATAGGAACCAACTTTGCCTAATACGATCCATGTCTTCATCCTGCGGTTCTATTGGAAATGAGTCCTCCACATTCATCGAAACGGAAATGACAGGATCATAAGGATTGTATGCATAGAATAAGGACGTTTCTGTATAATTCATAATCCAGTTTTGGATTTGCGACCATGTTCGCTCTTGTACATCGGACATAACCAGCAAGGCGACTTGGGGAACTTGATCCAGGGATTCCTTCAGTTTATGGAACAGCTGATCCTCTACGTCCATGGGTGCCGTCCACATCCAGCTGTTCCGTTCAACCTCCCATCGGATCTCGTCTACATTGGATGTCAGTTCAATCGGCCAGCTCTGTCCTGACTTGCGATCCAGTGAAACAAGTGCATACACATGGCGATAATGGACATTGGTCTCACTTAGCAGAGGCAGCTTTCGTCTTGTATTCGCCAGCTCGTCAATCCGGGTATGTATTCGATGCAGCACGTGTTCGAATTGCTCCTTCTCGAGCTGAACTTTGGCTATATAGTCGATGGCTCCAAGTCTGAGCGCTTCCTGGATATAATCGAAATCTTGATGCAGTGTTAATACAACAATATGTAGTTCTGGATAGAGCTGCCTTGCAGCTCGCATCAGTTCAATACCTGACATCACCGGCATCGCGAGATCTGTCAGCATCAGATCGACCGGTTGGGCTTTCAGAAAATCCAGTGCTTTCAACCCGTTACTTGCTTCTCCTATAACCTCCATATTGAACTCGTTCCACGGCATCGCGGAGCTTATTCCTTTTCGTACTAATTTATCGTCATCCACTATCAATACCTTAATCATCCTCAGACATCTTCTCCTTTGATAGGAAGTATGAGCAGTATACTTGTCCCTGTACCCAATTCACTTTCGATCACCAGTTGTGCTTGATCTCCATACTGTGCCCTCAACATGCGGTGGACATAATTGAGTCCGATGCCCATCCCTACTTTTTTATGTTCAGCTATACGATTATTCAGAAGTCTTTGAATCGCTTCCTCGGTCATGCCTGCTCCATTATCCTGTATTAAAATATTCAGCGTTTTGGCAAGTGTAACTTCAATTTGAATAAAACCTTCGTCACTCAGTCCATGATAAAGTGAATTTTCAACCAACGGTTGCAGAATAAAACGAGGCACAGGTATTTGAAGAACTTGATCATCCGCTGAAATACGCACGTCAAATTCAAAGTCATATCGAATTTGCTGCAGGATTAGGTACTGTCTTAGCGCATCAATTTCCTCTTCCATCGTGGATACTTGCCCTAATTTACCCAAATTGTAATACAACAGCTTGTTTAAGGATTGCACCAACTTGTCAATCTCTCCTTGTCCGTTCATGACGGCCAGCCAGTGCACAGTATCCAGCGTATTCATTAGAAAGTGAGGATTGATCTGATATAACAATTTTTCCACTTCCAAATCTGCACGAATCTTCTCTTTCTGCTGCACTTCCTTGAACAGGTCGCCGATTTGATGCTGCATATTTGAGAATTCTCCCAACAGAAAATCAAACTCGGGAATTTGAGTGCGGGTCTGGCTTCCTGCCTTTTGTGGATTCTGAGACAATCCGTTAATTTCCGAATGGAACAGACCTAGTGGTTTGTAAACCATCTTCCACAGAAGCCAAGCCAGAAATACGGTAAAGCCGAGAAAAAATAAAGCGACCAGTAATATTTGAAGCAACCATTGGTTTTTCTCCTGTTGATACTTAGCCTGCGAAATTACCGATATGACGCTCCAATTCTGACTGGAGTCCTCCTTAAACCAATGGTAATCACGGGATATTCCATCTTTTGCAGTACCTTTCGATATGCTGGAGAAATTCTCTCCGACCTTCATCGCTTCTGGAATTTCACTGTAAACAATGTTGCCCTCACCATTCAGGATTAAATGCGATAAAGCTCCTTTGTATTGATTGTAACCCAGTATATCCTGTGTAAGACGAAAGCCGGATTCGACGTAAATATTTACATCGTCCCTTTGAGGCAGCTGTACCTTTCGCATAGCAGATAAAACAAGCTGATCATCAAATCGGTTCATACTCATATGGGGACCATAGTACGCAATGCCATATGATTTGGAAAGCACAGGCAAAGACTCGGGAGAAAAACGATCTTTGATGGGAAAGTTAGCGAACTGTGTAGTGCCTTCTTTCTGGAAATAGTATAAGGTCAGACCTATATTCGGATTAGTAAACGTTACGACATTTAACTCATTCTTTAATTCATCTCTAGCCTCAATCAATTCAAATATATTGGAGGAAGGCTTCAAGACTTCATCCAGTTTTTTCCCTAATGTACCACTATATGATAATTGCTGAGTAACATGATTCAGGTTGGTAATTGAATTTTCCAGTGATGAAGTTACCTGCTGTAGATTGCTCCGAATTCCATCATTGATTTTATTCGCAAAAATGGAATCAATGGTATAGTAAGAAATTGCAAATATACTGATAAAGGGAATAAACGCGCTGAGAAAAAACAATAAAAAGATTCTTTTTTTAAGTGTCATTCCGACCCATTCTCCTTAGGTAAATGAAAGAGCAAGCCCCTGGTTATGAAGCTTGCTGTTTATGAACAACAGCTCTATCAATTATCGTATTCCTCATAGGCAGCGACCTATTTGAAAATTGGCGACATCTTAATCCGATTCAGATTGAAAAAATCAGGATACTTGCATCTCAGTGAGGTCCAATTCTGTTCATAATTATAGATTGATATTCAAATATGTCAAACGCTTTCATGGAATTTATAGAACTTATTCTCCCTTCCTCTTTGCATATATGACTTGCCGGTTTTAATTGCTTATTGTAGTTGAATTTTCTGCATGTAAAAAGGGCTCACTCCGTCTTCAACAAGTGGAATAAGCCTTCTAAGCTTTCAATAACATTTTCTACTCCTAATTCTTACAAATGGTGTTGTTGATCAGGATTGGATGCCAAAGCAACAAATAATTTTTCTTCTTCACTCAGCGCTTGTAGAAATTGTTCTCCGGCCAGATTGGGAGCAAACACCAGGTAACGCGGCCTGACGATTCATATTTTTCCTTCTTTCGGAGTTTAGCTATAAACCTCTTGTTCCAGCACCCGATTTACAGCCTTGATAAAGGCAAGATAACCACCATCGGTATCGTTCCGATGAGGAAGAGCCAAAAACATTGTCTCTTCAACCTGGTTATCGTCTAACTCATAGCTGTTTGTCAGGATTTCTCTGATCTCATCGACGGGTGTACCGAGAGCAAACTTCTGAGCTGCTTTATAGATATCATAGTTCTCATAGAGATCCTTCCGTGTCACCTTCTGCAAATCGATAAAATCATATATTTTTTTAACGGAATACAGCACCGCCAGCACAATTGAGATCAGACCCGCACTTGTTAAAATTTCATTCATTCCCCATACCTCTTTCCCTTTCACTCAGTTGACAGCTTAGCCGATGAAACAGACGAACAAGGTAGTGCCCATCTCACATGCCGAACCTCCTTATCCTCTTTACTTCAGAGTTCAGCGTAACATTTTCACCATTAGTTTAGGATTAGGGTTTTCATATAGGTATAAAGATCATCTTAAGATTTAGTGGCAGATGAAAAATAAAGAGACCATGCTCCATAAGAGCATGATCTCTAATTACATAATGGTATTGTTACCTAGCCATCATCTCCAACCTGAAGCATACGGTAACCAACTCCGATATGTGTTTGAATAAACTTAGTTTGTGATGATGTTTTTTCTATTTTTTTTCTCAGCGTTGCCATAAACACACGCAGGGCAGGAATGTCATAGCTGTGGTTGCCCCAGATTTCATGCAGGATAAAATTATGGGTCAGTACTTTGCCTACATGTTTTGCCAGCAGGCAAAGCAGTTTATATTCGCTTGGGGTCAGGTGAATTTCTTCTTCACCAATCCATACGCATCCTGCTGCATAATCAATTTTCAAATTTCCATTAATAAAGATGGAAGCATCCTTCAGGAGCTTATCACTGTCATTTCGAATTCTTCGTAAACTGACTCGAAGTCTGGCCAGCAGTTCTTCTACACTGAAGGGCTTTGTTAGATAATCGTCCGCTCCGGCATCCAGCGCATCTATTTTATCCCGATCTTCGCTGCGTGCGCTGACCACAATAATAGGCATATTCGACCATGCACGAAACTTTTTTATGATATCTACACCATCCATATCCGGCAACCCCAAATCCAGAATCATTAGATCCGGCTGCTTGGATACTGCTTCTAAAATCGATGCTTCCCCTGTTTCAGCCGTATGATATTTATACCCCTGTGTCTCCAGCGTTGTCGTAATCAGCTTGCGGATGGGTTTATCGTCCTCCACAACAAGAATAAAAGGTTTATTCATGAACATTCACTTCCTCAGCTTGCAGGGTAAAATAAAAAACCGTCCCTTTAGGGATATTGTCCTTAACACCAATAGTACCTCCATGAGCATTCACAATTGATTTGCACAGAGAAAGCCCCAATCCTAATCCACGACGTCCGTCCCCATGAATGTTGTCTGCCGTATAAAACATCTCAAACAGTCTAACCTTGACTTCTTCTGAAGAAATACCGGGGCCATCATCTGAGATTTCTACAATGACTATATGTCTCTCGCGTCTTGCTGAAATTGTGATGTGAGAGCCATCTTGGGTATACTTGATTGCATTATCAATCATATTGATCAATACCTGAACAATAAGTCGGGAGTCCATTCGAGCCATCATCAATTCATCATCCAGTTCCGTCTGAATGACATGCTTCACACTGTTGCGATTCACATGAAGCAGAGCCTCCGAAATGACTTCCTCCATTAATTCTGCCTGAAAATTCAGATTTAGAGTACCACCTTCGATTCGACTAATAGACAGCAAATTTTCTACCAAATTGATTAACCACATGGAATCGTCATATATATCCGTATATAGACCTTTTTTCTGTTCCTCGTTTAGTACCTCTGGGTTTCCAAGAAGAATCCCCGCATTGCCTGAGATGCTGGTAAGTGGAGTGCGTAAATCATGAGAAATGGACCGAAGCAGACTGGCACGGAGTTGCTCCTGCTGGATTTGCATGGAAATCTCTTGTTGTCTTTCGTTCAGTTTTTCTTTCTCTAGCGCCAGCGCGCATTCTCCCAGCATGGCAAGCATTAGGCTATTTTCAAAAACTTCTAAAGGTTCTTCCTCATCCATTACAATAGCTGCCACCGCAAGAACCTGTTCTCCTCCACGCACCGCATGATATAGACACTTAGCGCCAAAAAAAGTATCCGTCGTTGCTCCTGCACGCTTGTTGTTTTTATATACCCACTCTGCAACTGCACGTTCGTTGCCTCCTGTGTAGACCCCTGGATCAACTGCAGATTCTTTCTTTGGAAAAAACTGCGGCGCCAACAGTACCCCTTGGTCAACTGAATAGAAAATGACCATTCTGTCCAACAACTTTACCATTTGATGTGCCATTTCATTAATAATAGCCGGAGAGTCTTTGGCCTGTTGCAATTTCCGGCTTGTTTCCAGAAGCACCTCGGTACGGTAAGCTTTTTGCGCGGATTGCCGAGCCTGCTCTCTTACTCGCATAGTCAGTGTACTCGTCATGAAAGAAGCAGCCAGCATGACCAGAAAGGTGACCGGATAGCCTGAATCATAAGCCTGTAAAGAATAATAAGGCTCGGTAAAAAAATAATTAAACACAAGTACACTCATAACCGAAGAAATGGCGCTATACATTCTGCCCTTGGTCACAATTGCATTTAACAAAACTCCCAGAATGTACACGGTGATAATGTTAGCTTCTCGGAATTCCAAATACTTAAACCACAAGCCAATAATTGTGCACACAGCCAAGATAGCAATGGTCTTGATAGTATCTGCCAACGACAGCAATGGGTATTTTTCGTAAAAAGGCAATCTTTTATAGAAGGAAGACTGAGTATAGGGGATAATATAGATTTCAATATTAGGAAGTAAGGCCGTTAGTTTATCACTTACATTGGATTTTGCAAGCCCTCTCCTCTTGTAAGGGGAGCGTCCTAGGACAATTTTCGATACACAGCTTGTTTTGACATATTCGGCAATCTGTCCTGGAATATCGTCTCCATACATCGTTGCGATTTGTGCACCCATTTGCTCAGCCAGCCTAAGGTTCTCCCTTAACTCCGCTTTATTTTTTGATGTCAATTCTCTCGCTTCTGGTGTTTCCACAAACAACGCGGTGAAATGACCATGAAAAGCTGCCGCCATTCTTGCTGCTGTTCGGATCACTTTCTTATTGGAAGCAGCCGAAGACAGACAGACCAGAATATGTTCTTTCGTATCAAATTCATTTCTTTTCGCCTGCTCACTGATTTGCTCCGCGATTCGGTTTAACTGACTTGCTGTATTACGCAAAGCAATTTCACGTAGAGTCGTCAGCTTCTCTTTGGTAAATAAATGAGCCTGTGTATTCTCCTCCTCAGGGTAAATCTTTCCCCTATTCAAACGTCCTATTAAATCATCCGGTTCAATATCGACTAATTCCACCTGATCAGCACTGTCAAATACACTGTCCGGTATGCGTTCGTCAACGGAAATGCCAGTAATGGAGTAGACAATATCCGTTAGACTTTCAATCTGTTGAACATTCATCGTCGTATATACATGAATTCCTGCGCGAAGAAGTTCCTCCACATCCTGATATCTTTTTTTATGTCGGCATCCTGCCGCGTTGGTATGGGCCAAATCGTCCAATAAAATAAGGTCAGGACTTCTCTGGAGCGCTTGGTCCAGATCAAATTCCTTAGTTGAGGATTCTTTATTTGAAATTTTGATGTAAGGAAGAAGTTCAAGTCCTTCCAACAACGCCGCAGTGTATGGCCGGGCATAATTTTTAATATATCCAACTACGATATCTATACCCTCTTTTTGCTCTTCGTGAGCGTCGCTAAGCATTGCACAGGTCTTCCCAACACCTGGTGCATATCCAACAAAAATTTTCAGTCTTCCTCTACTTTTTCTTACCGGCAAGTCAGTAATTCGATCAAGTATGGACCCGGCATCGTTCTGTTTTGCTGCCATCCTGTGCCCACCCTCTACTATATTCTCTCTCAATCCATAGTATATCATGAGCAAAATCAGTACCGTATTACGAATTTGCCTACAGCATTAAGATTGTATTAAGATCCGCTCTTATGTAATAACATCCTTAAAGAAGCCTCAAAATCCTGATTCTGTCCTAGCTTTCTCAGTGGAAGGATAGCAGCACAAAATAATATAAAAAGCTTTCACAAGCTGGTTCAGCCTTTTCTCATATTCACGGCATAGAAGATTGAAAAACAAGGATTCAATGCTTTGGCTTCATCTGTCATAGCACGTTTTGACATCTTCTCCTTCCATTTCAAATTTCATTGTTAGAATTTCCTATATGCTTGGTAATTGTAGAGCTGGCAGCAGACGCAGGCATTTCAGAAATGCAAATCGACACAAATGCTAGAACTAATAAAAACAAACTACATTTCTTCCACATCAATTCTTCCTCCTTAAGTCAGAGAAACCAATGAAAGTACCCTGCCAAGTAGACATAGTTTCTTCTTCATGTCTGACTGACAGGGTACAGTTCATTCTTTATAGATTTTGATTATTCTTATATTTTTCGGCTGATACACCTTATTATGGTATGCTCATGTTGTGCCACAAAGCTATTGTCGGGTACACATAAAGGCCATCCATCCGTTTGCTCAACGACATACCCTGCACCTGTAAATAAAAAGGGCTCGATTGTAATTACCAAGCCCTCTCCCTCTTCCAATACCGTGGCTACACAGATTCTTATTTACTAGGAAGAAGAAAAAGAACTTACAAAAAGGTTTATAAATGTGTCAGAAGGATCTAGCTAGAGATGTTGGAACCAGAGGTTACATTAGTCAAATTGAGAAAGGAAATGCGATGCCCTCTTTTGAGAGCATTAGCAAGCTTACAGAGCGATTAAATTGCTTTATTAGACTGTGTCCCCAAGTTTCACCGCATTTATTTTTTCGAATAACCCCCTCTTCAGTTTTCCTTTTCACCCACATATCGATCAAGGCCTTGTCAGGTTTTCCAAAGTATGAACTGTACACTTTCCGGAAATATAATAAAATCTCTCATCTTTAGTTCGGGCAGTCGTTCCAAAATATAAAAAGCTGCTAAATAAGCGACTAATTAAATGGTCAATGTCCTTTTTTTCTTCGATAACTAGACGCAAAGCCAACGACATGAGCTTTTTATTGCGCATTGAATTATTCCAAGCTCTCTTTGCCCTGTAAGTTCATTCAAGAGTACTGGTTATTTTGTTGGATCATCTATGCTCCTTTGCCTTGAGATTAGTGAGTGATACTGACGGTTTCGATCAGTTTTATTCATATAACAATATCGAAGCTGTGTAGTATGGTTGAGGTTGTGAATATACTTGGCTGAATTATAATTAAGAGAAGTATGGATAAATGTATCTATTTAAGTGTATACACCCCGATATTTTTCTCATTTTATATGGACTAATATGTGAACCTACCGTAGCGGAATGAATCAATATGTGATTTTGTAGAAGAATATTGAGTTGTGTTACCGCTTTGCATTTACATATTTTACAGTAACACAAAATTAAAATTTGCCCCTTTTCACATGATCTTAGTAGTCAGGTCAACTCCAGTTTCACTGTGGTAATCTCTAAGACAAAGTTTGAGGGCCAACTTTGTGTCCATTCCCCTTTAAGGGGTAAATGTATGTCTGGTAAAAAATGTACTGGTTGTTCATAACCCTCTCAAGGATAGAGACTATCAGATGCTTATGGAATGAAAAAAATGATTTAGATGTTCGGCAAACAATTTAGGATTTTCCATAGCGGCAAAATGACCGCCTTTATTCGCTTTCTCCCAGTACGTAATATTATAGGCGCGTTCTACCCAGCTTCGGGGAGGCGTGGGCAGCTCCTTGGGAAATAAGGAAACCCCTGTTGGAACAGTAACACGCTGATCTTCGGTGAAATGCAGTGGCATTTTGGTACCTTCAGTATATATTCGCATGGAAGAAGCAATCGAATTGGTAAACCAGTAAATCGATATGTTAGTGAGGATATGATCAAGTGAGAAAGACCTTTCGATATCCCCGTCACAGTCACTCCAACCTTGAAATTTTTCTACCATCCAGCTGGCAAGACCGGTTGGGGAATCACTTAGTGCAAAAGCCAGTGTTTCCGGCTTCGTTCTATGAAGGGCGCTATAAGCACCTTCTCGGTCCAACCACTCAGCTACGATGTCTAAGTAAGCTTGCTCTTCTTCGCTAACAGATGGTGTATTCGGAGTGAGGGGTGGCTTGTAGCTTCCTGGAATATAATTGAGATGAAGTCCCATCACCCGTTCAGGGTACATGAATGCTAACCATGTTGAGACCCCTGCTCCAATATCCCCTCCCTGAACCAAATACCTTTCATAATCCAAACGATCCATAAGTTTTGCCCAAAGCGTAGCTACGTATTTGGACCCCACTCCCGGTCGTGTGGGTTTACTTGAAAATGCAAAGCCTGGCAATGAGGGAATAATCACGTCAAAAGCCTCTTCAGCATGTCCACCATATAGTGATGGGGTTGTTAGATAAGGGATTGGTTCTAACATCTCTACAAATGATCCTGGCCATCCATGAGTCAACAACAGTGGTCGTGCGGATGTGCCTTCACCCCGAACGTGTACAAAGTGTATATCGAAGCCATCCACATGTTCCATAAACTGCGGGAAACGGTTTAACCATGCTTCCTGTTCACGCCAGTTGTATTCCGTGCTCCAATAATCAACTAATCTCTTCAAAAAGGAACGGTCTGTCCCCAGAGCCCATGGTTCTACAGAGAAATTCGAAGGACATCGAACCTGTTTTAGTCTCATAGACAGATCATGCAGTTGTTGCTCTGGAATTGAAATTTTGAACGGTTCCATTCATTGTTTCCTCCCTTGTAGATTATTTTACGATCAGAAGGATTCTATTGTATGATGGATCTGTTCATTAATAAAATTGAAATATTCAAAATCATTATCATTTTTATCGATAGAAATTAGACCTAAGGAGAACATCGATGGAAATTAGACACCTTATTACATTTCAGACGATTATCAAAATCGGAAGTTATACAGGGGCTGCATCGCAATTGGGATACACTAATAGAGGAAAACTTAAAATCGTAAGTCATTCCGAAAAGTTCGATCCGATATACTCCCATATGCTGATTAAAAAGAAAAAGTGGTTATCTCCAACAGTAAAAGCTTTCTCTGAATTTGTGATAAAGTCGATCCGTGAAACGGATAACGAACTCGAAAGTTCAAGATGACTACCATTTGTTGGATAATTGGTAATCGGGCCATGTTCTTGTCCCTCGACATTCCTTCCATGTCTCGTCAGCATATTGATCAAACAATTCGCCGGCTTCCACAAATTTGTCAGAGATTCAATCAGTTCTCGAACCAAATTAAATTCGCCGCGATATGAAATAATATCAGCAAGTCAGCGCTTGATACAAGAGACAAACGCAGTTTTGTCTTAAATGCATTGTTTGTGGATGGAGAAACCTACTGATTTTTCAACTCGATTCCCAGCTTTTCTTTTGTCCATTTGGTATGATTTCTCCTGGTTTGAACTTAACATCTGGACCCCATGGTCACAAATACGTAATTGTTACCGGTTGATCGTATTTACCGTTCTTATCTCCAGCCTGGCACATGTAGTTTTTGTGTCACCCGGCTTGTGACCGCTCGCTATTGCTGCTGCACCCGTTCAACACGGCCGACATGTCAACACACCTACCATCAGCAGACTGCCGATCCGTCTTCTTTTTACTTTCGTTCAACTTTGTCACCCCAGTCTAGGTAATGTAGATTACAGCATTTATAATAATGAATGAATCAGGTAACTGCCCATACTAACTTTACAACATTTATTGCACTAATTTAGGATACTGGATTGGATATCAGTGTTGCATTAATGCAATCTCCCCTGGACAGGCAAAAGCATCCCTGCAGGGCTGCCTCTTCTGCTGCAATCATTCATACTAATTACTCGTATATTTTATCCAGTCATGTTCAGCATACAACGTATGGACATAGTGTGTTTAACTAATGCCAACTTAAAGTTTCACCCGTCGATTGAGCTTGCTTGGAATAACAGGTCGGATATCTCGATTTTGCAAAAGGTCCAGCATGCCATTGGTATCGTAATTTACGTTCCTTTCGATTCGCTTTTTTTAGAAAATAGAATGATATTGTTATTTTTGATAGAACATGCTATGATTGCGCCAAATAAAACCATTATTTGCAATCAATTTACATATTAATATTTAATAACCCAATGTTTATGATTACTATACTTTCTCCAACACATAACTGGAGTTGTCAATAAATGAACAGAGACCAGTATATGGTGACTCTCCTCTCGTAGTTCACTTTTAAATTCAATAAATGTAAGCGATTTCATGTCTATTTCTCGTGCCCTCTTCACAGCAGTTCTCCTTACGGGTAGAGGTCTGAGTATATTCTTGAGTTTGATAAATTTACGAATAGCTCGGCTTTGGACCATATAAAAAAACGGAGGTTATTGTTATGATTAGAAAATGTCTAGCTTTATTTCTCTCCTTCACTTTATTGCTTGGTGTCTCTCTCGTGCTAAGTGTAGATGCTGCCAATCGACCACTGGCTAAACTCCCTGGAAATTCCAACCCTCTAGTGGATCATAAATTGGGAGCTGATCCCTATTCATTGGTATATGGTGGAAGGGTGTATGTCTACATGTCAAGTGATACGTATGTTTATAACAATGATGGATCGATTAAAGACAATGACTTCAGTGCACTGGATCGCATCCAGGTCATTTCCTCCGCGGACATGGTGAATTGGACGGATCACGGAACGATACCGGTCGCAGGTGCCAACAACAAGAACAACGGTAGAGGCATTGCCAAATGGGCCTCTAACTCCTGGGCTCCAGCAATTGCGCATAAAAAATTGAATGGCAAAGATAAATTCTTTCTTTATTTTGCCAATGGTGGGGCAGGAATTGGAGTCCTGACAGCAGACACGCCGATCGGACCTTGGACAGACCCCCTCGGTAAAGCGCTTGTGACACATAGTACGCCTGGAATGGCTGGCGTGACATGGCTTTTTGATCCGGCTGTGTTGGTGGATGATGATGGCACAGGATACCTGTATAGCGGTGGGGGAATTCCTAACGAATCCGATCCCGCTTCCATTGCTAATCCTAAAACAGCTAGAGTGATCAAGTTGGGGGCCGATATGATAAGTGTTGTTGGAAGCACAACCACCATTGATGCACCTTACTTATTTGAAGATTCCGGTATTCATAAGTACAATGGCAAATACTATTATTCCTACTGCATTAACATTGCCGGGACACACCCGCCACAGTACCCTGCAGGTGAAATCGGCTATATGGTCGGCGATAACCCGATGGGCCCCTTCACTTATAAAGGCCATTTCCTGAAAAACCCCTATACATTCTTCGGCGTTGGCGGCAACAACCACCATGCTGTATTTAACTTTAAAAATGAGTGGTACGTCGTGTATCATGCCCAAACGGTCAGCAAGGCACAAATTGGAAATGGAAAAGGCTATCGCTCTCCTCACATTAATAAGCTGGTGTACAATACCGATGGAAGCATCCAGGAGGTACAAGGGAATATGACTGGAATAGCTCAGCTATCCAATCTAAATCCATATACCAGAGTTGAAGCGGAAACCATCGCGTGGCAGGCGGGTATTACGACCGAGCCCACTCAAGCCACTGGCGGTCCGGTCAGTAATCTGAATGTGACCAATATTCACAATGGGGACTGGGTCGCTGTCGGGAAGGCTGATTTTGGCTCTACCGGAGCAAAGACGTTCAAAGCCAATGTTGCCACAAGTGTCGGTGGTAGTATTGAAGTACGTCTTGACAGTGAGACAGGCCCTTTAGTCGGCACCTTAAAAGTACCTTCAACTGGAGGTATGCAGACCTGGAGAGAAGTAGAGACCACGATCAATAATGCAACTGGGGTTCGCAACATTTATCTGGTGTTTACTGGGACAGGAAACGGCAATCTATTTAATTTGGATGCCTGGCAGTTTACCCCCAACACGGGGAGCAATACGGGGACAAAGGTTGAAGCTGAGAACATGAACATTGGCGGCACTTATGCGGGCAAGATCAGTACACCTTTTGACGGGGCTGCTCTGTATGCCACTGCTGACTATGCATCATACTCACAGTATTTTGCCAACCCTACGCATAATATCTCAGTACGGGGGGCTTCAAGCAATGCTAGTACGGCCAAAGTGGACTTGGTTATTGGAGGAGTAACTGTGGGTTCCTTTTATTTCACGGGCAAAACGCCGACTGTCCAAACTTTATCCAACATTACTCACGCTACCGGAGATCAGGACGTCAAACTCACCTTGACGAGCGATGACGGAACCTGGGATGCCTACGTGGATTTCATTGAATTTTCATTATGATCGCTCGTATTTATCTTAGACAAATGTTTACTATATTGAGAATGTATGGGTGTTTCATCCTCAGTGACTTACAAGTGTAACCCATGGAAAACGCCCTCTGGTGCTCGGGATTTGCTAGGGAAGCTCCCTAGTGTAATCTCGGGCACCATTTTACCTTAAATGGGTCCCTTTATATCCGTATTACAAAAATTGACATTTCGTATGAAAATAAGTAGTATAATTAGAAACATTTATTAATTTCTCGTTCCTCTCTATTCAAATTCCTGATCCTATCTAATTTAAGGAGTGAAAATGCTATGTGCGCACGAATGCTAAAAGCGAATGCAAGGAATGTAATCGGTAATTATTGCAAATGGATCGCGACTGGTATGATTTTAACTCTCACGGGATGCTCCCTTGCATCCGCCACCCCTTCGCCCTCTTCCTCAAGTAAAACCAGTAGTGAACCCGTCTCCTCCCTAGTTACATTTCAATTGCAAGAGGCTACGATTGCTCAGATGCAGGACGCGATGAAGTCAGGAGCACTGTCGAGTGTCGAACTCACCGCCCTGTACCTTAACCGCGTATATGCCTATGATTCTAGTGGCATTCGGCTGAATTCCATCCCTGTTCTGAACCCCGACGTACTAAAAGAAGCCGCTCAGGCTGATCAACTAAGGGCACAGGGTATTAAGACCGGTCCTCTACAAGGCATCCCCTACACGGTTAAAGACAGCTACAAGGTTAAGGGACTCACTGTTGCTTCTGGATCTCCGGCTTTCAAAAATCTGATGGCAAAAGACGATGCCTTTACAGTAGAGAAGATACGCAAATCCGGTGGGGTGCTCATTGGTAAAACCAACATGCCACCAATGGCAGCAGGGGGAATGCAAAGAGGCGTTTATGGCCGTGCTGAAAGTCCGTACAATCCAAATTATTTGGCTGCAGCTTGGTACTCTGGCTCCTCTAACGGATCTGGCGTATCAACAGCCGCCAACCTTGCTGCCTTCGGTATGGGGGAAGAAACGGTATCCTCTGGAAGATCACCAGCATCTAACAATGGTTTAATTGCCTACACGCCATCGCGGGGCCTAATCTCCATTCGGGGGAATTGGCCCCTCTTCCCTATACGGGATGTCGTTGTCCCACATACGAGGACTGTCGAGGACATGCTCCGCTTGCTTGACGTGATCGTTGTAGAAGATAAGATCACCAAGGGGGATTTCTGGCGAGAACAGAAAGCCGTTCGACTCCCTTCTGTCAACAGTGTCCGTCCCAAATCCTATTTAGAGCTGCGAGACATTCAAGCTTTAAAAGGCAAGCGCATTGGCGTTCCGAAAATCTATATTGGTAAGGACCATGAAACCACAACTCCGATCAAATTCAGACCTTCGATACAGGCATTATGGGAAAAAGCTGTAAAAGATTTAACTGCTCTTGGAGCTGAGGTTGTGGAAGTTGACTTCCCCTTGCAGGCGAACAGCGAGAAAGACCGGGCAACAGCAAAAACACCTGAGGAACGTGGTTTGATGCCGGCAAAGTGGGTTGAAAAGGAATTCGGATTGCTTAATCCTTATGCTGCTGAGGAATTCCTTAAAAGTGTGGGCGATCCGAATTTTCCGTCATGGGCTAATATCGACCCTGCAACCGTCTTCCCAAATCCGCCCGGTTCGGTAGATGCCAAACGTGGCAGAGACCTTGGCCACTATGACGTATTTATTGAAACCATAAAGAAAGGCGTCACCCCTTACGAACAAATTCCCCAGTTTCATGAAGGACTACGGGGGCTTGAAAATGTGCGAAAGATTGATTTTGAAAATTGGATGAAGCAAAACAACCTTGATTTTATTGCATTCCCGGCAAATTCGAATATCGGCAAAGCTGACTCCGATGTGAATGAAACATCCTATGAGGAGGCTTGGGAGAATGGCAACTATTTCTCCAATACGAATTTCATTCTACGCGAGTACGGTATCCCAAGTGTGTCTGTGAGTATGGGCGCTATGAAGGATACCGGAATGCCCGTTAATCTGACGATGGCAGGTGCCGCATACAGCGATAATGACCTGCTTCGTTACGCTTATTCCTATGAGCAGGCTACCAAAAACCGTCCTATTGCAGCACGCACGCCAGCGCTTGAGGATGAAACCTTTTCCTATAACCCGCAAACTGCTCTCCCACCCTCTAAACGCAAGGAAACAGGAACCCCTGAACTTAAATTGAATGCTTCAATCACGGATGATGTTCTCGCTTTGGAAGGTTCAGTCACAGATCAAAGCGATATCGCGCAGCTTAAAGTTTATGTCAATGGCATTCGTGTCGTTATTACAGAAGATAAAACCAATTGGTCAGCAACGCTTCCAACTACTAAATACAAACAGGGTGGTTCCTCCCAAGCCGATACGCTGCATATTCTCGTACTTGCCAAGGATATTTACGGAAATACCTCTGCTCAAGTCAAGTCTGTCACTTTACCCCAATGATAAAGGACATCATAGAACTGACTATAATTGTGGGTTCCATGACCGTAAGGTTATCATTAGAAAAGCTATCGCTGCAGCTGGCCTGAGCGACGGGATAGAGTGTAATATCCTATTCCTATTGCTGTTGCAATCCCGCTTCCATTTAATTGCTATTTGAAGGGAGCGGGCTGTAGCCCAGCTATCACCAAATAACTTATGGTCGAGAGTACAGAATTCTTAGGAGACCTAAGAATTTTTAGTGCCTTCATGCATTTTTTATAAGAGTTTCTCCATAAACCCTAAATTTGATAGAGACAAGGTATTAGTCAATCCTCAAGAAAGGCAATACGTATCAATTCTTTTACTCTGCTCAACTTCTTCGAATCAAAATTCTGCAACATACTTAAGATTTCATTTTTTTGTTGTAAATCTATAGGTGAGCTAATCTTGTTAGTAGATAACTTGTAATCTTCGTGTTCATCCTCTGCTTCAACAGGAACCATTTCTGATCCAACCCATGAAGTTTCCAATACTTCTCTCATTAATTCTGAAAGAAAGCGTATCTGATCGAGGTTATAACGACTTAGAAAAATCCTAAAATTATCATCCATATGTTCATGAAGTTGCTGGTGCAATTTGAAAGCTTGCTCACCAGATGGAGTTAAACGAAATAATACTTCTTTTTTATTGGAAGATAATGATTCAGCATGTATAACTCCTAGTTTCACCAGCCGCTGAGTTATTTTGGATACGCTACCTCTAGGAATACCAAAATGCCTAGAAATTGTAATGCCATTGACTGGCTCTAATTCTCCTATAGCATCCAAGACATGGAGCATCTGAACAGATGCTTCCTTTAAAAATTCGATAACGACCGATTCAGTAGCATTTTTAATCATCCATCTTCTTTCTTCATCTTCGCCTTCTGACTGAAATCGCTTCTGTACAGCAGCAATGTGACCTATTATATCTGTTATTAAAAGCGTTTGTTCAACATTATCATTCATTTTTACAATCTCACTCTCTTACTTTTAAGATTTTATATTAGAGAATAAAGAAATATTCTCAGATTTTATATTTCTAGTATACCAAGTGATTATAAAAAATAAAATACAAGGAAACATTATTGACAACAGAGAAACAAAAATATATTATTGTATCCATAAAAACAATTTTGTTTCCAAGAAAACAAAGTACAAGAAAGGAATTTTATATGAATATTCTTATTATATTTGATCATCCTTATGGAAGTGGTGCTTCAGAAAATATTCTTCACAATAGAAGTTATTCAGCCGCCTTGTTGGCAGCTACCATAAGAGGTTTGCGTTCAAGTGGTCACCGAATCGATTTGATTGATTTGCATAAAGACGGCTTCAATCCTGTTATGTCTGCTTCTGACCTCGCGTCTTGGCGAACAAAGGAAGTAATTGATCCTCTAATTGCAGATTATCAACAGCGACTACTCGAAGCAGATCACCTTATTTTTATCTTTCCTATCTGGTGGGAAGGAATGCCAGCAATGATGAAAGGTTTCTTGGATAAGGTATTCGCAAAAGGAATCGTGTACAGCGAGCCTAAACCAGGGCGTTTATTTAAGTGTCTGCTTCCTCGTTTGAAGGGTGCTTCTTTACTAACTGTTATGGCAACTCCAACATATATTTATCGATGGCTATTTGGAAATCCAATCACCAAAATGATGTTTCGTGGAACTTTTCGAAAAATGGGTATAAACTCACTTAAATGGTATAATTACTCAGGTATGGAGAAGCGAACTCTTGAACAGCGCCAATTGTATCTAATGGAAACGGAAAAACTTTTCGCAAAACGTTGGAATACTACTTATTGACTATTGCACAATAAATAGGGTGAATCGCTACATTTATCACTAATATTTTTGGTAAGTTTCATCTTCCGAAACGGCTTGCAAGCTTTCAGGAGTTCCCACGACTCGGCCTAAAGAGAACTTTCTAAGCATGTTTGGCATGTGTTAATCCTCCTGCCAGTCTTGGATTTTGGGTTGTCAAAAGAGCATTTGGGACATTGCCTGCCGCATGGCCTATATCCCTCAAAGGGAAAAAAATGCTTTCCATTAAAAGAATCGGCGCCTGCCGATTCTCTCCTTATTAAATCAAATAGTCCGACTGAGTTTATTAATGATGACGTGGCATTTGTCTCCCTCTGCATATACGCATAAATTAGATCATCATAAATAATCACACAGCAAGCCTGGATTTGATAATCCTAAATACTAGCATTCGCGATTGCATTTTTTGTAGTAATTGCTACACTATATATATTGATAATGAGAATCATTATTAAAGGTGCGGGTAACAGGTGACCAGCCTCAATGAAATAAGGCATTACCACCTCTTTGGTTGTGATTGCAAGCACTTCGTGCCTTCCATTAGTCGTCAGCACCTCAACGCTGTATTCTTCCCCGTCGTCTATATACTCCTCAATCACCAGCGTACCATCCAATATATATTCATCCTGCTGAATGCTATGACGCAACGCGTCTTCAATCTGTTCGAAAGAGCGGATTATTGAAATATTAAGGCTTCCCTGTCCGGAGACTGGTTTCAAAATTACAGGTGTCTGCCATTCCTCCAGACAGCTCACAATATCTTCCCTTGAGTTGTAGTGCGGTAGCGGTTGAAAGGAAGATTCATAAATAAAGAACAATAGATTAATCTCATTTTTAAAACCAAGAAACATTCCATAACAAATACGGCGACTTCTCTCCAGTGGATTCCAGAGAAAAGTCGCTATTTGGTTTTAAGTTTCGATAAAGGGTCTGGTTTAGCTACCCCAAAAAGGCTTTGCAATCTGCTGACCTTGATCAATCTTCGTCCTTACTCGTCTTCACAGGTTGTTTTAGCAAGCTTCCAGTCACTCACAAGTTGCTAAAAGTTAGAACACAACTTTATTGTCTGTTCGGTCCACCCTAATTTTTCAAATTTATGAGAATATACGCAACTCTAAAAATGCGTATTTATACAATCAATAAGAAGTTGTACTACTTCTTCATTGTCAATTGTTAGTGAATAATAATGTTTTAGACTAAACAATAAAGAACTAGACTGAGATAACAAAGTTATAGACTGGCGACGCGTGGCCCGCATGCACAGCTGCATTTGCGCTCCCGAATCTTCCGGAATGAAGTCAGCTTTGCGATCAGCGCGCTAGCGACAGCGGCCGGTGTAATTAGAAAATATAGTCTTAGACTGGTAAATAAAGTATTAAAGATATAAACTACGAATATGCTTTTTCTTGAGCCCTCTCATATGATGAGAGTAATTCAGTATTCGAGGAGATGATCTTCTGAATAAGAACATAGGGATTAAGGATATTTTGGTAAGGTTCGACGAGATTTCGAAGCATTATGTTCGGGAGCTGGACAAGTATAGTCTGGCGGAACTGTGTCGCAAGCCAAGCGAGAACGAATGGTCGCTTGGTCAAATGTACCTGCATCTGCCCCATTCCACGCTGAACTTGCAGCTCCGTCTTGCGGAGGAGTGCATGGCGCTCGGTGGCGGCAACGAGGAGGGCGGCGGGAAGACGGAGGCCGGCCATGCCGTGTTTGAGCAAGGGAGCTTCCCATCGGTTCGCATTCAGGTACCGGCCGACTTGCAATATACGCCTCCACAGCCAGAAAGCAAGGAGCAGCTTGTCGCCAAGCTGGAGGAAGCAAGGCGCCGCATGCATGAGATTGGGGCGTCGCTGCAGAACATAGACCCAGAGCGGCTGCAGCGAAAGGCGACTCATCCGGCCGTAGCCTTCGGCGCGTTAAACGCGGTCGAATGGTTCACGATGGTGGAGATGCATTACCGTCATCATCTTCTTCAAAAGGAGCGGCTGGACGCTTTCTTACAAACTGCAGAGTTATTAGGCTAACAGGACACGATAGCTGAATGTTGACCACAACAGCGGCCAGTCTAGGAATTTATTTTCGCGTCCTTATCTGCCGCTGTTGCATTTGTCGGATCAGTCTAAAACTTTATTTTCTTCGGACATCAAATATGATTATTATTCTCGTTCAATCTGTAAATTTTCTCACTAATTATGACACCACACAACAATTGTGCGTTGTCATAATTAGTGAGAAAAAGTCATCAAAAAAGCTTATGGCATCAATACACATTTTCATATTTAGTGAGAAAAAGCAAAAACTCACTTTGCATCTTTATGCATGATAATGAATACGGATTTTCGCGATATCTTCATCTTAATTATACACAGCAAAAAGACCACTATCTAGTATTAGATAGTAGTCTCAGTTTAAAATACTCTATTCACTTAAATTAAAATCATTTCGCCTTCTATTCTTCTACAGAAACATAAATACTTAATCCAGATTATGTAGTATTAATAAGCCAAGTAAGCAGAATTCGATTTGGGAGCCAGGGTCAGATAAATAACGGCTTGTGTTAAATGAACATCACACTCTGACATCCCTATAAATTGACATGCTTGAAACACCGAAACAGTGATTTCCAACGCCCTATTGTCTGCCAGACCTACGTCCTCACTTGCAAACCTAACGAGCCTACGAGCGATAAATAAAGGATCTTCACCTGATTCCAACATTCTTGACAACCAATAAATAGATGCATTCACATCACTATTTCGCATGGAATTATGCAATACAGAAATGATCGGACTATGTTCTTGTCTATTTCGGCAACTGATACAAGTTCTAGTCCTTCACTCGGGTACCGATAAAATAAGCCGCATAGCAAATTTAATGGCAGTCACTAAATTAGTCCTATCATTTTATTTATTTTTTGATTAATTGCATGATTCCTTTAGGAAAAGTTTCCTCTGCCTCTGTTCTTTTATCATAAAGACTGTACCAAGCATCTGACACTTGATCAGGATCAAAACTTGTGCCCTGCTGATTAAAGGACTAATGGATAAATGGCCCACAAATACTCCAAGAGGAAGCAAACGCTCGTGTTATAGTTCCGGAGTCCTGACATGGCGATACCTGAATTTCCAAACATCGGGCTTGGACTCATTGCGGAAAGATCGCTTGTAAAAAGAAGCGCCCCTTCACCCCGTTCTGTCTTTCTGGAATGACTTGTCTGGCTGTATTTATAGCTCCAATGACAACATTGTTGAAAAATTGAAGTGCGCTCTCATCTGTCGTTTCCAGAACAGATGTCGTAGTAACATTTCCACTATGCGGATTAAACTCCATTACATCGATTGTACCGAACGTATTCTTAATTTCTTGAAAAGCCCTGATAAGTTGCATTTTGTTAGTGATATCGGCAGCAAAACCCTGAGCTTCAATGCCCATCTTACCAAGCTGCTCTGCATATTGGTCCAATTTCTCCTGTGTTCTTGAAACGAGTGCGATACGAAAACCGTTTCTTCCAAAAGTCTTGGCTAGTGAGAAGCCTAGACCAGGTCCTGCACCGATAATAAGCATTGTTTTCAATTCATACTCACCTTCCATAGAGACATTGATCTTCTTGATACAGTCCATATTTACCTTAGGTAACTGCTCTATTTTTTTATATACGCATCAGTAGACCTTCATTGAATCGACATCTTGGATTTGTCCTTCCAACAAGGTTTGAAGAAGTTTGCGTTCACGATTCGAGTCGGAAATCTCCCCAGCGGGCTACTTCTTCCTCATTTGTGTTCACTGTCTCCTGTCCACGTAGTGATCTTATCACACATCAATAAAAATATAAAGCTGAGTTACTTGACTTTGGTTGATTCCCCCCTTATATTTGTCCTTGTAAGTATCTTGCGATGGAGGTTTTAACATGACTAGACTTAATGGTAAACGAGCACTTATTACGGGTGGCACCAGCGGAATTGGCTTGGAGACAGCCAAACAATTTCTGGCTGAAGGCGCTGAATTGATTGTCACCGGAGTAACCCCGGCAAATGTAGAAAAAACACAAAAGGAACTCGGAAATCAAGTCCTTGTGCTTCAGGCAGATTCCCGAGACCTCAACGCCCAACGTCAACTGGCTGAACGTGTTGAACAACATTTTGGCAAACTGGATATTGCCTTTTTAAACGCAGGCGTATCTGACTGGCGTCCATTCGAGCAAATCGATGAAGAAGCCTTTGACCGCTTGTTTGCCATCAACGTAAAAGCTCCATTTTTCTTAATGCAGGCATTAACTCCAGTGATGGCGAACCCATCCTCTGTCGTTTTAATGGGATCGAGCAGTTCTCATGCCGGATATGCACATTCCAACGCTTATGCGGCTACTAAAGGTGCCATTTCCACCCTGACCAAAGCCTGGAATTCCGACTTATTATCGTCTCACGGAATTCGCTTCAATACGGTGAGTCCTGGACCGATTGATACCCCGCTTTACGATAAGAACAAGCTAGGCGTGTCTGACGAAATTCGTGAGATGGTTATTAACCGCATTCGTGACGGGATTCCGGCTGGACGCATGGGTACTGCCGAAGAGATTGCCAAAGCTGTTGTCTATCTGGCTTCGGATGAGTCACGCTTCACCATTGGCGTTGACTTGGTTCTGGATGGCGCTCAAACGATTCTCTAATATGTTAGCCCTATTGCTGCTTAAGCCCTCCGAGGGTGCTTAGGCAGCTTTTTCTTTTAGAACACGATCAACTGTTGTATAGTAGAGAAAAGGGTGCTATCCCTCTGATAGGACTTAAATCCAAATTTGGAGTGGAAATATGGGAACAAAATCAACTTACCATGAACGTATAAAGGAAGAAAAAAGGGCATGTGCTATTGCCGCTGCAGAAGAACTGTTTTTTGAAAAAGGGTATGCGCGCACCACGTTAGCTCAAATTGCAAAACTTGCTGGTCTCTCTACAGGAACATTGTTCAATCATTTCCCGACCAAGGAATTGATCTTCGAAACCATCGTCAAGCATTTTTGGGAACTTGATCCCGAATGGGACTTTCCACCGGTACTAGGCTCTCCCTTGCAAGGATTAATTAAGTTCGGACGAGATTACGCATGCGTGCTGACTCGTGATGGAATGGCTCCTTTGTTTCGGGTCGTCATTGCAGAGGCCAAGCAGTTCCCCGAGCTCAGTCTTTTTCATTATGAATTGGGTGAAGGTGCTGTTCATCAGAAATTGACGCAATATTTATTAGATGAAGTTCAATTGGGTAATATAAACCTGCCGGATGCGGCAAAAACGGCCAACGAATTTATGAGTATAATTGCTGGGCAGGTGCTATGGCCCAAAATGTTGCTGCTTGATTTCAGTATCTCCCGAGAGCAGGCTTTTCAAATAGCGGACGAGGCTGCACATATGATAATAAATAAGTATGCTCGCTAAAACAGACGAATACGAGTGATCTCCTATAACGGGAGTCCCTCGTATTCGTCTGTTTTACGTTCTAGTCTTAGACGCACTCTGTTTATAAAAAATGAAGAACAATCGGGTTTTTCCCATCTTATAATCGATGTTCCCCCTCTTACCTCATTATACTTATATACAGGTTACTTAGTTTTTCTGATGAGAAATCCTTCAATCTCATATTTTTACTAGCGGGGTTAATACCTAAAAATACTCTCATGACACCAATTATAATCAAAGTATGAAAAGAGTATCGATAACACACTCATTTCATTATTGGTATATTATCACATCAATGATTGTTGATCTAATCAACCTATTCATGTAATAGAAGAAAAGGCGAGAAGAGGAACACCCCGGTCATGTGCCGCCGTGCGTTTCATTCACGCCTTTTTCTATGCTTCTAATGTATCATGGAAAATCCGTCATATGATGCCCAACTTAAGCTTAAAGTGTGTTCACTTTAAAAATAATTTGGATTATTCTAAATTGCTAAGTTTAATATAAGTTTTTTGAAATCTTTTGTGCCATATACTCAATTCTAGGAATCATCAAGTTGTCATCTATCATTTTCATTTTATCAGGTTTAAACAACTGAATTTTTTTTAGATTGTAATAGTCAAATAGCACTTGATACACGGTCAATTGGTTCTCCATCAGGTACTTTACATCTAAAACATTATTTAGAATCTCATCTTGCATAACGATAAGTCTACCCTCAATCTTATTAAAAACCCCACTTTTAATCCCTTCATCATAGAAAGCCAATTCCTGATCTACTCGTTGCTTCATAGCTTCTTTTAGGGACTCATAGGTCTCAGGATAACTACTTTCAAGATCCCTTAGGAAAATGTCTGTGATGAACTCTTTTAATATGATTGTTTGTTCAAATGTTTGCTGAAATCGCTGAACAAATACTTGATCAGCGTCAGAATCTTCAATAATTTCGTGGATGTATTCGATAGAAGCACTCACAAGAAACGTAATAATATCTTCTTTGGTAGAGAAATATTTATATAAAGTCGCCCTGCTTACATCCATAATCCTTGAAATTTCGTCCATTTTTAAACTTTGAAACCCATATTTTCTAACGTGCGCTGACAATCTATTAGTAAGTTTTTGCCTCATCTGATGTTGTCTTTCAATCTGCCGTTCCATCTAAATGCCCCCTTATAAATTATATTATAGCTCATAATCATCATTTTAAACAAACTAAACAACACAGACACTTTAAATACTTTTTGTTTACTTTATTCATTTTTCATGATATTATGTGTTTGTTCTTATGAATAACAGTGATGAAAATTCATATTGAACGAGCTAAGATTGGATACCTTTTAATCTAGGCTTTAAACACTTCGGTGATAAAATTATTTAAGGAGGAACAAAAATGCAAACTCGAAGTCTTGGTCAACAAGGTTTAAAAGTTTCTTCTATTGGTTTAGGTACTATGGGGATGACAATGGCATACGGTCCTTCAAATGAAGATGAAGCAATAGCAACTATTCGTCGAGCTTATGAGCTTGGAGTTAACTTTTTTGATACAGCAGAATTATATGGATATGGAAATGGTCACAATGAACAGTTGCTGGGTAAAGCTGTAAAGGATTTTCGTGAAAAGGTAGTACTAGCTACCAAATTCGGTTTTGATATGACGGCCGAGCAGATTGGAACACGTTTTAACAGCCGGCCAGAAAATATTCGTAAGGTAGCTGAGAACAGTCTTCGCTATCTGCAGACTGATTACATTGATGTGTTCTATCAGCATATCCCTGATCCTGATGTTCCTATCGAGGAAGTAGCTGGGGTCGTTGGAGATCTTATCAAAGAAGGCAAAGTTAAATATTTCGGTTTAAGTAACACCGGTTCAAAAACAATTCGTCAAGCTCACGCTGTTACTCCGGTTTCTATGCTTCAAACTGAATACTCCATATTTGAACGCGAGATTGAGGAAAACAATATACGAGAGACTTTGAATGAATTAGGCATAGGTTTAGTGCCTTACGCTCCTTTAGGCAGAGGGTTCCTGACAGGTGCAGTTAAACCAGCCCAAGAGTACGCGGAAGACGATATGCGCCGTTACGACGAGCGCTGGCAAGGCGAAAATTATATCTACAATCTACGAGCAACAGAACAACTTAATGAACTGGCTTCTAACAAAGGTATTTCTGTAGCCGAATTGGCACTGGCTTGGATTCTCGCCCAGGGAGAAGATATCGTTCCGATCCCGGGTACACGAAGTGCTAAGCGAGTTGAGCAAAACGTTGCTGCTGCTAACGTCAATCTTACAGAAGCTGATCTTCAACGTATCAAAGAGATCCTTCCACACGGATCAGCCGGTAGCCGGTATCCAGCTGGAGTGTTGGAGAATTTCACAAGAGATTGATAATTTTGTTTATAGAATACTAAATTTAAATATAAAATAAAAAAGCAGTTGACTAGAATTTCTTCATAGTCAACTGCTTTTTTAATTGACCACTTAAAACTCTATATCGCTCTGTTGAATAAACCTATAATTTCTAGTGTATGTTTTCGATGCTTTTCAGTAATCTACGTGGGAAAGTACTGCTGCTAAGATCACGCCGAAAGGACAAAAAGTTTCTTTGCGCGAATACCCTTGAATGCATCTGCAATCATTCGCTTTATGGGCTTCTTCGTTTTTGATTAACCATTGTACTCTTTACGGCCAGTGTGTGTAGAGATCATATATGGGTAGAACTATCCACCTTGTGTAGGCTCACCGTAAATGTCTGCCCCATCGTAGATAGGAATATTTCCTTTGAGGCAGTTATCACATTTCACCCCAGAAGGGTTCATACATCCGTTACAATCGCGGCAATCTCGTGTCCAGGAACGAATGGATAATTCAAGCGCCCCCCTCTAGTTAACTCTAGGTCAAATGTTTATCTTATTTTTTATCTTCGATGCACTTTGACATGCATTTATAGCATGGTAGAATTCACTCGGATCAATCCTAGAGTTAACCCGAAGTATACTCCTAGTAGAAAGGAATTCATTGTACATGACCTATTCAATCAGTGAAGTTGCTAAAAAATTAGACCTTACGGTATATACATTGCGTTACTACGACAAGGAAGGACTCATGCCTTTTGTAGAACGTACCACGAGCGGAACACGCTTGTTCAAAGACTCCGACATTGACTTTCTTAAGATCATTCAATGTCTGAAACTGACTGGGGTGTCTATTAAAGACATTAAGGACTTCGTTGAATGGTGTTCTGAAGGGGACTCCACACTGAAGCAAAGATATGACATGTTTACGGAGCGAAAAGCTATTGTGGAAGGACAAATGGAGGAACTACGAAGAACCATGGAAGTCTTTGAGCACAAATGTTCTTACTACGAAACTGCTTTGGAAGTTGGAACCGAAGAGATTCACAAAATTAAATCGATAGAAAATGCCCTCACCAATTGATGGCACGCACAAAAAAAGTAGCTTGAAATCCTTTAACGGATTCCAAGCTACTTTTTTGGTAAGTCTCTGCTCACCATATTGAATAGCACTTCAGGAATGCTCATTCTATTACTTGTAGAAGTAGCTGCATCATGTTTCCAAAAGCTTCAGTGCGCCCAGCTCCACCGCAGAGTTTACGATTAAGTAACCTGATGGCGTGTCCTCTACCTCACTGATCATAACTTCGAAAATTTTATACAGTGCTTCCACTGCTGTCTTGGACGCTTTAATTTCTGCGAGTAAAGTGTTGCTGACCTTACCTCTGTAACGATCCATTGCCTGCAAAAACAGCGAATGTTTGTCATCAAACATATCATAAAATTTTCTTGGCCAAAAGTTAAAGAAAACTTCTGAAAAATTCTTTTTTTATTCTTGAAAACAATTGAAAGTAGAATCAGGCCATTTCAACTATTTGAAATCTATTCAAATTAGGAGAGTTCATCTGAGTTAATTTCGTTGTATAGGCTTATATCCTTAAGTATTCTACCACCTGAAATACGCATTTCAACATTTCTTATTTGAAGCTGCTACTGAGCACATGCGCATTTGAGTATGGAGCGCAGACATGCACTGCTCAAGTCAGTGCTTGGCCTTGATTTAAGCAGCTTTGCTTTGGAACATCGCGTAACTGCCGATATGCTTCCCGATCCGAATCACCCAGTCCGTAGCCGGACACATGCTGAGCTTTTGCGCCGGTATATTATAAATCATCAGCCTACAGTGGAAGATGTGTTGGCAAGACCCGAGGTCGTCGGATCTGCTCATTGGGTTTCCGTTGGAACAGTTGAGGACGTATTGAACGATATTATTGAGCGGTTTGAGGCTGGGGCTATTGACGGATTTATAGCTCTTCCAGGCGGTTCAGAAGAATCTATGAAAATATTTTTTGAAAAACTGATGCCGCAGTTGGTTGAAAGAGGCTTGTTCAGAAGCGAATATGCAGGTTCGACTCTGAGGGCACATTTGGGTATTTAACACCCGATACTGTCGAGAACAAGACATTAAAAGCCGCTATTTTAGCGGATTTTTTGTTCTAACGGTACAAGTTCTTGTCTCAAGTCGAGGAAAAGTACTTGTACCTATTCCCGTAAAGGACAAGAGATTTAGATTATCGGGTCAGCTATGTATAAATCATTTTGTGTCATGGATAAAAGGACGAACAGGATAACCGCCCTTTTATCCATGACAGGTTGCATTTAATGCCGTCCATTATGACAGAGGCTATTACTTAGCGTATTCAGCCATTACAATATTTCGATATACCCTTCTGTTCCATGCACACGAATTCGTTGCCCATCTTTTATCAGCTTGGTAGCATTTTCCACTCCGACAATAGCGGGTAAGCCATATTCACGTGCGATAACGGCTCCATGAGTCATCAGTCCACCAACTTCGGTGACTAGGCCTTTTATGGATACAAACAATGGTGTCCAGCTGGGGGCAGTAAAGGCGGTGACTAATATATCTCCATCTTCCAAATCAGCATCTTCCATGTTTAAGATGACACGTGCTCGTCCCTCTATAACTCCGGTAGAAACAGGCAGCCCTACAATCGCTTCAGCTGGGAGATTTTCTCGTTTGTACTCACCCGCAATGATTTCACCATCAGACGTGATTACACGCGGGGGGGTTAGTTTTTCATATAATTTGTAATCGTCTTTTCGTTTACTGATGATCTGATAATCCAGTTTATTTGTGCGTACGACTTCGTGAAGTTCTTCAAAAGTGAGATCGTATATATCTTCTTTTTCGTGAATAATGCCAGCTTGTACGAGTTGTTCGGCTTCTTTTAGTAAAGCCTGCTTATAAACGAAGTAGCGATTAACCATGCCGTATTTAGGATATTCACGATAACCGATAAAATTCCTGATCAGATCGATCATCCGTTTTGTTTCTTTGGCTTTTTGTTCACCATCCGGTAATTGCTTCAATCGATCTAATAACTCTTGTTCTTTTTTCAAAGCCTCCTGTCGCCCCTGCTCAAATTTCCAATTGCCAGCATTAGGCTCAAAGTTTTTGATATTACTGAGAATCATGGGGACAAGTATAATTGGTTTTTCACTCCAACGAGTTCTCGAAATATCGATTTCACCGGCACATCGCATTCCGTATTTGTTGAGATAAGCATAGATAGCGTCTTGAGTTTCCTGTCCACCATCCAACTTAACCATTTCATCCAAAAAATTATCATCTTTTACATGTTGTAAATAATCAATTACCTCCGGATAAGGACGAATCGCATCTGCGACATCCAACAGCGCCAGACCCATTTCCGAAGTAATGTTGTTTGGTACAGATTGAGAAAGCGTATCTGCTGCGTTTTTTTCACCTAACCACTCGTACATTTTTTCATTGATCCATGACGAAGCATCCATAGCAGTCATAAAAACCTTTGAACTTTGTGGGTCAAATAAGATCTTCTTTAATTCTTGGAGATCTTCCAGAATAAAATCAAATAAATCTGCTCCTGATTTCGTTTGGATGTTTTGTTTTAATTCTTCTATCGATGTTTGACTGTTCTTAATCAAATCAGAAACGATTGCCGGATCGTTTTCGATTTGTGCTTGAAAACCTGCAGACGACCTACCTTTACTGCTATTACCGGGACTCTGTTCTGTTCTATCATCTGGTAACGATTTTATAAAATCTCGCTCTATTAGGGTCATAAATGCGTCTTTTATGAGCGGATCAGATTGTCCCAGGGTATTTAAGAAAGTTTCTCTACTGACAGGTGAAGCCAGCATATGTGTAACATCAACAAACAACCTTCCACCGGCTATACGCATGGGTGCAGGAGTTATTAACAGGTAAAAAGACAATCCCAATGGTTTTATCGGGTCAGTCATCATTTGTTGATGACCGACAGATACATAAACGTGATTTTCCTGATCATTTGCTTCAGGGATCGGGTATAAAGTCGTGATTGGACGACTCTGGACAATATAAAAAGTATCATGGGCCAAACACCATTCGATATCTTGTGGATAGCCAAAATAAGCTTCGATCTGTCTTCCCATGCGTGCCAGTTGTAAAATTTGTTGTTCAGTAAGGGTTTGAGTCTTTTGCTGATCGGGATCGATCTGCCGGGTCTCTGTTCCGCCTTCTCTTCGTCCATAGATAGCCAATTTTTTGGTTGCTATCCTCTTATCGACGATTTCCCCTTCCTGTACTTTATAACAATCGGCAGAGACCAAGCCAGAGACCAGTGCTTCTCCAAGTCCAAAACTGGCATCGATGGATAGCAGTTTCCGGTTGGATGTAATCGGGTCAGCGGTAAATAAAATTCCTGAAGCCTGAGGGAAAACCATCCTTTGAACGATAACGGATAAATAAACTTGACTGTGGTCAAATCCATTTTGCATACGGTAGATAACCGCGCGATCCGTAAATAGGGAAGCCCAACATTTGCTGATATGCTGCAAGATTGCTTCTTTGCCAATGATATTTAAATAGGTGTCTTGTTGACCAGCAAAAGAGGCATGTGGTAAATCTTCAGCAGTCGCACTAGAACGCACTGCGTAAGCATGTTCCTCTCCAAACCGGGAGAGATAGTGAGTAACTGCTTCCACAACATCGGAAGGAACTTCTACTTCCATAATCATTTGTCGAATCTGCCTGCTGATTTCACCAATTTGAGCTCGTTCTTCTGCTTTTAGCCTTGTTAGTCGGTCCAACAATGCATAATACGTTTCTTTTTGTTCGATGGCTTTTTGATACCCCACTGTTGTAACACAAAAACCTTCTGGTACAGGTATTCCTTCAATTTTTGATAATTCCCCTAAATTTAACCCTTTTCCGCCAACCAGCAAAAACTGCGTTTTTTCCATTTCCTGAAAACCGAGAACCAAAGAACTCATTCAATATCTCTCCTAACTATTAAATTGAGAAAAAAAACATTTGACAAGAGTTTAGCGGCATGGTAAAGTTAAATTGTAGGATGTAATAATTATGTCCCTAAAAATTTACGAAGTCGTAATCTGATTATATCATCGTGTCTGTTTTATATGCAATATAAAAGAACCTGATAAAACTATCCAGGTTCTTTTTTGATTTTCCGCTATCATTAGTCACATCAAAAACCATGGCTCGAGCCGAACTCAGTTACTGCATAGTTCCCTATCGCTCCTACGTAGCCTAAGGAAACCCTGAAGTTGCGTCGGGTTCTTATTGAGCTAACCTGCCCGTTAGTTCAGCGAACGAAGCGCGTATAGTGAACCTCTTATATTTTTTTTCGGGCATGTTCATCTTTGCACTTGGGAAAATGGGAAAGCATGAAAGTTTCTATAATTCACTTCATCTCACATGTGATTCTATAGGCTCTTCTTTATGATAACTAAAAAGAAGATAATTTATTTCATTCTCTATTCCTGGCTTACACTTACTGTGAAACACTATGATATGTATTAATATATCCAGGATATGTTTGTTCCAATTGCCAAATTTACTTTCACTTACGTTTGTTATAAGCCCGCGTCAACTAGCTCTGCAAAAGTCGGTACAGCAGCGCCTCTCTCTTATTCTCAAACGTTCGCTGTATCTCCAGAAATTCAGGTACCTCCGACAGCCGGGAGGGTCTGTACCCGGGGCCGCCGCAGCCGCAGGGGTAAGCGTATCCTTGTTGATATAGTAGCTCCACCTTTTTCCACTGCTTAATATCCGTTTGCTTCGGGGCCTGAAACATGTATACAAGGCTGCAAACTCCTGTGAGGATTCCTCCAGTTTGACCACCGCCTGACGGTAAATAACAATGCTCACGAGCAAAAATGGAATGACACAGGCCGGCACGTTTCCGCCCATAAATTTGCTGCAGTCTCGCGTTTATTACTCGCTCTATCACCGACATATTCAACTTGTAGAACAGCCTCCATGAATTACCCACTACTTTAAAATTCATACATGTTAATTTGAGCTAGCTGCCTTATTTCTTGATATAATCAGCGAACTTCCGGAGAAAATCGAGCGAATGGATATCCTCTCTGAGATGATGATGAACCAGATCATCCATTTTGGTTGTTTCCTTATTCAGCATGTATTCAAGCATAGCTTGGTGCTCATGCCAGATGCCCATCAGCTTCCCTGTTTCCAGCATATGCAGCTTGCGATATCTGATATAGTGAACATTCGACTGCTGAATGAGCTGCCAAAGAAACCCCCGTCCCACCAATTGGAACATGGTTTGGTGAAACTGATCATCCAGACTGAGAAATTGATCCGTAGCATGATCTTCTTCAATCACAGCTCTCTGTCTGTCTAGAATATCACTCAACTTCTGTACATCGCTTAATGTAATTTGCGAAGAAAGCTCCTTCATAATCTCCTTTTCCAATGCGCTTCTTAAGTAAATAATTTGTTCAACGGACTCTAGATCAATATAGGACACAATGTTCCCCTTCTTGGGATAAATATCAATGTAGGACTCAAGCGCAAGCCACTTCAATACATCGCGTAGCGGAGTTCTGGACAGCTGGAAGCGTTCTGACAAGGTCGTCTCACTGAGAAGAGTACCCGGCTTTAAGGTCAGTGACAAAATATCTTTTTTCAACAGTTGCATGATTTCTTCTTTTGTAAACATATCATTCCTACCTTTACTTTATAAATCTAGTTATATTATAAAGCATTTTGAGCTGACGAACCCCTCTGAAATTATCATTGACAAGAACAAACCCTATAATTTATGATCAACTCAATCTTGTATACAAGACAAACGAAATACAATCAGGGAGGGTATCGTTATGAATATGACCTGGAGATGGTATGGTGAAAACAACGACAATATTACACTGGATCATATCCGGCAAATTCCGGGAGTTATGGGCATTGTCTGGTCTTTACATGATAAGGTAGCCGGTGAAGTATGGGAAATGGAGCGAATTCAGGAGGTAGCTGATCAGATTACGAGCAAGGGCTTTAGTACGGCGGTCGTAGAAAGTGTAAATGTCCACGATGATATCAAAATCGGCCTGCCATCCCGCGATCAATATATTGACATTTATATCGACACCATTCGAAAATTAGCCAAAGTGGGAGTCAAGGTGATTTGCTATAACTTTATGCCTGTCTTTGACTGGACAAGAACGGAACTGTATAAGGAACTGCCTGATGGGTCCAACGCCCTCTTTTATGAAAAGGCTGCCATTACCGATGATCCACGCCAAATGGTGGATCGGATTCTCGAGGGAGCCGGAAAGTTCACCATGCCTGGCTGGGAACCGGAGCGGTTGGCGAGACTGGATGAACTTTTTGCTGCTTACGCGGATGTCACAGAAGACAAGTTGTTTGGCAACCTGAAGTATTTTCTTGAGCGCATCATCCCGGTCTGCGAGGAGGTTGACATCAAGATGGCCATTCATCCTGATGATCCGGCATGGCCCATCTTCGGATTGCCGAGAATTGTCCGTAGTCGTGAGACCATCCAGCGCATCCTAGATGCAGTGAACAGCCCATATAATGGTCTAACCTTCTGCACAGGCTCACTGGGGAGCAATCCTGAGAATGATTTGCCAGCCATGATTCGGGAGTTTCATAATCGTATTCATTTTGCTCATATTCGTAATGTCAAGGTGTTTGAGAATGGCGACTTTATTGAAGTGTCACACCGCGGTAAGGACGGAAGCGTCGATGTTCCGGAAGTAGTTAGAGCTTATTACGAGAACGGCTATCAGGGATATGTACGCCCTGATCACGGCAGACATCTATGGGGGGAAGAAAAGAATTGTCGGCCAGGCTACGGTTTGTATGACCGTGCACTGGGAGTTATGTACTTGCTGGGTGTCTGGGATAGTCTCGCTCAAGGCAAAGGAGTGAAATAAATGCTCCAACTTGACCGGAAAGGCCTTTCAGAAAAGGCGGCCTGGGGAGCAGCAGGCATCGAGCTGCCAAAATATGATCTGGAGCTTGTAGCCAATAACACCCGAGTTAGACCACAATGGGTGCATTTCGGCGCAGGCAATATTTTTCGAGGGTTGATAGCCAACGCGCAGCAACAACTGCTGAATAAATTGAAAGCGGATACAGGTATTATTGCGGCCGAAGCCTTTGATTTTGAAATGATCGACAAAGTCTATAAGCCTTATGACAATCTAACCTTACTGGTGTTGATGAGTGCTGACGGAAGATTTCACAAGAGCGTGGTCGCAAGCATCGTTGAGGGACTCGCAGCAGAGCAAAATCGTCCAGACGACTACCTCCGTCTGATTGAAATATTTGAGAATCCGTCCCTGCAGATGGCCAGCTTTACTGTCACGGAAAAAGGATACGCCCTGACCGGGCCCGACGGCAAGTATCTGGCTGTTGTGGAGAGGGATTTGACGAATGGTCCTGAACAGCCAGTGCATGTGATGAGCATAGCTACTTCGCTTGCCTATCGGCGTTACCTGAAGGGGCGGCATCCAATGACCTTTGTGAGCATGGATAATTGCTCCCATAACGGCGATCTGTTAAAGGATAGTATGATTGCTATCGCCAAGGAGTGGACTCGCAGAGGCCTGGTAGAGGAAGGATTTGCAGACTATCTGCAGAATGAGGAGAAAATAACCTTCCCCCTGACCATGATTGACAAAATTACTCCCCGCCCTTCCTTGCAAGTACAGTCTGCTCTTCGGGGGCTGGGGTTAGCCGACATGGAGATGATCGTTACCTCAAGGCATACGTATACGGCTCCCTTTGTCAATGCTGAGATTAGCGAGTATTTGGTCATTGAAGACAAGTTTACGAACGGGAGACCTGCACTGGAGGAAGCTGGCATCATCTTCACGAATCGGGATACGGTGGACAAAGTGGAGAAGATGAAAGTCACTACCTGTCTCAATCCGCTGCATACAGCGCTGGCCCTAGCTGGGTGTCTGCTTGGATATGAGCTTATTGCAGATGAAATGAGGGATCACACATTGCGTCGTCTGGTGGAAACCATTGGCTACAAGGAAGGTTTGCCTGTTGTAGTTGATCCCGTTATTATCCAACCGAAACCATTTATTGACGAGGTATTGCAGGAACGCTTCGCCAATCCCTATATTCCGGATACGCCTCAGCGGATTGCAACAGATACCTCTCAAAAGATGAGCATCCGTTTTGGTGAAACCATAAAGTCTTATGCTAGCACATCAGGACTTGATCCTGCGAACTTGACTGCTATTCCCTTGACCATTGCGATCTGGTGTCGCTATTTGCTGGGAGTGGATGATCAAGGAGCACCCTTCATACTCAGTCCGGACCCGTTACTAGATACATTACAGGGATATTTGCAGAATACGAAGCTGGGCGATCAGACCTCCGAGGTTCGCTGCCTCCTCGAGGATGACAAACTGTTCGGTGTCCGATTATATGAGATTGGTCTGGGCGACAAGATTGAAGCCATGTTTCATGAGATGCTGGCAGGTCCTGGTGCAGTCCGAAGCACGATAGAGAAGTATGTGAACTAGAACTTACATTAACGCAATCCCCCTACCAGAAACTTTGGTCAGGGGATTGTGTTAATGAGAACCAATTTTTTAAATAATCAACATCCACATGACTAAGTATCTGTTCTTCTCCCCTTTTTTGGATTCACAAAGTAATATTAAATCCCGTGTCGCTTCACCTGTTGTTACGTTTCCAGCAATAATCGTTTATTTAGGTCATCTCGGAACGGCGTCTATAATATTAGATGTGCTTACTTCGGCCTACAGTATAATTTGTTTATTCTCAGAACACGCAAGCAACATCACATAAGTTGCTTATTATTTAGAAGGTCACAATCACTTTGCCTTGAGAGTGGCCCATCGACACTTTAATCAGCGCCTTGTTAATGTCCCCAAACGTATAAGTTGAATCTATAGAGGGCTTGATATTTTCTTTTTCAACAAGTTTAGTGATTTCTTGTAATTGACTTCCATTGGCTTGCACAAATAAAAAGCGATATTCATTTTGATTCTTACGTGCTAAAGAATCTAAGCGAGCACCCACTAGACCAAACAATGCTTTTTTCCACAACGGAAAATGATTGTCAACCGCAAAGCGATAATTAGGTCCGGCTTTCAATGATACCAATTTCCCTTGTGGTTTTAAAATGCCCAGTTCAGCTTTGATCTCTTTGGCACCCAAGGTGTCGATCACATAATCGATATCGGACAGTATGTTAGCATAATTCTCTGCCTTATAATTTATGAATTGATCAGCCCCGATCGACAGTGTACGTGATCTGCCTCTTTCACTTCCACTTGTAATAACATGTAATCCCATTGATTTGGCAATGGGAATTGCCATAGCGCCAAATCCTCCGGTTCCTCCAGGAATGAATAGCTTTCTATTCGGCTGGGCATGGAGTACATCGTGCAATGCTTGATAAGCAGTCAAGGCAGTAAGGGGTACCGCAGCAGCTTCAATAAAAGATAGATTTTCAGGTATGATGGATAAAGCATCTTCATTTACGGCCGCATACTCAGCAAAAGCACCGATTTTATTAAGCGGCAACCTCGTATAAACAGGGTCACCAACCTTAAAATTCAAAACATCATCACCAACGGCTTCAATAATGCCAGATAGTTCATTCCCTAAAGTTAATGGCAACTTATAGTCAGCAATCATCCGAACACTGCCATTCAGATTAAGAATGTCCAGTGGATTTACACCTGCAGCTTTTACTTTGACAAGAACCTCATGGCTATTGATCTGTGGTATGTTAACATCATTTAATTCCACTTGGATTTTTTTTGAATATTTCTGTATTTGTGCTGCTCTCATGATTCATCCTCTTCCTTTGCTAATTTTGGGGTAGCACACCATGAATGCAATCACTAGTTACGAGTGTAGGTGGATCAAAATAAATATTCAGTTCTTGGCTAATAAAATCAAGGTAGAGTAGATAAATCATGGCGTACAACTTTCAGTCGCACGCCATGATTTACCATATTCACTATTGTTACCCTTCTTGGGATTCTAATTCTTCCATCGTAGGATAATCCGTGTAACCTTTGCTTCCCAGACCAAAGAATGTTGTCGGATCTGCTTCGTTCAACGGCGCACCTTTTTGAAGTCGTTCCACTAAATCCGGATTGGCTAATGACCATACACCAACAGGCACCAGATCAGCAAGGCCACGATCTATATCCACGCTAAGATCCTCCAGAGCTCGTCCAGCACGATTGACTAACAAAGGATTCGTCCAGATTGAGCGAATGTCTTGGAGCAGTTTTTCGTTTCCAAGATGCATGACATGAAGGTAAGCTAAATCCAATTTAGCTAATTCTTTTACAAGATAACGATAAAGTTCAGGACCTTGTTCACCATCTTGAATCCCACCAAGAGGTGTCCCTGGCGAGATACGGAAGCCTGTTCTTTCTGCTCCAATTTCTTCGACTATGGCTTTCGTTACTTCAATCGCGAAGCGAGCACGATTTTCTATAGATCCCCCGTATCCATCTGTCCGTGTATTCGAGTTTTCTCCGATAAATTGATTAATCAGATAACCATTGGCTCCATGAATTTCAACGCCATCCGCACCTGCTTTAATAGCCGCTGCTGCTGCTTTCCGGAAATCAGCAATGGTCGTTTGAATGTCCTCTTCACTTAACTCACGAGGAACGGGAATGTCCTGCATACCTTTAGCAGTAAACATTTCTACACCGGGCGCGATTGCAGATGGCGCAACAGGTTGGCGATGATGTGGTGTATTATCAGGGTGCGACATGCGACCAGCATGCATTAATTGGATATACATATATCCACCTGCTTTATGCACTGCATCTGTAACCTTTTTCCATCCTTCGATATGTTTATCCGTATAGATCCCAGGTGACCATAAGTAACCTTGCCCATCATCAGAAGGCTGTACACCCTCAGTAATAATGAGTCCCATTGACGCTCGTTGAGCATAATAAAGGGAAGTTAGCTCTCCCGGTGTACCATCTTCTTGCGATCTACTACGTGTCATTGGTGCCATTGCTAAACGATGAGGTAATTCCATTGTTCCAATGTTTGTTTTACTCCACAATTTTTTCATTCGGATACTCTCCTCTTTTAATGTATTCAAGGATATATGAATTGAATTTAAAATTCTGAAATGATTGGATAGATTTGGCCTCTCAGGTTGAAATCATAGTTCTGGTCTACAATCCCTACCACCTCGTTGCTATCATAAAGATCCAACATGAAGTCCGCCATTTGTTTGGCAGTGTGGTACTTAGGCATGTTTGCTTTGTAATCAAATTCTTCAGTATCTAATGATTTCTTAACGAATTCCGTTTCTGTTATAGCTGGTGCTAAAACCTTAGCTTTTAGTTTTGCACCTTTCATTTCTAGTTCTTTTGCAAGCCCTTCTGTGAAGGCACTAACGTAATATTTAGATGCAGAATAAGCAACACTCCCAACAGCAATGGCATATCCGAGTGCGGATGAGACGTTAATTAACTGAGTTCCTTCTACATCAGCATAATCTCGCACATATAGTGTAGAAAGGATCGTCAAGGATTCGATGTTAACACGTAACATAGTTTCAACTTTATCTAAATTCTGTTCTGCTACAAAAGAAGCTTCACCGAGCCCCGCATTGTTAATCCAGGTCTCAATTTGGTATTCCTTTAAATTGTTATATAGTGTGTAGGCCTGATCTGTAACAGACAGATCACTTGTATGAACAATAACATTTACAGTAGGATCAATATCCTGAATTGCTGATTTAAGTTCTTCTAATTTATCCAATCTTCTAGCTACCAAGATTAAGTTTTTGCCACGTGCAGCAAAGCCCAATGCCGTTTCATATCCAATCCCTGAGCTTGCTCCTGTGATAACTGTATACTTCATAATATTCTCTCCTTCATAACATGCAGATTAGTATAAATGAGTTTTAAAGACGATTTTAGAACGATCATTCTTATTGGAATAAAAACAGTTAGATCTAACTTGCTATTAGCATATCAATTTTAGAACGAACAGTAAAGAATTTTTTTGTGGCTAAGAATTTTAATTTTGGAGCGGTATTCTTTGACTTGTGTGAGGCATGAGATACAAGTTCTTTCTTTCGTTAGAGGGACAAGAAAAAACTTGTATCAAGGAAACAAACAGTCCTCCATTTAGGTGACTCCTTTTGCCTGTCATGCTGTAATTCCACTTTTAATCCAAAGCGGTCAGTGTCATATCAATAATATTCTTTAATTTTTGCTGATCCGTTGTTGTCTTAACCAACGTACGTAGCCCCAACCACGCATTCATTAAATAATGAGAAATAACTACAGGATCCAAGTCATTCTTGAACTCACCCGATTGTTGACCCTTCAGAACAAGGTTAGTCAAGAGTTCCTCAGTTCGCGAATAACTCTCATCAACTAAGGATGCAACTTCTGGATCCAACACGCCGAGTTCCACGCCTGAATTCACGAGAAAACACCCTAGAGGTTCTCCTTCATTTCTTACTGTCGCCTCAAACAACTCCCGAATTAATTCTTTGATCGGTTTTTGTTTTTCAATCAGAAACCTCATTTTGCTGGTCTGCTTCGTTTCATATCGTTCGAGAGCTTTCATAAATAAGGCATGCTTATCCCCAAAGGTATCATAGATACTTCTTCGGTGAATGCCCATAAACTCAACCAAATCTTGCATTGAAGTTTTCTCATATCCTTGTGCCCAAAATAGGTGTATTGCTTTATCTAATACTTCATTAACTTCAAATTCTTTTGATCTTGCCATCGTCATCACCTCGAATAATCATTATACAATTTAGTGAAGGATCGGCAAACTAGATTTAAAATAAGTGAATACATTACAGGTATGAGGTCTGTCTTACATATTTAACCCAGGATTCTTCGTTTGTCTGCTTGTAACCAATCAGGCGTCCAGCCTTTTTCCAGGGCATCCAGGGTTACTCCTGGCGGAACGATAGCATCTATCGCATCCAGGATATCAGTGCTTAATCGGATGTCGCTGCCTTTTAACGTTTCACGAAGTTGCTCAATTGTTCTTGCCCCCACTATAGCAGAAGTAATTGACGAATGAGCTTGTGTAAATGCCATGGCAAGATGAGGCAAAGTTAATCCTGCTTCACCTGCAAGGGTTTGGAGCTTAGCAACGGCTTCGAACTTGATGCGATTTTCTTCTCGATTCGGATCTACAACAGTTGAAAGTTTCCCTAGAGAACTTGCTGCTCTTGAATCTGGGGCAACAGCTTCTCCCGAGCGGTATTTTCCCGTTAGTAGACCACCCGAAAGTGGGCTCCAAACCATTACACCCATTCCGTATTTTGCGGTTGCAGCAAGCAAATCGAATTCGATACTTCGATTCAATATGGAATACGGGGCTTGCTCGGATACAAAGCGTGCGGTATTTTTGCGTTCGCTAGTCCATTGTGCTTCGGTCACTTGCCATGCCTGAAAATTGGATGTACCAATATAGCGAATCTTCCCTTCACGAACCAGGTCCGTAAGTGCGTCAAGACTCTCTTCAATGTCAGTATGGAGATCCGGCTGATGTAGTTGATACAAATCGATATAGTCCGTTTGCAACCTTCTCAAGCTACCCTCTACTGCACGCTTAATCCAATATTTCGAGTTACCGGATTGATTAAGCCCACTGCCCATGGGCATTCCGCCTTTCGTGGCCAGAATAACATCCTGTCTGCGTCCTTTTAGGATGTGACCCAGAATTTCTTCGGATTGACCACTTGAATAGACATCCGCTGTATCGATCAGATTAATGCCTCCAGCCAAAGCCTCATCCAACATGACTGCAGCTTCTTTCTCCGTATTGTTCCCCCAAAAACCAAAAGTACCTGTACCTAATACAAAACTGCTTATTTTAAGGCCTGTATTTCCTAATACACGATATTCCATGTTCAATCCATCCCTTCTCAATCTGCTATAATTAGAATGATCATTCTAATATTCGTAGAAGAACTCCACGGCAAGATCTCACACCACTCCTCATAACTCTTGGCTTCTTATCCGTGTATTCCTCCCACGCCAACAATATAACATATTTAGAACGATCGGTAAAGAATGATTTTATGACCGAAATTAAGATCAGGTCTTTTGGGAGCATAAACCGACCACGCCAGAGATGATCGATGAAGAATGCAAATTGAATGGCTGTCTGTATGACGGCGATCCGGAAAATGTAGCGGAGAAAATGTTCTTCGTTCGATCTAACTGTTCGGCACTAAGGCAGTCCCAATTGTGCGTAAAGAAAATCCGTTTCAGTTCATCATATTTTCGATTAATGACTCCTCGTCAGTTTAAAGCTAGGTTACCAAGTGAACCCTCTCATTACCGATTGAATGCACACGTGAGCTTTTCTTATCCGACGTACCTATGACGGTTACTTTGCTTTGTCTTTCCTCTTTTAGTCTTTGCTCTATAATCCTTTATGAAAGGACTTCCACAACTTCTCGCTCTGTCAAATTTCCCGAAAATTGAACTGAGAAGACTCCAAAGCCGCGGTCAAAACGGAGCTGGAGTCTTCTTTTCAATAGAAATGAACATTCAAAGCGGAATGTAAAAAAACAAAAACTGACTTTTGGGACATGCCCTCCAGTCTTGTAATTTTTGAATGCTGCTGACTAGCACTAGGCCGACCTTTGTTTACGTATCTAACGTGTACGAAGGCAGGTTTTCCGGTAAAGCCGCCGGACGCAGACATGTGCTTTGCATTGGATAGAAGGTCTGCTGATCGGAGGAATCGTGGAACGCCCACATCGCCTCTAGCACATGATAGGCCAATTCACCACTGGCGCGGTGAGGCCGTCCGCTGCGGATAGCGTAGGCCATATCGGCAACACCGATGCCCCTTGTGTTCTCCTGGTAGCCCGACAACAGCGGAACGTCTGTCCATTCTTGCCCGCCTAGCACCCTATAGCGAACTGGCCCTCCGAACGTGTTCGGGTCAGGCACCTGTAACGTGCCATGAGTGCCGTATACCTCGATCGGTGGCAGAGTGCTTCCACCAAAGATGTCAAAGCTGGTAATTAGCGTGCCGACAGCCCCCTGCTTGAAGCGCAGCAATCCGGCCACATGGGTCGGTATATCGACGGGGATGGTCTGGCCTCTCTTTTTCTCGCTCGTAATCATTCGTTGATCCATCGCCTTGCTTGTCATGCCTGAAATGGTAGCAATCGGACCAAGCAATTGCACCAGAGCCGTCAAATAATAGGGGCCCATATCAAACATTGGACCGCCGCCGACTGCATAATAAAATTCAGGATCAGGATGCCAATGTTCATGTCCACGGCTCATCATGAAAGCCGTAGCGGCTACCGGACTCCCAATGACTCCGTCTTCAATCAGCTTCAATGATGTCTGTATACCGGAACCGAAGAAGGTCTCCGGTGCGCAGCCGACAAGCAGTCCCTTTTGATGAGCAAGATCCAAGACAGCCTGCCCTTGCTCACGGGTGACGGCAAGTGGCTTCTCCACATAAACATGCTTGCCTGCCTCAAGAGCTCTGAGACAAACGTCAGCGTGAACGCCCGGAATGGTCAAATTAATAATGAGTTCGATCTCCGGATCAGCCAAAATCTCATCTACCGAATATACATTCGGAACGTTAAACGCTACTGCCTGCTCCTCTGCCCGACCTTGGTCCAGATCCGCTACTGCGTACAGCTCCAGAATGTCGAAACGATGGCAATTTTCCATGTAAATTCCGCTAATTTTACCACACCCGATAATGCCTACTTTCATTTTGTTCATGCCTGGACTCCCTTCTTCTTCAGAAAAAATGGATAATGGCATTCTTTTATTTCATCGGATACTATTAGAGACTGGCAATACGAATTCAATCAGGACTTCATTGCATAAGGGCACACGCCTAACGGTATTACTGTCCGTGTTGTCTGTTCTCCTTCTGTGCTCTGTCCCTTTCTGACCATGGTGAGTTCAGGTGGTCAAACTCTTTGCCAGAGGTACTACCAATTCATCCGGTCCACGCTAACGCTGCTGGTTGTCTGTCATGCCTGTATAAGCCTCTGCCAGCGAGCTGCCCTGGGTGGCCACCGCCTGTTTGCCTGCGGCTGCCCATAGAAACCCGCTGCGCATCATCTCGGTCACTTGAGGCATATCTATGATTTCTGCGTGATGGCCCAGCGAATTGTAGAAGACGCGTCCGTTCCCCCAGCGCTTCGTCCATACAACAGGCATATCCACTGGCCCATTGGCTGAATGGGGACCTGGTACGACCGGGAAGCGTGTGGTTGCCAGCACTTCAACTGCCGGGTCTACGTGGAGGTAATACTGCTCGCTTTTGACCTGAAAATCCTCAATGTGCTCTAGAAGTGGGCTGGAGCCGCGCTTCATGTTCACCATGTACTCCACCCCGTCATTGCCGGGATGCGCAACCCATTGCCCGCCTGTCATGAACTGCCAATCCACGTTGTTCCGGAAGGCATCACACATGCCGCCATGGCAGCCTGTGAGACCTACGCCGCTTTGAACGGCTGCTGAGACATTATTGACTAGTTCCTGCTCAATCTGTCCCATGGTCCACATTGGAACGATTAAGTCCAGGTCAAGCAGTTTCTCTGCATCCTGGTAGGCTTCAAGGGTATTAGACACCTCCACCTCGAACTGCTCTTCCTTCAAAATGCGTTCAAAAATGGCAGCCACCTGCTCCGGCTCATGTCCGTTCCATCCACCCCATACAATCAGTGCCTTGCGCATCTGTAACCACTCACCTTTCGGAATGTATTGTTATACTACATTTCTTCAATGGATACCCAGCGGCGTTCCTCTATGGAGCGTTCTACCGCTTCAAGCACAGCCTGACAAGCGACACCGTCGTGGAAGTTCGGCGAAGGTTGTCGTCCTTCGGAGATGGCCCTCAACATCTCAAGCATCTCGTGGGTGAAGGTATGCTCGAATCCAATTGTATGTCCTGCAGGCCACCAGGCTTCAGAGTACTTATGTGCCGGATCGGTGGCGAGTACGCGGCGAAAGCCCTGAACGTCCTCCTTATCCTGTGTGAAATACACTTCCAGTTCGTTCATTCGTTCAAAGTCAAACCGCACGCTGCCTAGGCTACCGTTGATCTCGAATGAATTTGTGCTCCGATGTCCGGCAGCAAAACGTGTGGCCTCGAAGCTGCCCAGCGCACCTCCGGCGAAGCGTGCCAGGAACAGCGTGGCATCATCGACTGTCACTTCTCCCATCGGAGCATTTGCTTCAGCGCTCCTTTTGGAGCTCAACCCGCTCATCTCCAAAGCCAACGGGCGCTGTTTGATGAATGTCTCGCTCATGCCGATCACTTCATGGAACTCGCCGACCAAGAAGCGAGCGAGATCAATCAGATGGGCGCCAAGATCACCATGAGAGCCAGAACCGGCCACTTCTTTTTGCAGCCGCCATACCAGCGGGAAGGACGGGTCCATGATCCAGTCTTGAAGGAAGAAAGCACGGAAATGATAAATTTTGCCTAGGCGACCGCTCTCGACTAGCTGCTTTGCCAGCTGGACAGCCGGAGAAAAGCGGTAGTTGAAGCCTACCATATGTCTGACCCCTGCTTCCTCTGCTACCTGCAGCATGTCACGGGAATCCGCCAGCGAGAGCGCAAGCGGCTTCTCACAGAACAGATGCTTGCCCTGGAGGGCAGCCTCAACGACAATTTCCTTATGGGCATTACTCGGGGCGTTAATATCAATGAGATCAATATCGTTACGTTTCACTAGGTCACGCCAATCCGTAACACTTTCGGTCCAGCCGAACTGGCGGGCAGCCGCCTGAACCCCCTGCGCGTTGCGTCCACAGATAACGGACATCTCTGGCTGCAGCGGGGCATCTGGGAAGAACATGGGTAGACTACGGTAAGCGTTGCTGTGAGCCTTGCCCATAAATTTGTAGCCAACCATTCCGATACGAAGACGATTAGACATGTCGTGATCCTCCTTATGGGTCTGAGTTTCAACGAGTTTTTGACGATTGGTGTTATGGACGAATGGATGACGCCCTGATAATCAGCTCTGTGGACAGGAGTTCTCTTATCGAGTCGGACCCGGTCAGTTCCAGGGCTGGAATAAGGTCCAGAGAATCGGGTATAAGCTTCGAGGCTGCAAGCTCTCCCATCTCATAAAAAGGAACGCGGACACTGCTTAGCGGCGGAACAGCCATCTCAGCCGCATCCGAATCGTCATAGCCTACAAACGCTGGGAACCGGTCAACTGGCAGTCCGCGCTCACGGAGACCCTGCATTACCCCGAGGGCCATCCGGTCGTTCGCCGCAAATACGGCATCAATATCATTCAATTTGTCTGCTATTGTGGCTGAGGCTTCGAGCCCGCTTCGACGGCTGTAGTTACCTTCCAGAAGCAGATCGTGGTCATATTCAATACCGGCCTCCTGAAGCGCGGTACGGTAACCCTTCATTCGCTCAGTACTATTGGAATAGATATCCGGGCCGTTGAGAAAGGCAATCCGTTTGTATCCCTGCTCGATGAGGTGACTTACAGCCGCTCGGCTGCCTTCTACATGGTCTGCATCCACTTCACAGAACGATTGCCCTTCAAAATGGTGATTCATGACGCAGAATGGACGCCCTTCTTCCTGAAGTCTCTTTAGAGCTTCCACCTCATCGTGGTCATCCCTGGCTCCAAGGATGATACAGGTATCGATCCTTTGCTGGCGGAAAAGACTACTGTAATCAATCCGTTCCCCCGGCTTCCGGAACAATAGAAGCAGATCGAGTCCGCTGTCTCTGGCCTTGTTTCCGATACCGCTCAGCATCTCAGAGAAAAAATAGGCTGAGAACAGGTGCGCCTTCGGGACATAAGGCATAACCACACCAAGATGGCCACTCTTGCTTCGGGCAAAGTTACGGGCCAGCGCACTAGGAACATATCCAAGCTGATTAGCTGCGTCCAGAACCCTTCTCCGCGTATCCTCTTTGATAGGACCTACTGCATTTAAGACCCGGGATACCGTCGCTTCAGACACGCCGGAAAGTTCTGCTACTTCCTTGCGCGAAACGATATTACCCACCTCCAAATCATTTTATGTACGCGCGTACATTTTCTCATGCAGCCATACCTCTGTCAATCCCAAAAAGTGTGCTTCAAAGATGAATAAGCTCATTTCTCTACTAAAAGGACATTGTCTCGCGATCCCTGCTTGCCAGCAGATTGAACGGAATATCCCAGCCCCAGCAGTCGGTGCCGCGAACAAATAAATGTTTATTAACTATTGCGCTAACGGATACGAAAGTTCAATAAAATAGCGGCAGTTCTAGGACTTTATTTCCTCGTCCATGACTGCCGCTATTTCGATTTTTGGGATGATTTTAATGCTATTTTACCAGCAGCGAGTTAATGAACATTGGACTTATACTCACCCCGCCTCACAAGGCGGGACAGAATTTTAATATTGCGGAGAAATACGATTTCTCATCTAATTATTTACTTTAACAAAAGAGATTTCCTCATGATTGGGATATGACTTGAAGAATTAGATTAAAGACCCGTTCTTCTCTCCAGTTCCTCCGTATATCTGGCGCCCATCAAAGTGATCTGCGAGGCTGCGCTGTTAATATTGCGCACATCTTCGGATGTGAGCTTAATGTCCACTGCGCCTAGATTTTCTTCCAGACGGCTTAATTTCCGTGTGCCCGGGATCGGAACGATCCACGACTTCTGGGCTAGCAGCCAGGCGAGTGCGATTTGGGCTGGCGTTGCTTTTAACTGCTCAGCCATCTCTTTAAGCAGGTCGACCAACACCTGATTGGCCTCCAGCGCTTCTGGAGTAAAACGTGGAAGAATACTGCGCAAATCGTCATGGTTGAATGTCGTGTTTGCGTTAAAACTTCCCGTCAGGTAGCCCTTGCCCAAAGGACTGAACGGAACGAAGCCAATACCGAGCTCTTCTAGGGCAGGGAGGAGTTCCTCTTCGGGGCGTCTCCACCACAGGGAATATTCGCTCTGAATTGCAGTGAGTGGCTGAACCGCGTGTGCACGACGAATGGTCTTCACTCCTGCTTCAGACAATCCCCAGTGCTTCACCTTTCCTTCCCGGATCAGATCTTGCACAGCTCCCGCTACCTCTTCGATCGGCACATCTGGATCGACTCGGTGCTGATAGTACAGGTCGATGGCTTCAATCTTGAGCCGTCTAAGCGATTCTTCGGCAACTTTCTTGATATGCTCAGGGCGACTGTTCATTCCGGACTGCTTGCCATCCTGGATATTGAAGCCGAACTTCGTGGCAATCACGACTTGATCTCGAACAGGAAGAAGAGCTTCGCCCAAGAGTTCTTCATTCGTGTAGGGTCCGTATACTTCGGCGGTATCAAAGAAAGTCACGCCGCGCTCGACTGCTTTCCGAATGACCGAGATCATTTCCTTTTGGTCCGAAGCCGGCCCATAACCGTAACTCATTCCCATGCATCCAAGTCCGATTGCGGAAACTTCCAGACCGCTATTTCCCAATTTACGCTTTTCCAACATACCTCTTCCTTTCTTAATATCATTTTTTCTTTATCCAGTAGGAGGGTGGGTAATGATAAATGTTCATTATTTTTCTTTAGTTAATTGGCTTACGATCCTATCAAGAGAACTATTATATAATTTTTTGAAACATTCATGCTCTTCAAACTCTATTAATGTGATAAGCCTTTGAACCAATAAGTTCCTAAACCAACGATTCAAATAATTCATCTCCTCCCTTTTTTAAACTTGTTCTTTGATAATGTCGTTATGCTTGCGGTAGTTTAGAGGCTTCTGTCACTTCAGCCGCTTCAGCTATTCCGTTGTTCCCCCCCTTGCTTGATTCTGTGAGCTTAGTCTTATTATGCCGAACAGAAAAAGCGAAGCGATATCTCATTCGTCTTAAATGATTGCCCAATCCTATTACGGCTACTGTTGCTACAGGCGGATAAGTCTTATAATGGGACCAGACAAACCTGCAAGGAGGATTTGAATGTCCGAGAACCTTATTCGACAGCAACAGGAGCTTACCGAATTAATCGAGCGTCACTCGCTTCAGAATAGCGCCAAGGAAACGGCGATCCCTTCCCTATTTTTCTATCAGCATTCCAGCATAACTGAGCCCGCTTATCGGGTTTACAAGCCTTCTTTTTGTGTTGTCGTTCAAGGTCTGAAAGAAATTTTGCTGGCACAGGAGAGATTTGAATATGGACCGTCCAATTATCTGATCGCTTCCATGAATCTGCCTGTGATCGGTCAAATTATAAAAGCGTCTACTGACTCTCCTTACCTGAGTCTTAAGCTCGAATTTACACAGAACCAGATCCTTGAAGTGCTGAACGATTGTGATATTAAGGTCACGTCAAAAGATAATGCCAAGCGTGCCCTGTTCGTCGGCCGAATGGAATCGTCCATTCAGGACGCCGTGCTCAGGCTTGCCCGTCTGCTGGACACCCTGGGAGAAATCCCATTTCTCGCCCCGCTTTACACGAGGGAGATTCTGTACAGGTTGCTGCAGGGGCCCTATGGAGTCGAATTGGCTCAGATTGCAGTCGAAGGAAGCAGCACCTATCGGATCCGGGAAGCTATCGACCATATTGTCCGAAATTGGGACCAGTCTTTTCGGATCGAAGATCTTGCAGACACCGCCAGCATGAGTGTTTCTTCGTTCCATCGGCATTTTAAAGAGGTAACCGCCATGAGCCCAATTCAGTTCCAAAAACAGCTGAGACTTCAGGAAGCTCGCCGCATCTTATTGGCTGAATCGGCGGACGCCGCAGACGTCGCTTTCAGGGTCGGTTACGAGAGTTCCTCCCAATTCAGCCGCGAATACTCCCGCATGTTCGGTGCTCCTCCGAGAGCGGACATCAAGCGATTGAAGGAAAAATACGACCAGGTCATGAATGACTAAGTATCTAGACTGATCGGCGAAGAAGCAAAAAGGACGACCTTAGGCCGTCTCTTTTTCGGTATGATACGTTTAACTTCCAGCGTCATTTCCTATAAAACGAGGACACCACCGACTTCCCCAACATCATTTAGGCGGTCTTCGGTCTTCAAGCCCAGTTCGGCAGTAGCGTCTCGCCCCGGTCTGTAGAAGGCGCGGGAGTCACCGAAAGTCTGGAAATCTCATCGCGCCACTCTGGAGTCATCTCTACATCGACAGCGCCCAGTGAGTCTCCCAGCTGCGCGAGGTTTCTTGCGCCAATAATTGGCGCCGTGATCATAGGATTGGACATCGCCCAGGCTACCGCAAGCGTCGAGGGCTTCACGCCTCGTTCTGCTGCATGTGCAGTAAAGCGGTCGGCGACGGCAAAATTCATTTCATCCGCATAGCGGTCCGTATACCGCTGCTCTTCGACCAGCCGTCCTTGCTCCGGTCGTTTGTTCGTTCCGTATTTGCCCGTAAGAATCCCGGCTCCCAGAGGGCTGTACGAAATGACCCCAATCTGCTCGGAAGCGGCAAGAGGCAGGATTTCTACCTCAGCCTGACGTTTGACCAGGTTGTACATCGGCTGGATCAATTCAAAGCGTGCCAGCTCCTCCCTGGCAGAGATGCCGACCGCTTTGGCAATCTGCCAGGCCGACCAGTTGCTCACCGCTGGGTAAAGGATTTTGCCCTGCGCTTGAAGATCGTCGAGTGCACGAAGCGTCTCCTCCATTGGCGTATTTTCGTCGAACATATGCACGAAGTAGAAGTCGATGCGGTCCGTCTTCAGGCGTCGCAGACTGTTTTCCACTTCAAGCATGACATGACGACGGGAAAGCCCCCTAGCATTCACGTCCTGTCCCATCGGATAGAAAACTTTGGTGCTCAGTACAATCTCATTCCGACAGTCCTCGATGCACTCGCCTAGAATTTCTTCGGAGCGACCCTGGCTGTACACGTTTGCTGTATCGAAAAAGTTAATGCCAGCTTCGCGGGAGCGGTTGAACATTTTTTTGGATGTTTCTTCATCGGCATTTCCGCCGAAGGACATCGTGCCAAAACATAAATTTGAAACCTTGATTCCTGTTTTTCCTACTGTACGATAATTCATCGTCATTCCTCCTGCTGTTGACTTACGCCTGTTGTGTGGTTGGGCGAATAATCATTTCATTGATCGCAACGTCTCCGGGCTCTTCAATCGCAAAAGCAATCGCACGTGCGATACTTTCCGCTTTAATCGCTCCTTGATATAACTCATCGTAGGCTTGTTTTAACTCTGCATCCGTGATTCCCTCCGTCAATTCAGTGCTGACAGCTCCTGGAGAGATATTCGTTGTACGAATCTGGGTACCACTGAGCGCCTCTTCTTGACGTAAACCTTCCGTAATCGCCCTTACGGCATGTTTGGTCGCGCAATATACAGTGCCGCCGGGGTAGACATTATGTCCGGCAATAGAAGACAGATTAATGATATGGCCAGATTTCTGTTCCCGCATCGCAGGCAGAACAGCAGCAATCCCGTACAAAAGGCCCTTGATATTAATATCAATCATCATATCCCATTCATTAATTTTCTTCTTAAAGAGAAACGATTGCGGCATGACTCCGGCATTATTGATAAGTACGTCGATTTTCCCAAACTCTTGAAGTGCATACGAAGCCAACTCCTCCACTTGTTCATGCGATGTCACATCGGTTACTTTGTAGATGGCTGTACCCCCGCTTTGTTCAACTTCTTCTTGCAGCTTTTGTAAACGGTCTTCACGGCGAGCCGCCAGCACAAGCTTCGCACCTTTAGATGCCAGTTCTTTGGCCGTTGCCTCTCCGATTCCGCTGGAAGCACCTGTAATAATAACGACTTTATCTTGAATATTGGACATAGAGAATGAACATCCTTTCGAGACTTAGTTTTCTTTTGCGAATAGTTCTTTGGCCACTGTAATAGCGGACATCGCCTTCGGCCAGCCCGCATAAAAGGCAAGATGGGTAATGACTTCGATCAGTTCCTCTTCCGTCAGGCCGTTGTCTTTGGCTTTACCCAAATGAAAGCCCAGTTGTTCGGAATTCCCTCCGGTGATCAAGCTTGCTACGGTAATGAGGCTGCGGTCGCGTGGGGCCAGCTCTTTGCGTTCCCAAACGTCCCCAAAAAGCACCTTGTCGGTCAGCTCGACGATCTTTGGTGAGAAGTCCCCAATCGTTCGCTGTGCAGCCGTAAGTTTTTGAGTATCTGACATGTGATATCTCCTCTTTCTTTGCATTGATCCTTCATATAAATGCATCTATAATTGAAAAAGATACATTATTGAACTTGTGTCTATTATTATAAGCTGATACAGAATGCTTGCAATTGTTAAATACGCTTGATTTGTTCATTAATAGACATATAAGTTAAAACAGTCAATTATCATTTAGAAGTTTAGGGGTTGAACACAGTGAAAGTGGACAGGAGAATACTCAAAACACAGGAAGCCTTGAAAAAAGCATTAACGGAGTTGATGGCCGAAAAGAGTTTCGACCATATTACGATTCAGGATCTATCCGACAAAGCAAATGTAAGCCGGGGAACCATCTATCTTCATTACGTGGACAAATATGATTTGCTGGATAAGCTGATCGCCGCACACATCAATGAACTTCGAAGATTATGTATTGAATCGGCTCATTTGAGCTTTACAGAGGCCGAAATTGTTTGGTTTGAATATTTTGAGGCTAACTATTTATTTTTCTCCACGATGCTGGTGAGCAAAGGCGCCCCTTACTTCCGCACTCAGTTTCTTGAATTTATGATCGATGAACTTCGGGAAGAGGTCGACATGAATGAAGCAAGAAATCGGGGACTAAACGAAGAAGTGGTTGTCCGTTATGCAGCGTCCGCTGTGGTAGGGATTATGGAGTGGTGGTTTTTGAATGATAAACCTCTCCCTCCTGTCGAGATGGCAGAGCAAATAGGCATGCTGTTGGACCGGAAATTGTGAATCTGATAAAAAAGAGTAGCAGACATATGTCTGCTACTCTCAAAATGGTTTATCAGGGCCAAATACAAGATTGGCGGACTGCTTGGCTTTCTCAATGACATTCATGACCTTCTCGCTATGTTCAAGCATATTCGAGACTTTTCCAAAATCTTTTTCTTCGATGATACGATCAAACTCAACGAATTCGTCATACATTCGATGCGAATGATCTTTTAGATCCACACGAATTGGCGTTTCCTTATTCGCAGTGTAATCAAAGCAGTCGCATATATTAGCAGAACTTGCCATGTGTAAATAGCCCTTATTGCCTTGAATGTTCACGGCATTGGGGGCCGTACTATCTTTTGAACCTATGCAGACACACTTGAAATCACCGTAATCAAGCAGCAGCATACCTGAAGTATCAATTCCACGCTCCATGTTCGCCCAATACTCCACTTTCTTTGGGCTACCGAAGAATCCAACAACAAAATGAATATTATATAAATTAATATCCATCAAGGCTCCACCAGACATTTCCGGATTAAACGCAGGCTGGATTATTCCCGCTTTGAAAGCTTCATATCGAGATGAGTATTGAGAATAGTTGCATTCAACTATTTTGATCTCACCAAGTTTAGGTAGATACTCCTTCATTGACAAATAATTTTTCAAATATTGATTCGTTATGGCTTCCACCAATACCAGTTTTCTTTGCTGAGCAATTTCTTTTAGCTCTAGAAATTCTTGCAAATTGGAAGTAAACGGCTTCTCACAAATGACATGTTTACCACTCAATAATGCTTCTTTGGCATATGAATAATGAAGATGATTAGGCAACCCGATATAAACTGTATCCACATCACGGTTCATCAGCATCTCGCTGTAATCCGAATAAATCTGAGATATTCCATATTTATTTTTCAAATCCAGTAATTTCTCCTGGTGGCTAGGTCTAGAACAAATGCCCTTTAATAAAATGGTCGGGATTTCCTGAATAAAGCTCAATAGATCCCCTACGATCATCCCTGCTCCGACAATTCCCAACTTCATTTTAGTTGCACTCCTCTATACCTTTTTCAAGTATTTCCATACAAATTATCGTTTCTTCGTCTTTAATCACTTTTTCTTTACCAAATACGATCGACTGATAAATATCGTCATACACTCGGGCATAGTCTCCCTTTTCAGAAACGACTTTTTCTTCATGATACTCGCCTTTATCATCCAAATATGTTAAGATGCCGTAATGCTCGGGCAGGTCGATGCCGAAATCGGCGTGTCCCTTAGGCAGATAGTATAATTTCAGATGCTCCTCCTGACGATCCTTCGTTTGCTTTATAAAAACGCCTTTTTTGCCGTATACAACAAAACTCGGCCGCTCTTTTAAGCGAAAAAAGCTGGATTTGATGGATACCTTGAGCGAGGGATAATAAAAATCCAGATCAAAGTAATCATTCATTCTCCCAGAACCCAGCAATTGACGAACATCGTAACGAATTGTGTCCGGCTTCCCAAAATAGGAAAGAACCTGGTCAATGGTATGAACGCCATGTCCGTATAGGTAACTGTTATACTTGGAAAAATGAGAAGTGGAGTTCGGGATCTCAGGGCGATAATAATCGTAATGCATCTCCACTTCCAGCAAATCTCCAAGTTTTCCTGATTCAATAATCTTCTGGGTAGTGAGGAAATCCGAGTCGTAACGTCTATTCTGATAGCATTGTACAACCAGATTTTTCTCTTTAGCATATTGGAAGATCGACATGGCTTCTTCTTTGGTTAACGTAAAAGGTTTCTCAACAAGTACATTTTTCCCGTGGTCAAGCGCCATTTTCGCATAGTCGTAGTGGGATTCTACAGGTGTACAGATAACAATCAACTGAATCTCCTTATCGTTCATTAGAGATTCAATATTATCTGTATACCGCACGTCAGGGATTTTTTTCCACTCCCCTTTATCTGGATTACGTGCGTATATCGTCTTCACTTTCAAATCAGCTCTGTTCAATGAAAAAGGAAGATGATAACGGTTCGTGCTTTTCCCATTTCCAATATAACCGATGGTAAGCATATTATTTCCCCCTTAGGCTCTTTTTCATTTATTATAGAAGAAGAATGTTGATCGTAAAGGATTTGCCGCCAAAATGGTACATTCAACCGATTATTTGTCAACATGGCGGGTTGTTTTTAAACAAAATGTTTATTTTATATCCTTTATCAAACGTTATTTCAATTGAACCGGAGTGAACCTGTTGAAAATACTGATGCAATTATCCGAAATGCAAAACTTTACACCAAACGAAAAAAGCATTGCATCCTATATTTTGCTTCATAAGGAAAGTATCCTGCACTTAAATATTCAGGAGCTTGCAAAGGCAACATATACTTCGCATTCCGCGATTAATCGATTAACACATAAACTTGGGCTATCTGGTTTCAAGGAGTTCATAATCAAACTTGCTCGGGAATTTCAGCAGAATACCCAGAACATTTCCAATGTAGACCCCAACTATCCTTTCGGTTTTGATGAATCCCCACTTCAAGTAGCGAAAGAAATTGCAGAATTAATGAAAGAAACGATTGAAAAAAACTTTACATTCATGGATGATGATTTATTGTCGCAAACAGCCCTACTGCTGGATCAAGCGAAAAGAATCTTTATATATGCGTTAGGTGATTCACAAATCCGTGCGAAAAGTTTCCAAAATAAATTGGTAAAAATAAACAAGTATGTGTTTATAGCCACGGAGCTGTCTGAGTGGGCTTACCATACGGCTAATCTTACGACACAGGATTGCGCTGTTTTTTTAACTTACCACGGAAAGTCGCCGATTTTTTTAAAAGCAGCACGGCATTTCGCACATGAAAATATCCCTTTTATCACAATTACAGCAACCAATCAAAGCGAATTGGCCAAACTCAGTAATATCTGTATCCAGGTGCCTAATGACGAAGTAAAACATGCCAAGATTGGTACATTTTCATCGCAGATTGCCTTTGACTATGTATTAAATGTGATCTATTCCTGTATCTATAAAATCGACTACTTGAAAAACATGCAAACCACAACACAATCGTTAAAAAATTCGCATCTCAATGACATGATGAATGACGTATAGAGTAATTGTTCTTCCTCTAACTACAAAATAAGCGGAAACTTATGATTTTCTATCGTTACCTCCGTCTATAAAGGTCTAGTCAGCATCATGCTAACTAGACCTTTATTTTATTGCTTCAAGCCCATCAGTACAGCCGCTAGCAATCCCGGAAATCGTAAATTCACATCGTCGTACCGGATTGAAATAAAGCGTTGGGTACCCTCTATTCTTGTATGGATGACTCCTGATTCCCGAAGAGCCTTAAAGTGATGGGACAAGGTTGACTTTGGGGCCGAAATATCTATCGAGCTACAGGATTGCTCCCCCTTTTCGTCCAAAATCTTGATGATATTAAGCCGAATCGGGTCACTCAGGGCATATAAAACTGTAGATAGAGTAATTTCATTAACGCTAGGATGATACAGTGTTCTCAAGATCCGTTCACCTACCTGAATAAAGAATTATAGTTGCATTATAACATATTGCAATGTTATATTTCTATTGTTCGAAAATTATCGAACAATAGAACAAATGGAGGAATTAGTTTTGAATAAAATTATCACCTTGTTTTTCTTTATCATGTTTTTCATCGGCACAGATACGTTCATTGTATCGCCTCTTTTACCTATTCTTCGTGAAAGTTTCGGCATTTCTATCGAGCAATCAGGCTGGATCGTTTCGGCCTATGCTTTAGGTTATGCTGTGTTTGCCTTAATTGCAGGACCATTGTCAGATGAATGGAATCGAAAAAAAGTACTACTGTTCGGCTTGCTTGGTTTTGGTATCTTTACTTTACTTTGCGGCTTTGCCACGGATTTTTGGACCATGTTTGCTTTTCGCTTATTGGCTGGGATTAGCGCCGCTTTCGCGTCGCCTCAAGTTTGGGCTGCCATTCCTCAGCTGGTTCAACCACATAAAGTATTAAAAGCCATGGGGGTTGCTACCGCAGGATTGGCCGTTTCCCAAATGCTGGGTGTGCCCATCGGCAGCTATCTCGCTACCACAGGGTGGCAAACACCTTTTATTATAACTGGTTGCTGCACCTTCTTGATCGTTATTTTGACTGCTGTTCTCTTGCCCTCCTTACCTGCTTCTCTACAGAAGCATAAGGCTTCCTCTATTGGGAGTAGATATCGTTCATTACTACGCGGATCAACACCTAAGATCGCTTTTCTTGCCTATCTCCTATTCCAACTCGGAAATTTTGCTGCTTTCTCTTTTATTGGCACATGGCTTTCCGATAAATTCAGTCTCAATGTTGCAAGTATTGGTACGGTAATTCTGTTCCTTGGTTTAGGAAATACGATCAGCAGCTTATTTGGTAGTAGCCTAGTTAATAAAGTAGGTGCTAGACACTCTTTGAAATATGGCATAATCTTCATCGGCCTGCTTTATTTACTTCTTCCATATTTACCTAGCGTAACTTATGTCGAAATTACATATTTTCTGATCTTCCTCATCCTTGGAATGATTTTTCCACTTATGATGAGTTTGCTTCAAACCCTGTCTGCTACAGCACGAGGAACAATTTCATCACTTGCCAATTCTTCTATGTATTGTGGTACGGCGGTTGGCTCTTTCACAGCGGGAATGCTATATGCACACTCTGGTGGTTTTATTTCCGTTAGCCTGTTTACTGTGATTTGTTTTAGTATGTCACTTATCTTGTTCTTACGTAGCGGAGTTTTGAACATTAATATGAGTCAATCTCTATAAACTGCTCAACGGTTAGGTAGTTATCTAATCTTTAAAATGGAAACCTGTAATTGCCCTTTTCAGCTAGCGATATAAGTTCACTTAAAGTTGAGAAAAAGAACTTATATCGCTAAAAAAGCCGCCATTGTGGCGACTTCATTTCTCCGGTCAAGAATCAACTTTCATCTATTGCTTTTCGAATATCATAATCATTGATATCGATATCTAAATTCATTCCAAGTGCCAACTTTGCCAGCTGATTTCCAATAAAGGGGCCCATGGTCAACCCGGATGCTCCAAGCCCATTTGCCGCTATAAGACCATCCCAGCCTGGAACAGCTCCGATCACTGGTAGAAACCCGGGTGTAAAAGGACGGAAACCAACTCTTACCTCCTGAAAAGTGCTGTTTGCTAAATCAGGGGCCAATTCTAAACCTTTATCCAGAATTTCCTGCATCCCACCTGCTGTTACTCTCGTATCGTAACCTTCGATTTCATTTTCGTGAGTCGCCCCTATTACGATCTTCTGTTTATCAAAAGCCAGCAGATATTGATCAGAAGGCGGTATGACTACAGGCCAAGTGCCTGTGTCTTGCCTATTAGAAACCTGCAAATGCATAATTTGTGCTTTTTGATAACTAACCTTAAAATGAATGCCCAAAGGCAACAGTAGTTGATTTGCCCATGCACCTGCACAAACAATGACCTTGTCAGACGAGAAGCTTTGTGCACCGACCACTACTCCCGTTACATGGTCGGACTCATATTGAAGCGTAGCATTTCCTTGTATAAGGACCGCCCCGTTTTTTTGTGCTGATCGGACCAACGCATCCCGCAGCGCACGCCCATCTATTCGGGCGGCACCGCTAATATGAACAGAATGATAACCTTCTACTAACAAAGGAAACCGTTCATGGGTTTCTTTTTCATTTAGCCGGGTAATTTCACCGATTTCCGGTGCATCCGCTTGTCGTAAGTGTGCCCGCTCCTCCATTTTTTTGATTTTCTCCAAATCATCATGAATACTGAGAGCCCCCACTTGAGCATAGCCAGTTTCTGTTTCTCCCTCGCTTTTGAGTTCTTCAATCAACCCAGGGTAAAAACGCGCTCCCGCTTTGGCTAGTTGGTACCAAGCCTGATTGCGTCGCTGTGATAGCCAGGGACAGATAATGCCAGCAGCGGCATCAGTAGCCTGTCCTTTATCTTTACGATCTACAATAATGACATTAGCACCCATTTTTGCTAGATGGTATGCTGTCGATGCCCCCAGAATTCCTGATCCGATTACGATGACCTTCTTCATGATTACATCCCTTTCCTAAATCACTGTATCCATTATAGCGAATAGTGCATGAATGCATAAAGTTTGAAATTAATATTTTAAATCCTTATAAAGTTCTTAGAATTGATCTTTAAAGTAGTTGTCAGAACAAATGAAAAGGATGAACTGATATGGATAACATTATTTTACAGACTAAAAATCTCTGCAAAACCTTCGGACGACAACAGGCGGTGAACAACGTCACACTGTCTATTCAGGAGAATTCCGTCTATGGACTACTTGGCCCAAATGGGGCTGGAAAATCAACCACCTTGAAAATGTTAACCGGTATGCTACGCCCGACATCCGGTGAGATTTTATTTCAAGGAAAACCCTGGTCCCGAAAAGATCTTGCTCAGATCGGCGCACTGATCGAATCCCCTCCACTCTATGAAAATTTGACAGCTAGAGAGAACCTCAAAGTTCGTACAACGTTGCTGGGATTGCCTGATTCGCAGATTGATGAAGTGCTGAACATTGTTGATTTGACCCATACCGGGAAAAAGCGCTCGGGCCAGTTCTCGATGGGTATGAAACAGCGGCTGGGCATTGCCATTGCTCTCCTCAATCATCCCAAGCTATTGATCTTAGATGAGCCAACCAACGGACTAGACCCCATTGGTATTCAGGAGCAACGCGAGTTGATTCGCTCCTTCCCGAAGCAAGGAATTACCGTAATTCTTTCCAGCCATATTTTATCCGAAGTCGAACAAATCGTTGACCATGTCGGTATCATTGCCGGCGGCGTATTAGCTTATCAAGAGGCGGTCACTCCAGGACAAAGCCTGGAATCGTTGTTCATGCAGATTGCACAGGAATACCGAAAAGGGGATGAGTAGGATGCAGCAATATATAGCCGCCGAACATCTAAAATTAAAGCGTACCTTCACAAAAAAGTTGGTCTGGCTTGCCCCCATCGCTACTCTTCTTCTGTGTACCGTACTCATGGGGGGACGTATGCTCCAAAGCGCCAGCTACAATTGGTGGTATTTCATGCTGCTGCCAGGTGCCCTCACCTTAATGTGCTCAGGAGTGATCCAAAAGGATTGCAAGAAGCTGAAATACCGTGCTGTCCTCGGCATGGCTGTAGATTTGGCTCAGGTATGGTACGGTAAAATCGGGGTTTGCGTAAGACTCTTAATGGTTTCCTTTATTGTCCTATTTATAGGGATAACTCTTGGCGGATTCGTATTCTCAACTTCTGTGACACTAGCAGGAAGCGTTGCTGCAACTCTAATCCTCTTCATCACCTTTTTGTGGCAAGTTCCACTTTGCCTGTTCCTGACGGACCGAATAGGCATGTTTGCCACTCTAATTATTAATATGCTGGGCAACGTATCCTGCACCATTTTGTTCGCTACGTCCTCTGTGTGGTGGGCGGTCCCTTATGCTATTCCAGCCCGATTAATGTGCGCCGTCATTAAAGTGCTACCTAATGGGCTTGCCGTTCCTTCAGGAGATCCGCTTTTGGATAAAGGCGTGATTGTACCCGGCCTAGTGATCACAATCTGCCTGTTTATAATTCTGTCGATACTGACGGCGATGTCCTTCCGCAAGCGGGAGGCTAAATAAGATGATTTCTTTTTTCCGCTATCTGAAATCCGATGTGCTTAAACTTAGAAGGCAGCCCTTACTGCTTGTGCAGCTGTTTGTGCCGCTTTTAGGCATAGCAATCTTTCTAGCCTATTATTCCTTTACTCCGTATTCACCGATTTCAAAGGTGGACGGCTATTTGCAGGTCTTGGCCGTGGTTCTTCCTACCATGATTGGTATTGTCTGCTCCATTGCTGTTGAGCAGGAGGCAGTCGCTGGCAATTTCCAGCAGCTATTGATCTCGCCAGTGAAGCTGCTACCTTTCCTGAGCAAGCTCAGCCTGCTCCTGATCTTGGGATTTGGCAGTGTGCTGCTTGCCTCCGGTGGCTTTGGGGCTGGCTATATATATCTTATGAGAGAGTCACCGTATGGCTTGAAGTTTTATGTGTTGGCTGCCTGCATTCTGTTTATGTCCAGTGTATTCCTCTATTTTCTGCATTTTTTCATTAGTTTGCGGTTCGGCAAGGGAGCTTCCATCGGTCTAGGCATTATGGAGAGTCTATTGTCCGCTTTGCTTCTTACAGGGCTGGGTGATCATAATTGGATATTCATCCCCTCTGCTTGGACTGCCCGGTTCATCACGATCTGGGTGCAATACGGTATAAACTCAGCAGTATCTATTCCTGAAGCTATACGGCTTGATTCGGGAGTCAGATATTGCGTAGTAGGGACCGTAGTCATCATGGTATTATTAGGATTATGGATTTGTCGTTGGGAAGGACACAATTCGTCGGAATAAAGACTAGAGTAAAGAAAGCAAGGGAAGTGAATTAAGCATGGCAAACTTGTTGGCCGTTGATGATGAACCCGCCGTTTTGGCACTCCTTCAAAATATTTTGCAGAAAGATGGCCATGTTGTCACGGTGGTCTCCGACTCCCCACAGGTTCTCACTATGCAGCTTGGAGCCTTTGACCTCATCCTGCTTGACGTGATGATGCCTACCATGGACGGGTTCACACTCTGTCGGGAAATTCGCAGCAAAATAGACTGCCCGATCCTGTTCCTCACCGCAAAATCCATGGAGAACGATGTGATGTTAGGGCTTGGGGAAGGGGCGGACGATTATATTGTCAAGCCGTTTGGTGCTGGAGAGTTGCGCGCAAGAATCAACGCCCATCTCAGACGGGAGAATCGTGAACGGCGTAATGTATTCTGCATCGGGGAAGTTCATTTCAATCTGTCCGGCAAGGAAATCACCGTTCAGAATGTTGTAGTCCCGTTTACCAAAAGCGAATATGAGATATGTAAGTTTCTAGCCCTGAACTGGGGACAGGTGTTCCCTAAAGAGCAGATTTACGAAGCTGTCTTCGGCTTTGATGGGGACAGCGATTCCGCCACCATCGTGGAGCATATTAAAAATATCCGAGCCAAGCTTGGCAAAGTAGAGGTTTCGCCAGTGGAGACGGTTTGGGGAATCGGGTACCGATGGAAGTAACCAAAGTACAGCAAGCATGCAAGACAACCAAACTACGAACCATTTTTCTGGGTTATTTAGTTATGTTCTGTATCGGGACGATTGCGCTCGCTCTGTTCCTGGTTCTCATCTTCTATGTCCTGATGTCTTGTGGGACCATTCTCCCCGCGAACTATGCTGAGAATCAGGTGCGGGCGGACAAGACAATCATTGAAGCTGGCAAGACCCTACAGCCGGATTCTCGGCAGAAACTGTACAAATACGCATCATTCACTTCGGAAGGCCGCCTCAATGAGGGAAACCTTTCTGAAAAGCAGGCTCAAACTGCTTGGAGTGTTACGCAGCAGAACGATACTGCTTATCAATTTCCCTATAACTATGTAAAAGTCTCACATCATGATAAAGTTACTGTGATGCGCTATTCTGTCTCGGCTCAGTTTGAACTTCCTATCCTGCGTCAATACCTGCCGAACGCGGAATTGTCCTTTTTTGCCGTGTTCTGTATCGCCTTTCTGGGGGGAGGTGCCTTGCTGGCTTCCTCCTTCGGACGAAAGCTGGCACGTAAGATGAGTGGGTTGCAGCAGGCCACCAAACAAATTCAAGCACAGGATCTGGACTTCTCAATCGAATTCAGTGGCGTGATGGAGATCGATCAGGTGCTGCATTCCATGGATAAAATGAAAGAAACTTTAAAGACTTCGCTTCACAAACAGTGGAATCTGGAAAGATCACGTCGCGAGCAAATATCCGCCCTGGCACACGATGTCAAAACACCACTCACTATCGTTCGTGGAAACGTAGAGCTGCTGTCCGAGACCGATCAGTCCGAAGAGCAAAAGAACTATACGGATTATATATCGGAAAGCACCAGGCAGATGGAGCAGTATATTAAGACTCTTATTGAAATTTCAAAAGCGGAAACGCTTGTCACCCTGCGGGCGGAAACGATGGATTCTGACTTCTATTTAACGAAAGTGAAAGATCAAATAATAGCCTTGGCTGCTGTCAAAAAAATATCTGTAGCATTCGCTGCATATAACCTCCCTAAGACGCTGTATGCAGACCCAGTTCTACTTGAGCGCGCCATTATGAATGTTGCTTCTAATGCGGTAGATCAGGCACCTGAGTATAGCGAGATCCAGGTGATCGTAGAATCTGTGGAAGACGGCATTCAGTTCAGCATCTTAGACGAAGGCTCGGGCTTCTCTACAGAAGGTCTCAAACAGGCCGCCGAGCAGTTTTATATGGGTGACTCGTCCAGAAGATTAAGCGGGCATTACGGGATGGGCCTGTATATAACAAAATCCATTGTCAACCTACATGGCGGAAAGCTGATTATTGCCAACTCCACCCAGACAGGCGGCGGACAGGTAAGTATTAAAATTCCACTCAGGTCATTACCGATATGATCGTCAAATTTTTAAAAAAAGATCATCTACTATCTAGGTTAGTTCGATTTCATCAGGCATACGCCTCTTCCTTGTTCTATGCTTAAACGATATAAAACGCTACTGACATTTATATATCAGTAGCGTTTTATCATTTTGCATCGGAATGAAGACACTCCTGACACAACCAATGTCGCTGAAGGAGTTAAAACCTATGATCCAGCTTCAATTAGATGAGAGCAACATATCAAATATTGAATGGTACGATAGGCTTTACGATTACCAAAAAAAGACAGATCAGCAGCTGAAAGAACTTCAGGAAATTAAGGATATGATTGAATTGAAATTGCAAACCGGGCAAAAATTTGGCCATAACTTTTTGCCACTTGAAACCCAAACTTAATCTGTTTTCGATTCCTGATCGCTCTGCTTGACCTAGTGTTTACACCAGGTTGTAAGATGTGCATTAGAGTCCTTCCTAGGATTCCACATCATACAATAGAGGAGCTTAAAAACATGAACAATACAATAGCAATAGGAAAAACAGGATTAAAAGCATTTAAACTTGGTTTTGGAGCAGGTGTGGTAGGTAATTCAATGATGTATCCAAAAGTCGATGATACTCTAAGCCGACAATTAATTAGGACTGCCCTTGAAAAAGGGATCAATTTCATTGATACCGCATTTCTGTATGGAATGGGCCACTCTGAGGAGTTAATCGGTGAAGCCATCCGGGATTATGGTGGCCGTGAACATCTTGTAATCTCTACTAAATCTTCTTCTAACCCCAATTTAATCAAGGCCATCTGGAAGTCGACAACAGTCCAGCTGCATTACATAAGGCTGTGGATGACAGCCTTATGAGATTACAGACAGACTATGTTGACATTTTCTTTCTTCATTTTCCCGATAGCCGGACCCCGCTAGCTGAAGCTGCTGACACACTTGCAGAGCTGAAGAAGTCAGGGAAAATCAAAGCCATTGGCGCTTCAAATTTAAGCTTTGAGCAGCTTCAGGCTTTTAATGTTGATAAGCACTTGGATGTTCTTCAAGCTGAATACTCACTACTGGTTCGTCATGCAGAAGCCGACGTTATTCCTTATTGTCTAGAGCACGAAATTTCACTGATTCCTTTTTTTCCCGCTCGCATCAGGTCTGTTGGCCGGTAAATATAAGAAGGATGATGTTTTTAATGACACTTCACGAATGAATAATCCTTTATTTCAAAAAGAAGCATTTCTCGCAAATTTGGAACGCGTGGATCGCTTCAAAGCATTCGCGAAAGACAAGGGTGCAGATCCTGCACAGATTGCGCTAGCTTGGCTATTAACGCGTTCAGCCGTTGATCTAATTATTCCAGGTGCAACCAAGTCTGATCAAATCGAGTCCAATCTTCAAACTCTGGGTGTTCGACTAACAAGTGGCGAGCTTAAGCAACTCGATATTCTTTTCAATCAAAATAACTTGTTTACAGAGTAACAGATTGTCATTGTTCTACATACACTTCCTAATACACAGAAAGGGTTCTAAAGTGAAAACTTTAGAACCCTTTCTACAGAAGTATTTATTTTGTAATCGTAATTTGTTTGGATGCAGTATTATAGTTCACCTGATACCCCGAAAGCTCGCTAATTACTCGTAATGGAACCAGTGTGTAGCCGTTAACAATAACCGGAGCTGTGATGTTCGTCGAATAACTTCGGGAGTTGTTTAACTCATACACGGCAAGGGTCGAATTCTTGACTTGAAGCACTACTTGTTTGCCGTCTGTAGGTCGAGTCAGAATGATCTTTTTGGTCGCCTTTTCATAATTTACCTCGTAACCTATCCGTTCACTGATAAAGCGCAGCGGGACCATCGTCGCCCCATTTATGATTCGCGGAGCCTGAGCCATCGTCGTAGCACGACCATCGACATAAGCTGATTTAGCTCCTGGTGTCAGGGTGAACGAAGTTGAATATGAGGAAACCGCATTGTTAGGGTATGAGGACGTTGTACCAGAAGTTGTTGTTGTAGAACTCGTCCCGGATGATGAACTACTGGTACCAATCGCTCTATTGCGAATAGCTTCTAACCGATCCAGCAAATCGCTTTTACGGGTTCCGCTCGGCAGATCACTGATTGCATCTCTGGCAGAACGCCAGTCCGAGGCATTCAGACTGTTTTCTGCAATTCGCATCAAATCTCTCGCTTTCTCATAATTCGATGAACTAGATGACGAAGAAGAATAGTAACCATCCGAATTCGTGCGTTCTGATATCTTTACACCGCTAGATTCTCTTCCATTACTATTGACAGTTACGACCTTAATCTCATACCAGCGTCCTTCTCGCAAATCCGTGATTTTATAGGACTCAGAGCTTGTAGTTCCCTCATAATCTCCATCAACATATATCTTCACCTTGTCGGCTTTACTCGGCATATCGTAGGTGATTTTGATCCAGGTGTCACTTTTGCTATCTACTTCAAGATTGGACACTTCTGACGAATTGGAGGACGTACTGTCCGTTGTGGCAGTCAGTCTCACACCGGAGGACAATGCACCTGTGCTTCGCTTGGACCTAATCGTGAACGAATAGGCCTGCCCTGAAGAAAGATTGTTGAATGTATAGGATGTTCCTGATGAATCGGTTACCAGTTGCCCGTCCTTATACAGACTGACTGTACTAATTCCGCTGGGTCTCGTCCAGGAAACAGTGACGCTATAGTTATTAACTGATGTCACTGAAGCTCCTGTCACTTCGGGCACGGTATCAACGCTGAGCGCTGAGGTCGTAACCGGAATACTGATTCCTCCAGAGATGTTGCCGGATTTGTCAATAGTCTTGACCAGAACTGTATAATTTGTGGAGGCAATCAATCCACTGAACGTATAGGACGTCCCTGTAGTTCGCTGCACTTCCTTACCATTTAAATAGATGATCGCTTGGCTCAGGTCAGCATCCTTAGGCAATATGTAATTTACGGTAAAAGCGTTATATCCGACATTCGTCGCTGTCAGCCCGCTTACCTCTCCTGGAGGTGTCTTATCTACAGGGACATCAATGGAAGCCGTTTTGGCCTGTACTATCGTACCTTGTGATTCATCTCCGCTCTTATTCACCGTCTTCACTCGAAAGGTATAGGTCGTATTCGGCTGTAAACCGCTCAACATATAAGAGTTACTTCTAATATTATCTACATACACATCGTTAGTGACACCAACCACTTTTACATGGTCGAAATTAAGGTCCGACGGATTGGTCCAGGACAAATTTACTTTTGTTGTTTCTGTAGGAACCGCTGTCAGATTGCTTACCTCTGCCGGCGCGATATTCGCAGTAACCATTTGGCTCGACATTACTTTTAGCATTTGGTTGAGATAGGTGTTCTGACCATAACCTTTTGTTAACGTAGTCACTTTCGTGCCTGAAGTAACCGGCACATTACGACCTTGAGCGGTTGCTAATTTGGTATGTAACTGTGCTGTATTCAGTCCTGTCAGATTTGAGTTATGCCTCTCAGTCGGCAACGCGCTAGCCACTGCATCGGGGGCCAAAATGCCATATCCCGTATTTAAAATCAGTGTAGCCGTTGCGAACGGAGCCATCCATTGACGCAAACGTTTTTTATTCATGATCTATGCTCTCCTTGATACCAGTATGGAAATTTTATTTGTCAAAACTAATAAGTTAAGCTTATAAACCCTTCTGCTGCCATCCAGCTTTTAAAATTCACACTATAATGTACACACGTTCATTTAACTGTTATCGGAATTTGCATACAAAATGTTTAGACTTCACACTAGCATTTTTACTGATAGGGTCGCGCAAACAACATATGCTAAGCCTTCGAACTTGACCAGCTTAGTGTTTTTTCTTACTCCAAGCCATCTTTCTAAGCCCAATTGTTTGTTTCAATTTCATCACTTTTTGCTCGGCCTCTCGATAGCGTGTTAATATCAGAGTGACTTTATATTTTATATTTTTGCTTTTAATAGATTAGATCATGCAACCAGTGAATATAGATACATATTTTGACAAGATAAACGAAATTACGATTATCGTTTCCGGGCACGCTAAGCTGTGGTACGTTGGAATCAGCGAAATGAAGCATTTGATGGGAGATACTTCAGTCATGTGAAAGCTCTGACATAACCTTGGGATTCAGCTGTAAATATTCGATATATCGTAACTTTCTACCGTTTAATAACATTGCATTATAGGATATATTAAATTTTAAGCAATAGGAGAAGGAGGTGTATTATGTTCAAAAATGCCTTTAAGATGTTTGGTGTCATTGGTAATATTGAAGCGATTTCATATCTACTGCTTGTGTGTATCGCTATGCCGCTTAAATACGCAGCTGGAATGCCGCAAATGGTAAGCTGGGTGGGTATGATCCATGGGGTACTGTTCGTGGCTTATGTCATAGCTACTGTGGTCATGCTGATTCTGCGGAAAATAACGCTACTGCAAAGTCTTGCAGCCTTGATTGCATCGCTGTTGCCGTTTGGCCCCTTCATTTTTGATCGTAAGGTGCTTAAGAAGGCCGAAGCACGTGCCAGTCATACCAGCCCGATAAAAGCTACATAAGCATGTACAAGGGAAAGTGCCAACACAATAACGCGGCTTTCTCTTCCCACTCATGCAGCAGCATACAAAAACAACCGATGGCTCTAAACCACTCGGTTGTTTTTGTATACGCGAATTGTAAATTGTTACTTTCCCACAGCAGTAAGGGAGACCCTAACTTTGTCATTCTTTTCGTCCTTTTCTGCTATATTTATGTAATCACAACAACTAATCTCTCGGGTAATTTACACTCATAATATCCATAAAAGGAACTTTTTCTGTTTCTCCATTACTCTCCACATGAACCTTTCCCGTTCTCGGGTCCATTTTAACGATCTGTCCGCGGGTTGTTTCTTGGCGTCCCCATACGGTCAATACGATTTCGGATTGCTCACGTTGTGCTTCTACAAGCTGATTCCCGATTTCCTCCAGTACAAATTCATCCCGAGTAGGCCGTTTGGCTACCTTCGCTTTTGCCATTTGCTATCACCCTTCCTTTCGTGCAAAATCAAAATCAAATTCATTCCATTTTACCATACTTTTCATCATTTGGTGCTGGTAATGTGAGTAAAATTACGTCTCAGAACCACTAAAAAGCCAAGTTCTCAAAAACGAGAACATCGGCTTTTTAAAGTTGCTTGTTGGAGCTCATTAGGAGCGATTGAAAATCGAAGAGACAGGATTATTTGACCAACTGTGGAATGTAATCCACGATATTATAAATAGGAGCACTGCTCTGTTGCGTAACAGCCAAAATTAATGCACCTTCGAGCATCGAAATGATAAGTACCGCCAGACTGTGTGCCTTTTCCTCTGTCCAGCCCGATTTCTGAAGACGTTCCATATAAATGCGCTGCCAATCTGCAAATGTATTCACACAAGCATGACGTAGCGATTCGCTAATACAGGAAGTTTCCGCAGCAGCCCAGAAGCCAATCGGCATGAAGTCGTTAAAGCCGGTACGGTCTGCCTCCTCAGCTGTATTACGAATAAAATTCTGAATGGCTAGTACAGGATTATCGTTTTCGTCCAGTGTCTGTTTTAATTTTTGCTTAATAAATTCATTCCCTCTTCTTATGCATTCCAAAGCTAATTCTTCTTTACCACGCGGAAAATAATAATAAAGTGAGCCCTTCGGTGATCCACTCTCCGCAAGAATCTGATTCAGTCCAGTTGCGTGATACCCCTGATGAAAAAAGAGCTTCGATGCGGTTTGTACGATATTCTCGTATGATTCAGGTTTAGCAGCCATATACAGCATCCTTCATTATATATTATTTATAATTTACTTTGACAAAAAAATAACAACATGTTTATTATATATAGACCGATCGTTATAATTCAATACCCATTAATTTATTGGAGGAACAAAAACAACATGAGTACAAAGAGTCAAACGAGTTCACCCTCTGAACCCAAAACGTTCAAGGTGCTACCTATTATGATTGCCCTGCTCCTTAGTGGCTTTATTGGAATGTTCAGTGAAACGGCACTTAACATTGCACTGAATGATTTGATGCAGATTTTGCATATTACAACTGCAACAGCCCAATGGCTGACGACCGCTTACCTGCTGACACTCGGTATTTTAGTACCTGTATCGGGATTGCTGATTCAAACCTTTACGACAAGACAGCTGTTTGTTACATCGTTGCTGTTCTCAATAGCTGGTTGCCTCGTTGCTGCACTTTCACCTACTTTTTCAGTGCTATTGATCGCTCGTATTCTTCAGGCCATTGGTACAGCGCTGTTATTGCCGTTGATGTTTAACACCATCTTGATCATTTTCCCGGCTGAAAAGAGAGGCGCGGCTATGGGGATCATCGGATTGGTAATTATGTTTGCACCTGCGGTGGGACCTACCATTGCAGGACTGGTACTGCAAAATCTGTCTTGGCACTGGATCTTCTGGATTTCTCTTCCGTTTTTGGTTCTCTCGCTGATTTGCGGTATTTTATTTATGCAAAACGTTTCAAAAACGACCAAGCCCAAAATTGATCTTTTATCTATCCTCCTGTCTTCCATTGGCTTCGGCGGTGTCGTGTTTGGTTTCAGTAAATCTGGAGAAGGTGGCGAAGGTTGGGCTAGCCCGATGGTTCTACTTCCTGTGATCGTCGGTCTGGTATCGTTGATACTGTTCTCTGTACGTCAATTGAAAATGAAGCAGCCAATGTTGAATTTGCGTGTGTTTAAATATCCAATGTTCGTTATCGGCGTTATTATGGTGTTCCTATGTATGATGACGATCCTTTCTACGATGCTGATTCTTCCACTCTTTTTGCAAAAAGGGCTGGCTCTGTCTGCTCTAGCAGCAGGTTTGGTACTTCTGCCTGGTGGGATTATCAACGGTCTCTTGTCTCCCATTATGGGCTCCCTATTCGATAAATTTGGTCCCAAATGGCTTGTTATTCCAGGCCTTGTGATTGTGGCCGCTGTTTTGTTTTTCCTGTCCGGCATTACAACAACTTCAACTCTCGTACTCATTATTGTGCTTCATAGTTGCTTGATGATCGGCATTTCCATGATTATGATGCCAGCTCAGACAAACGGCCTAAACCAGCTCCCTATGGATCTATACCCAGACGGAACGGCCATTATGAGCACGCTCCAACAAGTTGCTGGTGCTATCGGTACAGCCGTAGCGGTAAGCATTCTCTCGAAAGGCATGGACAGCTATTTGAGCCAATCCAGTATGCCTGAATCCGTAAATGAAATGGCTAATGCCATGGCAATCGGATCACAAAATTCATTTTTCTTTGCGATGATCATCAGTGTGATCGGGTTGATCCTTGCGTTTTTCATCCGTAGAGTTCATGTTGAACATGGCACTGCCAAAGCACCCATGCATTAATTCATAAATTTTTAGCCATTCCAAATTAAACATTTCTAAATACACTTAAAGGCTGCTAACCATCTCACTATTGGTTATGCAGCCTTTTTTCATATGAATTTAAATACACATTCATCAATTACATATTTACAAAGCTCCTTCATTTGGTTACGATATGATTTATGTATTAAAGCGTAAAAATTACGATTACTATTAAGGAGGACTCCCTGTTGTTTAAGCGTTCGTATTTTAAACTATTTATACCTGCGGTAATTGCGGTGATGATGGCAGCCTGCGCTTCATCTCCGTCAGCTTCACCCTCTCCATCTGCTGCACCACAAGATAAAAGTGTCACCTTATTGTTCAATGTGCAAAGCCCTTCTATAGATCCTCATGCAGATGTAAATTACACAGCTGTTCGTGCTGGAGTAAGTGAAACACTGATCAAAGTGAACAAGGATCTTAAGCTGGAAGCTTGGCTTGCAGACAAATGGGACAGCAAGGACGGACAGCACTGGACCTTCAACATCCGACCAGGTGTGAACTTCCACAGCGGTAAAGTCGTCAATGCCCCTGCTGTCAAAGCCTCCTTGGAAAGAGCGCTAAAGCTCAATCCATCGGTCAAAAATGCGCTACATATCCGTGATATTCATGCGGATGGACAGATTTTGACCATTACGACAGACAAGCCTTTCCCGGAATTTGTGTCCGAGCTGGTTCATCCGAATACGGCTATTATAGACACAACAGCTACAGGTGAACTCCCATCAGGAACGGGACCGTTCAAGGTTGCCAGTTTCCGTGCTGGAAGTGAACTGAATTTAGATCGCAATGAACAATATTGGAACGGTGAAGTAAAGTTGAAACATGCTAAATTCATGTTTAACGAAGACGCCAATGCACGTCAGCTTGCTTTTCAAGCCAAAACTGCTGATATTGTGTATCGCCCGCCAATTGAAAGCCTGGAGCTATTGAAAGCTGATTCTACCGTTAAGGTTGACTCACTTCCTAGTTTGCGAACGCATCAGCTTATTTACAATATGAACAATAACGATCTGAAAAAGACGGCTGTTCGTAAAGCATTTGATAACCTGATCAACCGGGATGAGATCGCCAGTGGTATCATGTCTGGTCAGGGAACCCCTGCTCAAGGCCCGTTCTTGTCCGACTTTCCTTTTTCACCGGAATATATTACGAAACAGTTTGATTTGAATGCTGCCCGAGAAGGCTTCAAGCAAGCTGGATATACAGTACAGAACGGTAAAGTTGCGAACCCCGACGGCAAGCCGCTTCATCTTACATTGCTAACTTACCAGTCGAGAGCGGAGCTTCCACTCATCTCTCAGCTTATTCAGGCTAACGCTAAAGAACTTGGCATTACGATTGATATCCGTCAGGTTGATAATATTGACGAATATCTTGCCGCTCATCAGGATTGGGATTTAGCGACTTATAGTAGCATTACAGCCCCGCGCGGCGATGCAAGCTATTTTCTGAATGCGGCTTACATGCCTGAAGGAGCACTGAATTATGGGCGTGTGCATGTACCGGAACTCACGGGTATGATTTCACAACTGAACACCACCGTGAATGAGGAAGAACGCAACAAGCTGGCGCTGAAGGCTGTCACGCTGATTGACCAAGAAAATCTGCAATCCTTTCTGGTCCATCCAAACAACGTAGTGGCCTATCGCGATTACGTACATAACTGGGTAACTAGCCAAAGTGAATACTACTTGCTGACCCAGGACCTGGATGTGAACTAGCATGTTTAAATCCATCGCCAAAAAGTTTCTTGAACTGGTCTTGTTCTTTCTTATTCTTTCCTTTGTGAGCTTCTGTCTGCTTAAGCTTGTTCCGGGCGATCCCGTCCGGAGCATTCTCCGAGTCGACGATGTAGCTGTGTCCAATCAGCAAATTATGGATATGCGCAGCCAACTGGGGCTGGATCAACCATTACCTGTGCAATATGGTAAGTGGTTGGTTCAGTTGCTTCAGTTTGATTTTGGACAATCTTATTTAACCCATCGTCCAGTATTCACAGAGTTTATGGAAAAACTGCCTTATACACTGCTGCTTACCGGAGGGTCTCTGTTCATTATGCTGCTGATAGCTCTCCCGTTGGGAACGATGGCGGCGCTCTACCGTACCCGCTGGATTGACAGAGCCAGTCGTGTGTTTGCCTTAATCGGCTCCTCGATTCCCAGCTTTTGGCTGGGGCTTTTGTTTATCGAATGGTTTGCAGTTAAATTACGTATTTTGCCGTCTATGGGTGAAGGAACCGCTTTTCATTTGGTACTCCCTTCTCTTACCTTGGGATTGGCAATGGCGGCCGTTTATGTACGAATGATCCGCGCAAGTCTGATTGAAAGCTCTGGGCAAGACTTTATCAAAGCGGCGCAAGCGCGTGGAATCAGCCCCATCCGCATTTTTTTCAGACATATGCTCCGTCACAGTCTTGTTCCACTCATTACGGTATTCAGTGAGAGTATAGGCAGCCTACTGGGAGGCACAGTCGTGATTGAAGTGCTATTCGCCTATCCAGGGCTGGGCAAATGGATTGTGGATGCCATTGCTGCAAGGGATTACCCCATTATTCAGGGCTATACCGTATTTATGGCTGCATTCATTGTATGTATCAATATTTTGGTAGAGCTGTCCTACCGTTGGGTCAATCCTGAAATCGCTTTGAAGGAGAAACGTTTATCATGATAAAATCCGTACATGCGGAAAACAGGCAGCTCACCAGAACGCGATTGTCCAATACATGGATCGTGTCGCTCTCCATCCTGCTCATTCTTGCAGCAATTACAGTCGTTCCGTTTCTTGCTCCGCAAGATCCGTATCGTATCCAGATGGGGAATCGACTACAATCGATCAGCGCTACACACTGGCTGGGAACAGATCATTTGGGCAGAGATGTACTATCGAGAGTGATAGCTGGACTTCGGATGACTGTCGGAACCAGTTTATTGATTTTGGCCGTTTCGCTGGTTGTTGGGGTCCCTCTTGGTCTGCTTTCAGGGTTTATTGGAGGCTGGATGGATCGTGTATTCAAACGGGTGGTCGATGCCTTCATGACATTACCTGATTATATTTTTGCCATTGTACTGAGCGGTTTGCTCGGACCAGGCTTAGTAAATCTTATTTTCGCGGTGACTGCGGTAAAATGGGTTGGTTATGCGCGCCTGGTGCGTAGTACCGTTCTGGCTGAAAAGCAAAAGGATTACATTTCGTTATCCATACTGGCGGGTACCTCCTCCCTGCGGATTGTCATGCGGCATATTCTCCCCCATGCAATTGGGAATGTTCTTGTGCTAGCTACGCTGGATATCGGCAAAATCATTTTAATGATTGCCTCCCTATCTTTTTTGGGCTTAGGTCCACAGCCGCCAATTCCCGAATGGGGTACGATGTTGAATGAAGGACGAGCGTATTTTCAAATGGCTCCCCACCTGATGCTGGTTCCAGGGATAGCTGTCGTGCTAACAGTGCTACTGGCGAACGTATTGGGAGACAAACTGCGCGACCGTTATGATGTTAAAACCCGGACAGAGGAGTGAGCTGTACATGCTGACTATTGAAGGCTTAACGATTCGGACAAATATAAAAACGATTGTAGAGCAACTGAAGCTTGCCGTTCGTCCGGGGGAATGGTGTGCTCTAGCCGGCGAAAGCGGTAGTGGCAAAAGCATGACGGCATTTGCTATCGGCGGCCTTCTCCCCTCTTCTGTTACAGCGGAAGGAATTATTGCTTGGAAGGACAATAATTTGCTGGATCTATCCGCTAAACAAAGACGTTCTTTGCTTGGTAGTGAAATATCTTACATTTTTCAAGACTACCACGGGGCTTTCACCCCCTTTCTGCGTGTGGGCAGCCAACTGAACGAGCTGATGCGCGCCCATGGCAAACAAGATCGCAAGGCACGTAAGCAACGCTGTATCGAGGTGCTGAAGCGCGTACAGCTTCCCGCCGAGCGCGTGTACCGCAGCTATCCGTTTCAGCTCAGCGGCGGTCAATTGCAACGGGCAGCTATTGCGGCTGCACTACTACTGGAGCCGAAGTTGCTTATTGCTGACGAGCCTACAACTGCGCTGGATACGCTCACAGCTCATCGGGTGCTTCAGCTCATTGACCAAATCCGGACGGAGACGGGTATTTCCGTCTTGTGGATCACTCATGACCTGCGTCATGTACGCAAGTATGCAGATCGAATCGCAGTGATGCGCGAAGGTTCACTAGTTGAAACTGGTGAAACGCAAGCGGTGCTGAACCATCCGGCCCACCCGTATACTCGTCGTCTACTGGCGGCTATTCCACCGCTGTCTCCGGGCGCTCCAGCACGTTTGCCTTACAACAGCACTGAAACAGAACGCATTGGAAAGGAGCGCTTTACATGAATAATCAAGCCGCCTACGCTCAGCAGCAAGACACGTCTAATGCTGTCGTGACCGTCTCCGGTTTGACGAAGGCTTACGCTGGAGGTAAAACGGTGCTGCAAGATGTTGCTCTGTCGATCTCCCCCCGAGAATGTCTGGGTATCGTCGGGGAAAGCGGCAGTGGGAAAAGCACACTCGCTCGCTGTATTTTGACATTGGACCCGTTTGATCAAGGTGAGCTTAGACTGGATGGACAGTCTATTCGAGGGCTAAAGCGGAGCGAATTAAAACGGATTCGCAGCAGGCTGGGTGCAGTATTTCAACATCCATCCGCGGCTTTGAATCCCAGACTAACCATCCTGCAATCCCTGCTGGAGCCACTGGACCAGCTTAAGTACTATGTTCCTTCCTTTATGGCGGGTAAGTCCTCAGAACGTCGGGATACAGCAGAACATTTGCTTGAGATGGTAAAGCTTCCAGCCAGCTATCTGGACAAGTTTCCACATCAGCTCAGCGGTGGGGAAAAGCAGCGTGTAACCATCGCACGTGCCATCAGCACAGAGCCGGATTTTATCGTATTGGACGAGCCAACAGCAAGTCTGGATGTGACCACACAAGCCACCATTTTGAATCTGCTCAAAGATTTGCAGGATGAGCTAGGACTGGCTTATCTGTTTATCTCACATGATCTGGCGGCTGTGCACTTTATGAGTGATCGAATCATGGTCATGAAAGAAGGCAGTGTGCTTGAGCATTTTCCCAAAGAAGCATTATTTCATTCGGATCGCCATCCCTATACACAATCATTACTGGAGGTTTTTTCAACATGTTGCCTTCCCACCGAGCCTATCTTGCTTTAGCTATCCCTTTAATTATTTCGACGATTACAACCCCGCTGCTCGGTGCGGTGGATACAGCTGTAATCGGTCATTTAAGCCATTCCGCGTATTTAGGCGGTGTAGCGGTGGGCACTCTTATTTTTAATACTTTATATTGGTTGTTTGGCTTTCTGCGAGTCAGCACATCAGCTTTCACGGCACAAGCCGCAGGGGCACAAAATAACGACCAGGGCATAGCTGCTCTCATGCGCCCACTGGCCATTGCTTTACTCATTGGTGCGGTATTCATTGTGTTGCAAAAGCCAATTCTGCTGGCTTCTCTTCAGCTAATCCATCCGGCACAGGATGTGGCGGCGCAGGCAGCGATTTATTTTAACATTCGTATTTGGGGAGCCCCTCTAACATTGGTGAACTATGTGCTGCTCGGCTGGCTGATGGGATTGTCCCGTGTGAAGGCTACATTATTTTTGCAAATTTCAATGAACGTAATCAATATGGTATTAGCTATTGTATTTACACAGATGATGCATTGGAATGTCACGGGTGTGGCAAGCGCTACTCTGATTGCGGAAATTCTTGCATGTGTATTGGGTCTGGCGCTGGTGTTCCGCTCATCGATTTGGAGGGAATGGAAGCAAAGCGGACAGATGAATTGGCGAGGTTGGTTTGGAGCTTCAGAGTTGAAAAATGTCATGGCAACAAACCTTGATCTCATGATTCGCACAGCCTGTCTGCTGACAATGTTTAATCTGTTTACGGCACGCAGTGCGAGCTTTGGAACCGATCAGTTGGCGGCGAACGCTATTTTGTTGCAGATCCATTATATTATGGCTTACTTTTTTGATGGGTTCGCCAACGCCAGTAGCATTATGACGGGTCAGGCTAGGGGTGCCGGGGATCGTAAAATGCTGCAAAGGGTTATTCACTTGTCCTGGTTCTGGACACTGGTGACCAGCGTAGTGACGGGAGGATTGTATTTCGCACTGAAAGAGCCGCTTATCTCGCTATTTACGGATAATGCTACAGTGATTAACCTTACAGGCCCTTATAATGGATGGCTTGTGGTCTTTCCGCTGGCAGCCGGACTGGGACTGGTATTCTACGGTGTGTTTACGGGGATGACGGTAACGTATCCGATCCGTAATTCGATGCTGATCTCATTGCTCTGCTTTTTGATCGCTCTCTTCTGGTGCGTTCCCCATTATGGGAATCACGGACTTTGGCTGTCCTTTATTGTATTTGCCCTAGGACGGTCGCTGTTTCTTGTAATCTATTTACCTCGCTTGCAGAGGATATAGCAGCACCTGATTTACATCGCTCTCAAAACAAAGGATGTCCCATCCACCATGTACGTGGTGTTGGGACATCCTTTTATTATATATTCATACGGCTTTCAGGTTAGAGTTTGCAGATACCTCTACTCGCCTTGAGGAACGGTCAAGCCCAAACCTTCGGCTACACGACGTCCATATTCAGGATCAGCTTTATAAAAATGACCGATCTGACGCAGTTTGATTTCATCACTTTCTACGGGCTTCATCGCATTTACGATGTTTCGGACCAGACGTGCACGCTCTTCTTCACTGAGCAAGCGGTACAGGTCGCCTGGCTGTGTGTAGTGATCATGATGATCGTAGGCTACACTTTGCGCTTCGCCAGACACTTCAAAAGGAGCAATTTTGTGCGCAGGTGATTCTTTGGGTCCACCGAGACTATTAGGCTCGTAATAAACAGATCCTCCGCCATTGCTGTCACTGCGTAATGCACCATCGCGTTGGTAGTTGTGTACTTCTGCATGCGGACGGTTGATAGGCAACGAATTATGATTTGCACCTACACGGTAGCGATGTGCGTCGCCGTAGGCAAACAGGCGTCCTTGCAGCATTTTATCCGGGGATGCTTCAATTCCAGGAACAAATGAACCCGGAGAGAATGTCGCCTGCTCTACCTCAGCAAAGTAGTTCTCAGGATTGCGATTCAGCACCATGCGCCCAACCTCAATCAGCGGATAATCCTTTTGAGACCATACTTTTGTCACATCAAATGGATCAAAGCGGTACGTATCTGCATCTTCTACCGGCATAATCTGCACATGAAGTTTCCATGCAGGAAAATCACCTTTTTTGATGGCATTAAACAAGTCTTCTGTATGATAATCAGGATTTTCACCGGCAATTTTCGCAGCCAAATCCACATCAAGATTTTGCACACCTTGCTCCGTTTTAAAATGATATTTCACCCATACTGCCTGTCCTTCGGCGTTGACCCACTTGAACGTGTGACTACCGAAACCATGCATATGTCTAAGTGTAGCTGGAATACCGCGGTCAGACATAAGGATACTTACCTGATGCAGCGATTCAGGAGATAAGGACCAGAAATCCCAGACCGCATTCGGGTTTTTCAGATGGGTTTGGGGATGACGTTTTTGCGTATGAATAAAGTCAGGAAATTTAATGGCATCCCGAATAAAAAACACAGGTGTATTATTGCCCACGAGATCATAGTTGCCTTCTTCTGTATAAAACTTCACCGCAAAACCACGTGGGTCGCGTACAGTATCGGACGAACCCAGCTCGCCCGCCACAGTAGAAAAGCGAATAAACATCGGTGTACGCTTGCCTACCTCGGACAAGAAGCTTGCTTTTGTATATGCAGACAAATCATTAGTGACTTCAAAATATCCGTGCGCCCCTGCACCTTTTGCATGAACGACACGCTCCGGCACACGCTCCCGGTTAAAATGTGCCAATTTCTCCAGCAGATGCACATCCTGAATTAGTGCGGGACCCCGTGAGCCTGCTGTGATCGAATTTTGATTATCTCCAACAGGAGCGCCCCAGCTTGTAGTCAGGTTCGTTGGTTGGTTACTCATGATTGAAATCACCTCTTGAATGAATTGGTTGACTATGTGCCTTTCACTATAAATTGTGCACAAACAAAAATCAATACTTTTTTATAATTATTATAATTTAGGATTTAGAATTAGTTTAAAATCATAAACAAAAAAAGCAAGCCCGATAAGGCTTGCCGTATATGCAGCACTGTATTTATTTACTAATAGCTATGCTTCAATTTTCACGTTCCGTAATGATTACTTTGATCACTTCTCGAAGTCTTGGCATGGAGGCTTTCAGACAATATTCATGTAGAATTCATCATAAAATCATAAAAGAAGCAGCTTCCTATCGAGAAAATCCAAGATATCCTGAACCGACTGGATTACCTCCCGACCTTCAGTCGATACGATTAGATCCGGTTCCAGCGGTGCTTCATAGGGAGCATCAATCCCCGTAAAATGATGAATTTCTCCGGCACGTGCTTTCTTGTACATTCCTTTTGGATCGCGTCGCTCACATTCCTCCAGGCTGCACTGTATATAAATCTCATAGCAACCTTCCTGCTGTAAAATGTCCTTTACCATTTCACGATCTTCACGATAAGGGGAGATGGTGGCGCAAATCGTTAGAACACCCGCATGTGCCATTAGCTTTGCAACTTCAGCAATACGGCGGATATTTTCTTTGCGGTCAGCGGGCAGGAAACCTAGATTCCGATTTAAACCGTGCCGAACATTATCCCCATCCAAAATAAACGTGTGTATGCCTTGTGCGTATAACGCTTTTTCAAGTGTGGAGGATACCGTTGATTTCCCCGAACCAGACAGCCCCGTAAACCAAAGCACCGGACTTTTATGTCCATTCAAAAGCTGACGCGCTTGCTTATCAACATCGGACACATGCCAGGTTATATTCGAAGATGGATTCATTCAGCACCTTCCTTTTTCATGAGATATTATAGTAAACAGTTTTTATGCACAGCTCAAGCTTCAGGATAGAGCATTTTTAAAGCTGTTTAAAGTACGCTGCTCTGCTTTATGATCCAACACTGCAAAAACAATCCGGTCAAACAACAAGCCATATCCTTCATCTACAAGTACTTGCTTGAACCAGAGGGCAACCTCTTCCGGCTTATTGCGGAATACTCCGCAACCATAGGCTCCCAGCACAAGATGTTCTACGCCGTTTTGCTTAGCCATTCCAAGAATGTAACGAATCCGCTCCAGCATCACTTCACCAATCCGATTCACCTGCTCTGGTTCCCGTTCTCGCACAACTCCAGCATTTACAGCAGGTGCGGTCAGGAAATCGACTTGATACGGCTTCTCCAACAATGTCCCCTGATCATCCCGAAATACCGGAACTTCAGGCGAATAAATCATATAATCTGAATAAAAACAGCTCCGCAGCTTCCGATTATGTCCATACATCTCTTCCATTTGTGAAATGCAAGGATACAATGCTGACGAACGAGCCAAGCTTTCTTCTTGAGCCTGGCTGCCTCCGAGAAATCCACCTCCCGGATTTTTGGCTGATGCAAAATTCAAACACGCCACGTGGGCCAGCTTCTCCTCTACCTGGAGTCTGTATGCCGCCTGTAACGTGCTTTCTCCCGTAATTTCCAATTTTGCAATGATCGTCTGTTCGTCTATACGGGAAGAAGGCCCCAATATACTTTTTATTCTTTGCTCTGCCTCTTGTTTTACAGCTACCAGCTGAGAAGGTGTATATAACTTCGAGCCTGTGACCGCATTTCCTATCTCTTTTGTCATATTTACTTGAACCAGTTTGATATTCGTATAATTCCCATGTTCCAAAATGGATAGTGTTTCCTTCGCCATATGCGATCGGGCATCCCGGTTGCTCCGGGAATTCATTGTATTTTTCATGATGACTATTCCTCCTTTTGCAATACATCCTCACGTAAATTCGTCAATATTTCTCCTAGCCAGTTCGTGCCACGCCATAGCTTGCGGTTCCGTATACGAGCATCGCTCTCAGCTAAGCCTACACCCCAAATGGTGTCGGTCGGACTAGCCTCAACCAGAGTGGTTCCTTTCGTTTTAAGCAGGTGCTTGAGCAAATTCGGATTTTGTGTAAACTTGGCGTAATTACCGTCATATACAAATTGCCGGCAATTGGCCTCCCACAAGGATTGGTCAAATCCGCGCACACTGCGGCCCCGGGCTTTTTGCTCCCTTGGGGTAGAGGCTTGCATAATTTTCAAGGCCGCCTCTTCATCCCCAAAAAGCTGTGCTTTTTTCAACATCATATATTGCTCGGCACAGTTAAACTCCAATCCATCCACGACAAAATCAGAAGGATACCATTGCGAAAATGGCGAATGACTGCGATAAAAAAATGTAAACTTTTCCATGAAGATTCCTCATTTCATATTCCTTATGCTACATAAAACGCGACCGAGGCTTAAATCGGTATAACTTGGACGGACGATGTCCAGCCGCCTTTCTATACTCATTGGTTTCTTCCACGAGATCAGCTATTTTGCGACGAAAAGCTGCGGCCAACAGCTCCTTACCTAGAATAATTTCATACACCTGCTGAAGCTCACTCAGTGTAAATAGAGCTGGCATCAGGTGAAACGCGATATCTGTGTATTCTATTTTGCTGCGCAGACGCTCTATACCGTACGCAATAATTTTGGCATGATCAAAAGCAATTCCTTGTGACTCCAGCACCTCTCGCTTGATTTCAATGGTTCTTCCCTTAAGAATTTCAGTTATTTTTACTTTGGCTGATAGATGGATGTCCCCATGCTTCAATGTGATGTCAATGTCTTGTTCCCATGTGTAACCTTCCGGCTGATTCGTCCGCGTCTCCTGAGCTACGCTGTAATCTAGCTCAAACCATTGGGCATCAGCGGCATCATCCCCCGCCTCTAACTCCAAGGAATCGTGGTCCACCAATGCCATGTAAGCGCAGCTAATTACCCGCATACGCGGATCACGTGCCACATCTCCCCAAGTATATAGCTGCTCCATATAAATCTGATCCACATTCGTTTCCGTTTTAAGCTCGCGTCGTGCAGCCTCTTCCAGACTTTCATCTATGCCTACAAAACCACCCGGCAACGCCCATTGCCCTATATAGGGATGCTCCCCTCTTTGGATCAAAAGAAGCTGGAGGGTCTTCTCCGGCAGCTTCCGGTAATTTTGTTGGAGCTGATCCATTACCGTAAATAGCAGCATATCTACCGTTACGGATGGGCGCTCATATACATTCGCATCATACAGGGCCAAGAACTCCTCTTCCGTCAAGCCACTGTGATTATGTTTCGATCCATCTGTCACTTGCGTCACCTACCTGTTCATATATGGGTCATTTGTCGCTTTTAATTCAAAAGTGACGAATGCTCTATGTAACTTTTAATTTGAATCAATTGATAAAAACAAAATGTTAATATCAATACAGTATTATATAAAAACTGCTTCGTCAATAGGGTGTATAGTCCTATTTTTAATCATTTGATAGTACTATTAGACTGTTTACTGAATTTCACTTGTTGCTTATTGTCATATCATGTATGATGTTTTGGTCAATATAGGAAACACAACATACTAATCACGTAGGGAGAAGATCTAATTGTCTAACCAGTTTAATCCGCAATTCAATCAGCAAGGAGCACCATCCAGACCAGCCCCTGTTTACCCGCCTCCTGTATCATTCAAGGAGTGGATGATCAGTTTACTTCTGATGGCTATACCGGTAGTTGGACTTATTATGCTATTTGTGTGGGCATTTAGCGGCTCGACTAATCCGAGCAAAGCTAACTATGCTAAAGCAGGCCTTCTTTGGGCAGCTATTGTAATTGTGATCTATATCATTATGGCTGTTGCTCTGTTGCCTGCCATCATAAGTTCATTGAATTCAAGCAGCTACTATTGATTCTAATTACATAGCAAAATAACCTTCCGATGAATAGCCTGATCATCAGAAGATCTTTAAACTAAACTGCCGATCTCGTCGGCAGTTTTATTTGATTTCTTTTCGCTTTACTCTTTTATTTTCACAGCATAACGATTCATCATTCCCGGCATCCCCTGAAAATCAAGTTTGCCATAAGCGATCAACTGTTGAATCCGGTATTCCAAAAAAGTATCGCTTCTTGGCTGCGACCACTGCGTTAAAGCTTGACCTATTATTTTTCCGGTGTTCACAAATTCCAGATTATCAGCTAACTGTATCTGGCTAATCATATCAAGCATGGCCTTATCCAAATAATCCTCCGGCACATGAACAATACGGTCATTGTCCCATAATCTCAGGACACTATCTTGCTCGCTAAGCTCCAACCACTCCCGTTCGTATCGACGTCGGTCTTCCATACACACCACATAAAGTTCATCTTTACTTCGCTTAATGAACCGTTCGATTTCTTTCGAATGCACCACGCCCATGGATAAAGGGAATGGACTCTCATTATATAAATAATCATCCGGTTCCCGCTCCAAGGTATCCGTGACATTAATGACTCGAATAGGTGTAGCTCTGTTGCGCAAGAGATATAATGCAAAGCGTAATCCAACCTGCTCGTCAGCATTAGAGCCACACCAGATCGTGATCGACTTATCATCCGGAATTTCACTAAGGGTAACCATCATCTGTTCAATACGCTGCTCCCAATTGGCGTAATGGAAAAACTCATAATGCATCATCCGTTCAGCCAACCAGCTGTGACGGTTTTCTTGTCCTTCTGATGTTTCCAACCTCCACAATGGTCCTATGGAAAACTGATCATTAAAAGACAGAACGATACTCTCAAGCCGCAATCCTGCACCGGAAAGTCCTACCTTCATCGAGCCTGCGGCAGACTGAGAAAACAATAGATGCACATGCCTCTCCCGGGAGCGTTCATGCTCCAGACGCTCATTTCGGCTCGTTTCCACATCATTTGCCCACTGTTTCAATATGGGGTTAGCCCATTCAGGATTTTTGTCTGATAAGGCTGCAGCCTGCTCCAGTACACTACGTACAAAACCTCTAAGTCTTCGACCCTTAAAAACCTCATCATAGTCTTCATCAAAATTCGGTTCATTATGAGATAACAACAAATCACTACCTCCTCTTATCAAATTCAATTCAAACTTGTCTTTCGACCAGAAATATCTTTAGAATAGGCGTATAGCTATCACTTCTTACTCTACAATAAAATACCACAGATTGGTTACTCGACTGGAGGAAAATAAATGACATCGGAGTGGCAGAGATTACAGACCAAACTGCCGGAATGGGTAGAACAAAGCCGTCATGAGTATATTCATGGCAAGGTAGCAGCATATATTCCCGAGCTGTCCAAAGCACCAGCCGACGCGCTGGGTATTGTTGTAATGAACGGTGCGGGCGAGACCGTGGTAGCCGGGGATACGGAAATCCAATTTACGATGCAAAGTATCTCAAAGGTATTTACGCTCATTCTGGCCTTGATGGATAATGGAGAAAACGTTGTCTTCTCTAAGGTGGGTATGGAGCCTACCGGAGACCGTTTTAATTCCATGCTAAAGCTAGAACTAGTTGAGCCGGGCATTCCGTTTAACCCACTGATTAACGCCGGAGCAATCGCAGTCTCCTCTCTGATTCGCGGGAACAGTCCAGAAGAGAGATTTGCCCGTGTTCTCCAATTTTTCCGCCTGCTTACCCACAATGACACATTGGAATATGATCAGGATGTCTACGATTCAGAATCAGCTACAGGCCATTTGAACCGTTCCCTTGCTTATTTTCTAATGGAAAAAGGAATTTTAAGAGGTCATGTGGAGGATGTGCTTGAAGTTTATTTCAGACATTGTGCTGTCAAATTGAACTGTACTGATTTAGCTCGTATGGGACTTGTATTAGCTTACAATGGTCGAGATCCAGTGACAGGTATACCGCTGATTCCCCGCCGCTATGTACAGATCGCCAAAACATTTATGACGACATGCGGCATGTATGACGCTTCAGGGGAATTCGCCATTCAAGTCGGACTACCTGCCAAAAGCGGCGTATCAGGCAGTATTATGACGATGGTACCCGGACGATATGGCATTGGACTGGTTGGACCTTCTCTGAACCGTATGGGCAACAGTACAGCCGGTGTACACTTGCTGGAGAAGATGTCTCGGGATTTGGACTGGAGCTTGTTCTAAGTATACGAAAAAAAGGGTATTCCCAGCCTTTACGGCTCATAGGAATACCCTTTTTTGTTGCGTGTCTTCTATGTTACGAGATTTGACCGTTAATCAGTTTAATTTGAATGCGGAACGGATCAGCTACATACTTGGCGCCATCGCGTTCTTGCATTCCATAGCCTGCTGCCTCTAAACGAGCTACAATGGCATCCAATTCATTCTGATCCGGTACGATCAATTCAAAATAATCCAATCCTGCAGCGTGCTCAGGAGCTGGTGGTGCTCCTTCACCTGCCCATATATTCAAGCCCATATGGTGGTGGTAACCACCTGCGGAAACGAACAAGGCTGAAGAGCCATACCGGCACGTAATGTCAAAGCCAAGCACATCGCAATAAAATTGCTGTGCTTTGAGCAAATTAGACACATGGAAGTGGACGTGCCCGATTACCGTTCCCTGCGGTAGTCCCTGCCAAGGTAGATTTTCGGAAATCGCAACCAAGTCTTCTGCATCCACGGGATCTGTTCCCATCATGTAAAATCCATTTGCATCCTTTTTCCACTGATCACGGGGACGATCTGCATAGATTTCGATTCCGTTATTATCAGGGTCATGGATATATAGAGCTTCACTTACATCATGGTCTCCCTGTCCGATTTCAATCTCATGAGCCAGCAGATTACGTAAAGACAGGCCCAGAGCTACACGGTTTGGGAGAAGAATAGCAAAGTGATATAACCCGGCAGCAGATTGACGCGGCAGAATAACTGCATTTTCAATATAGTTAAGGATCAGTAGCGCATGCTTCCCATCGACAGTCAATTCAGCGGTATCCGCCGTTTGACGCAGCAACTGAAAACCAACGACCTCTGTATAAAATTGAATAGAACGCTCCAAGTTACTAACCTTTAATGAAACCTGCCCGATTTTGGTGTTGTCATGAATATGTGCTGTCATGAGATTTCCCTCTTTCTATATGGATTGGAGGACTAAAGCTAATCAAAAATTATTGTTTGGTTGACTCACGACGGCTGAACAAAGAATCCAGAGACAATCGAGTCGTTGGAGCAAATACCAGATGAAGAGCTACCAGAATAAAAGCAATATCCAGCTCATAGCCAGCGCCTTGACCATTCCCCATCAACCCGCCGGACAATTTTGCTGTAAAAATGGCGCCGATCAAAACAATAACCAAAAGCCCAGATACATAGCGAGTGAGCAATCCAAGAATCAATGCAATCCCACCGACCAACTCAATCACCGCAACGACATAACCTAAAAATCCTGGAACGCCAATGCTGGAAAACCAGCCTGCTACATTACCCAACCCCATTTGGAATTTAGCAATTCCGTGTGCCAAAAACAAAATTCCCAGCGCCATCCGCATAATTGTAGAAATGTTTTTGCTTGCTGAACTCATGTTTATCTCTCCATTCTGTTTGTTTATTACACTCATACAAGTGCATATGAATAATTAATTTATATTACTAATAATTTGGTTAAAAAAATAATACTGTCTGAATCTCTGCCGCACCACATTAGTGTGAATCAAACTCGAATTATTAGTAATAGAAATAATTATTTTGTAGTGTGAATTTATCATAAGAAACTGTAGTCTGTCAACAAATTATTTGGTATGATAAATAATAAATTAGTATACATTATATTCCCTTAAAGGAGGAACGCTCTATGGGTATAGGATGCAACATACGCGCCGCTCGTAAACGTAAAAATTTATCCATCCAGCAAATATGTGAACGAACCGGACTATCGCAAGGGTTTATGAGTCAAGTAGAAAATAATAAAACCTCCCCTTCCATCGCAACATTGGACAGTATCGCAAATGCGCTTAAGGTTCCCCTTGCTTTTCTGCTTCTTAAAGAAGAGGAACGGATGCAAGTGATTCGTAAGGACGAGCGTCGTAAAACGTTATATGGTAAAAACAACCTCCAGGTCGATCATTTGGGGGGGCAAGGAAACGTTAAAATGATGCTGGTGGACATGCCGCCAGGCTCATCTACAGAAGAGGAGCATGCTCATGCGGGGGATGAGATTCATTTTATCTTGGAGGGCACGGTATACGTGGAGCAAGGCGAGGATTCAGCTACTTTGGAAGCAGGAGATTCCTTTAGCTGGAGGGCAGCTATCCCCCATTATGCCAAAAACGTGGGTGAAAACAACGCCCGTATCCTGATTTCCGTATTTCTCGAAGCAGAAAATGACGCCTAATAGGCTTGATCACAGGGTTCTTGTCATAGACCGCAAAGTAGATATTAATATGTAAAATATATAGGCCGAATAAGGCTTTTTAATGTTTATTTTTACCTAAACTAACAGTATAGGTAAAAATATTACATATATAGGGAGATACAGACATGAAGAGGAGTTGGACAGAAGACGAGCTGTTAGAACATTTTATTTTGGTTAACATCGAGCGTAAATTAATCGGTAACAAAACTGGTGCGAGCCGTCTTGGTTTTACGGTGTTATTAAAGTATTTTCAGCATGAGGCTAGATTCCCAACCAAAAGAAGTGACATACCAAGGCCTGTTGTTGAGTATATTGCAAAGCAACTCGAGCTGTCTCCTGATCTATTCGACCAATATCGTTGGGGAGCTGAAGAAAGGAATTACACCTACCATAGAAAGCAAATTCGAGACTTCTTCGGTTTTCAGGAACTTACCCGTAAAGATAATGAACGTTTAGAACAATGGTTAGTAGAACAGGTTCCATTTACACATGATACAGACTATTTAAAAAACCAAGCATATAGTCTTTTTCGCAAGTGGAAAGTTGAACCACCTTCTGCCGGGGATTGAACCGAATAATTGATTCTGCTATTGATACCTTTGAAAAGGGTTTCTACGAAGAAACCTATCAGCAATTATCTTCTAAGACATGCGCTCGATTAGATTCTTTATTAGACTCCCATGATAAGGGGGAATCTGATGAAGAGGAAAGGGACATTTTAGCTTTTCGGCACCTACTTTCTTCCCCTCGTAAACCAAGTGTCAATACAATGGAGATGGAAGTTAAGAAATTATTGGCTATTCGACACCTTCAAATTCCAGATGGTTTATTTCATCATTTGACTCCAAAATTAATAAAGAAATATCGGCTTCGTGCAGCTACTGAGACAGTAACAGAATTGCGTGCACACCCAATGCCTATTCGCTACACCTTACTTGCTATTTTATTTTGGCATCGCCAAGCTGAAATCATCGATTATTTAGCTGATTTGTTAGATGAAATCACGCTTAAGTTTGGAAATAAAGCAAAGAATACAACCCGTAATGAAACAGTGGCAGAGTTAGAAAAAGTACAGGGGAAAAATAAACACATTCTCAACTTATTAAAAGCAACAGTTGATCATCCAGATGGAATCATTCAAGATACTTTATATCCAATCGTAAGCTCTTCCACCATTCGGGATATTATTAAAGACATGACAAGAAACAACCGAGAATACAAAGAAAAAATTTATATAAAGATGCACTCTTCCTATCGAGGGCACTATAGGAGAGCTCTCTGTGATATCCTAAAAAACCTTACGTTTAAGTCTAATAATCTATCCCATCAACCTATCATTGAAGCTCTTCAACTTATTCAAGAATACAGTGAAAGTGGTCAGCGTTTTTTTGCAGTTGGGGACGAAGTTCCTATTGAAGGAGTCATTCAGCCTAAGTGGAAGGATATCATTATTGAGGAAGATAGCAAGGGGATAGAGAGAGTTAACCGAATTAATTATGAGATTGCTGTTTTACAATCCCTTCGCACGCGATTTCGGTGTAAGGAAATCTGGATTGAGGGCGCTGACCGATATCGAAATCCTGATGAAGACCTGCCCCAAGATTTTGAAGAACACAAAGAAGAATATTTCCAAGCGCTAAAAGCGCCACTCGATGTAGAGCCTTTTATTTCGGACATTATACAACTGATGAAAGATAAGCTCTATTTACTGAACCAAGGCTTTGAAGATAAGAGCAACGATAAAGTTGCGATTACCAGCAGAAATAACAAGGGATGGATTCGTGTTACCCCGCTAGAAAAGCAGCCCGAACCTCCACATTTGTCTATGATTAAACAGGAGATCAGAAACCGTTGGTCCAATATCAACCTCTTAGATTTATTAAAAGAAACAGACTTTCATACTGGATTCACCAAGCACTTTAAAACTACAGCGGACCGGTCTATTTTAGATGAGGAAACGATTCAACGTCGGCTACTTCTCAGTCTATTTGGATTGGGAACAAATACAGGTTTAAAAGCTGTCTCTGCTGGAAATAACCAAGATAGCTATCGTGAACTTCAGTATATCCGTAATAAATTTATTCATAAAGATCACTTGCGAAAAGCCAATGCAGAGGTTACCAAGCAAATCATTTACCATCGAATAAAAGAGGTGTGGGGGGAAGCTACTACCGCCTGCGCTTCCGATTCAAAACATTTTGGATCGTGGGATCAAAACCTTCTTACTGAATGGCATCCTCGTTATAAAAGACATGGAGTCATGATATATTGGCATACAGATCGCAAGTCAGCATGTATCTATTCTCAGCTTAAAACTTGTCTTTCCTCCGAAGTTGCAGCCATGATGGAGGGTGTTCTTCGTCATTGTACAGACATGGAAATAGACCGAAATTATGTAGACACGCATGGACAAAGTGTCGTTGCTTTTGCCTTTTGTCATTTGCTTGATTTTAAGCTGATGCCACGCTTCAAAAATATTGGCTCTCAAAAATTATATCGTCCTGAAGCCGGAATGAATGAGGAATATCCTCACTTACAACCTGTATTAAGTAGGCCCATTAACTGGGATCTCATCCGTCAACAGTATGAGCAAATCATTAAGTTTGCGACTGTTTTACGGTTAGGAACTGCATCAGCAGAAGCTATTTTAAAGCGATTTACGAGAGATACGAAGCACCCGACTTACCAAGCTTTATGTGAGTTAGGGAAAGCGATAAAAACCATTTTCTTATGTGATTATCTGCATTTTGAGGAAGTTCGTAGAGAAATCCATGAAGGACTAAATACCGTTGAACATTGGAATTCTGTTAACAATTACATTTTTTATGGAAAGAATAGCGAAATTCGGTTCAATTCTCTAGAAGACCAAGAAGTATCTGCATTATCGCTCCAATTGCTTCAAAACTGCTTAGTTTATATCAATACTTTAATGGTTCAAGAGATTCTCTATAATAACAATCAGTATTGGTTAAAGAGGATGACTCCCGAAGACTTTAGAGGATTAACACCTTTATTTTATAACCATGTGAATCCATATGGGACATTTAAATTAAATATGAATAAGAGAATTCCAATCAATCTAAAAATTTCATAAAAGTGTTGCTTTGAAATAAAGTTTGATCAAAAACACCTCACAAACTCGTATTTTTTACGGTAAATAATAAGAATCCACTTTGAAAAAAAGATTGATCAAAATGGATTCTTATTCTACAGATTTAAGTTTCGGTTTTATAAAAAAGTTTGATCATTTTCTACCTTTGATACTCCACAATCGCGCCCTATAATGGAATAACTAAGATGCTTATATTAGCTGGTATAGTTCTATAAGAACAGTAAAAATTTAAACCTGAAGAGCTTTTTGTAATGATTTTTTCATTGCTTCTACAAAATTCTGACGTGTCTCTTCAGATAATTCTAATAAGGAAAGATAGGGATTTAAATCTTCTAATTCGACTAATAAAAGCTCCCCTTGTTCGCTTCGACAGGCATCAACTCGTTGAATCCCCCAGTCAAGATTATTCCAGTCGATGAAACGTTTAGCAAAAGCTAAATCTTCTTCCGTAGGTACATACTCTTTCAATTCCCATCTTTTATCTTTATCCGGTGCATAAAGAGCATACTGAAATTCTTTGTTGATAAAATAAAATGAGACTTCATATTCAAAATTGATAAATGGTTGTACCAATGTATTTTTCGATTCTGAATTAACTTTTTCACTCAATTCATCTTTCGTAACAAATTCCATCCCGATAGAATCTGCTCCATCTTTCGGCTTTACGATATACGTGTCTACATTAGGGAGTTTATTTAGGGAATCAAGCGTATCAATCGTTGGAATAACAGGAAAATGAGCATTTGTTAGTTCTATTAAATATTCTTTTCCGTTCATATCAGCCTTCCCATCAAACGAATTATATGTGTTTAAATGTTTAGAAACAATTCGGTTGCGGAACGCTTCATATTTGTCTTTAAAATTTGCGACTGGACCTGCATTTCGGAAAACAATTAAATCAGCATGATCTTCAAATGCTTCGATATCTTCAGGATGACAGATGACCAAATTAAAGGCTTCTCTAAGTTTAGAAGTAAGAAATAAATCCTCTTCATAATAGTTTCTTCCTTTTGCTTCATAATATAAATCTGTTACAAATAGTAGCGTCTTCATTACGCCTTCACCTGCTTTTCTTAAATTCTTATTGTAAAAAAACATCCTAAAAAAAAATCCCGTCTCAGTAAGAGACGAGATTGAAACTCGCGGTACCACTCTTGTTTAATAAAATGTTTGAATAACACTTTATTACCCTTTACAAACGTACAATCATACGTTGTCCCTTGTAACGGTGGATACCGATAAAGCTTACTAAACATTCGGCTTTACTTCTCAGAGATGATTTTCGGTTATTATCTGAACACTGGTTTTCAGCAAAACACCAGCTCTCTTTGGAACAGAAACAATAACGTACTCTTTCTCTTCATAGAATTTAAATAAAATTAGATTAATTAGCATTATTATATATTAATTCGAAAATAAAACAAATGGTTATTTAAGGAAGTTAATTGGATTTCTTTATACAATTATTTGCTTCTACACTTTAATTTAAATATCCAATTCCCTTTAAAAGTTTTGCTCCACAATCTGGCCCTTTAACGGAACAACTATGTTGTCACTCAACAGTTCCTTAATTCACCTTTTAATTCAGATGTACTTTTCAATTCACTAAAAAACACCCCTTAGATAATCTTATCCAAAGGGGTAAAGCATCGTAACTTTTTTGCAAACGGTATAACTTTCATTAAAACGGTACATCTTTTTTATAAACGGTACTTTGTTTCAAATCTACACCTGTTTTTTAAATTATAAGATATTCTAAAACCTTTGAATACCGTAAATTTCCTTCTTTTAGTTCAATAAAAAGAAAAAAGAGGATTATCTCACCATCCCCTCTTGTATATCAGGCTTTTTTATTTCTGGACCCTTTATGAAAACTCTTACATTTATAAAGGCTAATAGACCGAAAGTTCCGAATGTTACCACGTTTAAAGTTACCCGTAATTTTTAGCTAACACTAACTAGACAAGCCAATAATCATCTAAATGGTGACATCAATAAAATTAAGCTTTGTACTGTCGTAGGAATAGTAGTTATACGTAATCTTCTTCTTGTCTAGGATTCGCATTACATTGGTTTTGTCCTGCTTTTTTACCCATAATTATCACCGATCTGACTGTTTAAAAGGTTTTAATTCCTGTCTCAAAAACAGTGGACAGTCCTCTATTTTTGAGACAGGCTTATGATTCTATTTGGAAATTACTTTTTACGAATGCAGATGGAATAACTTCGAAATAATGATCCATTCACCGTCTAGTTTAAGTAATTGCTGAAAATCAGTGTATGATTCGCCATATGCATCATTCTCTAAACTTATACGAACAGAAGCAATCGTTCCTTCAACATCTAGAATATCAACCCTTGATTTAAGATTCATTGCAGGACCAGCTTTATCCATAAAGTCCCATAAGTTTTGAATAGGTCCTCCTAGAAAGCCATCAGTTGTATTGTAACCGTACATAGTTGCATCTTTATGAAAAGCTTGCTTTGCTACTTCTTTGTTCCCTGAAATAAGACCTTCTATATACTTATTCACCACTTTAATAATCTCATCGTAATCTTTTATTGCTGTTTTGCTCATTTTTCCTAAATCCCCCTTAAGTTATAAATAGTCCGTTTAACGATAATAAAGTTTTCTAACCCAGGCTCGTTTTATTTAATTAGCACATATAAAAGCTATTCTTATAAATTCCGCAAAGCATCTGATATAGGAGTTTTACCATCGCTCATTGTGATGACTTTTTCGATGGTATTAGGGTCTTGCAAACTCTGAACTAACGTATCCACTACATTTTCTATAGAATTTTCACCAGGATAATCAATATTGACATCTATTTTTCCAGATCCAGGCTCCTCTTTTAAAACACCAGGCTGTAATATTGTATAGTCTAGCTTGGTATTATTAATTAGCCAATGATCAGCAAAATGTTTAGCAATATTATAATTTGTTAAATCTTTTAGAAAAGACTGATTCCACTTGTCTTGATTTAGGGCAAAAACTGAACTAAGCATGATAAATCTTTTTATTTTCTTGTGCTCAGCAGCGCGCATCACTTTAACAGCACCATTTAAGTCAATCTTCAATAAATCTTTTCCTTTAGAACCAGCTACAAAGAAAATAGCTTCTGCATCATACATATTCTCAGCTATTGCTTCAGGGCTCGCTAATAAATCTATATGAACATAGCGAACATTGTTCGAACTGCTTGTGAGGTTATCCCTTCTAGTTCCTGCGTAAACAAAATGTCCGTTCTCAACTAGTTTATCAACAAGATGTGAACCTACTCGACCATTAGCTCCTACTACTAATACCTTCATGAAAAAACCTCCCCAAAAATGAATTTAAATGAGTATTTATCTTATAGTGATAAAAATGATATTAACATGGTCTGACCATATTGATATTATTTTACTCTATTCAATTTAAAACAAACTATAAGTGTAAAAACTTATTATCTAATTCTTATAGACAAAATCAAGTGGGGTAAATTACCTCTCTTTTCTTTCGTAATCAGAAGTCTTTCTTTCAAATTACCTCATTACCATTCCTGTGCTGTAGGTGTGACAATCACATCATTAATCATGACGTTCGCAGGCTTATTAACCACAAATCCAATTGTTTCAGCTACATAGTCTACGTCAATAGCTACCTTATTTAATTCTCCCAGTACAGATTTTACATCTTCATCTGTCACTGTATCCTGCCAATTAGTTGCAATGACACCTGGTGAGACTAAAACAGCTTGAATATTATGTTTGACCGATACCTCTTTACGTAGACTTTCGGTAATTGCTCTTACTGCATACTTCGTAGAACTATACACACCATGACCTTCACCAATCGCATGACCGGCAATAGAACCTACATTAATGATTTGTCCACTTCCTTGTTTCTTCATATGAGGTAGGACCGCAGCTACTCCATACAGCACACCTTTTACGTTAAGGTCAATCATCGTTTCCCATTCGTCTACATGAGCGTTATCCCACATGGAGAACAACATCATCCCTGCACTGTTAATTAACGTATCAACTCTTCCGAATTTATCTACTGTAAAGTCTACGAGAGATTGAACGTCTTCTTTGACGGTAACATCTGTCACCTTGTAAGAAGCCTTCCCCCCTTCTTTATTGATTCGCTCTGCTAGATTTTTTAGTTTCTCTTCATTTCTGGCAGCTAGAACGACAGAAGCTCCATTCTTCGCAAGATGAATCGCTGTTGCTTCTCCAATCCCACTTGAAGATCCTGTAATAATGACTACTTTGTCTTGAATATATGACATCTTTTATACTCCTCCTTTAGGTTTTTATCTTTTGTCATTTCAACTTATCTTCTAAAACCATCTGCGTACTGTGTAGGCACAGTCGTTTCTTTTTTTAATGTAGCTGCAGCTTCTAATGCCCAATGAGGATTTCGTAACATTCCTCGTCCAACAGCTACAAGGTCTGCCTCCTCATTTCCGATAACAGCGTTTGCCAATGCAGGGGCATCCAATCTTCCAACTGCAATGACCGGAACATTGAGAGCTTTTTTAATTTCTCGAGCTAGTGGTACTTGATAAGCAGCATGCGTACCAGGTTTTCCCCAAGCAGCAATAGGACCTTCACCACCTGAAGAGATGTCAAAGATATCTACTCCTGCTTTTTGATATTCTTTTGTAAACTCTATACTTTGGTTAATTCCATATCCACCTTCTACATATTCTTTAGCAGATATACGCATCATTAACGGCATATCTTCTGGTATCTCAGCTTTGGCTGCTTCAATAATTTCTCGGCCAAACTTAGTTAGATCCTTTCCATACTCATCATTTCTTTTATTTGTTAAAGGAGAGTGGAATTGATGAATTAAATATCCATGAGCACCATGGATTTCAATTGTGTCAAATCCTGCTTTTACTGCGCGCTGTACGGCCTTGCGAAACTTTTCTACCATTTCTTTCACTTCATCTGTTGAAAGAGCTCTAGGTGTTTTTGAATTTTCATCAAATGGAATAGCAGAAGGTGCAACTGGCACAGCAGCATCTTCTGCTTTACGTCCAGCGTGAGCGATTTGAATACCAACTTTTGCTCCATAACGGTGGCAAGCTTCTACAATTCTTGCTAAAGCAGGGATTTGCTCGTCTGACCATAATCCTAAGTCAAAGTCTGAAATACGGCCATCAGGCTCAACATCTGTCATTTCAATCATAATAAATCCAGCTCCACCGATCGCTCTATTTACATAGTGCAGGTAATGCCAATCCGTAGCGATCCCATCTTTATTTTCAACCGAATATTGACACATTGGAGACATCACAATACGGTTTTTTAACTCCAATCCTTTTATCTTATAAGGACTAAATAAATGTTCCATGATAAAAAACTCCTTTTTATTTAAATTATATGCATGACACATGCATATAATTTAACGCTAAATTTTCTCCATGTCAAGTCAAAGTACTCCATCTGAAAAATGAGTACTTTGACTGATTAGGAATTTTTATAACTCTTCTATTAACTGTTTCATTAATCCTTCAACATTAACCGTAGAGAGATATGATTTTAGTATTTCTCGGAAAGAAACTAAACTTCTTTGTAGTTTCTTCTCACCTAAGTCAGTTAGGCGAGTATAGGAACCTCTACGGTCATCTGTACAAACATGCTTTTCTAATGCACCACAGCTGTTCGCTTCCATATTACCTACTAGCCTAGAAAGCGCACTCTGACTTAAACCGATCATCTCTTGCAATTGCTGTAATCTGAGCTTTTTGTCTGGTGCTTTGGAAAGGTAGTAGAGTACGTAGAATTCTTTTAAAGATAAGCTGTACTCCGCTTGCAGGACATTCTCCAATTCTTTCTTTATTTTATTTTGTATAGAGTCTATGGTTAACCAATGATCCATAAAATCATGATTAGTATTCATGATATTCCACCTATTCTACATTATATTATTGCGTTCTAATCAGAATATATGCACAAACTGGTACGATATCTAAACCATGTTACATAATAATTCTTTAACATATAATTTTACCAAAGTGAAGTGCAAACAGTCAAATTTCTACTACTGAATGTTAGGTACCTAAATGGGTATCCAAAAGAAAACAACCTATGTGTAAAATATCCAATTTAACCACCAAGTGTTATTCAATTATCTGGCCCTTTTCTTGAATAACTAACGTGTTTGAGAGGTCATTTAATCACCTTCAAGCACATACGACATCTCTTTTTTTACAACTACATTACCAAAAACCATGCCCGCGTTTCCACGATTGATCAGAACCTAGACAGACAACTTAGCATGCTAAAGGAATATGGCTGCGAAAAGATAATTGATGAAAAATTCACTGGTACAGTGAAAGACCGTCAAGGTCTGCAGAATTTAATGAATGTGATTAGGGCAAATGATATTGTTGTAGTAGAGAGTATTTCACGTCTGGGTCGTAAAACGCTCGATATTTTAAGTATCATTCAAGAATTTGAAGATATAGGAGTACAATTTGTCTCCTTAAAAGAGAATATGGACACACGAACATCAACAGGAAAGGCTATGTTTCAAATGATGTGTGTGATTGCTGAATTGGAACGGAATCTCATCGCTGAACGAGTAAAAGAAGGATTGGAAGCAAGTAAGAAGCGTGGGAAAAAGCTTGGAAGACCGAAAGTCGACAAGGATAAAATAGCCTTGGCCCTACGAATGTATGACAGTAAGGAATACTCTGTAAAAGAAATTATAGAAGGCACTGGTATTTCACAAGGTTCTTTATACAGAGCTATTCAGAAGCGGACCCTAGAAACAACATAAGGAGCATACACTTTGCTCCTGTTTTCTCATATCATCTCTCCACTTATCTGCTACTTTGCGGTCTATGACAGCAACCCTGTGACTAGGCCTAATAGATACTTAAGCAAGCATGAAGCAACAAAAGTACAAATTCCATCTAAAAAAGCGCGTACCGGGAAGTATCTTTACTTCAACGATACGCGCTTTTTAAATTTTCCTTACTATTGCTGCTCTTAACTTATTCCATCGCCTGCTGGGGCATCTGTACGCGATTCCCACGGCAGCTTGAAGGTTTTCATAATTTGTTTGGTATTAGCCGGGAGTCCAGTTACGGGATCACCCGTAGTACCCAGCAGTTCTTCTTTATTTAGCGTGGTAATCCGTCCATAATAAGTAGTGCTGCTGTCTCCCCATCCTGTAGTAAACTCGTAGATCAGCGGCTTATTTAGCTTCGGATAAGTTCCCCACTGATTTTTGGCTTTATTCACCATAAAACGCTCCAGCGGATCGTATTCCATTGTAAATGTTTTATCAAAGGGAGCACCCACATACCCTTGATAGGTGACAACTGGAAAACCGTTCTTCACTTCAACCAGATTCAGCACACCCCCACCTACTGTAAAATAGCGCGATGCTTCGCCTTGAGGGAACATATAGACACTGGATAGAAGCTCAGTGTTAGGATTATGTGCTTCTATATAAGGATGGACAGTGCTGCTGTCTAAACGGATTAGCGCTTCGCGTGCTGTCGCCAGATCTCCCTCGTATATTTCTTCTTTTAATTTACCATGAATCTCTGGCTGGTCATCAGTCTCCGTTCACTTAATGAACTTATTCATTCCTAATCTATCTCTTTTTGGCTGCGTCAATGTCTCCAGGATTCAGACCTTCCCATATGTTCGGGATACTAACGGTCTCTGGATGCTCAAATACGAGAAACGCAGTCGGCAAATACCGCTCTCCGTATTCAGAAGAAGGCTTGTTCACAATGGCATTATCCTTGACTAGCACCGTTGAAGAACCTCCATCCAGATTAGCACCGATAACCGCTCCGTGTTTAAGCAAAATATTTTGCATATCATACAAGTTGGCACCAATACTGTACCCAGGCTGACGACCGTCGATGGTCACGAATATAATGGCCCCGTCTGCTCTTTGCCCCATTGCGGTACGGGGAGCAATTCCCCACCCCTCGCTTGCATTGCGAATCAGACCTTTCCCATTCACGATTAGGCGTGGTTGAAAAGTAACCGCTTCTTGCACATTCATTTTGGACAACTCAGACAACGAATAGTGACCGGCTATCATTTTTCCCTGTTTATCAATACCTACGATTTGAACAGAGGCATTTTTGCCCATATCATTGTAGTATATCTCGCCCTGGGAAATGACAACGCCAATCGGTTTAAAACCATTCCCATTCCAGTTGGGATCGGCAAAGCCACCGCCATTTACGCCAGCAACAGCCCCTAAACGCTCGACCATACTAGATACCCTTTCTCCCCGGCCGACCTTGGAAGGAACCCCGAGCCGGATTTTAGTGGGGTCATGCACCGTCATAACATAGCCATGATAGTTACGGCCCGATACCTCTTCCACTTCAACCAGCGGCGTTTGTTGTACTTTGGTCGGTATCAGATCAGGTAGATTGATTGTATGTCTGTCCTTCTCTTCACCCATCGCTTCAAAACGGGCCGAATATTCAGCCACACGTTTTTTTGCCTCTGCTTCACCGATAAAGTACTTCGCCCAGTGACGATGTTGGGTTGTGATCAGCGTATCGGCAGCCAAATAGCGCATGTCCTTGCCAGATGACGTTAGGAACAACCACGCACCACCCCCTATTCCTGCTAACAGGAATACAATAAAAAGTCGCAGTATAAAGCGACCGAATTTTCCTTTTCGTTTCTTTTTTCTATTTTTCTGCCTGCGAGCTGCTGCACGCTGTGGCAAGACTTCCGGTTTCATTTATCATCTCTCCTGTTATTGGTGACTTCTATCTTATTCATCACTATTGCCCATCAAATGATCCGTAATGATAGGCAGCGACATCTAACGACAATATCATAAACTAATTTTGTAGAATGATAGTGTCAATTTTTTAACAGATTCATCCACTCTGAAAAAAACACAGGAAAAAGTCCTCCACATGAATGTGAAGGACTGTAATTAAGGGTACTCTACGCTTTTTACGGAGCAGCCTCTGGTTCGAGTAGCATGAACAGTTCTTTCATCTGCTGTCGCTTGAGTTTGGGACTAAGCACATACAATGTATCGCCCGGTTCAATTACAGTAGTGCCTCTAGGGGCAATAATTTGCTCGTTCCGAATTATGGCTGTGAATAAAATATCTTCAGGCAACTGTATATCCTGAATCGCTTTGCCCGCTATCGACATCCCCTTTTGTACCTGAATGTGGTTGATTTCCGAAGTGGTTTTCCCCAGAGAAACTAATTCCAGCAATGAAGGAGACGATGTTTCGTTAGGGTCCATCAAGCCAAGCTTCACCGCTAACCACGAAATAGTTGTACCTTGAATGATCGCAGAGGTGAGCACGACGAAAAATACAACATTAAAAAACAAGGGTCCTACATCCATCTCATCCAGTAAAGGATAGGTTGCTAGTACAATAGGTACCGCCCCCCGCAGTCCTGCCCAGGATAACAGTGTCTTCTCGCGCACAGAGTACCTGGAAAAAAGCAAGCTTAGGAACACGCCTATTGGACGAGCCACGAGCATGAGGATGAAGGAGAGCGCCAAGCTTTGCCACGCAATGCCCAGCAATTGATCAGGAAAGACCAATAGGCCGAGCAGGACAAACATCATAATCTGCACCATCCAGGCGAAACCATTGTTAAAATGAATAATGGATCGCTTGTAGGTCAAGTCGGAATTTCCCAAGACAATGGCCATGACATAAACCGCCAGCAATCCGCTTGCCTCCAGTAACGATGCCGCTGCATACGTCAAGACTGCAAATGCCAGCGCCATTACAGGATACAAACCGGATGAATCAAAATTCATTTTATTAATCGCATATACACCTATACGTCCAAGTACAAAACCAACGACTAAACCAAAACCCATTTCCCATAAAAACAACAAGATATGTATCCAAATGGATTGCTCAGGGTGATGTATCAGCTCAATCAATGTTACCGTGAGAAATACAGCCATCGGGTCATTACTGCCGGATTCCGCTTCGAGCGTCGAGGTAATTCGTTTTTTGATGTTTTTACCTCCTAGAACGGAAAACACGGCTGCCGCATCCGTCGATCCGACAATAGCGCCAAACAGCATGGATTCCATCCAGCTTACGCCTAAAATAAACTTGGCGCATACGCCAATGACTACGGTCGTAATGATGACCCCTAACGTTGATAATGATAACGCAGGTCGAATAACTGGCTTAACGTCTGCAAACTTTGTCTGCATCCCGCCTTCAAACAAGATTACAATGAGCGCGAGAATGCCCACCAGCTGTGTGATAAAGGCATTATCAAAATAAATAAACTGACTAAGCACCATACCTACGGCAATAAACAAAACAAGCGCAGGCATACCGAAACGGCTGGAAAATTTGGTAGTCAGCACACCGACCAGCAGCAAGCTGGACAGCAAAAGCACAATCAAATTTATAAGGGTTGTCTGTTCCATACGCTTCTCCTATCTTGAAAATGGATGTTCAATTTTTCGCCTTCTATCTATATACCCTCAAATCACACAGAATACTAATCTTAAGTAAAAAAATATATGAGAAAACAAAAAATCCAGCTCATGGTCTGTGCTAAATCGCACTCGATGAGCTGGTTTGTATATTTTTTATAAGGCTTAAGCAGAGACAATCGTCGTGCTTTAGGCTTTAGGATGAATCATATGCGCAGGTACAACATATTGATCGAACTGTTCTTCAGTCAACAGTCCGCTGCGGAGTGCCGCTTCTTTTAAAGACAGTCCTTCTGCATGTGCAAGTTTGGCGATTTTAGCGGCATTTTCATATCCGATATGTGGATTCAATGCCGTCACCAGCATCAGCGAATTATTCAAATTGTGCTCAATTTTAACGAGATCAGGCTCAATGCCGATCGCACAGTTGTCATTAAAAGCAATCATGGAATCGGCCAGCAGATGAACAGACTGCAAAAAATTGTAGATGATTACTGGCTTAAACACGTTCAGTTCAAAATTACCCTGACTCGCAGCAAAGCCGATAGCTGCATCATTACCCATTACTTGAGTAACGACCATCGTCAGTGCTTCGCTCTGGGTCGGATTCACCTTACCGGGCATGATAGAGCTACCTGGCTCGTTAGCAGGGATCGTAATTTCCCCCAAACCGCTACGCGGACCACTTGCCAGCCAGCGAACATCATTGGCGATTTTCATCAAATCGGCAGCGAGCGCTTTGACTGCTCCATGTACGGCCACCACTTCATCGTGGCTGGTCAATGCATGAAATTTATTGGGTGCGGAAGTGAACGTTTTGCCAGTGAAACTGGAAATTTCCGCAGAGGTTCGGGAGCCAAACTCTGGATGAGCATTAATTCCTGTCCCCACCGCTGTACCGCCAATCGCCAGCTCCTTCATGTATTGAACCGTGTCGATGATAATTCGCTTGCTCTTGTCCAGCATGGCATACCAGCCGCTTATTTCCTGGCCCAGCGTAAGCGGTGTCGCATCTTGTAAATGGGTTCGTCCAATTTTTATAATATCCTTGAATTGCTCTGACTTCTGTTGAAAAGTCTCTTTCAGCTTATCGATGGCAGGCAACAAACGATCCTCCACTGCAATGACACCCGCTACATGAAGCGCTGTAGGAAACGTATCGTTTGAGCTTTGCGACATGTTCACATCGTCATTGGGATGCAGCTTCGTATCTTTTCCCTGCTCTTGTAACCATTGGCTTCCCAGATGAGCAATCACTTCATTCACATTCATATTGGACTGCGTACCGCTCCCTGTCTGCCATACAACCAATGGGAAATGGTCATCAACTCGCCCTGCGAGAATTTCGTCTGCTGCATAAATAATGGCATCCTGCTTCTCCTGTGATAGCTTACCCAGCTTATAGTTACTGATCGCCGCGCTCTTTTTAAGCACCGCGAACGCCTGTATGACCTCTAATGGCATTTTCTCCGAACCAATCGGGAAATTTTCCTTACTGCGCTGTGTTTGCGCTCCCCACAGACGGTCTGCCGGTACTTTGATTTCGCCCAACGTATCCTTTTCGATGCGGTAGTTCAACTCATTTCCTCCTCTTGGCCTATGTAATTCAGACAAAATATGGTGATCTCTCTTGCCTATTATACATTAAATTTCAAATGTTATCATTTATTTTGCAAGCGCTTTTTTACGATAAGGCCAGAGGAGGCAAAAGGAGATTTCCGCTACTATCCTGGGTCACTAAGTTCAGCTAATGGTGATATTTCTTTTGCCATGGACTTCTTTTCTGCCCAGTAGCTTGTTCAGCGCATCGATGTAAGCTTTGGCGCTAGCTTCCAAAATATCAGTACTTGTGCCTCTTCCCAGTGCTGTGTACTCACCTTGCCTCAAAATGGCGTGTACTTCCCCCAATGCATCTTTGCCATATGTTACAGATTGGATCGAGTAATCCTCCAACTCCACCTCTTCACCACTGGCCTTGTCTATAGCATGGAAAATCGCATCTACAGAACCGTTACCCATTGCTACTTCATCAATTGCTGTCCCATCTTGTTTACTCAACCGAATGGATGCGACTGGAACCGACTGATTGCCATAGGACACCTGAATGGAATCCAGTGTGTAAATTTGAGGCGAGGCATTGCGGCTTTCATCCATCAGGACGAGCAAATCTTCATCCAACACCTGTTTTTTCTTATCCGTCAAGTCCTTGAATTTGCGGAACGCCTCTTGCAGCTGTTCCTCCGTCAAAGCTTCAAACCCCATGTCCGCCAGTTTTTCTTTAAATGCATGTCTACCCGAGTGCTTGCCCAATACAAGTTTACTTGTCTTCAGACCAATACGCTCAGGGGACACGATCTCATACGTTGTACGCTCTTTAAGCATTCCGTCCTGATGTATACCAGACTCGTGTGCAAACGCATTGGCTCCAACAATGGCCTTGTTTCCCGGTACCGACATCCCCGTACGTTTGCTCACCAGGCGACTGGTGGCATACAGCTCCTCCAAAACCAGACTCGTTTGTGCACCATAGAGCTCGGTTCTAGTGTCAAGGGCCAGTGCAACTTCCTCGATAGGTGTATTTCCGGCTCGCTCACCGATGCCATTGATGGTACCTTCAAATTGGTCTACACCATTACGGATAGCCGCCAGCGTGTTAGCTGTTGCCATACCAAGATCATCATGACAATGTGTGCTAAGTTGTATTTTTTCGATACCGGGCACTTGTTGTTTTACAATTCTAAACATTTCACCGAACTGGTCCGGCGAGGCATATCCCACCGTATCCGGTAAATTGACGACTGTCGCTCCAGCACGAATCGCCATATCCACGACCTCACAAATAAAGTCCAGCTCGGTACGACTGGCGTCCTCTGCTGAAAATTCTACCTTGCTGAAATACTTGCGTCCATAACGAATGGCAGCTGCAGCGGTCTCTAATACTTTCGCTTTATCCATTCGCAGCTTATGTTGGCGGTGAATGGGCGAGGTAGCCAGGAATAAATGAAGACAGGCATCCTCAGCTCCTTGTAGCGCCTCTCTGACTGCATCAATATCCTGTTCCTTCGAGCGTGCAAAACCAACCAGTGTTGCTTGGGTAACCTGTTTGGCAATCTCCTGCATGCTGATAATCTCACCAGGCGAGGTTGCTGGAAAGCCAGTCTCAATCCGATCTACGCCTAATTTTTGCAGCTGAAGAGCAATTTCCACCTTTTCTGTGCTGGTTAAGCTAACTCCTGGTGATTGTTCTCCATCTCTTAACGTTGTGTCCAACACCCATATTTTGCGCATACAGATACCACCTTTGGATTGATTTTAGGAGATGTTCGAGTAGAAGGCTGAAAATTCGTTTTATTATTCATCTGATCATCTGATGTTTAAAAGTAAAAAAATTTATGAACTTCCCATATGCTTTTGCAGCTCTAGCTTGGTGCCGTCCAAATGTTGAATGCTATACAGCTCGGCAGCCTTGCCATCCTGATCCCGGATTGCTTCATATATTTTTTCATGCTGCAAAGTAAAATGATTTTGCATCGCTGGATCGGTAATGAGATTGTTCAACGCCTTGCGAATGGCCTCTACAAAGCTGCCATATACGTCTGTAAGCACCTTATTGCGTGTAGCTCCGGCAACAGCCAAGTGAAAAGTGATATCCGCATCTAAGTACCCAGACAAATCTCCAGCGACCAAAGTTGCAGCACGACGGTCCAGCGCCGCACGCATTAAGTGTAAATCCTCGTCATTACGACGTAATGCAGCCAATCTGGCAATCTCTAGTTCCAACACACTCCGCACTTCATAAACCTCAATAATTTCAGCACGGCTTAGACGGTAATCCAATGGCTCTTGAGAAGTTGTCGGTTGGCAGACAAAAGTTCCGTGTCCTTGCTTTTTCTCTAATAGACCGGCATGTACCAGAACGCTAACCGCTTCACGCACTGTAGACCGCCCGACTCCGAATAGCTTCATGAGCTCAGGCTCGGTTGGAATCTTTGTGCCCACATTCCATTCACCAGCAGCAATTTTTCGTTGCAGCTGTTCAGCTACTTCATCGGCGATTTGCTTGCGTTTGACGGCTTGAAAAGGAAAATTCATCTGATCATCTCCTGTTTCGTATCATACTATGACTGCTTGGCATTCTGCAACCTTTTTCGTCCTCCTTCCCCATTGTCCCTTACCTGTGCTTTACATACCCAAATAAAGCCTGCACCGTTGGACACGATACAGGCTTATAAGGATAAATTAAATGCTAGGATTTCGATTTATTAGGTGTAATACAATACAAACGGCTGGTTGCCTCAAAAATATGGCCTGGAGCCAGTGCAATCAATCCGATCTCCTCCGCTGGTAGGTCCGGACGATTCGGTGCATTGATCATGTTCATTTGCGGCTCAGGACAGATGAATTCCTTGTTCGCTTTGTTATTCCAGATCATCCAATGCTTATAAGCTGTACCTACATCGTATACGAGGGTAGCCCCTGTCTTACTGTGTGTCAGTTCCATGTAGTTGCGTCCATTTTGCGGAGCTGCCGTGTAATGATTATCCATAGAGGCAAAATAAGGACTAACTCCCGTCGTCTTCAGCAGTTCCTCTTCCGGAGATAAAGGCTGGAACTGACCTGTGGCCAACAACCGTTCCGTCAGCTCACGACGCTCACCGATTGTGACCTTAATCTTGTAATCCTCAGGCGAGCTATCGGGTACGAACGGAACGCGAATCGCTGTGTGAAAGGCAAATAAGTTGGGGATCGGTTGATCGCCCTCGTTATGGATCACATAACGCTGATGCAGGCCAAATTCGTCCAGGCTGTACGTTAACTTCATGGTAAAGGTGAAGGGTAAATAGCGGAACATGGGATGTCCTTCCCTTACATGCTGATTCATTACCACATAGCTGCCTTGCTCTCCGGAACCGTAGTCCTCAACCTCCCACCGAACAGTGTGTAAAAAGCCGTGCAGATGGTTGTGGGTCGCCTCTTCATTTATCGGCAGCTCATATGTAACACCATTCCACAGGAATTTTCCATCCTCATACCGATTCGGAGGGAACAGGAAAGGAATTCCGTAAACGGACGGGCTTTGCTTAAAAGCCTCTATGCTCTCAGCATCTGGCTCACGCAGAAAAGAATATCCCGTTTCATTGTCACGAAAAGAAATCAGATTTGCGCCGTTTCCCGGCAGGGCAACCGCTTCATATCGTCCAAATTTAAGACGAATCGCCGGTATTCCATAATAAAGATCACCAATTGCAGCATGTTGTTGTGTCATCAAAAAATCCTCCTTGATGAAATGACGATGTTTAATGAAAGCGTTTAGCTTTTGGCTTGACTATACCATGCTGAGCAAAAAAATTCCACGTCCACACAAAAAACGATGCCCCGCAAGGCATCGTCCTTCACACATCACTACACATAACGTCCCTGTTTGGGTACAGCCATGTGCTCAAAATCTCCCGCCAGTTGCTCCAGCTGATCTGTCAGCTCAGCACCACGCATGTAATGACCATGTCCTGTGACTGCAATCTCAGGCTTTAACTTGGCCAGCATTTCCACCGAACGCTGCGCAGCTTGCCAATCTGTTGTAAAATACGCAGGAGGTCCATGTATTTCTTTTTCCTGTAAAATAACGGCCAGTGCCGATTCCTGTTTCACCGTAATAAAAGCGTCACCGGCCACCATTAACCTTCTTCGCTCATGAAAAAGCGATACATGACCAGGTGTATGTCCTGGCGTATGCAGCCACTTCCAACCAGGGGCACCGGGGACACTGCCATCTTGGGGCAGGGATGTGATGCGATCATCGAGATCTATAGCATCATTGGGGTATAAGAAGGAAATGCCCGACATTAAACCTCCCCCTACACTAGGGTCAGGTTTTTGATAATCCTTCATTCCCGTCAAATAAGGTAATTCCAAAGGATGTGCATAAACAGGTGTACCCCAATGCTGTACCAACTCAATAACCGAACCTACATGATCAAAATGACCATGTGTAAGCACAATAGCGATTGGAGGGCCAGCGAACCGTTCCTCTGCCAGGCGTATAATCGAGTCTGTAAATCCTGTCATCCCCGTATCCACCAGCACCCAGGAGCGGCTTCCCGGCTCTCCAATAAAACACATATTTACAAACAGCGTCCGTAAGCTCAGGAGATCGGGAGCAGCCTCTTCATTTGCCGTCATTCCTTCGGTGAACAGATGATTTGCCAAAGCTTCACCCTCCTATTCACATGGAATTTCCTGTTAATATCGACCTTTAGGCTTCCCCCATGTCAGCAGATTATGCGGACACTGCTAAATATAATCCGCTTGTCACGAAAATAGACCATGTTTACATTACTCGGGTAATTTGCTCCATGCCGTATCTAGCAAATAATCGAACAAATCATCGTTCTCTTCAATCCAGCTATCCATTTGCAGCATCTCTTCCTCCACCCGTGGCTCTCCTGCAAAATGGAGACTGTAATCCCATTCCTTTCCCCTTTTACTGTGGAATGTGATTTCATATACAGAGCTCTGTCCGTCTACTCCAAATACCACTTGGCCCAGATAAGCACCATTCTCATCTCTTGTCATTTGTGCCTGTTGAATATGTACTTCTTTCACTTCCTGAGGTGAATTTTGCTCTGTCATTCATCTATCCGCCCTTTCATTTTCACTAAATAGTACCAAAACTGATTTGTGAACCTTTTCGTTACATTGTACAATATATAAGCTATGTGTGGAATTTGCAAAAAAACTGTGCAAGTTACCCAAGCCTTGTTTAAGGCTTTTCGTGAAATGGAGGAAAGTTACATGTCAGATTTTCAACAAAAATTGCAAAAATATGCCGAGTTAGCCGTTCGGGTCGGCGCCAATGTACATCCTGGGCAGACACTCATCGTTCATGCGCCAATCTTGTCCGCCGAACTCGTGAGACTTATCGTCAAATCAGCGTATACTGCTGGAGCCAAGCTGGTTACAGTAAAATGGAGTGATGAGACCATTACTCGATTACAGTATGAACTAGCTCCTGATGAAACTTTTAATATTGCTCCCAAATGGTACGCAGCCGAAATGACTGAAGAGGTCGAAAATGGCGCAGCTGTACTGCATGTCATTGCAGAAAATCCGGATTTGCTTAAAGGGATTCCGTCCAGCCGAATTACTGCTGCCCAGCGCGTGCGGTCACATGAATTACGTCAATACCGCGAATTTCAAATGGCCGACAAATTCAGTTGGTCTCTGATTGCTTATCCTTCAGCAGAGTGGGCTGCCAAAGTATTCCCTGATCTGCCAGCTTCAGAGCAAATGGATAAACTGTGGGATGCCATTTTCAGCACCGTGCGTGTGGATCTGGATAACCCCGTGGAGGCGTGGAAAGAGCATTTGAAAACCCTTTCCAGCAAATCTGATATTTTAAATGCCAAACGCTATAAAAAGCTGCATTATCTGGCTCCAGGCACAGACCTCACCATCGAATTGGCAAAAGATCATCTGTGGGTAGCAGCCGAAAGCGTCAACCAACAGGGACATACTTTTGTAGCCAATATGCCTACCGAGGAAGTGTTTACAGCTCCGCTCAAAACGGGAGTGAACGGTAAGGTCAGCAGCACCAAGCCACTTAGCTACAGCGGAAATATCATCGACAACTTTTCACTGACTTTTGAAAATGGACGTATTGTCGATGTACAGGCAGAGATCGGTTTGGAAACTCTTCAGCATCTCGTAGAAATGGATGAAGGTTCACACTATCTGGGTGAGGTTGCTCTCGTACCTCATAAGTCACCTATCTCTGATAAAAATATTTTATTTTATAATACGTTGTTTGATGAAAATGCCTCTAACCATTTGGCCATCGGTAATGCCTATGCATTTAACCTTAAAGGCGGCAAGGATATGACTCAAGAGCAGTTGGCTGCCAACGGCCTGAATTCCAGCCTGACACACGTCGACTTTATGATCGGTTCAGGTGAAATGGACATCAACGGCGTTACCGAGGACGGTACTGAGGAACCTATCTTCCGTAAAGGAAATTGGGCGATCTAACACGGCAAAAAAGGCTCTCACCGCTTCATGCGTGAGAGCCTTCTTGCTTCATCCTATAGGCTATGTTAGATCTATTTTACAACGTGTTAATCCAAGAATTCGCTGCAATTCCAAAAACAATTTGTATCACGCTGATGATAAAAAAGACAATAAGACAATTTACAACTCTTCGATTGGTGGTTTGATGCATGGATAAAGATGATTTCACATAAAACATACTGCCTAATATCCCCAAACACAGACCAAAGATGCCAGCAAATAGCCATCCTATAACCAAACTGACCACGACAAAAGCCCAACTCCAGCCGGGAACTTTACTCACAGGAACATAAGGTTGATTGGACCCAAGATACACACCGTCCACGGCTAAATCTGCTTTGTTGCCAATGACAACAACATTTACAGCTTTTTCTTTCAATCTAATTGGAAAATCAATCAAGTTCAAAAATGCGTTCTGGCTTTTAACCTTCTGCTCGCTTCCATTTACAATAATTTTTCCGCCAGTTAAGCTACGCTTGTACTCAATACTATATTGAGTACCTTGATCTTCTACATTCCATTTTGCCATCGCTAAACCCCTCTCAAATTTTAGGGGAGCCATAAATATACTCCCGGCATTTCCTGATTATGTACCATAAAAATCATAACATAAGCTGCAAGTTAAATAATGGGAAAAAGGCCGCTGATCAGCGACCTTTGATTCTACTTTATTTCGTATGGGGTTAGTTTCTATATCCAATTTTAGCCTTGTAGGCAAGTGAATACTGGTCAGCCGCTAAAATCGCATCAAGCACATCATCCGCTGTGACAGCAAATGGTAGATTGTGAGCAGTTTCGCCTTCTTTGGTAGCAGCCTGAGCTACCCGGTACAAATCCTCTCGGGAAGCTTCCTGGAGCTTAATGTCTTCCAGCGTGACAGGCAGATCGAGTTTTAGATAAAAGTCAATATACCGCTCCACCTCGGACAAAGGTCTTTTTTCCAAGGCAAGCTGGACTAAGGTGCCAAAAGCTACCTTCTGACCATGTGTCAGGTGATGAATGTCTCCTTCCAGAACGGTAAAACCATTGTGAATCGCATGTGCGCCTGCCAAACCGCCGCTTTCAAAGCCCAAACCGCTTAGCAACGTATTGGCTTCCACTACCGCTTCAAGCGCAGGTGTGACGACTTTGCGTTTCACGGATTCGTAAGCCTGCAGTCCGTAATCGAAAAGAACTTCCTCACACTTGGACGCAATGGCTTCTGCCGCCAAGGTTGGCAAACCACCAGCCATTGTCGTTGCGCGAGCTTCAATGACCGCACGGGCTTCAATCCACGTCGCCATGGCATCTGCAATACCTGAGGAGAGAAACAAGGGCGGCGCTTGAGAAATGACTTTCGTGTCCACCAGGATCAGGCTCGGATTTTTACTGAAAAAGGTATACGTATCAAATGCACCCTCATCAGTGTACAAAACAGATAGTGCACTAGTAGGGGCATCTGTAGAAGCGGTTGTTGGAATAATCACAACCGAGGAACCGAGTAGTTCATTAACGGCTTTGGCAGTATCCAGCGTTTTACCACCACCTACACCAATGACAATGTCGACCTGGGCGCTTCGTCCCTGATCCGCAATGCGGTTGACTTCATTTTTGGATGCTTCCCCTTGAAACTCAATTTTAACCGCCGTAATATCAGTCTGTTCCAGACTTTTTACCACGCGGTCGGCTGCAATCTCCCAAACCAGCTTGTCCGCAATAACCAAGGCAGTATGACCAAATGGCTTAACATACTCACCAGCTTTATCAATCACATTTTTCCCTTGCACATATTTACCTGGACTAATAAATACTTTTTCGCTCATCGTTTAACTCTCCCTTCCAAGTTTGTACAATTTCTATTATACGGCTGAAAGGGCACACATCTCAATTTCGAAACCAAGATCTTCAATCATTTGATGATCAAATGTGACCTCTTGGCCTTCTGTCGTTAAATAATCTCCTACAAAAATTGAATTCGCTGCATACAGGCATAGCGGTTGTAACGAGCGTAAATTCAACTCTCGTCCACCTGCAACGCGTATTTCTTTGGATGGACAGATGAAGCGGAACAGTGCCAGCACCTTCAAAGCTTGGATAGGTGATATTCGCTTTGCTCCCTCCAACGGGGTTCCAGGGACTGGATTCAAGAAGTTAACCGGAATAGAGTCAGCATCTAACTCCCGTAAGGCATAAGCCATTTGAACGATTTCCTCATTCGTTTCCCCCATCCCGATAATAACGCCAGAGCATGGAGACATTCCGTGAGATTGAGCCATTTTCACAGTTTCGACGCGTTGATCGTATGTATGTGTGGTTGTAATCGAGGGATAGTTGGCCTTACTTGTATTTAAATTATGATTGTATCGATGTACCCCAGCCTTTGCCAACCGCCGTGCCTGATCTCCCTTGAGAATCCCTAAGCAGGCGCAAATTTTGAGCGGCATCGTGCGATTAATTTCTTGTACTGCCTCAATCACCTGATCCAGTTCTCGATCTGTTGGACCTTTGCCGGAAGCTACGATGCAATAGGTCCCTGCTCTCCGCGCTACTGCTTCCCTAGCTCCAGCCAATAGTGATTCCTTGTCCAACATACTGTACTTGCTCACAGGCGCCGTGGATACGATAGATTGTGAGCAATAACCGCAATCCTCCGGGCATAGGCCACTTTTGGCATTGATGATCATGTTGAGCTTTACTTTTTTTTCATAGAAATGATGCCGCACCCGAAATGAAGCTTGCATAATCGGTAATAATTCTTCATCGTCGGCTTCCAGTACCGCTATGCCTTCTTCCAGCAATACACGGCTGCCGTGTATTGCTTTTTCAGCCAACGAGTCCCATTCTATAACCTTGTTTAGTAAATTCATACTTCTTGCCTCCCAAAATTTAATGATCAGGTAAATGGATAAGATTTTCAGCGTAGAGAAGTTCTTTTTTTATTGTCAACCTAAAGAATTATAATAAGGTTGACAATTACACGAACATCATATCAATTCATGTCCATTCTGTAAAGAAGACAAAATAAAAAGCGACCCCACATCGTTCAAGGTCGCTCTCTAGATTTATTCCGTTATGAGACTCCTGCTTCTTCCACGATGATAGGCTGTTTTATCAGCCGAATACGTGAAATCCGCTTGTTTTCAACTTCTTCTACCGTGAACATACATCCCTCAAACACTACAGACTGGCCAGGCAGTGGGGGAATAACCTCGACATGTGAGTATAGCCAGCCCCCTACCGTATCATAATCCTCATGATCAAGATCCAGTCCAAAGCGATCGTTCACTTCATCAATTAATAACATGCCGTCAATGGAAAATTCCTCGTCATTAATCTGCTCACAACTTGGACGCTCCTGATCGAACTCATCCTGAATTTCACCAACGATTTCTTCCATAATATCTTCCAGTGTTACCATACCCGATGTACCGCCATATTCATCAATCAAAATTGCGATTTGCGTCTTGCTACGCTGCATACGTTTGAGCAGATCACTAATTTGCGTAGATTCAGGGACAGCAAGAATCGGTCGAATCATCGTACGGGTATCCAGTGTGTTCGCCCGTAGAAGGTCCTTAATATGGATAAAGCCGATAATATGGTCCTTATCTTCGGCGCAGATTGGATAACGGGTTCTCATGCTTTCCGTCGCAATCGCGAGATTTTCTTCTGTGGACTCATTACTGTATAAGCAGATCATCTCAGTTCGCGGAATCATGATTTCCCTGGCGGTCGTGTCGGTAAAATCAAATATATTATCAACAAGCGCCAATTCCGTATTATCAATTAGTCCGCTCTTATTGCTTTCTTTCATCAGAATGCGTATTTCATCTCCGGTATGCGCGGAATCGTCATTCTCGGATACCGGCTCCAGACGGAATAAACGCAGCAGGCTGTTCGCCATTCCATTCAACGCCCATATGAATGGATACATCAACTTGTAAAACCAAGTCATCAGCATGGCTGAATACAGCGTAATGGTCTCAGATTTACGAATAGCTATCGTTTTGGGCGCCAATTCACCCAAGACAATATGCAGAATCGTAATGACAATAAATGCAATAACCACGGCAGTACCGTGCACATATACCGCTCCTAATCCGGCGGCTGTAAATACAGGTTCGATCAAATGTGCGATGGCCGGCTCTCCGATCCATCCTAGTCCCAACGATGCTAGTGTAATACCCAACTGGCAGGCAGACAAATAAGCGTCCAAGTTGTGTAACATATTGGCGGCGTACACGGCCTTTTTATTGCCCGCTTCCACCAATGTTTCAATACGGCTGCCTCTGACCTTCACCATGGCAAATTCCGCAGATACAAAAAAACCATTCAATAGTACTAATGCAAAAACAATAAATAAGTTAAACATACTCGGTAAAGGGTCACTCAATATGCTCCCCATCAGCCGTCATTACGGCAGACAGGCGCACCTCCTTCGGATAGTTTCATCATAGACAGAACGATAACACATCATAAGCAGCGTCAACTTCCCAACACATTCACTCCTTCCGGCTTCCAAAGCCATATTCCGCATAAATGATTAGATCATTCATCAGCTTATATTTAATTATATAACTATACTCTATACAGTCAAACCACAAGCAATGTCAGAAAAAACAGCTCCTCTATCATTTAGGTTGTAAAGCTCTCGTTTTCGCCGCTTACCATCAAGAAAGCTACTATATTTGAGAAAGATTATAAACAAAATACATCCCCTGCCGTCTGGCAGAGGATGTAGACTCATATATATTAAGGCATCAGCGAACCGGGGATGCACCCGGGTTCCCGATGACGCCGGGATATTGGTACAACAACGGCTCATCAAATGTTGCATAGTCCAGGTTTAGCATTAGTAGAATGGTCCGTTTGCCCGTCGCCGGATCACTAATAATAATGTGGTCCCGACCTGCTGCTTCCAGAATGCCTTTGAATATTTTCGCATTCCATTCCCGGTTATTTTCATAGGTCATATAAAAAGTTCCCGTTTTTCCTAAGTTCAAGCGTAAAATATTTTCGATGTATGATTGCTCGTATTGCGGAGTCTGAACCTGCACTACGGTACCCGTTGGTGTCATAGGGCTGCCACTACTTACTTGAGGTGGAAAGCCAGTCATAGGCTGCATGGTTCCGATTGGAGTCATCCCTCTTGGCCATTCGGGATACCCATTGCCGGAAGCATAAGATACGGGACGGTAAGCTTGCTGTGAAATCATGTAAATTCCTCCTAAAATGGTTTAAATTTAATTCTTCAAGCCATTCTGTAAATTGTCTAATATACATTAGGACAATCCTGTACAGTCGGGCTAAAAAAGCAGTGGGCTTTAAAACGTCCGGTATTGACCTGGCTATACCAGGTATCTGGGCAGTCTCCGGCAGGTCTGAAAAACCATAATGAATTGGATGCCGGACGTATTTTCTCTCCATTGATTACACGCTGGGCAAGTCGAATGTCCCGATCACGGGCTTTCTGATAAAAATACCCCTTCTGAGTAGCCTCAAACCCGCCGGGGCTTTGAAACACCATGTCATTCATCATACGTATGCCCTGGAAATCCAGGCAATTGGATAAAATCCGGTTCACCCCAACATTACCGACCATGAGCATTCCCTGCTCTCCTTCGCCTTCGGCCTCAGCCCGCATCAGTCGGGCGAGGGTCCTTACATCCTCTGAGTTGGTCTTGATTACAGCCACCGCGTCCCCTCCTCGCTTCTCCATCACATACCCTATCGTATGGTACAAATGCCCAATGGGTGACAGTCCAGAAAAACAAAAAAATAGCCCCAAGACTGGGACTACTCATTTAGGCTTTTATTATGGCTCATAAATCATTTTGCGCGTCATGCCACCATCTACTACCAGATTCGTGCCTGTTACAAAATCATTGCCAGGTTGTGTCAAATACAGACAGGCCCGTGCGATGTCTTTAGGGGTTCCTACTCGCCCAGACGGATGCTGTTGATGGTCTTCTGCACGCAGTTGCTCATAATCCCCGGTTTCAATCCACCCTGGACTGATGCAATTGACCTGAATCCCGTCCTTTCCTAGCGACATAGCCATCGCGTGTGTAAGGGCCGCAATGGCTCCTTTGGATGCCGCGTAGGCTTCTGTATCCGGCTCTGACATGAAAGCTCGTGTAGAGGTCATATTGACCACAGAGCCACCTTCTACGTTTCGTTTCATTACCTTAGCCGCTTCCCTAGTGGCAATAAAACAGCTGCGTACGTTTGTATTCAAAATGTCATCCCATTCTGCTATCGTTAACTCATATGGAGATTTCCATTTGGACACGCCAGCGTTGTTAATTAGCGTATGAATCGTACCGTATTCTTCTTCCGTGGCACGGATTAGCGCCACTATATCTTCTTCCTTCCGCACATCACAAGGAATAAAAATGGCCTGATAGCCTTCGTTCCGGGCTGCTGCAGCGGCTGCGGCACCCTCTTCCTCATTGTGGTCCGCAAATACAACATGGGCACCCTGAGCAGCGTAGGCAAAAGCGACCTCTTTCCCGATGCCATGCGCCGCTCCTGTTACAATAACAACTTGTCCCTCAAATGACACAAATCATTCCTCCTCTGAACTACTCTGTTCTAATATATATGTACCAAAATGTGCTGTACAAGAAACATCTACAGCCCCCTACCCTGATTTCTCGCAGAAGGCTGTAAATGAATCCAAGAACATTAGACTGAAATCTACATTTTAACCTGTTCCAAGCTATAGCGATTAAGACGCTGAAACCCGATATACCTTGTACCCTGAAAAGTAAGCCGTCCCTCATCACCTTCAGCGCATTGACCATATTCTTCCCCAGATACCTTGAACTCCATCCGGTCGCCACTCTCCACCTCGAAGGTTACGTAATAGAAAGTATAGGTACGAGTCCCTTGTTCCTCCTGCCGCCTCTGTTGGAGATGTGTCCTTCTGGCTGTAATTCGGGAACCGACCGTCAATACAGGCTGTCTTTTATTCCGACTCCATTCCATGACTTCCCTGCCTGCAGACAACACGACAATTCCCAACACGACAACGAAAAATACGGGCAGTACCGTGCCCAGCCAATCGAACATCCATAATGACTCAAATCCCATGCACCGCACTCCTCTCCGCCAGGCATTCCACAGGGAAACTACCGGGCATCCTGACCTGACCTAAGCTTTCTATAACAGTATATGTATGTTCCTGCCCAAATTTGATAGCAACTCTCAAGAACGCCAAGAGCCCCCACGGAATAATCCGGGAGGCTCAAGATATGGCGATATCAGAATGATGCATCGATTTACACATGTACAAGCTGGAGATAACGTTGTGTTTCATTCAGAACTTCATGATCTTCGTCTTCAGCGTAACGCTCTGCACACTGCTTGCAGTCCTCTTCAGTCGTGCAACCATAGGCATCCTGGCAAGTATAACAAAATTGAAGGTAGTATTGGGTTAACATATGATCCTGATTCGCTCTCATGATTATCACTCCTATCGTTGTTTACAGGTTTAGTATAACAGCGGCTTATTCGTTGGTTTGTGATTTTTTTCACATATAGTCGTATAAAATTTAAATTTTTTAAAAATAAAACGCCCTGGGAAAAACACCCCAGGGCAATCAGCTTTATAGCGATTATAAAATTCTCCAGTTCGCACCGCCGTCCGTCGTTTTCAGCAGCAGTGATTTCTTGTCATCAAGGCGTTCCAAAAGGAGCCAACCCACCGAAGAAGAAGCGAAACGGAGCTTGACTGAACGTGGGTAGTCTTTTAGCTTCAAAGGTAGCACTTTGTTGCCTGTGAGACTTGTCCACGTCTTTCCCCCATCCAATGTACGGCTCATTCCGGTTTCAGTTATGATCCACCCTTCCTTTTCGTTTAGAAACGTACGTCCAGGGATAATAGAATTAATGTTGCTACTCAGACCCAAAGGCACACCGCTCCATTGGGCCCCTGTATCATTTGTAAACAGTCCATTATATTTTGTGCCGTTAGCCCCATAGCAAAGAACCGGAATCCAATACGAGGAACTGCTCCCTTTCAGAGACTGCTGAGCTTCTGCTTTGGCCTGAGGGCAGCCTTGTATTCTGTTAGCTACCGGAGTCCAGGTTTTCCCTTGATTCGAAGTCTTGTATAACTTAACACTGCTATCCAGATTGATCGCTACAAATCCCTGATTGTTGGAAGAAAAGCTCATTCCTGCCAGACTGCCCCGATCGGGTAAACCTGAGCCTGTTTTGTTGGATGTCGTACCAGAACTTTGCGCAACTTTATTCCACGTGGCTCCCCCGTCAGTGGTGTGATACAACAGTTTTTGTTGATCCTGCTCATTCAGTTTTACATATGCCATGATCCAGCCAGTAGTTGGATTTACATATTGAATCGAGCTCACATGATCCCCGCTTGGAAGCGCTGAAACATCCCAGCTCTGTCCTCCATCTGCTGTTCTCAGAATGACGGTTGCTGTTTTGTCCAAATTTTGACGGACAACCCAACCGTGACGAGAATCAGTGAAACTGATGTCCTTTCCATATTCAAGTTTGTCTTGAAATTGGACATTTTCGGAGGGGGAAATATTATTCCATGTCTTTCCGCCATCATGAGTATCATAAAGCCGGAGCTCATTATGGGTAACTCCCCAAACTAACCCTTTATTGTTATCAATTAAATGAAAATCCGCTATTCGCGTCTGAACTACATATTTGGCGTTGGGATCGCCCACCTTTGGAGTCACTGGTGGATTAATAGTAATCGTCTGACCCTGGTCATCAGGTTCCTCAATCGGAGGTTTAGTTAACGTTTCTGGGGCTTCAGCAGAACAGGCAGTCAGTAGAATGCCCGTCAGTAGCAGTACTCCCCCTAAGAGCGCACGCCAGCGCAGTTTCATATAAAAATCCTCCCTCGATGGCATGCTGTAATCACGTGCCAAAAGCTTATCTGAAACAGAATTATACCATAAACGCCTCTATGTGACACTTTTCGCGTAATGTCAAAAAAAACCGGACCCTTCACAAAAGTGCAGGATGCCGGCTTTTTTTATACTAGAATTTATTAAGATTTACGGTTCAACAAACTTTTGTGGTATCCATAGAAGAAATAGATCAGCAATCCAAGCAGGAGCCACACAATGAATCCAATCCAGGTGCTAATATGAAGCTGAAGCATCAGACCGATGCAAACCAAAGCACTTAAAAGCGGGAGCAACGGCACCCACGGCACGGTAAAGCCTCTTTTCAAATCAGGGCGTTTCTTGCGCAGCACGATAACCCCTACCGATACCACAGCAAAAGCGAACAGGGTTCCAATACTCGTCAAATTGGTCAGTGCATGTAATGGAAACAATCCACTAGCCAATGCGATAATGCTGCCCACCAGCCAAGTGCTTCGTATCGGTGTTTGAGTTTTGGCATTTATTTTGGATAAAAAAACGGGTAAAAGGCCATCACGTGACATAGAGAAAATTAACCGCGTTTGACCAAACAACAGCACCAGTAAAACGGTGGTCATCCCCGCAATCGCACCGACTGAAATCAATCCGGCAACAAAATCCTGATGAATAAAGCGGAGAGCAAACGCAACAGGATCACTTACCCCCAACTGCGTATAAGGTACCATTCCAGTTAGTACAACTGAAACCGCAATATACAGTACCGTGCAGATCGCTAGAGAAGAAATAATGCCGATGGGCATATTCCGCTGCGGATTGCGAACCTCTTCGGCTGCAGTTGAGATGGCATCAAAACCCAGATAAGCAAAAAATACGATTGCCGCAGCACTCAAAACACCAGAAAAACCATAAGGCAAAAATGGTGTCCAGTTGTCAGGCTTAACATAAAAGATACCGATCGCAATAAATAGCAATACAACTCCGACTTTAACACAAACCATTATTAAATTGAATCGGACCGTCTCCTTGGCTCCGAGACTCAGTAACAGTGTAATGAGCATAATGATGCACACGGCTGGTAGATCAATAATGGTTCCCTTAGTTGAATCGAAGGCTGCGGTTAAAGCCAGCGGTAAATGTACATCAAATCCAGCCAGCAAGCCTTGAAAGTAAGCAGACCATCCACTACTCACAGAGGCGGCCGCCACTCCGTATTCCAGAATCAGGTCCCACCCCAGTACCCAGGCCAAAATTTCTCCAAATACAATATAACTATACGCATAAGCGCTCCCAGCTGCGGGAACTGTAGATGAAAGCTCCGCATAACACAAGGCTGCTAGTACGCAGGCAATACCTGCAATAACAAAGGAGAGCATCAATCCAGGACCTGCATTTTCTGCTGCTGCCTTGCCAGTAATAACAAAAATCCCAGTACCGATAATACATCCTACACCTAGCATGGTGAGATCAAAGGCACCCATTGTTCTCTTTAAGTGACCTGTAGATCCGCTTTCCTCATGCGGGAGCAGTCCTGTTTTTTTTCGAAATAAGTCCATATGCCGAATCCTCTTTCCATAATTTCATGCGTCAATATCGGTGCTGCAACGCTTTAGTGCGTGTTCTTATCATTCGATTAATTATTAGCGAGCTCGTCTTTGAAGTCAAGGAAAAATGTCATATTTCTTTGCGGTGGGTAAATATATACGGTACACTAAGTTGGAAAGATAAATTTTTAAGAAATACCCCAAAATGAAAAGGTATTCAACCCGAGAAGGAGATGAGGATTTTATGAGCTTAAAACCTTACAAACGAAGTAGAGTGGCCATTGTCGGCATGGGAGCGGTTGGTACAACAACCGGCTATACCCTACTGCTGCGCCAACGCATGTCAGAACTTGTCTTTATTGATGTCAACGTCAAAAAGGCGAAGGGGGAAATGCTCGATATGAATCATGGGCTTCCCTTTCTCGGTGGTGTCAAAGTGTGGGCAGGTGATTATGAAGACTGCCGTGATGCAGATATCATTATTGTTACAGCAGGTGCTTCACAAAAGCCTGGAGAAACGCGCATTGATTTGCTGAAGCGCAATGCCGAAATATTTGAAAGTATTATTGATAATATCGTCAAGGTCAATACACATGGCATTTTGCTGATCGCTACCAATCCAGTGGACATTCTCTCCTACATCTCTTGGAAACGCAGTGGTTGGCCTTCAAGCAGAGTCATTGGGTCAGGTACGTTGCTGGACAGCGCACGCTTCCGTTATTTGATCGGGAAGCAAAAGGGCATCGATCCACGAAGCATCCACGCCCATATTATTGGAGAACACGGTGACTCCGAGTTACCTGTATGGAGCACAGCCAACGTAGCTGGAACTCCACTGGAACTGGGTGAAGAAACGAAAAATGAAATTTTTGAAAATACCAAGAATGCTGCCTATGAAATTATAGATGCTAAAGGCGCAACTTCTTATGCTATCGGGCTGGCTCTCGACCGAATCGTAGCCGCCATTCTCGGGGACGAGGGGTCGGTACTTAATGTGTCCACCTTGCTGGAAGATTATAACGGAGTATCTGACGTATATTTAGGTGTTCCAAGTATCGTAGATCACAATGGGGTACGTGAAATTTTGGATCTTCCGCTCAATGACGAGGAACGTGCAAGATTGCTTCAATCTGCGGACAAGCTGAAGAATCAAATTAGCAAAGTTCATATGTAGATCGCGAACATAAATACTAAACAAAACTGGCCTCCACAGCGGTAATATCCGTTGAGAGGCCAGTTTTTTAGTCATTATAATGTAAAAGTTCAGTTTGTCGTCCTGCTATGCATTCGAATTACCAAGGTGGCGTATCGCCATCCACGTCCTCATTTTCATGCTGGCGTTTCTCTTTTAGCCGCTCAGCCACCGTTTCAAACGATTCAGGTTGGAGTAACTCAATCGGTGAAAATCCCTTTTCAAACGTAAATGCATCACCTTCAATAATAAGTGCATATCTATCATGAAGTTTCGTGATATGCAGTTTGGCGCCAAAGTCGGACAGTAGCCCACGCACGGCCGTATCATCTAGTTTGAAACGAACTTCAATTTCTGGTTTCAGCTCGACAATATGCTGTGCAGCCTCTACGACCTGAAGGGGTTCCCATTTCCCTTGCAGATCCCGTTTTTCGCTAGCCGCCCACAATTCCAGATCGCGCTCTTCCTGCTGTCTTTCCTCATTAGATGCATCCGGCCATTTGGTTTCTACATAGTTCTGAACGAAGCCCATGACATGCTCATTGACGATTTCCGGCATGGATTGCTCATAGGTCACGAATTTCAAAAAATCTTCAAAATACCGGGCATGCGAAGACTGGTGAATTTTAAGCTCCCACTCATCGTTCATCCCTTCCTCAAGCATGTAAGGATACATGATGGATTTCATATTACGGGCAGAAATAGCCATTTCGACCTCACTCACCAGACTGCTTTCAGTAATTCTGGCAATTTTAGGTTCAAAATCACATTTAAGCACAAAAATAAACGGATCATCCGAGTGTGTATTCAAGGTAGCCTGTACAATGATTAGCGCTCCGCCGCGTACTGCGCTCGTATCCAGATACATCCGCACCAGATCGTCACAAGCATTTTTAAAATCTTCCTTATCCTCTGCTGCCCGCAGTCGGGCGAACATATTGAAATTCGGATTACTGCTCAATTCATGCTCCGGTTCGACGATAAAGCGGCCGATTTTGGTCGGTGCCTGCTCTGTGCTGGGGTTTTTTTCAACCTTACGCTTGCTAATACGAGCAAATTCCCCGTCCAGAAATTTTTTAACATCGCTTTCGTCATAATCGTAGTCGTCCATTGTAGCGTAATGCTTATAGGACTTACCACCCTGTCCTTCTTTTCCATCTACCTGAATTACAAAAAAAGATAAAAAATCCACTTGAAAGTTCATTTACGTTCCATTCGCTCCTTTTCAGGCATGTACGCGTAATTATATCACTATGATTTTAAAAGGTACATCGGATTCAGATCCCTATTACTAGATAAACATTTTAGTTAACATAATATTTATTATGTTGATCATTTTTTCGTTTAGTTATCATTCCCAATTCACAAGTTTAAAGTGAGTACTTTTACCACTATTCTAATTCACGTCCTTAAGGATCATTGACCTCTTTATTTTCCATGCTCTACTTTCTTCATGATTTCAAAAAACATTTGACTAATAAGTAGTTGATTTATTATATTATCTATTATTATATAGACAAAAATATATTTTGTTTATATAAAATGATATTTCAAGGGGGTTGCGCCCTGAAAACAGGAAAGGAGAGTTTGTTGTTGTTTAAAAATCCATATATAAGGACCATTATCGCCTCCAATGTGCTGCTAAATTTGGGCATTTGGGTGCGCAACTTTGCCATACTGTTGTATGTAACAGATTTGACTAATAATGATCCCGTATACGTATCGCTCATTTCGGTTGCTGAATTCATGCCTATTTTTCTGTTCGCTATCATTGGAGGAACATTCGCGGACCGTTGGCGGCCCAAACGGACCATGATTAGTTGCGATTTGCTATCCGCGGCCTCTATTTTTATTGTTTTGTTGGCATTATGGTACGGGTCATGGCAGGTGCTTTTGCTGTCCACTTTCTTTTCAGCCATTCTATCTCAATTTTCTCAGCCGTCTGCGATGAAGATATTTAAGCAGCATGTAGCACCAGAACAGCTACAGGGAGTGATGGCCCTTTTTCAATCTCTCATGGCATTATTTATGGTTATCGGCCCTGTTATCGGTACATTTATTTATCAACACTTTGGAATTTTCACTTCAATGTCTATAACCGGAATATTGTTTCTCATCTCGGCGCTTGTTCTGACTCGCATTCCACAAGATGAACAATCACTTGAGATAGATGATCAACCAACTCATTTCATTCAAGAGCTTAAAGAAGGAATACGTTATGTATGGAATAACCGCACACTTCGCACGCTTGGGGGAACATTTACCGTAATTGGGCTGGCGGTCGGACTTATTCAACCATTAATGGTTTTTGTCGCCATCGAGAACCTTGGACAAAACAAGGAATTCCTGCAATGGCCGTTAATGGCGAACGGAGCGGCTATGCTGGTGGGAGGCGGCCTGATTATGGGGGTTGCCAAAAAAGTACAGCCGCAATTGCTGCTGGTGGCCGGACTTTTGGTCAGCACACTGACAACCTTTGGTGTCGGATGGTCACACAATATTGTGCTGACCATGGCACTACAAGTTTTCAGCGGCCTATTTTATCCTTGCATTCATATCGGTATCAACACAATGATGATGAAAAACGCCGAAGCTGCTTTTATCGGCCGCGTCGGTGGTGCCCTCTCTCCCCTGTTCTCTGGGATGATGGTCGTCGGTATGAGTATGGGCGGAACACTCAAACACGAATCCTCCCTGAACACCGTATATACCGTGAGCGCCGGCTTGTTTTTGGTCGGAGCGATGCTATTGTTACCATTGCTTCGTGACAGGCAGCCCGTACAAGCTGTCATAGCCGATGATTCTAAATAACAGCACAAGAAACCGCCCCTGGAGATATGATATGGCATCCTCCGGGGGCGGTTTCTTAATGTTTGTATCATGATTTCATACAGATTATGACTCTCTTCCTTCATGCTGTCTTTTCCACAATCGTGCATACAGGCCGTACTTTTTCCGCTACCAGAAGGACCTACAAGCGCTGTGAAAGAATGGAATGGCATAAGCCTGCTCACATCCCGCAGTACAGGCTGGTCACCATACCCAAAACTTATGCGCCTCAGCTCAATGTCGTGTCTTTCCGAAGGCAGCTGGTCACCCAGCATCACTGGCTCGTTCAGCAATTGGACGATACGCTCACCTGCCTGTTGTTGTCTCTACTTTTATAACTACGAGTGATTTCAGTCTTAACTCAAACAGCGCGCACCGATTGAGTATCCGCACGCGCTGGCTGCATAGCTTTTTTCATCTGTCTACTTGACAGGGATATGACCAAAGGACGGTTTTTTATATCACTTATACATTTGTAGAAAATAGTGAAGGTGTCTTTTTCAGTGCACTTATTTTATTTCTTTCATAAAGCTCCTGAAGTTTTCAACGATTTCCTTTGATTTGGTATGGTGTAAATAATGTTCTCCTTCAAGTGTCATTACTTTTCCATGAACAGAATTTTTGACTTGCTCTTCATGTAGTGGTATCCATCTTTCCACATCTGTATTATTCGCTTGTATAAAGAAAATAAGGGGCAGATTTTTTGGGAATGTTAAATTTTTAGCTGCTTTAAAATTAGGATAAATATTTTCCATTTCGTTTGAGGTGCTGGAATTATACATGTTTTTTAGAGAAAGAATTCTCATTTGTTCTTTTGTTTCATCATCATAGGGTAGTCCAGCATATGGGTCACCAGTTAGTTTCATTACCAATCTGGCTAAACCTGATTTTTTGAGAAATTTAAACGTTTTTATTGGTAATTCAGCATCCATACCACCTTGCGTTGGAACACTGCTATCAATCCCGACAAAAGCACTCACTTCGTTTTCATATTTGTTCACATAATCCAGTCCGTAAATGCCTGCAATGGAATGACCCATTAGAATATATCGGTCAATTTTAAGACTCTGTAAAGCTTCATGAATTTCACTTACAATATTCTCTGTGTTTCGTTCCTTTTCGGTTAGATCACTTAATCCATAACCAAAAGGCTCAATAACGATGACTTTGTAAAATGGAGATAGCTCTTCTACTAGCGGTTTAAAATCAAGTGCTGGTGCTGCTGTTCCATAACCTGGTAGTAACACGACGGTCTCTTCGCCTTTTCCTTGAATCAAAACATTCATTTTTTTCCCATCTACAGGTACGAACTGACCATAGGATTGTATTTTTCCTTGCTCTGATTTGCTGCTGATAATATTAACTGTATAGACAACGGCTAGAAAAAGCACGATTGCTATAATTATTGTTCCTATTATTTTAAGCAAAATGCTTCGTACTTTATTTGTTCTCGTTCCATTCCTCATTTTCATTACCTCTCTTCGTTTCACGCTCAACTTCTCCTGTCCCATTCTGTTTGTTGGGCTACCTTAACGAGCCGCTAATGAAAGCTTAACGAAAGAAGATGTACTCCCTATGACGACAATATGAACGGAGTATGAACAAGCAAAAAAATGCTACGTTGTCCAAGGAAACTGCACATTATGCTGTATCATGGAAAATGCGGTTTAGATAATCCGAATGATACCCTATGAATCTAACTAATCTGGTGGCGTTGTGATTGGCAAGGTGACAATGACGGTCGTTCCTTGGCCGGGTTCACTTTCCACTCGAATGTCGCCTTGATGAAGCGATACGATCTGTTTAACGATGGCGAGTCCCATACCGCTACCGCCATATTTACGACTGTGGGAACGATCAGCTTTAAAAAATCGCTCGAATATACGCTTCTGGTCCTCAAGGGAAATACCAATGCCCGTATCGGATATTCGGACTGTTACGCTTTTGATATCTTGCTTGATGCTTACGTTAATAACGCCGCCATCCTTGGAAAATTTGATGCTATTACCGAGTATGTTCGTCCATACCTGGTTTAATTGATCTTGATCCGCCAATAGGCGAACGGTCTTCAAATTGAGCTTGAAACGGATGTTGCGAGCCGACCATTGCGGCTGGATCGCGACGATGACTCGTCTGATCTGTTCATCAAGGCTGAACGTGACCAGCCGCATCTGCTGTGACTGCGATTCAAGCAAACTCAGCTTTAGCAGGCTATCGCTCATCTTGGACATCCGATCTGCTTCCGCGATGATGATATCGAGATAACGACTTCGCTCGTTATCTGCTATATCTACTTGCTTGAGTGCTATAGCATAACCGGATATCGAGGTGAGCGGCGACTGAACTTCATGCGACACATTCGTGACGAACTCCCTACGCATCTGCTCAAGTTGCTGTAGATCATGCATCATTTCTTCAAAGCTGCGAGCCAAAGTACCTAGCTCACCCTTTTGCTTAATATTCAGCTTGACGTTGAAATCTCCAACTGCTATACGTCTGGTCGCTTTTGTCAGTTTTTTGATCGGTCTGACTAGGAATATAGAGGCAACCAAAATCAATAGACTTCCTGTTACCAACGAATAGGTCAAAAAAGTAAATAACCATTTTTGGGCAAAAGAGACGGAAGGATACATAAGCGGCTCCACAAACATCGCTTTCATTCCCATTTCCGTTTTCAACCTCAGTCCCAAGAGGTTCATTGAAACACTACTCGGATTAACTTGAACAACTTCTCCACCCAATACTTTCCTTACTTGATCCATCGTCACAGTAACAGGTTTTTGTCCGTTAAGCGTTCCGTAAGACTGGAACTGCCCCGTTTCATCAAAAATTCGAATATAATAGGAATCGAGTTGTTTCATTCCACTTACGAATAAGTCCGCTTCACGTAACGGAATGGTTTCGTAAACCCGGACAATGTCCTGACCAAAGTTAAATAAGGTGGTTTGCAAATTTTCGTTCAATTTCTCTTCAAACACCCAAAATGTTACAAAAAAAGCAATGATCGTGCCCGCGAGGACGGAGACCAGAAATGTCAGGACAACACGTGTATATAAGGATCTGATCATTCGTAAACCTCAAGCCGGTAGCCAAGTCCACGCACCGTCTCGATACGAAAATCGGGTGTTGTAGCGAACCGTTCGCGCAGGCGTTTAATATGTACGTCTATCGTTCGATCATCTCCAGTATAATCGATCCCCCAAATTTGATCGATCAACTGCTCGCGCGTATACACTTGTCCAGGTGTTCCAGCGAGCTTATACAGCAATTCGAACTCCTTGAGCGGCAACGTGAGCGACTCCGTCCCTCTCATCACCTTATAGGTCTGCCGATCAAGGATGACGTTGCCGAACTGGATCATCTGCGTGGTGCCAATCCGATAGCGTTTCAGCAGTGCTCTGACCCGAACTGTCAATTCCAGTGGATCAAACGGTTTCGTCAAATAATCATCGGTTCCAAGTTCGAAACCTTTCACTTTCTCCCATGTTTCGCCTCTCGCAGTCAGCATAAGTAAGGGAAGATCAGGATTGGCTCTTCTGAGCTCCTTGCATAACGTCCAACCATCCATTATCGGCATCATAATATCGAGCACGACAAGATCGACATGCGTTGTAGCGTAGACGGTCAGTGCTTCCTTGCCGTCTGCGGCTTCGGCTGTTGCGAATCCGTCGTTGCGTAGAAATAAACAGACCAGTTCGCGAATGTTCGCATCGTCGTCAGCAACCAGTATAGTAGGCATTCGTTTCCTCTTTCCCTGTTTTCATCCCATATTGAAGTAACCATTATACTATAGATAAAATTGAATCGCTCCTATTCTTCCTATAATTTTACAGAGTTATTCCTCCTGGTTTCCGCAGGCCTCATAGCCCTCATCATGGCCCTGTTGTCCTGATTTACCAATACCCAAAGGGCGGGCACTGCAGGACGTCTTAAATCCCTGCCTCGGTTATACTTTTTTTGCTTCTTGAAACCAGGAATGCTCATCATTTGTCATAAGGACACTCCTGTTAATTTAAAAACACCCTACTAGCATTAATGGGGACAGAGCTATAAGTTCCAGTGCCTTACTCTCCAAAAAAGCTGTCGGGTTATGCCCTGATAAGGATGAGATGACAATTCCTAAGCAATAGCTCGCATGTCAGGAGTAATTAGCGTCTCCATACAAGCAAAAGATTGCTCCAGACGAATATCCAGTTCTTGTAGCAATTCTCTCCATAGCAAAGGGTTAAAACGCAGCTCCATGTGATTCATCGCCTTGCTTGCTGGCATCGCCGCATGGATCTTCACATCATTCATGTAAATGAGCTGTACATGCCTTCCATGCTCACGCTCTGAACGAAATTCATCCACGGACCAGGCGGCTGAATAGTCGATGTTCAGCGCTAGTTCTAAATAAGGCGTAACGAACCTTCTTGTAATCTGGACTGGATCATGAAATAGCATTTTACTGTGCGAAAGCTCGAAGCCTTTACGTAAAAAATGTGTACGATGCACACCGCTTCCCCACTATTCGGGTATATGATAAATATGTTCATGTTTCAATGCCGATTGAGTGAGATCATTTTCATCGTTTATAAGGTTTGAATCGGCTATATGGTTATATGGTTATAGTAATCATTAAATGTAGACGGAGAATTATGTATCTTCATCTTGTTATCGCTTCCTCCCTTATCTGGATTCGTAGTGCATACGAGTTCCATTCATGATTACAATTATAATGATTATCATTCTCATCCAAAAGATAATAACATCCATTCGCTACTAAGTTAACATAATATTTATTGCGAGATTAATTTTCTATTCTGTAGTTTTAACATATCAATATCTAATCTCTGTTGTTTAATTTATCGAATTTTCAAAATATGGATGCTTGAACATAACTTATGGATACAGAAATAAAAAACCTTTAAGACTGCTTATAAGTAGTCTTAAAGGTTTAAATGTGAGGAATGATAACGCTTTATAAAGTTGGCGATTTAAATCATATCCAGCGCTGTTTTCAGCACATTCGCTCCATTCATCATTCCATAATTCATCATATTGATTACAGTGACTGGAATCTCGTTGCCCACTTCTTTCTTCACGTCATCTTCCGCGTGTCCCATTTGGGGGCCCAGCATAACAATATTGACCGGCATATGCTCTCTTATGCTACTCTCACTACAAGCTTCGATTACAATTTCCACATTTTGTGCACGAGCCGCCTCTTTCATTCTCTCCACCAGCATACTTGTAGAAAATCCTCCTGCGCAAGCCAGCAATATCTTTTTCATTTATCAGGCGTTTGCTTCCTTCGAGGACAGGGCTCGAAACGTAGCTCTTAGCTCGGGACGGACTGTGATAGCTAAGTAATACCAAGTTTCTACAGTCAAGTATTTCCATTTCCGAAAAAGTCTATCGTAGCAAAATTGCGAAAAAATCTACCTCGACAGACAACATAAATTTTTTTCATTATTTTTGAACTCCTTAAACTGTTCATGCAGAATTCTCCCTTCGCCCTGGGTATATGAATTGTTATGTATTGGACTTACATAGTGCTTACTTGCTGAATATCCCCAGTACCCTCAAGGTTTAATGGCTCCTCTGCCCATCGTCCATTCTCACAAGATCAAGAAAGTGTTGCATTTTTGCCAACGCATAATAACTTCCCCAGACTTTCCCTCGGCTCCCCTTGATTCTTCTTATTGAAACAAGGCATCGTTCCTTTTATATCCCGTGTTCCAAGGCTCTATTATGCTCAGGCCCCTTGCCATAAACAATTTTTCTTCCTTATTTGCATGCTTTTCTAACCTTTCACCCCTCATCATATTCGCAATTTTGCTACACTTCCTCACCTCTATCCCGAGTCGTTGGCCCCCCGTTGACGAGAAAAAAAACACGCATTATGATTCAAGTGAAAATATTCACAATTCATTCCGGAGTGAAAGTGAATGTTTTCACACAATAAACAGAATATCCGCTTTTCTATTTTTCTACTTATTCCGTGATGACGGCAATTAGCTTGCACATGACACTCGGCAGCTTGCCCGCACGTAATGTGAACTTCTAATATATGTACTTATATACATATGATTTCAATCCATTTTATTGAAGGAGTGAGCACTCTATGTCCAAAATCATTTCAGCGAGTGAAGCAGCAGCACTTATCCCGGATGGAGTCACCATTGCCGCAAGCGGATTTGGGCTCTCCTGTTGGGCCGAGGAGATGGGTATCGCCATCGAAGAACGATTCTTGGAATCTGGTCATCCTCGCAACCTAACAGTTGTTCATGCCAGTGCGGTTGGCGACCGCCGGACCAAGGGAATGAGCCATCTAGGCCATGAAGGTCTGATCAAACGCTGGATCGGCGGGATCGCCCTTGCTTCGCCTGCTATGGCTAAATTAATTGAAGACAATAAATGTGAAGCCTACAATTTGCCGCAAGGCGTAATCACACAGCTGTTCCGTGAAATTGCTGCCAAGCGCCCAGGTGTCATTACCAAGATAGGCATGGAGACCTTCGTCGACCCTCGTGTGGAAGGCGGCAAAATGTCAGCCTGCACAACGGAGGAGATCGTCAAGCTGATTGAACTGGAAGGCGAAGAATGGCTGTTCTATAAGAGCTTCCCGATTCAGGTCGCATTGATCCGCGGTACCATAGCTGACGAGAACGGGAATTTGACGCTGGAAAAGGAAGGCCTGCATATGGAGGTTCTACAGATTGCTCAGGCAGTGCGCAATTCTGGCGGTATCGTAATTGCTCAGGTAGAGACTGTGGCCAAGAACGGGACCCTGCATCCGAAGGATGTTAGAGTGCCAGGCATTCTGATCGATCATCTAATTATCTCCGAACCGAAAAATCATTTCCAGACTGAAAACACACAATACAGCCCTGCCTTCGCAGGACATGTGAAGGTACCGATGGACGCCATGGAAGTGATTCCGCTCGACGAGCGTAAAATTATCTCCCGTCGTTCCGCAGCTGAGCTAGTACCAAATACCGTTCTGAATCTTGGCGTGGGTATTCCGGTATGTGTGGCTACGGTTGCGGCAGAGGAAGGCGTCAGCGACCAATTGATTTTGACAACCGAAGCAGGCTCAGTCGGCGGCGTACCAGCAGGCATCAAGGATTTTGGGCATGCGTACAACTCTGAGGCCATCGTAGATCATGTGTCCCAGTTCGACTTTTACGACGGTGGTGGTATTGATCTATCCGTGCTAGGGCTGGCTCAGACCGACGAATCCGGGAATGTGAATGTCAGCAAGTTCGGTACCCGTGTTACTGGCTGTGGCGGCTTTATCAACATTTCCCAATCAGCCAAAAAGCTCGTCTTTGCCGGAACTTTCACAGCAGGAGGCCTGCAAATTGCTGTTGAGGACGGCAAGCTACGGATTGTACAGGAGGGTAAAACTAAGAAATTCCTGAAGGAGGTCCAGCAAATTACCTTCAGTGGCTCTTATGCGACCAAGGTCAAGCAGCGGGTCGTCTATGTGACGGAACGTGCGGTATTCCAGCTGCAAGATGGAAAAATGACACTGACAGAGATCGCGCCTGGCATTGATTTGCAGACCCAGATTCTCGATCAGATGGACTTCATGCCTGTCATCTCACCAGAACTGAAGGAAATGGACGCCGGCATGTTCTGTGAACATTGGGGTAAGCTGCATGACGTGATTACGATCAAGGGTAGCGAGCAAGCGAAGCATGAGGATGTCGCTTTGACTACTGTATAGTACAGCTCAGGAGATACCGGTAGCTGTCAAACGGACTACCAGACACGAATTATGGAATTGCGGAGTAATGCTTCATCCCACGCGCACTGATCCTGCATCAGAAAGGACCAACACGAAATGGAAAATGTACAACTGAATCGCTGGCGCATTCTAATCGCCGCGACCCTGATCAATATTTGCGTCGGCTCTATTTACGCCTTCAGCATTTTTGCACTGCCACTGAGTAAAATGCTTGCAGTGAGCATGCCTGAAATTATGATGGCCTTTACGATTAACGGCGCAATTGCACCGATTCCGGCGATTCTTGGCGGAAAGCTCGTAGACCGGGGAGGTGCCAGAATTGCCATCTTCATTGGCGGTACCATGTTTGGACTTGGCTTCATCTTGACTGGCCTTGCGACTGCACCTTGGATGCTATATCTGACGTATGGCATCATTTCTGGTCTTGGACAAGGTGTCGTCTATGCGGCAACAATCGGTAACACCATCAAGTTCTTCCCAGACAAACGCGGACTCGCGGCTGGAATCGTGACTGCAGGTTATGGCGGTGGAACAGTAATCATTGCCCCACTTGCAAACGCGATGATTACCCACTCAGGAGTTCAGACCACTATGATGATCCTTGGCACCTCCTTTCTGATCGTCATTTTGGCAGGTGGGCTATTTACTCAAGCTTGTCCGGCAGGATATATCCCTGCTGGTTGGACACCACCGCAGACGTCAGGTTTACGTCCGGTTGCCGTGAACTTGAACTGGCGGCAGATGATCAAGCAACCCCTGTTCTACGTCATTGCTTGCCTGTTCCTGATCGGCGCTTTATCTGGCATGATGGTTACATCCAATGCTTCCGTCATTGGCCAGACGATGTTCGGTCTATCGGCCAGTATAGCAGCCTTGTTCGTGAGTCTTTATTCGCTTAGCAACTGTCTGGGACGCATTTTCTGGGGAGCCATATCAGACAAGATTGGCCATCTGCGTTGTCTGATGATGATCTATCTGGTCATTGCCACCATGATGCTGACACTTGCATTATCCGGCTCCATAGTTGGATTTGCTATTGCCATTATTGGCATCGGCCTGTGCTTTGGTGGTACGATGGGCGTCTTCCCTTCAATCGTCGGACAGAAATTTGGCATGAAATACTATGGTGTCAACTACGGAATAACCTTTATCGGCTATTCCGGTGCCGCATTCTTTGGACCGCGAATTGCGAACTCGGTAGCTGCCGCCAATAACGGCATATTCACCAACGCCTTTTACATTGCGCTCGTTATTGCCTTGGTCGGGTTCGCGCTGACATTCCTGTATAAGGCCTTGGAAAATGGTAAGAACCCTGCACCAGCTGCTGTTGAAACCGTTTGATCAATCCGTTGCTATATTAGCAAATCACTATTTTTAGTATTAAGTATAGTACAACCTATAAATTTATATTGGAGGAATTAACCATGAATATTACAGAACTGCTCGGTATCCAGTACCCTATTTTCCAAGGTGCTATGGCCCAAATTGCCCGTGAACCACTCGTAAGTGCTGTATCCAATGCTGGCGGGCTGGGCATTATTGGCTCTGGGGGCATGTCGGCTGAGGTACTTCGTGAAGAAATTCGCAAGGTTCGCGCAGCCACCAACAAGCCGTTTGCCGTAAATCTGATGCTGATGATGCATAATATTCCCGAATTGATCGAGGTTATCGTCGAGGAAAAAGTCAACATTGTTACGACGGGCGCGGGCACACCAGCTCCGTATATGCCAATCTTCAAGGAGCATGGCATTAAGGTGATCGCCGTCATCCCTTCCGTCAAGATTGCCAAAAAAATGGAGGCTATCGGCGTACATGCCCTCGTGGCCGAAGGTACAGAAGCTGGCGGCCATGTCGGTGAAACAACCACCATGGCACTCGTTCCACAGGTTGTTAGCAACGTATCCATCCCTGTCGTTGCCGCAGGCGGCATTGCCGATGGACGCGGAATTGCAGCAGCCTTTGCACTCGGCGCACAGGGAGTTCAGGTCGGAACGCGCTTCCTCACCACCGTCGAATGCCCGACGCACGACAATTTCAAGCAAGCCGTCATTGACGCCGACGATACCAGCACTACGGTTACTGGACGCAGCATCGGTGGACCCGTCCGCAGCATCAAGAACAGCATGATCGCCGAATACCTCAAGCTGGAGCAAGAGCATGCCTCCCGTGACGAATTGGAGAAGATCAGCCTTGGCTCCCTGCGCAAAGCCGTCTTCGAAGGTGATACAGATCGCGGTTCGGTCATGGCAGGACAAATATGCGGCCTGTGCGACGAGATTACGACAGTTGAGCAGATGATTACGACAATGTTCAGCGAAGCGCAGGCACTGCTAAATCGTCTTGGACAGACACAGATTACCGGTGAGCAGATAGCATCAGTATAATATAACTTGTAAACAAAGAAAAAAACGGACCATATCCATATTTAATAGGAAACGGTCCGTTTTTTGATTAGATTTGCGTGCTAATTTTTATCTGGGTAACCTCTGTTGTTCGTAGCGTAAAGCAGATATAATAAAAATGAAACAATCACTTCAGCATAGCCTCGATAATCCAAAAGTGAGTTGATCGATCATGACCCGACGTATAGATAAACGTTCCACCGATGAGAGCGATCAGTCCCCTGCCCCTCTGTTTGTCACGGATTCCAAAGGTAATATTTTAATCTCCAATGAATTCACTGCCTTGACTATCGGCATTCCGTTGGAGGAGCTGTTGCGCTACAATGTACAGGACCTGGTGAAAGCCGGCTACTACAAGGAATCAATAACAATGAAAGCAATACAGTCCAAACAAAAGGTAACTCAGTATATCAACACTGTACGTGGCTTTAAGCTCAAGTCCACTGCTCTTCCAATACTTGATAGTACAGATGAGGTGCAGCTCGTTGTTACCAGTACTAACAACTATAAAGGTGGATTATCCATCATAGCTGCCCCTACGCTGCCACATGCGTATGAGAACAGCAAACGTTCAGTCACTTCAGCCTCTGTACTTAAGAATAACGGGATCATTGCTGAGAGCCTGGCGATGAAGCAAATTATTCAGGTGTGTGACCAGATCGCTTCTTACGATAGCAAAGTACTGATTTTGGGCGAATCAGGGACAGGCAAATCAGTAATTGCCAAATACATTCACCGCCAGAGCGCGAAGTGGAACGGACCTTTCATTCCGATTAATAGTGCCGCTATTCCAGCCGCATTATTCGAATATGAGCTGTTCGGATATGTTCAGGGGGCTATGCCCGGCTTAATGGACGAGAAGCAAGGCTTGTTTGAGGTGGCCAGAGGAGGCGTTTTGTTCTTTGATGAGGTCGCCGAGCTTCCACTGGAAATACAGGCCAAACTGCTTGATGTGCTTGAGCGTGGTGAATTCCGGCGTGTGGGGAGCACCGAAGCCATTCTCATTCAATGCCGGATGATATTTGCTACCAATCGTGATCTATGGAGTATGGTGAAAAAAGGATTGTTTCGCGAGGACTTGTACTATCGAATCAATGTCATTCCGATCCATATCCCGCCGCTACGTAGTCGCAGACTGGATCTCGTCGGACTGATTTCCAGCTTTATTGCTCATTTCAATAAGGTATATGATAAAAAGTATGTATTGCCAGCGGACGAATTTCAAAGAATGCTAGCCGAGCCATGGCATGGGAATGCGCGTGAGCTTCGTAATTACATCGAACGATTGATCGTAACTGATCAGACCGTGCTGCGCCAGCAGCAGCCGGTCGAACAAGTTACAGACTGGTTCACATTGGACCATTTCATTCAGGCCAATCGCAGTCAACTGAGCGGGCTGAAGGAATATACGGCGTTAACCGAGGGACGATACATTCAGCAGATGCTGCAGGTCTGTGGTGGCAATAGTGCCGAAGCAGCCAGACAGCTAGGAATTGATCGCTCCGCTGTTTATCGTAAGCTGAAGAAGATGGAGGACATTCTTGCAAAGCTGAAGGTTTAACTACGAAGTACAGAGCACACAGGGCCTATCCTTCCCATTTTCATAGAAGTCACCTATACTAGTGGCTTTCATACAAAAAAGCGTGTCTCAGGTTAAAGGCACTCTTTTTTGTAACGGTTTATTTTTCTCAATTATGCACCCGTCAAAATAAAATGAATGTCATACTTCAAGATCATGTGTTTGCTTGTAGTTATATATAGCGCCTAGCAAATTGGCTTCATTGCCTAATTTACTTTGCTCAATATCTGCACGTACAAAATTTAAGATCGAATCTAGATATAGCTTCTCTAGCTCTTCTTTAATGGTAACAACGAGTAAAGGATTCGCAGATATGCCTCCCCCAATTACAAACTTTTCAGGGTCAAGAATTGTTTGTAAATTAATAATCTGAGTTGCAATGTTTCTATAGTATTCTTGAAAAATCGTTGCTGCTCCCTCTGTAATTCTAAGCAAAAAACACCTGCTCTTCGGCAGATGTTCCTCGCCTTTCGTATTTCTTGAGACTATCCGATCCATTTGTCCGTTCTAATCGTTCAACCCTTTGCCCTCCAGAATGGGCTGTGTGTATTTTTCAACCCTTGAAACGCGCGTTTTGAACTGCTTCGGTTCTGAAAAATACAGCAGATACGCTCTCTGGCGTCCGAGCGTCAACGCTTCAAACGCCGTTTTTAGGACCGGTCGCTCCTCGAATTTAAGCCGCAGTTCTTCGGGAACCATATACTCGGCATGTTTTTCAGTTCCACTGCAAGACCGGCTTCCTCCATCCAAACAGCGCCTCCTCCTAAACACTGTTGGACAAATAGCCGCGCTCAGGGTCAAAGATCATCTTTTGAACGGGTTCTATCCGCTCGTCTATAATTTCTATACGGTGATCTTCCATATTCAATTTGACAATACCGGGATAATTTAATGTAATGAAATGAAATAATGCGAGCCGTTGGATTCAATAATTCTCGAAAACTTGCTCTGATCGTTATATTTATGCCCTTTGTCACTGGCAGTTTTATAAAGTTTACGGCCGCTTTGATAGATATGGTGGTACACTCTCCAATCCAGCGCTTAGTTTATCGTCAAGCATGAACGTGCGAGCAGCGGAGAGATTGTTGTTCCTTTTCATAATTGATATATCTACAACTCAGTGCATGTAGCGCGTTTATTGCTGCTCGGCAAATCTCCACCAGGCAAATGTTCCGACTATTCCGGCTATTCCCGTAGACGCAAGAATGATTATACTACTCAACTTTAAAAACCCGGTGCTTTGAAATACCGACGGGATGGTCCACGGAAAATAGGGGGCGAATCCAAAAGAGGCCAAAACATTTGAGAGAATGACGATTATCAGGATGAGTCCTAATGGTGCCAAGTATCCCTTGCTCACATTGGCCAGAAGAGTGCCTGGTGTGGTAACAATAATAAACAATAGCGATGTTATAATGAATTTAAAGAAGATATTCCAAATAAAAGAAGCTGACCCGCCCGCAACTCCTAGAATACCCCCCACGGCAAAACCTATGGCAAACATATACATGGAAAGTAATAGGCTCCATGCTAAAATTACAATAAATTTGGAAAGTACAATTTTCGATCTGGAAACGGGCTTTGCAAGCAAATCTTTAATTGTTTTATCCGAAAACTCTCGTCCAAATACCCATGCCGCGATAAAGGTGTACCCGATAAGTCCCAGCGGGGCAAGACTATCAAGCAATTCGGTTAAATACATTTTCCAATTGATGCCGCCGGCGTCACTGGATAAAATAATTCCGACACCCATCATGATTGGCCCAAATGCAAAAATAAGAAATACCAACCAAAACACATTGGCGCGGATAATCTTGCGAATCTCACAATGTAAGACAGAAAAAATATTCATTATATATTCCCCCTTATATATTCCCCCTTGTCATACCAATTGTGCGGAGAAAATATCCTTCCAAATCCTCCGTAATCACTCGAAGCAATGTTGGCGGTTGATTGGATTTAACAAGCAGTTCGGCCAGTCGTTCAGGACTATCCGCTGCGTGGTCATCGGTTAGTTTAATATAGCCGTCTATTGTCTCCTCAAATTCATATCCATGCTCTTCAAGCACCTCCTTTAAGGCATGTTTGTCGCGGCCATTCACCACTAAGTTTTTCTGTAACGATTGCTCCAGCTTATCCATTGCGACTTCTTTAACAAGATGGCCATTGTGAATAATCCCAATGCGTGTGGAAACTTTCGAGAGCTCCTCTAACAGATGGCTGGATATAAAAACAGTTACGCCGAAATTTTTCGCTAGGCCATATAACATATTCCGTATCTCCGCCACGCCTGCGGGATCGAGGCCATTTATCGGCTCATCCAATATTAGAATTTCCGGATTGTGAATCATTGCTTTCGCAAGTCCCAGGCGCTGTTTGTTTCCTAAAGAAAGATTCTTTGCCTTTTTCTGTTTGTGCGGCTCAAGCCCCAACTTATAGATAACCCGATTTACGGAATCTTTGTCAGGCACCCCTTGCATGCGTCGTGCTATGTCAAGATTTTCAACTACAGTTAAATCGGGATAAAAAGTAGCCTTCTCCAAATATCCAACCTTGTCCCATAATTTATAGTTTCCGGCATCGACCTTTTCACCTAACATATAGAGCTTGCCGGAGGTTGGCTTGAGCATCGCCAAGAGCATCTTTATGGTCGTTGTCTTTCCAGCGCCATTCAGTCCCAAAAATCCAAATATCTCTCCTCGGCTCACCTCCAGCGAAAGATTGTTCAATGCGATATAGTCGTCAAATTTTTTGTGCACTCCCTCAATTTGTATGGCGGGCGTTCCTCCATTTTTTTCCTTTGATAAAATACTCATAGCCTTCAACTCCTCCATAAAGAGAGAGCTTATTCAGGATTCTAAGTACGACACTCCTGAACAAGCTCAATCAGAAATTTTTCAATAAATCTACTTTATGATGTCCTGGCAATCGCTTAAGCGAGGCGAGGCTGGCCCAAGCCCAATTGAGCAGAGCCAATTCAGCACTACCTCATGCAGCACGTTGATGTTGTCTACCTGACAGTGTTCTAATCCGCCAAGTCGTCTATCCTCTATCGGGTAGAACGTCTTGTTTTTCGAACCCGCTTGCTCGTAATTCTTCAAGGCTTGTGTCAGCGGATTTGGCTGAACCAATATCTCTTCCGCTCCGTGCATTACAAGAAGCGGACATTCTATCTGGTGGAGCACGCCCTCAAGATCATAGGCAAAACGCGGATTCCCCGCAAAATCCTCCAAGCTTTTTGCCCCCAGAATTCTCATGCCGTGTGCGGCCAGACTCGGCGGCATCCATTTAAGCATGGCATCCCAGTCGAAGGCGTGCGTACCGCCGTCGGAGATGACGGCAGCAATCCTGTGATCGAACGAAGCGAATCGCAGCGAGTCGTAAGCCGCAAAACTCTCCCCGTGCACGATAATCTTATCGGGATCGACTTCCGGCCGCGTTAGAAGAAAGTCGATTGCTCGGGAATGGAAAGCCTCACTGTCCGCTCGTCTTCCTTTTCCCTTTTCGTACAGCGAGAGGCCGGTGCCAGGCTGGTCATAGACCAGAAAGTTATATCCACACGAAATAAAAGCGGGACCTAGCCAGAAATAGTTTTCAATTGACCACTCGTCGCCACCGTTGAGAGCAAAAAGGGTCGGCTTCGGACCTTTTTTCCAGGAAGGGGAGAAGAAGTAACCATCCAACTTGACATCTTCGTAATCGACTTGGATCTTCTCCGGTTGGACATCGAAGTACTTTCCGGCAGCTTCGAAGAGTTCATTTACTTTCTTAAATATACGGATTTTCTCGGTGTCATCATCCATCACCACATATTCCGCAATTCTGTAGTAATTGCAGGCACGAATGTAGCAGTTTCGTGCTGTATACCAGTTTCCAGCCGTTTCGGCCTCCTTGCCGTGTCTTTCCAATGCCTGAGCCGTTATGAGCCATTCCCTGTGCCACGTGTCCTTGTCATCGGGGTCGATTTTTTTGCAGGCCTCGTAGATCTCGGTGACGTCCGTAGCACCGAGGCTTGCCATACCTAAAGCTTTGGTGACTTGGTATGACATCATGTAGTTATTGGGCCAACGGCTGAACTCAATTGACATTGCAACATCCTCCTTTTCCAGTTCTAGTGATTGTAGTTTTTTTACTACAAGTAATTTTTACAACACAAAGATAAAGCTTCTTTAAAAGAAAAATAAATGTTTATAAAGAGAATATAAAAAACTATAAACCGCTGAAAAAACAAAAAAGGCTGCTGCCTGGGTGTTCACACCTGGCAGCAGCCTTTAACTCCTGTAGTAAAAGAAAATGTGCAAAAATAAAATCAGTATTGTGCGGCCAAGGGAAGGCTGAATCTTATCCCCAAACCGCCATATTCGGAAGGGTAGGCGCAAATTTCGCCCCTATGATGTTCAATAATGGATTTACAGCTTGCAAGACCCAGACCCAGCCCGCCCTTTTGGATTTGCCGCGATTTATCCACAGTGAAAAATTTGAGGAACAGAGAAGATATATCCTTATCCGGCACTCCAATTCCATTATCTTCGATTTGAAAAAAGGCATACTGTCCTAGCGGGTATCCGGTCATATACACTTTCAGTTTATTTTTCCCTCCATATCTTACAGCATTGCTAAAGAGGTTGCCGAAAACCCGACGTATCATCGGTTCATTGACCATCAGCAATATATTTTCCGTGAATGAATGGCGGCAAGTAAGCTCGTTGTCAAGTCCCGCCAACTCATACTCATATTCAAGGGCAATGTTTTCAAATAATTTTGATGCTTTTACAGGTTTAGCTACCATAGATTCCAACTCCAGTTTTTCTTTGGTGAAACTGGAGAAATCATTGATGAGTTCGACCATATATCCTGACTTCCTTTGAATCAAATCATAATATTCCTGCTTTTCAGTTTCTGGTAAATCCTTGTGTGTAGCCAGCAGTTCAGTAAAACCATTAATAGATGTCAAGGGTGTTTTCAAGTCGTGGGCAATTGCCGCGATCATATCGATCTGCTCTTTGTGCGCGAGTTGAAGCCGATGCTCCATCTTATTGAAGTGCTTATAAAGTTCTCCGATCTCATCATTACTTCTCAGAGCTAGCGGAGGCAGTGGATGTACAATATTTACTTCTTCAAGCCTGGTATTCAGAAGCTGAATGGGTTTCTCTATGCAAAAATGAATATAGATAATCAGAATAATAAATATGAAACAGGCAATTGCAAATATGGGCAGGAGCAATGCTATATATCGCGAGTCCAGCAATGAACTGCGTATAGGGGAATATACTGCAAAGACAAGCTTCAGATACATTCCAATCGAAAACATGAATATTATAAACATCAGCAGGAACAAAAGAGGAAGCTTTATTTTCAGTTTCATACTATTGCTCTCTTTCCGTGTATTTATATCCTATGCCCCATATTGTTTTAATAAAGTCATATTCAGAACCAAGTTTCTTACGGATATTTTTTATATGAACCGTTACGGTATTTATTTCTCCGTATTCGTCTCCCCAGACGTTTTCATATATCTGCTCACGAGTCAATACATGATTGGGGTGGCGCATGAGGATAGACAGAATCTGAAATTCCTTCGTTGATAAGTCGAGCTTCCTGCTATTCAGAAATGCTTCAAACGTCTTATCGTTCAAAATGAGCGGAGCATCCGCCTTTTCGTTACTGGGACTAAGTTCATCCCACTCTTTAAAAAGCCTGTCCACTTTTCTGAAGTGAGCCTTTATCCTGGAGACAAGCTCCTGAATACTGAAAGGTTTGGTCATGTAATCGTCTGCTCCTATTTCGAGCCCGACGATTTTATCAATGTCCTTATCACGCGCACTTAAAAACAGAATTGGGACATTATAAGAATTTCGGATACTTCTGCAGACATCAAGTCCATCCATATCAGGCATCACTATATCAAGAACGATGAAATCAATGTGATTTTCTTCCAATGCAGATAAGGCTTCTTTCCCGGAACATGCCGAAATTATTGCAAATTGCTCGTACCTTAAACTCTTTGTGATGAGTTTTACGATTTCTTCATCGTCGTCTACAACTAATATCGTTTTTGGCATCTTTATACCTCCCAACCTCTTTAAATGGACTGCATTTATATAACACAAGAACCGCATGGACTCGAATTGACAAAAAAAGTCGCGCTCAAAGCGCCTCTCCAGTTCCGGATACGCTGGAATAAGAGCTTGAGCAACGCCTTGGGGAATTCTGGATTTAACAAGCTGGTATGCCCTTCAATAGCGGTCGAGTATGGGCGTCAGTGTCAATTTAGAACAGATAAATATACGAACATTTATTCCTTTCGGATAAATAATATCAAAAATCTTTCTTCTTATGCGGTGTTCATGAATTTCATGATTCAGGATTCTTTGGTACCGGCTATTGTAGGCTATTTTTAAACAATTGATGATCAGAATTACGCAAACGGATCTGATATAAATAATAATTCCTTAATCTTGTTGATGCAATTCTCCACTTCGTAAATAGAATCAAGGTATAAATATTGAATTGCATAGTCCGTAGAAGTACGTGCACCACCATGAACACAAAGCTTGATATTAACCTCTTCCAGCATTTTATTTACCAAGATTTTATTTCTCCTTGTTAATCTATCCAGAGTGTCTCTGTGTTCTGTATACACATACTCCACTAACGAGATCTCATTTTTGTGTTTACTTGTTACATACTCTCGTAGAGTCATGTCCCCCTGTCTCTTTAAAGCACCAATCAGCACAAAATCACTAGGGGAAATAAGCTTTGTTAATGCTCTTAATGAAATATCTTCGCTATCTTTAAATTTATTGAAGTTCTCTCTTTATCATAAGATCCGTCATCAAATGAACCTACTGAAGTTTGATAATAAGAAAATTCCCTATCACTATCCCCAATAATTACCTTTAAGCGATTCATAAACTTTTCTCCATAGATAGCGCTAGCAAAGCTAACCATTTCTTGCAGTTTTTTTAGAAAAAGTTCTTCCCGCTCTTGTAAACTTTTTTGTAAAAGAAGATTCAGGATATATCTCAATCGATCTTCCATGAATGGTTCTAAACTATCCGAAACCAAAACACAATAATCGTATGTTTTGCATTTTCTTACTCTCACATTAGATATTGGAACCGAAATATCTTCAGGATTATGATAAGTAAAATATTGTTTTCTATCGTGGCCGTTTACATTGGTCGTTCTTGATGTTAAAGAGTAATTGAACTCAATGGTTAAGTTGGCTTCTTCGACATCGAGAAAGTATACCAAACCTATTTTTTTATAAATGTATTCATCGAAATCCACTCTTTTTCTAGCATCTGTATAGTCTCTAACCGAAGAAAATTTCATGAATTTGGACTTATCAAAGATCCAGAAATCTTGAATACTAACGGACTCAAATAAATTATGACGTTCTTCCCATTGGGCAATGGTAAGAGGGGCTATGCTGAAATTCAAAAGCCCATTTCATTCCCTCATACTCTCCATCTTGATGCTCAACATAAATATCTGCTATTTGCCTTGTAGTGGGGATATACACTTCAAATTCCACAAATGCATTAGGAAATTTACCTTTTAACCAATTGTACATTATCCTGAAAGTAACCTTCTATAAAAAATAAAAAAAGGGCTCAAATCTTTGGTAGAATGGTGTTTGTCGAGAACAAAATCACCCAAAGAGAGGAGCACCTTTTAGGTGAAGTCTACCACACCCATCCATAAAATCAAGACCTAATTTTCCCTAAACCAGTCCACAAACATCGGAGGAAGCAAGATCTTCCTCGATTATCTCGAAAAAATTAAACTGAGCCTTGTGCTCCAAACCTTATCCGGAGGCAAAACTCACAATGCACTGTTCCCAGTGCACCGCATTCTGCTACACCTCATCGTCGGCTGGATACTGGGCTGTGAGCGTCTGTTTCACTTTCGTCGATAGCAAAAGGACTCCCTCCTTCAGCGGTTTCTCGGTGGACGCTGTCCACACCACTCGCTTCTGTACAAGGAACTGGATCGGCTGGGAAAAACGAATCCTAATGTACGAAGGGAACTCCGGCAAGTGAACCTCGAAGTGATTCGGCCTTGTCTGCCCTCCAAGCTCATTCTCGATTTGGATTCGACCGTGGAGTCGGTCTACGGCAATCAGGCCCAAGCGGCGAAAGGCGTGAATGCCCATAAGACGGGGCGCAAAAGCTATCATCCCTTGCTCGCTTTTGAAGGACAGTCCCGCCTTTGCCTGAATGCCGTGCTACGGGCAGGAAACGTTCACTCGTCCACCGAGGCCGCCCCTTTTCTGAAAGAGACCTTTGACCTCTTAGGTCAGCACCCGGTCCAATACGCCCGGTTTGACAAGGGCTTTGGCGGCGAAGACTTCTATTCGCTCTGGAAAGGACGGCAGATCGGCTATGTGGGCAAAATGAAATGGACCAAACGTTTGGCGGCTGAAGTGGCCGCTTGTCGGTATTGGAAACGTTACGTGGACGAAGACTGGATCATTGAAGGCATCGCCCTTTGGTACCAAGCCACGTCTTGGAAGAAACCGCGGCGGGTCGCCGTCATCCGCAAGGCGAAAGTCGTTCAGGACGACCAAGCTTGTCTCCTGCTGGATACCGATTGGGAGTATGAAGCGATCGTCACGAGCCTGGAGTGGGAATCCATCGATTTGTGGCGCTTTTACAACCAGCGGTGTTGTATGGAAAACTACATCCAGGAAGCCAAGTGCGGATTTGCCATCGATAAAATCGCCACGGGCTCTTTTGAAGCCAATGAAATTGACCTGCTCGTAAAATTACTGGCCTATAACCTGTACGAGCGATTCAAACAAGATTGCTGCGAACCGGTTCATAGGGGCTACACGATTGCAAGGTTTCGTCTGGAATTCTTCCGGAATCTACGTGCTGGTAAGCCGTTTTGGAATATTCCCCCTGTTAATACACCCTGATTCTTACAGGTTTTTTGAGCGGTGAGTCTCTGGCTTCTTTGATCTTACGGGCTTTCGAAATTCAGGATAATATATATTATGTTATTTTTATGATCACCATTGTATCGAATTAAAGAAGTCGACCTTGACTTCAACGCCTGTCCAATCGTATAGTATGGTTATATCTTCAATTAAGGGAGAGATTTTGATGTCGGTGAACGTTCTTAACTAAGCAATTGCATATTCAGGGAGTATCATCAGGCGCTTGTATCCTTCGGGGACAGGTTTGTTTGTTGCTTTGTTGTTACCCTGATATTAGTTAAGAACATGCGGATATCATAAATCGCCTTCGGGATTATCTTCATCCAGGCCCTATTCCGTGCTGTGTTCAGCGCGGTTTTTTTGTTTTCAGATTTTGTAACTTCCCTTTAAACGTCTTCCATTCGATCCAAATAGCTTAGAAAAGAGCTGTTGCGTGAATAAATTGGAAACACGGAACTCGGAACTACAAAAGCTGCATAACAGGCTTATTTGATGATAAATTCCCTCTTTCCTTAAGGGCGGAGAATGAACGTTTTGTTCATTCTCCGCCCTTTTTTATTTTAACAGCAAGGTTTCCAAAATCCTGACACTACACAACTAAAGGAGCGATTTATTCATGAACGAAACTACAATGCTGCGTTTGGAATATGATCAAATTAAAACAAGAGTTTCCGAATGTGCTTTTTCTTACCTGGGTAAGCGTCACGCTGCTTCTATGCGCCCAATTACTGATATCCGTACAATTAAGATTCGTCTTGACGAAACGAACGAAGCCTTACAGATCATTCGCCATGGAGCAAGCGTCCCTGTCCCTTCGTTGGAAGGAATGGAGCACATTCTTCATCTGCTCGGGACCGGGTATATGTTCAGCGAGCGCGATTTTTCTCATATGGCCCAATTCATTAGAAGCTGCATTCAACTAATAAAATATATGCATTCCAAGGCGGACGCTGCTCCAACCGTCAGCGCTTATGCATCTTCCATGTATAGCATGGAGCCACTTCTATCCGAAATCGAAAGATGTATTCATTCGGGACGTGTGACGGATATCGCCAGTAAAGAACTAGCTAAAATTCGCAAAAAAATTGCGGTTACTGAAGAACGTATCAAGAGAAAACTTGACTCTCTCACCAGCCGTCACCGATCCATTATGCAGGAAAATATGATTAGTCAGCGCAATGGCCGTTACGTGCTTCCAATCAAAAAAGAATTCCGTAAACAAGTGAAAGGCAATGTACTGGATGAATCGGGAAGTGGTCAAACGGTTTACGTTGAACCTGCCGAGATCACGAATCTGCAATTCGATCAGAGCGCGAACATGGCAGAAGAATCAAAAGAAGAAATGAAAGTACTGGGAGACCTGACGGCAATGGCTGAGTTATACAATCGGGAACTAAGCATCAATACAGAGACGGTAGGTGTACTGGATTTTTTATTGGCAAAAGCCAAATACGCCATGACTCTGGATGCAGTCCCTGTCGAACTTAACCTTGACGGGATTATAGACATCCGAGGTGCACGTCACCCGTTGATGTCCAATACCATGGTGCCGCTTGATTTCTCAATTGGTGAAGGATATTCCTCACTCATCATCACCGGACCGAACACAGGCGGAAAAACGATGGCCCTCAAAAGCGTCGGTCTATTAACATTAATGGTGCAATCTGGGCTACTGGTACCTGTTTTGCATGGCAGCCGAATGGCTGTATTCGAGGAAATTGTGGTTGACATCGGGGATGGACAAAGCATTGAACATGCTTTGAGCACCTTTTCTGCACACATCCGCAACATGATTAGCATTTTAGAAACGACGGGCAACTCTACTCTGATCCTGATTGACGAGATGGCATCTGGTACCGATCCGGGAGAAGGGGTAGGGCTCTCTATCGCGTTGCTAGAAGAATTCCACCGTCGCCGGGCGACAGTAGTGGCTACAACCCACTTTAGCGAAATCAAGCATTTTGCTGAAAACACACCGGGATTTCAGAATGCTCGTATGGAGTTTGATACCGAAACGCTGCAACCATTGTACCGACTTCGCATTGGAGAGGCCGGAGAAAGCTATGCATATGCGATTGCCTTGAAGCTGGGCATGTGGACACGTATTATCGAGCGTTCTGAGGCCATTTCTGCAGGCAGAGTGTCTCGGAAAACACAGGAATCGTTTGTTATTCCCCCTTCTGTAGATGATGAAAAGTCTGATGATGCAAATAAGCCTCTCCCTAAAAAAGCAGCTTTAGACGGTACAGTCACAAAACGGGGGAAACAAGAAATTCCTCTCAAAACCAAGCCATTTGCCCTTGGTGATAGTGTTTACGTAGGCTACCTGGATCGAACTGGAATTGTATACAAAACCGAGGATGAACGGGGGAATGTCGAGATTTTAATCCAAGGACAGAAGCTAACCATAAACAAAAAGAGGCTCGCCCTTCACATCGCTGCTACTGAATTGTATCCTGACGACTATGATCTGGATATTGTTTTAGAAACCAAGAAAAACCGCAAAAAACGAAAACTGCTGGGACGCAAGCATGTCGAAGGAGTGATGATTGAATCTCCCCCGGAAAATGAAATATAGACACATGCGTATATTCTCAATATAAAAAATAAGTTACTTTTATATTGTCAGTGAAACTTGAATCTGCAAGCGGACACTTGATAAGAGTGATCCACTTGCAGATTTTACCACACAAAAAACATAATATATATTATGTAAACTTAATAATTCCTTACTAGATAGGACAAGATAAATCAGACATCCAAGTTCATGTAAAACTCGGCTTCTAACCTTCAATCCAGCTTCATTATATAAAGCTCCTATATCAAACGTCTGTAATGCAAAAAAAGCGTGTCCAAAGTTAAGGCACGCTCTTTTATTGTTATTTTATTTGTTTGTAATACTCAATCCCGCGCTCATCGAAATATAACTTTTGTTATCATTCAAGATGATAGGATTGTTTGTAGTTATATATAGCACCTTGCAAATTCGCTTCATTGCCTAATCTACTTTGTTCAATATCTGCACGCACAAAATTATAGAAAGAATCCTTATAAAGCTTTTCTAGCTCTTCCCTAATGGTAATAACCAGTAATGGATTTTCAGATATGCCTCCCCCAATTACAAACTTTTCAGGATCAAGTATGGATTGCAAATTAATGATTTGTGTTGCGATGTTCCTACAGTATTCTCGAAAAATCGTTTGGACCGTGCCATCACCTTCTTCAATGAACTTGAATATCTTTTCACCTGTCATAGAATCTGCAGGAAGGTCTTTGGCTTTCGCAACGGTTTTAGTTAAAACAAAACTACTCCCTTGCATACCAAGCAGATAATCATCATTGTCTGCATTTTCGTTGTTCGTTCTAATGAAGGAGAACTCCCCAGCTGATAAATGATGGCCCTTCAACAATTTCCCTTGAGAGATGATTCCACCGCCCATCCCTGTTCCAACGACCAGAACGACACCATCGGTAATCCCTTGTAATGAACCACGCCATGCTTCTCCAAGAGCAGCACACTTTCCATCATTTTCAATCGCTACAGGCTTGTGAAACGCTTTCTTAAAAACGTCAAGCATATTTATATCATTTATATATCTTAATGAACCGCCATGCACCATGTGACCGCTTTCCGAATTCACAATACCTGGCATGCTGACGGCTATACCTTCACATTCATCCATAAACTGATTATGAATTTGCTTCAAAGCTACAAGCAGATTCTCAAGTGAGTCCAATGGAGTTTTAACTTTCCCCTTGCACATAAATTCACCTTGAAAATACAAACTAAATTTAATAAAAGAGCCACCAATATCAAAAACCAGTATTTTATTTTTCATGCTACGTATAGTCCTTTCATGAGGCAATTTGGGGTCTTCTCTCCATAACGATAATTAATATTATTGTTTTTGTAAATCCATCATTTTTTTTATCGTTAATAAGACACCGTTTTCTTCGTTGGATTTAGTGATAAAACTGGCAGCATTTTTAGTATTCTCACATGCGTTTTTCATAGCAAAACTATATTTTGCTATACTCATAAGTTCCACATCATTTTCACCATCTCCAAAAGATATGGTCTCATCCTCAGTAACCCCCAATATCTCTTGGAGTTTTCTTACCGTCTCCCCTTTATGGGTATGAAGGGCTGTAATATCCAGCCAATTTGCTTCAGAATCAACGATATAAATTTGATCCATTAGAGTCTTTTCAACATGTTTTCTTAATAAGGAACTTCTTCCAGTTGGATCATATACAGTTATTTTAAGAAAGCTACTGTTGATTTGATCAAATGAATCAATTTTAATCACTTCTTTATACGAGCCTTTCACAATTTTATAGTATTCGTCTTGAATATAAGAATGAACAAATGCTGCTGCCGTTGTACATGCTATGATAATGAAATCATTGGAAAAACTTTCGATATCTCTTATCGCTTGTAAAGCTAAATTGCGTTCAATCGTAAACTCTTTGACGACGACTCCATCCTTTTTAATCCGCGTAGCACTGTCCCCTAAGATCCAGATCCCTTTTCCGTGCTCGCCAAATAATTCTTCTACTCTTTCACACTGCTTGCCTGTACAAGCTACAAAGGAAATATTATTTTCTTGCATTTCTCCATACACCTGATTAAATAATTCTGCATCAAAAGTGCTACTATTATTCAGAAAAGTACCATCCAGATCACTTACTACCAGTTTAAACATATATAAATCCTCCCTTAATATATAAAGATCTTTATTAGCCAAGTTTAATTTACGGCTTTTCATTTTCTTTCCATGGATCAACATCAAAATCTCTATTAAAATCTTCAAACATTCATTTAATAGGTGCATTACATACCCTGTACACTTATTAAACCATTTAATTAAACATATTAATAAAGTGAGTAAAAAAAGTTCCTTTATTAAGTGGACATACAAAGTTATTCAAAAAAATCATCGATGGAGCGGTAAGGTTTTACTTCCTTAGGCTGCCCGGATAATGTTAAGCACCAATAAGTACCAATCCATATGACTGAGCAAAGTAAAATCAGTGAGATCATAGAGTGCCCTCGCTTTCTCTTTTAGGTTACACGTTTACTTTAGCTGATGAAACGCGTTTCAGGTCAAGTGATAATTTATAGAAAAGCACGTTATTGTCATGGGTGTTTATGATTTAAGATATAATCTTGGGTTAACCGTTCAAAGTTCTCTTTTTCAATGTACGATTCACTTGTTCTGAACTGAACAGCATAAAAAGGAAGCAACAAAATGAGTCCTCCTGTAATTGCAGTAAGTTGGCCAGCCAGAATTAACATACGATTATTTATTTTTAAAGTTACGAACCCCGTAATAAGCCTGCCTATCGTAATTCCACCGTAGTATAAGGATATCCAGCCAGCTGCAGTTTCGGCTGTAATGTTTCTGGCCCCTACCAAATAGCTGGCTCCCCATAAGCCCACCATGGCTTCCACACCACAATAAAACAAAAAAGCAATAAGCGTGTCCTTAACTCCTTTCATTCGAATTAGCTTTTGTTTGGGGATGTTCTTAACTTGTACAGTATTGTGATCTCTCTGTGAGTAGTCTGATTGGATTTCGGTTATGGGATTTTGTATCGCGGCAACACGTTGCCATCATTTCTCTCCCTCTCTTCACTACACATATATACATTATTTAAAGACAATGATTGGACGTTCCAATTCTTTTAGAGTTAACCCTCTCAACCCTGTTTTAAAATCTTCATAAAATAAATCTGAGAAAATAACCTTAGGATACAAAGGCATCTTATGTTTAGATTTGTAGGATTCTAAAAAATGAAAGAAAGACACTTCTTCTATATTCTCTCTATAGATCACAATTCGATCAGGATCAAATACAGATTGTAATATTTGAATAATTTCACATATACTATTGAAGAAAACTTCCGTTCCCTTACTCTCATCCCAAACTATCGACGGAAGGAATTTGATTTCACCAGCCAATCCATGTTTTCCTTTTAAAATCCCATTTCGCAAATAAATCCCCATTCCTGGTGGAGAATTCTCAGGAAAATAAATAGCCAGTACACATTGATCTTCATCTATTTGTTCTCTATAGACGTAACCACATATAGCGGCATTTACGTCATTCTCCACAATAACCGGCAAACCAAATTTGCTTTGCACATCCTCTGCCAACCGAATTCCATTTAATCTTTCATGACTGCTGACTGTAATTTCTCCATTTACAGATTGTCCCGGGATTCCTATTCCAATAACTTTAATGGAAGGATAGAGGGAAATGATGTCTTGAATCGTGGAATAAAATTGTGTAGCATTAAAAATTTGAAAGGGATGCTCTTCTTTCATCAGAGCATCCTCATTTAAATTCACTACCGTAGTACACACTACATCTGTCCCTTGTTTTTCGTTAATATGTATAATCAGTGCTAGACTATACTCATAATTAAAACGATAGGTTAACGCATGCCTGCCTCCGTTTGAAGGGACGATTTCATCTTCAAAGATCTCTCCATTATTAAGCAATTCCTGCATAAGGGTATTGATAGTTACCACACTTAAATCAGTCAATGCGGCTAGTTGGGGTTTTGTTGTCTTACTGATCTGTTTCAATACTTTGCGAACCAGGTTCAGATTTATTTCTTTAATTAAATTTGTATTAGCTTTTTCCATACATAGCACCTTCTTTTTATAACATCATAAAACAACTTTATAAACCATATTTATAAATTTGTTTCACTAATTTTGCAGTAAAATATTACCTTTGTCAAGGTAATATCGTACTAACCTTTAATTCACTATTGCTTTCCAGCTTATTCTGAATTATTCTCATGCTTAACATAAGATGATCGCTAAAATAAGGAGGCTAATCTATTGAAGAATGCTGTTGAAGAACCAAAATCGAATCGTATGCGCAAAATGATTGGGTGGCAGCTAATCAGTATCAGGTTGGAGCAAATCAATCAAAAACAAAACTAACGCTATGAAAAAGAATACTACGTTCATGATCATAATGACCTAAAGCCGTTGATGTGATTTTCAAGTCAGGATGTAATTTCCTCTGACGAGTTTACATAATGATTATTATGTAAACTATTTTTCATTTAATCTCAACTTTCATGCTATACTTACAATCCTGATATCGGTATCTGAATATCCAGCTTATCCATTGCTTTTTCTTTTTCCCGATCAGTGACATGTGTATATACTGTGGTTGTCTGAATGGATGAATGCCCCAGTAGCTCCTGTACAGTACGCAGATCTGCTCCCTTACGTAATAGCATTGTCGCAAATGTATGTCTCAGCTTATGGCTGGAATAAGCCTCCCGGCGTTCTATACTCTTATCTTGCTGGAATCGTTCGAACGTTTCTGTAGCGATCTGTTGAATGGTGCGCACTGCCAGACGGCGGCCTTTTTGGGATATGAACATCGCATCCTCTTTACCTCTCCACGGCGTCAATCTTTCCTCCAACGCATGCTCTACAAAATCACATACGGCTTCCGGTACCGGGAGAGTACGCCACTTACGTCCTTTACCGAACACATCTAACGTACGTCTTTCTCGGCTGTAATCCGAGACATTCAATGAATGAACCTCCCCCACCCGCAATCCCATGTAGACCATCAGCAGAAAAATAGCCATATTACGATTTGCATATTTCCCCTCCACCGCGAGCAAAAACGGATGAATATCCTTTTCATCCAGATAGACGGGCATACGATTCTTTTCAGTCTTTGCTTTCTTAATTCCCGCTGCCGGATTTGTGCTGCATAACTCAAATTCCTGTAGCGCTTTAAAAAAACTGTTCACCGCTGCATGCTTCCGGTTCCGCGTACTATCTCCGGCGCCTCCCTCCCGCGCTTTAGACAAATACGACATAACATGAATCTTCTTCACCTGATCGAGTGGTTTTTCACGCAACGTGCGCAAAAATTGCTTTACATCCCCCATATAATTTTTTTGCGTATGTATCGTATATCCCGCATCCTTCATCCAGATCAAAAAAGCTTCCAGCTCCTCAGTATATATTTCATCAGTTTCTTCAGTTGTATCGAGCTCCACATGTCGCAACTCTTTTTTCATCCCGTTCGCCTCCAATTCAGTTCATATTCCGAAATATACTGTAAAACGATCATTTTCGTCTGATTTTTATCGACAATCCAATCGACATCTTATGCAGGAGGGATTCTAAAAGTCGTTTTAAACCTAAACAGCGTATAATTTATATTATACGCTGTTTTTTAAGCGCTTTTTAAGTATAAATAAAGCGCTCCCCTCTTGTCCAGCCTGGTATCGCCTTCAAGCAGACATTTCAAAGAACTTAACGGGGTGGCATAGGGTCAGAGGGGGTCGATCCCACAATGTAGACAAATTAAAACACGCTCAAGAAAAGTTCTCCGAATGTAATTCATTCATATCCAAAACAAAACTAAATAGCCAATAGTCTTGCATGCAGCACCACTTCTCTACTTCATCAGCAAGCTGGGGCGCTGCTCTCGATCGGTAGCAGTCAAAATCGCCATAGTGGCCAAAACATGAATATCATATGCAGTTTCCAGCTCGCTATCCGGATCATCTTCCGGCGCGTGCACCATCTCCATATGATAGCCTGCTAGCTGATTGTAATTTTCACCCAATAGCAGCAGTGGATCACCAAGAATTTCACCGATTTTCGAGATGATGACCGTGTGATCCAGCTTCTGGGCAAATTTCTGCTGGACGCCTACATGCCTTATCATTTAAACTATTAAAAATTAATTTTCGAAAGAGTGAGATTACAACGACAGCATGAGGCTCCAGCACCCGGATCTTACAAACGAAAATACAAACATCACTTTCTGTCAGCCGAAACCCTGATTCATAACTACATAATAATTATTATGTAAACTAAGATTGGAGGATGATTGTATGATTAACAAATTGTACTGGTTACCGATCGGTCAGCTTGATATTGATCGCTCCTCACTCAACCATCATGCACAGCCCGGTGAACTGGTGCGCCTGCAAATCTGGTCGTATCTGCTGGAGACAGATCACGGTCCGATTCTCATTGATACCGGTATGCCGGATTCGTTTATCAACAATCCAAATTATTTTAAAAGTACACCGTTAGAAGGGCGCTTCATTCCCCATATGTCAGCCGATGATAGTATCGTGGCTGTACTGGATCGGATCGGCTATCAACCGGACGATATCCATGCCATCGTAATCTCTCATATGCATATGGATCATGCTGGAGGCAATCCGCATTTTCCGAATACACCGATTTATGTGCAGCAGACCGAAGCAGACGCTGCGATCGGTAATCTGCAGTATGCGCCACCGGAATGCGTGCAGGCGGACTTGAATTACCGACTGCTTCAAGGGGATCATGAGCTGGTTCCAGGTTTGCAACTGTTCTATACTCCGGGTCATTCGCCGGGTCATCAGTCCGCGCTGGTCACAACAAAGGAATCGGGTCCGGTCATGCTGACGATTGATGTTGCCTACACGCAGGAGAATTACGCAAACGACGTGCCGTTTGACGGCTTTGACCGTGAACAGGCACGCCAGTCAATCGCCCGCATTCAGCAGATTGTGCAGGAGGTTAAGCCGAATCTGTTGTTCTTCGGTCATGATCCTGAGCAGGTAGCCGTTCAGCCGGTATATCCACAATACAAATAATGATAATAAAGCAGCTATTTCTCCACCATTCCGGATCTTTTCGGTCCGGGGTATAAAGAAATTGGTATTATGAATGCACACAAAATAGACGTATCCAGAGCCGTGCTTCATTCGGATCATGGCTTCCAGTATACGTCTACGGCGTACACACAGGACTTGAAAAGTTCGGCCTCAAAGGCAAGTGGTGCGGACTGGCAGAATAGTCGTAATTCGGCCAGCTCCCCTCATGATCTCAATTTCTTTATTTGATTTTTAAATAATCAATATTGTATCTCCTCACTTCCAAAACGTTATAGCCTCTTATTCTTTTCTTTTCTTTAGGTAGTTGTAATGACTCCGACATTTAGAACTGCAAAATTTGGTTAACGGAGCTCGTTGATATGGAATAAACCAATGTTGCATTGAATACACCTTTGCAGTTCTAGTTGCTCCCCTCCATAGCTTTCAGCAAAATTTTAAATGGATTAATACACTAAATCCGTTTATATCAAAAAACATGAGCTAGTCAAATTATATACATGAAGTTAATTACGTCTAATCTCCTGTTATCGCCAGCATCAGGAAGTATATCTAAGAACTCATGGGGTGAGTCGCTGTCGACACGGCATGGATGATGAGAAAAAGTAATTTGCAGTCTCGCTCCGTTTTCCCTTGATCATCTAGCACGATATACTTAAAGAAGTCGAAAGGCAAACTTATATTCAGCCTATGCTCATTTCAAAAATGTAGGTTTATTCATGACAAAGGGAGTGTTCATTTATTTATGAGTACCGAAATGCTGGAACGTCGAAGTGAAATTCTAAAACGAAACATCCATCAGTTGCTGGTTCAGGAAAATCAACACGGCGTGACACGTCAGGAAAATTACACGTTGCATAAAATGATCAGAGAGCTGCATCAAACCTCTCATGCCTTGAATACTTCCCGTTGAGATGAAAGGCTGCTAAATCAAATGAAAAAAATAACCTTCAGCCCCACTTCCTTAGTGGTGTTGAAGGTTATTTGTTGTGTGTATCCTTTAATTGACAGGTGGTACCCTTTCGTGATGTTACCCTTTGGAGCGACTCAGCAGATATAAAAAGTATGGCGCACCAATGATGGCTACAATCAAACCTGTCGGTATTTCTTTCTGTAGAGGTAAGGATCGTGTGATCGTATCCGCTACAAGTACCAGGAGTCCTCCAACTAAAGCACAGGTTACCAGCAGCATTTTATGCTTCGGACCCACCAGCTTTCTCACCAAATGTGGAGCCACCAAACCGACAAAGCCGATACCGCCGCTAACCGAAACACTAGAACTAGCCAATCCAACCGCAGCAGCGAGAAGGAGAATACGTTCCTTTTCGATAGGTGTACCCAACCCCAATGCCGTCTGATCTCCCAGATTAAGCACATTCATCACATTTGCTTTGTAGTATGCGAAAGGAAGCAATACAATTAGCCAAGGCAACAGAGCCATTACGAATTTCCAGTTTGAGCCCCAGATGCTTCCTGCTAACCAATTAGCTACAAACGTGTAACTTTCAGGTGTCAGCTTAAGAGTCATAATGATCATCGCAGCACTGATACCCGCTGCTACGCCAATTCCGCTCAGCAGTAGCCTTGTCGGGGAAATTCCTTCGCCTTTCTTGTAAGAAAGCGCGTAGATGAGAATAGCAGCTGCTCCTGATCCAATCAGCGCAAGAGCGGGAAGTAAAAACAATGAATTCGTAGTTTGCATAGATGGAAAAAGCAATATAAACAGCATGACCATCAGCCCGGCGCCCGCATTAATCCCCAGAATACCAGGGTCCGCTAGGCCGTTACGTGAGACCCCTTGCATGATGCAGCCAGAAACAGCGAGACCTGCACCGATTAGAAGAGAAATAACCATTCGCGGCAATCGGAATTCAAAGAGGATTAATTCCTGCTGTGGAGTCCCTTGTCCAAACAAGGTTCTAAATAGCTCCATTGGCGAAAGCCGGATAGTTCCCGTATTCGCGCTTATGGTGAACGCAGCAATGAGCAATACGATCAGAATAATTACAACCATCCAATCATGGATTTTTTTACGATGACTAGCTTTGGCAATAGCCCCATTCGTAACGTTATTCATCTTACAGCGCCCTCCTTTCTTTACGTGCCAGATAAAGGAAGAATGGAACCCCAATTAAGGCAATAAGTACGCCCACCGGTGTTTCCTCAGGTGCGTTAATCATACGGGCTGCCAGATCGGCAAATACAATGAGTAAAGCTCCCATAATGGCCGAGCATGGAATAATCCAGCGATAATCGACGCCAACCAGCTTGCGGGTTATATGGGGAATAATTAATCCCACGAAACCTATAGAACCAACCAACGACACCGCTGCACCCGCCAGAATCAGAACAAGAATCATCCCGACTACCTTTACCACCCCAGTTCGCTGACCTAGACTTAACGCAATTTCGTCTCCCAAACTAAGCAGCGTAATGGAGCGCGACAACATGAGAGCGCCGATAAAAGCTGCCACAACCCAAGGCAAAACTATACCGAGCTGAACCCACTTGGTTCCACTAAGCCCTCCGGCATACCAAAAGGCTAAATCCTGTCCAACATTAAAGTACAAACTAATTGCATCTCCTAAGGCAGACAGCAATGCCGTGACAGCTGCGCCCGCCAATACAAGACGAACTGGCGTAAGACCTGATTTGGAGATGGAGCTTGTACCATATACCATCACAACAGCCAGAGCTGCACCAACAAAGGAATACAACATTAACTGTAAAAAGGAAGATCCGGGAAAAAGGGCAAAGCAAATCGCCATCGCCAAGCTGGCTCCCGAGTTCAGTCCAAGCAAGCCCGAGTCAGCAAGCGGATTTCGGGTCATTCCTTGCATAATTGCACCTGCTACGGCAAAGCAAACTCCGATTAGAACCCCACCCAGAATCCGAGGTAGACGGATTTCCCAAATAATTTGATGGTTTTGTAACTCGGGTTTAAAATGAAAAACGGCGTTCCATACCTCTTCTAGCCTAATAGAGGCTGCACCAAAAGATAGGGATAGCGCGATACCGAACGCTAAAAGTCCAAGCCCAGCTGTCAGGATAAGCGAAGCCGCCCAAGGTCGCGAGTGGAATTGAGTCGGCGACTGGTTATGATTACTTTGAGCAGGGCTATCCGATGATTCTGATAATTTCATAACTATTGTTCACCCTTACTGTTGAATAGTATGTAGCTATCACGAACTGTGTTGAAGATGATGTTGATAATGAGAATTATTATCATGCAATCTTTACTATTGTAAATTAATGTGGCAACGGCTTCAATAGCAAATTTCGAGGAATGCCTAATGATCTGCCCTATTGTGAAAAAATAAAGCCCTTCGGCATAAATACCAAAGGGCTGCCAACAACACCGAAGCGACTACTTCTGTGCGGCGTTCTCTTTATTCCGCTGGACGATCATATCTGCGATTTCTTCAGCTTGCCCTACAATAGCGATGGGATCGAAGTACCAATATCGATCCTCTTGGAGCTCAAAAACCTTACCTTGCCGGACTGCATTCAGTGATTTCCATATGCTGTCTCCTTCGTAACCGCCCAAATCCTTGTTAACCGTCAGAAAGATATAAGAGCCGGCATATTGATTAATGACTTCTTTTGACACCGATTTCCATTGAGTCTCACCTAATAATTCTTTTTGGACAAGCGGCGGAGGTGTCAAATTCAGTCCTCTGTATACCGCCTGTCCTCCTCTGCCAAAATTATCACCATAGACATAGTATTCTTTTTCCGAAGCTTCCATTACGGTGAAAGTATCTCCAGGCTGAACAATTCCCTTTAGCTTGTCACGTGCAGCCTGCATTCGCTGATCGTATTGAGCAAGCCATGTTTTGGCTTCCTGTTCTTTTCCAAGCAGTTCACCAAAAGCTGTCAGTTCCTCATGCACATTCTTGTACGTTCCATAAGGAATCACGATGGTCGGAGCAATTTTACTGTATTTTTCATATTCAGAAGCATCTTTGGAACCAATCAGAATCAAATCCGGCTGCAGAGTCAATACTTTCTCAATGGATACACTTCCGCGGTCTCCAATGCTTGTAATTCCCTGTACAAGATCCTTCGAAAACGGATTATCCAGATAATATTTAACACTTCCCACAGGTTTAATTCCTAGTGCTAATAAATCATTCAGGTACAAATCCACTACAACCCGCTGAGGGTGAACCGGTATCTTAATATCTCCATGAATCGTTTTGACTGTTTTCGTTTCCTCTGATTTTTGTTCACTAGAAGTTTGATTCTGCTTTTCATCCGGCTGCTTTACGTTTCCACCACAGGCGGTAAGAACTAAAATGACTGACAGAAGCATCATCACAATCCACATTTTCTTTGTCAAACTCGTTCATTCCTCTCTCTATTTACGGCGTCATATCGACCTATTTACGTTCCATATTGAGCTTGGTGCAGGCGGCTATATGCCCCTTTTACTGCTAATAACTCTTCATGTCTGCCTTGCTCGGCAATCCCTTGATCTGCAACTACGATAATGCGGTCAGCATTTTTGATCGTTGCCAAACGATGCGCAATAACGAGTGTCGTACGGCCTTGGGATAGCTCTGTCAGCGCCTGCTGAATCGCGGCTTCTGTCTCTGTATCCAATGCTGATGTCGCTTCATCTAAAATGAGAATTGGCGGATTTTTAAGGAACATCCGGGCAATAGACAAACGTTGCTTTTGACCACCGGAGAGCTTCACACCCCGCTCACCGATCATTGTATCCAGACCATCCGGATATGAGCGAACAAGGTCTTCAATCTGAGCTCGACGAGCAGCATCCCAGATTTCTTCTTCCGAAGCATCCAGCTTACCATAAGCGATATTTTCACGAATCGTTCCATCAAAGAGGAATACATCCTGCTGTACGATACCAATCATGGATCGCAGCGATTCCAGCTTCATTTCACGGATATCCATCCCATCAATGGTAATGCTGCCTTCCTCGACATCGTAGAAGCGAGGCAACAAACTGCAAAGTGTCGTTTTACCTGCTCCTGAAGGACCCACAAGTGCTACGGTTTCACCCGCATGGATAGATAGGTCCACTTTGCGTAATACCTTATCTTTGTTCTCGTAACCAAACGTTACACCTGCAAATTGAATATCTCCATTAAGATGGCTAACCGCCTTGGCTCCTGGCAGATCTTCTACATCCGATTCACTTTCCAGCAAATCCAGATACCGTCGGAAGCCAGCAATCCCTTTCGGATACGTTTCGATGACAGAATTAATTTGTTTAATCGGCCCCAGGAATACATTAGACAGCATCACAAATGCGATAAATTCCCCGTAGGTCATCTGTCCTTTGATAACAAACCATGTTCCACACACAAGCACAAACAATGAAACCAGCTTCATTAGTATAAAACTAATTGAGGAATTCCAGGCCATAATCCGGTACGCGATCAGCTTCGTTTTACGGAAACGTCCATTATTTTCAGCAAAACGCTCCATTTCATGAGCTTCGTTGGAGAACGCTTGAACAACACGAATCCCGCTGACGTTATTTTCAATACGAGCGTTGTAATCCGCAATATCAGAAAACATACGATGGAAAGCAGCAGACATTTTTCGGCTGAAATAAAGAGACAAGTAAATCATGAGGGGTACAATGATGAAAGTCAGTACAGCCAGCTTCCAGTTAATACCGAGCATGATACCAAAGGCTCCCCCCAGTGTCATCAACGCGATGAACAAATCTTCAGGTCCGTGGTGGGCAATTTCCCCAATATCCATTAGATCGTTGGTCATACGTGAAACGAGATGCCCTGTTTTGTTATTGTCAAAAAAACGAAAAGATTGCTTTTGTACCCGATCAAACAGCTTTTTACGCATGTCCGATTCGATGTTAATGCCCAGCTTGTGCCCCCAATAGGTAACCACGTAATTCAGCGCAGCACTTATGACATAAATACCGAGTAGAGCTAGACAGGCATATAAAATCCATTTCCAGTTTCCGCTGGGCAGCAAATCATCGACCACCCGGTTGACTGCAAGCGGAAAAGCCAGCTCCAGCAGTGCAGCTAGCAAGGCACAAGAGAAATCAATGATGAACAAAGTCCGGTAAGGACGGTAGTATTCAAAAAATCGTCTAAGCATAGTCATGACTTCTCCTTTCTAATTTCGAGTGATTATTTAGGATCGACGGAAAGCATGTTAACGGCTTCATCCAGCGATTTGTCAATAGCCAGCGGCGAGTAGGTAAACCACGGGTCAGCTTTGATGAAATACACTTTGTGGTTCTTGACAGCCGGGAGATTTCTCCACAATGCACTTTGCTCAATTTGCTTAAGCATTCCGTCCTTGCTCGCTTCATCATAAACCAGCATAATAATTCGGTCTCCTGATAGTTCAGGTAACTTTTCCATTGAAATAACATCATAAACATAATTAAATCTCGGGTCCTTCGCCAGCTTCTGGCGTATGTACTCAGGAGGATTCAATTCCAGTGAACGGTAAATAACATGTCCTACATTCCGCGCTCCGTATACCCTTAACACATTCTTATCGTAGGCCATATAAATCGTAACCGTTTCATCTTTTTTAAATTTTCCAGCCAGCTTCTTTCGACCTTCTTCAGCCTTTTTGTTGAAACTAGCGATCCACTGCTCGGCTTCCTTGTCCTTACCCAGCACGGCTGCGACATTCCGCAGTTGCTCAAATACATCGCCTTCTCCAAACGAAACGACTACGGTTGGAGCAATCTTCTCCAGCTGCTCCTTCACTTCTGGCGTGGTATATTCTGTTGTGATGATCAGGTCCGGTTGTAACTCCAGCACCTTTTCTACATTTGTCGGGTTCCCAATATCCGCAACTCCGTCAATCTTACCTTTTAAATAGTTGCCTTCCAACAAATGGGAAGCAGCACCTGCAGGCTTAACTCCCAAGGCCAGCATAGCATCCAAATATTGTGTCGTGACAACTCGCTGTGGATTTGCAGGGATACTGATCTTATTGCCAGTGGCATCAGTATACTCGCGCATGACAACCGTTTTGGATTGCCCGGAGGGATCATTAGTGCTAGTCTTGTCGTTTGTCTGGTTGTTACTAGCTGCGTTTCCACATGCACTCAATACAACCATCAAAAGAACCACAAGACAAAGCGTGGATTCCCATTTTAATCTGTACCTTTGTTGCACAATATACGTCCTCCTTAGATATATACAATTCATAATATGATAGTGATTCTCATTATCATATAATTGTTATTCTATCTTTTACCGTCTCTTCTTACAATACAAAAATAAAAAACTTCCATTTATGTGTATGTATCGTCATTGTAGAATAGCCAAAAAAAGGACTGATGCGCATTACAGCATCAGTCCGAATAGCTTAATATGTTGAGTCAAGCGCCCTTTTTATTTCGATTGATCCACTAACTCCAGCTTAGCGGGAATGGATGTTTTCACGGTTTTACCTTGAAGTACATCCTTGGCTGCCTGCACCGCCAATTGACCAATAAGCTCGGGTTGCTGAGCTACGGTGGCTGTCAGTTTCCCTTCCTTAATTGATTTAAGCGCATCCTCGTTACCGTCAAAACCGATGACTGGAATGTTCTTACCTGAGCTTTGGATTGCTTCGATCGCACCCAACGCCATTTCATCATTGTGGGCAAATACTGCCTGTACGTCCGGGTTTCCTTGCAGCAGATTTTCCATCACGTTCAAACCTTTGGTCCGATCAAAATCGGCCGATTGTTTTGCTATGACTTTCAGATCCTTATCTGCTACTTCATGGAAGCCTTTCCCACGTTCACGGGTAGCGGATGCTCCTGGAACACCTTCCAGCTCAATCACTTTGGCACCTTTTCCAACTTGATCAATCACATATCTGGCAGCCATTCGTCCTCCCTCTACGTTGTCTGAAGCGACGAGTGCTTTTACGTCTCCTTTGTCAGCAGAACGATCCAGTGTAATAACCGGGATGTTCAATGCATTCGCTGATTGTACCACAGTGGAGATGGCCGACGAATCTGTCGGATTAATGAGTAACGCGTTTACTCCCTGTTGAATCAGATCATCCACGTCATTACTTTGTTTCGCCGAATCATTTTGTGCATCCACAACAATGACCTGCATTCCTTGTTTTTTGGCCTCTGCCACAACTCCGTCTTTGAGAGAGACGAAGAATGGATTGTTCAGCGTTGAGATCGACAAGCCGATTTTAATGTCCTTCAGGTTCGCGGCCGCTTTAGGTTTGGCCCATTCGGGCGGTTCCAAGGAACACCCTGTCATGAGCAGGAGCAGCAAGGCAGTCATGATTAATATAAGCTTTTTCATATTTATGTGTCTCCTTCTACGCAGATTAGGTGTATTATGCGGATTTTTTACGGTCAATCAATACAGCAATAGCGATGACTATCCCTTTTACGACCATTTGATAAAAAGAGTTAACCCCCAGCAAGTTCAAGCCATTGTTTAGTGTACCGATGATAAGCACACCAATTAACGTACCTACGATTCGTCCGCGTCCTCCCGAGAGGCTTGTTCCACCTAATACGACAGCCGCAATGGCATCCAGTTCATAAGAAGTACCCGCTGTCGGTTGTGCCGAGTTCAAACGTGAGGTCAAGATAGCACCCGCCAACGCGGAAAGCATTCCAGCCAGAGAGTAAATCCAAATTTTCACACGCGGTACTTTAATACCGGATACAATCGAAGCCTTCTCGTTACCACCGATGGCATACGTTTTGCGTCCGAATGGTGTTTTATGCAAAATGATCCATAGGACAGCAAAGGTAATGAGCATCGTAATCGCTGGAACCGGAATACCGAACTGATAGCCACGACCGAACAATTGAAATACCAGACTGTCTCCGAGTCCTGTAATAGGGTTACCGTTGGTATAAACGAGTGTTAATCCTCTGAAAATGGTCATGGTTGCTAGTGTAGCGATGAACGGAGCCATTTTACCTTTCGTAATCATCAAGCCGTTGACCATGCCCATCACGCCACCCAATGCACAGCCAATGATAATCGCCAAAATAGGATCGAACCCGGCCAGCATCATATTTGCGACAAACGCACTGGATAGTGCTAATATGGAGCCGACTGACAAATCAATTCCGCCTGTGAGAATAACGAAGGTCATACCGAACGCAATTAACGCATTAATAGATACCTGGCGCAATAAATTCAAAATATTAAGCGGTTCCAAAAAGCTGGGATTTAAGACCGATACGATAATTACCAAAATAATGAGTCCCAACAACGGGCCAAGCTTCTGTGTGATTTGTGACATTTGAAAGCCTTTGCTGCTTTTTGATTCATTCATAGTTGTCATATTACTGTCCTCCTGTAGCTAGCGTCATAATATTTTCTTGTGTGGCTTCTTCCCTGCTCAGCTCTCCGCTGATCTTTCCCTCGTGCACCACGACAATACGATCGCTCATGCCGAGTACCTCAGGGAGTTCCGAGGATACCATGATAATCGCGACTCCACGTTCGGTCAGCTCGTTCATCAACTGGTAGATTTCCCGCTTGGCTCCCACATCCACACCTCTCGTCGGTTCGTCAAGAATGAGTACATTTGGACCAATACCTACCCATTTGGCAATAACCACCTTTTGCTGATTACCACCTGACAAACTGCGAACCGTTGTTTCGCCCGATTGGGTTTTAATTTGTAAGCGCTTAATTAAAGTGTTAACAAAATCTAGCTCTTTTTTACCTGAAATAAATCCTTTTGAAGTAAAGCTGAACAGATTTGGCAGCACCATATTTTCCCGGATGGAAAAGTCCAGCACCAAGCCCTCATCTTTTCGATCTTCTGTAATGAAGCCAATCCCTAGTTTCACCGCATCATCCGGCTTACGAATAGACACTTTTTTTCCACGCACATGAATCTCACCACGATCCAAAGCATCCAGTCCAAATAACGCCCGCATGATCTCGGTCCGTCCCGAGCCCATTAAGCCTGAAAAACCTACAATTTCCCCAGATCGTACAGTGAAATTCACATTTTCAAATAACCCTTTATGCGAAGCATTTTTGACCTCCAGCACCACTTCTCCCAAAGCAGGCGTTCTTACCGGGTAGCGTTCAGTCAGCTCTCTACCCACCATTTTCCGTACAACTTCATCAAAATGCGTATCGGGAATCGCCTGAGTATCCACCGTTTTCCCGTCACGCATGATGGTAATCCGATCACAGATCGCGAATATCTCCTCCATCCGATGTGAAATATACACAATCGAAACACCATCTTTTTTCAAGGAAGTAATAACCTCGAACAGCTTCTGAATTTCTCGTTCGGTTAAGGCGGCTGTCGGCTCATCCATCACGATAACTTTAGCATCCGTCATGAGTGCTTTGGCAATTTCAATCATCTGCTGTTGACCCACTGAACAATCGCCTGCTTCACCGTTCAATGGAAGATTTACCGAAAGCTTGCTGAATTGTTCATTTGCTAGCGCTTTCATTTTGGAGCTGTCTAGTAAGCCCCACTTGGATGTCATTTCCTTGCCGATAAATAGATTTTCCAGCACGGTCATCTCCGGCCACACATTCAGTTCCTGGTGAATAAAAGCAATTCCTTTTTGCTCCGCTTCTTTGGGGTCGGCAAAATAGGTTTCCTGACCGTCAATGATGATCGTTCCCTCATCTCGCCGATGCAGTCCGATTAAAATATTCATCAGCGTTGATTTGCCTGCACCATTCTCACCCATGAGGGCATGTACTTCTCCTTCACGAAGATCAAAGTCAACACCACTCAGTACCTGATTGGTTCCAAAGGCTTTGTGAATTCCTTTCATTTGAATCTGCATGCTGTACCCTCCTTTTTATTCAACATTGATTTATCCAAAATGAACTCCTGCCTGCAAAATACAATTGGCAAACGGCTTAGCCTCTCCTGTACGAATGACCGCCTTCGCATACCGGGTCAGCTCCTTGAATTGTTCATGAGGGCAAAACTCAATGACGGCTGCCTGCTTATTAAGCTGTGGCTGTTCTAATTGCTCCCCTGCAAAGGTGCGCATAATATACTGTAATGCTTGTTCATTTTCTTGTTTAATTTCTTCGGCCAGCATTACTTTTTCGATCACCATATCTGCTGCAATGACATCAACGACGTCCTGAAAGGATGGAACCCCCAATTTAAGGGCCAAATCAATTTTGGTAACGCCTTCAGGAACAGGTAAGCCAGCATCAGCCACGACAATATAGTCTGTGTGGCCGAGATCCGACAGTATTCTGGATATATGACTGTTTAGGATTCCATGTTTCTTCATATTATATTTGCTCCTCCACTTCACGTCGGGTTGGCATTCCACCTTGGGCTCCAAATTTGGTTACGGACAATGACGCAGCACGATTAGCAAATTTCACACTGTCTGCCAACGAATTTCCTTCAGCCAATGCCACTGCAAAAGCAGCGTTAAACGTATCTCCTGCACCTGTTGTATCAACGGCTTCTACTTTATAAGTAGGAACCACGACTTCCTGTTCTCCGTCGAAGAATCGTACACCGTTGCTGCCCTCAGTCACAAACAGCTTGTTGGGATATTTGCGCAACGCTTCTTGCAGGCTCATATCCTTAAACATAATGGCAGCTTCATGCTCGTTTGGCGTAATGTAGGTCGCATTCGCAATTACGCTTTCTTCCACTTCACGAGCCGGGGCTGGATTCAGCAACAAGGGTACCTGGTACTTCGCACAAATTTCGCTTACATAAACAACCGTTTCCGACGGTATTTCCTGTTGAATTAACACAATATCCGAACTTCGAATGACGTCAAGTGCTTCTTCCACATAGGCGGGTGTCACTTCATTATTTGCTGCTTTTACCACGACAATACTGTTATCACCTTCAGCTAGTACAATATGCGCTGTACCGCTTTCCATATGTGTAACCGGTTTCACATAGCCAGTATGAACATGATTTTCTTCAAAATTCCGTAAAATCTGTTCTCCAAAATGGTCATCCCCTACACGTCCAATCATCGTAACGTCTGCTCCGAGTCGTGCTGCGGCTACTGCCTGATTGGCTCCTTTACCTCCAGGTACGGTTGTAAAGCTTTCACCCAATACCGTTTCACCAGCACCGGGACGTTTGGACGAAGTAACTACGAGATCCATAGAACTGCTTCCGATAATTGAAATTTTAGCCATCATGATCCACCTTTCTTGTCGTTTCCCGTTCTATAAATTTGACGGGCAATTGTATGCTTGAATAGGTAAGTACTTTCGAATGAAGATTAGGTACGCTTGACTTCGTTACTTGCGACTGCTCAATCAACTGAATGAGTAGCCCTGCTGCTTCCCAGCCCATTTCATAAGCAGGTTGTCGGATCGTTGACAAAGGCGGGAATAACAAACTACTTAATGGTATATCATCAAACCCGATAATTTGAACATCATCAGGGATTTTCTTTCCTAATCTATGTGCCTCATGCATCACCGCTGTAGCCACGATATCGTTACTTGCGATAACTCCGTCCGTATCCGGGTACTTGCTAAACAGCTCTTTGGCCCACGACTCGGCCTCCTTGAACGAAAAGGAGGTTGTCTCGACCACATGGTAAGCAATTCCGGATTGCTGAAGCTCTTCAACCGCCCCGCGAAAACGGTCTTGTGCTGGACGAATATGTGCAGGGCCCTGCATGACTGTAATTTGTTTGCTGCCGCGGGCAACCATTTCTTGAGCAGCCAAGCAACCGCCATGGGCTCCATCTGCATATACGGAGAGGCTGTCACTGGAAGTTCGATCGAGAAAAACGACCGGGATCTTCAGTTTGGCATAACAATCGGCATCGGGATCATTGGTAGAAGAAATAACACCAACGACATTATTTTGAACAAAAGTATCCATGTAATCCAATTCTTTTTGGCGATCTTCATCACTATTACCGAAAATAATCCGAAAATCATTTTCCTGCATTCGATCCTCCACCCCACGAGCTAACAAGGGAAAGTAAGGGTTCGTAATATCCGGCAGCAGCAGGCCGATTAATCTGGATTTCTTTTTATACAAAGAACGTGCAACTTCATTAGGCTTGTAATTTAACTGCTTCACAGCAGCCTCTACCTTTCGCCGTGTATCCTCATGTACATATCCAGTTTCATTAATAACTCTGGATACGGTCGCTACGGAAACACCTGCAAAGCTGGCGACTTCTTTAATTGTTGTCATAGTGTAGGTTCAACTCCAATGTGTAACCGGTTACACATATAAAATATCACAGCATTAATTTTTTGACAAGCATTAATTATTTGCACGTTGAATGCTTTAGCTTTATAATTCTTATTGTAACTAATGAAGTTCCACCTTAATACACATTCTAAAGGGGGGAGCACCACTCCCAGTTACTCAATAAAATACGTATACATGGAGGCTTTTTCCTTATGAATATCGAAGTTTGGTCTGATTATATGTGTCCATTCTGTTATATCGGCAAACGCCGTTTGGAGCAAGTATTACAGCAATTCCCACATCGCAATGAGGTGCAATTGACATTCAAGAGTTTCGAATTGAACCCGAATGCTGTGAGAGATAGTGGTAAAACGATCAATGAAGAACTATCAGCTAAATATGGGGTCAGTCTGCAAGAGGCTCAGGCTATGAATGATCGAATGAACGAAAACGCACGCTCTGCGGGTCTTGATTATAATATTCATGCCATGGTGCCGACGAACTCTCTTGATGCTCACCGCTTAACACTTTGGGCTCAAACACAAGGCAAAATGCTGGAGCTGAGCGAGCGTTTATTCCAAGCTGTTTTCATCGAAGGCAAGCATACAGGGGATCATGAAGTGCTGGTAGCGCTGGCTACTGAAGTTGGTTTGGGTCAAAAGGAAGCGGCTGCTATATTAGCCAGTGACCGTTTTACCGACGAAGTTAGAGCTGATGAAGCCGAAGGCGCTGAGTTGGGTGTTCAGGGTGTGCCATTCTTTGTATTTGATCGAAAATTTGCTATTTCTGGTGCCCAGCCGGAGGAAGTATTTCATGATGCGCTTCAAAAAGCATGGGATGAACGCTCACCTTTCACCATGATAAGCGGCAGCTCGTCCAAACAAGATGCAGGTGGTTTATGTACCGATGAGGGTTGTGAGCTTCCAGGCCGTGAGGGCTGAACAGTCCGTGAATGAAGATTTTCTACTTCCTAAATAAATTTTAAAAAAGCGTGCCAGCACTCAATTAAACCTGAGGCTGGCACGCATCTTTATTTTATAACGATTTAATCATTCCGCCATCCACAAGGATGGTACTCCCTGTCAAATAGGATGAAGCTGAAGACGCCAGAAAAGCAACAACTTTACCGAACTCTTCAGGCTCTCCATACCGTCCCAATGGAATGCCCTCTTCTGCTTGTTTGCGAACCTGATCCGTCGTTTGCTGGGTTTTCTCAGCTCGATGCTCGTCCAAGCTACGCACGCGATCAGTTGCAATTCTCCCCGGTGCTACAGTATGTACCAGAATATTATGAGGAGCTAATTCCAGAGACAATGTTTTTGCCAATCCAGCAACTCCAGTACGCAGCGTATTTGAAATGATTAACCCCGGAATTGGCTGCTTAACTGAGGAAGAAGCAATATTTAAAATCCTACCGCTTTGTTGTTTTTTCATATATGGTAACACTTCACGGATCAACCGGATATGACTAAGTAAATTTTGTTCAAAGGCCTGCATCCACACTTCATCTGTAAAATCATCAAAGGTACCGGCAGGAGGCCCACCCGCATTGTTAACCAAAATATCCACGGTGCCAAACAAATCAGCTGTACGGCGGATGGCCTGGGAGATATGTTCTGGTTTTGTTACATCGCAAACTACATATTCAACGCGGCCACTCGCTGTTTCCAGTAATTCCGCCTGCGTCCGCTGAAGCTCTGCTTCGTTCCGTCCTGAAATGACGACATTCGCACCCTCGCGTGCCAGCTCTCGTGCGCTTGCCTTGCCGAGTCCTTTACTGGAACCTGCAACAAAGGCTGTTTTTCCCGTTAATCCTAAATCCATCTATGACACTCCCTTTTCTAAGCGTTCTCTATTTAATTGTACACATGACCAGCACATAATGCGAATAGCTTGGTAGTATTATGAAGGCTATCTATCTTCTCACCATTAAAAAGAATACGAAATCATTAATTGCAAGGTAAAACAAAAAGGCCTGACAGTTAGTCAGGGCCCTTTTTGTTTACAGCACGTTATGATGTTGATGCAGGTGTTGTTGTTGTCTGCTCGTATACAACAACGGACTGGCTCTCAGGCTCCCATTTAACATTTGTCCCCAAGGCCTCTCCGATTACCCTTACAGGTACCATTGTCGTCCCATCCACTATGGATGCTGGCTGCTCGATAGAATACGGCTGACCGTTAATATATGCTTTTGGACTGTTAACAAATAATTTGACGGACACGCCGTTACGGGTGACAGTAACAGCCTTTTCTTTCGGATCCCAGGAAACCTTTGCATCCAAAGCTTCGGAAGCTGTTCTAAACGGAACAAGTGTGGTCCCATTGCGGTTAATCGGTTTGGCATCGTATTTTTCACCATTCACGAACAGCTTCATACCCGACGGCCGTCCGGCCTTCTTCGAGAATTCACCCAGCTTTTTGTAGCTGTCCAGATCGGACACATTAGCCAGTGCCGCCTCCTCCTGCATGTAAACGGCATCAGTCACATTTCCGTTTTCAGCCAGTAGCTCAGCTGCCTCAGTCAGTGCTTTACCAGAATTCCGGATCAATTCAAGTTCAGCAACCTGCTCCGGAGTCAAACGGTTTGGGTATTTCGTAAGCAGCAGATTCGCAATAACCGCTCCTGCCGGCTTATCCTTCGTATTTTCTACCGCGTGAAGCAGACCTTTGTAACCGTTGCGTCCCTTGTGACCATTATGGTCTTTGGACTCCTCGTATGTATCATCTGTTACTGCAACAGGTTCGGTTTTTCTGATTTCTGCGTGTTTGTCTTTTTTACTGTTTTCATCCTTTTTCCCGGATGCTTTGTCCTTTTGTTTTTTGGACTGATCATTGTCTGAGTCATGGGGATTGATTAGCTCTTCCCCGCTCTTTTCATTCCCGTCTTTAACAGACGTCTTTGCTTCCTGTTTGTTCTCCTGATCATTTCCGCGTCCCTGCTTGGCTTCAGCGGTTCCCGCTGCCAAACCCAAGACCAGTATACACGCTAGTAAAGCTGTCCAAGTGTTTCTCATGATGCGATTCCTCCTTATAGTAAAGACCGGGCTCAAATGTCCCTAGATGTATTAACGGCTTCTCTAAGCTGATTTTTTATCTTTTCTTATCTAATGTGTGAGACACTACTATAGCTGCAGTCCATATTGTCAAAATCACTATAAAATTTTATTATACGCCTAACCTATTTACACAGTATAATGAGAATTACACATGCATTTTTAAGAATCAGCCTTTACATTCGCATAATAGAAAGAAGATGAAACAGACATGTTCGGCACCATTCTTTTGGACGTTGTTTTACCTATTTTTGTACTTATCGGTTTTGGTTGTATCATGCAATATTATTTTCGACTGGATTTGTATACCTTAGCTAAAATCAATTTTTACTATATCACCCCCGCAGTTGTGTTTACAGGTCTTTATAACTCGGAAATTTCTTTAATGCTCATGGGTGAGGTTTCACTTTTTTATGCCTTGTACATAGCTATTCTGTACGTAATCAGCACTACCGTCGCCAGATCTCTGAAATACAGCCCCGGAATGCGCGGAGCTTTTACAAATAGTGTGATGCTAGATAATTCAGGAAATTATGGTCTGCCAATCAATCAGTTGGTGTTTAAAGGTGACCCGTTGGCCATTTCCGTTCAAGCTCTGATTATGACCTTTCAAAGCTTTGTCACTTTTACATACGGCACTTTTGTTGTGCAAAACGGCAAGGCCAATACTCGAAAAATATTAATTAACTTTTTTAAAATGCCTGTTCCCTATGCGCTTGCGCTAGGTTTGCTCCTTAATCTGCTGCATAGTCCGTTGCCTAATTTACTGGCTGAACCTTTGAATTATATTAGTCAGTCGATGGTTGCTGTGGCTCTGCTTACTTTGGGAGCACAAATTGTGCAATATCCCTTTCGTTTGCGCCGGACAGCCGTGTACATTAGTATGGTACTACGTCTGATTGCTGGTCCAATGGTCGGTTTTATGCTCGTCTTGCTGCTGGGTCTTAAGGGGATTCCGGCTCAAGCCTTGCTCATTGCATCGGGTATGCCTACCGGCGTTAATACAAGTATTTTAGCGGAAGAATATAAAAATGAACCCGATTTTGCCGCACAAACAGTATTACTTTCTACGATTGTGAATGTCATTACGATGACACTGTTAATTTCAGTATCCCGGCATCTTGTTTGAGGTGTATGATAAATATAAAAAATGGATTAAAGACGCTTTTTGTCTAAGGACAGGAGCGTTTCTTTTTCAAGATAAAGGGAACAAATGTTCGTGTTAGTGTTTCTTTTTTCTACTTAAAGTGGTGTGTTTGTTTTGTGGAGATCGTATGCGAGAAAGAGTTTTTTTTCTATTATGAATTTTTCATATAGTGAAATAATTATATTATTTAATTTGAATCTCTATTAGTAGCTGTTTTCAACTTGTCGTTGCTTTTTCCAAAAAAAAGAATGCGGGACAATAAGGTCGTCAAAAATAAAGCCAGCTCACTCATTAGAGTGGCTGACTTAGGATTATTCTTATTAAGGTTTAGGGCTCAATTCCCCATTGCTTGCTTCCAGACAGATAAGCGGTTATTTTAGCAGAATCTTGTAAACTGTTTGCTGTGGGATTAAATGAATAATCATCGGTTTGTGTGTAACTGCTCCAGTCCTCTTTGGATATCCGGGTTTGCAACTCCACACTTTGACCGGGCTCTAAAGAACCCGCAGCCGATTTAAACCCGATTTCTGCATAAGAATCTGCCCCTGGCTTCGCATTGGATAATGTTTTGAAGCTAGCAATCACATTCCCTGTACCGACGCTCGACCAATCCGTGAAGAAATTTTGTGCTTTCTCCCCGTTAATGGTGTAATAATAACGCAATGTCACGTCTGCTAGGGAAATTGATGAGGTTCCCGTATTGGTTATTTTAAATTTGGAACTGATTGTATTGCTTGTGGCGGATACATTCCCATTGAAGGTTTGCACCTTCAGAACGCCCTCGCCTGTTCCCGGCTCACTTGGCGTATCCCCTTTCACCGTAATCGTAAACAACACATCATTACCTGTACTAAAATGGAAGTTTAGTGCTGTCTCTCCTTTAGGAAGTTTAGATAAATACTTGTTGGTAAGAACGACTGTTTCTTCACTAAGCGTATAATCTTCACCTTTGTTCAACACCACACTCCCCTGCTTGATAGCTTCTAACGTATTGCCGTTAAGTGTTAGCTTGACAGTAAGATCCGTATTGCTGTTATTCACTCCATAGGTTGCAGTCGTTGGTGTAATACTTGCTTGCCCGGTAGATGGCTGATCACCACCCACACGATCTGCCACCAGAATGCCACGGCCATTCGTTCCCAGATAAGCACGTCCATAAACCCGAGGGTCCCCAATAATTTTGGTCACTCGAGCATATTGATGCTTGTCGTCATTAATGCGCGCCCAGTTTGCGCCAGCATCGTCCGAACGGTAAAATCCACGTGTACCATCAATTTTACCAACGATAAATACCGCTGCATTCGTACGGTTCGGCGCTGCCTTACCAAAGCCTACAAAATCCGCTTCCTGCACATTATCGAGTTTGGTGAATGTAACACCTGAATCCTTGGAATGCCATAAGCCGTATGGTCCTCCATCCTCGGAGCCTCCGGCGAACCACACATCTCCTTCTGCTCCTCGTACAGCATCAATATCAGCATTGCCTGCTGTCGGTAAGCCAGTTGCCGCTGATGGCGTAAAGGATACGCCTCCATTGGTGCTCACATATATTTTCCCGGAGGCAAATGCGTAATATTTATTAGGGTTCACTCGGTCAGAGACGATCTTTGCATTCGCTGGAATCCCTGTGCTTGCTGTCCATGAGTTGCCGCCAGTTTTGGAGTAGAACACACCTTTGTCTGATGTACTCCACAGCAAGCCATTACCATCTGCTGCTACGGCGATGCTGCCTCCTCCTGCTGTACCGGAAGGCTCGCTATTTGCTTTATACCAGTTGGCTCCTCCATCATTGGAAAAACCGATGGATTTGGCATTTGGATCTTTTTTATAATCCGCTTTACCTACTCGGGCCATAAAAGAAGGATTCAGCTCGGCATAATCAATGCTTTCGCTGCTTGTAAAGGTCGGATTATCCAGCATTTTAGCTGGAGCCTTGAATAAATCGTCATGTCTGAATCCAGAGACATCACCTACTGCGCTCACCAAAGGCGCGCCGGTTGGAGGGCTCACCAGATCCAAAATTGCCGTTTCCTCTACCCCTTTAGCGGCTACTGAAATATCCAGCTTTCCGCCTTTATCCCAATTGGTCAGATTTTTAGAGCCATAAATCGTAGCTCCGGTGCCGTACAACATATGGTCTGAATTAAATGGATCTATCTCCAGATCTCCAATCATCCACCCCAGCTTGGGCGATACTTCCGGTGGAGCAGGGTTGGCATTGAAAGTCAGCCAAGGCGCACCGCTTATATCCAGATTGTATTTTAGCTTACGAGACGGATAACCATCAAATTCCCAAATAGGATTCCAAGTTGCCCCACTATCAGTGCTGCGATAAATCGTTTCATCCGGCCACCAGGCATTCAACGTAGCAACCATGAGTGTACCTGGCTTCTGGGCATCCACCGTCAGTCCACCATATCCAAAATGATTGTCCGCACTACTGCTACCTATGGGGCTAATGTTAGTCCATTGCCCGCTTGCTGTATTCAATTTCCACAGTTCACCCTTTGATCCATCATATGGACCTGCTCCATCGCTATAAGAAATATATAGATTGCCGTCCGGTGATAACACACCGTGATGTGGCAAATAGCCCGTAGGCTGTCCCGCTATAGCAGACCAGGTTGTCCCGCCATCTGTACTGCGATAGACACTTTGCTTTTTATCTGCAACACCTACATAGATCGTCTGCGTTGCTTTACTGGAAGAGCCTGTTTTTTTGTCAAAGGTGATCCACGATAAACCGACAATGTCGCTGGTATATTCATTGGAAGGGTCCTGTACATACGTCCCTGGATTCGGGAAACTGCTTACCTTGCTCCAAGTTGCTCCAAAATCAGAGCTTTTCCATAGTCCATTACCACTTCGAGCTCCAAAGAACAAAATATTATTTTTATTTGGATCAATCGTCAGACGTTCACCCATTGAACGCCCCGGCATATTGCCCCCCACCTTAAAAGGAAGCTTGGTTGTCTGCCACGTATTGCCCCTGTCGATGGAACGCATAATTTGCCCGTTTTGTTTATCCCATGAATTAGTATACGTACCTGTAGCTATATATACACGATTCGGATCAACAGTATCAGTCGCTAGTGCATCGACACCATTTTTGTTCCAATCCTCCCAGCCCACAGAATCCGTCAGCGGAATCCAACTCTCATTGGCAGCATTCCAGCGGTAAGCTCCTCCAATATCTGTACGGGCATAGATCAGGTCTTTTTCCGTTTCATTAAAAATAATGCCAGGTACAAAACCTCCTCCTCCACCCGTAACCACACTTTTCCAACTGTAATCGTCACTTGGAGCAGCATGAGTCGGCGCTATCATTCCTGTCCAGGAAGCACCCGCTACCACAAGCGCCAAACAAGCAATTCTCAACCTGTTTTTTGCCTTAGTCAATGAATTCAACCTCCTTCTTCATTATCAATTGACTATGCGAGTCATTTTGAGATAAAAGTAATCAGCCGATTCTGAATTCGTTCCTATCGTTATCGTTGCTTCTCACAATTCTGACAAATGTCCTCTCAGACTCACCCCCATTCATTCCCAATAAATACGGTGCAACACTGGTTTTGTTAGCGCTTACATCGGTGTCTTGCTCAATAGATTCGTCATCTTTTTCCCATTTCCTTGTGCGAAAAATCAAGATAATACAATTTTATCTCCTGCTCCGCAGCTTATAATAGGAGGTTTGAACTTCCTTCAGAGTTAATACCTTTTATTTAATTCTATTATGAATTTTTCATATAGTGAATTAATTACTTAATTTTCATTCTTTATGGGTGTCAAAATACTTGGATTTACAACAAAAAACCGCGCTATGCGCGGTTCCAGCTTCGTTAATATGTCGTCAGTCATAAACATATGCCTATTATTGCAAGTATTCAAGCGCCAGTGCTAAAAAAATATGCCCTGAGACGAGCAATGCCCGCTCATCAAAATCAAAGTGAGGATGGTGATGAGCAAAATGCGTTCGTTCATCCTCATTGCGTGCACCCACATGAATGAAGGCTCCCGGTCGATGCTCCAAATAATAAGCAAAATCCTCTGCTCCCATGACCGGCTTCAAATCCAAAAAAGCGTCTGCTCCATACAGTCTGCCGATGAGCTCGCGTACACGTTCCGTTTCGGCTTCGGCATTCACCAAAGAAGGATAGCCATTCAGATAGTCAATTTCGTATCCGGCATGATAAGCCTCAGTCAACCCCTTGACGATACTGCGAATTTCATTCTCGACTTCCTTACGCACTTCCTTATTAAACGTACGTACGGTGCCTTCAATTTTAGCCTTATCTGCAATCACATTAAAGGCAGTTCCAGCTTGAAATACCCCAATCGTTAACACTGCTGATTCAATAGGGTCCACCCTGCGACTAACCACCTGCTGCAACCCGTTCACAATTTGACTGCCGATAACAATAGAGTCCACCGTCTGATGCGGTCGTGCGCCATGCCCGCCTTTACCGTTGATCTGGATCGTAAACGCGTCGACAGCCGCCATCGCAGGCCCACTCTTTAATCCAATTTTACCAAAAGGAATTTCAGATGCGAGGTGAATACCATATACCGCCTCTACCCCATCCAGACAGCCATCCTCAATCATAAACTTGGCTCCGCCAGGCGGTTTTTCTTCCGCATGTTGAAAAATAAACACAAGCTTTCCCTTCAGCGCCTCACGGTTATGGCTCAACACGCGTGCCACTCCAAGTAACGCAGCCGTGTGACCATCATGTCCGCAGGCATGCATAACACCCGGAACGGTCGATTTATAAGGCACATCCTTTTCATCCTGAATGGGAAGTGCATCAAAATCAGCACGAAATGCAATCGTTCTACCTGGCTGACCGCCTTCTAAAAACCCGAGCACACCGTTTCCACCCACATTCGTTCTTACCTCAATACCAAAAGAGCGCAATTGATCGGCGATAAATGCAGACGTATTCGTTTCTTCAAAAGACAGCTCGGGATGCTGATGTAGATGTCTTCTCCACGCAATCAGCTCTTGTTCATCATCTTTTAATTCCTGAACCCATTTATCTAGCATAATACCCTCTTTTCCTATTGAATTTATATACTTCTATCCTTATCTTACCATGAACGGCCTGTAGAATGTAGCTCTCTTATCATGCCGATAGCAGATCAAAGGAAGGGGTTGAACCTAGGCCGGGTAATGACAAGCGGCATAATGTCCTGTGCTAATCGCTGTCAGCTCAGGTGCTTCCTCACGACAACGCGAGGTCGCTAGTGGACAGCGGGTATGAAAACGACAGCCGGATGGCGGCTTCGCAGGCGAAGGAATCTCACCTTGTACCGTAATTAGCTCCCGACGGTTTTTCGGATTTGGGTTAGGTATCGAGGCAACAAGCCCCCGGGTATACGGATGGGCAGGATGCCTGAACAACTCGTCACTTGGCGCAATTTCTACAAGTTTCCCCAAGTACATAACCCCTATCCGATCTGAAATATGGCGGACAATGTGCAATCCGTGTGCAATAAACAAATAGGTTGTATCCAGCTTACGCTGTAAGTCCTGAAGCAGATTGACAATTTGTGACTGAACGGAAACATCCAAAGCCGACACTGCCTCATCCGCCAAAATAAACTGCGGTTGCAGAGCAATGGCACGGGCTATCCCGATTCGCTGCCGCTGTCCTCCCGAAAATTCATGCGGAAACCGAGTAACCAGCGAAGGTGATAATCCAACAGCGCTCAGGAGTTCTTCCACCCGTTCCTGCTTTGCCTTGCCATACAACCCTTCATGAACCGCAAGCGGCTCCCCTATGATATCTCCCACATTCCACCGTGGATCAAGTGATCCGTAGGGGTCTTGAAAAATCATCTGCATATCACGGCGAACGGATCGCAACTCAGAATTTCCTAAACGTGTCAGCTCCCGATCCTGGAACCATACCTGCCCTGAGGTCGGACGTTCCAGCTGCATCAGCAGCCGGCCTAAAGTAGACTTACCGCTGCCGGATTCTCCGACCAATCCAAAGGTTTCGCCCTGCCGGATTGAGAACGATACATCATCCACCGCCCGGATCGAAGCACCCGTCCGACCGGGAAAGCTTTTTTTCACCGGATAATACTTGCGAATTCCATCCACTCTAAACAAGTCCTGCTTGTTCTGGACGGTTTCCGTGATAGTCTCATTGGATTTAGGGGAGTTCTTTACCTGTACGCCATGACTGCTCACCTTAGCCCCATCAACAGCAGATACGTTCGTCAATTCTTCCTTTACTTCGGTTGCCTTTGCAACAGCATTTGCCGTGATCTGCCCTTTCATCGATAGCTCTGTAATATGCCACTCGTCGGAGGCAGCCAATTGCTCCGAATGCCAGCAAGCTACCTCGCGTTCATCCTTGGCTGCCAGCGGTGGCGCTTCGTTTTTGCATTGATCTGTCGCATGCGGGCAACGCGGGTGAAACAAGCAGCCGGAAGGCAATGCACTCAGGCTCGGAATTGCCCCCGGGATCGAAAACAGCTTGCTGCTGCGATCTGTATCCAGTGTTGCCACCGAACGAAGTAACCCTCTAGTGTAAGGGTGCAATGGCAGCTCGAACAGTTCTTCCGTTACTGCTTGCTCCACAACTCGACCGGCATACATCACAACAATTCGATCCGCAACCTCTGCGGCAATACCCAAATCATGCGTAATCAACAGAATCGACATGTTGAATTCTGTCTTTAATTCCTGAAGCAATTGCAAAATTTGTGACTGAATCGTTACATCCAGCGCCGTTGTTGGTTCATCCGCTATTAGCAGCTCAGGGCCACATGAAAGTGCCATTGCAATCATCGCCCGTTGCAGCATCCCACCGGACAGCTCTCCGGGGTACTGCTTCATACGAATTTCCGGTTCAGGAATCCCTACCCTGTTCAGCAAATGAACCGCATGAGCCCATGCTTGCTTTCGTGTCTTCCGGTCATGCTCCATGATGATTTCTATCAGCTGATACCCGATAGTGTACACCGGATCAAACGCCGCCATCGGCTCCTGAAATACCATCGCCATCTTTTTACCACGAAGTGAGCGTAATTCCTGCTGTGACAAAACGGTCAAATCTATGCCCTGCAACCGTATTTGTCCTTGGGCAATTCGTCCGTTCTCATAATCGATTAGCCGCATAATCGCCTTGGAGGTAATCGTTTTTCCGCTGCCAGATTCACCGACGAGGCAGACCGTTTCTCCCGCCCTGATCGTCAGTGATACGTTGTCGAGTGCTTGCAGCAAACCTTTTTTAGTGTGAAAATCGACCGACAAATGTTCAATCTCCAGCAATGATGACAAACGAACTCCCTCCTTCTATAGCACTTAAGAATAGGCTTCCTGATGCTAGTTTGCGTTCTTTTTCGGGTCCAACTGGTCTCTCAGCTTGTCGCCCAAAATATTGACTGACAACACAAACAACGTAATAGCTAGGCCAGGAAAGGTACATATCCACCAAGCTACTGTCAAATATCCTCGTCCTTGAGACAATACTGTTCCCCAATCTGGAATTTCCTTTACCGTGCCAAGTCCCAGAAAGCTTAATCCCGATCCGGCCAAAATAGCGCTACCGATGCCAAGCGTCGCCATCACGAGCAAAGGGGACAAGGAATTAGGAAGCACATGACGCCAAAAGATGCCGAAAGGTGTAACTCCGATGGAAAGCGAAGCAATGACGTAAGAACGTCCTTTTATACTTATAATTTGGCCTCGCATAACTCTTGCATAACCGGGGACAGCAGATATGGCTACCGCCAGCACAATATTGAACAAGCTTGGGCCAAGAGCCGCCGCAATCGCCAAAGCCAGCAGAATTCCGGGAATAGTCATCAAAATATCAATAAATCGCATCAGTATCGAATCCACTGTACCGCCAATGTAACCTGAGAGCGCACCAATAATTCCACCCACCAGACCGCCGACGAGTACCGACATGAAGCCAATAAACAGAGAATCCCGACTTCCGTGAACAACCAGACTGAATACATCCCGCCCAAAATAGTCCGTCCCGAACCAGTGAGAAGCACTTGGGCCTTGTAAAATATGGTCGCTTAACATTTCTGTGGGTGCATAAGAAGCAATCCATTGTGGAAACGCCGCACAGACGATTACGAACACAATAATCAGTCCCGCCGCATATACGAACCCATCCGACACTCCACCGAGCCGCCACCTTCCAGTTTGCCGAGCTACCCGCAGCTTTCTTTCCTTCCAAATTGTTTTGGCAGCCATTGTTTCTCTCAACCGACTTCCTCCTCCCTGAATCCTTCCAGCTTACGCCGAGCGTCTAACCCTTGGATCAATGAACGTATACGATATATCCACCAGTAGATTTACGATCACATACATGATGGCAGAGAACAATACAACTCCCTGCACAACTGTTAAGTCTTTAGCCATAATTGCGTCCGCAATTAAACGCCCAATGCCTTGCCGTGAAAATACCGTCTCACTCACAACTGCTCCGGCCAGCATTTCTCCCATTAGCATCCCGATCATCGTTATCGCTGGAATCAACGCATTGCGTAGCGCATGGCGATACATAATAACCTTCTCAGACAAACCCTTGGAACGGAGCGTTACGATGAACTGCTCATTAATGACTTCCAGCATACTGTTACGCACCATTCTGACAATGAACCCTGCACCGACAATGCCCAAAGTGAGAGACGGAAGCACAAGAGTTTTCCAACCGCCCGAGCCCATAGCAGGCAGCCATCCCAAGTGAATGGAGAAAATAAGCAACAGCAGAATGCCTGACCAGAATGTGGGCATAGAAATGCCGAACAATCCAACAATTCGTGCGATGATATCAATCGGCTTATCCCGATGAATGGCCGACAGCACTCCGAGCAGGACACCGATAATGACCGAAATAGCAGAACCGGCAAGCGTCAGCGCCAGTGTAGGCGGGAGATTGACCCATATTTTAGGCAGCACCGGATCAGCATTGAGCAGTGATTTTCCAAAATCACCTTGTAGCAGATTTCCGAAATAGTTCAAAAACTGAACATGAAAAGGCTGATCCACTCCCAGCTTATGACGCAAATTGGCGATCATCTCTGGCGTGGCCGTTGAAGGGTCAAGAATCGAATCTACCGGGTCCCCCGGGAGCAGATACAAAATGCTGAATACCAAAATACAGGAACCCAGAATGACCAACAAAGAAGTAACCAGTCTTTCTGCAACAGCTCTGATCATAGCCCACACTCCTTCCCTACTGGATGGTCCCCAGAAATTACTTAGCAATACTATTTTTGAATACGCACATCGTTAAAGAGCGGATAACCCACTAAATCGAATTTGAGACCCTGCACTGACTTGGCTGCTCCAACCGTATAAGGGAAAACATAAATCGGAATGATGACGGCCTGATCACGTATTAGCTGTTGCACCTTTTTATAAATCTCCTCCCGCTTGGCATCGTCCTGTTCAATAGCTCCCTGCTCCAACAGCTTGTCGACCTCTGGATTGGAGAAGTTAGGCAGTGTAGGCCGCTGATTTGTTGCCGCTGTGTGGTAAAAAGCATATAAAGCGTTCGGGTCCACATTGACCTGGCTATTTCCGTAGAAATCATAGTTTCCGTTCGTATATACAACTGTTGCAATATCCTTGGTAATTTCAATCTTCACATCAACACCGATTTTCTTCAGCTGCTGCTGAATAATGGCTGCAATGTCGTTCCGTTTTTCACGGTTCGGAGTGCCGTCTACATAATGCAGCGTAAGACGTTGTCCATCCTTCACCCGAAAACCATCCGTTCCCTTATTCCACCCCAACTCATCCAGTAACTGATTGGCCTTGTTAAGATCAGGCTGCAAGCCGTTTTCCAGTGATTTATCATATCCAAAAATACCTGGAGTGAGTGGCGACCAAGCCTGTTCATAAGTTCCTAGATACAGCGTTTTGACGATCGTCCCCACATCAATACCATATTGCAATGCCTGCCTCGCCTTTAATTCATTCCACGGTGTCTTCTTTTGGTTAATGAACAGTGTATATGGCAATCCTAGGGTATTGACCTGCAACAATTGGAAATTAGGGTCACTCTTCAACGTCAAAATGTTCTGCGGTGGGACGGTTTCAGCGGCCAAAGCCTGCCCACTCTGCACACTGCCGATCCGGGTCGCCTCCTCCGGAACAATTTTAAAGGTCACGCTGTCCAAATACGGCGCTCCCTGATTCTCAATAGTTTCCGGTGCCCATTTGTAATCCGGGTTACGTTCGATTTTGATTTCTGCATTTTCGTCCCATTTTACAAACTTAAAGGGGCCTGTACCCACTGGATGCTTACCGAATTGATCTCCATATTTTCTAACTCCTGCTGGCGAAACAATGGCTACAGCCGGAACACTTAAATTGCTCAAAAATGCCTGCGATGGTCGTTTCAGATTCAATTTAATCGTGTATTCGTCAATCACCTGTGAGGATTCATAGGGAGCCAGCAAGTTAGCGGCATTACCTACTACGGCTTGCGGATCAATAATCCGATCATAGCTAAATTTGACGGCTTCCGCATTGAACGGAGTTCCGTCATGGAACTTAACATCCTTGCGCAGCTTGAATGTATAGCTTTTTCCATCCTCGGAAACGCTCCATTCGGTTGCCAGCCAAGGCTTAATCGTATTGTCCGGTAGCTTTACCACCAAGTTATCGAATATCGCACGATATACCCGAGATGCTACTGCCAATCCACTCTTATGCGGGTCCAGTGAATCCGGCGATGTTGCCAGTGCATAGGTAAGATCTCCACCTTCTGCAGCTTGCCCGCCTCCCGCTGCATTCGCCTCAGTATTCGTAGAATTGGCCCCGCTATTACCCGAGCATGCCGATAAGACCAGCACCATCGACAGGGTTACAGCTACCATTTTTGCAAATCGACTTGTTCGTTTCACCTAAAAACACTCTCCGATCTGATGGGTGATGTTATGATTACATTGCATTTTTGGAGCCGATGTTTCATTGTTGATAATTCCAATGAGATATATATGAATTATGTTAATAACTGTATACCTGCGTTTTTATAGTGTCAATGCAGGTTCTAATTGGAATGCTCTATAGATGGATAGAAGACTTGAATTGACAACAAAAAAGAGCCGATAGGATACTCTCCCCGACTCTTTTTCATTACTTACTTTCTATTTCGAATTTTTCAGGTATTGAAAAACTGACTGTTATTCCCTCTTACCGGATGTGTCTGTTCCCTGTACTCACCTTTCGTATAGCTTCCAATCACCTTACGCCAAAAGGACTGTGCCGGCCTATTCGCGCTCATTTGGGTCACCTTCCAACGTCCGTTAAAACGTCCAAACAGCTCATGAGCCGCCCAAGTCCCAACCCCATTATGCCGATAAGGACGAAGTACAAAGAACTCAGCCATGTAGTAGTCAGCTTCTCGATTGCTGGACATTCGGTCAACGAGTGCAAAACCCACAGGAATATCCTGTCTCCAAATCAGAAAAGGTAGCTTCTGTTCACCGCTCGTCCAATATTGATACAAGTCTGGATAAGCCGGGAATGTCCCCTTCTCAGTGACATCAATTCGAAGATAGGCTGTAAAATCATATAAATAAAATTGCATGAGCTGTACAATAATGTCCTTTTGCGACTCCGGTACACTCTTAATAGACAGCTTCAGTTCCGATTTGATATTATACCCCATACTTTCACCTCTCTTGGCGGTTCAATCTGTTCTTTAACTTCGAATTACATCCCATCCAGTGCTGTTCAAAATATGCTAAAATACATATATATTATGACCGGACGAGGTGGAACTCAATGAATATACAAAAGATCATCGACCGGCGCAAACTAGATGAAAAAATGCCGGGATTACCATGGTACGTGCAGCAATTTATGGATTATAAGCTGCCCGACCTGTCCCCTTCCACATTACTAGAATATGTGCGGGATTACGAAGCTTTCTTTTCATGGCTTCGCGCGGAAGGCTTGTCCACCGGAGAAACGAATGCCCAAGTTACACTGGAAGAGTTGGAGACACTTCATATGAACAGTATTACAGGCTTTCGATTATTCCTGTCTACTAAGCGCGAAGGCTCCAACTCCCGTATTACCATTTCACGTAAGCTATCGTCTCTGCGTTCGCTTTTTCATTATTTAAGTCAGATCGCTGAGGATGAAAATTTTTATCCGTTGCTCAAACGCAACATTATGGCTAAGGTCGAAATCAAGCGTATACATAAACCCAAGGATACGGCGGCTAAGCTTAAAGGTAAAATACTGGAAGAGGAAGAACTGCTTGAATTCATCGGTTATATTTATGAAGGCTATGGTCAAGATTTGGCCGATAACAAGCAAGCATTATACTCCTATGAACTAAATAAGGAACGGGATGCCTGCATCGCCAGCCTCATTCTGAACTCAGGCCTGCGCGTATCTGAAATCGTCAATCTGAATCTGGACGATTTAGACATAAACAATAAACTATTATATGTGTACCGCAAAGGCAATAACGACGAAACCTTTAAAACGCCGGTGTATTTCCGCGAGCAATCCAAAGATGATCTCGTACTTTATTTGTCCCTGAGACATACCCGTTACCGCGCTCCAAAAAAAGAAAAGGCTCTCTTTGTCACACGTCCTAACGGCAGTACAGAAGGCAAACGAATGACCAAAAGAGCGATTCAGGCAATGATCATTAAGTACGCCAAACGGTTCGGCAAGCCTTACCTTACCGTGCATAAGCTTCGTCATTCCTTTGCTACTGACTATTATTTACAAAATGATATTTACAAAACAAAGGAACAGCTGGGGCACGCTTCGACAGAAACAACAGAAGTGTATGCTCACCTGACTGACAAAACCATGTCTCAGGCGATCGAACGGCGGGTAGAGACTCTAACCGACTCAGCCGATTGATGTCTCACCCCTGCTCATTCCTCATTCCTTCTATCTGCTTTTGAATCTGTTCGAGTAGCCAGCGGCCTGCGGGTCCGTTGGCCTCGGCAGGAAATATCTGTATCATTTCATCTGAGTAGTGACCTTGAGCCCAATCCATTTGATGCTCCCAAACCGCTACTCCCTGTACATTTGTCAGCTTATCGGTAAGCTGAGCATCCGATTGTTCCCGCACCATGACCAGCTTCGGATAATCCTCTTGCTTGAAGCCTTCTAGCAACACACAATCATAGGCCTGAAAATGCCGGATCAGTCCGGTGACAGGCTGACTATTCTCCTCTAAAATGGCTGTTCTTCCAGCCGAAACAATAGCTATGCCTTCAGCACCCGCCTGTCGGTGCTTGAACGTATCTGTACCCTCATGATCCATTTCAAATTCATGTCCATCATGCTTAATCACTGCTACGCGTAGACCTGACTTCTGCACATAACGAATCAATCCTCCGAGAAAGGTCGTTTTTCCCGTATTTTTGAATCCGACGATTTGACATACAAATGGATGTTTCGTATTCACGTCACCTGTCCACCTTGTAACACCAGTACACGCACCTCTTCACCTTCGCGTAATCCTTCTGTTGTGGGAGGAATCACGATCAGACAGTCGCTGTCCTTAATGGTCACCATGACACTGGATTCATCTACTCGCGCAGGAATCGCGTATACTTGTCCACCACGTATCTCCAGAGAGCTGCGTACAAAGCGTGTATAGTTGTTTACCTTCATATAATCTGCGCCTAACTTCGCCGTCCAGGTTTGTAAATATGGATGTGCCGAAGATACCATCATTTGGATCGTCGGCCGTACAAACAGCTCACAGCCTACAAAGCACGCACCGGGGTTGCCTGAAAGCGCAAATAACAGCTTGCCGTCAATCACTGCGGCTGTGGTCACACTTCCTGGACGCATCGTAACCTTGTTGAACAGCATATTCACATCTTCCTGTCGTACCAGATCACCCATAATATCAAAATCCCCCACTGATACTCCTCCACTCGTGACCACGATATCATAGGCAGCTATCGCTTCACGTACAGAAGTACGGGCAAGGCTCAAATCATCATGAATGGCTTGTAAAATAAACGGCTCTCCTCCTGCCTCTCTAATTTGAGAAGCCAACATATATGTATTACTGTTTCGAATTTTCCCCGGTTGTAACGGCTCATCCACTGCAAGTAATTCCGATCCTGTAGAAAAAACGGCCACCTTTGGCTTCCTGTAAACAGGTACCCGGTGTACTCCAAAAGTAGCCAGTACCGAGATGTGCCCTGCTCCCAGGCAGGTTCCCTTACTAAGCAAAAGCCGACCTTCCTGAATCTCATGACCAATCTGTGTCACATTTTTGCCAACTTCTATACGCTTCTTCAAGCCGACATATGTCTGTCCGTTTTCCTCACGCAGCTGTGTCGCTTCCAGCATGACAACCGTGTCCGCTCCTTCAGGTAATTGCGCTCCTGTCATGATGCGGGCAGCCATTCCAGTCTCCACCCGCTTGTCCGATACGGTGCCACATGGAATTTCATCAATCACATGTAGCCAGATTTCCTGACCGGATGAGCACACTTCGGTGTCCGAGCCTAGGATCGCATAACCGTCCATACCTGACCGACGAAAACGGGGATACGGGTGTGGTGCGGTCAAATCCATCGCCAAATAACGTCCATGCGCCTGCTCCAGCTCTACGTCTTCCCTTTCACCCTGTTTAACATAGCTAGCTATCCTGCTTTGTGCCTCTTCCACCTGAACTGCTTTACGCTGGAATTTTTCTGCGTTTAATGATGTATGATTCATAATCTCACTCCGTTCTTCTAAAATGCCCTCTTTCTGTTATAACGCTAAAACCGTTATCTGGCAAATCCGGGCGGAGTTTAGAACGTCAAACTCGGCTGCTTTTCCCCGTGCTGTTGCGTGTTTTGGGCTTACTATATAAGTATGTTGGCAATAAAATAACCCGTGAATTCCACGGGTCATTTCCATAACTTTATAAGTGCTTCAAGCTTATTATGAGAAATAGAGCAAGTGAAGCTTCGAATCGTACCAGGCCTTCAAATGCGCTAGACTCGATCTCACAGCTGAAAAGCTTCCTTACAAGCCTGTGCAGTTACCCCGATCGTATAAGAACAATGTCTAGAGTAACGCGGTACATAATCAGTTCTTTTCTTTTTTCTTGAGCTCTGCCGGTATCGGTTTAGCGCCAAATACTGTTTTTTCGTTTTTGGTAGATTCGTTAGCGTATTTTCCCAGTCTTAAATTTAAAGCTCTCGCCAATTTCTTATCCATTTTCGTTCACCTCCTTTCCATAAAGGAAGAATACTGAATGCTTGAATAGCTAAAGATAAGCATATTATGTGGGATTGTACAAAAAAATTCACCGCACAAATCAAAACACATACCGTTTTATAATATTTGTGGTTATTGGTCTTATGAATATAAATAAAATGATTGGGTGCATAAACTAAAAACACTAATACTGAACAAGCATTAATAATCAAAATCGTTGATAAATTTAAAGAGACGAGAGGTATAGTTACACATATTGCCGTTGTAAAACAGACACAAAATGTAAGATTACTGAAGTGTGCCCCTCCTGAAAATCTTCTTACAAACATGATAGTTACTAGAGCTAATAACGACCCCAAAAAATGCCCAGTCATCCAAGCTATAATCGCAACCATTAGTATCGAAGACACTTCGGTAATTTTTATACCAAGCGCATATTCCATCACTTCTACACTTGTTGGACCATCAGGATCAGCTTTTTTTATTTCCGTTGCGATGTACCGTGATAGCGCTTCTAGCATCCTCATAATCTCCTCTCTCTGAAAAGAAATACGACACGCCGAAAGTAAGCAATGAAATGGATAGTAATCCTATGGTATTTGAGCTATAGAGCATATACAAAGTAATAAAAATGGTGACAGCTGATATTAGAGCACCTAGAATCAACATTTTATTTAGGGATGATAAGTAATTTTCAGCTCTTAAAAAATCATGTGGAGGCTGAATTATAAACGAGAAACCAAAGTTATATTTTCCCATTATATAAGAAATAAAGCACGCAATAATAATAGAAGTTAACTGAATAACGTAAATAGAAGAGCCAGAAGTATCATTAATAGCACCTGGTTCTGCTACTCCAAAAAAATACGCAAACAGAAATACAAAAAGTTGTAAATTAATGTAGGCCGTTAGACCAGAACCAGCAGAAAAAGCTGCTAGATGGGTTTTGATCCCTAAACCAAATCTAAAAAAGATAACCATTAACAAATACTGAAGCGGCAAATCTAATTTAGGCAAGCCTATAACTTCCCTCATTAGAAAGGAAAACAAAGCTATGCCAATTGCATAAAATAATATTTTTCTACGATATTCCCTCACGGGAAGCATATAAAGCTTTAAGACCAAAATAACAGCGGCCAAAGCATCGAATACACCAAGTGATATATATAAAAAAGCAGATAACACAGATACACCATCCTCTTATTTCGCCTGTTGTAATTGTATATTTTACTATTAGATGTGGCAATGAAATAATCTAGTAAACTGGTAATATTTGTTTTTATGTAAGGTAAATATTTATTTTTGTCATCAAAAAATATAAAAAGAACGATTTTAAAATCGTCCTCTTGTTGCAGTTTTAGCCTGGAACCTTCTGAATTATCTATCTGGCATCATCCTTTTGTCGAGCTGCTCAAGTACAAGCGGCCAAGCCTGCTCATGTTGGTTTCTTGAATTCTCGTCTGGTAAACCTGCATGCGTTAAGTAAAGATGCGTGCCATTACCGCGAGGTTTAAGCTCAACAGTGAGAACTGTTTCAGCTCCCTTGGTACCGCCTTCGCCAGTAATCCAAGTCAGCTCGATCAGTCGGTTTTGCTCAAGTCTTAGAAATCTTCCGTAATGTGGATGACGCTTCCCCTCAAAATGCGTTTCGAAAAAGAAGGTCGTGTTCACTTCAGCCTCCATTAATACTGATCCTGGGGCTGCAAACCAACTGTCAAACTGCTTCGTCCAAGCCTGATACAGGACATTCGGAGAACACTCCATTTTTCGTTCCACCATTAGATTAAATGGTCTTTGTGAAAGATCTGGCCAAGAAATAGATAGTACCATTTAATTTTCAATCCCTTCAATCAAACAAAGTTTTGATTATCTCTACATTATTATATCCATAAAAGTGTAGGTTTGGCTGTGCCGCTAGATGATCACCAACATCATCTCTAAAAATAAAAAAGGAACTGTGCATCAGTACCACAGTTCCGCAAATCTTTTGTTTTCAAATAAATTGACGATACCCGTCATCGTCGACTTCGTCGGCTGATTTTACCTGAACCGCTACGTGTTTTGGGCTTACTATAAGATTTACGCGGCGAATCAAATATGCTGGAACCGCCGCTGCCGCTCCGGTCACGTGAAATCGAGCCTCTGCTTGGTGAACTGCTGGACCCTCTGTCGAACAAACTTCCGCTTGATCCAACGCTAGAATCCGAGTTCTTTCCTCTACGGGTAACCGAACCTTTCCGCTCCACCGTAATTGGCGGAATCGCCTTTTTCTCCTGCACCGTAGGAGCACGATATTGGCCCTGAGAAGGTCGGTATACATCTCTGCTGGAGTAGCCTCGATAGGAGCCTGAACCACGCAATGAATCAAACAGAGCATCCAGTACAGTTGCGGTTAAGTATCCTTTTAGAAAGCTTGAACTGTAATTTTGTTCGACATACTTTTTACTGTCAATTTCAATGAGTGTATCTTCCTTCTTAGCTGGATCTTGCTGCAAATGGTACCACTCATCGCTATATACCAGAAACATCCGCTCATTGCTCTGCGGTGACATTTGTTCCGGTGTACGCTGTTCTTTCAATTCCTCCGCTACTTCCGGGACTGTCTTGCCAGCTGCCCGGTATACATACGAGGTCGAGTTTCCGCTGCCACTAACCGATTCCAACGGATACGTATCTTTTACACTTGGCGCGCCGCAGCCGCTTAACACGGATACGAACAAGCTCAGCGCCACAATGACCTTTAATGCATACTGCCAGGTGCGTTTGCTCATGTGTAACCCTCTCCTAGCTCGCCCGAATAACCCTGACGTCTCCGGTAATCACTTCTTCTCCTTCATAAAGCATAAAGCGACCGTCCTGCCACTCTACCCGCAACAGATGGTAATCATCAGACTGGTACTGCCACACATGCTGCTCTCCACCCTGTCGGAAAGGAGCACGGCCCATGACGGTAACATGCCCAGAATACTGCTCCTCCAAATGATACGTTGTATCATCCAGCTCTAAAATGGTCGGCACTTCCTCGGGGTTGTCAAGTCTGCCGTCGATGGCCTGATATAGTCCGAATTGCAGTGTTTCCCGTTCCTCAATATGAAGATAACTGACTTGATTACCATCCTGAAGCGTCAAAACAACGGCATTCCGGGCACGATTATGTACACGACCTACCACTTCATAGGTGACAAGCGACACTTCACAGATATCACCTGGATTTAAGTGAAGCATGCTTTTCTCTGCTTTTGGCGGCTCCGGCTTAGCAAATAGATTTGAAATTCGTTTCCACACACCCATGGTTATATTCCTGCCTTTCTTAGCCTAGAAGCATGCTGTAATGATCAAGGCGCCAACCAGATGCAGCGCTCCTGAAAACAGACCGAAACCAATTTTACCTTCCTGTGTACCTTTATCCAGATCAAACTGAGCCCAGTACCGCAACAGCAGACGTACAATAACTTCCAAAACAAGCAGGATGACAAAGGCGATCACAGAATACACAAGCGCTTCGAGCAAATTATTAGCTGTAGCGATAGAGCCTGACAAGATATAGCCTTGTGCAACTAACTTCATAATCATTCGTACCGTTACGGCCATATTTCCAGCCTTCACTTCGGCAAAATCCTTATACTTCGTAAATAAAGAGTCGACATACATTAATGCGAAGATCAAAATAGCCCCCGCACCAGTCCATACAAGCATTGCTTTCATCGTTTCTAAAAAATGCATTTCATACCATCCTCCACATCTTCTTGACCTTCATATAATATTTTACGCCTCCAGGCAGGGAAAAGCGAAGGAGAAAACGTTTCTCCTTCGCTTCCTGAGCAATCACACTTGGCGGCACTGCTAAAATGTTCTTATTTATTTTCGTATTGCTTCAACAAAGCGGCAAGCTCATCGTCCACGGCGCTTTTCTTATCCAGCTCTTTGAACTCCTCATCCAACGATTTTTCCTTAGAAGACATTTCGTTGCTCGCTTCGGCACGTGCTTCTGCTTGCAGCATTTTTTCTTCCATACGCTTCAATCCGCCAGTTGCCGTATCAGAGCTAAAACCGTTCATAGCTTTGTTAATTTCAGTTTGCGCTTTAGCTGCATTATAACGGGCAACCAGTGTCTCGCGCTTGTTTTTCATTTCTGTCAGCTGTCTGCGCATTTCATCCAGCTTGCCACGCAGGTTATCGGCTGCAGCTTTGTTCTGTTCGTAACCAGCTTTGAACTCATTCATTTTTTGTTCAGCAGATTTCTTTTCTTCCAGCGCGCGACGAGCCAGATCTACATTTTGTGCTTTTGCAGCGGTATGTGCCTGTTCTTCGCGTTTCTTTACCAAAGCAGCCTGTTCTTCGTATTGCTGTTTGAATCTCTTTTCAATAGCAATTTGAGCGGCTACCGCTTTCTCTGCATCTTCCAGGTCCTCTTGCATATCACGAATGTATTGATCCGTCATTTTAATTGGATCTTCTGCCTTGTCAATAATGGCGTTAATGTTGGACATCGTAAGATCTCTTAATCGTTTGAAAATAGACATGTGAAGTTCCTCCTAGAGTTGAATGCTTAAATTTTAAGCTCTGTACACATGTTTACGCAAGCTTTGCAAAGAGGGTTTCAAAAATATCTAAAAGCCGCGCAAATAAGGCTCTGGGATGTCGGCCTGTACTTTTAGCTCCCGCGATGCATGCAGCGCCCAATAGGGATCACGCAGCATGGCACGGCCTATTGCTACCAGATCAGCTTCTTTCTGCTGAACAACCCGACGGGCGTCCTCATAATCATCCAGTAAGCCAACAGCAATTACAGGTACATTCAGCTTTTCACGGATGGTATGAGCCAAATCCACCTGATAGCCGGCACGCGCAGACGGGCCTCCGCCAGAACCAATCGGACCCTCACCACCAGAAGAGATATGGAAAATGTCCACACCCGCATCACGATATCGTTCCCCTACGCCTGTTATGTATTCCACATTATATCCATCCTCGACGTATTCTTTGGCAGATATCCGCATAAGCACAGGCATATCAGCAGGAAGAACCTCTTTAACAGCATGTATGACCTCAACACCGAACAGTGACAAATCCTGCCCATATTCATCTTCTCTGGCATTTGTTAAAGGCGAATGAAATTGATGGATCAGATAGCCGTGAGCGCCATGTATCTCGACCGTGTCAAAACCTGCTTCCACCGCGCGGCGCGCGCCTTCTTTGTATGCCTGAACCAGTTCCCTGACTTCAGCTGTCTTTAAGGCGTGCGGCTCTTTAAAGCGTTCGCTAAAAGGAATCGAGGAAGGACCTACAGGTTGCTCAGCATCTTCAGCCTTGCGTCCAGCGTGGCCTAGTTGAATGCCAATTTTGGCACCATACTTGTGAACTTCCTCTACAATCTTACGATATGCAGGAATATGTTCGTCACTCCAAATACCCAAATCACGATCTGTAATACGTCCATCCGGATGGACCGCTGTCATTTCCACAATAATAAGTCCAGTGCCTCCTACTGCCCGGCTCACATAATGGACATGATGCCAATCCGTTGGATTTCCGTCCTTGGCCTCCACGCTGTATTGGCACATCGGGGGCATGACAATCCGATTTTTTAAAGAAAGCCCCTTTAATTGATAAGGAGTAAACAAGTCGGTCACTTTTATCCATCCTTCCTTCAATTCCATGTCTGTATAATTATGAATTGCATCCCCATTATACACCAGCTGTCACGGTATACCGAATTCGTTGTAAGGCTAAAACTTGCGAAAATGCTCCTGTTTTCGGTCATGTTTAAGAGAATATGTGCGTTTAGCTCCATCATCTTCATTGATAATCGTTTCATCGTGGACTTCTTTCCAGTCGTTTATGAGCCGAACTTGGTAACCAGCATATTTTTAATAGGACAGGTACATAATAGTCGAGAGCACCACTAGGTATCACTGCACGGAAAGGGGGGATACATATGCCGTACAGGGGAGTGTTGCCAGGCTTGGCACTGTTACTAGCATTTTCAAGTTTACCCGTTCACGCGGATGCGCCTCCCAACATCGGAACGCCCCATCCCAAGGAAGCAGCTGTTGCTTCTTCTGTACAACAGAGCACAGATCGAGCAACTCCTACATTAGCAATGCTGCGAAAAAAACATGCGGACATTTTTAAAATGTGCGGCCCACACACCCGCCAAATTGCCCTAACCTTTGATGATGTGCCCGATTCTAGGTATACGCCGCAGGTTTTGGACGTATTACACGCCAATGGCATCAAAGCTACATTTTTCATCGTCGGTCACCGTGCGGAAAAGCATCCGGGGATCATACGCCGTATTATCCGTGAAGGCCATGCTATAGGAAACCATTCCTATACTCATCCGGATTTTAGGAAGGCCACACCAGAACGCTTTCGCAACCAGATTACAAAAACAGAACGTATTTTACAAGCCAGCGCAGGTTTTCGCCCCAAGTTGATTCGTCCACCCTACGGTGAAATCACGGAGCCTCAAATCCAGTGGGCACGTCGTCATGGCTACATGATTGTCAATTGGAATGTAGACTCTCTCGACTGGAAGGGACTAAGTAAAACACAAATTCAGCGCAATGTGATCCCAGCTACTGGGCCTGGCTCTATTATTTTAATGCACGCAGGTGGAGGTCAAAGTTCCAACTTGCAAGGCACTGTCCAAGCTCTGCCGGGTCTAATTCACTCTCTAAAAGCTAAGGGCTACAAATTTGTGACAGTCCCCCGGCTACTCCACACATCGGAACAGAAATAACCATATGTTTATGATTGAGCTACAAGCTAAAGCAACGTAAAAAGGCTGTCTTACCAGCAGAAGTTTTCTGCTCGTCAAGACAGCCTTTTTTATGGATAGGACCTGATAAGAGTCTGACCTAGTTATATGCGGTAGGATACAGGCATTAAGTTTACATAATATATATTATGTTTAATTAAACCATATATACGTATAATGCTATTTATCAATAACGTACAGCTTCACATTTTGAAATCCAAAGTCGTTCACAAATGATTTGTTGCCAGGAATAAAGATATCAATCCGTTTTCCTGTAATGGCGCTGCCCTGATCACGAGCGACAGCTACAAAAGAATGATCCGGCAAACCTGGGTGGGAATAGCCTGTAACCAGCACTTTCGTGCCCATCGGAATGACGTTCGGGTCTACCGCAATTGTACCTAGTTTAAGCGGATTGCCGTAGTAGTCCACTGCTCCCCATTTACCATTCTCATCGGCTGCGGCAGAATACGCAGTAGCCTTAACGTCAACTATTTTGCTATAGTTAAATGTTTTGCCCCACGCTTCAATCGTTGGCCCCTCATTCGCTGGTGCTTTCTCCGTAAGAAGCTGAGGCTTCGAATCCGAAGCTGCATTCACACTTTTTTCACCAGGTACCTTAATTTGCAGACCTGCATATATATTGTTAGAGGCAATGTTTGGGTTCGCCTTCGTCAGCTCGTCCACTGATACTCCATAACGTTGAGCAAGCAAAAAGAAGGTATCGCCATCTTTGGCAGTATGAAGCGAAGCAGCATCCGCTACTCCAGCTGTCTGTGCCAGCCCTGCAATGGCTGCGGCAAGCACCGCAAATTTCATGTTTTTTCCAATATGTTTTAGATGTTTCAAAGATATGTACCTCCTCTGTTATGCCTGCGAAGTTAGCTGTCGGATTCGGACTCAGGAGAAGCCCTATGCTTGTGCAATTCACCCCTAGGCATATTCCATATCGTCTTATGACGTTTCGGAAAGACTGCCGTTGTTACGTCCCCCGCACTTCCCATAGTTTGGGCCCAGCATTCAGCGTTTGTCATAACCGCATGCTGTCCCGGTAAGTTTTGGCTTACTGCATAATATCACAATTTTGTAACCTTATCCGCATGAAAATGTTGGGAACCTTGAACATCATACTATACTCGTTACAATTTTGTCACCAAGAAATGAATATTTGTTACGAAAATATGGTGAAATGGTGACAAAAAAAAGAAAAAGCCCTCCGTCAAACGGAGGGCTTTTTTATAGCTCATATCAGCACTTTCTTACAATACTTTGGCAAGAAAATCACGGGTGCGATCATGGCTTGGAGTACCAAATACCTGCTCTGGTGTACCTTGCTCTACAATTTGACCGTTATCCATAAAGATAATTCTATCGCCTACCTCGCGGGCAAAGCCCATTTCATGCGTCACGATTACCATGGTCATGCCGCCTTCGGCGAGCTTCTTCATTACATCCAGAACCTCTCCAACCATTTCAGGGTCCAATGCAGAAGTCGGCTCATCGAACAGCATTACGTGCGGCTGCATGGCCAAAGCACGCGCAATCGCAATACGTTGCTTCTGACCACCGGATAGCTGGTTCGGATAGGTATTCTTCTTATCCTCAAGCCCTACGGTACGCAGGAGTTCTAGCGCAATTTTTTCCGCTTCCTTCCCTGACTGTCTTCTAACCTGCGTTGGTGCAAGCGTCAGGTTCTGCAACACTGTTTTATGCGGGAACAGATTAAAATGCTGGAACACCATCCCCATCTTCTCCCGGGTTACATTAATATTATGACCACGAGCTGTAATCGGCTCGCCCTCAAACAAAATCTCCCCGTCCGTAGGCTGTTCTAGCAGATTCATACAACGCAAAAACGTACTCTTCCCCGAACCGCTGGGACCGATGATGACGACGACTTCACCTTTGGCGATATCTATATCAATGCCTTTTAAAATCTCATTCTTGCCGAACGATTTACGCAGTTGTTTAACGGTGATCACTGGCTCTCAACTTCCTTTCCCATAAACCCAGCAGCTTAGACAAGCTGAATGTCATTACAAAATAAATAGCGGCTGCGATTACGAACGGACTTAATCCTTCGTAGGTAATGTTCTTAATGACCTGGGCCTGATACATAATATCCACCATCCCAATGGTCGAAATAATGGATGATTCTTTAATGATCGTAATAAACTCATTACCGATAGCAGGCAAAATAGATTTAAACGCTTGCGGCAAAATGACATGACGCATAGCTTTGCCTCGTCCCATACCCAATGAACGGGCAGCCTCCATCTGTCCACGGTCTACTGCCTGGATACCTGCACGGAAAATTTCAGCCAGATATGCCGAGCTATTCAGAGACAATGTGATTATACCAGACTGGAGTGGAGTAAAATTGACACCCAGCGTCAAAGCAACCCCGTAGTGAATAATCATGAGTTGCACCAGCATAGGTGTGCCACGCAGTATCTCTACATAAGTGGTACCTAACCACTCAATGATGCGTACTCCACTCATACGTAGCAAGGATATGATCAGACCAATGATGAATCCGAACAGTACTCCGAGCGCAGACAGCAACAAGGTGTAGCCGATACCCGTAGCGTATAAACTGCGGTATTTCCAAAAAATATCTACAATGTTATTAGAAGAAACCTGACGATCCGCAGAAAGTGCACTCGCTTCCGTGGAAAACTTCTCAATCGACCCGTCTGCTTTCAGGCGAGCCAACGTTTTATTTACAGAAGCAAGCAATTCTGCATTCCCTTTACGGATACCTACAGCTGTTTCTGCTCCCGCATCCTCAGGCACAGCCTTGGCAAGGGTTACGGTACCGTCTAACGTGTATCCTTTAGCAACCGTATCTTCGATCACGACAGCGTTCACACGCTGGGTCCGCAGCTGGAGTACCAGGTCAGATATTTTATCCAGTGAAGTTACAGAGGCATTGGGCACTTTTTGAGCAATCTCTTCCTGAATACTTCCCTTTTGTGCTCCGATCTTCTCGCCTTTCAAAGCATCCATCGTCGGATATTTGTCTTTATCCTCTGGGCGTACCATGATGACTTGCTTGGAGCGATAGTATACATCCGAAAAATCAATACTCTTTCTGCGTTCATCCGTTGGTGTCATACCGGACAGTACCAAGTCTACACGACCACTTTGCAGAGCAGGCAGCAAAGAGTCAAAACTCATGTCTTCAGGGACCATCTCCGCATCCAAATCTTTGGCGATTTCCTTGGCGATATCCACATCGAACCCAACAATGGTATCCTTACCGTTAATGACTTTATGAAACTCATACGGCGGAAAGTCGGCACTCATGCCCACTACAAGTTTTTTCTGTGGCTTTGCTTCCGTTCCGTATGCATTGAGCATGGGAAGACCAGTCAACAGCAAGATAACCGCCGTCAAAACCAGGGCGGTAAAACGATATGCCTTTTTCAATCTTTTTTTCTCTCCTTAAATTCTTTATAATAAATAAGATTGTGTCATTATAAATGAATATGCATGATTATGCAATGAATGTTATAGTACAATTTCAGCATACCTAACGCAGTACCTACATTACAGCTTATATAAAGGAGTTTTCAGCATGGATTTTAAACAGACCATTCAACAGACCATCGAGCAGCATGCCCCACGGTTTAAGGACATTTCGTTATTTATTGGCGCAAATCCTGAACTTGGAAACGAGGAATTTCTGGCCGCTGCCCGTTTAAAAGAAGAACTGGTTTTTCACGGTTTTGAGGTCCAGGCACCTGTATTGGGCATAGAAACAGCCTTTATTGCAACTTACAAATCTGCAAAACCCGGACCGGTTGTCGCTTTTCTGGCAGAATATGACGCTCTGAAAGGTCTAGGACACGCCTGTGGGCACCATTTGATATGTATGATGAGTACTGGTGCTGCCGTCGGCCTCAAGTCGATCATCGACGAAACTGGTGGAGAAGTACGGGTATATGGCACACCTGCCGAAGAAACACGCGGTGCAAAGGTCCCTATGGCCGCTGCCGGATTGTTTGATGATTGCGACATCGCACTTATGACGCATCCTTATGACCGTTACGAAAAATCAGGCAAATCACTGGCGATTGATGCTGTACAATTCGAATTTTTTGGTCAATCTGCTCACGCGGCTGCCAGCCCGCACGAAGGCATTAACGCGCTGGACGCTGTGATTCAAACGTTCAATGGCATCAATGCGTTCCGTCAACAAGTAAAAAGTACAGTGCGTATCCATGGGATCATTAATCAGGGTGGGCAAGCAGCCAATATTATTCCTGATTACGCCTCAGCCCAATTTTATGTGAGAGCCACTACACGTCAAGAACTGAACCCGCTGACTCGCCGTGTTATTCAAATTGCTGAAGGAGCTGCTTTACAGGCCGGGTGTCGTTTGGAGACCTCCAATTATGAGACTTCTTATGATGAAATGGTCACGAACCGTGTACTTTCCGATGCGTTTACCGCAAATTTGGTGCAGGCTGGCATTTCACAAGAAGATATAACAGAAGGCGAAGATCACGGCTCCATGGATATCGGAAATGTATCGCTTCATTGCCCTGCTATCCATCCTTACATTCAAGTTATTGACGAGAAGCATGCCTTGCATACACCAGAATTCCGCGATTTGGCGATGCAGGACCGGGCCATGGAAGGAATGCTGCTGGCTGCGAGAACTTTGGCATGGACTGCTTGCGATGTAATCACGAATCCTGAACTGCTAGCCCGGATAAAAAAAGAATTCGCTCTGCTGAATAACGAACGCTAAATCTTAATTCCGTGTTCTTTCAGAAAGGAGTAGTCAGCCATCATGGATAGTATGAGCAGCTTTTGGACGTTGTTTATTGTGGTGATCCTCTTCATTTTTTGGTTTATATTCCGTGCAATACGCAGAAACCGGGGAAACAGAAAAACACGGAGCCGGAATGCTTTTTTCCTCAGCTCCCCATCCCCTTCGTCCCTTGCGCAGGAGCGTCATCCAGAGATTACAGAGCTAATGCAGCTACTGGAGCAATCCATTCCCGCCTCCTATGCTCATAGCGTAAGGAGTCGTGTAATCGAAGCCCACCCTGAGCTGACGGAGCAAGAATATGATTGGCGCTGGCATGAGCTAAAACGATATTTTATGCTATGCGCGATTATGAATCGAGTGCCTATGTTCAGTAGCGATATGGATGAATTATGGCACGAAATGTTGATGTTTACCCGCGAATATCAGCAATTCTCGGAAGCTTTTTTTGGTCGTATGCTTCACCATGCGCCTCATTCCGGCGGCTCTCAGCCGATGCCTGAGGAGCGGGCGTGGTTTGACTGGTTGTATGTAGAATGCTTTGGCTGGAACCGCTATAGCGCCAGTTTGTGGGGAACTTTTTTTAATCATCCATTACCGAGCGACGAGCTTTCGCGCTATTACAAACTCACAACTTCCGTGCAGCCAGCAGGTGACCGCTGGAATACGCAGGAGGATATAGCTATTTCACAGCAGGCCCAACAAGCGGTTCATAAGATTGTACAACATCTGCACGAGCGGGTGAATAAAGCGGTGGATGATCCTGAGGGTAAGCAATTGCCTAAGGTCAACTATTTACAGGTCGACTATTTGTTATTAGCTGTTGTGTGGTATTCATGGTATCAACCTGAACAATTTTCCATACACATGCACCCGGATGCTTCAGGTAATGCCGTATTAGCTAGCTCATTCGGCTGTAGCTCGGCAAGCGGCTGTTCAAACTGGGATACACATCACTCGCACCATCATTCCTCCCATGACAGTTCTCATCATGGAGGCTCTTCTCATCATGATTCAGGCGATTCTGGTAGCCATTCTTCGTGTAGCAGTGGCTCTTCATGTGGAAGCAGCTGTGGTGGTGGGGGCGACTGATCATAGTAAAAAAGGGAATTCCTCAGCCAGAAAACTTGGCTAAAGGGATTCCCTTTTTCATTAACATGACTGGGGTGTTCCTATTTGTTCAGTCCGTTTTTGTTAGCAAATAGTAAATATCCATATACGCTTCGGCTGAAACATCCCAACTATATTCTCCTGCAAAAGCCGTCTGTGTAAGCTTCGACCAATGCTCAGATTGGCGATAAAAATGAACAGCACGACGAATGGTGTTCAACATATCATGTGCATTGTAGTTCGTGAAACTAAATCCGTTTCCTTCACCTGTGGATTCATTGTAAGCCTGCACAGTATCATTAAGGCCCCCTGTTTCTCGTACAATAGGGATACTTCCATAACGAAGTGCCAGCAGTTGGCTGATCCCACAAGGTTCGAACCTTGATGGCATAAGATACATATCGCTTGCCGCATATATTTTTCGTGACAGAGGTTCGCTAAAAGCGAGCTGCGCCGACATTTTCAGTGGATAGCGTCCCGCTGCCTCACGGAACCAATGCTCAAAAGCCGGATCCCCTGTTCCCAGCACGACAAACTGGATATCATCATAATACAAGATTTCGTCAAGCACTCTCGTTACCAGATCTAGCCCCTTCATATCTACAAGCCGGGTTACCATGGCAATCATAGGTACGTCTGGCCGCACCGGCAGACCCAGCTCCTTCTGCAGGCCAATTTTGTTTTCCTTTTTCTTTGTCAGATTCGTTCGGTACTTCGTATAAATACGATTGTCCGTGGCAGGATTGTAGCTTTTGGTGTCAATTCCGTTCACAATCCCCGTTAAGCGACCCTGATCTCCCAATTTACGAAGCAGACCCTCCAGCCCATATCCGTAAAATTCCGTTTGAATCTCCTCTGCATAGGTTGGACTCACGGTCGTGACATGATCCGAGTACGTAAGCCCACCTTTCATAAAATTCAGTCTGCCATGATACTCCACACCCTCGGGGGTGAAATAGCTCCCATCCAGGTTGAGCAGCTCAGTTAAGACCTCATACGGAAAATCCCCCTGATACAGCAGATTATGTATCGTAAACACCGTGCGAATATCACTGTAGAAGGGCAAATGTCGATAATCGGCATTCAGAAGCAGCGGAACCATCGCCGTATGCCAATCATGACAATGCAAAATATCCGGCCGAAAGTTCAGTTCAGGCAGCACTTCTAAAATCGCCCGGTTAAAAAAGGAAAAACGTTCGCCATCATCCATATAACCGTAAATACCGTCACGACCGAAGTAATACTCATTGTCAATAAAATAAACCTTGATTCCGTCTAATGTCAGTTCCTCTATTCCACAATATTGATTACGCCAGCCTACGGCTACTTGCTTCACCGCTACCGGACGCAGAGACTTTTTATAAGTATCGGGAATCCCCGCATATTTAGGTAAAATGATTCGGACGTCGCACCCCGCCTGACGAAGTGCCTTCGGCAGTGCGCCAATGACATCAGCCAACCCGCCTGTTTTAATAAATGGATGTGCTTCTGCTGCCGCAAACAAAATGTTCATATGTGCTTCCTCCTTATGTGTTTAATCTGCTTTTTTAGGCCTCCGAGGCGCTTTCTTGAGTATAACGATGCTCAGGGGTGGTATGGTCACCTCCAAGCTGTGAAGCTGTCCGTGGCAAGGGATGGGGGCGGTCCGTATTATTCCCGTATTCAGCTGGTCCCTTCCCCCAAAGTCCTTATGATCACTGTTCAGCAGTTCGATATAACTCCCGGCCTTTTCCAGCCCAATTCGGTAGTTCTCTCTGGGCACGGGCTGAAAGTTAATAAGCACGACCAGTGTATCTCCCGGCTTTTTACTTTTACGTAAATACGTAATTACGCTCTGCCCACGGTCCTCCGCCTCAATCCACTGATATCCATCCCACGAATGATCCAGTTCCCATAATGCCTTTTCCTGAATATACAAATGATTCAGCGCTTTCGTAAAAGCGTGCAGCGAACGGTGACTGTCATAATCCAGCAGAAACCAGTCAAGCTGCTCCTCATCCTTCCATTCGATGAATTGGCCGAATTCCCCTCCCATAAATAAGAGTTTTTTGCCCGGTGAGGTGATTTGGTAACCGAGAAGCGCTCGAAGCCCGGCAAATTTTTGCTCATAGCTACCCGGCATTTTATCAAGCAACGACTTCTTACCATGAACAACCTCATCGTGCGACAACGGCAGTGTAAAATTCTCGCTGTACGCATAAGCTATGGGGAATGTCAGCAAATTATGGCGCTCCGGCCTCTGATCGAAATCCGTTTCGATATAATCAAGCGTATCGTTCATCCAGCCCATATTCCATTTGTAATTAAAACCGAGTCCTCCATCGCTTACCGGGGAAGTCACCATCGGCCAGGCACTGGACTCCTCTGCCATCATCAGAGCATACGGATAATAGCGGAATACTGTTTCATTCAGTTGTTGAAGAAAGGCAATAGCCTCCTCATTTTCAATGCCTCCTTTAGAGTTAAAACGATATTGACCGTCCTGCTTTTCAAAATCCAGTCGTAGCATACTCGTCACAGCATCTACGCGCAGGCCGTCAATATGGTACACATCCATCCAGAATAGCGCATTAGATATCAGGAAAGAACGCACCTCCGGCTTGCTGTAATCAAACGTCAGTGTTCCCCAGCCGGGCTTTTCCGCAATCAGCGGATCCGCGTATTCGAACAGGGGCGATCCGTCAAACAGCCTTAATCCATGAGCATCTTTTGCAAAATGGGCTGGGACCCAATCCATCAGCACTCCAATTCCCGCCTGATGGCAACGATCCACCAAATACATAAAATCATGCGGTTCTCCATACCGGCTTGTGAGTGCAAAATATCCGGTGAGCTGGTAGCCCCAGGAAAGATCATACGGATGTTCACTCAGCGGCATTAGCTCAATATGTGTATACCCCATATCGGTCACATAAGGCACAAGAAGCTCAGCTATTTCCCTGTATGTATAAAACGTACCATCTTCTTTTTGCTTCCAAGTGCCCAGATGAAGCTCGTATATGTGCAGAGGCTTTCCATAAGGTGCTCTACGTTTTCGGCGCCAAATCGCATCGTTCCAAGCATAACCATCTATAGAAGCTACCACAGAAGCCGTTGCCGGTCTCACTTCAGCACGTACCGCGTAAGGGTCTGCTTTCAGAAATCGTTCACCGTTTGCACCCGTAATTTCGTATTTGTAAAAAGTTCCTTGGGATATCCCCGGAAAAAAACGACTCCAAAAACCGGATTTGGGAACCCTATATAAGGAATCCTGTTCCCCATTCCAGTTGTTGCGATCTGTAGCAAGCCCGACATGGAGAGCATGAGGAGCCCAGACCGTAAAGCGGACGCCCTGTTCTCCGTTCTCCACAGTAAGGTGGGAACCCAAAGATCGGTAGCTGTGATAAAGCGTTCCTTCATGAAACAAATAAATATCTTCTGATGAAATAGCCTGTTGCGGAAGAGTTTGGTCTGTCATCACGTCACCACCCTTATATGTTTTGTAGGTAAAAATGTATGAATCGGTAATGCATTCGCTTTTGGGTCAAAGCTGACCTGAGTTATTACCCCATTCTAGCCACAATGAACAGAAAAATGACTAGGAAAAAAATAAACCTTAGTTTTGGGGGAATCTTATATACCTTATGGTTTCAAGAGTACCCCATACCGTTTATGTATGTACTACACTGACAACTAAACCGGGAGGGAAACGAAATGTTTAATAAAGAATGCATTGCCATGCTGCTGGCAGGCGGAGAGGGACGCCGTCTTGCTCCCCTTACTTCAACGATTGCAAAACCCGCCGTACCTTTTGGCGGTCATTACCGGATCATCGATTTTCCTCTCAGTAACTGCGTAAATTCAGACATTGATACTGTAGGTGTACTGACGCAATATGAGGCAGAATCCTTGCACGAACATATCGGGGATGGAACACCATGGGGTCTTACAAAAACAGATGACAAAGGAATTACCCTGCTTCCATCTTATAACACAGGTAACGCTGAATACTTAGGAACGGCAGATGCTATTCATAAGAATATCGAATATATTGACAGCCAAAATCCGGAGCATGTGCTTATTTTATCCGGTGATCATATTTACTATATGAATTATCGTGAAATGCTAAACCACCATAAGGAAAAAGGAGCTGCGGCTACCATTTCTGTCATGGAGGTACCTTGGGATGAAGCACACCGTTTTGGTGTTATGAGTGCCGATAAAGATCTGCGTGTCACAGAATTTGCAGAGAAACCGGAGAAACCGGAAAGTAATTTGGCCTCTATGGGGATTTACCTTTTCAAATGGGATTACTTAAGAAATTACCTGTTAGAAGACGCACAGGATGCTCAATCCAGTCATGATTTTGGTAAAGATATCATCCCTAAAATGTTAGCGGACCAAGAATCCTTGTACGTTTATGAATTCCAGGGCTATTGGAAGGACGTGGGTACCGTTAAAAGCCTATGGGATTCACACATGGATTTGTTACAGGATGATTGTGCTATCGACCTTCAACGCAAGGACTGGCCGATGTATACACGTGAACGCCGCACAAGGTTGAGCGCACAAAAGGTACCTAACCGTCAAACACAACCATTGGGCAGCTTGCTGCATGATTCCTGCCAAGTAGAGGGCCGAATAGAACGCTCCGTTGTATTTAGTGGTGTCGAGGTAGGTAAAGGATCAGCCATCAAAGAAAGTATCGTTATGCCTGACACACGCATTGGACGTAACGTCCATATTGAACATGCGATTATCGGTGAAGGTGCTGTGATTCGCGATGGTGCTGTCATTAAAGGTAACCCGGGCGAAATTATGGTCATCGGACCCAATGAAACGGTATTTGGTAAAATGGCGGTACGACCGCAAACTACACGTATGCTGAAAGAAGCTTACGAGCGCAATACACGCTTGCGTGCCGAAGGTTTTACCTCATAACGTACCCCCAAATTAAAAACAGCCAGCCCTCCCGATTGAGAGGACTGGCTGTTTTTCTAATTACACCTATAAGTAGGCTTTAAATCTGTCCTTCAGTAAGTTGTGATGGTTCCACGGATTGTTCTGCTTGCAGAGCAGGTAATGAAACCGTAATCGTAGTTCCAGCCCCCAGTTCACTTCTGATGAGCATCTGACCATGATGACGCTCGATAAACTGTTGCGAGATTGCCAATCCCAGTCCAGTACCACCGTTTTGGTGGTCTACCTGGAAAAAGCGGTCTCTGACTCTGGCAAGATTTTCAGCACTAATTCCAATCCCTGTATCTTGTACGGATATCTCGATATTGCCATCAATCCGTTGTAGAGACAGGAAAATAATTGAGCTTTCATGCGAAAACTTGATAGCATTGTCCACAATGTTCAAAAACACCTGTTTTAGACGGTTACCGTCTCCATGGACGAGATATGCCGTTTCCTCCGAATCCAGCTGAAGTTTTATCTGCTTCATTTCTGCTTTGGCCCATACGTTCAGCATAATTTCCTGCAAAAGCTCCCGTAGATCCACCGTTCCCATCACAAGCTTCATGGCATTCTGCTCCAGCTTGGAAAAATCGAGGATTTCCTCCACCAAGCCAATCAGTCGATCCGTCTCTTTAGAAATAATCTTCATCCCGATTTTCGTCTCTTCCGGGTCATAACCGCCAGAATTTAACGTTTCACTCCAACCTTTAATAGATGTAAGCGGAGTACGCAATTCATGAGATATGGATGATATAAAATCATCCTTGATTTGATTTGTTCTGACAATTTCCTGTGCCATATAGTTCAGAGTCGAAGCCAGTTCACCCAACTCATAGCGATAATCGCCTTCAATGCGTGCATCAAACCTCCCCTGAGCCATCTGAGCAGATACATCGCGGATATTATTAATTGGTCTAACAATGGAATTCGCGAGCCCTGTACTGACCACAAATACAATAACCAGTACAGCTGCCATGATGCCAAGAGAAAACAGCGTAATCGTAAACAACTTATCATTTACCAATTCCAGCGAAGTCGTATACCGAATAACATACACCTGGTCTCCGACGATATTGTCCAGTTTTTGAGATACCGCCATCACCTGCTGCCCCGTACTCGGTTGCTTTCCGATCCATTTGCCCGTATCTCCAGCTAATGCTTGTGTCACATCACTTGTTTGCACACTTAGATCTGCTGCAAAATTAGTCGAGTTATCAATTACATTTCCCTGTTCATCAAGCAACTGCAGTTCAGTGAAGGGCAGAGAAAATGTATTTAACAAATACGATTGCAAAGACTGTTCCGGCTCTTTGAATTTGGGTGCAAATTCACTTACCGATTCGATACGGCTTTCGATATGTTTGTAAATGGAATCGTAATAGTACGACCGGAGTGCAAACATAAAAATGACTTCTACTAACAGAAGCGCCAAGAACACTACGAAAAAATAGTGAAGCACAATCTGTCGGCGAATCCCCTTTTTGATCATTGAGACTGACCTTTCCATTTATATCCATGTCCCCACACTGTTTGTAAAAAAGCTGGCTCAGATGGATTGTTTTCAATTTTCTGCCGCAAACGTCGGATGTTCACATCCACAATTTTCGGATCGCCCATATATTCCTTGCCCCATACGTGATCAAGTAGAACATCTCGGCTGAGCGGCGTGTTTTCTTTTTCGAGAAAAAATTGAATCAGGGAAAACTCAGTCGGTGTCAACTCGATCAGCTGCCCGCTCTTCTTAAATTGCTTAGCAATCAAATCTAGCGTAAACGGTCCAGACTGGAAGGACACTTTGGCTGCTGTTTCACGATGTACATTCACCCGACGCAATAACGATTGAATCCGTGCAATCAGCTCCGTCGGGCTAAAAGGTTTACTCACATGGTCATCGGCCCCTACAGACAAGGCATACACCTTATCCTGCTCCTGTACCTTCGCTGTGAGAAAAATAATGCCGATGCGCTCATTCGTTTCCCGGATTCTCCGACAGACTTCAAAACCATCCATACCGGGTACCATTACGTCAAGCAGTGCAATATCAATATCCCGCACCGTGTTCAAAATATTCAGAGCCTCATGCCCTTCCGACGCCTCCAGCACCTCAAAACCGTTACGTTTCAAGTTAATGACAATAAAACTGCGAATGGATTCCTCGTCTTCCATGATTAAAACTTTACTCACTCTACTCTACCTGCCTTTCCCCCATCTTGTTTTTTATGGTTTTACGCGGTTCCAGCTCACTGGATCGCTTAATGCCAATGACCTGCGCATTCGTTCGCCACAGTTGGCTATACCCTTCGTTGTTTCGCTCCCATTGTGACAACGAGAAAAATTTAATTTCCGCTATCGTTTTGTCTGTATCATCCAAAATGAAGCGCAAATAGCTGTCCTTCTTCGAAACTTTCGGATCAATCGTCACCTTGCCATGCAGCTCTTTCGGTAATCTGAAGTAGACCTGTTCATTAGAATCACGATACTGCTGCTGCTTAAAAATCGTCCCTTTCGCCCCGTCCCACTGATAGAACGACACAAAATATGGAACCTCATCCAGCGGCTTGTTACTCCAACCTTTTGGCTTCTCCAAATTACCAAATTCCAGAATACCGTCACCATCCACATCACCACTGGCGATGGTCGCATCCTTGAAGGTGACATCCATAAGATTAAGCTTCCTGAGCTTGCCGTGATCCATCACAATGACATTGGAGACGGTAGTGGTCTGGGCAATTTTGGTATCTATAACAATCCCCTGCCTACCCTCGGCTACCTTGCCAGCAACGACATTATAGACACCTAAGACCTGACTGTCCAAATCCAACGATCCGATTTCCTTAAAGGTTCCCCCACTGAATTGAAATGTTTTAACTGTAAAGAATTCATTACGTCGCAGCGTGATAATCGTCAAATCATTCAAATTATCCCCGTTCAAGTCCATCTTGTTATGGTTAAAATCATCTACGACGAAGTCCGTATAGCCTGTAGCATATATTTTCTCCAGAGTTCCTCCGGTATAGGAATACACGATGAGTCCCTTCTGATCCCCGCCATCGCCACTATCTCCACTGGAAAAACCCGCTACAATATCGAGTGTTCCATCATTCGTTAAATCCACGAGCTTAAATGACTCTAGCACAGTGCCTTCCCCATCAAACGTTAGCTTCTTTACCCACGTTCCGCCCTGATCTTCAAACAAGGCACCATGTATTTTTACGCTCTCATCTGGCGTTTCATAAAAGAGCACTGCTTCGTCTGTGCCATCATTGTTCAGATCACCCGTCCGAATTGGCGTCGGGTCATCTGGGTCATTCGGTCTTAAAGGCTGTACCGCCCCTAGTTGCGTATTCACTGCACCATTCAACTGCTGTTTCTCGTCAGACATCGTCGGTGTCTCCATCAGCGAAATGGGATCGCTAATAACATTACAGCCGCTTAAAAATCCAGCAAGGAGCAGCAAGGAACAGCAGCCAGCTACCATTCTCAACAGCATTATTTTCACTTCTCTTGCCGTCCCCTTCACAATTTGTTCTTTTCTGCTTGTGTCAATCGTCTTCCCTGAATATCAAACACCAATTCACCATCATTCAACCCCCATATACGGGAAGCAAAGCGTTCAGCCATTTCCAGCGGCAATACAGTAATGATCGTCACCCGCTCGTCAGAACACAGCTTGCGAAAGGTCTCCAATACATGCGCTGCCGAAGCTGGATCAAGTCCATTTACAGGCTCATCAGCTAAAATAACTTTGGCTCCGTGCACGAGAGCACGCGCAGTCGCTACCCGCTGCCGCTCGCCACCGCTGAGCTTGTCGCATTTATCATGCGCCTTATCCAGCAGACCCAGATCTTCCAGTACGTCCATCGCTCCCATGTAATCGTCGGAACGCACCATACCGGTCACCATTCTCCACATTGGAGTTTGACCGGATCTGCCAATGAGCACATTTTTAAGAGCGGTTCGATTCATATTTAGATGCGGGTTTTGCTCCAGGTATGCCCATTCCCGCTTTATTTTCATCTTGCCCGTCCACCCGGATTTCAGCACATCATTGCCACCTACAATTAAACTGCCTTCATCCCATGGCTCTAGTAAAGCAAGACAGCGAAGCAACGTCGTTTTGCCGCTTCCACTTGGCCCTACTATGGCAATGAATTCGCCCTGATGAATTTCAGCATCAATTCCTCGAAGTAGCTGGGTCCGTTCAGGCCCCACTTGCTTGGTCAGCTTCCGAATTTTAATCATCTAAGTGATTCCCCTTTGCGCGCCATCAATACTGTTTATATTTTATAGTAAATGTGAAACAAATACCATGCAAACCGCAGTTTTAAACCGCCGGTACTCTTTTTCTGGAAAACAGACCTAACAATCCGAAAACAACGTAACTACCTCCAAGGACAAGAAACATGCTGCCTTGAGTTCCATAGTCCAGCAATCCTCCGCTAATATTAGGTCCGATCACACTTCCCAGATTAAAGTGAAAGGATGCCAGTACATTAGCGGCTGCTAAAAATGATTTGGGCAGCAGATCAGCGGCATAGGCCAAACCGAGGGAGAAAAAGGAGCCTACTAAACCACCTGCTAGGGTCAGCAATATCAAAGTGAACATAAAATGATTACCGCTCCATGGTAGCAACATAAAGGTCATTCCCCCTGCTATACCTACGCTCATTAGCACCTTTTTACGTCCCCAACGGTCACTCAATATCCCTAGCGGTAGCTGCAGCACTAACCCTCCCAAACTGACGAACGGTAGCAAGACGGCGATTTCATCGGTATGAAAGCCAATACGTAGGCCATAGACTGGAAAGTTACTGTTCAGGCTCGCTTCCATATAGCCGTATAGAAATGCTGGCAAAAGAGCGTACCATGCCCAGCTGTAACTGCGACGAAATCTTTGAGTGGGACGTGCCTCGGACTCCAACTTCTCCGGTCTGGAGTCCGGCAGCTTAATTAACACCAACAGCAAGACAAGCAAGCACAATAAGGCCAACGCAGCGAATGGAACCAGCATTCCATAATCGAGTAGCCATAATCCCAATGGTCCTAATGCAAAACCCAGACCGTATGACATACCATAAAAGGAAATGTTGCGGCCTCGCTTCTCTGCTGGAGTCACCAGCAATATCCATAGCTGCGCAGAGTAGTGCAGTGCACTGTCACCAATACCTACTAGCAGACGCAGTACGAACCATACCCGAATATCAGGGATTAGCGGGAACAGCAGCAGCGTAATGAGCACTAGCACAAGCCCTCCGGCCATCAGCTTTTTGAACCCCAACAAGCCCAATGTCCGTTCTGCCACCAACGTCATTGCGAATGAGCCAATATACAGGGCAGCCGCATTCATTCCGTTTAGTGAAGATGAAACTCCCATTTGTTCCAACGAGATAGACAGAATAGGTAATAATAAACCTTGGCATAATCCAGCAACAATAATAACAGCAATTAAAATAAAATAATGAACCCGTAACGACGACGACATCCTAGCTCCTCCTGATCGAACAAATAAAATAATTAAAATCAATGTTAAGAAATGATTTGCATTTGATTCCATAATCAATAATAATTCTTATCACTATGTATTCCATACCGTCCTGCAAAACCGACAAACACATACAAATTCAGGTGTAATTAGTGTATTAAAGAATAGAAGAAAAAAATCGCCATCTGAGATGACGATTTTACGGAAAGAGCTTGTCTGGTATGTATCCAACTCCTTTGGTTAAGGAGCCTCGTATGTTCAATCCGAACCCATTCACGTCACAACGCACTATTTCATATTATAGTGGACAATCCCTGGCAGAACAAGCCATAATAAATAAGTGAGCAATTATTAAAATGCTCATGTTTTGCTTATGGACGGGCTTAATTACGTTCACCGCTCTGGGCTAGAAGACAGAATAGGAGGCATTGGGTTCCATGAGTTATCAAATTAAAATAGACACTTCTCCAATTTATGAATTGCTCGGCAGCTTCATGGCCTATGTGACTAAAAAGTGGGTCCAAGATATGGACTTGGGCCATGAATGGATCGACAAGGTGGATGCACGACTACAACATGAAGTTCGTACTGAGCTTGCTACAGCTCAGGATTGCCCTTTTAGCGATTATGACGCACTCTATGCCTGGGCGTTACTTCGACCGGAATCGGATGAAATATCTGATTATATCTCTTATTTGGACCACGGTCCGGATAAAGATATGTTTGAGCTGCTCGTTCCGCATATCCCTTTTTTAACCTTTGAAGAATCTTTACGCATTCGTAAGGTATACGCACCACTCCTCAGATTGTGGGATCGTGATTATTTTCGAGCCTTGGAAGGCGAACTACGTGTGTTGGCAGAAGAAGACGCTGCGGAAAAGCGCATGCTACTGAGTAAAATGGAACCAGAAGCGCTGGTTGAGTATGCGACAGCTGGACTAGTCGTGCCACACATGGAAGACCTGGATACAGTAGTCCTATTTCCGGTTGTCCATAATCGCCCGATTAATTCATACTGTTTTTATACCCGCACACTGCTGATCCAGTATCCGGTAGATATTCCCGAGGAGAGCGAGGAAGAACCGCCTACGCTTCTGCTACGGCTCACTCGTGCGGTCAATGATCCGCAGCGGCTGCGAATTCTGCGTTATGTAGCTCAAGGTCCTAAGTCTCTCGAAGATATGCGCCATGATTTGAGCCGTTTGGAAGATACACTCATGTCTGATATGATGATTTTACGAGTGGCTGGTCTGCTCCGTATTCACATCGGACGTTATCATAAGGAAAAATTCAGCATCCGTCCCGATGGCGCGGCTGATTTACAGGTATTTTTGGAATCCTATATTGGATTGTAATTTGAATTGTACTTTTAGTTATAACCAAAGCAGCGTTAAAGCTTTGGCTTGGAAGGAGTATGCATCATGTCGTATCCGAAGCAGCACATTTTATTTGATCTTGATGACACCTTAGTCCACTGCAACAAGTATTTTGACCTTATCCTCAACCACTTTTTCGATTTGCTTCAGGAATGGTTTGCAACTCATAATCTAACGAAAAATACGATTCGTGAAAAACAAATCGAAATTGATGTGGCTGGAGTTCATCAAGTGGGCTTTGCCAGCGAGCATTTTCCACAATCTCTGATAGATACGTATCAATTTTTCTCGGAACAATTCGGACGCCGTCTCGATTTTCGGGAAGAGCAGGAGCTTCGCTCTCTTGGCCGAAGTGTGTACGAACAGGAAATCGAACCGTATCCAGGCATGGTCGAAACGTTGAACTCCCTCCAAAAAGCAGGGCATTCCCTCCATCTTTATACTGGGGGTGAGCAGATCATTCAAGAAAGAAAGATTGAACAAATGAAACTGGCTACCTACTTTAATGAGCGCATCTACATTCGCCAGCATAAAAATGTCGAAGCACTGGAAGAAATCATCCAGATGAATGGCTTGGACCGAAGCATCACCTGGATGATCGGGAATTCTCTGCGCACTGATGTATCTCCAGCCCTTGCCGCAGGTATTCATGCTGTGTATCTCAAGCAGCCTAAGGAATGGATTTACAATATGGTTGAATTGCAAAAAAACGTGAACTCCGTGATGTATACGATACAGAAGCTAACGGAAGTACCACGAGTTATCCACGAAAGCATACAATTGCATCAACAAAAAAGGACCCTCGGATAGGGTCCCTTTTTTGTTTTTAAAATGTTATTCAACCTTTGATTCAGCCAAAATGGTGGTCTAAACCCTGTCTCAGGATTCCTCTCGAACGCTAAGTTGTCCTGTACCTGGTTCATTCAGAACAATTCGCGCTTTGACGGTCGATCCATCTTTACGCTTAAAAGACAACAATTGCGTCTGTCCCTTCGTCAACAGAGATTTGAGCATCGTTCCGGTAATCTGCTTTCCAGCATATTCCTTCCAGACGACAAAGCCACAACCCTGCTTGTAGTGGCTGCACCCATACCCTTTGCGGCCTTCTATAATGCTTCCGCCGCAATTAGAGCGTGGGCAGCTACCCAAAGCTTGCCTTTGGCTCACCGAAAAGCCTGAGGCTCCTTCGGAGGAGCTGCGTGCAGCGGAACCCGCTGTTCCCGCAGCACGACTTGCTGGTGCTGCTGCCTGCTCCAGCGTTGCGCTTCCACCGCGTCCTGATGTAGCACGCCCCACCCCTTTAGCGGCGGTGCCTCCACTCGCGCGTGCATTACGTGCGCCTTCTTTTCCAGCTGCACGCTTTCCCCTTGCTTCCTCGCCAAAGGCATTTGCCGGAGCCGGTGGCTGCTGCCTCACCTTGTCAATGATGGACAACGTAAATCTTTTAACGTTATCCATAAACTTCTCTTGAGCCGCCTCTCCTTTGGAAATTTGGTGTAGACGACGTTCCCATTGACCAGTCATCTCCGGCGAGGCTAATAGATCAACCCCAGCATGACGGATCAGGTCAATAGCCATCTTTCCCTTTTCCGTAATAAGAATCTTTTTGCCCTTCATTTCAATATAGCCAACCTTTTTCAATCGTTCAATTGTGGCGGCCCGCGTCGCAGGTGTGCCTAAACCGGCGTCCTTCATGACCTCACGCAATTCCTCATTCTCCATCTGTTTGCCCGCGCTTTCCATCGCCTTAAGCAATGTACCCTCCGTGTAGCTTTTAGGGGGCTGAGTCGCCTTTTCTTTCATCTCGGCCCGAACACAATCCACGGGACGCCCCGCATCAATCTCAAACTTCTTATCCGTCCACTCGTCCGTTTCCTCTTCATCCTCTTTTTTCGGTGATTTGCTCTTTTTACCTTTATCCTGATCAACCTTACTTAAAACTACTTTCCAACCCAAGGAAAGAAGCTCTTTGATATTTGTTTTAAACAGATGCTTGTCCACCTGCGTCATTACGGTATGCATTTTATATTCAGCAGGCGGGAAAAAATGTGATAAAAACCTGCGAATAACCAGGTCATATACATTTTGCTCCTCCTTGCTTAGCGTTCCTGGCCTTTTTAACGTCGGCAGAATAGCATGGTGATCCTCAACACGAGATGGATTGCAGACCGATTTATTCTGTTTATGGACCAAATTGGGGTTGGCTTGTTGTACCAGATCAGCATAAGGACCTGTCCCCAGCATCCGTAGTGCCTTGTGCATGCCGTCTATATTTTGCTCTGTCACATAGTTAGAATTGGTACGCGGATAGGAAATGACCTTGTGACGCTCATAAAGCGCTTGTGCCACATCCAGTGTTTTTTTGGCCGAATAACCGTACTTGGCATTCGCCTCGCGTTGAAGCAGCGTTAAATCGTACAATTTAAAAGGATACTCTTTTGTCTGCTTAGTATCATATTTGATGATTTTACCTGTTTTTCCACGAACGGCCGCAGCGATCGCCTCAGCTTCCTCTGGCTTCGTCAACCGATCCCCCTGCCACGCACCTTTGTACTTGATCTGTTCTTGCTTAAATTCAGCCCACACATCATAGAAGGTTTGAGACTGAAATGCCTCAATTTCCTTTTCCCGGTCATGAATCAGTGCCAGCACGGGAGTCTGCACCCGTCCTACTGACAGCAGTGTATTATGTCGTGTTGTGAACGCTCTGGAAGCATTCATTCCGATCAGCCAGTCCGCTTCACTTCGTGCCCTCGCAGCTTGAGTCAGAAATTCAAACTCCGAAGCATCTCGCAATCGTTCAAAGCCTGTCGCAATACTTTCCGCTGTCAAATCTGAAATCCACAGCCGCTTAACTGGCTGATGCAACTTCAATTGCTGCTGAATCAACGCAAAAATATATTGCCCTTCCCGTCCAGCATCACAAGCATTTACGATAGCATTGCAGCGTTTAGCCAGTTCACCAATCATTTTCAGCTGATCTTTTGTTTTCGGATTCGGTACAATTTTGAACTGCTCAGGGATAATAGGAAGATCCTTAATATTCCATCGTTTGTACTTATCATCGTATGCATCCGGCTCAGCCAAACCCAACAAATGTCCGATCGCCCAGGTTACAATGTATTTCTCACCTTCCAAATAGGTACGGTTATTTTTAGCCCGCGGCTCCATAACAGCGGCAATCGTCCGTCCCATATCTGGTTTCTCAGCAATAATCAACGTCTTCATTCATACTCCATTCCTTCCTGACGGCCTTCTGTTTCTCCTCCATGAATCATACATATACATGGAATGTTAATGAAAACACAGGTATCCTGGCCTCATGCAAAAGGAGCCTTCTCCCGATGAAAGCTCCTTTGTAAATTCATTTAGTCAAACGCTTCAACAATATACGTGTATTATACCATAGATGCCATGCTTCTCTCAGGTCATGATTTTAAACAGTCAATAAAAGTTATGTATATGTTAGTTTATATTACATAAATATCGGATTTTATCTAATTTTCTTGTGAATTAATTCTTTTTTCTATAAAAAAGCTACACTAAACACTCTTTTTTATGTTATGATCATTTTATATAAGAGATATATGATTACACAACTGAATAAAAGTCATATTATATAACATACATTTCACAATACTTTACATACCACCATAGAAAATTAATTGAGAAAAATATTGTAGACCAATAAACATTTATTCATCTTTCACTTCTGAGACACTCAGCTTGAAATACAATAAAACCCCATCCGAAGATGGAGCTTTGACTGATCCGTAACATAAAATTTATAATTACACCAAAACGGTAGCGCCCATGAGGTATTTATCAACCTCTCGTGCAGCTTCGCGACCTTCATTAATAGCCCACACGACAAGACTTTGTCCGCGACGCATATCACCTGCAGCAAAAACCTTATCTACATTGGTAACATATTTTCCATAACGTGCTTTAACGTTGGAGCGACGATCCGTCTCCAAACCAATTTGCTCTACAATCGTTTGCTCAGGACCATCAAATCCAATGGCAATAAGAGCAATTTGTGCAGGGAATATGCGCTCCGTACCTGGAATCGGTTGATAGATTTTGCGGCCCGTTTCATCAACAATCCGTTGAATTTGAATGGTGTGTAGCTCTTTCAAATTACCGTTCTCATCACCTACAAATTTGGTCGTCATGATGGAGAACTCACGCGGATCTTCTCCGAACAGCGCCTTCGCTTCTTCCTGTGCATAATCGAGAGAATACACGTTTGGAAATTGTGGCCAAGGATTGGCAATCGGGTCACGCTCCATAGGCGCTTTGGTGTGAGTACCAAATTGAGTGACACTCCGACAACCATGACGCAAAGAAGTAGCTACACAGTCTGAACCCGTATCACCACCACCGATTACAATAACGTCTTTACCTTGGGAGGACAAATAGTTGCCATCTTCCAGGTTGGAATCCAAGTAACTTTTGATGGTACCATTCAGATAGTCCATCGCATAATGAACACCCTTCAAATCGCTACCTTCAATGTTGAATTCTCTTGGCTTCGTAGAACCACCGCATAGGACAACCGCATCATATTCAGCAATCAACTGATCGGTAGGGATATCTTTGCCGATTTCCGTATTTGTGATGAATTGAATACCTTCAGCCTCTAGCAAATCCACACGCCGCTGAACAACCTTCTTATCCAATTTCATAGACGGTATTCCATACATCAATAATCCACCCACACGGTCCGCACGCTCATACACAGTCACGCTGTGCCCTGCTTTGTTAAGCTGAGCAGCTGCAGCCAAACCTGCCGGACCCGAACCAACAACAGCCACACGTTTGCCTGTACGCTTTTCTGGCGGATTAGGAACGACCCAACCTTCCTCAAAGCCTTTTTCGATAATAGCTTCCTCAATGGTTTTAATTGTAACAGACTGTCCGATCAGGCCGACTGTACACGAACCTTCACATGGCGCAGGACAGACACGACCTGTGAATTCCGGGAAGTTATTCGTTTTGTGCAGCCGCTCTAGTGCTTCCTTCCACAAACCACGATATACGAGATTGTTCCATTCCGGAATGAGATTATGAACCGGGCAGCCTAAAGTTGCTCCCATGATATCCATCCCCGTATGACAATAAGGAGTTCCGCAGTCCATACAACGCGCCCCTTGGGTACGCAGCTCTTCTTCGGACATATGCTTATGGAATTCTTCCCAATCCTTTATACGCTCTGCCGGGTCCCGGTCTGTAGGAAGCTGCCGTGTGTATTCCATAAATCCAGTTGGTGTAGACATGTTACGTTCCCCCATCTCTTCGCTTATGAACCCCGATCATCCATTCAGAATTTAAGTCAAATTCGAATTTGTCTGTTTGTATTATGAAAGGGTCTGTTCTCGTTGAATTTGATTTATTGTATCACAATACAGCGTAAAAGTGATGAAAACTTATGCAACTTTCTGCATCAACAGCCAAAAGGATTTTTTATATGGTTTATTAATTTTTCAAATGAGTGGGGTTGGATACAGTCTATTCTTATTCCGTTCTCTCGTAAACAACAAAACGATACTCATAGGGATTTTTGTCATCCTTGATACCCGGGGTCTCACTGACTATATTCCAGCCGTTCCAACCCAGCTCAGGGAAGGTTGTATCGCCTTCAAAAGTCTCCTCAATCCGAGTCACAATCAGCCGATCAGCATGTGGCCAAAACAGTGAATAAATCTCCGCTCCTCCAATGACCATTAACTCCTCCTGCTTTGCTAATTGGAGCCCTTCTTCCAGTGAATGAATTACTTCTGCACCTTCTGCCTGATAGCGCTGATCTCGAGTCAAGACGACGTTACGTCGGTTTGGCAGGCTTTTTCCTCCAAAGGATTCCCACGTCTTGCGTCCCATGAGTACCGTTTTATTAATCGTCTGCTCTTTGAAAAAGGCCATGTCTCTAGGGAGGCGCCAGGGAAGTTTGTTATCCCGGCCAATCACACCATTTTGTGCCATAGCCCATATCATTGAAATGCCCATTTTTCCACCTCCTCTAATCAGATGGCGACAGGCGCCTTAATCCCTGGATGATACTCGTAATTTTCAAAAGCAAAATCGTCGTAGGTATAATCAAAAATCGAATCCGGCTTGCGCAGAATTTTCAACTGAGGCAACGGATAAGGATCACGTTCCAACTGCGTATGCACTTGCTGCATATGATTTGAATAAATATGCACATCGCCGCCTGACCAAATAAATTCGCCGGGCTCCAAACCGCACTGCTGTGCAACCATATGCGTTAGCAATGCATAACTTGCAATATTGAACGGTAACCCTAAAAAGGTATCCACAGAACGCATCGTTAGCATACAGGAAAGTTTCCCTCCAGCTACATAGAACTGAAATACAAAATGACATGGCGGCAACTTCATCGATTCGATTTCAGCCACATTCCAAGCACTGACGATGTGTCGACGTGAATCCGGATTATTTTTAATAGCCTCAATGACATTCGAAATTTGGTCAATATGTTGTCCATCTGTTGTTTCCCACGAGCGCCATTGCGATCCATATACAGGCCCCAGATTGCCCTGCTCATCGGCCCATTCATCCCAAATGGTAACTCCGTTCTCCTTGAGATAAGAAATATTGGTATCTCCTCGCAAAAACCACAACAATTCATGGATAACGGATTTCAAATGTACTCTTTTGGTGGTCACCAACGGAAAGCCCTTGGCCAGATCAAAACGGAGTTGTCTTCCGAAAACAGATAATGTTCCCGTCCCTGTACGATCCTCTTTTTTCACTCCATTCTCTAAAATATCCTCCAGCAGTTCCAAATAGTTGCGCACGTTATTCCTCTCCTTTGAGCATGAATAAAAACCTGGCATCGCCAGATTCTAATCTTTAAAATTCTCTTTCTGCACCAATATCTATATTTAGTTTATCATGTACGGTGCTTCGTTGACCATGTACTGTGTGAATTTTCATGGTAGTCCTGAAAATCCTAAAGCTTGAAAAAAAAGAGACAAAGAGCGCAGATATAGCGCTCCTTGCCTCTCTTTGTCATGTATGAAAACCAAAAACGAGATAATGAAAAATGGTATTAGCGACGTGGTGCCAATGCGTGAATCGGATGACCCAGCACGACTTCCGCTGCTTCCATAACGATTTCGCCCAATGTAGGGTGAGCATGAATAGTCAAGGAGATATCTTCGAGTGTAGCACCCATTTCAATCGCCAGACCCAGCTCAGCAATAAGGTTGGAAGCTTCCAGACCTACGATTTGCGTACCCAGTACCAGACCTGTGTCAGCGTCAGCTACGATTTTCACAAAACCTTCAGCAGCGTTCAGGGAAACCGCACGACCGTTTGCTCCATAAGAGAACTTGCCAACTTTGACATTGTAGCCTTTTTCTTTGGCTTGTGTCTCTGTGTAGCCTACACTGGAGCATTCTGGATCTGTGAAAACGACAGCCGGCATACACTTGTAATCTACTACAGACGGCTCGCCTGCGATTGCTTCAGCAGCTACTTTACCTTCGTAAGAAGCTTTGTGCGCCAGAGCAAGACCAGCTACGATATCGCCGATTGCAAAGATGTGAGGAATGCTAGTACGTCCTTGGTGGTCAACTTTCACCATTCCGCGCTCATCTAGTTCGAGGCCGATCAGATCCAGACCCAGTTCACCGTCAGTGTTTGGACGACGTCCAACAGTTACAAGCAGATAATCAGCAGTTACTTCTTTGCTTTCGCCGTTGACGGAGAATTTCACTGTTACGTCTTTATCTGTTTGCTCTGCACTTTCCGCTTTAGCGCCAGTGAAGATTTCGATGCCAGTTTTCTTCATGCTTTTCGCAACGATTGAAGTCATATCTTTGTCGAAACCAGGAAGCACTGTATCCATACCTTCAATGATCGTTACTTTGGAACCGAATTTGGAGTACATTTGTCCAAGCTCTGCACCAATGTATCCACCACCGATTACGATCAGGCTTTTCGGAATTTCAGGCAGGTTCAATGCTTCTGTAGAAGACAGAATGCGTCCGCCAAATGGGAATGGCTTTAGTTCAATTGGACGGGAACCTGTTGCGATAATTGCATTTTTAAAACGGTAACGTGGTGATTCATGTTCGTTGAATACACGCGCTTCGTTTTCGTTGATGAACATGCACTCACCATTGAAAACTTCAACTTTGTTGCCTTTGAGCAAGCCACTTACGCCGCCTGTCATTTTCTTAACAACACCGTTTTTGAATTCTTGTGTTTTAGCAAAGTCTACTTTTACGTTCTCAGCCGTAATACCGAAAGACTCGCCATGTTTAGCTGCTTCGTATTGATGAGCTGCAGAGATCAAAGCTTTGGATGGAATACATCCACGGTTCAGACAGACACCGCCCAGCTCAGATTTGTCAACGATCAATACGCTTTGTCCCAATTGTGCGGCACGGATGGCAGCTACATAGCCGCCAGGACCCGCACCGATAACCAATGTGTCAATATCCAGAGAAGCGTCTCCTACTACCATTGATTACACCTCCATAACAAGCAACTCAGGGTTAGCGAGCAGCTGTTTGATATAGTTCATGAAGTTTTGAGCAGTTGCACCGTCAATAATACGGTGGTCAAAGCTCAAGGAAAGAGCCATTACTGGAGCAGCTACAATTTCACCGTTTTTCACGACTGCTTTTTCACTGATACGGCCAGTACCCAAAATCGCAACTTCAGGGAAGTTAATGATTGGAGTAAAGAACATACCGCCTGCGGAACCGATGTTAGTGATGGAGATTGTGCTCCCTCTCATCTCATTCGCAGCCAATTTTCCATCACGACCGCGCACAGCTAGATCACGAATGGAATCAGCAATCATCCAGATACTCTTACGATCAGCATCTTTGATAACAGGAACGATCAAGCCGTTGTCTGTATCTGTAGCGATACCGATGTTGTAGTATTTTTTGTAGACAATTTCGTTTGCTTCTTCGTCGATCGTGGCATTCAGAGCCGGGAATTGACGGGAAGCAGCAACCAAAGCTTTTACGATGAATGGCAGGTATGTTACTTTTGTGCCTTTCTTCTCAGCAATTGGTTTGATACGAGTACGGAAAGCAACCAGTTCAGTTACATCTACTTCATCCATAATCGTAACGTGCGGAGCCGTATAAGCCGATTTAACCATAGCATTGGAAATAGCTTTGCGGATACCTTTAAATGGTACGCGCTCTTCCTCAGCACGTGGATCTGCTGCTGGTGCAGATGGTGCTGCAGCTTTCGCTTCTTTCTTAGCAGGCTCTTGTGCTTTTGCAGCTTCTTTCGCTACTGGTGCAGCCGCTTGACCTCCACCATTTTTGAAAGCTTCTACATCTTCTTTGGTGATTTTACCATTTTTGCCGGAGCCACTCACTTGAGCGATGTTTACACCTTGCTCACGAGCAAATTTGCGGACGCTAGGTGTAGCCAGTACGTCTTTGTTAGAAGCAGCAGGTGTTGCAACTGGTTTTGTGTTAGCTCCGCCTTTTGCAGCATCCTCTTCTTGTTTCACAGCAGCTGGTGCATCTTCTTGTTCAGGAAGTTCGCCCTCTGCAGCGATTACAGCCACAACTTGACCTACATTAAAGATGTCACCGTCTTTGGCAAATACTTCTTGAACCGTACCATTGACTGGACACGGAACTTCAACTACTGCCTTATCGTTCTGTACTTCCATGATGATATCTTCATCTGTTACTTTGTCGCCGGGCTTGATGTGAATCTTGATGATTTCGCCTTCGTGAAGACCTTCACCCAGCTCTGGGAATTTATATTCAAATCTAGCTGTACCTGCAGCTCCGCCTTGTGCAGCAGCACTTGGTTCAGGGCTAGCAGCTGGTGCTTCTGGTGCATCTTCTTGTTCAGGAAGTTCACCTTCTGCATCAATTACAGCTACGACTTGACCTACGTTAAAGATGTCGCCGTCTTTGGCAAATACTTCTTGTACTGTACCATTAACCGGACAAGGAACTTCAACTACAGCCTTATCGTTTTGTACTTCCATGATGATATCTTCATCTGTTACTTTGTCGCCGGGCTTGATGTGAATCTTGATGATTTCGCCTTCGTGAAGACCTTCACCTAGCTCCGGGAATTTATATTCAAATTTAGCCACGTTTAAAACCTCCCAAATTTACGGTGTGCTTTAATTAAAATTCCAATACTTTATTAACCGCATCAATGATACGTGTTGGCGTTGGCAACCAAGTATCTTCAATTTGAGCAAAAGGATAAACGGTATCTGGACCTGCTACACGCAGAACGGGTGCTTCCAGATGCAGGATTGCTTTTTCGTTAATTTGTGCAATAACTTCAGCAGCTACACCGGAGCTCTTTTGCGCTTCTTGAACAACGATGGCACGATTGGTTTTTTGAATAGAAGCAACAACGGTATCAATGTCAATCGGGCTAATGGTACGCAAATCAATGATTTCTACTTTGATACCTTTTGTTTTTTCCAGCTCATCAGCAGCTTTAATCGAAGTGTGTACCATCATACCGTAAGTAATGATCGTCACATCGGAACCTTCACGAACTACATTAGCTTTGCCCAGTTCAACTGTGTAATCATTCTCAGGAACTTCAGCGCGGAATGCATGATACAGGTTCAAATGCTCCATGAAAAATACTGGATCATTGTCGCGTATAGACGCGATCATAAGACCTTTTGCATCGTAAGGGTTGGAAGGAACAACAACCTTGATACCAGGTGTTTGAGCCAGAAGACCTTCCAAGGAATCTGTATGCAGCTCGGCTGCCTTAACACCGCCACCAAAAGGTGTACGGAATACGATTGGAGAATTGTAACGTCCACCGGAACGGTAACGCATACGGGATGCTTGAATTGCCATTTGATCGAGTGCTTCAAAGATAAAGCCTACGAACTGGATTTCAGCTACAGGGCGGAAGCCTTGAATACCCAGACCCACAGCAAGACCCCCGATTGCGGATTCCGCTAGCGGAGTATCGAATACACGTTCTTCGCCAAATTCTTTTTGCAGACCTTCCGTAGCGCGGAATACGCCACCTACATGACCTACGTCTTCACCGAAAAGCAGGACGTTAGGGTCGCGTTTCAACTCTACGCGCAGTGCGTCACGAATCGCTTCTTTCATGTTCATTTGTGCCATTTGCTTCATTTCCTCCTTAAACATTGACAGATCAATTTCAGTTCAGGTCAATCGAAAAGCAGACCGGATCGGGTTACCGCCCGGTCTCTTTTAAGTTCAATTATTTAAAATCAGCTTTTTGTTCTTCCAAGTGCTTAGGCGTTGTTTCGAACATGCTATCAATCAGGCCAGGAATTGTCATTTTCTCTGTTTTCTCGGCTTTTTTGATCTCTTCGTTCACTTTTGCCTTAGCTTCTTCTTTTACGCGAGCTGTATCTTCTTCAGTCCAAAGACCTTTTTTTTCAAGGTATTTCGCAAAGCGGGCAATCGGATCTTTCGCATTCCATTCGCCTTCTTCTTCTTTGGAACGATATTTTGTTGCATCATCAGAAAGGGAATGCGGACGGAAACGGTACGTTACAGCTTCAATCAATGTAGCACCTTCACCATTACGTCCACGTTCAGCAGCTTCTTGAACGGCTTTAATAACTGCAAGCACGTCCATGCCGTCAATTTTCACACCTTTAATACCAGCAGCTACTGCTTTATGAGCGATCGAAAGAGCAGCCGTTTGTTTTGAAAATGGAGTCGTGATCGCGTAACCATTGTTTTGCACAAAGAAAATAACTGGCAACTTGTATACACCAGCATAGTTCAGGCCTTCGTAGAAATCACCTTCGGAAGAACCGCCGTCACCTGTATATGTAATGGCGACTTGTTTTTGCTTTTTCAGTTTGTAACCCATAGCAATACCCATAGCATGCAAAATTTGCGCGCCAATGATGATTTGCGGCATCAGTACATTAACACCGTCCGGCACTTGGCCGCCGTGTTGATGACCACGGGAATACAAGAAAGCTTGGTATAATGGCAGGCCATGCCAAACGATTTGCGGAATATCGCGATAGCCTGGAGCAATAAAGTCTTCTTTTTGGAGCGCATATTCGCTACCAATCATGGTTGCTTCTTGTCCAGATACCGGAGCGTAGAAACCGAGACGGCCTTGACGGCCTAAGTTAACGGCACGGTCATCCCAAGTACGTGTAAATACCATTCGATACATAATTTCTTTCAATTGATCATCTGTAAGTTTAGGCAACATATCTTTATTGATAATTTCACCATCCGGAGAAAGTACGGACAGCGCCTCAACTTCCTCTGTGTAAACTTCATAAGGAACCTTGCTCATTTTCTTCACCTCAACAAAAAAATTTGAATATCAAGTTCCGCTGTTATAGGATTATTATACACCTGTTATATCGCTCGCGTCAAAGTTTTAGTTATTTTTTTTGAGTTTGCCACATTTTTGTGTGTGTAACAGGGTATGTTTTTTACTATAACAGCTTAGTACATGATTGAAATTTTAAACATCTATTGCAATCAGGGTAATCTTAACTTATTGTGATCCCGAATGCAAAATAATACCCAAGAAAGGTGACGAAAAATGACGGATTCTCGGTATTTAAAACGAACCATCCTTAAAGACGAAGTAGACAGCCGCTTTCTTGGCGAGACCAGAACTCTCCGGATTTATTTGCCGCCCGGCTATAATGAAATATTGAGCTACCCGGTCGTATACTGTCAGGACGGAGAAGAATTTTTCAATTTTGGCCGCATTGCAACTCACGCCAACCGCCTCATTCTAGATGAGGGCGTCGAACCCTTCATTATTGTAGGAGTGGAAGTGAACACCAAAATCAGAACTCAGGAGTATGCTCCCTTTGGCAATCGTTTTGAGGCGTATACCGCCTGTTTTGCAGAAGAGATTATTCCCTATGTAGAGCAAAAGTATCCTATAAGAAAAGATGCAGCGTCCCGCATTTTGGCGGGGGATTCACTGGGAGGCAGTGTGTCTCTGCATTTGGCTTTGATGTATCCTCAGCTGTTCAACCGCATTATCAGCCTCTCAGGTGCTTACTATGAAGCTTCGCAGGAAATCATCGCCCGTGAGAAAGATCTGTCTCATTTGCGGGTGTGGATGACGGTTGGCCTTCAGGAAGATGCATTTGAGAGTGATACTGGCATTTACAACTTTGTAGAGCTTAACCGTCAATGCGCAGATTTGCTGCGCGAACGGAACGCTGAAGTTTCTTACCGTGAAAAGGATGGCAAACATTTGTGGGGCTTTTGGCAAAACGAGTTGCCTGACGCGCTAATGTATTTTTTGGATCGCGCCTGAGTAAATATTCTTCCAGGTAACTAAGGGGAATGAGAGCATTGACCTAATAGGTCATAAAGCTCCTTCCTCTTTTTCATAATTTGGTTACGCTTTCAAAAGTGTATAACGAAAAACGGCAATTATTGCCGTCATCTTTCGTTCACATTATAGCTTTTCTTCTATGATCTTGTCCAGCAAGGCGTCGCACCCTGCGTCCATTAATCGATAGGTCTCTTCAAAATTCCCTGTAAAATACGGGTCGGGTACTTCTCTTAATTTTTCTTGAGGGAGCAAATCCATAAATTTTAGAATATCAGCCTCCGCCCCACCTGCAATCTTACGCATGTTTTGTTCATTGGAGTCATCCATGCACACAATATAATCAAACGCGTCAAAATCGCGGCCCGTTACTTGCCTCGCCTGTATGCCTTGTTCGCTGATTCCATGCAGCTTAAGTTGCTTTAGTGTTCCCTCATGCGGGGGATTTCCGATGTGCCAGTCGCCTGTCCCGGCCGAGTCTACCCCGATTTCTGCACCCAATCCCCGTTCCTGCGCCTTATGTCTCAGTATCGCCTCCCCCATCGGAGAGCGGCAAATATTGCCCAAACATACAAACAAAACGTTAATCATTTCGTTCTCCTTCCTATTACACGTTACACTTCCTTTTTTCTGTTTCATTGTATCCGTGTCCTCCAAAATTGTGCAAGCCATATTTAACGCGGTATACTTAAAAACGATGGTATATATAGGATCGTATCAGAAAGAAAGGATGTTGATTATGACAAAAAAACGAGCGATTGTATTTTCAGGCGGTCGTCTTAATGAAGAAGATTTACATCAAATACAACCCGATGATTTTATTATAGGTGCAGATAAAGGTGCTCTTTTCCTGATCGAACACGGTATTACACCACATGTCTCTGTAGGAGATTTTGATTCGATCACACCAGAGGAAAAAGAAAAGGTAGAATTAGCAAGCCAACGTATGATTGCGTGTGATCCAGTACTTAAAGACTTAACAGATACTGAGCTTGCTTTGGAAATCGCTATGGACGAGCACGTAGATCATGTATTGTTGCTTGGTGTGACTGGCACCCGGATGGATCACACATTAGCTAATGTTCAAATATTGGTACGAGCAATGCAGCATCATATTAGCTGCGCTATTATGGACGCACATAATTATATTGAGCTCACCGGATCAACGCTTGAGATCCAGCCTATGGGCTATACATATACATCGCTGCTTCCTATGACTTCCGAAGTAACAGGTATACAACTGGAAGGATTTATGTATCCGCTACATAATGCCACCCTCAAAATGGGACAATCGCGTGCTGTCAGTAATAAGCTAACGGCTTCAAAAGGTACGATTTCCATCAAAAGCGGTCTACTACTCGTTATTCAAAGCAAGGATTAATTATGACATTGTTGTAACCATTGTTCAGATTGTTCTTTCACTCAAAACCCTTGATTAACAAGGGTTTTTCCGTTTATAGAGATCTATGAATCGATATATTTTTTACAAATTGTAATTTTTAATCGTTTTTTAATAAACGCTGTGTAAGTCTTGTCCCTCAAGCATTTGAGAGTTATTTTCCAACTATTAGGCGGTTTCAAAACTGTTATACTCAACGCTGTCAGTTAGTTAGCAACTCAGCAAAATATTGCACAAATCAATTTCTGGAGGTACTTACAACATGAATATGCAGAAAATCATAAAAAAGGTAATTATAGCAGGGGTCGCAGCCACTATCGGCTTTGGTACTTTTGCAATTGAGGGAACAAATACGGCACAAGCTGCCACTACTACTTCAGTAGGCCAAAAAGTAATTAACTACGGTGAAAAATATATGGGAACTCCTTATAAGTTTGGAGCTTCCACGAGCACTACACGTAATTTTGACTGTTCTTCTTTCATGAAGCACATATTCAAGAAATACGGAGTGGATTTGCCACGTACTTCTGTTCAACAGTCTAAAGTCGGACATGCCGTATCCAAGTCCAATTTGAAAAAAGGTGACTTAGTGTTCTTTTCAAGCGGTAGCCGTGCCACAGGACGCAACATTACCCACGTAGCAGTCTATATGGGCGGGGGTAAAATTTTACACACTTACGGCGGACCTGGCGTGACCATCTCCGATTTGAACTCCGGCAACTGGAAAAGAACATACATTAAAGCACGCCGCGTGCTGTAGTATGAAACTCATTTTGAAATATGCGAGCCGGGACGAAAAGTTCCGGCTTTTTTTATATGCCTTATGCTATTCTGATACGGTTGGTGTTCTGAGTGAATAACCAATACCTCGTTCCGTACGGATCATTTTAAACTTATACCCTTTATCTACTTTAACCCTCAAATGTCTGATATAGACGTCTACTACGTTCGTATCAACGATATAATCATGTTTCCAAACATCCTTCAGAATTTGCTGCCTGCTACAAACTTGGTTAAGATGTATCGCCAGATGAAGCAAAAGATCAAATTCTTTCGGAGTTAGTTCCAGCTTTTGTCCCCCTCTGCTCACCATTCTGCTTGCATTGTCTATATGTAAATCACCCGCTTCGATCGCCCTTTTCACATCACGTTCAATACCAAAAATCCGCAATAAATTAGCCACTCTTGCCTGAAAAACTCTAGGATAAAAGGGCAGAACGATCACATCATGTGCCCCTTGTTCAAAGCAGGAAACAATATGGTCCTCCTCATCTGATGAAGTCATTGCAAATAGCGGGACATGAGGATGGTTTTGCTGCAAAATGCGAATCAAGCCTTGTGTATCCGCCTGTTCATCTCCTATGTTCAGGAGTAGCAAATTCACCGGATTGTGGGCTGCATAAGAGCTTGCATCCGATGTATTGCTAACATGTACCACCTGATAACCTGCCTGCTCCAATGGAAGTACAATTACGGGAGACGCTTCATTTACATCCACAAGTAAAATTAACGGGCTCATCTTTTCACCCACCTGGTTTGGACATAGCATTACATTGGATACGAACAAGTTTGTTATAAGCCATTAAAGCATATTAATATTATTGTAACAAAAAAGCAGAAAATCATTCTCCAAAGAATGGCTTTCTGCTTTTATGGTTTAACCCAAATAGCGATGATACAGACTTCTTGCTTTTGCCACGTCCTTTGTCCCATGGATCAACGCTCTGCCATCTGCAAAAACAACCAAGCGATGCTCGCTTGTACTAAAGGAAACCAAAAACGGATTCTGCTCTACTTTTCCTTCTCCCAAAGAAGCAAATCTATCTGCTATTTCCGCAAGATTCAGATGTGTCGGGTTTGCTGGTCTAATTTGAACGGTATCCCTGCCGCACAAAACATCTGTTTTCTGCCGATAAGAGGCCGACAAGTAGGGATACGTCGGTTGGTTGCCGCAAGAAGGACAATTCTCCTTTTTAACGCTATCTACTGCTATCGCTACATACTCATTTTTCCACAAATCAAACGAAAGCAGCTTTCCTCTCAAATCTTCTGGATATCCACCCAGAAGTTTGAAAGCTTCCGTAGTTTGGTTAGCCGTGACCATCTGTACGGCCTGCGGAATAATCCCGGCGCTATCACAGGTTTCACCACCAAACGGCACAGTTCCCAGCAGACAGTGAAGACAAGGCGTTTGACCCGGTAAAATGGTGTAGGTTACACCATAGCTGCCCACACATCCCCCATAAATCCAAGGAATCCGATGCTTTAGTGCCATGTCATTCATAAGAAGTCGGGTATCGAAATTATCGGTTGCATCCATTACGAGATCTACCCCCTGGATCAACTCTTCCAGCTCTTCCACCCTAACATCCAGTACATGTGCATGTATAACCGTTTCCGAATTAATATCCTTTAATCTTCGCTGAGCAGCTACTGCTTTGGGACATCTTTGCGCAGCATCACTTTCCTGAAAAAGCTGTTGGCGCTGCAAATTGCTCCATTCCACATAGTCCCGGTCTACGAGGCTCACTGTACCTACGCCCCCGCGAACAAGTGTTTCCGCAATACCTGTGCCTAGCGCTCCAACACCTATGATTAATACGTGAGAGGAAGCAAGCCGACGTTGTCCTGTCGGTCCAAAGGGTGTGAATCTTTCTTGTCTGGAATAACGGTCACTTGGATGTGTTCCTCCTGCACCGGATTTGTCAGATACCTTCATGCCTGAATCATGCCTTCTGTCGGACTGCTCGCTGAAGCGTAACGTTTTACAGGAATCATCCCCGCCTCAAAACCATATCTTCCAGCACGAACAGCCAGTTTCATGGCCTCAGCCATTTTTACTGGGTTCTTCGCTCCTGATACGGCTGTGTTCAACAAAACAGCATCTGCCCCCAACTGCATCGCCATTGCCGCGTCACTGGGTGAGCGAATACCCGCATCGACAATAACCGGGACCTCCGCCTGTTCAATAATTAGCTCTAATGAAAACGGATTGAGCAAACCATGTCCTGTACCAATCGGTGAAGCTCCAGGCATAACGGCGTGTACTCCAAGCTCTTGTAGCCTCTTGGCTAGAATCACATCGTCCGATATGTAGGGCAGCACGATAAAGCCTTCTTCTAACAGCTTTTCACTAGCTTTCAACGTTTCAAAAGGGTCAGGCAGCAGTGTCTTGCTATCCCCAATGACTTCCACCTTAATCATATCGCACAAGCCGGAGGCTTTTGCCAATTGGGCAATACGAATGGCCTCCTCTGCTGTTGTAGCCCCTGCTGTGTTGGGAAGAAGTGTATATCGGCTCAAATCCAGCATATCGAGAAAATGCTGCTTATCCCGTTCCTCCAAGTTCAATCTCCGTACAGCAAACGTCAATATTTCCGTCTCAGCAGCCTCTACGGCTTGGGATTGGATATCCAGATCAGTGAATTTTCCTGTTCCCAACAACAACCTTGAGGTAAAAGATGCTTTTCCAATGGTTAACATGATCAACCGCCTCCCACAAAATGTACAATCTCTAGGCAATCTCCATCCTTCAGTACTGCTTCATCATGATCTTCACGGGTCAATATACGCCGATTCAGCTCTACCACTACAGTTTTCACCTTTACATCAAGCTCATGTAGCAATTGATCCACATGAGTGATTCGATTAGAAAAGGTCAGGCTCTGGCCGTTAATCGTCAGCTTCATAAGCTTTCCTCCTTGAGGAGCTCAGAAGAAAATCTACTTATCCCAAGTTCAGCTGCACCAGCCCCATTAAGCATAGCTGCCAGCGCACGCCCGGTAGCATCACTCAGCAGGACACCGTTGCGATAATGCCCGACGGCAGCATATACGCCCTCGACCCCAGGGACAGTGCCTATAAAAGGATGACCTGATGCGGCCTGCGGACGTAAGCCCGCCCAAGTGCGTATAAAAGAAGCTTCACGGACGCGCGGCAGCCAAGCAGAGGCACGTGCCAGCAACCCCTCCAAGCCTCCTACGGTCACCTCTTCGTCATATTGATGCGGAAGGCTCGTTGCCCCAATCCAAAGCTCGTTATTCTGTTTAGGCACGAGGTAAATATCATCAGCATAAATGGTGTATTCTAACGGGTGATCCTTCAAGGAGACCGCTACCGCTTCGCCCTTGACCGGATAAAGTGGATATTCAAATCCAACCTGCGCTAGCAATTTCATGCTATCCAAGCCTCCGGCAATAATGACCTGATCGCAGGAAAAAAAGCCACTATCTGTTCGAACACCGCAAACTCGACCATTCTGTATGACCAGTTGCTCTGCCTGTGTACCAGACCATACCGTTGCCCCCAGCACCGCAGCAGCACCTGCATAAGCACGGCAAAGCTGGACAGGAGCCACTTGTGTCTCTTTTGAACGATATATTGCCCCGATCGCTTGTTCATCCAAACCTGGAATTCGTCGGGCCAATTCCTTCGCATCCCACCAGATAGGACAATCATCCTCTCGCGTTTTAGCAGCTTTCCAGCGTTTTTGGCCTTCAGTTTCCGTACGGAAAGGAGTCACAAATCCTTCTGTACGGAATTCCACCGAAATACCTGACAAACGCTCCAGATCACAGACAAGCTCAGGGAATGCGTCTCGACTTATGCGAGCAAACCGTGCCAGCTCAGAGTCGGTGAACTCTTCACTTTCCGCTGCCAGCATTCCAACCGCTGCTCCTGAGGCTCCCTCACCCGGGATCAATCGTTCCAGCATGATCGTACTTCTTCCCTCCTTGGCCACATGGTAAGCAATGGAACTGCCGATGACACCTCCACCTATGACCAAGCATTCAGCGTGTCCTATCGCTCTTGCCTCTGTGTGTATCTTTGGCATTTGTTCCGTGTCTCCTCTCCATAAACCATTCTGCTTTCAGCTTGCCTCTACTCTCGTTTTCTCGCTACAGGTTGTGAACTACAAGATCTGCCATTCGCCTATATTCCAGCGCAGCTGCAACGGGCGACTCAGCCTCCCATATACCAGACATCACCGCAATTCCGCTTGCTCCGGCCCTATAAAGCTCCGGGATATGGTGCGGTTGTATGCCGCCCAGCGCGATCACCGGAATGTTCGACAGCCTGCAAATATGTTCAAGCTGAGCTAAACCCCGTGGTACAATACCGGGCTTACAATGGGTCTCATATATGTGACCATAAAGTACATAGTCCGCTCCTACCCGCTCGGCAGTCTGCGCCTCCTTCAAGGAATGCACAGATACTCCACAGCGTGTACCCTTTGGAAGTAGGCTTTTCACATCCGCTACAGGTAATCCATTAGCTGGTAGCTGGACGGCTCCAACCAAAGTAAGTAAAGCTACATCCACACGATCATTTACTACAATTTGTTGCAAAGGAACTCCCTGCTCCACCATGCTGCGAGTCAAAGATAGCAATGCAGAGGCACCATTCTGTTTTAAACGTGCGTGTACATAATGAACATACGGACAAATCACAGCAGCCACTTGGGCTGCTTGTGCAAAAGTGCCCTTTTCCATCGAAATTGCGTGTAATTCGATTTTGTCTTCACCTCACATTGGACTAAAAGATCTAAGCTTAGCCAGTCACGTCTACCAGCAGTAATGAAAGAGGATTGTATGTGAATCGTCTACGGAAGCTCGAACAACTTAAAGTGAACGAAACGCAAAAAAACCACTTCCCCAAGGAAGTGGTTTAACGAACGTCCAATAATCGAACGGACAATGATATCCGTATACGTGTATCGTCCCACGCACAAACAAAAATAAGATGGTGTTGCCTTGTTTGTACGGCGCTCACTTCCCTACGCTGGCATAACCCAGATCAGGTGCAAAGGGTCCGAAATCCATTTATTCCGTCTCAGCCGCATGGGCGGCTCCCCTAGTGTGACTATTTTATTGTATAAGCTAAAGATAGCTTAGCATATTTTCCTAATTCTGCAAACCCCACTTCGTGTGAAATATGCAGAATTGGATTTAGTTGATGTTAGTTAACTTTACTTGACCACTCTTCCACATTCCACGTTTTGGTTACCCAATCCTCGTAAAAGTCCGGTTCGTGAGATACAAGCAATACGGTCCCTTTGTATTCCTTCAAGGCACGTTTCAGCTCATCCTTAGCTTTAACATCCAAGTGGTTGGTAGGCTCATCGAACAGTACCCAGTTGCTTTCACGCATTAACAGTTTGCAAAGACGGACTTTAGCCTGTTCTCCACCACTGAGCGCAGATAGCGGACGCGTGATATGCTCATTCTTTAAACCGCAACGCGCCAAATGCGCTCGTACTTCATGCTGGTTCAAATGTGGGAATTCATTCCACACATCGTCAATCGGTGTAATTTTCTCCGCCTTTACTTCCTGCTCAAAATAAGCGGGCTGCAAAAAATCACCTTGATAGGTTTTTCCACTGATTGGCGGTATTTTTCCCAATATGGTTTTGAGCAATGTCGATTTACCGACACCGTTGTAGCCAACAATAGCAATCTTTTCGCCACGTTCAATCGTCATGGACATTTTAGGCAAAAGGGCATGCGTATAACCAATCTCAAAATCAATACCCTCAAATACCGTCTTTCCGCTTGCACGTGCTTCTTTGAATTGAAAGGTTGGCTTCGCAGCTTCTTCAGGCTTATCTATACGTTCGATCCGATCAAGTTGCTTTTCACGGCTCTTTGCTCGGCCTGATGTAGAGGCACGCGCTTTATTACGCTGAATAAAATCTTCCTGTTTCTTAATAAAGTCCTGTTGCTTCTCATAAGCATCAATATGCTGAGCTTTGTTCAGATCCGCCATTTCAAGAAACTTTTCATAGTTAGCTGAATAACGGGTCATCTTGGCAAATTCAAGATGGTAAATAACATTAACGACCTGGTTCATAAACTCAGTATCATGTGAAATAAGAATAAAAGCATAGGGATAATCCTTCAAATAGCGCGTAAGCCATTCAATATGCTCTACATCCAAATAGTTGGTAGGCTCATCCAGCAGCAGGACATTTGGCTTTTCCAACAGCAACTTAGCAAGAAGCACCTTTGTCCGTTGCCCACCGCTAAGTGCAGATACATCCCGGTCCAGTCCTATGGCCGACAGACCTAGTCCATTCGCCATTTCTTCAACCTTCACATCAATGAGGTAAAAATCCCCCATATCCAGTTGCTCCTGAATTTCACCCATCTGTTCCAGCAGCACTTCCAACTCTTCAGGAGAAGCATCCCCCATTTTGTCAGTAATCTGCATCATTTCCTTTTCCAATTCCAACAAAGGAAGAAAAGCGTCTTTCAAAACATCACGTACCGTTTTGCCCGGTGTCAGCTTGGTATGCTGATCCAGATAGCCGTAACGTACACGTGGAGTCCATTCCACTTTACCCTCATCCTTAAGCAATTTTCCAGTCAGAATGTTCATGAGTGTCGATTTACCGACACCGTTAGCTCCTACCAAACCTACACGTTCCCCCGCAAGCAATCGAAAGGAAACATTTTTAAATAATGCGCGGTCCCCAAAGTTGTGAGATACATTTTCTACAGTCAATAAACTCATAAGCTGTTTTTGGCTCCTTATTGTCATCGGCGCTGCCGACTGTTCTTATTTCATATGCATTTCGTTTCTTTCAAAGCTTTATTGTAGCACATTCTGCAACCATATCGGAATATGGAAAACAGCGATTTTTAAGGTTTTTGATATGGATCTGCCTAAAAAAAGAAAAACCACCCATGAAGGTGATTATTTTAAGCCATTATAACATTTGTACTCAAAGTATCCCGCAGCTGCTGCAGATTTTTCATCCGCAAAACGTTCACTCGCTTTAAAGGGAGCTGGACATGAATCTCTATAAAAATATTTCATCCCAGTATCTGGTTCTATGCCGCCTATAATGTCTTGCTTTCTAACGACTCTCCCACCACCAAATCCATAGTTATTGTAATACCTGTCTCCGACCGGAATGCCTTGGATAAACGCGATCAGACCCACATCATCTACTGTGTTGTACCACTCCTCTTGCGGAATGAGCGGTAGCGTGAACGTATAAGTTATGCCGTTACGTGCAGCTTTTTCGTTATGGACATTAATAATTCGCGCCAGGTCCTCTTGGACGCTGCGAACGATGGTGGAACGACGTATTTGCTCAAAAGTTTCTGAATTATTCAGTAAAGATATAGGGGTCTGGTCCTGAAGTTCCTTTTGAAAGCCCTCCACCCACCTGTGATTCCGCGCATCATATGCGTGCACATAATTATCCAAGGTGAACCCCACACTGTTGCCTACTGAATCAACATAGGCATATGGCTTTTTTTCGCTCCATTTGGGACCTATGGCAGCTTGTCCATGCTCGTCGGTATAGGCTTCTGAAGTGAACGCATAATAACCGTCATAATCTAGAATTACAATGGCTGGTATGTAATCCAATAATGCACGTTGTGCTACTATATCCCCATCAATGCCTACATTAAGAAAAAGGGTGTGCAGGAACGTGTGCAGCGCTGCTTCTTTATCTACACGAAAAAACTTATCCGATCCGTATCCGGCCTCGCGTTCTTGACGTTCATTCTGTGAGAGCATAGCCCCTGCATCCTGAACTGCGGTACGGAGAGCCGACGTATATTTCATTTCTAGCTGCTGCACTTCACGCTGATTCTGGACCCGTAAGTCACTAACTACACCAAAGGGCAAAAACAAAAGTATAAATATGACTGCAAAATCAGTAATCTTCATTCAGAACCATGCCCCCGTAAGAAGCTGTAACTGCCGGCTTTCCGCTATCTGCCCCACCGAGAAGCCATGATTTGTACAAGTCCGCAGGAGCCCGATTCGTATTATGTAGCCGGACCGTAAAATAATCCCCGGCCATCAAGGTATACCGACGTAGCTGATCTGATTTTGGCTGCTGATTGTCAGGAAACAGTACAGGTAAGATTTGCGGATTATAGTACCCATCATATACAGTTTCATAATTGCCCAGAAAACTGTCTGGCTTCGCGGCATCTGCATATTCCGGTACATACTTTTTGTGCATATGCTCCAAGTCAACTTCGTACATATTGCCTGTCAATTCCAGATCACGCATAAAATCGTTATACATCGTCGGTGTAATGTAACCTTTGGTTCTTACCATATCAACAAAACGTACAGTTGAATGATATGTATTTAACCCGGATATATCTTCCTGCCGTTCAGCAGCTTGAGCTGCGGGTACGATGTACAAAAGCAATACAGCGATCAGCGCCCCTAGCAGCTTGGATATTGTTTGAACCACTTCATTCCTCCCCCAATTTCTCAAAACGTACAGATGTTATGTCCCCATTCCCATTACGCTGTGGGTATATGGAATATAAAGAAGAAGCATCTAAGGTCGATACATCAGGCTCAAACGGTTCAGAATACGCATCGTACTCTGTCCCGTCGACATGAATCGAAATCCCCTCCTGTAAGTTCATGCGAATTGCCTGCATTACCTGAGTTCCTTTTATCCGTTCCGGCAACCCCACCCCAGCAGTACGGGCTATTCGCCCTTCAGAATGCTCTTCCTGCTGTGATCTTAATTCCAGTGCACCATCCAGCTGGCTGGACAAGTCTGCTGCCATTACACATGCGGTTATGAACAGAATAACTGACACACCAAGCCGCAGCATGCTTGAAGCGTGATCAGACATACTCTCATCCCCCTTATGATTATTATCTTTACTGTAGTGCTTAGGACTGGGTAAACAACAATCCACGGACAACGTTCGATTTGTCCTTGACGATTTCAGCCTTGAATTTGCCACTTGGATTTACGTATTCATTCTCTTTCTCATTAAGCGTATTCGTGATTTTCCCAGTCTTATCACTGCCGCCATTCACGGCGCCATACTGTTCACTGTCTGGGCTAATGTTCAGAGCATTACCGTACCACTGGCCTGCCATATTTTTGCCGGTTTTAATCTGAATGCCGAATTGGTCCTTCCCCTGAAACTTCCGCAGCGCATTGGTCACCTGGGAACCGCTAATCGTTGTGCCGTCATATACCGTAAAAGAGGCCTGAGACAATTCGGTCTGGATATCAGCAAAATTGTTTTGTGCCGTTTTAGTCGCCTCCTGGGCTGAAATAAACAGTATAACTACAATCGTAATTAGAGCGATGGTCAAAAATATCCCAGCGGCTACCTTTAAAGCTGTTGATGCGTTATTCATTATTTTTCTCTCCTTAGCTTGTTATTTTGTATTAGTCATAATAGAACTTTTTCACTGAATTTTTTGTATTTGCTCATAATAGTTATCCATTTGAACAAAGCTCATACCGATCAACGGAATCACCAAATATAAAAAGATAAGACCATACATCGGGGCAAAACCAATCATCCTCCCCCAGATAGCCTTGCTGTCTATTATTTTTTCATACTCCTGTTTTCTTTGTTCGAAATAGTAGGACATATAGGATTCCAAATCATCGAAGGCCTCTCGAATCGTAATTTTACCCAAAGACAAATGGAGCTTGTCCACTAGACGTTGAAATTCCGGCAAAGGTGCCTCTTCTTTTAGCAAGTCGAGAGCTGCCTCTGGCCCGTGTTCATAATGAAGCAAACATTTTTGCAGAGGTCTTTTGAATATAACTGAAAATCTGTTCAGCCACTCCAATATCTCCTCGACAGACATTCGTTCCATAACCCGTAAAATGGAAATAACCGTTTGAAATTGATACACCTCATGCCTCATATCCAACCGACGCATTTTTCGTTGCAAATATAATAAAAGCATAGGCATTTGATAGGCTACATACCCAACAATCAAACTAATCAGTACTTCCCACCACTTGATGTATTCATCATTCCAATCTTTCAGCTTTTGGAGGATACGCCGAGTATTTGTGGATAGCTGTTCAGGAGTAGCAGTTCCATTAGCATTATGCTCTAAAACAACGTACGTTTGTTCGTATGTGCTGTTCGCCCTCATGTTCAGCGAATGCATGATTTTGCGATCAATCTCACTCTGCTTCGAAGCTTCTTTTTGCTCCACCGGACTTAAACGTCCAAACATTTGACCTGATTGTACTGGGGCGTGAAGGATATGCGTTTTCTCAGCTTCATGTAAAAAAAATATCGTACTGATGCTGAGCACCAATCCTACGATAAAAAGAGCCATTCTGCGTATGTAGAGCCACTCCAGCTTAACCTCCGCACCACTTTCCTTTAATAGACGGGTTATTTGGAAATAAGAAGACATATGCTGACGCGGAATTAAAGAATCCACCACATTACGAATGATGGGAAAACGGTATAGCTTCTGCTCCCAAACCCTCCGGCCTCTACCCGCACGATATCCTGTCTCATCGGTCTGTTGCAGTTTCTGTAACAGGAAATAAGATACGATTATCACAATATAAACGGACAATTTCGTTATATAACCCAATTTTCCCTGATAAAACTCATCCATGGATGGAAAGCTGGATCTCGCCCATGTCTCGATTGGGGTCGTAAAGAAAACAGGTGCCAGTGCGATCACGTTTAGACTTTTTAACAGATAGTCCAGTTTATTTCTTCGCAGCAACTCCAACTGGATTTCGCGTGCGAGACTGCCGAGCCCCTTCAAATAAATGGAGCCCCCCTCATCAACCCGGTCACCAAACTCCATTACCATATATGAGATACCGGCAAAAGCTTTTAAAAATCGATTAGGAGCCGACTCATAGTATCTTTCCAATGCTTCGTGCGGATCAACATCTGTTAGCGCCTCATGGATGAGTCGTGCGTGTCTCCCAGCCTCTGCCTCAGCTAAATCGGCCGCTTCGGATATGGCTTCCTCCACCATACCGTGCTGATGGTAATAATGACGTACATTGGCGAATAATTCGATCATCTGTGCAAGTAGCCTTTTTTCCATCCGGCTAATGGCCATATCCAAAATAAGACTGTTGATTACCACTCCGCATAAAACAGCCAATATAGCAAACTCTATTCCTGGCTTCATCATGACCAGCACAACGCCACTGCAAGTAAAAGCCCCCCAGATGAACAGTGTCATCTTCATAGTCTGTAGGCGAAGCTTGTACTCATCGTAGGCATGCTGACCAGCTAGTCGCTTACGTACACTCGTGATGTATCCAGATAAGAAAGGGACCTTCATACACAGCGTATACAACTTATGCAGTAAGGCTTGCAGCTCACGTTGCAGTACCGCTTTTCCCTTGCGTCCTTCCTCCACAGAATAAATTCGTCCTCTGCGAACTGCATGACTATTGCGCTTATGCAACCCCCACAAAACTATATATAGAAGCGCAAAGCCCCCACCTGATATAAGTAAAATCCATAATAAAATTTCTTTAAGACTCATAGTCTTCCTCCCAATAGCGGGTCAAAAAACTGCGGAAATCTCTGGCATCCTTTACATTCATCTGCTCACACATTTCTTTTGCACTTTTGGCAGTTAAGGGCTCCATCGGTATATAGCTTCCGTTCCGATATTCCATAACGTGGCGATAACTATAGCTCGATGAAGCATTGGATCCTGCATCTGTATGATCCGGGTCACGCGGCACACATTCTGTGATCCGTTCGATGTAGCGTCTCCCTTCCGCATCACGCTTGAGATGCACATCAAAGTTAATGACATGAACTACCTGTTCCTCAGCGATGCCTTCATGCTGAAATACTCCTGTTTTGAGCAATGAATTACGAAGTGAAAACACGAGATCACGAAATGTTTTGGCATGATGAGTAAAAATGGTGAACAGACTGGCAACCTGCGACATTTGTATCATCCAAGCAGCTACTTCATCACTTGCTACTTCGCCTAGTATATTGACGGTTCCATCTGTTTTTTTCTGCAAGTCAAGTCCTTGTTGTCCTGAAATATGGTCCGTTTCTCGAAAGGTAAGAATGTTACGGCGACTGTAAATGCTGCGTAGATGCAGTTCAAAGGCCATTTCCTGAACACGAAGCGTATACGAAGCATAAATATGCTTGACCATCGCCATTAACAACGTCGTCTTACCTGAACCCTGCGCGCCTGTAATAGCAGTAATCCGGCTACCTTTCATTAAATAAGAAAGTAACTGGATTGGAAAATCAGCATTTTGTCCCTTAATTAACTGTTCCAGTGATGCGCTTTGAATATCGAATTTACGAACAAAGAAAGCCCACGATTCTGAGAAAGGAGGACGCACTACCACTACCCGCGACCCATCCTTCATTTCGTTGACCTTATAACCATTCGCTTCGGAAAGCTGTCCCGGGTAATTGTATTTGTAAATATTTTGGCACACCCTTTTAAGTTCACGCTCAGATCCGAAGGAAAGGAACGAAAGATGGATCGTTTTACCTTTATAAAAAATCCATACGCTCTCATAACCATTGGCAGTAGGCGCAGATGTTTGTTCAAATACATACCCATCCGAAGGCCAGTCTGATGATGCAGGAATCCCACCTTCCGGCATACCACTGACGCCCCCACTTACACCGTCGATCCGCTGGTCACGAATATCATCAATGACGGAAAAGCCTTTGTAATGCTGATAAATGCGCTGGACAATAATATCCACTTTCTCCAAAAAGGAAAGAGGGCGGTACTCACAATCATAGATATAACGAATATCCTCTGCGGTAACGAGATAACTTCCATCTTCTTCACCTTGCTGTGAATACCTCATTTCGGCTAAGTCATAAGTATCCAATAAACGTGATAGTGCATCAGCGCCAAACTTCTGCTGGTATTGGTAAAATATAATTTCGAATTGATCCTGTATGCTAAACAACTCAGGTCTGGAGAATGGCATAACAGTATCGACGATTTTCTCGTTTAAGCCGTAACCGTTAATCAGAAGCTTAGCCATCAGATTTTTAACAAAACGTTTATCTCCAATGCTGCCATTGGCACAGTCCTTTAACGCCCTGCGTAGTTCCGCCCTTTGATGGATACGCCGTCTATATTCCTCTTCATGCAATCCGGCATCCGCCATCTGGCTATGACTCAGTTCATGAAGTGCATTTTTGATATACTCTATTAATGTTTCGAATGTGGCATCTTCGTTCTTTTTTTCTACCCGAAGGGTTGAATGTCGCGAGTGGAGATTCCCTCGATATTTAACAATAATCAGTACGATGCACATCAGTACTATGCAGGTAAGAATCAATCCGTTGATCATTTGAGCGGACAGCATTTAAGCGCCCCTCTCCAAAGCCTTGAGCCGAAGGTCGGACTCTGCCGCCTCCAGAATAACTTTGATGATATGTCGTATACTCTGCGCCCACCCTACGGGCATAAAAAGCTTGCGGTGCTGCTCTTTTCCACTTCGTACCTCACGCTGCACATGGCCGATCACATCCCTGCGATTCCATGCGTCCATAAATCCGGTGCTATAAGGGACTGTATACAAAGCACCTTTGTAGCCATATCTCCTACGAATATTCGTTTCATTCGCTTGAGAATGCACATCATATTTCCCAAGTACTATTAATAAGGGCAATGATGAGTAGGTAGATAACGGAGACACGGATTCAAAATAAGCATCTAAGTCTCGCATATTCTGAGTGAGTGAAAGAACGGCCAGTTTGGCTCGTGCACATGCTTCATGCTGTACAGCCCCCCACCCTGCTCCACTTCCTGCATCAATCAGCGTTAAATCATAATATTGATTCGCTGTATCTATTACTGCCCGTACAAGCCCTGGAGATAGTAACGGCGGTGCAGCTCCAAAGCTGGAGGTTCCCTCAAGTACATCCAAAGTATGTTCGAGTACAGGTGTCGTATAATTACGAATATTTTCTTTAGACAGTGTCCCTCGCAGAACTAAACGTGCGGCAGCATCCCAGCCCCCTTCCTGAAGCTGTAGGGTTGGATCATCCATACCATACTCCTGTATAGGTAATCCTGATTCAATACCGGTATATCTACGACCTAAATGAGTCAATAATAGTCTTCCTCTATATAGATTTCCTATGGTAATTGCTATTGCTGCCGCCAAAGAGCTACTTCCACTAGCCCCCTTAATGGGGCTCCAAAACAAAATGGTACTCATGCTCTACTCCTTTCCGCACGTTTTAGCGCACGACGACTCACTTTTAATTCCCAACTCATCCATTCCCCAATACAACGGCATAATTCTTTCTTATACATTCTGGATAGCGGTTTTAGTAGTAGCTGTTTTTTATGCTCATTTTCCAGTTTCAGAGCAAGCAGCCCCTCATCCCATGGCAGAACATATGGCTCTTGCTGCCAAGAAGCCGGGAAATGGTTCATGTATTCCCACAGATACGGCTCCTCCACACCACAATCCACAGCCTGTAAAAATAGCTTGTGAAATACAAGATCTTTGGGGAATTCGGGTTGACTGAATAAATGCTCAAGCCAATTCTGTCCGTTGTGCATTAGCATACGGCTATAATCACTGACCCAAACTCGCAGTTCTGCCCCTTTCCAAACAGAAATTGGACAAAAATCAGGTAACTCTACATCCAAAATAACAATGTCATAAGCCTGCTCCGCCTTTTGATCAGTTATCATAACGGTATGCAGGTCTTCCCATGCTGTAAATCCAATTGCTACATCAAAACCACTAAACTGCGTAATGGGAAGTGGTTTGTCGAGCATCCCTATGCTATACCGATACTGTCCCCGCAGCGTAGCATCCACAAGCAGTACCTGTTGGCCGGAAGCTGCTAATATGCTGCTGATATATAACAAGGTATCGCTTTTGTCACAAAGCCCGGCAAATATCCATGTTTTCATACTTCCGTTCCTTTTCTCTCATTTATTTGGCATACGGATCAGAGCTTCCGCCCTGCGTCAGAATCTTTGTTTGTTCTTGATGATCCTGCTCATTCTCATATTCATTTCTTGTAGCATCAATCCCGCTTGCTGAGTTTTCTATAGTAGCACCCGCATGCTGAGCTGCAATTTCCTCACTCAGACTTCTTTCCACGGATGTTGAAATCACATTGTTTGACGAATTAATTGCATTTTCAAGCGAATCCCGCAGCTGCTTGGACAGCTTTTGTTCAGCCACGCGTATCAAATTCGGATCACTATTCATTAACGCTAACACCTGGGCATTAGGCGGATAGGTCGGGATTGCCTTGGGCTGAAATTGGGGATCGACATAGGTTAGGGCATAGATAGATGCTTTATGCAGATAGGCATCAACAATCGCGCTCGAAAGCGATAAAATTTCCTGCTCATTCAAAGTGACCCAGACAATTGGACCTTCCAGTCGGGAAATCTTCTTTTTGGATAATAGAATGTAATCCTGACCTGTTGGAAATTGAATGCGAATATCCACTTCGTCCCCCGACTTCAGGCTGTTGGGTAGTACCACCACCTTTAGCTCACGGTTGCGTAAATCTTTAGGTGTGGGTTCATCAGCAGTTATCATAGCCGATGTAAGCACAGATCCTTTTTTAAGCTCAATCTTGGCTGTGGTTCCGGAAACTTCACTTTTATCTGCCAGCAAATTTGATGGAGCCTGAGAACCGGGAACTTTAATTCCCTTCAAATCATTAGATGCAATCTGTTCACCTGGAGAAATGTCACGGACAACCACCCAGCCTTTTTTCGCGGTTCGTTGCTCCTGTTCATACACTTTCCATTTCAGTTCTGCCTCTACCTCAGCCTGTTTCCTGACCTCATTCATTTGATGGATATTAACCATAAGGTAGCCGGCAAAGATAATGCCAACAATCCCAGCGCCAATGCAACCGGCGTATAGTTTTTGTTTACTGCTTTTTCTTAGCTTAGACACACAACTTCTCCCCTGCCTCTTTTGATATATACCTTCTATCTAGCGCCGTCGCTTAAGGAATACGAAGCGTCTTCTCCGGGTATCTGGAATGACTCCGCGAAACAGCTCGTCCAACACCTGATCCATCTCATCATCCGGTTCGAAGGGGTCTGAGTGGAACGGTAGAGCAAATACTTTATCGTGATCCAGCTCCTTACGAAGCCTGCGGGCCGCCTCCGAGGTTGCCAATGGCAAGCAGTAATTCCATTTGTGCTGTGGATGGCGCTGAAGAGATCGGGCTAACCCTGCTATATCCTGAACTCTCCATTCGGCCCCTGAGCCAACGACGAGCGGATAATCGGCTCTCAAGAATTCTTCCAGTCGTTCATTGTCCTGCCCACTCCCCAGGTCCAGTACGATAAATCTATAGGAACCACCCAACAAAGAAATGACATCCGCACGAGATGTTTGTCGCCAGTAATGTACTCCATCGACTTCAAAACGCCGACTTGAACTCGATTGTCCAACAGATGTGCCTTCTACGACTTCTTGAAGTCGGGCAAATGCTTTGGCTGTGCTGTGCAGCTCAACCAAAGCTACGGAGCGGGACCTTCGAGCCAGATAGTGGCTTACCGCAATTGCTGTATGCGTAGCACCGGAGCCGGCAGATACACCCAGTACAGCCACTACCCTTGTACCTGCATAATCCATTGAGGCATCATTAACGGAAATTCCTTGTTGAGCAGGCTGAAAATCAGCACTGCGCCGCAGTTCTCCAATGACCTCCCCGGCAGATTGAAATCGTTCCTCAGGATGCTGACGCAGCAGTTTTCGAATCACTGGGATCAAATGGCGGGGCAATTCTCCGCGAATATACCCTTCTACTCCCGCAGTCCACTCGCTATATTTGCCTCCTGTACAAAGATACAATAGCAGCGCTCCCAAACTGTATAAGTCTGAACGAGCATCCGTCTGACCAGCTCCATATTGCTCCGGAGCAGCGAAGCCCACTGTGCCCAGCTTTACCGTATCTTGATCCAGTTCAGCCTTATAGCTCCTCGCTATTCCAAAATCAATCAGTATAAATTCCATTTCCGGTGTCAGCATAATATTCGTTGGTTTCAGATCCCGGTAAATGACTGGCGGTTGACGGGTATGCAAATAGTCCAACACATCCAGTAGCTGCAAAGCGAATGGGACGATTTGCTCCTGTGGAATATAGCCTTGGTAGCCCTTCATGTATGCTTCCAGCGTAATTCCTTCGATGTAATCCATGACCAGATATACCGCACCAGATGGAGGATGCTCAAAAAAATCAACAATTCTCGGTAAACGTGGATGGCTTAGGGAAATCAGCATCTCTGCCTCCGTGCGTACAAGCTTCATCACTTGTGGCCCGGCAACCGACTCCTTCACCGCCCATTGCTTGCCTGGCAGTTTTAAATCCTCTGCCATGAACACGCGGCTCATTCCTCCCGAACCCAATGTGCGAACAATACGGTACCGCTCACCGATAATTGATCCGAATTCCAACTGTGATGGTTGCTTCATTATTCTCCTACCTCCTTTCTCAAGCAGACAACGCAAAAAAGGGAAAGCTGCCGCAAAATCAAATTTCCATGTCGTCATGAAAACCGTTTTCGCGGGATGCTTTCCCTTGATTTAAACGTGATTATTATTTTTTAAGGAACAATTTGGATTTATTATATAGCACACCTGTATCCATTGTAAAGTATTATTTTCCATACTTGATCATGTACAGGGTGATCTCATCTCGGTTATGGAATAGCTGCTTAGCTCGCTGAATCTGCATGCCGGACTCTTCAAATGAAGCAATTACATCATGAATGAGCGCCAAGGGCTTTTTATGCATTAGCTTGACCGTAACGATAGCAGTACCACCACTTCGCAAACTATATAGTAAATCAGTAACGAGCCTTGCCATTTGCTTAGGACTCCAGCTCATATCACAAACCAGCAGATCGAACGAATTCTCTTTAAATTTGACTTCACTTGCATTTTTACGCAAAAAAGTCAGATTGGCGTACTTCATCAGTGATGGCTCCATCTTTGCCGGATCAACCGCTGTAACTTTCAGTCCCCGTTCCAGTAAGAAGGAAGTCCATCCACCCGGTGCTGCCCCAATATCCAGTCCCTGATGGAAAGCGGCAAAATCTATGCCGAACGTTGCTTCTGCTTCCAATAGCTTGAATTTGGCACGAGAAATTTGTCCATCTTCTTTTTGAAAACGAACCGCGCCTCCGCTCCAATCCGATAGATTGTCCTCAGGACGCGATACACCTGCATACCACGTATCTGTATCTGCAAAAACGGACACAATAACATCGGCGCCTTGTACTGTCTGCTCCATAGGTAGATCACTTAATTGTTCACTCAAAGCCTGCTTGAGCGCACCTGCACTTTCAGTCCAACTGCTATTAGATCCTTTGCGCACTTGTAAAGAAACACGTTGATCCATCAGTTCCTTGCGGTTACGGATGAATGCAACCAGACGCTCCTGTACATGAACCAGGTCCGTTCCTTCTTCCTGAAAATGAACAGGAAATAAGTGACGCAAAAACATCGGCGGCTGACCTGTAATTGTCCTCACTGCCTCAATTTCTTCCGCAGGTAATGTAGCCAGAAAAATTTCACCAGGTAAAAGCATCGTGCTTTTAACAGAGCCAAATATTCTTCTAAGCTCCTCTTGAGCATAGGGTGCAAAACCGTGATTGGCTGTACAAACAAATCTTGATGATGACAAAGTAGATTCACTTTGTTCATCTGTACTCATATATAGTTCCTCCAAAATAACATTACCCTCCAGTGCACACCCGAATCCAGGGGCGTTCTCCATCCCAATCCAGCTCAACCGGAACTTCATATGTGTGCATAATCAATTCTTTCGTTAAAACTTCCTTTTTCGGGCCAGCTGCTGCGACCTTACCATCACGAATCAATGCAACATGTGTAAAGAGGGGGACAATCTCCTCAATGTGATGAGTCACATAGACCACTGATAACTCCCGCTTGCGGAGCCGATCAATCTCGACCAGCATTTTTTCCCGCTCAAATAGATCCAACCCGGCACAAGGCTCGTCCATAATTAGCAGACGAGGTTCTGCCATCAGTGAGCGGGCCAGCATCACCTTTTTACGTTCTCCTTGAGATAACGTCCCCAGCGGGTGATGAATCAAGTCGCCTAAATTCATACCCTCCAGCAAAGATATGGCCTTTTCTTTTGCCTCTGTCGGAATTTCCTGATAAAAGCGCAAAAAAGCATACGCACCTGTAGCGACCACTTCCCAAACGGGATCTTTTAGCGCCAGCTTTTCCAACAAAGTCTGGCTGATATATCCGATTTGTTTGCGAACTTCCCGCACATCACATTGACCATACATTTGCCCAAGCACTTCAACCGTACCACGACTTGGAAACATATACCCTGTCATCATTTCCAGCAATGTTGTTTTACCGGAGCCATTGCGACCCAGAATAGCCCAATGTTCACCTTCTCGTATGTCCAGGCTTACATCGTCCAAAATCCGTCTTTCTTCCCGCTGCAACGTAATGCTCTTCATGGATATCATTCCATCACGCTCCTTATTTTGCTCAGCAAGTGTTCTACAGATTCCATTTTGTAGATGATTTCAGGATTTTTGTTTTCACCATTATATATAAGAAGCGCGGGAACACTGGATATCCGGTACTCCTGTACCAGTTCAGGAATATAGTTAATGTTGCTCTGCACCACTGCTTCTTCAGAGAGCAAATACTCTGCTACCTCCAGCATTTTACGGGCAGCCGCGCATGTTCCACACATGGGAGTGTACACAAACAAAGCCAGCTTGCATCCCTCCCATATGGCACGGCGCACCTCTTTTTGTCCGATCTCTTTCATCGTTCAGACCCTTTTCTGATCTCTCGCATACGCTCCTCGGGTATGGGCCCGTTATGCACGGTGACTCCCTCTGGCTTATTCGCATAGAGTAGCTCGTACATGGCTCGCCGCCCCTCTGGACTGGAGGAATGCAAGTAAATTTCACGTGGATATAACCGTTTCCCTGCGATAGCAGCAGCCACATCCTTTCCCGTAGGCTGACCTGGACCCAAATCATAATCTAGCGATAGTATTGAAATAGGGTATTCATGAAGTAGCAGTAGACACTCATCCGCATCTCTTGCCAGCTTAAAGCCCGGAGGACAAGGCCGATAATCGTCCATAAACAAATACATCAACTTCTCCTCCTTTTTCCCATAAATGCAAGCTCACAAGCCTCAATGATAGTTATTATCAATCAGACCGATTTAGTCCCAGCTTAGAATCATTTGAATATCCTCCTGATGTGTCCCATCAGGTCCAGTCCCACTCTCCAAAACGATAGGAATACCTCTTACAGCATCCTGATCTGTCATCCAACGCATTCCTTGAGTACCAATGTAGCCTTGGCCCACGCGGGCGTGTCTGTCTTTTTTAGAGCCATACGGGTATTTAGAATCGTTCAAATGAACTCCGCACAGAGCTGACCAATAGCCGAGACGATTCCCTTTTTCGATCAAAGCCTCGTCCATTCCACCGTTCCATAATCCCGCTGCATACGCATGACAAGTGTCAAAGCAAAAGCCGATACTGTCAGGATTCTGGCACAACTGACGGATTTGCACCAGTTCCTCAAGCGTGGTTCCCATGGGCCCGTGATCCCCCGCCTGATTTTCAATCAATATTTTAGCTTTTCCTTGCCAGCCTTCCAGCACATCATTAAAACAGTTAATAATGTTACGATAGCCCTCTAGTGGGTCTGACGAATGCAGATGCCCAAAATGAACGACGATCCCTTTTGACCCACAGGCTTCAGCAATATCCAGATCATTGCGTAATGAAGCAATCGTCAGCTCATAAAGTTCCTGACCACGCTCGGACCCATGAGCCGGATTAACAGGATATGGTGAATGAGCAATGGATTGAAGCTGGTGCTCTAAACAGTAAGCGTTGCAAGCAGCAGCATCAGTTGCACTCCATTCCTTCAGTCTAAGACTACGAGGATTTTTCGGGAAATATTGAAATGAACGTCCCCCCTGCTCTCGCGCACGCATAGCGGCTTTGGAAAAGCCACCACGCGTACTCACATGGGAGCCGATGAGCAATTTAGGCATCATGCTGCTGTACCGGGCAATAAAATGCTTTTTTCCCCGCCAGTTCAACCCTTACAATTTTTCCGCCACTTGGAGATTCTTCTCCTTCGCGGTCATATACTCGACACTGATGATCAAATCCACCTGTTAGCGTGTCCCCCTCCATTAGAGGCATTTCCATGTACCCGCCTTCCGCAGTAGCTTCACGTAGTACGGATTGAGTGGCATGATATAGCTTTTCCACTTTTTCTGGCGACTGCACAATGTTTTGTACTTTGGAACCCGGTGTAAATCCGGCGATATAAGCAATTTCGTCCGAATAACAATTGCCAATACCCGAAAAAATCTGCTGATTCACCAGCGTTGTTTTCAAAATCCCCCGGCGTCCCTTCAGCCGTGCTGTAAACTTTTCCAATGTCATGCGGCGGTCTAACGGATCAGGTCCCAGGTCTGACAAAGCCTCCTCTGTTTCTTTAGCCGTCAGCAAGTGCAGATAACCTAAGCGCAGTCCGATAAAATAAAGCTTTAATCCACTAAAATCTAATTCGATCTGAACTGTACGATCTGGACGCTGCTCCTCCGTTCCCAGATATAACAGTCCTCCCAACATCAGATGAAGTACGAGCCGCCCGCCCGTGTTTAAATGAAAAATCAAATGCTTGCCTCGACGCTCTAAATATACAACGGTCGTTCCCAGCAATTGCTTCTCAAACGTTTCCACTTCAGTATTAATGGACTTTTCACGGCTAACCGTCACTCCAGTAATCGGAATGTCCAAAATTTGTTTTGATAATAAGATTCTGTAGTTTTCCATTTCAGGAAGTTCCGGCATATCAACATCTTTCCTTTCGTAGCTACATAGCTTTTAATTCTCGCAAGTTTTGTAAGACATATACTTTCTATTATTTCAGCTCTTCTTTCATCCAGTCCTGCAGTTCAGCGAGATTTTCAAACATCAGGTCAGGTTTCACTCCAACGGTACGCACATGTTCGTCCATATTAGCGCGGGTCGTCACGCCCGACAGGATCAGAGCTGTTTTACAACCTGCTGCTGCACCTGCCGCAATATCTGTAAGCATATTATCGCCCACAACCAGAGCTTCATCCGCCCTAATGTTTAAGCGGTTCAGCGCATAGTTCATCAATACGCTTGAAGGCTTGCCGATGACAATAGGCTTTACCTGTGAAGCCGCTTCAATTGCAGCTCCAATCGTACCTGCACCTGGCGTTAGCCCATCATGTGAAGGCAATTGGAGATCCGGGTTTGTCAAAATAAAAGTTGCTCCTTCCCGAATCCAACGCATGGCAGCGGCCAGCGCATCATATGTAAATTGACGATCTATCCCCTGCACCACATAATCAGGATGGTTCTCAACAAGCTGCAAACCGGCTCCTGTGAGTGCATCGCGTAATCCTGTTTCACCAATACAATAGACACGAGCTCCAGGACTTTGCTGTGCAACATATTGTGCAGCTGCTAACGCCGAAGTATATACTTCATGGCTGGCCGCTTCAATTCCCATACCAACCAAATGCTCAGCCACCGATTCGGGTGTACGTGAAGCATTGTTTGTAACATAAGCATAAGGTATCTGGTCTGTACGCAATCGGGATATGAACAGATCCGCACCCTTGATCATCCGATTTCCATGATAAAGTGTTCCATCCAGATCAATTAGTAACGATTTTATCGCAATCCCCTCCCCCACTTCAAATCCATTCACATCATAGCATTGAAAATTATAATTCATCCCATGAACGATGTTCTCCTTCTTATTTAACCACCTTAATTATTCAGGTCATTAAATAATCGGCGTCTCCATTCATCTCATCTATCTTAAGTCAAAAATGCTTATGAAGTCCATGAATTGCTGGTAAACCCTCCAAAATGGCGCCATTCCTCGCTAAAAGCCGTCGCTTTCACATGACATAAGTTCACTTCTTCGTCGAAATCCATCGAAGGAGCTATTTCCTCAAAGGAAATCTCCTGTATTTCCTGGTCATACTCAAGAAATAGAATCCTTTAAATTCGATATATAGAAACTCGAATATGACACGCCTCTATATGTGGTAGAACAAATTCATCCCCTACCACCGTGTACGGGTTCTCATCTCTTGTCGCATCCTGCGCTTTCCCGGAAAATAATTTGGGTGAAAAACAAAGGCACCGGGGCAAGCCCCGGCACCCATGAACATATCTTCTCCAATCGTTTATTAACCGATATCGGGTACCGGTAACAACACATGCTGCTCCGCAAGCAATGAATTGGGAAATATGCTTCGCGCTTCCTCCAGCAATGGCTGAAGCTGCTCCTGATCTTTATACCTAGAACTAAAATGCGTCATGATTAGCTGACCCGCACCTGCGGCTTTTGCAGCTTCCGCTGCTTGAAGCGCCGTACTATGATGATACTCGTATGCTGTATCTGACAGTTCATGCAGAAAAGTGGCTTCATGAACGACGACAGTTGCATCTTGAGCCAGCACTACCGTATTCGGACAAGGTCTCGTATCCCCTAAAATCGTGACGATACGCCCTTTTTTCGGCGAACCCAGTACATCCTGAGGATGCAAAATAACTCCACCCTCTACCTCCACGCTTTCCCCACGCTTTAACTTACCGTACACCGGGCCGGGCTTAATACCATATCGCTCCAACAGCACTTGGTTAAGCTTACCGGGCTTATCCATCTCTACAACTCGGTAGCCATAGCTGTCAATCCGATGATCCAGCAAAGCTGACTCTACCCGGAATTGTCCGTCATCAAACAGAACCCCGCCCGTATGCTCCACAATATGTAGTTGGTAATTGATACGCGATTGGCTGATCCCTAAAGATAGCTCGATATATTGCTGGATTCCAGGCGGCCCATATACCGTCAGTGGTGTCGTTCCCCCTTGATACGCTCTGCTCGACAGCAGTCCCGGCAGACCAAAAAGATGATCCCCATGCAAATGGGTGATAAATATTTTTTCAAGTCTGCTTAGTTTGAGCGGCGAACGCAATACCTCTTGTTGAGTGCCTTCGCCGCAGTCGAACAGCCACATGCTTCTTCGTTCTTCCAGCAAACGAAGAGCGATGGACGTTACATTTCGCTGAATCGTAGGCACCCCTGCATTTGTACCGAGAAAATAAAATTCCATAACATTAACCTTCTTCCTGCTGACCAGCAAAAAACCTCCGAAGCTCGGAGGGTATTTGCTATCCCATCTGATAAAGGTGTTAAACCTTTTCGACGTTAAAATACTGCGCCTGAGGGTGGCTGAACACCATGGCTGATACAGAAGCCTCCGGTTCCATCATAAACCCTTCCGTCAGCTCAACGCCAATATCCTCAGGTTTTAACAACTGGAACAACGGCCCCTGATCCTCTAGATCTGGACATGCCGGATAGCCAAAGGATACCCGAATGCCTTGATATCTGGCACCGTGTCGCTGTTTCATTGTCATATCGGCAGGGTCCGGGAACCCCCAGCTATCCCTGATAATATGGTGAAGCCGTTCCGCTAACCCTTCTGCTACTTCGAGTGCTACCGCTTGAAGTGCATGCGAGCGCAGATAATCTCCTTTATCTTTCCACTGGGTAGATATCTGCTGAATCCCATGACCAGCTGTAACGACCATGAAACCTACATAGTCCATAACTCCGGATTCCACTGATTTCAAGAAATCAGCCAGACATAGATAAGGCTCTACCTGCTGGCGCGGGAATGTAAATGTGTGCAGTACCTTACTCACATCCGAGGGATCATAGATCAGAATTTGATCTCCTTGGGACTGCGCTGGAAAGAAACGATACATAGCATGTGCCTGGATGATTCCGTCTGTCACAGCTTCAAACATGATGCTGTCCACGGTTTCCTTCAACTGAATCGCTTTCGGATCTTCCGAAGCCAGCAGCTGCTCAACATTTCCTTTTAAACCAAGATGATGCCCCATTAGCATCTGCATATTCACGTAAGGCAAAATATAATTCAGTGGATAATTACGCAGTACATGACGATCCGTATCTGGTGGAATATAGACGGGCAGATCCTGAGCAATGTTAGAGCGCACAGCTCGAGTGAGCTTAGGGAGCGGCTTGGCTTCCACTACTATTGCCGCTTCAGCCTCCCGCTCAGCCTCCATGTCCTCAGCCATTTTTTTGCGGGACTCAGGATTCATAAGCTTGTTGGCAATATCCAGCCCATCCATAGCATCCTTTGCATAGGCAACCAGACCATCATACTCAGGACGGATACGATTTTTAGTGAACTTACGTGTTAAAGCAGCTCCACCAACCATTATTGGAATATCAATATTCGCATTTTTCAAATCCTGTGCGGTCAGCACCATTTGTTGTGCCGATTTAACAAGCAGTCCGGATAAGCCAATCATATCGGCCTTTTCTTCACGGTAAGCCTCAATAATGCGTTCTGGTGGTACTTTTATACCCAGATTCACGATATGGTAACCATTGTTGGATAGAATAATCTCCACCAGATTCTTACCAATGTCATGCACATCACCTTTGACTGTAGCCAACAAAATCTTACCTTTTACTGAGGATTCATTCTTCTCCATGAACGGCTCTAAATAGGCTACGGACGCCTTCATCACTTCAGCGCTTTGCAGCACCTCCGCAACAATCAGTTCGTTATTGTTAAACAGTCGTCCTACTTCCTCCATCCCCTTCATCAGCGGGCCGTTAATAATCTCCAGCGAAGAATATTTCACGAGCGCTTGCTCCAGATCCGGAATGAGTCCCTCCTTACTTCCCTCGACTACATAGGAAGCCAGTCGTTCTTCGAGCGAAAGGTTTGATATCTTTTCTTTTTTCTCCACTTTCTTGTTACGGAAAGCTGCTACAAAAGCGGATAAAGTATCGTCATTTGTTTTATAGATCAAGTCTTCCGCAAGTTTCCGCTCATGCTCTGGAATGGATGCATAACGTTCAAGCTTCTCAGTGTTTACAATCGCATAGTCCAGACCTGCTTTGGTGCATTCATATAAATAGACGGAATTGAGCACTTCACGACCCGCTTCCGGCAAACCAAAAGATACGTTACTGATGCCCAGGATGGTATGCACCCCGGGAAGCGCTTCTTTAATAATGCGAATGCCCTCAATGGTTTCCTTAGCTGAACCGATATATTGCTCATCACCTGTTCCTACTGGGAATACGAGCGTATCAAAAATTAGATCCTCCGCTGCCAAACCGTAACGGTTCACCAACAGATCATAAGAACGTTTAGCTACCTCAAGCTTATCCTCACGTGAAATAGCCTGTCCGCGTTCATCAATTGTTCCAACAACAACAGCGGCGCCGTACTTATGAATAAGAGGAGCCATTTTCTCAAATTTCTCTTCACCATCCTCCAAATTAATGGAGTTAATTATTGCCTTGCCTTGCGAATATTGAAGTGCTTTATCAATGACTTTAATATCCGTGGTATCAATCACTAAAGGTACCTTTACCTTGTTTACAACCAGTTTCAAAAATGCTTCCATATCCGTCATTTCATCGCGATCCGGGTCCTGCACACAAATATCAATGACATGCGCTCCGCTTTTTACCTGAGCACGGGCAATTTCAGATGCCTCTTCATATTTGCCTTCCACGATCAAACGCTTGAATTTGCGGGAGCCCAGAACATTCGTTCGCTCACCAACCATATACGGACGATTGTCCTGTTCAATATATACAGGCTCAATGCCCGATACGGCAGGAGGATGATGACCTACCAGCGGACGCGGCTCAAACTGCGCCATACTTTCACTCATAACTCGAATATGCTCAGGCGTGGTACCACAACAACCCCCAGCAATATTCAACCAGCCTTTTTCAGCAAAAGCAGCCATTTTACGTGCTAAAGAATCAGGCGATTCATGGTATTGGCCATTTTCATCGGGCAAGCCCGCATTTGGATAACAGCTAATAGCTGCAGAGGACATTTCAGACAGAGAGCGAATATGATCACGCATAAACTCTGGACCTGTAGCACAATTCAATCCAATCGAAATTGGGTGCAAGTGTTCCAGTGATATGCAAAAGGATTCGATATTTTGTCCGGCCAACGTCGTTCCCATAGGCTCAATCGTGCCTGAAATCATTAGCGGAAGCTCGATACCTGTCTGCTCAAAAGCTTGCCGAATTCCGATGCTTCCAGCTTTGACGTTAAGCGTATCCTGTGAGGTCTCCAATAGCAGTACATCGACCCCGCCTTCAATAAGCGCCAAGGCCTGCTCTTGATAGCTTTCAATCAGTTCAGCAAATGTAACCCCACCTGTGACAGACAAGGTTTTCGTGGTTGGGCCCATAGCTCCTACTACAAAACGAGGCTTGTCCGCAGTGCTGTATTTATCCACCGCGTTACGCGCCAGTTTGGCCGCCACCAGATTAATTTCACGGGCACGTTCTGGTATATCGTAATCCGCCAAAACGACGGATGTTGCTCCAAATGTATTCGTTTCAATTAGATCTGCTCCGGCCTTCAAGTATGCTTCATGAATCCCTTGAATGACATCCGGTCTCGTTAAGACCAGCATTTCATTACAGCCCTCCAGCTCTTCCCCACCAAAATCATCGGGGGAAAGGTCTTCCTGTTGAATCATGGTGCCCATGGCCCCATCAAGAAGGAGTATTCTTCGTTGTAATGCATCCTGCAAGCTAACTTTATCCAAATTTCTTCACCCCCGCAAAACGTTAAATCCTAGTTTAGCAGAAACCGTATCATTTAGATAGATTGAAGTAAAAACATACGTTTTATACAGGTTGTTCTTTGTAAAAATGACTTCTCTTATCCATTTTTATAGTTTGTAGCATTATAGAGCGTACTTAACCCTGCATCCTTTAGCTATGGTCATTTGCATTATAAAATGTTGAAATCCTGTATTGTACAACGTTTCAAGACATGGTATTCTTTATACAACATTAATCCAAGTGGAAAAGAGGGTATATATATATGGCCGAAATCTTAATACGTAATACCAATGAACGAATTAGCGGTGAAGAACAAGTACGTGAATTTCTGGAGAGTCACGAGATATTGTATGAACATTGGGATGCTTCCAAATTGTCTGGGGAGCTGCAAGAAAACTTTACCTTAACAGATGATCAAAAGGCCGCTGTTCTCAAAACATTTGAACCCGAAATCAAGGATTTAGCCGCACGTCGCGGATATAAAATATGGGACGTTATCACTTTATCTGAAGCAACGCCGAATTTGAACGAGCTGCTGGCCAAGTTTGAGCAAATTCACACCCACACCGAGGATGAAATCCGTGCCATTGTCGCTGGTAAAGGCATCTTCATCATTAAAGGCCCTGAAGAGATCGGCTATTTTAACGTAGAGCTTTCACCGGGGGACGTTATCTCCGTACCTGAAAATATACCTCACTTCTTCACTTTAATGGAGAATCAAAAGATCGTCGCAATCCGCTTGTTCATCGAAGAAAATGGCTGGATTGCCGAACCGTATGAAGATCCAACCTTCATTAAAGCATAATTACGAATTTATCCTTGTGTGAATAAAAAAACTCCCTCTGCTTTGTAACAATAGCGAAGGGAGTTTTCTTAATACTCGTTTCTAAAGACTATTGATTTCTTAGTTTAACGATTGAATAATTCCGTCCAATTCAGACAGATGCTTGATTTGGAACTTCGGCTTGATCTCTGTGGTATTGGTTTTAGTGTTTCGGTTCACCCAGACCGAGTGTACACCTGCTGCCAACGCTCCTTGAATATCAGTCGTCAGTTTATCTCCTACCATTAAAGCATGTTCAGGCTCAATACCAAGAAGCCCCAAAGCATGCTGGAATATAGACGGATCAGGCTTGCCTCGACCAAATGAACCTGAAATGACAACATGATCAAAGAAAGGAGCTAATTGAGGAACTCCATCCAGTTTCTCCTGTTGTAGATCAGGGGAGCCATTTGTCAGCAATAACAGCTTGTAATGTCCCTTCAATTGTTCTAGAATCTCGAACGTTTCTTCATATACATGTGGACGCGCGCGTCTTTCCGAAGCAAATTGGGTAGCCAACTTTTCCGCCAACTTCTCATTATCTATCCCTAGTTGCTGGAGTCCTCTGCGCCATGATTCCTTTCGATAAACAGGGGCCAACTGTTCCAATTGGCGGAATTCAGGTTGCTCACCTGCTGTAAAATTCGCCCACAATCCTTCAAACGGATTAATGCCGATCATTTGAGTAAAACTAAAGGTTTCATAGGATTCATACAAAGCGCGTGCTTCCTTACGTACGGCTTCCTCCAGAGTTTTTGGATCAACGCCTGCTTCACGGGAGCCTGTTTGACACGCTGCATCAAATGCCTCTTCTACACTACGTTCATCCCACAAAAGGGTATCATCAAGATCAAACATTACCGCCTGAATCGTCATCTGAATTATCCACTCTCTTTCCACAGTATATGTACGCCTATTTGCTTGATTAAGCATTTGAATCGTTATGTGTGCCCATATTAAGCAAGCGGCCGCAGCATGTTATATGAAATAACATCATACGGCCTTTGTTACAGAGCTACAGGCTAAATCAGTTATTTCTTGTCTACCTGTATCTGATTGGATAGCGCAAACTTCTCAAGTCGCTCTGCAATGGCATCCGTGTCATAGCGACCTAATGATTTTGTGAAAATAAAATTACCACCCTTACCTTTTCTTTCAACGGTTACGTAACCCTTTTCAATCTTGATGGCTTTCATGTCCCCTGCCGTCATTGGACGTTCTCTACCACCTTTCAGCATATAGAGAGTATCCTTTCCCACTTTCAAATAAGGACGACGGATGAAAAAGATAACAGCCAGCATCAAGTACAAGCCGAATACAAGCCAATCCATCCCTCGCATACCGGTCTTAGTCAAAAAGTAACTCATAAGCATGTACAATACAGAAAGACCAGCCAGCATAATTGGCACAGTAATGTTACGGCCACGGAAAATATCCATTGCAGAACCTGCGCCGCTAATGGTTTGAATGCCTTGCTTTTTGCGCGATTTATTTAAATGCGCTGTGTTTTTGCGTACTTTTCTTTCAAATGATCGGGCCATCTCTCAATTCCTTCCCAGATATATTACATTAAAACAATTGCCTCAAAACTGATCTATATAGATACCATGAAAAGGTACCTAAAACAAAAGGCAAATTGCAGGCTTGGGCGCTTTAACAACATTAATGCTTCAGCCCGTCATTTCCTTTCGATGTATCATCGTCCACAAATTCAATCGTCTCAAGCTGCTGCCGAAAATTACGGCGAATGTTACCTAAATAAATTTCCCGAAGATTGGCGCGCTCTGTGGCTTCCTCTTCCGTCAAACCCTCGGATTTTGCTTTGCGCGCTAATTCATTAATGCGCTGTACCAAGCTGTCTATATCCAAATTGTGTCCCCTCCATAAAAGCAAAGATATAATACACTTTGACATGTAGAAAAGAGCTTGTCAAGGCTCCCGTATTACGCTCCCTGACAAGCTCTAATAGTCTATAGATCAGAAGTTAGGAAGCTTGAGTACCTGACCTGCCTGCACTCCCCGATCCTCCAAACCGTTAATCCGCACAATTCCTTCTATATATACCCGTGTATCCATTCGTTCCGGTTTATGATTTGCGGCAATCTCCCACAACGTATCCCCAGGTTGTACGGTCAGTTTAGTCACTTCTTCCTTGGAAGCTGAAGGTGCCGCGAAAACTGTAAGTACACCTGCCCCTGCAATCCAAGCAACAATCACTATAATAAGAAGCTTAAGTAAAAGAGTATTGGTAATAATCTGCATAAAACGTGCCCTACCCTCTTTTCGAGTCTCCTGTAAATTTTCTAAATTCATCGGAAAAATACTTTGATAAGTGCTATATTTCATCATTGGCTGTGTCCTCCAAACGTTTGTTCTTATGTTTTCACAATATAACACGAACATTTGTTTTGTTCAATAGAAAAGAGAACAAAAGTTCGTAATTATTTTTAGGGATTATTTAGAACTTATGTTTGTACGAACGGAGGTTCTATGCTATAATTTTCCCAAACGTTACTAAATGGGGTTGATACGGTATGTCTAAGATTTCGAGCCGCCAGCAGGCCATTCTTGAATTTATCCGCAATGAAGTGCGTCTAAAGGGATACCCCCCTTCTGTACGCGAAATAGGCGAGGCTGTCGGATTAGCCTCCAGTTCTACGGTTCATGGTCATTTGGATCGTTTAGAGAAAAAAGGACTCATTCGCCGCGATCCTACAAAACCACGGGCTATTGAGTTACTCGGTCAAGACGAATCGGATAACAGCAACTTGATTAATTACTCCATTAGTCGTGTCCCCGTCGTCGGCAAAGTAACTGCTGGCCTTCCTATTACGGCGACAGAAAATATTGAAGATTACTTTCCTCTTCCCCAACACTTTGTTGGTGAGGATAAAATATTCATGTTATCTGTTGTAGGCGAAAGCATGATTGAAGCTGGTATTGCTAACGGAGACTATGTAATCGTACGTCAGCAGCAGACCGCTGATAATGGTGATATTGTTGTAGCTATGACAGATGAAGACGAAGCTACAGTTAAAACCTTCTACAAAGAAAAGGATCATATCCGGCTTCAACCTGAAAATCCAGCCTTTGAACCGCTTCGCCTGACACACGTCAGCATTTTGGGCAAGGTTGTAGGACTCTTCCGGGACTTCCACTGATTTCTCGTTCTTTCTTCCCCGTTATTCTATCCACTAATACAAAACCGGCTGCCTAGGGCAAGCCGGTTTTGTATTGCTATTATGTTTATTATGTATCTCACAACTTTTTTTCATTTCAGCAACCTATCCCTATTTTTTCTACTAAAAATCAGCCTCCTCATCTCAAATAATTCCCCACTGACCTTGAGCAGCTATACTGTCATGGGCAAAACTAATAGATCTTTCTTTGTTTTAGATAAATATGGTATATTAATTACTTATAGCTCTGTAGGAGGAATTAAATGAAAAAAATTATAATTTCAGCGTTTGTTGTGATATTTATCGCCATAAGCTGTGTAGTTCCAACAATGGATCATTTGTATGCAAAAGAGAACTCCCACATAACAACCTATGACCGTATTAAGTATATACAAATACTTATCCATTTCAGGTATTTAGAAAAGCAACTCGAAGCTGTAATTTTCGAAAGAAATAATTATCCAGAAGACAGCCAAGAATATAAACAGCTCTCTGAACAACTGAATCATATTCTTGCTCAAGAGGCGTACTACGAGAAAAAACTTAACACTCTTAATAGTAAATAATTTTCATACTAACTGCCTATTATCTTTATCTACACTATTAGACTCATGCCGACCTGCCTGTAACATTCTCCTGCAACGTAAAGTTGAAAAGGCGAAGACAGGTTCGCATGAGTTTTTTTATTATCCATTAGGAATATAGGTACTAGCTTCTTTTTGCTTTTAATAGATTTATGCTGATACATTACTATCACAATTGACATATGTATATAGCAGAACTAAGCAAAGGAGATATGCAGATGATCAGAAATAGAGTTAAAACGTATAAGCATCGCATCGGGAAAAACAGATATCTGGTCGTTAAAGTCTTTCAAGCCGCAGCTGCTAAAACAGGAAGCGGAAATGCACTAGCAACCAATGCCTTGAATATCAAAATTTCCAAGCGTAAGCATAAACGCCACTAAGATTTAACCGTACCTTCATTTCTTGAAGGGAGGTGATATTATGAACAGAAGACATTGCAAACGTGATTTAAGAAGAAGAAGATTAAACATCCGTTCCACTCAAAGAGCCATTGCGCGTGCAAGAGGTAACGCACTGGCTGTTAATCTGTTTAGCGTAAATGATAGACAACGCAGACGTTAATAATCGTTTTCAAGCAAAAGCGGGAAGGATTCTTCCTGCTTTTTTTGTGTTAAACGATACACCCAACTCCTAAATCCCATAGAACTGCTAAATTCAGTTGCCTTCCTTTTAAATACCATACATATTCAACTATGCTTCCACTGGTTAAAACAGAAGCGAAATGGTACCCAGTCAAAAGCAGCAGCATTCTTGACTCAAATACTTTGTGTACAACTGACCACACCTATAGCCCTCAAACTTGCTTCAGCTTTTTTAACTTAAGTATTCCGGCTGTATATCCGTCCATGGTTTGTACGTTGCTGCATTGTTTGCTCAATTTTTTATTTTAAAACTTTATAAGGCCCCACTTGCCCACCACCGTATTCCACAAACTCCATCATATCCTACTCAACGGCTGGACTACAGATGCTCTTATCTGACTTAATGCAGCTGAAAACAATTCGATATTGGATCAACACTTCATATGTATGATTCATGTTGATCAACTCGACAATTCATTCTGGATAAGCGCTAAAAATCCTTCTCTAAATAATCATACCCTTACATGATTATTTAGAAAGCTAATATCCGACATATAAAGATAAAATACAACAAACAAAGACAAGAAAAAAATTTCTCTTCACAACCAATGAACTATGTACAAATACATTACACATGTATAACATTAAATACAAATACTAGAAAGGTGGTAACAATTTAATGAAAAAAGTATCTTTACTAGCATCAGTAGCAATGCTTATCTCATCTGTAGCTTTTGCTGCACCTTCTTTTGCAGATCAGGTCACAAGTGACACTTATAGTTCATTACAAGACTCAAATAGAAGTATAGAGTCTGTTACGCCTTTTGCTAATGTTGAATATGTCGCTACTGTAAATACGGCCAATCTCAAAGATGCCGGAACAGACTCGAACATCTCTATAACTCTGTATGGTTCTAATGGAGATTATGCTACCGCTACACTCAATGGTAGCTTTGAACAAGGAGATTCCGATACAACAAGAATCAGCACTAGTAACCTAGGTGACATCAGAAAAATTACTATTAGAACTGATGGATCTGGGTATAAACCAGGTTGGAAAATCGCTAATGTCAAAATATCTGGAAACGGGAAAACTTTCTCATTTGCAGGTCCTAACCGTTGGCTTGGTGACGGCGGTTCCGCAGATTCCGAAACACTTTTTCCATCCTAAAACAAATATTCATACAAAAGACTCTGTCGATATTTGGATAGAGTCTTTTAGTTTTGGATGAATAATCCTACTAAAATTGTATCGCCGTAATTATAACCCCATCTCAAGAATCAATTTTAAGAATAAACTCACTAATGGGAAAAATGTTATATGATTTTGCTATATAAACAAAAGCTAAGAAATGGCCGTTGGAAAAATATATTGAATCTACTAAGAAAATCATAGCTTTAAAAAGAATTCAAGCATTAAAACACAATACCTAATTTTTTCGATTTAGCATGTCTCTTTTAGCCCCAATACTTTTAAGTTGATCATGTACATTTTCGAATATTGGATTATTATTTCCATCTACCTGACTTAGCGTAGCTGCGAACAGTTCGGTATTCTACTTTACCACTTTGTACTTATGATCAACAGTTACATTACTCTCTTGTATTTTCACAATAATCTCATCCCCAATAGCCGCCAGTGAAAGCAATTAACCCTCAAGCCAATTCTCTTATCATAGGATACCTCCAAAGTATAATAAATCTTCTAAATACTATACTGAAAGATGTGTCAAAGTATCGTGCGTATTATCGCAAATAAAAGACTCATACCAGTTATTGTTGCAAACTAATAAGGCCCTATCTGAGATTAAATTTAGGTATTAGGAAGGATTATACCCATTCAATGAAACATTCCCCTTCTTACAAAATACAATAAGCGCAAATCTATTATGGCAGGAAATCCACCAAGTATTCGCCAAAAGAGAAGCGAATACTGTAGCTATTGCCAAATAGCTTATGCGCTCATTGAGTTCAACTATTTGCCATCCATGAGTGAAGTGGTATTATCCAACAGTTCTTTTCACGAATTAAACCCAAAGTGATTTAGTGATGATAACTAAGAGAATAAAGAGCACTAAAATTGCCGCTGTAGAAGTCCATACACCGCCGCCACCTGCACCTTCATATGCACCCATGTCTTAAACCTCCTTTATTTGTCGTTCACCTTAATATATGTATAAATACGTTCAGTGATAGGGCATGCAGGTAAACAAAACAAAGGCTCACACCCAGATAAACCGGTAGAGCCTAATAATCTTTATAAAAGAATTAATTTCAAGATGATTACCAACAAAATGAAGAGTGCCAAGACAGCAGCTATCGATGTCCAAATCTTCCCGGCCGTCTCTTCGTAGCCTCTTTCTATTCCTCTCACACGTAACGCCTCCTTTGTTTACTCCACAGGCTATGCGAGGTCTTGTTTATGGGATGGACTTCTAGGAAAATAAAAACACTTTACCAGCGTATCCAGCAAGGTGCCACTGATGAAGAACCTTTACTATTGCCACAACTAAAGAACAACAAGAAGGACTCCTACAGCATTTAGCTGATAGAGTCCTTCTTTATATCTGCCTTAATTCAATATAATTGCATTGAGTTATGGCTTCGAGTATATATTTTTCACTCCTCAAGACTCAATTAATGAATTCTACTATATTCCAAAACAATAAACATCCCGTCAGCGCATGCCAGTAGGGTATCACCCATTCTTTCGGATTATGCAACGGTTTGGTGATATTTCAAAAGAATTTATGTAAGGTCAGGCTACTCGCCTTACGATATTAAACGTACTGTCCAGTTCCAAGTACCTTGGCTTGTTACTTTGATCTTATCCCCAACGATAAAAAAGGCCGTATTTGTGGTGGAATCCCCGAAGAAGCCCTTGTACCACTCTTTGCCTGGCTAATCGATTAAACCCTTAGGCGCGTTCCAGTGCCACCCCACATATCTATATTTGCTCCTTCAAAAACTTCAAGAAAATTCCTCTTAACATTAGATGGCAAGTAGAACTAACGTTTCAGTTAGTTATAGGGTTCCCAGTTCGTATCGCGTATATCTTTATCTGAGGCTTTTCTCACAAACTCTATGCATTTTTCTTCGCAAGCGCCAAATACTTTATAATTTTGCTGGCCCTGTCTTAAAGATACTATGTTTGCCCCACCATCATAATCAGGATCTGCAAACTGAATACCATCATCTTCCCAAAAACAAATTTCACAAATATCATAGGTTCCAGGCGGTTCATCGTTTAAGGTTTTGTAACCACAGCAAGGACAAGTATATTTTCCCACCGCTATAAGACCTCTCCTTATTATGTATCTATTTTTTGTTCTGTCAGCCAGTTATGTGAGTCCTTCATTACTTGTAATTTAAGGAGATAGGAAGATCTCTTTCGGATAAATCGCTTTAAACATCAATATATCGGTCTGTATATCCTGTCTGTATCTGTATCAATCACATAACCAACCTCTGTGTCATCTTCAAAACGCAATCGATTAAAATTATGAAGTCGACAAAATATATCAGGTAAATCTCTAATATTAAGAGTTATCATTTTTGCTTGTATATACTTTTGATATAGTTCTTCTTGTGTGCATTGGTGACCAGTAATCAAATTTTGAAAAAAGTGACCTTCAATTTTAATAATCATAAAATCACCACTGGTGGTTAACCATTCTTTATAAATTTAGAATACTTACATAACAATTACTCAACTAAAGCGCATATTAACTTAACCTTAGTGAACAAATTAAAGCTCCCTTTCTAACACATTTGCTATGATAACTTCTATTTTTCTATTAATTTATTGAATATTTCTCTATCTTTGGAAGTAAAGTCGGAAATCCGTTTCTTTTGCTCGTACGTGTTGGTACTTGAATCCAATTTAATGAAGCCTTTTTCACCAACCACGTATACGATATTTTTTTCTATTTTATAAGACAGAACGTTATCAATCACTGAATTTGGAGCTTCAATTTGATGAGTGTATAGTATTGGAGGCTCACCGGCTCCTCCTCCTCTGTAAATCTGAAAAGTCCCATCTCCAAAAAACTCTAACGTATCTTTGCCATATGGGTACTTCCTGATTGTGTCGTCTCCAGAATTTGCCAGAAAAATTAAAGTAGTAGCTATAACTAGTAGAGAGATCAAAATGTAGATGTATCTGCGCTTCATCTGCACTTCACACCTCACTTCCAAGCCTTTTTTGTATCAGTTACTGTAACATAAGATGTATACTCATTGAGTGTTCCCCATGATTCCATTAAATTTGTTAGGTTGGCCGCAGCCCAACCGAGCTTGTTGTCCCCAGTAAACATTTGTTTAAAATTATATTCAAAATTATATTTATCATAATATATTGTAGTAATTTCCCATTGTCCTTTTACATATGTTCCATCTATTTTGTACTTCATTTTGTGAAAAGCGTTATACAAATCTCTGTCACTTTCAATTGCAATAGACCCCTCACTTGAAAAACTTTTAACTTTTTTGTCGTTAGCTTTTTGTACTGCTTTATCAATTACATACATATTATGTTCTTTGGATTTTTTAATTTGCTGCGCCTCATACGACCACTCATTAAAGTGTAAATGTCCTGGTTTGTAATCAAGGGAATGTTGAAGTAAATTGGCTGTGATGTCCCCGTACTTCTTTCGAGCTATAGGAACAGCTACTAATGTAAATGCTTTACGATCAGGAAAATGTATTACAGTGTCTGTCGAATCTTTTACCTTCTCTACGCCTCGTACCCAAGTCTTTTCTAGTTCTACCATAGGATTTTCAAACGGAAAAGTATTATTTCCTGCATACACTAACATATTCTTACTATATGCGCCTTCTAGTATTTTTTGCGAGACATCAGGCTGATCCTGTTCTCTTGTTTCCTTAAGTTCTAACTGAGGAGTGTACTGAATTTTTCCCAATTGATCTTCTTTTTGTTTTAAAACAAGTTCAAACTCAAGAATCTCTTTGCTGGTATCAATTTGTTCTTGATACTTATCTACATAAGCGTGTGTAAACGTAATATCACGGATCGCGTTTTCATTTCTCACGACTTGGATGTTACATTTTCGATAGTAGTCCTCACTATCAGGTTTATATTCTGCGTTTGCCCATGTGTACAGCATGTTGGAATTATCCGCATTGTATATAACTGAAGGAAGCGAATGAAGCGGAATTTTGCTTCGAATATGTAGCGAATGAGCCAAGTTTGTAGACTTAGCTGAAAGGTTTATGGAACTATTATTCTTATAAGTAAAGCCAGTGATCTCACCTTTTATAAACTCGATTGGTTCACCACCGGATTTACGTTCTATTCTTAATGAAATGCTCATTGAGATAATCTCCTCTATTAATTCAATCTATTTTCGCAGGAAAAATTTATGAAAAATAATTTCCAAATATTAATATATACGAAAAATATTAAATAGTAAACATATTTTAACTTGGTAAAAGACGTAAAAAAGACCCGGTTACCTAGGGCCTTTTATGTACTTGCAGAAATAATATCCTCCAACTTAATCCAGCTAAAATCATCCTCACCGCGTGACAGCCGTACGTGAGTTGTAGGAATCTATTAGCGCTTGTTCGATTAGCTGCACTTCCTGATCATCCAACTCTGGCTTGCCGCGCCCTTGACGGTCTTTCATGAGCTTTAGATACGCTTCCTTATGTTCCAGTATGAAGATGCAGCTGCTTTCCCATAATCCATTACCTTCGAGTCTTTTTGACATGTATGTAGGCTCCTGATGTGTTATGCACAAATTATATTCTGAGTACAAAAAATAAACTCCAGATCATTGGAGGTTTAATAACGTATAATGCCTATTTCCAGACGAGGAAAATGTAATGATCTTTTGGTCACCATCCCAGCCCTCTATGATTACAATATAGAGCGCATATCGCTCTTGTTGTCCCCTTCTTCCCAAAGCCAGCAACCGCGCGCCTTTATGTCCACTACACTGCTACCTGTCTTTATCTCCAGTTCCATCATGTTGGGCACCCGTCTTCGCTCAGCAGAATTATTGTAGAGTATTGGAGTAGCGTTCGATATCAGGTAACAAAGCGTTCAACTTTTTTGTTACCCGGCGTTTCCGTATACTATACAGATCAGAACAATGAACGACGAAAGTGGACACAACTATTATGCAACAACAATAGCGGAATAGACGGTTGCCAAAGTTACACTAAACTTTTGCAGAAGTTTACGATGGCGCACGTAAAGCCATGGAAAGAATATGGGGGCGATATTCCTGAGCCAATAGGATAAGACAAGAACAGCAGTAAATTTAATGTGTGTATTCCTAAAAGCCTACTCGTCCATTGTCAAAAGGGGCTACTGCCGAAAATTCTCCCTTGAACCAGCATTGCCTTTACAAATTGAGCAAATGAGGGATTTACAATAAAGTTCGGACCTCCCCCCCATTAACCCAGCCTAAACAGACGCATCGCAGTTCGTGCCAACCTCAAACGGCAGGTCATTCACCCCATTGGTGCCAAGATGCCAAAGGCTGAGGATAGCTGCGAGTTCCCAAAAAACAGTGTTCAATAAAGCGTACAATCGCAGCACGTTAGTTACATTTAACTAATCAGGAAATTATCCAAGTAGGAGGAAATAACCATGGCATTTGAAGGTTATAGAGAAGACAAGCGAGAACATTGGTTTGACTGGCCATTCCCCTTGTCGGTATCAATACTGTATGTGGATGCGGATGTAGATCTAGATGTAGATGAAACAGAAACGAAATGGTACCTCATTGACGAACAAGAAAAACACTTGATCCGAATTAGGGATGAAAAACAAATTGAACTGCTTCATCACTGCATGTATGGAGTCTTGTTAAATGACGAGAAGATCAACTGGATTATTGATAAAAATGGCGGTAGATTTACCTATCATGATGGTGTGGAAGATTATATCAAATCCCAGAAAGAATACCTTGATACATTATAAGAGGCGTGAACAGTTAAAAGCTCTACCGACCAATTAAGGTTAGCAGAGCTTTTAAATTTATTTAGAATATTCACTTACTTCAAATGTTAGGATACGATCATATAGCATGTAATCCTTTCGGCTGCTGAATGGACCTTTATTATTATCGTGTTTATTAATGGCGTATGAAGCCGATCCAGAACCAGCCTGCTTGCCCTCATACCATGAGATAAAGTCATTGACCTCTTTCATGCTTAGGTCAAACTCCTTTTCCAAACCAGTTGTCATAGTAACCACCAGAATTGCACGGTCCCCAGTTGGTAGAGATGGATCAGTTGGTTCGGGAGTTGGTGCCGGCTCAGGTGTGGAACCGTCAATCTTCCCGAATATCTCTATAGTATTAACCGGAGAATTTGCCAATGTACTCTGACTTCCTCCAATAACGTAAATTTGTCCACCTAATGTTATAGCCCCTGCCCCACTTCTGGCTTGCTTTAAGCTAGCCTCAGGAGACCAGTTATTCTGTTCAAAATCAAAGGATTCTACTGTATTAAGTTCATAACTACGTCCACCTGCTTCAGTTTTTCCAGCAATAGCAAATATTTTATTGGAATAAATGACAGCTTGGGCCCCTCCACGTGCTGTCAAAAGATTGGGTTTAGTTGACCAGTTATCGTTATCAGGATCACATTCAAGAAATGTGTTTAGTGAGACATTTGAATTATTATCAATATGTCTACCTGCTACAAGATAGATTTTGTCCTTATGTACAACTGCAGAGGAACCATGAAGTGTATTCGGCATAGGTTTCTTCGTTGAACAGCTGTCGGAAGCCGGATCATATACTTGGACAGTAGCAACTGAACGCGTATTTGTTGTCATCCCACCAAACACATAAATCTTTCCCTTATACAAAACACTTGTCAACGAACCTAAAGCCAGCCTGCGGCATAGCTTTCCTAACACTCCATGTATCTGTCTGGGTATTGTAAACTTCAACATTATTTACTGAGGAGCCTCCTGTCCAGCTAAAGGCATTACCTGTATAGCCACCAATAACATAAATATCATTTCTATAAACAACGGAAGTTGCTGTAGAACGAGCCGTAGGCATGCTACTTCCTGAGGCCCATATATTATTTTTCGGATCATAAATTTGAACATCCTTATATGGGTTTGATTCTGAAGAACCACCGAAAATAAATATCTTGCCATTCAATTCAGAAACAGCACTTACCACCTTAGGATTTTCCATAGTCGTTTTAATCGACCATTCATCGCTTTCAGCTTCTGCTTTTACCTCTAAAGCTGACTATTCAAGAACACTATCACTACAATTAAAATACTCCATAATGCTTTGATTTTACTTATCACTCGATCTCCTCCTAGCCATATATTGAACTATTACGAAGATAAATCATTCTTAAAAACCTGCCTAAACATAAACTTGCTGATCTATAAATATAATCTAAATATTTTCATATTTATTTTTTAATGGGTATAAAAAAGACTCATACCAGTTACCCAGTTGAGCCTTTCACATCTACTCTAATTCAAACTGGTCAACGAAAAATCTCTGCCGACCAATTATGGTTAGCAGAGATTTCTGTTTTATTTGAGCATTCACTTACCTCAAACGTTAAGGATTTTTTAATATTTAATTATAGCTGATCCTGCTTTAGCCCACTCTTTTGATTCTAATTGAATCCATCCATATACTTTTGAATCAGAGTTGATCTTTTGTTTTATCAGAGAAAGGTTCTCATAGCTACTGGAACCGTAAAGACTCCCTGTTTTTGGTGCAATTTTTACTGATAACGTATTTTCTATACTCGGTGTATTTTCATCACTTGTCCAGACCAAACGATTATTATAATTGGCATTAAAAGGATTTTCCAAACCATTAATTGAAAGTTTCACTCTTTTCCCTGTAACTGATACATCTGTATATGCCGTGTCATCTTTTAATATTACTGATTGTGATAAAACTATTTCTTGATTTTCAAAATTTTTGTAAGTGTCAAGCGTTACAGTTGCTGCATCTGCAGAAGCTGACAACGGAGCAATAATTGAAAACAAGAGAGCGATTGTGGAAAAACATAAAGTAGCTTTCCTTCCTAATTTCATTCTCATTTTTTTGTCCTCTCCTTCTTTTAATACTCATTAATAAACAGCTTAATGACTGTCAAAGTAAGGGGAGCTTTGTCTGACATGAAAAATACACATTTGATTAAGTCTCCTTTTTCGCGTCCACTCTAAATTCAAACTGCTCACGAAAGAAATAAGATCCGTTAATCTTAATTAACTCCGGTGTAATCTTCTCCAACTGCGCCGTAGTCCACAATATCTATCAAATCCTCGCCCAACGGTTGTATTACACCAAAGCCACTAAACTTGGTGATATAAACAAACAAATTCAATAAACAATATTTTTCACCCTAACTAAAGAAAAGAACATCAGTGTCTGATGCCCTTTCAATTTGCAGCAGTTTCAAAAATTTAAGATTATGCGGTCCATTACAGATAAAGTGATTATTTCTGAAAGTACTTTGTTCCATTACTCGCAATGACGTCTTTGTACCAATGAAAACTTTTCTTTCTAATTCTTCTAAGCGTGCCAGAACCGTCATTGTTTTTGTCCACATAGATGTAACCATACCGCTTCTTCATTTCGCCGGTACCGTTACTCACAAGATCAATCGGCCCCCAACTTGTGTACCCTATAATATCACCCCCATCTTTTATTGCTTCAGCAATCTCTGCAAAGTGAAGATCCAAATACGAGATGCGGTAATCGTCTTCAATGGTATCGTTGTCCATAAGAGTATCTTGCGCACCAAGTCCGTTCTCAACGATTCATTACTTCCCAGTAATCTTCCGGATTGCTACTGTATGGATACACATTTCCAGCCGCCAACATACATCCCATCATGGCGTTAGGAATAATTTCATGACAAGCCTTGACTGCTAGTGCACTTGCAACCAGTTCATGATGCGCTGCTTGATACAGAACTTGTTGTTTGTCCTCGCCTTCTTCAAAAATAATGCCCGCTCCTGTATAAGGAAGATGCAATAACATATTAATTTCATTGAATGTCATCCAGTATTTCACTTTATTTTTATAGCGTTCAAACAGTGTTTTAGAGTATTTTTCAAATAGTTTAATCATGATTCGGTTTTTCCAGCCGCCATACGTTTTCGCCAAGTTCACGGGTAAATCAAAGTGACAAATCGTAACGACAGGCTCAATATTGTACTTCAGAAGTTCATCAAACACGTCATCGTAAAATTGCAATCCTGCTTCATTTGGAGTTATATCGTCACCATTGGGAAAGATACGGGCCCAGGAGATCGACATTCGAAATGATTTGAAACCCATTTCAGCAAAAAGCGCGATATCCTCTTTATAACGATGATAAAAATCGATAGCTTCATGTGAAGGATAAAACTCGCCTTCCTCGGGTACAAATGAATTTAAGTTGCCAGTCGAAACCTGATTACGTTTGGGCCCCGTCGGCATCAAATCAATGGTCGTCAGTCCCTTACCATCAGCCAGGTAAGCTCCCTCAATTTGATTCGCAGCTGTAGCTCCACCCCACAGAAAATTATCCGGGAATTTAGTGATTTCATTAAACATTTCCACGTACCTCCCTATTTTTCTATACATATACTTTGATTAATTGTTCTTTTTCATTAACTATGTCATTTTTGGTCCCTACAATGACATCACTGACCTGAACACGATCACCATCCTTAACAAATGCATTGAAATGCTGACCTTTTAACTGAACCGTATCTTGTCCGATATGAATGAGTATTTCTACCCCGTCATCACTAATGAGACCAATGGCATGTTTAGGTAAATCGTTTGTACAATGCCGTTCACTGGGGAAACGACACGTCCATTCGTGGGGCGGATGGCTATCCCTTTCCCCATATGCTCTCCTGCAAAAGTCTCGTCTTTAATATCTTGGAGTCTAACAACAGTACCGGTCATCGGACTAACAATTTCAAATGGTTGTCATTCAATTGACTTGTGTTGGGAATGGGTTCTTGTTTGTCGCCCATATTTGTTGACATTGTTTCTGTTGGATCTTTAAAACCAATGAAGTAGGTCAAGACAATTGATACGTCCCAGATGTTTCAGTAATCCAACCGAAAGCAAAAACAGTTCATTGAATCCTTTAATCATTCCTGTCGCAGCCATTCCGTTTTGGACAATCCTTCGTCCTTCAATTGAAAGCGCAATCGTGTTACACAATGAATAACCATGGTAACGCTTTCAATACCGCCAACTCGAGACAAAATCTCCTTGGTCAACTGGTCATAATTCATGAATGCTCTTCCTCTCAGCTGTGACTTTGCATTAAAAAAACTGAATAGCTGCCCCGTGCATAGATCTTAGGCAACATCACCATGCTGGAAGTTTAGCGATCCAGGTTTTGCCCTGCGACGGTTAAATCCTGTAAGGCTGTGTTAGCGATTTCCGATTTGTCACAGCCCTCAAATTTTGTGAAAGTTAGCTGAAGGTACGTCTTTTCTGGCCAGAAATGGTATTGCCTGATTGAACAGTCACAATCCAGTTGATGTACAAGCTCCCTTTGCGGACAATAATAAAACACTCTTTTTTGAAAATGCAAGGTTTTTTTCTCTGGAATTTAACTTGTAGAGAGGAATTCACATGAACATTCTTACATTTCATATATGAAGTAATTTTGGCCCAAATATTTAAAAAATAATTTGGGCTTGATTGCTATTTAATCATATTACTTTGTATTTAACTGTTACTGTCGCTTTGACCTACTTTAGATTTCATCCTGATTCTCTCCGAATCAGATTATTGACAAGAACAAACCTTTGCTTTTATACTGATACCGAAATGAACGAAATACTAAAACCCGATGGATGTGGATTTTTCTAGAGAGTCATCTCTATTTTCGCCACACGAATGCCTTTACGCATTTGTGTGGCTTTTTTGTATTCAAAAAAGGAGGATTGTTCATGAAGTTGTGGCATTATGCAGTTATTGTTTTCTTGGGAGGTTGTTGTTATGGCATACTTTCCACATTTGTTAAACTGGCATATAGCGCTGGTTTTTCAACACCAGAGGTAACTGGTGCGCAGTATTTCTTTGGTGCAGTTTTGAGCTGGATGTTTGTAATTTTTGTAAAAAAGAAAAACCTTACGTACAAGCAGGTTACAAAACTCCTTCTATCCGGAATTCCATTTGGACTGACAGGTATGTTTTATTATCAATCGCTACAGACCATAAATGCTTCCCTAGCTATCGTCCTTTTATTTCAGTTTGTTTGGATTGGGACACTATACGAATGGGTTCTCCAGAAGAAAAAACCAACCAGGGGTAAACTTATCTCGATTGGAATACTGCTCATCGGCTCGGTTTTGGCGGCAAACATTTTTTCTCAAGGTGATCTCTCGCTCTCGTGGCAAAGAACGATTTGGGGGCTATTGGCTGCTTCAACATTCGCTTTATTTGTTTTCCTCAGTGGTGCTGTTGCGAAAGAAACTTCGCCCATACTGAAAAGCGCCCTTCTTTCAACCGGAGCTGTTATTACTGTTTTTGTGGTATTTCCGCCAACCTTCTTATTTAACCTCGATGTGCTGACAGGATTGAGTCCTTTTGGATTAGTCCTCGGGGTATTCGGAGTAGTGCTGCCTCCGCTTTTGTACTCCATAGGTATGCCACATATTGGTTCAGGAATGGGTACAATTATGACTGCATCTGAATTACCCATGGCCGTTATTATGTCTTCTCTTGTATTAGAAGAATTTGTAGGCTGGTCTCAATGGATCGGTGTTATCATCATTTTATGCGGCATCGCATTTAGCAACATAAGACACAGAGGATCAAGACCACAGACTTTAGTTAAGAAGAACACAGTATAACAAGATATCTATAATTTTAATAGGTTAAATGGACAATGATTTCAGAATAAGATTTGAAGCATTTGCAACGCTGTGTAAAATGCGGGGGCTTATAACGCTCATCCCAGATTTCAAAATCATAGTCTTAGAAGATTCACCCGCTCTGTTCAAACAAAAAAGGACCTATCGGTCCTTTTTGAATATATGGCTAAACCTGTTTTTCATGTTTGAAAGGTTAAATTTTTTTTCGCAGGATTAGATTCCTCAGTTTCAAATATAGCTCCCCAAATTTTCCAAACTCGTATGTTTTCTGTTTTTATTATCAAGCATAATCAAATTATCTTTAGGCTGGTTAAGCCCCTCTTTTAGACTCTTAGCCTCATTATAATGCTAAATGAAAGTTGCTTCGATGAAGTGAAGCTCGTTAAATATTCTGTTCTTGTCATTTTTGTAAACTTCAAAGATTTGTTCAATATTTGGAAAGTATACATCATCATTTTCTGTTAATTCGATAGTCCTTGGGATTCGCTTGTTTAAATCATGGATTGCTTCAGGTATACGCCAGATCCATGTATTCTTGCCGATCCCGGTTTCCTTTTCTAAGAGAAGATAAGTAAGTTAATGGTCTAGAGGAAAAACGAGGCAAAGCAAAAGGGCCAGGCATCGGCAGACCTCGAACACGACCCGAATATCCGGAGGTCAAGCTGAAACGCCTCGAAGCGGAAAATGAAATGCTAAAAAGGCTCTTGCAAATGTGAAAGGAGGAATGGATGCTGTACCCAAGAGTAAAAAGTTTGCGGTGATCCAAGAATTGCTTAGTAAGGGACATAGCATCGTGCTACTATGGTAAGAAAGTAGCCTACGTTGTTTCTGGCAATCATCTGAACCGGGAGTTTAAGGCTGACCAGCCGAATCAAAAGTGGGTAACGGACATCACTTACCTCATGTTCAATGAACAGAGACTCTCCTTTCCGCGATTCAGGATCTTCTTAACAACGTAATGGTTGCCTACCAGATCAGCCGCAGAAAGATTTGAGCCTGGTGTTAGATACGGTGAAAAAGGCAAGGAAGCGACAGGACGCGCGAGGTCTTACTGCATAGCGACCAAGGATTTCAATATACCTCTCGCCTCAGCTCAACAGGTGGAGCATGCCATCCAGAAGTATATCCATTTCTACAACCATGAACGCTTTCAAGAGAAACTAAACAACCTGACTCCTTATGAGTACAGGACTCAGGCTGCTTAATTATTGCTTTTTGATAGCTGTCTGCTTGACAGGGGTCACTTCATGATTGCGGATGCTTCTTAATTTACTTTGCGAAGAAACCAAGATCAGATAGCGACTTGACCTTCTTCGGCTTTTTATTTTCTACCTTACCACCATGGAGAATGATTTCGAATTCCCGGTTTCTGTTCTTGGCCTTCTTCGTCGTCAGGCTCATAATCTCCATCAGGTGGAAACGACTCCTTATATAAATCGTTCTAAGAGGCCGTCCAACTCCTTAATGCCCTCTTCGTCTACATTTTCGTATTCATCCTCCGTCAGTCCTTCTACCAACACAAGATTAAAGGCTTCCTTATGCAATGCCTAAACTTTAGGCCAATCGACCTCGGCCCGTTCTTCTGTAGCTTCCCATTTTTCGCGACCAATCGAAAAAGAAAATTTATATTGATTGCCGCTCATGAGTTGTCGTTTCTGACGGATCAAAGCAATAGTTCCTATTTTGTCACAACAAAAAAAGAAGGTAGGAAAAGTTTCCTGACCTTCTTAGCATCCATATTTCTATGTCTGAATAATATCATTGCTTTTTACCATGTTACTACGGATTTTCCATTTTAACTTTAAAGATAGGCTTTGGAGTAGTGGTAATGTTTAATGGATCTTATTACTACCACTACGTTCTCTTGCCATGCTACACAATCCCCCCCATAAATACGTCTGCTTACTATGAGTGTAATTAGACAAACTGACGATATGAAATCGTACAGTCTTTTCTAAAGCGGCTACATATAATGTTCTATATATCATTAAGAATGGCTTAAATAGTCAACTTTAATATAGTAAGAGTAGTATTGGTAAAGTTATGAAGTTGGGCTGGGGTTGCATTTGCATTTACTAATTGAATAGTTGTAGGAACGACCCCTACAGTAATAATGACTTCTGCCGAAGTTGGTCCGCCACCGTTACCCGTGAAAGGAACTGGGGTAACAGGGAATCCATTTACGGTAAGGTTAAAGTCAGCATTGCCTTGGTTATGAATTGTAAAATCTATTAGATAGCTCCCCGTTTCGTTGATTGTTATCGTTGGAGATGGAGGAGTGAAAGTAAATGCACCACCAACATTAGCCAAAACTCCAGTAAAGGTAATTGGTGAGTTACCCGGAACTGTGTCAGTTCCCGTACCAGGATCTGCTCGGAAAACACTTAAGAAGTCTGATATCCCGGCGCCTGCAGGCCCTGTTGCCCCCGTTGCTCCTGCTGGTCCTACCGCCCCTACCGTTCCCGCTGGTCCTGCTGGTCCTATCGCTCCTGCCGGTCCCACTGGTCCTGCTGGACCTACTGCTCCTGCTGGTCCTGTTGGTCCAGGAATTCCTTGAAAACCTTGTAGCCCTTGCTGGCCTTGAGCGCCTGGAACTCCCTGTGGACCCGGCAGTCCCTGTGGTCCCTGAGGTCCTTGAGGTCCTTGAGGTCCTTGAGGTCCTTGAGGTCCTCGGATCCCTTTAACAATAACTTTCGGTAAAACTTTGACTTTTTTAACTACACATCTTCTAAATTTTCTCCGATGCATTTTCTTTTGCCAATAATAATGTCGAAACATATTTAATGATCACCTCCAAAGTCTAGTCAAAGTAGCTTATTGTGCAATTAACCAAAAAGATTGGGCTGTTGACTTCATCTTGGGAAAATAGGCATAGGTCTGACTCTATCGTGTTAGCATTATTACAGCTCATCCTTCTGAAGCTTATATCCAGTTCAATCAACCGATCCAGATTCTGCACTATCTGCATTTTTATATTTCTAGCCTGTAGGTCTTTGACCCACTGAGCTATACCAGCCTTAACAATCTTTCGGTACTATACCATTGATCAAGGATACCCTCTACGAACTCTATTTCGCGCTGTAGTAGTGTCTCTTGCTATTCGTTGTCTGTCCCATTGTCATTGGGGAGACGTTCACGCGTCTCCCTTTTTATTTATACTAGGCAGAATATACACAAACTTGTGAACCATCTGCGGTTACATTAATATAGTGAATGCTACGTTAAACAACGGTTTTATATATGGGGGAGAATAAATAACAATGGTTAACAAAGAAATATCTTCTGGTGACCAAAATTCTTGGACAGCATCTGATAAGATTCATACCGACCTGCTTGCCGCTAAAGTTTCAGTTTATAATCCATGCAATTTTAAATGTACTGGACCAATTCCAGAAAAACAAAACTCTGACTATGGGGCCTACTTCTTTAATTTAAATGCCCACTCTATACGATTCCGTATTGCAAAGACAACTCCAAAAAAGATCGGGCAATTTGTGACTATATATAAGAGAATTGGGGATGGACCAATACAACCCTATGACGTATCAGATCCAATCGACTTTTTGGTTATTAGTGCACGTAAAGACAGTAGCTTGGGGCAATTTGTATTCCCAAAATCCATTCTGATTAAACATAAAATATTATCTAACAAAGGTGAAGGTGGTAAAAGAGCAATACGTATTTATCCACCATGGGACACGCCTACAAGCCTCCAGGCTCAAAAAACTCAGACATGGCAGTTAAAGTATTTTCTTAACATACCTGTAAACGAACCAATAGACATTTCTCGTGAAAACGTACTTTACGATTTAGAATAATGTGTTGCAACATTAGAAAGACGTACCGGCTCCATGCCGGTTGCCAGCTGATATCGCATTTTAATCACATCACAAAATACCGGGTCCAGTTCCATGGTCCTGCAACAGCGGTCAAGCTAATCACAGGCCATAAGGGTAGAGCCGCTGCCGCCAAAGAAATTGACAACTACGCCACTAAGCTGGCTACTATTCATAATGGGAATAGCTAGTAGATCAAGGGGCATCTGAGTGGGGTGAACATACTTATTTACATTGCCCCGTGAAACTTCCCATACTGTCCTAGGCAGCGGTTCCTCAACAGGAAGACCAGCCTTCCATACCGTAGTCTGTGTTCCGATCACCGTATCGGGCTGGAGCCTTGCTTTTCAGATGAGCGTAAAAGATCGGCTCATGTTTAAAACGATACTGTGCCCAACCAAAGGAAGCAGCATTCATAGCATCCTCAAATTTTCTTTCTACAATAACAAAAGTATGTTTCTTAGTAGAAACAAAAGCCTGATGAACAAGTGTCATCAGGCGTTGCTAAAATCAGGACGGCTGCTTTGGTTTAAATAGAGAGCGGTATTATGGTAAAGAAATATTTGAAAAGTTAAAGACAGGAGAACATATTTATAAGGGTTTAACGTACATATTTTTAGAATATTAAAAAAAATATAAATCGCAAATATTGGATTTTGGTACACAACTTTATTGTATATCGCACAGGGGAAAATAATTGTAGTTGACTCGCTAGTACACAACTTTATTGTTCGAAGAAAACTCCATAAAATAAGTTTTAGACTGACCTTAGAAATTAGAACAGCGACAACCAAGGATGAAAAAATAAAGGTCCTAGACTGTCGCTGTTCCATTAAACTAACGTGTCCCGTTAGTTCAATACCAATCCCATTCCGAGTAATGGTGATTATTAGGCCCTGTTAGAGCCTCGCGAACGTGATGTAATCGACTTGGGCAGGCTCTGCCGATTCGATCCGAAGTGCCCGGTTGATCTGCCCCCGGTGATATTGCCCATGTAAGAGGACCTGCGACAGGATGTCCCGTACGGACGTTCGGAACGGAACCCCGCTCTGGTTCGCATAGTCGATCATCTCGTCCAACTCGGATTCCTCGAGCCCTTCGATATAGACGCGATATTGCTCGGCGTTTTCTTCGAACATCGTCCGGATCGCCTTCAGGTCTTCCACTTCCTCCCACAACGAATATTGCGTGCTGCCCTTGCCCTGCAATCGGGACAGCCAGACTCGTTCCGCGACCGCGACGTGCCGAACCAGCTTCAGAAGGTCCTTGTTCTTCGTCTCACTCTCCTCAAGCACGTCCAAGATGCGCCCGTCCGCCCAGTACAGGTGGTCCATCATGCACTTGATCGTCTTCATTTCGGTTCCCCCCTCTTCGTTTCATCGATTACTTGAACCTACTGTTATTCGTTAGTTTAATCATTTGAATGAACTAAAACAACCTTTTTTGGATGAATTCCTTGTTGCTGTAACACTTCCAAGGAGAAACGTACATTTTCAAAGGTATTAGTTGCTTTATCTTCTTTAAGTAATGATTCTGAAGGTACTCCTAACGCTACCCCGACATTTTTTAGAAACTCCCATTCGGCTGTTTCTACATGAGGGATCGTACCACCAGAAGGTAGAATAAATTGAGCGATACCGCTATGGTACAATGTTGCAACTCTTTCCATTAATTGAGGATGACTTGCTCCTGGGAATTAATATAATGTCTGACTGTTCCAACTCCGTTTCGAAAAACATAAAATCACTAATACAATCAAAGGGGAATGACATATGTAGAACTCCTCAGTATTAACACCCTGGAATCCGGTATTTTCGAAGTATTCAAAGACTATCCATTCGCTATTTGGTTAAATTTTCCTGCCCGTTAGCTTAATGAAGCATCGTCAGACTATTACTTTATTTTTCTGTCTAGAACTTTATTTTCTTCTGACACCTCAATAAAGACCGCAAAGGCTTAAGCCCTTACGGTCTAATTTACTTCTGGCACCCTAAGTCCGATTTCACCCTCCTTGTTGCGGCCCCGACCATAGTCAATAACCACAAAATCCAAAGTCCGATTAATTTTAAGACTGTTTGCTATATTTACAATCGCTCGTCGTCGTTTAACTGCAAATGTCGTGGCTGAGATACTAGGCACATCTTTTCTGTATCCCTTCTCCATATACTGCTGGGCCTTGAGGTATTTTTTACCGTCTATGAACAGCAGCTTAGCAGCAAGTCCCTCGTGTGGATCCCTCATGTTGTTTACGGCGAAGCGGACATTGTTTGTGATGAATTGATAGAATTTGTAATTCATATGCCGTTTGTCCTTTAGGATTACAGCGTTTGCTGTTACACCTGCCGTTAACTCCTGACCTGACTCTCGTTTTGCAATTGCCCCCTCGGCGGAAAGTAACTCATACGCAGACATTCCGTTTTCAATCTACTGGAGAGCAAACTCATAGTTTTTGATCACCTCGATCATATCAACATACTTACTAAGAAGCCACTTTGTTTTTCGAATATCTTCCTGCTCAATGTCCGAAAAAAGTTTACCTGGATTATCTTTTGTGTATCAGAAGACTCATCTTCAAGACTATTAACTATACACATTTGATCGTCATTCATCGTTTATCATTCCTTTATATAATGTGATAATTTGGTGAAATCGTTATTTTTGGTATATATATGTAAATCAAAACACTATAATTACCTTACACCATAGTTTGCATACGAAGAAAACAAACTAAGGAGGCTTTACTTTTGAGAAAATCTATTATTGCTTTGGCTGCTGGCACAGTTCTTCTTGGGGCATTGTCTGTACCGTCTTTAGGTTTTGCAGAACAAGCCCCAACTTCAGCAAATATTTCTTCTCAGTCACCATATGATCCGCCTCAAGGGAACAAAAAATGGGTAAGTGGCATCAGAGGTGCAACAGTTAAAGAGGATATGAAATCGACAGTTCCAACTCAAAAATTTTACATGACAGGAGGATTTGGAGGAAATATTAATTTATATAAATGGCAACAAAAAGGCAACAACAAAGTATGCCCATTATATCAAGGCTACATTTACAAAATATTCCCTTAATAATAAAACTAACTTTAAAGTAAGCACTTTTTTTCATAGGTGCTTATTTTTTTCATCGTTATTATTTGCCATATTTAATCCTCACCTCGCTTGCCGGCACAGTCTCAATCAACATATACCTATCTACTTGTACTACACCTATAAACAACAGTACAGCAGCTAATATAGTGGTATATGCGCGTATCATGTGGCATCCTCCTTGACCGCCGCATTCGCAAACACTTTAGATAACTCGATATTAATACACACTTTGCCCTCTGCGTTCGGTGCATTAAAATAATCAGTCCACAGCTGGAAGGCTTTCATGAGTGACCCGTTTAGTCTGGCTATCTCTGCATCCTTTGTTGTATTAGGGATTCAGATTCCTTTTGAGTATCGACGAGTACCTTTATGTTTCCTTTCAATAATTTCATTTTCGGTGTTCGAAAAATACAACCGTTTTTCTATATTATCTGCCCAACTTTTTTCTTTTTCGGCTTCCAGTATCCAGTAAACCATTCGCTTTTCCCAGTCTGGTTTATCTGTCATTGTTGTTCCTCCCCCAGCATTCGTCGTCTTCATCGTCTCCTATAAGACGTTCTGAGCAGCACGGACATAGACGATTGTAACAATCCTCGTATCGCCAAGTAGCCCGCGATTCAGGAGAATCCATCGCTTTTCACTCACTATAGGTTAATCTTCATCGCGATTGTTTCCCGTCGTATGAGTACCACAGTGTTGCATTCTCCTGTCACCCAATCGTCGTCTTCGAAATTTCAGTTCTTCTTCTTTTCGATCAATCTCTATATGCAGTTCTGACCAAAAAAATCCTTCTGCCAAAATGCGAAAATCTTCTCCTTGCAAGTCTTCTGTGTCTTCTTGTTTTTCCTTTTCTGATTTGATCAAGTCCATGATCGAATATTCGTGTCCGTCTTGGAAGAAGCGACGCAGTCCGCTTCCTGCTCATTATTCACTACGATTTTCATCTATATATTCTCCCTTTGGTGCCGTGTGACCGACACCCTGTATAGGCTTAATATTCAAATCACGATATCTTATCCCATGTTCAATGGGGCTGCTGCCTAATTCTTCATGTTCATCATCACATTCCCGACAGCAAGCAAACTCCCCATCGTATAACCTGCCTGTAAGTTTTTCTCTAGCTTCGCTTATCGGCTTTCCGCAGTTGGCACATCTGGACTTACCATCTTGTTTAATAGCCGATATCGGCCACACATTCATATCTATCATCCTTCCAACGTTCCTGGGTGAGCGTATTGTATTGGTGGTTACTCCCTACCTCATCCACGTAAAACCGCTCTATGTAGCGTTTGAGGTGTATTACCTCACTGTGCTTATCGCTCATTATAGGTATATTTGTCTAATATCTATGTCAATCAGTTCTAATCCCCCTAATTCTTCTATTTCTTGTGGGGTTATGATCATATTGGGCTTTTCAGACCGAATCTGCGCTCCGATCTCACGCATTCTATTCCCTTCGTATTCTTCTAGATAAACCAACTGTCTCACCGCTACTGTTTCATACACTTTGTATTTACTCACGGGTTATCTCTCCTTTGGTATAGGGGATGCATTGTGTCTCTCTCCTTTATGGAAAGTTCCCCTCCTTCTTGTCCCCTATGGGTTCAAAACTTTTTAATGCAATGCTCCAAAATACTTTCATGGCATTGGCTTTGTATAAACGGTCTTCGCATCTTCATATGTCAGGCGAAAATATGCACTTTTCTCATCCCGTCCGCCTCGTTTTGTAGCTAACCCTTTAGCAACAAGATCATTCCAAACCGATCGACCGTGTCACAGTAAAAATTGTTTTTTGTCGGCTTCTTGTTGTAAGTTAAGCCCCAAGCGTGCTCACATTCTCCAGCTGTTTCTCGCTAAGTTCCATCTTGTATCCTTCCTCTCTACTCTTCGGGGCCATTAATGACGCAATACACCGCATTAGCTTAGAGGCATATCTACCAAGCCCTCAACACTGAATATCTTCTGCATAAACTATCAAAAAGGAGATGAGATAATGACTAGATTGTTAGATGCTCGAACATCTCAAAATGCAAGCTATGGTAATACAATCTCAATTCCCTTGCCAGCCAATACTCCTGTAGCCATCGCAGAGCTTGGCTTAGACGTGACGGGCGCTGGGGAAAATATGCGTGTACAATTATCAGGGATTGCTGAGCTTTCATTTCCCACTACTCCACCATTTGACTCCGTTATTGCTATTTCTATTGTTAGAGGCACTCTCGACTCTCCTGTTGCTTACGCCCTTTACTCTGTTAGTGTCTCCGAGGCAAATCCCAACGCTGTGCAGGTCGTCACCATTAATGCTTCCGATTACAATGTCCCTCTACCACCATCAAATGAATTGGTGTATACCTTATATCTATTTTGCACAGCGGATGCCACCCGAATAGGAATAGAAAGTTTTAACGCGGTTGCCTATTCAGATTAAAATTACACCTTCAGATGGAGGGCAAAGCCCTCTTATTTTTCTTCTATCCGTTCTTGAGGGACGATACTTTCCATCTGTCGTTCTTTTTTGGTATAGTTTACTTAAAGGGGCTGATCCAATGGGATTCATGCTTATTTTTATTGCGATTATTTTTTTCTCGCTTGGTATTTTAAGTAAACGAAATCCCACTTGGGGATGGCGTGCAAACGAAGCCTGGAAGATCAAAGGTGACTCAGAACCAAGTGATGCTTACATTGATGACATGAAATTTAGAGGCTCTGTATCGATTCTCTTTGGGTTCTTCTTTTTAACATGTGGACTTTTGGTTATATTCCTGTAAGTTCTACTATCTGTTTTCAATCCTCAAATTACCCACATCCATAAGGCACTTGCTGTTTGGCGGCGACTCCCAAAATGTCACTGCTCACGTTTTCAAAAACAGAAATCTGTCTCTCATCCATAGCTTCCAGCAAACGAACTTCCTTAATCTTCAAAGACCGACTGCCGCTGTAGTAAGTAGTAAAAATCATTTTTCTCGCATAGTATTTACTCATCTAACCAGCCACCTATAAGGAAGAACAATGTAGAAACTCGACTCGTCACTTTGGAGTGTGAGTAGCTTAGAAGAGCCAGTATACCCGAGTGTAATGACTTCATTTTCTAAGACTTTCAAGGCATCCAACACATATTTGCATTCAACGTTAGTTTGAAATTTTTTCACAGCCGACGTTTATGCACACATCTCCAAAAAAATAGAGATGAATAGCATGGAGAAATATGAGTCTTTTACCGGGAGTCTACTTCAATAATATTTTTTTATGGGGAGATTGTGGGGAGAACTAATTAGTCTCAAATGACGGATGGATTACCCACATACAAAAAAATCCCTCAACGCTTAGAGCGCCAAGGGATTTCCCATTTTAGTAAAGCGTCAGATATTGATCACGTTCCCATTGATGCACTTGGGTTCTGTACATATCCCATTCAATTTCCTTAAGCTCATAGAAGTAGGCCAGAGCATGGTCGCCCAGTGCGTCAGAGATAACTTCGCTCCGAATAAGCTCAGACAAAGCTTCTTTCAAGTCTGCAGGCAGACTTGGAATGCCTTCTTCAATCCGCTCTTCCTCAGACATCACGTAAATGTTACGATCAATCGGAGCTGGCAGAGCCAACTGACGTTTGATACCATCCAAACCGGCTCTCAGCATCACTGCCAAGGCCAAATAAGGATTCGCCGCCGGGTCAGGGTTACGAACTTCGACGCGAGTGCTCAGACCACGAGATGCGGGAATCCGAATCATTGGACTGCGATTGCTTGCAGACCAAGCCACATAACAAGGCGCTTCATAACCTGGTACGAGACGTTTGTAGGAATTTACCGTTGGATTCGTGATCGCTGCCATTGCACGTGCATGTTTAAGAATACCAGCCATATAGTGGCGGGCCGTCTGGCTTAATCCGAGTTCATCCGTTTCATCATAAAATACATTTTCATTATCCTTAAACAAGGATTGATTGCAGTGCATACCGGAGCCATTTACACCAAACAAAGGTTTTGGCATAAAGGTAGCATGCAAACCATGCTGACGAGCAATCGTCTTAACAACGAGCTTGAACGTTTGAATCTGGTCGGCAGCTTTAATTGCATCTGCATATTTAAAGTCAATCTCATGCTGACCAGGTGCAACTTCATGATGAGATGCTTCAATTTCGAAGCCCATCTCTTCAAGCTTAAGTACAATTTCACGACGGCAGTTTTCACCCAGATCCATCGGAGCCAGGTCAAAATACCCGCCTTGGTCATTCAGTTCTGTAGTCGGCTCGCCTTTTTCATCCGTTTTGAACAAGAAGAATTCAGGCTCTGGTCCGACATTCATCGAAGTGTATCCCAACTCTTCTGCTTCCTTAAGTACACGTTTCAAGATACCCCGCGGGTCGCCTGCAAACGGAACTCCGTCCGGCTTATAAATATCGCAGATCAAACGAGCTACACGATCCGAGGTTACCCAAGGGAATACAACCCAAGTGTCCAAATCCGGATATAAATACATATCAGATTCTTCAATACGCACATAACCTTCTATGGAAGATCCGTCAAACATCATTTTATTATCCAATGCTTTTTCCAGTTGACTAACCGGAATTTCAACGTTCTTAATAGTGCCCAGCAAATCTGTAAATTGCAAACGAATAAAACGAACATTTTCTTCTTTCGCAATCCGAAGGATATCTTCTCTGCTATAACTCACTCTAACCTCTCCCTTTCTGTAACGACTATATACGAATCGGCTGTTCTATAAATTACTTAAATGATGAGACCGGGTTTTAAAGTAAAGCGACCTTATACCAGGAGGTAAGTCAAAGCATTATCTCTTATTGAAGAACCGTGATAATTCGCCTTGGATCAGGGATACCTGTCCTGGTCTTTTGCCTGCAACAAGTTGTTGTTTCAGTAAGCGGTGAAGCTGAGTATCGGACATTTCACGGCGTTTGACTTCCGTATCTGCTGTAATAACCGTAGCTTCCTCCGATTCCTTGGTAACCGGATTCATGACTTGTTTAATTCCCGCAATGTTAACACCCTTCTCGATCAACGCCTTAATTTCAAGCAGACGCTCTACGTCATTAAAAGAAAAAAGACGTTGGTTTCCCGATGTACGGGCAGGAACTATCAAGTTATGCTGTTCATAATAACGAATCTGACGTGCTGACAAGTCCGTTAGCTTCATGACAATACCTATTGGAAATAAGGCCATATTTCTGCGAATTTCGTCGCCCATTTGTCATCAACCTTCCAGTGATCTATTATTCACCTTATTGTACATTTAGCTGATGCAAAGTGTCAATGACATGTTAGAAAAACTCACAATAATTTACGTTCTTTCATCGTTTGCAGAGCCATAAGCACTCCAAATTTAACATGAGAGTAGGTTAAGCCCCCTTGCATGTAACCAATATAAGGCTCACGAATCGGAGCATCCGCAGATAGTTCCAAACTTCCCCCTTGTATGAACGTACCTGCAGCCATGATAACTGGATGCTCATAACCCGGCATATCCCACGGCTCCGGCACCACATGGCTATCCACGGCAGCTGCACGCTGAATGCCCTGTACAAAAGCAATTAGATGCTCTGGTCCACTAAAAGAAATAGCCTGAATCAAATCCGTACGCTCTTCATGCCAGGCAGGTTTGGTCTCAAATCCCATCTCCTCAAAGACCGCAGCTGCGAATACGCTCCCTTTAACCGCTTGCCCAACCAGTGTTGGAGCAAGGAATAGTCCCTGAAATATGCCTCGTGTAGTACCTAGCATGGCACCTACTTCTCCACCGATTCCAGGTGCAGTTAATCGGTAGGATGCTAGCTCTACATACTTTTGTTTGCCGCAGATATATCCACCCGTTTCTGCAATGCCACCACCGGGATTTTTAATCAACGAACCTGCCATCAAATCGACACCTACCTGAGTAGGTTCCAACTTCTCGGTAAATTCACCGTAGCAATTGTCAACAAAGACAATGACGTCAGGTTTTATTTCCTTCACACGTGCTGTCATTTCTTCAATATCTGCTACACTAAACGAAGCTCTCCAATCATAACCGCGTGAACGCTGAATACCGATCACTTTGGTATTGGCATAGATCGCAGCCTCCACCGCTTCCCAGTCCACTTTACCTTCCTCTGTCAGTGCGGTTTCTCCATAAGTAACACCAAAATCCTGCAATGATCCTGTTCCATCGCCGGGCTTACCAATCACTTTGTGGAGGGTATCATAAGGTCTCCCAGTAATGTACAACAGTTCATCCCCTGGACGCAGCACACCAAATAAAGCAGTGGCAATTGTATGAGTACCCGAGGCAAAATGCGGACGCACCAACGCTGCCTCCGCACCGAACACATCCGCATAGACTTCTTCCAGCACCTCACGTCCCCGGTCATTGTAAGCATATCCCGTAGAACCCGCAAAGTGAAAATCGCTCACTTGCTTCCGCTGAAATGCCTGAATTACCTTCCACTGATTTGAATCTACAATATGATCTATGTGCTGTATACGTTCTTGTATTTTATGTTCTGCCGTTTTCTGAATTTGCTGAATTTCTGGACTAAAAACTACCATTTACCTTCTTGACCCTCTCTCTTACGCAGCCTTAGGCTATTCATGTTATATTATTGTTCACTTTGAACGATGAGTATTATCATTTTATTGACCCAAAAACATCATTAGATGTTAACCTTCTGTGAACTCGCTGAGTGCATGACCGTACTTTTCGTACTCGCCTCTTTGAATCTCAACCTCATAAATGACATCATTGCCATCATACTCTGTCAGCAGTACATCTCCGATTCGATAAAGCACCGAGGTTAAATCCCCACGTTCCGCAGGAATGCGGAATCTCAGCGTATCACCGCTCAGATGCTCTTGAATCAGTTCACGAATGTGCAACAAATCCCCTTCATCAAAAGCACTAATTTTCAAATAGCCCTCCCCAGAAGGAAGCATTTCCAGTTGCTCAGGGGTACAGGCATCTTTTTTGTTAAATAATACGATCTGAGGCTTGTCCGCAGCCCCTAGCTGCTGCAAGATCGTCTCTACAACTTTCATCTGTTCGTCTCGCATATCCGAGGAAGCGTCCACGACATGCAAAATGAGATGAGCCTCATTCGCCTCCTCCAAAGTAGCCCGGAAGGAAGCAACCAAATCATGAGGAAGATTTTGGATAAAACCGACTGTATCCGTAAGAATAATTTCTTTTCCACTCGGTAGCTCCATTGTTCTGGAGGTAGGATCCAGCGTCGCAAACAGTTGGTTCTCAATATATACATCGGCTGCTGTCAGTTGCTTCAACAGCGTCGATTTGCCCGCATTGGTATAGCCAACAAGTGCAACCTGAACAATACCGCTCTTTTGTCTGCGCTCCCTGTGCAAATACCGGTGACGAGTCACTTCCTCCAGTTGGCGTTTCAGATCACTGATTCGGTCACGAATATGACGACGGTCTGTCTCCAGCTTGCTTTCACCAGGACCACGTGTTCCGATTCCGCCACCGAGACGCGAGAGATTTTTGCCATGTCCAGACAAACGGGGGAGTAAATATGACAACTGCGCCAGTTCAACCTGAATAATACCTTCCCGTGTTTTTGCACGTTGAGCAAAAATGTCCAGAATCAACTGTGTCCGGTCAATAATTTTGAGATCCAGACTTTCTTCCAGATTCCGTACTTGGGCCCCCGAGAGCTCCTGATCAAAAATAGCTGTATTCGCTCCCAATTCTTCAGCAACTGCACGCAATTCCTCTACTTTTCCTTTGCCAATAAACCATTTTGAATCCTTGGCTTCCTTATTCTGTGTCAGGACGCTCAGTACTTCAACTCCCGCTGTCTCAGCCAATTTCACCAGCTCATCCAACGAGTATTCCGTATTGATGCCAGATCGTTTGACTTCATCCGTAATCAGACTGACCAGTACCGCCTTGTCCTGCATTTCAGTTTGTGTATCATGAGTGGAGTTCGCCATATTGTTTGCTCCTTTATTTTCATGTCAACTCTCGAACAGAGACCGACCTGATGTTCAGGCCGGCCCCCGTTCGATGTCATACCATTCGATGTGATTCAGATTCCTATTATCGCCTATCTTTTGTCCATTTTCAAATCCTCTGGACGCAGCGTCATCAATTCCTGCTTGCCGGGTTGCCCGCTCCGGTACTGATTGAGCAACCTGACAGCTTGGTGCCGAATCGCTTTTTCAATCACGTTACGAACATAGCGTGCATTACTAAATGCATGAAGACTGTCATTACGCTCGTTTAGCAAATGCTCCTTCATTTTAATTATGGACTGAGGCATGAGAATATAGTCCCGCTCCTTGGCCATCATCTCGGAAATTTGGATAAGCTGATCTACAGTATAATCAGGAAAATCCAACTGGATTGGAAAGCGAGAAGGAAGACCAGGATTCGTTCGTAAAAAAAAGTCCATTTCCCCCGAGTATCCAGCGAGAATCAAAATAAATTGATTTTTTTGATCTTCCATGGACTTTACCAAGGTATCAATCGCTTCTTTTCCAAAATCCTTTTCCCCTCCGCGTGCCAAACTGTAAGCCTCATCAATGAACAACACGCCGCCAAGAGATTTCTTTACCAGATCTCGCGTTTTCTGTGCAGTGTGCCCAATATACTCACCGACCAGATCAGCCCTCTCCACCTCAATCAGATGACCTTTGCTCAGTACCCCCATTTTTTGCAGCATTTTAGCGATAATGCGGGCTACTGTCGTTTTCCCCGTACCTGGATTTCCTTTGAAAATCATGTGATATACGTGTGCATTGCTCAACAATCCCGCATCCGTGCGCATATGGGCGATTTGCAAAAAGGCATATACCTCAAATACCAGGTCTTTGATGTTATCCAAGCCGACGAGATGATCGAGTTCTTTCTGAATTTCCTGATAAAGACTGAGATACTGCGGTAGAGCCTGTGACTTGGTTGAAGCCACTGCTTCCGTCTCGTCCACAGTCACCGAAGCTATCGGCTCCGGGCTACGCAGCACGACATTAATTTGTCTGGAAGGTCTCTCCTCCGACCGCTTGCCCGCGGCGATTCCCCGTCCGTTCATGCATCCATCACCTCAACATTTCTTCAGGCACAGCTTACCCTATTAATGTATTCGGTCTGGCATGTCCTTATTAGCATAAAAGCAACGGGAACGTGCACAAAGCCTTTTCTTAAATTCAGGCAACCCAAGTTTGAGCGCTGATCCACCACCGTTGCAGCGTCCATTTAGCGTATGCCAATACTTCTCTTGATTGATGAATTGGCATATTCAGCACTTTGGATTCCGTCAGAGCCATCTGAGGATGATCAAAATTCAAGAATTGAGCAATCTCCATCGCCCGAGGGCCATGATAGCTATGTGTAATGATCACGGTGGAGGTCCATCCATATTCCTTCATAATGCGCTGGCTATAGAGCAGATTTTCGTAAGTACTGGTCGCATGGTTTTCCAACACAATATGCTGTACAGGGACCCCTTTATCTACCAAATAGCGTTGCATGCCCTCAGCCTCCGTATACGGAAAATCTGGTTTATCCAGTCCCCCACTTACAATTAGACGCTGTACCGTCCCGTTGCGGTATAAGTGCAAGGCTTCTTCCAGCCTTTCCTTCAATCCAGGGCTGGGCTCAGCTCCCCACATAGAAGCACCTAGTACGATACCAATTTGCACTTGCTGGAGCGGAGTGGTAGAGGCAGCCGTATTCATGTTCCACACTCGGATACCTGCCCATACCAATCCGACCAAAATGAAAATCATCAAACAAAGTACAAGACGCTTGGATACCATAGATATTTTCTTAAGGCGACTCTGCCTGCTTTTCAACTCAGGACGTTTGGGCCCAGTGTCTTTAATCCACTGCAAAACTTTCACCGTTCTCTCTTGAAATCACCGTTGTGAAACCATTCTGACCGGTGTTTCAGTGACATTTTAAAATAGGGGAACACGTGGGCATCTATCTGATGTAACACATCAGCCGCTGTACGGTTAGCCAATTCTGCCTCTTGCGTTGAGATATGCCCCCGTTGTAACGCCTCCTCCAATTCATCCTCATCCACTAGGAAGATTTCACCGTTTTTAAGCACCACAACATCCAAATACAAATCGTCAAACCATGGGACTCCTTGATCGGTCACACCCTGATTACGGCAGGTGTCAATGTACCATTCAACGATCTGCTCCCGATTGTCAAACATAGCAGTCACCACATAGTGCTCACCTTTTGGGTAATATTGCAGCCAGGAATATCCTTTATCGGCTATGCAAAACGTATGACCACCGTAACTTTTCCATAACGGCTCCTTGAGACTCAAAATTGTATACAGGGTCACATATCCTGTAAACGCGTCACTTTCTACATACCGGCAAGCAAACTTGCGATTGGTGATTCTGCGCCAGTTGGCCCGGTCTCCGAATTTGCGCTTCATAAATGATGTTCCTCTCCAACATTGGTAAAACCAGCTTACCATATTTAAACTGTACACTCAAAAAGAACCCCTTTAAAACAGCAAAAAAGGTATTCTCAGACCAGTTCACGGACTGAGAATACCTTTGATTTGAAACAAATTCAACTTGCATAAAGCAATACTTGCTAATTCCGATTGTGACGTCCACGATTGGAGTTCGAATGACCGTTGGAATTGCCTTCTTGAGTCCCATCCGTTGTGACTTCAGTCGTAGATGCATCCGTGTTTTCTGGATTTACCATAGTATCTTCATCAGAAATACCTGCATCCGGTGTAGTAGTCTGACCATTTCCCTGATTAGTATCGTTTCCATTGCCGGAATTGCCACTATTGTTACCTGTGCCGCCAGCACCATTCCCATTAGTATCCCCAGGAGATGCCGGAACCTGACCTGAGCCATTATTGTTATTGATACCGCCAGGAGTTGTATTTCCCTGATCTGTACCGTTTTGTCCGTCTGTAGCCCCGCCATTATCCGGTAAGGTTCCATTCTCGTTTGGATCAGTCCCTGGCTGTGGATCAACCGGAGTAGTCTCAGCCGGAATTTCCACACGGATCGTATTAGAAGCCTCGGATTCTTTACCATCCGCCCCATAAGCTACTACATAATATTCATACGTGTTTCCAGCTATAGGAGACGTGTCTTCACCACTCGTGCCCTTCATGGCCTCCATGATTGCCGTAAAGCCTGTATCGGAAGTCCCCTTGCGATACACGCGGTATTGTACATTATCCCCCGTAGCCGCAGTCCAGGATAACGATACAATTTGGGTGTCCTGACTATAAGACCCGCTCAGTCCGCTCGGAGCGGTAGCCTGAACCGGCTCTTCTGGCTTCTGCTCAACTGGTGGTTCATATCCCTTCGGCTCGCTGAATTGCGTAACCGGGTGTCCCTTGAGAGCTTCACCCATGACCCTTCCGAAAAAGGCTGCCGACTGCCCACTGTAGTTTCTCAGCATATGCTTGCTGTCCGGCTTGTCATAACCCATCCATACTGCTCCGGTATATTCCGGTGTATAACCGACAAACCAGATGTCCCGGTTACCACTGTTACCGCTAATCCCACTTTGGGTCGTACCCGTTTTACCAGCTACAGGCCAGTCAATACGTGCTTTGCGACCTGTACCGCTATTGACTACATTTTGCATCATTTGTGTCATTTCATAAGCCGTTTTTTCACTCATTACAGATTTAGTTTCCTCTTCATGAGTATAAACAACTTGATCATCACTATTGTTAATTTGCTTAATAGAATAAGCTTTTTGGAATTGTCCTTTATTGGCAAAAGCGCTGTACGCCTGCGCCATTTCAAGGGTATTCGTTCCTTTGCTTAATCCACCCAATGCGATAGCAAGTGAGTGATCATTTTTGTCCATCGGAATGCCTACGCTCTCGGCAAATTGAACCCCTTTTTCCACACCGATTTGGTTCAGCAACCATACAGGCGGAATATTTTCAGACTTCGTAATGGCGTCGAGCATGCTGATGGTCGACGAGTAACCATGCAAGTTTTTCGGACTGTATCCGTTAAAACTCTGGCGTTCGTTACTCAAAGGGGTATCCATCGTAAACTTACCGGATTCAAGAGCTGGCGCATAGGCTACAATCGGCTTAAAGGCCGATCCTGGCTGTCTGCGGCTCTGTGTCGCACGATTGAAGGTTCCCTTTTTGTAATCCCGTCCGGGTGCCATCGCGGCAATTCCACCTGTCTGGTTGTTAATAATGACCATCGAGGCTTGAACAGGCTGATCGTCCGGACTTTTTTCGAACATGTCATCATCTGCCATCGCCTGATCCAGCGCATTTTGAGCCTGGGCATCCATTGTGGTATGAATTTTATAACCACCAATAATCAGATCATTACCGCTAACTCCTGGCAACGCATCCTCTGCCTCATCCATGACGTATTCCATAAAATTTTGATACTTTTGAACTTTTTCCGGCTGTTTGTAATCGTAATTTACAGCCTTGGCCTCTTCCATCTCCTGCTTTCCAATCATTCCCTGCTCAAACATCAGCTGGAGAACCACAGCACGCCGGGCCTTTGAGTTTTCTGGGTTACTAATCGGATTATACTTGGATGGCCCTTTTGGAATAGCTGCCAGTGTAGCGACCTGCCACAATTTTAATTTATTCAAATCCGTTTGCCCAAAATAGCCTTCCGACGCTGCCTTAATTCCAGAATACGAGCGTCCAAACCAAATCCGGTTCAGGTAGAGTGTAATAATTTCATCTTTAGTCAAATTCCGCTCCAGCGCCATTGCGATGGATACCTCTGTCGCTTTACGGAAAAAGGTTTTGTCACGTGTCAAAAACAAGTTTTTGGCCAGCTGCTGAGTCAGCGTACTGCCACCCTCCACTGCCGAACGGGCCACGATATCCTTAACGGCTGCCCGGCCGATAGACCAAATATCAACCCCTTGATGCTCCATAAAACGCTTATCCTCGGTTGCGATAAATGCTTTTTTGAGCAGCGGTGGAATTTCTTCACTTTTGACAGGATCGCTTTTTTGCACAGACAACTCACCCATGAGCACACCGTTGCGGTCATAAACCTTCGATGTCTCGTTCACTGTAATTTTGTCCTTGTTGGCTTTGTAAATTTTTTCGCCATTAACCATGACAAATAAGTATCCACCAAGTGCGCAAAATATGGCTAACGCCGCTGTAATAAATAGCGTCCACCCCACTCGCTTACCTGTTATTTTCTTTTTCTTGCCCTTCGGCTTCTCTTTAGATGTGTTTCTATTGCGATTGCCGGATCTGGACAATGAATCGTTTGGCATTCCCCTGACTCCCTTTCGCGAATAATCATATGATACCTAACATAAGCTTAAAGCTTGCTGTCGGCAGCATGAAAGTAAACGGAATGAAAAGAACAACCCTGATCAGGTTGCTCCCGGTCACATTCCTATACAGTTAGACGAGACGGGCGCCTGAAAAGTTTCATGAACCCGGGCGACCGTCAAGCCGTAATCAGTTATCGCTAGCGTTATCCTGTTGCTGTACAAGCGATACATTGCGTTGCGGTGTAAAGGTGGAGATGGCATGCTTGTAAATCAGCTGTTGCTTTCCATCCGAGTCGATAACAATCGTAAAATTGTCAAATGCTTTAATCGTCCCTCGCACCTGAAATCCATTGATGAGGTATACCGTTACAGGTATAGAATCCTTGCGCAATTGATTCAGAAACGTATCTTGGATATTAATGGACTTGTTCATTTTAGCCGTACCCCCAATAATCATTTGGATTGTTTTGAAGTATATTCAAGGTCTGTCCGGAACTTTCCTGCTATAATTTCGTGTATTCGGGCTGCATGAGCAGAAAAATTTCCGAAATCAGTGACATCTACCCACTGGATATCCTTCATATGGCGAAACCACGAGAGCTGTCGCTTCGCAAAATGACGCGTATCCCGTTTTAGCCAAGTCACCGCCTCTTCCAAAGACACTTCTCCCCGCAGGTAGGAGGATATCTCTTTATAGCCTAGACCTTGCATGGAGATGGCATCGCTTCGCACTCCCCGTTCCATTAAGGAGGTTACCTCAGCAACAAGCCCTTGATCGAGCATCCCGTCAATTCGGTCTTCAATACGTTTATATAGCATTTGCCTATCCATTGTCAAACCTACAATGCAGAGTTGGTAGGGAGATTCCTTTTTTTGACTGGCAAGTTGAGAGCTAAGTGTCGTTCCGCTAACATGGTAAATTTCGAGTGCCCGAACGACACGACGACGATCATTAGGATGCAAACGAAGTGCACTTTCGGGATCAACCGCCTGTAGTCGCGCATGAAGCGCCTCAGCTCCAAACTGTTCGGCATAGTCAAGCTGTTCCTGACGAAAAGCTTCGTCAGCCCCTACCTCGGAAAACTGGTATTCATAGCAGACTGATTCTACATATAAACCTGTTCCGCCTACGATAAACGGTAGCTTTCCTCTAGATTGAATATCAGGTATGAGACGACGACAGTCTTCCTGAAATTGGGCTACTGAATATGGGTATTCAGGCTCATGAATATCAATTAAATGGTGCTTGATTCCTTCCATTTCCTGTTCGGAAATTTTGGCGGTTCCAACGTCCATACGACGGTATACCTGCATGGAATCCCCGGAAATAATTTCTGCGTCAAATTGTCGAGCCATCTCGATGCTTAGTTTCGTCTTGCCAACCGCAGTCGGGCCAACAAGAACAAGTAGTTTAGGCTTAGGTGCCACTGTCAATATCAATCACTCCGTACACTGTTTTCGTTGTGCCCCGCTGCTCCACACGGAAGCCGAGGCGGGCAAATTCCCCGCTACCCCGTTTTTCTTTTAATATAATTGTTTTTCGTGCAATCCGTTTCGCATGAATAATACTTTCCTCACTCAACGCGTCTGGGTTAGCCAACCCTCTCAATGGACCGATTGCGCTGGAATCGAGCAACGGATCACGGAACATAGGGTCAAAGTAAATAATATCTATACTGCGATCCGGCAAACTACGCAAATAGTCCAAATGATGACCAAAACGAACGTCAATGTTGGAAAAGGCCTGATCTACTTCAGCGTTGCCGGAACGGTAATGCCTCATTCCATCCTTGATTAAAGCATAGACGGGGAAAGAACTCTCCACAGCCGTGACTTGTCCAGAGCTTCCAGTTCCAATTGAAAATAGAAGAGAATCCGTACCAAGTCCTGCGGTGCAATCCAGCACAATATCACCCGGGACGATCCGGGCAGCCGTCAACATCGGGTCAGGTTCACCCTTTAATACTCGTTTGGCGCGAATGAAGCCCATACTCGGGTGAAAAACCATCGGTGATTGTTCTGGACTAATCAGCCTCACTCCGCCCTGCACCAGAACCAACGCTTGACGGACTCTGTGAGCCGCAATTAGCTTAGCTACCGATATGCCACGACGAGGGGCATACAGCACCCCTAACTCGGCTGCAAGCAGCTTCGCTCGCTCCATAACCTCTGCCGAGGGGGAATCCCCTGTCGTGACCAGTAATTCGACTTGCTTCTCCCGTAGCCTCGACCGCTCTTCTTCTTCACGGTTTTCCCGATCCTGCAACATATATATACTCCCTTACATTACTCTTTTGAACAGCTTCTCTAAATCATATGTGGAAAAGGAAACCACAATAGGTCGCCCATGAGGGCAAGTATATGGTTGTTTGCACGCTGCCAAACGCTCTAGCAGCACGATAGCCTGTCGGTCAGTCAGCTTCTGGTTTGCTTTAATCGAAGCCCGGCAGGAGCACATGATTGAGGCTGCTTCCCGCAGCTTAGCAAGATCAATGGCTCTTTCCTCCAGCACCCATCCGGCCATTTCCTCAATGACATCCGCTTCTTCCCCTTGGGGAAGCCAGTACGGGTAAGAGCTGACACGGAAGGTTTGACCGCCAAAATGCTCCAAATACACCCCTGCCTGTTCAAACCAGTGCAGCCTTGATTTCAACTTTTCCGTCTCGGAAGGCGTAAAATCCAGTGTAATTGGCAATAGCAGTTCCTGCGATACTGACGCAGGATTGCCGAATTTTTCATAATAAAATTCATAATTCACCCGTTCATGCGCGGCATGTTGATCAATTAAATACAAGCCCTGGTCGTTCTGCGCAATCAGATATGTCCCATGGTGCTGACCGATTAAATTCAGTTCAGGAAAAGTGGGCAACTCTGGAACTTCTCCCGATACCGCTGCCAATTGCTCGGCATCTAGACGTTGCTGGCGCGGCTTCTGATCTGCGAAATGACGGGAATCCGTAGTGTGTCCTGCAATCGGCGGCATAGAAGATGGGTAAGCAGCAGAAGCAGCCGTTTCCTGTATCCCTCCACTGTATAAGGAAGATATGCCTATTGCGGCATTATCTCCTTCGGACGACTGTACAGTCGCCCCATCAGGGAGCGGCACGTCCCCTCTAACTTCATTCCCGCTGTTTTCTTCTACAAAATCTGCATCCAGTTCATCATCACTAATACTTTTACCTGAAAGGTTGTTTGCCCGTCCAATGGCTGAGAGGCTATCCCTGCTCGGACGTTGCTCACGCTCCTGGCTACCTTTGTTATTCTCTTCGTTCCTGTTCAAGTAATTGGATTGGCGCGGTTCCTGGCTCTCCGGCGAAGTCACGGAAAGTGGCAGTGCTCCCCCCCGGTCTTTGCGGGAAGGAGTATCCCCTTCCGCACCATTTCCCTTCGAGAAGTGAAACTGCTCCTGCACAAACGAGCCACTGTCCTTGCCACCGATCTCGCGCTTGACTGCCTTCGGAATCAGCACTTGCTGCCCTAAAACAGCTTTTACCGAATCTTCAACCAACTGAAACAGTTCAGCTTCTTTGCTGAACCTTACCTCCAGCTTGGCAGGATGAACGTTAACATCCACCAAAGAAGGATGCATTTCCAGTTGGATCACAGCCAGCGGAAAACGATTGATCGGCAACAAGGTATGATACGCCTTGAGCAACGCCTGATTAAGCCCGTAGCTTCGCACAAAACGTCCATTCACTACCGTAGAGATCGCATTTCGATTTGATCTCGTCCACTCTGGACGGCTGACATAGCCGCTAATTCGGTAATCGAGGCTCTCTCCTTCCAGCAGCAGCATGGATTTCGCCGCAGAAGTTCCGTAAATAGCGGCAATCACCTGCAGCAAATCACCATTACCCAGCGTTTGCAGCAATGTATTGCCATTATGCCGCAATGTGAAGGCTACTTCTGGATGCGAAAGCGCCATTCGATACAATACATCCGAAATGTGTCCCAGCTCGGTCTGGATTGTTTTCATATATTTCAGCCGTGCAGGTGTATTATAAAACAGCTCCCGTACGGTAAAATCCGTCCCTTGTCTACTAGCAGCATCCTCGTGAAGCAACAGCTTACCGCCCTCAATCACTAATTTACGGGCACGTCCGTCATCTCCGGCTGCTGTAAGCAACTCTACTTTCGATACAGCCGCAATACTTGGCAACGCCTCTCCTCGGAAGCCGAGACTTGTGATCTGAAACAGGTCGCGACCATGTCCAATTTTGCTTGTCGCGTGCCGATAGAATGCCGTCTCCACATCTTCAGGCTCAATGCCACTTCCATTATCCGTCACCCGGATACTTTGCAGGCCGCCCTCTTCTACCCATACGTCCACCCGCGTACCGCCTGCATCAATCGCATTTTCCACCAGCTCCTTCACGACGGAGGCTGGACGTTCCACGACCTCACCGGCAGCAATCTGGTTCGCAATATGTTCATCCAGTACCCGAATTTTAGACATCCTTTTAACCTCCTCCTGACTTCAAAGTGTGATGAAAAATAAGAATAATGTCACTTATTTTAACTACAGGCCATTGGCCTTGTTTTTAAGATCATTTAATAGCTGCATTGCCTGTAAAGGAGTCATATTCATGACATCAGCATTTTTCACCTTGCGCAAAATTTGGCGCACAATCGGATTAGCCTCTACTGTCTCTGCGTGTGGCTTGGAGGCGGCAAGCTCCTGCTCTCCGAAAATGGACAGCTGTACCACTTCGGTTGCTCCTTGCTCCAACGTGCTGGAAGTTTCCACCGTCTGCAGAGTATCTTCTTTTACCAGGGTGGCCTGCTGTGATAAAGACTGAGCTGATGATGCAGTTTCTCCGCTTTCTCGCAATGTCTGGCCTGAATTATATTCGGTCAAAGAAGAAATATCTTCTGTCCCTGAAACTGTACGAAGATCAGTCCCTTCCTTCCCTCCTACTACTGTCTCGGTACCTGCCGTTACTTGAGCCGCTGCCTGTTCAAAACCATTCAGCAGTCCATTCGCTCGCTCAATAATGTTATTGGGCAAACCTGCAAGCCGAGCACAATAAATACCATAGCTACTGCTAGCCGCTCCCGGTATGAGCTTGCGCAAGAAATTCACCTTGTCGCCGCTTTCCTGCACGGCCATAGAGTAATTTCGCAGCGAAGACAGGCCTTGCTCCAAATGTGCCAGCTCATGGAAATGCGTGGATACCAGCGCCTTACAGCCAATCGTGTCATGGACAAATTCGATGACTGCCTGTGCAATTGCCATTCCTTCACTGGTGGACGTACCTCGTCCCAGTTCATCAATAATGATCAAGCTTCGCGGAGTTGCCTTGTCCGTCATTACTTGGATATCTGCCATTTCGACCATAAACGTACTCTGCCCGCCGATGAGATCATCCGCCGCGCCGATCCGTGTGAAAATGCGATCCAGCATTGGCACCTTGGCACGTGCAGCAGGGACAAAGCAGCCAATTTGAGCCATAATCGCAATAAGCGCAACCTGACGCATATACGTACTTTTCCCAGCCATGTTCGGCCCAGTGATAAGTAGAATATGCGCATCGGCTTCCTCCAACACCGTGCTGTTTGCGATAAAACCGCCATCTTTCATTACAGCTTCCACCACGGGATGGCGACCCTGCTCCACTACGAAATCATATCCTGTAGTCAGCTCAGGTTTCACGAATCCCCGTTCCGAGCTAACCGAAGCCAGCGACTGATACACGTCAATTTCAGCCACTTGTTCTGCCAGCTTTTGCAAACGTGGAATTTCAGCGTTCAGTTTACTGCGAAGCTCGGAGAAAAGCGTGTACTCCAGATCAACCATTTTATCCTCGGCTTCCAGAATTAGAGATTCCTTTTCCTTCAACTCCGGTGTAATATACCGTTCCGCATTCGCCAACGTCTGTTTGCGTTCATATCGACCTTCTGGTAATGAAGCCAAATTGGATTTGGTCACCTCGATATAATAACCAAATACTTTGTTGTATCCAATCTTAAGTGACCGAATGCCGGTTGCTGCACGTTCCTTGGCCTCTAGCTCAGCGATCCAACGCTTACCGTTCACACTCGCCTCGCGCAGTTCGTCCAGACGCTGATGGTAGCCTTCCTTAATAAGACCTCCATCCCTTACGGAAATCGGCGGTTCATCCGCCACCGCTTCCTCAATCAACGCACACAGGTCTGTACAGCTATCCAGCGTTTGTGCAATTCGTCTCAGCGTCTTCGAAGGAGATTCAGCGCACAATTCGCGTAAAGACGGAATTCGGGCCAGCGACAGCTTGAGAGCGATCAGATCACGTGCATTAGCACTACCAAAGGCGATCCGCCCAACTAGACGCTCCAGATCGTAAATCTCTTTAAGCTGAGCACGTACATCCTCTCGGAAAATAAATTGGTGGTATAGCTTGTCCACCGCCTCCAAGCGCTCCTCAATAAGACTGATGCTCAACAACGGCTTGTCAATCCAACGACGCAACAGACGCGCTCCCATGGAAGTCTCTGTGCGATCCAACAGCCACAGCAGCGAGCCTTTCTTTGAGCGTTCACGTACCGTCTCCACCAGTTCCAGATTCCTGCGGGTAAATGGATCCAGAATCATAAAATGGTTTGGCTCATATACCGAGATTTGGGTCAATTGGCCTAACGATCTTTTTTGCGTTTCATTCAAATAGGAAATCAGGCGCGATACGCACCGTCTACGTTCCTCCGTAAGCCTTGCCCATGTGGCTTCGCCAAATTGATCCCGAACCAGATCATCCTTGGATTTGTCCCAAGCCGTATACACAACGCGCCGTCCAACGGGGGACATACGGGCTGTCACAAAATCGAGCAGATGACCATCCCCCAACATTTCGGAAGGCTCATAAATGTTAATTTCATCTAGTAGCCATTCTTTCGAATCAGGCACAGAGGTCACATACAATTCACCTGTTGACAAGTCGCACGCCGCAAGTGCCAGCATCCCGTCCGTCTCTGTGACACATACCATATAGTTGTTGGATTTGTCACCCAGCACCTTGCCTTCCATTACCGTACCCGGGGTCACAACGCGGACAATATCCCGCCGCACCATCCCCTTCGTAGCTGAGGCTTCCTCCATTTGCTCACAGATGGCCACTTTATAACCCTTCTCAATGAGGCGCTGTATGTAATTTTCCGCTGAATGATAAGGCACGCCGCACATCGGAATTTTTTCCGTGGCGCCACCCTCACGACCCGTAAGTGTAATTTCCAGCTCCTTGGATGCAAGAATTGCATCATCGAAAAACATCTCGTAAAAATCTCCCAGGCGGAAAAACAAAAATGCATCTTTAGCCTGCTCTTTTATGGATAAATACTGCTCAATCATCGGTGTATATTTGGACATACCGTTTACTAACCCCCACACTTTGTTCCGTTTAAACTTATAATTATCTCTCATTATATCAAAAATGACAGTCGATAACATGAAACCATTCCTGGTGTCGACACTTGATTTTACGTAAGCTTCCAATACGGGCGCAAATCCCGTGATTCATCCCACTGTTTCCCCTTGCGGAGGCTGTCCAGCAATGGCGCTACATAAGCTTCATATTGCGAGTATATTTCCAGTGAAACCATGTCCAAAATAAGAGGTTCCATATACTCCTTAAGGACAAGTTGATTTCCTTCATAAAAGGCTCTGTGAGCCTCCTCCTCACCCAGCGGCCTACGTTGCAAACGCGGATATTGAGAGGCAATGAGAAACGCCATTCCAATCACACCTTTCGCCAGCTGTGGCGAGATAAGAAAACTGGGCAGTGTACGATATTCAAAGCCTCCATACGACTGACGGCGAAAATCACCTAAATTGCCATAATGCGGTCTGCGTCGAGCCGCACGCTTGTCTTCCAGTAGCGCCAAAGGCAGTGCCAAATAGTTATCTAGTGCCCGAAGCAAGGCACCGTTTAGCGAAACCCCGCTGAAATGCAGATGTCCGCCCAGCGGAAAACCCGGTTGCGGCATCCCCCCTGCCTGCCAGATGAGTGTGCGGTCGGCAATGCGCCGGGCTGCTGTTGCAAAAGCTTGACGCAGGTGCTTCAGCAGATGGGCCGGATCTCCACTCGGCGCAGGGCGAAGCTCAGCGACTGGATACAGTGTTCGTCCTCGACGAGTAACAGCATCGCAGCCGGCTATGCCGAGACGACCCAAATATCTTGAGGCCGGAACGACCCGTCCCTCGGGCATACGAACCAGCACAAATTCAGGGTCCATTCCGATGAGCAGTCGATCTCTTCCTCGTTGCGCTGAAAGATTCTCACTCTCAACATCCCCTTCGCGCGCAGCAATTTCATATAATGTGGCCAAACGTCCATCGTTCAGCCATGGCTGTGCCGAGATTTCGCGCACCTGACAGCTGCGCTCCCCCAGCGGCGTCAGTACCACCTCACCACTGTCCAAACCCAGTGTGTACAACGCTCGTACAGCCAGCCGCTCCATCCGGACATAGAGCGGTGAATGTTGATCCAGTTCAGACAGATCGTATGCGCGGACTTTGGAAGGGCCTTCGATGGCACGTCTACGAATTTCCAACACTCGCAGTAGATGGATTTGCACCGCGTAGCCTATCGCAAAATCTGCTATACTGCTATCCATCCACTGCACCGCTATGCCTGAACGCTCCAGTCTACGCTTTTTTTCATCATTTGGCATCTGTCTGAAGCGTATGAGCGCCTGTCCCGGCTGCTGCATCATATTCCCCCCTACGGACTACGTACGGATTTCAACCCACAATAACAAAAAAGGAGGGCCTTTGCCCCCTGCGCAGAATCAGCCGGCGCAAAGAGTAAAGAGGCCCTCTTTTTGGTTACTTCTGTCAGAGCTCGTCGTCAATGAGGTCGGGGTCGAGCTCCTCATAGTCCCCCTCTTCCGCTCCAAAATCAAAGTCTTTGTCAAAATCATCGCTGCTACCATTCGGGAATACTTCTACAACAATCTTCGTTTCCGCCACCAGCTCCACCGCAAATTCCCGCTCGACCCGGATCATTACGCTGCCACCTCCAGAAGACACACTGGCCTCGACGCAACTCGGCTCCTGTGTAGCTTCGGCGGATACTTCCACTGTAGACGCCCGGTGCTTCGGATCAAGATACGAGAGCGGCACATTTTCCACGTACGACACCGTTTCCTTGGCCACATCGGTCTGCGAGTTTTTATCGTATGAGTACCAAATATTGATATCATACGTCCCGACGACCTCAATGCCGTCCCCCGCCGCCACAGCTTCATACTGGTGGTTAATAATCCATGCCCCTAAAATGCTCGTCGGATTATTCGGCGGAGTTACGGTATGGGTTACGGTAGAGAATCTGCGACCTTTACCACAGATCGCTTTGGTAATAATCTCTCTACGATTTTTATGACTTAATGCCATTCTTGAACCTCCTCCATACAATCAATCATTCCATACATATGTATGCAGGTTGTGGGCGAATGTTGAGTGAATAGGCGAAAAGGAAAAAATATTATTTGTATAAGCATATGCCGCGATGGCTTGAACTCATGCACGCCAATGTGTTACATGCTGCTCAACGATCTGTAAAAATTCACTAAGAGCCGGGGATTTCCACTTTTTCGTGTGATAGGCGACCTGAGTAGCCACCTGCTGTTCACTGTCATCCCAGGCTAAACGCGCCATTTTACCTTCTCGCAGCTCGTTTTGTACCGTTACCAGCGGAAGCAGCGCAATACCCAATCCAGCCATGACACACTGCTTGATGGCTTCAATACTCCAAAATTCCAGGCTAGGGTCTGAAAAAATACCGTGTTTATTCAAATACTGCTCAAAAAGGATACGGTACGTACATCCTGCCTCCGTATGCAAAATGGTTTCGTCTTTCAAGTCAGCAGGATCTACCCGGGTATAGGTAACCAGCGAATGCTTAAGTGGAGCAACCAAGGCCATCGGCTCATGAATAAGCGTGGTGACATTCAGTTCTCTATCCTCCGTCTCAGGCTGAAGCAAAAAAGCCAAATCCAGCTCACCGGAGCGGATCAAATCGCGTAATTCCCAGCATTCGCCGGGTTTAAGGACAATTTTAACCTTCGGATACCGTTCTCTGTACTCACGGATCAGACTCGGCAGACGAAAAGCGGCCAGAGACTCTGGTGCTCCTATTTTCAGCGTGCCTGCCAATTCCGTTTCTGAACGAAGCGCATCCTTGGCCATAGCATGCATCTTGGAAATTTCCTGCGCATAGGGCAGCAAACGTCGTCCAGCATCCGTCAGCATGATTTTCTTGCCAATGCGATCAAAAAGCGGCGTACCCAACTCTGCCTCCAGCGTTTGAATTTGAGCAGTGATACTCGACTGTGCATAATCCAGTATACGCGCTGCTCGCGTAAAACTGCCTGCCTCAACTACAGTTAAAAAGGTAAACAAATGCCGCGATTCCATAATCCGCTCCTTCAATCGGTTTTTCCGATGCAAGCAATCGTTATATTCCGTTTTTCCGATAGATTGATTATCTGATAAGCTGGAGAAAATAACAAGAGAAAGAAGGCTTTTCTGCATGACAAATGAAAGTAAACTTCAATCCACCATTGGTCTTCCACAGGCCATTGCACTCTATATCGGAGCTGTACTGGGTTCAGGGATATTGATTGTGCCTGGACTTGCCGCCCAAATGGCGGGACCGGCATCGCTGCTGGCATGGGGCTTTATGACCCTGCTCATCCTGCCAATGGCACTTTCCATGGGTCTTCTATCCGCCAAATTTCCGAATGCGGGAGGGGTATCGCATTTTGTCACGTTGGCCTTTTCACCACGTGCTGGTGCTTATATCGGGTGGTTTTTTCTCATGTCGGTTCCGATTGGGGCACCTGTTGCCGCACTCACTGGAGCCGGCTATATGACCGCAGCCATGGGCTGGGGAGATGAAAGCCGCATGATGTTAGCCGCTGCTATGTTGGCGGTGGGCCTGATCATCAACTGGATCGGCATGAAGGTCGCGGGACGTATTCAGATCGCTGTCGTCATAGCTATCGTTGCCGTCCTCATATTCGCCATTGCCGCAGCACTTCCTCAGATGGAAACAGTCCATTTCACCCCGTTTGTTCCACATGGCTGGTTCCCTGTCGGTCAAGCGGCCGCGATTCTGTTCTGGTGCTTCATCGGTTGGGAGGCTGTGTCCCATATGTCAGAGGAATTCACCAATCCCCAGAGAGCAGCCGTTAAAGGCGTGACCATTGCAGCCGTCATTGTTGGTTTGCTTTATTTCTTAACTGCGCTGGCTACTGTGGGCACACAAAGTTACCTTGCAGGGGATTCGGATGCTTCGCTCGTATGGGTGATTAGTCGGGCTATCGGGCCATGGGGCGCGATAATTGCAGGCTTGACGGGTATCTTTATTTGTACCGCTACTATTATTGCTTATGTTGGTGCCGCTTCACGTGTCGCTTATGCTTTATCCCGGCAAGGACAGGCCTTTCGCTGGATGGGCATGTTATCCCAACGATTCCATACCCCTATCGGTGGCATTGCTTTTCTTAGCGTCTGCTTCGTGATCATTATGGTGTTGTACGGTAGTGGTACTGTTTCACTCACTAACCTGATCCAGTTCCCGAACGCCACCTTTATTCTGACCTATCTAGGCGGTTGTGCAGCAGGAATTAAGCTTCTGCGTGGTAGTCGCTGGGGCGTTTCCATTAGTTGGATATCGTTCATCTCTACGGCGATCGTTTTCCCCTTTGTTGGGTGGGCTATGCTGTACCCTTGCCTGATCACCGCTGTTTTATGGATCACAGACCGAATTCGGCACAAACGGACTTTGAGTCATCCGACTTCTACCATCACTGAACAAGAAAAGGCTACTGTCCGTCATGGATAGTAGCCGCTTAAGGCCTTTACTCTAATTTTTCACTGGAGTAGGGGCCTTGTCCTTTTTCGCAATTTTCAAATACTGATGAAGCTCATGTGTAAGCTGCAATAATGCCGAACGAATCTCAAATTCCTCCCGGGTTGCGGGAAGCTCCATAGCTTTAAATTCTTCACGAACCTGCTCCAGCAGCTTCTCAGTCTGTCCCGTATAATGTCCAGCCAAAACGTCATTGCTAAGCTGGTCGAACAGCTCGGCCAGCAGCTTGGCCTGCGGCATATGCTGATACATTTGTGCGATCAACTGCATCATGTTTTGGATCGAATCCAGCTGCTCTTTTCGCATATAAAAATACACATTCCAGCCCTCTTGGGGACGAAGCATCTGATTTTCCAAGGAACGCCCCGCCTCAGTGACCCCTTTGGCTATCACGCTGTTCGCTTCAATAACTTCCTTGCCATCCCATATGTATGCTGGACTACGCAGCGTATTGGCCATATTTCTGAATATAACAGAAAATGTCCGATCCACTTCCTGCCGAATTTGTTGCATTGTATTATCAGAACCCGGCATATAGGCTAAATTGACAATCATCGCGGAACCCAGTCCAATCACTAGCAGAGCTAGCTGGGTCAGCAGTACCTCCATATCAATCACGCCGCCGCTGAATACACGAAAAACCACGACCGAGCCGGTGACGATCCCTTCTTTAAAGCCCACCCGTACAATGACTGGAAACGCCGTTAAAATATATAATGCTAGTACCCAATCATGAAATCCGAATACCACAAACAAAACACAAGCAAAAAGAAGCCCCACGACGGATGCAAAAAATCTCGCCGAAATGGTACGGAGACTTCTCTTGCGTGTGACATCCACCCCCAAAATCGCTAAAAGCCCTGCTGAGGTGGCTCCATGAATGCCAAAACCCTCCGCAATAAGTACGGCCATTAATGCGGCAATAGCCGTTTTAATCGTACGAAAGCCCATGAAAAAATTCTGTCCTCTCTAGATGAAATCTGTTTCCACATTTTCATAAATATTAAGTATTTCATTTTCATGGTACTTTATTTTCACGTTTTACACAAATGTTCAGAAATTTTATTATTACCGATGAGGACGACCGGAAAGCAGACGATGCTCCACATACACGACCGCCTGATACATCAGTGTAGCTACGACAGCAATGATCAACAAACTGGACATAACCAGCGTGAAATTGAACACCTGAAAACCATAGATAATCAAATAGCCTAAGCCGTTTTTGGCCACCAGAAATTCACCAACTATCACGCCAACCCATGCCATACCGACATTCACTTTCAGCGTAGAGACGATTGCAGGAAAGGATGCAGGTAAAATCACCTTTTGAAACGTATCCCGGCGTGATCCGCCAAACGTACGAACCACTTTGATCAGATTCGAATCAACTTCCTGAAAGCTGTTGTATACGACTAGTGTCGTAATAATGACCGTAATGGAGAGGGTTGTCATTAGGATAGCAGTAAATCCCGCCCCAAACATGACGATAAAAATTGGACCTAGCGCCACCTTAGGCATACTGTTGAACACGACCATATAGGGATCAAGCACCCTCGACAAAAACGGTGACCACCAAATAAGTACAGCCAGCAACGTACCTAACAGTGTACCGAGTAAAAACCCCGCCATCGTTTCTCCCACGGTGACACCTACATGTCCCCATAATTCACCACTGACCGCATCCTTACCGATCTGGGTGAAAATTTTGCTCGGATAGCTGAACAACAGTACATCAATCCACTTCAAACGGCCTGCAATTTCCCATAGCACAAACAAAAGCAGTAAAATAGCTGTCTGTACACCTGTCACTAACCATCGCTGCGAACGCCTGCTGCGTAAATACGCCTGATGTAGTCCTTGAATCCAACGTTGCTCAAGCTGATCCGCTTCGTCCTTCATACGTTAACTCACTCCTTTGCTCCCGAAGCCTCCAGTTCACCCCATATTTCATGAAAAAGCTCATTAAAACCCGGCTGCTCGCGTGCATAAAAAGGCTGAGCTTTTCGGATGCAATCCGGAATCTCGAAGGTACGTCGGACATGACCAGGATTTCGACCCATCACTATAATCCGGTCACTGACCGCAATGGCCTCGGCCAAATCATGTGTGACTAAAATAGCCGTCTTTCTCCGCTCGCGCAAGGTTTCCGCAATCAGATCTTCCAGCTGTAGCTTGGTTTGATAATCCAGCGCGGAGAAAGGCTCATCCAGCAGCAGCAGCCCCGGATTGGTCGCCAGCGTCCGTACCAGCGCCACGCGCTGACGCATTCCCCCAGACAGCTGGGACGGATGCAGATGCTCCTTCCCTCCTAGACCCATGCCTTCCAGCAACAGCCGTGTCCGCTCACGCGCAGCTTCATCCACTCTATTGCCTAGCTCCAAACCCAACAATGCGTTATCCATTATCGTCCGCCACGGGAACAGATAATCCTGCTGCAGCATGTAACCGACCTCTGGACTCGGACCACTTACCGGCTGACCTTGCAGCATGACTTGGCCTGCCGCTGGACGCAGTAGCCCCGCGATCATGGACAGGATCGTCGTTTTGCCGCAGCCGCTTGGACCAACCAAACTGACAAACTCCCCTGTCTCTACAGAAAAATCAATATTCTCAACCGCCAGCGAAGCTTCACGATCCGTTACATAGACATGCGTCACTTTCTCCATTCTCACCATCGGGATGGTCGCGTCCGAAGTGAGGCCACTCCGTTCCTCCATCATGACGAACCTCCAGCACCGACACCTGCATCCGTAGATTCAGTTGTGCTCTTTTTCACAGGCGGTTCAGTATTCCCGGTAGAGTTTGATGAAATCGCTTGTTGTGCAAAGCTTGGGTTCACTAGCTTATCTAGTACAACCGGACTTTTAAGCTCCCCTGCCGAGGTCATGACATCCTGTAAGTTCTTCCATTCCTTTTCCTCAATCATCGGGTTCAAAGCATAGGTACTCTGTTCCTTATATCGTTTGATACTACTCGTCAAAACAGCTAAATCTGTATCTTTAAAATAGGGCGTGATTGCTTCAGCAATCTGTTCAGGTGAATGCGTAGCAATCCACTGTTGTGCCCGATATACAGCATTTGTAAATTTCTGTGCAGCCTCGCTATTTGTGTTCAGGTAGCTTTGCTTAGCCATATATACCGTATACGGCAACTCGCCGCTCTCCACACCGATAGAGGCAACTACCCGTCCACGGCCTTCCTTTTCAAAAATAGATGCCTGTGGCTCAAACAGCTGCACATAATCCCCTGTACCGGAGCCGAAAGCAGAGGCAACATTAGCAAAATCAATATTTTGAATCAGCTTCAGATCCTTATGAGGATCAATGCCGTGTTTGCGAAGCGTAAATTCAAGTGACATTTGCGGCATCCCGCCCTTGCGTTGCCCCAAAAAGTTTTGTCCTTTCAGCTTTTCCCATTCAAAGCTATCCTGCGTTTGACGGGCAAATAAAAAGGTACCATCCTTCTGTGTCAGTTGGGCAAAATTAATGATAGGGTCCTCTGCTCCTTGCTGATACACATAAATAGATGTTTCCGCGCCGATCAGCGCGATATCTGCCTGATTGGACAATAACGCCGTCATCGCCTTGTCACCCCCGGGAATCGTTGCGAGTTGGACATCCAGTCCCTCCTGAGCAAACATCCCCTGGCTCAAGGCTACATACTGCGGCGCATAAAAGACCGTACGGGCTACCTCGCCCAGTCTGATCTCAATCGTCTGCTCCCCTCCTTTAGGGGTGCACCCACTGAGCAACAGTAATCCGAGTAGTGCCGCAGCCACCACAGCTTTGAAACGAGCGCCGTTTTTCATCCTTGTTCCCTCCCCACCTTTTTACATCGGTTGACTTCATATATTGTTATGCGACTGTCGTTATAATGGTTAATCGCACAAAAAAAACCCGCGTTCGCCTAGGAACGCGGGGTAGATGCATATATGATTATTTTATAGTTTCTAAATTACAGCTTGTATATGGAGGTATATTTCTCTTCCAGATAGTCGGCGAGATAATCCGGGTTCAGCTCCTCACCTGTAATGGCTACAATCAATTCGGATGGCGTCCGACTCTTGCCGTAACGGTAAATACGTTCGGTCAGCCATTGCTTGACCGGCTCAAGTTCCCCAGCAGCAATTAATTCATCCAGATTGGGCAACTCTTTGCGTAATGTCGCCAAAATTTGCGCTGCATACATATTGCCAAGCGAGTAGGAAGCAAAATAACCAAAATCACCACCGGACCAGTGAACGTCTTGAAGTACGCCCAGTCCGTCATTCGGTGGTAGAAGCCCCAGGTAGTCCTTATATTTCGCATTCCACACCTCGGGGAGACGCTTCACATCCAGCTTTTCATTAAACAGCATTTTTTCAATTTCATAACGGATAATGATATGTAAATTATATGTTAGCTCATCCGCTTCAATACGAATCAGTGAATTTTCCACACGGTTGACTGCCCGGTAGAATTGCTCTGCCGTAACCTTCGCCAAACGATCAGGAAAATGCTGTTGCAAATCATCGTAATACCGATCCCAAAAAGCACGACTGCGTCCGATTTTATTTTCCCACAAGCGCGACTGGGATTCATGAATCCCCATAGAGGTTCCTCCAGACAGTAGTGATCCTGCCAGCTCTGGAGCAATATTTTGTTCGTACAGCGCATGGCCTCCTTCATGCAACGAACTGAAAATAGCGCTGGTTACATCATCTTGCAGATAATGAGTTGTTATACGCACATCACCTGGATTTAATCCTGTTGCGAAAGGATGTACACTCTCATCCAAACGACCTGCGTCAAAGTCATACCCCATCTGTCCTAAAATGAACAGGCTGAACTTCTCCTGCTGCTTCACATCAAACACACCATCTAAAAAGCTCTTATCCGGCTGGTTCGATGAAGCCTGAATTTTAGACAATAGGGGCACAAGGCGCTTTTTGAGACGATCAAACACAGCATCCAGCTTTTCAACCGTCATCCCCGGCTCATATTGATCCAAAAGCGTGTCATACTCTGTATCCTTAACACCCCAGTAGCCGATAAACTCACGCTTCATGTCGACGATTTTAGACAAGTACGGTTCAAATCCGGCAAAATCGCTATGTTCCTTTGCGTCCTCCCACTTGCTCTCTGCCTGTGCTGCAAGAATGCTATACTGCCGATATCGGTCTGCCGGAACCGAACGATTCAGTTCATAATTTTTACGGCATTCCTCCACCAATCTGCGATCATTGTCCTCCAGTTGCTTCAGCTTGTCTTCTGGGGCAAAAAATTGCAGCAATTGTCCCATTTCATCCGAGATCATCAGCTTGAACATTTCAGTGGACAGCATACCTAACGTCTCCGACCGAATGTCAACGCCCTTTCGCGGGGCACCAGTCCGTAAATCCCAGTGCAGCAGACCTACTGCTTCGCCATAACTACTAATTTTGTGTGCAAGCTCCTTTAAAGCCGTCAATTGATCCAACGTCTGTTGCGCCATATTTGAGGTCACCTCTTTAACTTAAAATGGTTAAAACTTTACAATACCTATACTTGATGATACTTATATTAAAAAGTATAATCAACACACAACATGTACGACCAGCTCCTAAGACCTGAAATAAACGTTGGGCTGTACATATCAAACTTTATAAGAACCTGGAGGGAACAATCGTGGATCACATCAAAGACATTTTAGAGTACAATCGTGTTTTCGTAGAAAACAAAGAATACGAGGCCTATAGAACGGGCAAGTTCCCCAATAAAAAAATGGTCATTATCACCTGTATGGATACACGGCTAACAGAGTTACTCCCTAAAGCCATGAACCTGCGTAATGGTGATGTGAAAATCATCAAAAATGCGGGTGCGATTATTTCACAGCCCTTTGGAAGCGTAATGCGCAGTGTACTAGTCGCCCTGTATGAGCTGGGAGCAGACGAAGTAGTGGTCGTGGGCCATTATGAATGCGGCATGGCTGCATTAAATGCAGACCACATGGTCAATGAAATGCTCGATCGCGGAATTTCTCAGGAAGTGCTGAATACATTAGAAAATTCAGGAATTAAGCTAAATAAATGGTTGAAAGGTTTTGACAACATTGAAGAAGGGGTAAGAACTACCGTGAAGCTTATTAAAAATCACCCGCTTCTCCCCCCTAATGCTCCCGTTCACGGCATGGTTATTCATCCAGATACAGGAGCGTTAACGCTTGTCGTTGACGGGAATGAACAGTAAATAGGATACGCTTCGGCAGAAAGTTACCAGGTAGTTTAAGCTCGTACATACGAGCTTAAACTACCCTTTTTTATGAAAAAAAACGCATATACGTGGAGAATGACAGGAGCCAATTTTGGCTAACCTGTGAACGACCTGTCTGAAAGTTGTCAAACCATACAGTTTCAGTGTACACTTTTCATGAAGCTGCAGAATACCTGCCGCAGTGCTGTTACAACCGTTACTATGATGGATGAAGGAGATAAGATCTATGAATTTACTATCGTATGGTCTGTTGGGGCTTCTCGCAAGAGAGGAATCCTCCGGCTATGATCTGATGTTGCGTATCCAGCCTTTTTGGCAGGCCAAGCACAGTCAGATCTATCCGCTACTGGCCCGTATGGAGGGCAAGGAACTACTAGCCTCCCGTTGGATTCAGCAGTCCGACAAGCCTGATAAGAAAATGTATACCATTACCGACAAGGGAATCCATATGCTTCAGCAATGGTCCCAGGAAGCGTTAGCTGCTCCGGTTACACGGGATGAATTAAGTCTTCGACTGTTCTGTCTTTGGTTGACAGACAAAAGTAGTGCCAATCGTATGCTGGAGGAACGCAAACGTCATTTTATTCAGAAAATCCAGCATCTAGAGGATATTCTGAACAACATTCCCGCAGAGAATTTACATTTTGGCAGTAAAAACTTTGGTGACTATATTTTAGTACAAAAAGGGCTTTTGAATGCTAAAGCAGGTCTGGAATGGTGCCAGATGGTTTTGCGCATGCTGCTTGCCGGTGATGTCAGTGTGGACACTAATCCGTTTGCACTTAAGCCGCAAAGCTGAATGCTTTTGCTAATCCATGCATAGGATTTATGGGACGTTATTATTTAATTTTTAAAAATTAAAATTCTTTGAAACCCTTTTCCATGCCATTCGTATTACTGGTAAGCGGTTGTTTGACCTATAAAAAAATTTACTAAGGGGGATATATTTACATGAAAAAAACATTCACTTTGAAAAATATGATGATGCTGATGATGGCTTTTACCCTACTCATTGCTATGATCGCACCATCTACAGCTGATGCAAGGCGAGGCGGCGGGTTTAAATCCGGGCCTAAATCATACCAATCTACACCAAGCAAGGCGAATGACAGCAATGGCATCAATAAGTCAGATAGCGGAACCAAGTCAGGGGCAACTGCCGGTAATACAAGCAGAACTGGTGGATTCCTTGGCGGTGGCGGCGGATTCCTGAAAGGTATGATGCTGGGCGGTTTGGCAGGTATGCTCTTCGGTGGATTGTTCGGTAACATGGGCGCATTAGGCAGCTTGCTTGGCCTTGCCGTTAACGTTCTCGCCATTTATGTCCTGATCATGGCCGGAGTAGGTATCTACCGTGCTATTAAAAATCGTCGCAGACCAGATGATTCCCGCGGAGGACGTTACTAAGCTATGATTTTGAGTATGGATGAGATTGTCAACGCTATTTGCTTGCATATGGCTGAACGCAAAGGTGTCCAGCCCACTGATGTGACAGTAGAATTAAGCTGGGAAGAGGATACAGGTTATTCAGCAGAAGTCCATGTACAGGGCCGCAGTCAATATCTGGTGGAAGCCAATATGATTGAAGCAATTCTGAGATACCTGCATTCCGAGTACAATATCCGTGCCTATCGCGAGCAGGTCAGACTGGATCTGGACGAAGAAATTACAGCCATTGTCCAGAACTAACTCTGCATTTCGCATAGATTAGTCGTGCTAAGCACGCTATACAACATCAGAACCGACCTTTGCTTGATGCAAGGGTCGGTTCTTTTTTTGACACCGTTTTTTGTTATAGCTTCTTCGAAATGTGGAAATATAGTGTGAAGTACGTAGCTCCAGTAAAGGCCCAGCCACATCCTTATTTATTGATCAGGCACTTAATGCGGTTGACACTTTAATTTAATTATTATATATTTCATTCAACGGACGGTTAATGAATATGAAAGAAGATGATGTATGTAGTGCATACTCCAAAAAACTCTCGACAGATCCAAGCTGCAGAAACACGTCGAAAAATTCTGCAACAAGCTAAAATACTGTTTTTTAGGGAAGGCTATCATAAAACTACAGTAAGAAGCATTCATAGAGCATTAAATATGGCAGATGGCATTTTGTATCATTATTTTCCTGGTGGGAAAAGAGAATTGCTGACTGTTCTTATTCAAGAAGGATTCGAAGAACAACTAGGAAAACTTAATTCATCTAATTCAGATTTAGAATCCCTTCCATTAAAGGAAGCATTGAAAAAGATATATGAATTGGGAAATGAATTGTTTACGGGGGACATAGAACTCATGCGTATTTTGTTCAGAGAAAGTGATGTGATGGAGCTTTCTGAAACCATTCACCTTTCAAATTTACTTCATGAGCGGCTCCAATGGTTCGCAGGTTTTTTGCAGAGAAGATATGAAAAAGGCGAAGTACGTAAAATGAACTTTGAAATCGCAGCTAGACAGTTCATGTCTATGAGTATACAGGATATTGTAAGCAAATTGATCAATATTGAATTATTAAGCGACCTTTCCAGAGATATTACCAGGGAACAAATTATTGATCATATGCTCGATTTATGGAACCCCTTGACATCATAATCGTGTCAAGGGGTTTAATAGGAAATTAAATTCAACAACCGGTTAATGAAATTTAAATTGCTGACGAAAGCTGAGGTTATTATAATGTCTGAAACGATTAAAATTCATGTACTGCACTGCGGCCAAGTTCAAACCGACATGGCTCTGCCATTTAACCAAAACACACTCAACCCTATTGCTTTTACAGGGATTTTCAGGTCAAAAAAATATCAGAATAAGCTGCCTGTTTCCGCTTATTTAATCGAACATCCTAAGGGCCTCGTATTAATTGATACCGGTTGGCACACCGATGTACGTAAAGATCAGCGCAAATACATGGGTAGAATTCATTACCAAATTAATAAAGCTATTCTTCCAGAAGGTCAGGCAATTGATGAACAACTTCAGAATTTGGGTGTGAAAATAAAGAATTTAGATTATGTCATTTTAAGCCATCTCGATATTGATCATGCGAGCGGTATTAAACTGGTAAGCAAAGCTAAGAATATTTTGACTAGTGACATTGAATGGGAAGCCGCGCCCAAAAGCAAACATCGCTACTTACAACATATGTGGGAAGGAGTCCCGATCAGGACCTTCTCTTTTAAACCATCAGAATATGGTCCACAACATCAGTCATTTGACTTATTTGGTGATGAATCTTTAATTTTTGTGCACACTCCTGGTCATTCCCATGGTTTGTCAGCTACTATTGTAAAAAATAACGGGAAATTTGTTCTCTTAACTAGCGATACAGGATATGCAAAAAAGTCTTGGGAGGAAATGATTCTTCAGGGTGTACTTGTTAATAAACAACAGGCCATTGAATCGTTGAAGTGGGTCAAACATATGAGTAATGAACCTAACTGTATAGAAGTGATCGCTAATCATGACCCAGACATTAAGCCGCATACGATTGTGTTATGATGAGTCATATCTTTGGGGGGCGTTAAGCAAAAGCCCATCCCGATGCCAATTGGAAATAAATCAACTTCCAAGCAATCGGTGATGGGCTCATTTGCATTAGTCAAATCGGTATACCACACTACAGTATTTTAGCTACCATTAGAAGTTTGAATTCATCTACCTTTGCGGCACCCTTTCGAGCAAGCCGCGACCGTACATTTCCCGAAACGGCTGCTCCTCCATATGGATATAGCCGATATAGCAGCCGCATTCTTTCATCCGACACGGGCGCTTGCCGCTCAGACCTTCCAAGCCATCCCTGTACAGATGCCCAATTACACGTCGATCCTGATAGCAATGCTTTACACGTCCATCGCCTTGAACATAAAATACATCCTCTCCGGCACGACATGCTCGCCCCTGACTGCTGTAATCCTGCAAATTCCATTGGAAATAGGGGTCGATTACAGCCAATTCGTCCATCTCGGCATCCGTATAATAATGGGGGCGATCCTTGTAGGCGTTGATCCACAAATAAACATCCTTTGGAAGTTGCGATCGTAAGGAACGAATAGCCGGAAATGCCTGTCTTAACCCGACGGTACCGACACTATAGGAAATACCAAGTTCATATAGCTTTATAGCCTGCGATATAAAAACTTGCTCTTTCGTCTCTCCAGGGTGATATGTAGCCCACAGCGCAGCAGTCTCCGGGTTCAGTTCTTGCGTCCAATCCAGCTTAGTCGATAGATTCGTCTGTACCGCCACTTTTTCCACATGCGCCATGTGGGAAAACTCAATCATGGTCTTGCGATACCAGGAATGAATTAAGGCTTCTCCATACGGATTAAAAAAAATAGAGAGACGATGCCCCAAAGCGCCCTGTTCCCGTACCCAATCAGCAAAACGTTCCAACTGGGCCCGATCATTGTTCAACGTTTCCCGACTATCAACGTTTTTACTGAACGGGCAGTAAGGGCAAGCATAGTTGCAAGAGGTCAACGAACCACGATAATATAAGGTCGCTCTCATGCGCCTACATATCCTTCCATGCGCTCACGTACTGACGTGGAGATCATCCAGTCCCCAATCGCATCGGAATAGGCCATTCCTTCCTCTGTAAGTCGCAGCGTACCCTCCTCGACGACAGCCATACCGGATTCCAGCAGCAACGACATTCCTGTAAAATCGTCCGACAGGGATACACCGAAGCGCTCTGCATAGGCCGATAGCTCCAAACCTTCCCGATGAAGAAGCGCCTTTAAGATAAAGCGTCGCTTCCTCTCATCCACATTTAAAATAAAGCCGTAGTCAGCCAGATCATGACGTTCCGCAGCAACATAATCTGCGATAATACTACGCGTAGCTGCTGCACTAACACCATAACGGCTAGCATAGTGGACATTGCGTGTATAGGAGCGTGCACCACACCCCAGACCGGCCATACCTTCCTCCTGACAACTGTAGGGCAAAAGCTCTTTGCTGGATATACCATCATTTTTAGCAAAACGGCGCATGGAATATTGTACATATCCTGCCTGTTTGAGCTGTTCACGCGCCACTTCATACAAAGTAAGGCGAATATCATGATCCAGCCCGGTATAGCCTGGCTTTAAAATCGTATTTTCTCGAATATATAACGGGTAAAGAAAAATCTCTCCTGGCGAGTAAGACAGTGCTTCCTCTAAAGAATACAGCCAGGTTTCCACCGTTTGACCAGGCAGGCCATAGATCAGATCCACGTTCAGCAAAGGAAAGTTGTATTCCACCAGCCGCTCAAGTGCTTCTCTAACAAGTTTTGGCTTCTGAGGTCGGTATATGGCGGCACTTTCTGATTCCACAAAGCTCTGAATTCCCATGCTGACACGATCTGTCCCGCGGCGCTTGAGCACCTCCAACCTATCCTCAGTCACAGTATCGGGAGAGGTTTCCACCGAAATAGAAGCTCGTTTAGGGTCCAGTCCCATTATATTTTCCGCAATGTCAAACAAGCGCTCCACCAAAGGAGCCTCCAGTAAGGTCGGTGTACCGCCGCCAATCGCAAAACGCGAAAAAGGCCGACGGCCCATAATTGGTGCCCATTGCTTGGCTTGTCTTTCTAGCGCATCCACATACTCCTTATGTACATCCAGACGCTTGTCCGGCAAAGTGAAGAGGTTACAAAATCCACAGCGAGCCGCGCAAAATGGAATATGCATATACAAAAAATAGCTTTCTAACTCCTCCTTCTCCCACAATTCCTGCAACGAGAGCGGTGTATCAAACGGACGATAGGCCGTTTTATGTGGGTAGGAGTACAGATAGGAGCGATAGGGAGCTTCACGGATCGTGCGTGCCCATTCAACAGGAGTTTCAGGCCACTGAAACCTAGACGGTGTTAAGTTTGTATCTATCTCCGGGGCTGCCGCACCCGTTGGATGCGAGTGATTCAGATTCATGGCTTTCATTTCTGCTCCTTCCTCGCGCTGGATTGATTTCTTGATATTTTACCAGTGCAATCTATATTTCTATTTGCTCTATAATATAAATTCGCGGTAAGGCACATTCCAGACTACCTCATGCGCCAGACGATGTCCTTCATAGCCGTCTTCCCCATAAGCTGTACCATGATCGGAAAAAACCATACAAAACGTTTTGCCCCGATTTCGTAAGGCATCAAACAAACGTCCAAGTTCACCATCCACATACCGCAAGGCTGCCCGTTGAGACTCCACTGAATCTTTAGCAGAGCCCTTCACAAAATAATGATTTGGCCCATGAATCGCTGATACATTCAGAAACAAAAACAAGCGCTGCGACGGGTCTGTATTCCCCAACAGTTTCAGAGCATGATTCACCTGATTCTCCGTCGAACGGGGGTTGGTAACGCCAAAGTTCATACGCCAGTAGCTTTCTTGAAAATATCCAGGCAGCACCTTGGCAAGCTTATTTTTCTTCGTGAAAAAAATAACGCCGCCGATACAGATGGTCCGATAACCTTCACCCTCTAGCCCGGACACAATATCCGGGGCATCGAACAGCCAGGTATGTGGATGCGTACGCAGCCCCGTATCCTTTGTGTGAAACAGACGGATATGTGAAGTCTTATCCGTATTCGCCGGAGTCGGCAAAAATCCGCCAAAAAAAGCATGATGTGCAGCATAGGTAAAGCTACCCGGTGTATGGCGCTTTTCCCACGACCCGGAGCCACACAAATTCGGACAGTTCTCTTCCTCCAGCTTTGCTACATCATAACGCAGGGTATCCAGCGTAATCATGACAATATCATGAGAGCCGACAATTTGGTTCATATCAGTCATATCTGTCTTTCCTTTCCCTAACCACGCTCCTATTAGCGAGGTGCTGCATTTCCCATTCATACGGATTCCAACCCTGATGTTCAACCCGGTACAGCAAATCACCGAACGGATTAACATCCAACACATAGGGACGACCCCCATGAGCCGGAACAAGCACATCCAGCCCAGCGACCATGGACGCCGGAAAAACACTCATAGCAGCTTTCGCAGTAAGCTGGACCGATTCCACCGTACTCTGTGGTAATCCGGCTTCCTTCAGCGAGAGCCGCTCATTACGCAAATGCAAATTGGTAATGGGACTGTGGCTCAAACGCAAAACCGCATGGCAAGCTTCTGATCCGCACACGAGTTGACGCACATCATAAACACGCCCGTTCAGGGTCGCTTTGGGAATCCAGCGCTCCACATGTACCCCTTCCAGGCATAGCCAGTTAAGGATAGCATGAATGTCCTGCTTATTCGTATAACGACGTAATCGTCCGGCATTATAATACACGCGCTGTCCGTGTATGATTTCCGTTCCAATCGTGGTCACCGCCAGTTCCGCGTGTGTATGGGGATGTACCTGATAGGCCATGACACCAGAAGCACCGGACCCACAAAATATTTTCACAAATACGCGGTGAAACCCGCTCTCCTTCATTGCCGTGTGCAGATCATCAACATCACGAAATGCACCACCTGAAGATGCAAGTACTGGCGGGACCCTTATGTCTGCCTTGCCTAAATCGGCGCTACAACGCCGTTTGTCGAACATCACGGCCACTTCCGCCGGATCATTCATCCAGTGTGACGAGGGCCAGAGCAGAGCCACTTCATCCCGCAGCCAGGCCAGCAGACGGCAATAGCCCCGGAACCATTGTGCCGGGTGCCAAATACGACCGTGCTGCTCCTGCAGACGTCGCGCTTCTGCCGCCGCTATACCTGTGCCTTGTGTCCATTCGGGCCATGGCAACAGAGAATCGTCTCCCTCAACATCCGAGGCGCCCAGAGCAATCAACTCACGCTCTACCTCAAAGTTTTCGCCCGGTGCATCCAGACGAAGCAGCGGACCACTGTCCATCTGCCCCGCCAGTAACTGATCAATGCTCTCTTGCACAAAAGAACTGCCATTCACGCTATCCTGCGTAGCTCGTGCAGCTATTCGCAACATCAGCTCGCTCAGACCTTGTTTCTGCCGAATAGCTTCCAGCACATTCTTATAGGAAACCTCCAGAGCGGGCGGAAGCTTTAATCTGCTTCGCGCCTCCTGCAGCCCGGTAGTTCGACGATTCCCCGGATTACCGAACAAGATAAACGGCTCGCTGACATTACAGTCTGACATCCTAACCATAGAGCCGCCTCACTTTAGATCATTTTAATTTTGAAAACAGTCCGTTTTAGAAATCCATTTAACAAATTACTCAGTCAGTGATGGATAGCGCCAATCATCTTCCTCATCCGCTTCTTGTTGATCTTCCACGTTCACAGATAGACCCGAGCTTTTCCAACGTTGCATCATTTCACTAGACATATAATGATAGCTCAAATCCAGATGCTTCAGCCCTTTTATACTTTCACTAGCCAGCAGCGCTTCTGCACCTTTATCAGACAACGTACCTTGTGAGAGATCCAGCACTTCCAGCTGTCCAATCACAGGGGCATTAGCTGCTGCAATTGCAATTTCATCCTGTATTTCACTATCTTTGAGTCCCAAGTATGTAAGTTTGGGAAAAGGATTGCTGTCCAAGAACGGCAAAATATCATTGAGGTTACCGTCAAAACCATAGTCCTCGACACCCAAATACAGTTCCAGCTTGCGCAGTTCAGGCAGTTCGGCATTACGTATTTGCTGAAGAACCCTCGCAGGCAGGCCACCACAGATAATAACCAATTCCTGAAGATGGCTATGACGAAGCGGCTCCAAGCTCAGGTCCTGGCTTCCTTTGATATGAAAGGACTCCAATGCTGGAAACGCTTCTAACAACGGGGACAGATTCGTCTGGTTAATCCATGAAACCTCACACTCATCATATTCCATATCACCAATAAACAGTTTGCGTATCTTAGGGAATTGATCTTTGAGCTTCACTAACACTGGGATAAAATCCTCTGGTGAACTTTCATAGGCGCCGCCCCAATCTCCAATGATGAGATCAGTAATTTGCGCGCTCTCCGGCTTGGCTGCCAGTTCCTCAATAGATTTAGCCATCGTTTGGCCATTCTCATAAGCTTCATAATCCACTACCAATTTCACTTCCATCTTACAATTCCTCCGATCGCTTGTCTGAGATCTCGTAAACTATCTATTTCCAATTTAGTCTATCCTATTCTACCAATGTTCGTCAAAAATAGTCCTATATCGACATCAATCCTATGTAAAATGTGCTCAATGAAATAAAAACAAGACAGCCCGCTAAGAAGGCTGTCTTGCATATTCACAATAAACTTCTACTATTATATAGTACGTGAGTTTAGAGCCAAATTATTGGCTAATTGTAATCGGTGAGTTATCGGACAGCAATGCCAGATTATTCACGATCACATTCTCCTCATTGCTCAAACCACTGGTAACGAGTGTTTGGGAACCTGCCGTCTGAACAGTCTTCACTTCCTTACGTTTCGCATGGTCTCCGTTTACAACATATACATATTCTTTACCTTGATCCTTTTGAACTGCCGCAGTAGGAACCACAATGCCTTCTTGTGCATTGGCAGCGACAAAGCTGATATCAGCCAACATACCGGATTTCAGTTTCGTGTCTGGATTCGCTACTGAGATTTTTACAGGATAGCCTTTTCCACTTGCATCCAACGGGCTTACATTTTTAACTGTACCTGTTGTTACAATGTTGGAAGCTGCAACACGAACCTGTACCTTGTCACCTGCTTTTACATTGTTGATCTGTTCCGCTGGAACATAGATCAAAGTATTGACTGTACTCAGATTAGCGATGACCAGTGCAGGAGACTGAGCGGATACCATTTCGCCCACTTCTGCATTTTTCGTACCCACAATACCATTGATCGGTGATGTAACAACGGTGTCATCCAATGCATCCTGAGCAATGTTCACATTCAGCTGAGCCTGCTTAAAAGATTGTTGGCTGGACTCGATAACCGCAGTATTTTGAGATACTTTGAGCTGATTTTGCGCATTACTGTAACCGCTATTGGCATTACTATAGCTATTTTTTGCTGAATCATAGCTGTTGCGAGCTGTAGTTAGGGCCTTCTGCGCAGCTACCAACTGATCTTGCGCATTAGCCTGAGCATTTTGTGCATTATTGTAAGCCGCTTCCGCATTCACAACTGCTGTTTTGGCTTGTTCTAATTGTGCTTGGGTACTCGCACCTGCATCAAATAGACTTTGTGTGCGTGTTACATTTTTCTGTGCATCTGCCAAAGCTTGCTGCGTTTGTTTCACCGTATTGGCTGCCGAGGAGACACCATGTGTTGCTTGTTCTACGGCTGTAGTGGCTTGATTAATAGCCCCCTGTGCCTGATTGATTGCGCTTTGGGATTGAATCACGCCGCTCTTGGACTGCACTAAGCCCGAGTTTGCTTGAACCATCGTAGATTCGTGGGATGCTTGAGCGGTGCTTACTCCGGCTGCTGCCGCAGCTGCTGCGGCGCGGGCTTTCGCAACATTATTCCGCATGTCCTTATCATCAAGCTTGAACAGTACTTGACCCTTTTTAACCTCGGTGCCAATATCCACAGGCAGTTCAACCACTTTGCCGCCCACTTTAGGCACGATGTTCACCGTCTCCGAAGGTGTTACGGTTCCTGTATAAATATTTCCCTGTCCGATAATTCCCTGCTGTGCTTGGCTGATTTTAACCGGAACGACCATATCCTGAGCCGCCCCGCTATTACTGGAGCAGCCTGCCAGCACTGCGCCGCCGAGCACTAAAGCCGCTAATGTACTTTCTACTCTCAATATTTTCATGATAATTCCCTTTCTTTCTGTCCGTGGAAATAATGTAAGCCATCCAGTCGTATTTTATAGTTCTTTGGTTATGCTTCCGGCTGTGTCTTTGCTTTCTTCCTCTGAATAAACAAAAAGATTAGTGGAATCGTGCAAAACAGCGGTATGGATGAAATGAGGAACGTATCCCCAATTCCTCTTGATGTAGCATCCAGTGTGATTAAACTACTTATGGATGACATCCATGAGCTGCCCAATGTCGCTTGTAGCGTATGAGCCGAGTCTGGTGTAATGGACTCCGAAATTTGCTGGGCATGAGCAGCCGAACGGCTTTGCATAATGGCGGTTAGCACCGCAATCGCCATAGATGCAGCCACAGTACGTACCAGATTGGACGCTGTAGACGCATTGGCTACCTTGCTCGGATGAACGGCATTCATGCCGACCGTGGACAATGGCATCATGCAAATACCAATTCCCAGACCCCGTAATGCCATTACGGTTTCCAACCAGGCATGCGAAGTATCTGGCGTAAGCTGGTGAAGATGATAGGTCATAAAGCTGGTTAGCGTCAGGCCCACAAGTCCCAAAGGCACAATGCCGAACTTATCGAACAGCTTCCCGGCAATAGGCATCATAGCCGCCATGGCAATGGCCTGTGGAATGAGGATAATACCGGTATCAATCGGTGACACACGCTGGATATTTTGCAAAAACAACGGTGTTAGGAACGTTCCTCCGTACATCCCCATCATGACCAGACTGGAAGCAATAACACTAATCGTATATTTTGAATTCTTGAATAATGAGATTTCAATTACCGCATTATCCTTCCCGCTTTCTACATAGATCAGAAAAACAAGTGCCCAGAAAGCAACAAACAGCAAGGATACAATTCCAAAAGAAGTCCAGCCATCACGCTGTCCGTTTGTCAGTGCGTACAAAAGTGTTCCGGCACAAGTTGCGGCCAGCAAAAAGCCCGGTAGATCAAACGGCTTCGGCTCTACTTTAGGCGGTTCTTTGATTAGAAGAATAACCATTAAAATTGCAAATAAAGCAACTGGCACACTGACAATAAACAAGAACCGCCAGTTAAACCACTCAATTAAATATCCGCTGAGCGTAGGCCCTACAGCCGGCGCTGCCATTGCGGCGATCCCCCATATACCAAGGGACATACCGATTTGTTCACGCGGCATAATTTTGTAAATAATCGTCATACTCAGCGGCATAATAACACCACCGCCCAGACCAGCCAGCACCCGTGCTGCGATCAGGGAAGAATCACTCCATGCAAAAATACATATTCCCGTTCCCAGCGAAAACACGCTGAGCGCAAGAATCAAAAACTTTTTGTATCCGAGGCGCTGCTCCATATATCCGGTAATCGGTACAATTACACCAGATGCAAGCGTGTAACCTGTAATAACCCACTGAATACGTGTCGTCGTAGATCCTAAATCCGTCGTCAATCTAGGAATGGCGACATTGATCAGACTGTTGTTCAGAATGGCGACAAAGGCGCCTAAAACGATAGCGAAAAAGGCAAGCCAGCGTTCTTTGGAAGAATCTGTCGAAGGAGCAGCAGCAATATCATTGGCAGCCACATGGACCCCTCCTTTTTAAGGTGTATGAATTTTTACTTCCACGTTCGTTCCAGGGATAAGCTTCATATCCTTCGGCTTGTTCACAGCAATCTCTACAGGCACACGCTGAGTCACCTTGTTAAAGTTACCACTTGTGTTCACTGCAGGAACGAGTGAGAACACGGCGTTGGAGGCTTCGCCCACTTTACGAACTTTACCCTGAATCACCTGGTCACCTGCTGCATCAAGCGTAATATCAACAAGCTGTCCTGGTTTAATACGGTTAATATCGGTTTCTTCAATGTTCGTGGATACGTACAAGCTGTTCATATCCACCATAGTTGCAACAGCACTACCCGGCGATCCGATTTCATGCTCTTTCGAATAAATCTTAATAACGGTTCCGTTGATCGGCGCGCGCAGTACGGACTTGCTGATCATACTCGCATCCAGCCCCGATACATCCTGCTCGGCAATCGGTTCGTTACGCTGAACAACATCTCCTTCTTCCACATCAATGTGGCTAATTTCTCCGGAGATTTGCGGCATTACCTTATATTGATCGGCTTGAATGCGCGCATCGTCACTTTTAACAAAGTGTGTTGCTTGATACCAATAATAGTAGCCAATAGCTCCACCGCTCAGAATGAGCAGTACAATGAGGATTGGCAATACAGTTTTCTTACTCACTTCTTCCACCCCTGTTGTCCAAAAAATTTTATTATTCAACGCTAATATTTTAAAATTGAAATATTAGGCCATTAAACCAAATAGAGAACGTAAATAAACACATGGCAACATTCCATGCAAAAGACAGGACTAACTTTATGTACATAGGACAATCTGATCCATGATCCACAAACCGTCTTTTTATATTTAAATATTTTCATATAACTATTGTACATTGAAATATTATAGATATATTTATCTATTCAGGCAACATAAATTTTCAGTTTTTTCATAATTTTTTTCATAAAAAAGAGCCTTGTTTCCAAGGCTCTTTCACGAAAAGGGATAGTTTACAATTAAAGGGTTACACAGTAACGTTATGAGAAAGGTGTAGGTACAGCTGACCGTTGTTTGCAGTTTTTCGCCCCCTGCCCTTCCTTCGTGTTCCTATTCATTCTATTCCCTTGAGAAGCTTGCTTTTCCATGCAACCCCCGCAACGGCAGCGTTCTGTCGTCCCATGTACATCCTCTTTGGAATCCCGTAATAGCCGCACGTAATCCAGAGATTGCTGTAAAGAAGCAGGTCCCGGAATGAAACGGACCTTCTTGCCTTCTAGCAGACAATATACCTCAATAAGCTGAGGAAGAGCTCCAAATGCATAATAACAAAATACATTTGTCATATGTTGGAACGTACTAATAACGTTAGGGTTATAGTCAACGATGTACTTTTGAATGAGCAGGGAATCTGCTTCTGCTGATAGTTGCCAAGCAGCCTGAACAATAAGCGAAATATTGACCTCTAACTCAGGCACAGACGTACAAAATTGTTCATACAGCATTACAGGTACCAGCAAGTCATTATTTAAGCCACAAATTTTTGACAACTCACCTGACACTTTATTTTTGACATCCCAATAATGGAACAAAGATTCAAAGCTGTCTGACTGCTTGGGCCACCATTTCTCCAGCACATACTGGACAGGGACTTCCCGCCGCACCTCTACTTCCATTCCAAAGTATTCGTTCAGCGCATGCCCTATTGCATATTGAACCCGTTGCCGCCAATTCCAACCCTCACGCCCTCTTTTCCTCTGTGATTGACGAATTGGCTGTGGAGTTCTCCACATCTCCTCAAGCTGATAGTCGTGCAGAAGAGGAAAGGCGCTTAAGCCATCGCTATTGCGCATACCTATCCCTCACTCTCTTCTCAGGACACCCCAATACCCGCCTGTGCAAATTGTCTTCCGTAAGCTCGGCAATTCTCCTTATCATCATCCAATGGATTAAATTCAATCTTCAGACTCTCCTGAATGACCGATGCGCCGCGTTCTTTGACTTTTTCCTCTACCAAGTCCACTGCGCCACAGAATTGCGTATAAGATGTATCTCCACTGCCAAATACTGCGGTCTTTTTACCAGACAAATCAAGCTCGTCTAGTTCCTCGTAAAAATCCAAAAATTCATCAGGAAGCTCACCATCTCCCCATGTATATACACCCAGTAGGAACCCGTCATATGCGAGCAGTTCTTGCGCGCTGCAATCATACGAAGCCTTCAACTCCGCCTCGTGCCCTGCCTGACGGACGCCCTCGGCGATCAATTCCGCGATTTCCTCTGTATTACCTGTCAAACTGGCATAAGCAATCATGATTTTACCCAAGTTCATCCCTCACCTTTATTTGAAATATGGGATGCTTTCACTCCCTGTTACTCAAATAATATTTGATAATGATTCTCATTGTCAAATGTTAATTTCAAAAACTAGGTTTAATCTTATGGAAATATACGCAAAACAGCCGCATTACATGCGGCTGTTGGCAGATAAACTCTATGGATAAACAAATTATTAGTTACAACATAGGTCATTACCTTATAATGCGCTCCGCCAACATGAATCCACGCTTCGGCAGAAGCTTCGAACGAAGGCTTCGTCTACCACAAAACGCTGGCTACAGGCAGTTTAGGCAGTTTGTGTTTAATTAAGTAGAACTTCAGCTGTGTTGATAAAAAAATATTATGTACGTACAATACAATCCGTTTTTCATTATTATGATAAAAAACGGATGGTTGTACGTACAAGTGGGATTGATTTCATTTTAATATGGAAGCGCTATAATTACAAGTACATCCTAGAAAAAATATTTTGGACCATTTGACTACTTACTTATTTATGTAATCATTCGATTGTTGCTGAGGTTTGTTGTACAATAGACTCCATATGGGGATTTCTGTGCAGCTTGCTGCCTGAATCCTGAATTGACTGCTGAAGGATGGATTGTACATGTATGTAGCACAAGAATGGAAAGACTATGAAGTAATGGATACAGGCGGTGGTGAAAAACTGGAACGTTGGGGTGATATTGTCCTGCGTCGTCCCGATCCGCAAATCATATGGCCTTTGGCCCAGGAAACAGCCGAATGGCGTAATGTTCATGGACATTACCACCGTAGTTCCTCCGGTGGTGGCAACTGGGATATGAAAAAACCTATCCCCGAGCGCTGGACAATTAGCTATGGACCGCTTAAATTCCACATTAAACCGACCAGCTTCAAGCATACCGGTCTTTTTCCAGAGCAAGCAGCGAACTGGAGCTGGATGATGGATAAAATCAAAGGCGCAGGCAGACCAATTTCCGTACTGAACCTGTTTGCATACACGGGAGGAGCCACGACTGCTGCTGCGTATGCTGGAGCTAGTGTAGTTCACGTGGATGCCGCCAAAGGCATGGTGCAGTGGGCAAAGGAAAACGTTCAATTGTCCGGTCTGGCTGACCGTCCGGTACGCTTCATTACGGACGACGTATTCAAGTTCGTGCAACGAGAACAACGTCGGGGCAACCGTTATGATGCCATTATTATGGACCCTCCTTCTTACGGACGCGGACCAAACGGAGAAACTTGGAAGCTTGAAGAAAGCTTATACCCGTTTCTCGAATCCTGCATGAGCATTATTTCAGATCAACCGCTGTTCATGCTGATTAACTCTTATACTACAGGTATTTCGCCTACTGTATTGCGCAACATGCTGAGCATGACCATGCAACAAAAGTACGGCGGCCAAATTAGCGCTGGTGAAATTGGATTGCCGATCACACGCTCGGGATTGAATTTGCCTTGTGGTATTCTCGGACGCTGGGAGGCTTAAATTCCTCTTATGACTCAAAATGAACTTACCCGGCATGAGCATGCACAGCCGAATATTCCTGTCCTCTATGAGGACAATCATGTTTTGGCGGTTGTAAAGCCTGTCAATGTTCCAACGCAAGAGGATGCCAGTGGTGATCCTGATCTGTTGTCTTTACTCAAGGAAGATCTAAAAATTAGACACAATAAGCCTGGTAACGTTTTTTTGGGTTTAGTTCACAGACTGGATCGGCCTGTAGGTGGAGCCATGATTTTTGCTAAGACGTCCAAAGCTGCTTCTCGCCTGTCTGAGTCGGTTCGAAGTCGTCATTTTCACAAACTGTATACAGCAGTTCTGAATGGCGTTCCTACGGCCCCACAGGGCCGTCTAACCCATTATCTGCTAAAGGATAGCCGTACCAACACGGTTCAAGCGGTTCGGCCTGGCACGGCTGGTGCGAAGGAAGCCATTTTGGAGTACCGCATGATCGGACAAGCAGATGGACTCAGTCTCGTGCAGATTAAGTTGCACACCGGACGCTCACACCAAATTCGTGTGCAAATGCAGGCGATCGGCTGTCCCCTCTACGGTGACCAAAAATATGGCGGTAATCTGAGCCGGCCCGGTCAACAGCTCGCGCTCTGGTCCTTACTCGCTGGAGCACCGCATCCGGTTAGCAAGGACGATATGAGATTTCACTCGTTACCTCCAGTCCAATTTCCATGGAATGAATGGCCCCGGTCGCTTTATGAGAACATGATTACGTCTGAAATTTGAACCGGAAAGCCCTGCCCTATCTGGATATCAACATCTTCAACCCCATTTGCACAAAGAACCTGCAACGCATGTAAACAAACATGCATTGCAGGTTCTTTTTTTTGCAGAAAATTAAATTAATGCGTCATCCCATCCTTTTATGACGAGGAAGCCACGGACTGCCCCTTCTTGCTGTTTACCAGCTGTTGACGGGGATGGGCGTTTTGTGCATTCGTATTTTTGATGAAAAACGCTAAAATCAGAGCGGCCACACTCAACACTGTTGCAATGATAAAAGCCGAGTTAATCCCATAAATTGTAGCTTGGTTGCCTGCAGCCAGCATCCCCGCTTTATCTGTCACGGTCAGTCCCTCAGATGTAACAATCGATGTCAAACGGTTGCTGCTCTGTGTTGACATCACTGTCACCAGAATTGCCGTCCCAATCGAGCCAGAAATCATACGCAGCGTGTTACTCATCGCCGTACCATGTGCATTCAATCGTTGCGGAAGCTGATTCAACCCGGCTGTTTGGATCGGCATCATCAGCAACGACATCCCGAACATCCGCACCGTATAATTAATTAACAGTGTCATATAGGTGGTTGTTTCGGTCAACCGTGTAAATTCCCAAGTCGTTATAGCCATGATCAGCAAGCCAATTACAGACAACCAGCGTGCTCCGATTCGGTCAAAAATAGCCCCCGTTACAGGAGACATGAGCCCCATCAGAATCGCTCCCGGTAACATTAGCATACCGGACTGGAGCGGTGTAAACCCCCGAATATTTTGCAAATAAATCGGAAGCAATATCATACCGGCGTACAAAGCCATCGTCACAATCACGTTAATGATTGTCGTCAAGCTGTACACATCGTATTTAAAGATACGGAACTCCAGCATAGGCTCATCTGCCTTCAGTTGGCGAACAATAAACAAAATAAGCGCAATAGTCCCAACGATAAGCGTAGACAGGACCGGAATACTTCCCCAACCCGATGTTCCTGCATCACTAAAGCCGTATAATATTCCACCGAAACCGAGCGTAGACAAAATGATGCCGGGAATGTCCAGCTTTGGCTTGGACTGCTCCGTTACATTTTTCAGAAAAATAAATCCGATCACAATCGAAATCACTGAAATCGGCAGGATGATCCAGAACAAAACCCGCCAGTCATAATGCTGTACTATATAACCGGATAAGGTTGGCCCAATGGCTGGAGCAAAACCCATCGCAATCCCCAAGGTTCCCATCGCCCGGCCACGACGCTCTATTGGGTAGATGTTCAAGATAACCACCATCATTAAGGGCATCATGATACCTGCTCCCGCGGCCTGAATAAGCCGACCGATCAGCAATATGCTGAAGCTTGGAGCTACAGCACATAACAGCGTGCCTATTGAAAAAATAGTCATCGCGCTAATAAACAATTTACGAGTGGAGAAACGGGCAATCAAGAACGCGGTCACCGGGATCAATACCCCATTCACGAGCATAAAGCCCGTACTAAGCCACTGAGCTATATTGGCATCTATATTCAAATCACTCATCATTTTCGGTAAAGCCACACTGATCAACGTCTGATTTAATATCGCTACAATCGCGCCAATCAGCAGAGCGGCCACAATGGGTGCTCTGCGTACATTACCTGGTAGTGTCATTTGAGGACTGCTCAAGTTGATTCATTCCCTTCGGTGTTAATTTCATGATCATTTGTTTATGGATATCCAGGACCATCTCTAGCTGCTCCTTCGGGATGTCCAGAATGGGCAAGACGCGCTCCATCCACATGGCGTCTACTTTTTGCATGATATCTTTTCCTTCTGGCGTAAGCGTCAGCACTAAGGATCTACGGTCATGCTCATGCCGTCCGCGAGCAATATATCCCGCCTTGGTCAAGCGGTCAACTACCCCACTCATAGAGCTGCTTCCCACATGCGCTATGTCTGCCAGCTCGGATAATCCGATGTTGGGGCGTTTATTCAGAATTGCCAAAGCCATATGCTGAATGGCCGTCAGATCCAAATGCTGCTCCTCATTCCAGAAGGAATAAAATATCGTTTTGTTAACCTCCCTTACCGATTGAATAATCCGGTACACCTCAAGTCTGTCTTCCTCTCTATCACTCACTGGAACCATCCTTCTTTCTAATATCCAATTGACAATCCATATTCATATACATATACATATACATATACATATACATATACATATACATATACTAGAAACTATTTGCATACGAAATGTTATTTATTCATAACTATTATTTTATCATCTCTTATGTAAATGTCAACATTCACCCAAATATCACCTATACTTCAACACAAAAAAGCGCGGTATGAATACCACGATAGGTATTTACATCCGCGCACTCCTACTTACCTTAAAATGATAATCTGCTGCGTACAGCTACTTTTCATGTAGACGCCATTCTAGTTATTCTGCTCGCTCTATTGGTTCCTTTACTCCCTCAGCCTCACTTGTCATTACTGAAGTTTTCGCCTTCGTTGTAATTTTCCCCAACAAATAAACCAGCAAATTTTGATTGTGCTGAGAAATTCGGTTTAGTGCAGAACCCAGAAAATCATCCCGGATTCGCAATCCACGCTCTACTTCTTCTCTCCCTTGATCCGAGATAACAATCCATACAATTCTACGGTCCTTTACGTCTCTGAAACGGGTGACCAGTCGATTCCGCTCCATCCGATCCAGCAGCATCGTAACCGCGGCTGGTGTGGTGGCGAGATATGGGATTAGTTGAGACGGTTTCATACGGCCGTATTCGTTCAAAACCTCCAGCACCGTAAGTTGAGCTTCCGTTAGTGATGGAGCCAGCTGCTGCTCCATATGAACCTTATAATCCTTAGCCATTCTGGACCAGATTTTCGCAAATTCGGTCGTTTGCATTTTGCCTCACTCCTTTAAATAACAGGGTCAGTAAAAGCATCAAAGTTACCGTATGGGCCACCGTCCGGATTGTATTTCATCACATTAAATTTTCGCCATTCAGCCCCGGTTTCCTGCCGTTTTTGGAGCACGAAATGAAAAGGGGAAGGAAGTCTCACTTCGGTTTTGAAGGCTGGTCAGGGTTCGACAGCATGACGGCAAAAAGGTCCTCATTCGTGCCGGAATGGCACGAGAGGACCTCTCTTTTTCGAGCTAAAAAGCGCTTGACTTTCCTATTATTCTATGGACTGAGAAGCTTGCGGCTCACTACGCAGCAGCACATTCACAATTTCGTCCTTCTTCTCCACTGGAGCTAGCAGCTTGCCTGTATCCTTTCGGTCGGTCAAAGGGGCCTTTTCCGAAAGGAAGGACATCGTTTGTCCTTCTGCTGTGATTGCAAATAATTGAACAGCTTCACGGCAATAGAAGGCAGCCACGATTCGAGTTCCATTCGAACGTACTCGTTTGCCTTCCTTGAACTCAAAGGTGGTGATACCTTTGCCGCCTCTTCCCTGTGTAGGATAATCCAGCAGAAGCGTACGCTTACCATAACCGGACTCGGTCAGCACCAACACTTCTCCTTCATCCTCTTCTACCCACAACGCCGCGATAATTTCATCGCCTTCGGCTAGCTGTATACCTTTGACACCAGCCGAGACGCGCCCCATCGCATTAACCTCTTGCTCCTTGAAGCGTATACTCATACCCGCGCGGGTAATCAGCATAATATCCTGGGTACCCTCGCTTAACGTTACCGATAACACCTCATCGTCCCCTGCTACTTTGCAGGCGGCTACGGCACTGGAACGTTTTGTAGCATATTCTTTTAATTCTGTACGCTTTACTTGGCCCTTCTTTGTTACAAATACCAGGCTTTTTCCTATTTCCTCGATGTTTTTGAGCGGAATAACACTTACGATACGATCTTCCTTCGATAACGGAATAACGTTGACAATTGGTGTGCCCGGCTCTTTCCACTTATACTCTGGCACCTGATGTACAGGCAATAAAAAGTATTGTCCACGCTGGGTGAAGACGAGCAATATGTCCAGCGTATTCACATCAAGCAATTGGGTAACGTAATCCCCTTCTTTAACACCAGAACTTGAACGTTCCCCGCCTGAACGAGTGAATGACAACATACTTGTGCGTTTCACATAGCCATCTTTCGAGAGTGTCAGCAGCACATCCTCTGCTCCCACCATGACTTCCAGGTTCACCTTAATCTCTTCTACCTCGCCCTGGATATCTGAACGACGGTCAATGCCGTACTTTTCGCGAATTTCCAACAGTTCCTTGCGAATCAGGCTGATCAGCTTGCGATCACTTTCCAGAATAGAACGATATTGCGCGATTTTTTTCTGGATGTCCCCCAGTTCTTTTTCAAGCGTGGTGATTTCCAGATTGGTGAGACGGTACAACTGCAAAGTCAAAATAGAATCTGCCTGACGTTCGCTAAAACCAAACATCCATTGCAAATTATTTTGCGCGTCCTGGCGATTTTTGGAAGCTTTAATGGCTGCAATGACCTCATCCAGAATGTTCAGCGCCTTGACCAAACCTTCCAGCACATGGGCACGATCCTCTGCCTTTTCCAGTTCATACTGGATACGGTGAGTGACAACTTCGCGTTGATGGGCGATATACGCTTCCAAAATGGACTTTAGCCCAAGCTGATGTGGCGCTTTGTTCACAATAGCTACCATGTTGAAGTTATATGCCACCTGTAGGTCGGTTTTTTTCAGCAAATAAGCTAAAATCCCTTCCGCATCGGCTTCCTTCTTCAGCTCCACAACAATGCGCAAACCATTTCGTCCGCTTTCGTCACGAACCTCGGCAATCCCTTCCACCTTTTTCTCCAGACGGATATTCTCCATGGCGGTTACGAGCCTTGATTTGACGATCTGGTATGGGATTTCGGTAATGACTAGCTGCTGCTTACCTCCGCGCAAGGACTGAATTTCCGTTTTGGAACGAATATAAATACGTCCTTTTCCCGTACGGTAAGCGTCCTTGATGCCTTCGCCACCCATAATGAGTCCGCCAGTCGGGAAATCAGGACCTTTGATAAAGGTCATAATCTCTTCCAGCTCAATCTCTGGCTTTTCCATCACCGCAATGCTGGCATCAATAACTTCGCGTAAACTATGTGTAGGGATCTCTGTCGCAAATCCCGCCGAGATCCCACTGGAACCGTTCACCAACAAATTTGGATAACGAGACGGCAACACAACGGGCTCTTTGGCCGAGTTATCAAAATTGTCCTTGAACAAAACCGTACGCTTTTCAATATCGCGCAGCATTTCCATTGCGATCGGAGACAAGCGAGCCTCCGTATAACGCATAGCTGCCGCCGGATCATCATCCTGGGAGCCCCAGTTACCGTGACCGTCCACCAGCACGTGACTCATTTTCCAAGGCTGCGCCATCCGTACCATGCCGTCGTATATCGACGAGTCACCGTGGGGGTGGTAATTACCCATAACGTCCCCAACGGTTTTGGCCGATTTACGATATGCTTTATCCGGCGTATTGCCCGAATCGTACATTGCATAAAGAATACGACGTTGTACGGGTTTTAATCCGTCCCGTACGTCGGGTATCGCCCGATCCTGAATAATATATTTGGAATATCGGCCAAAGCGGTCACCGACCACTTCCTCCAGAAAAGCTGGCAAAAACTGCTCCGATAAGCTCATGTATACACCTCTTTTGATAGCACTACTCTACGTATTCCGTAAAATCTACGTTTTCCACGATCCAGCGCTTGCGCGGATCCACCTTATCACCCATCAAAGTGGACACCCTGCGTTCAGCCTTGGCTGCATCCTCTATCTGAACGCGTAGCAAGGTGCGTGAATCGGGATTCATCGTTGTTTCCCATAACTGATCAGGGTTCATTTCCCCAAGTCCTTTATAGCGCTGAAGCTCAAAATTTCGTCCAAATTCTTTTAAATAATTATCAAGCTGCTCGTCAGTCCAAGCATAACGCACCGTTTCGAGCTTACCCGACTTTCGAGTTATTTTATACAATGGCGGTTGAGCAATAAATATGCGTCCTGCATCAATAAGCTCTTTCATGTACCGATAAAAGAACGTCAACAACAGCACTTGAATGTGCGCACCATCTGTATCTGCATCGGTCATAATGATGATTTTGGAATAATTGCTGTCTTCCAGCGAAAACTCTGTTCCTACTCCCGCACCAATAGCTGCTGTAATAGCACGGTACTCATCATTCTTCATAATATCCGCCAGTTTGGATTTTTCCGGATTCATCGGCTTGCCCTTTAGCGGCAATATGGCCTGAATTTTGGAATCCCGTCCCTGCTTGGCTGATCCTCCAGCCGAATCGCCTTCCACAATAAACAACTCATTACGTGTAAAATCCTTGGACTGCGCAGGCGACAATTTACCATTCAAATTGGAACTTTCACTGCGTTTTTTGCCGGAACGCATTTCATCCCGAGCTTTACGTGCAGCTTCACGCGCTCTGGATGCTTGAACTGCCTTCTTGATCAAAGTTTGTGCTATCTGCGGATTTTCTTCCAAAAAACGCTGCATCTGCTCAGATACGATGGCATCCACTGTACTCCGTGCCGAAGCGCTTCCCAGCTGATCCTTTGTCTGGCCGACAAATTCAACCTCAGCCATCTTGACACTGATTACAGCCATCATGCCCTCACGTAGATCGTTGCCCTCCAAGTTTTTATCCTTTTCTTTCAACATCACCGTTTTCCGGGCATAGTCGTTCATGACACGAGTGTAAGCGGTTTTGAATCCCGTTTCATGCGTACCTCCTCCACGTGTCGGAATGGAGTTAACGAACGAAGCAATCGTCTCTGTATAACCAGCATTGTACTGGATGGCAATCTCTACTTCAATGTCTTCTTTCTCGGCATTAAAGTGAATAACGTCATGCAGCACATCCTTGCCCTCATTCAGAAAAGCAACAAACTGACTTGCGCCACCCTCATAAAAATACTCATCTGACTTTCCGCTGCGTTCGTCTTTAAGTTGAATACGAAGGCCCGAATTTAGAAAAGCAATTTCCTGAAGGCGCTCAGCCAACGTATCGTAGTTAAAATGAATGCCTGCCTGAAAAACACGAATATCCGGTTTAAATGTAATTTTCGAGCCCGTCTTGTTAGTATTGCCCAGCACTTCAAGGCCTGTGGTCGGTTCCCCGACATGCTCCACGCCCTTCTTGTCCTGCCAATATTCAAACCGCTGACGGTGAATCTTGCCGTCCCGGTAAATTTCTACTTCAAGCCATTCCGAAAGAGCGTTCGTTACAGACGCACCTACACCGTGCAGACCCCCGGATTTTTTATATCCCGAACCGCCAAACTTACCTCCGGCGTGCAAAATGGTGAATACAACCTGAGGCGTAGGAATTCCCGTTTTGTGCATTCCCGTAGGAATACCGCGCCCGTTGTCTGATACTGTAACGGAACCGTCCTTATGCATTGTAATATCAATGCGAGAGCAAAACTTGGCGAGATGTTCATCCACCGCGTTGTCTACAATTTCCCATACCAAATGATGCAGCCCCGAAGAACTGGTGCTCCCGATGTACATGCCCGGCCGTTTGCGAACTGCCACAAGCCCTTCGAGCACTTGAATGTCGTCCGCGCCATATTCCGAAGCTCCGCTTTGTGTGCCGGACACTCCCGCAGACAAGTCGATTTTGTCGACCATTCATGCTCCCCCTTTGTCTAATCGTAACCGTGTTTTGCCTTATTCTTGATGATTTTCACCAAAAATGCAAACAGATGTTTTCTTTTACCTTGTCCATTTTAATTCAATATATCCCGTTTCGTAAAGACGGCGAATGAAACAATCAATGCCGCAGCCCCCCAAATGCCCAGTACAGCTAAAGAAAAGGGTAAGGTCATTCCCTCAATGGGGGCGGGGCTTCCAGATAAATAATCGGTTAATTCGAGGTTAACCATAAATAAATATTTAGCACTCTGCCAAGATGAAGCCATGTTTGTCAAAATAGTGCCCGAAATAAGTGCAGCCATCATGACCACGATACTTGCCGCCGTACTTCGTACCAGGACAGATACCATGAAGGCTAACGAAGCTACCACAAGACTGACGAACCAGATCAATCCGGCTTGCAGCATCAGATAATGCCATTGTGGAATCGCGTGTACAGCAGACAAATCCACCGTCGATCCAACAATTTGAAATCCGGTAAATACCGGAACATTAAAACCGCGAAAACCAAAAAACAAGCCTGATATCAGATAGCTAATTACAAATACAGCTAAAATGATGAGCGAGACGAACATATACAATGTCAGCAGCTTGCTCAGCAGTATTTTCCACCGCCTGACTGGGCGAGTCAGCAACATTTTTATCGTGCCTGTCGTCCGTTCTCCAGAAACCAAGTCGGAGGCAATGGCCATAATCAACAGCGGAACGAACAGATTAATGGAATTATCCATAAACTCTCTGGTAAAGGTGACACCACTCGGCTCATTAGGATTCACATCATTTTCCAAATAATATTGCATCTGCTGCACAAAGACCCGACGGTAGGTCTTCCATTCCTCGGGAACCCGGTCACTTCCCAGCGAGTTTTGATTATCGGTAATCGCCTGACGCAGTTCGAGTCGCCAATCATTGCCGAATTTTTCGCGATTGTTTTCTGCCACTTTCATCTGAGCGTACGTAAAAATCGGCACAAGCACAAGTAAAACAAGTAAAATGACATAAAATCGTTTCTTCTTGATAATTTTGAGCGTTTCATTTTGTACGAGCGGTAAAATGTTATTCAAGTATCTCACCTTCCGTCATTTTCAGGAATAGCTGCTCCAGTGTAGGATTGATTTTGGTTACACCTTTAACGGAAATACCGGAAGCCGTCATTTGTGTCACCAGCTCCGCAATATGCTCTTCATCCATTTCTGTAAAAATTGCATCGGCTCCGCTGCCTGCCACAATGCTGTCATCAATTAATTCATCGGCGTTCGTAATTATTTGCACATGCGGAGAATTTTGCAATATGGCAAGACCCTGATCACGAGGCTCCAGTTGCCATACGGCCATGTGCGAGTGCGTATCAACCAATTCCCGTACACCACCTACAGCTAGCACCTTTCCCCGACTTATAATTGCCACCCGATCACATAGCAGCTGGATTTCGCTGAGCAAATGGCTGGAAACAAATACAGCCATGCCTTCTGCCGCTAGCAAACGGATAAAAGCTCTCATTTCCTTGATCCCCTTGGGGTCTAACCCGTTCGTCGGTTCATCCAAAATGAGCAATTTCGGTCTACCAAGCAAGGCTTGGGCTATACCAAGACGCTGGCGCATTCCGAGAGAATACGTACTTACTTTATCATGGATACGGCGATCGAGCCGAACAAGCTCAACGACTTCGCGGATACGCGGCTCGTCTACACCAGGCTGCATACGGGCAAAATGCTCTAAATTCTCCCACCCTGTCAGGTAGCTGTACACCTCTGGATTTTCCACAATAGAACCAATATGCCGCAAAGCCTGCTCAGGGTCACGATTTACATTATGTCCACAGACAGTAATCGTCCCTTCCGTAGGCTTAATTAAATCGACCAGCATACGAATAGTCGTCGTTTTTCCAGCCCCATTAGGACCGAGAAATCCGAAAATTTCACCCGCACGAACGTCGAATGTTACATCATGAATGATCATTTTGCGTTTGATACGTTTCTTAACGCGCTGAACAGAGAGAACTGTTTCGTTATTGCTTCTGTCTCTGCCTGCGCTGCCAACCTGATTGGCGGAATGGAAACTGGACACTGCATCCCTTGATGTCGGATTTTGGGTTATTCCAGCCCCGGTCTTGTCAGCAGATTGGATGCTCATTACTTGTTCCCTCCCTTTTTCACTTCAGCGGGTTGGCTACTTGTAGACTGTTGTTCATTTTCCACTTTATCGGCATCCTTCGTGGTTGCAACTGCAAACCCTTGCGCGATACGTTCAGCGATTGCCTGATAGCCCTGTCCGTTTGGATGAAAATGATCGGAAGATAAATAGACGGGCAAATTTTGCTGGAACAAATCGAAAGTTGGAACCAGAGTCATATTGCTGTTTTGGTTGGTAATTGCCATGGCAGCCAGATTCCATTCTGTGACCACAAGATTACCAGGAATTTTCATTTCCTGCAGATCACTGAATGGATTATATAATCCGACATAGATAATTTTAGCATTCGGATTGATTTTCCCTACCTTTGTCAGCACTTTTTGCAGACGTTTGGCGGCATCAGGCACAGCTTTACGCAAACCACTGAGTGTAGGTGGCTCTTTGCCAGTTTGGGCAGCCTGAGCCCCCTGAAATAAATCATTTCCGCCAATCGAGACAATAATGACGTTAGCCTTTTTCAACACATAAGAAACACCAGGCTCATCCAGCTTGGTCAATAGTCCTTGAGTCGTCAGTCCATTAATCCCCAGATTATTTATGAGCTGAGCCTTATGGCCTTCCTGATTATTTAACAAGCTCACCGACCGACGCACAAAACCACTTCCGGAGTCATCCCCTGTGCCTTTGGCTAGCGAATCTCCAATGGCAGCTACCCGAAACTCTCCCGTCTGATTTGTAGCGGATGGCGCAGTTTGTGTCTGCGATGAACCGGAATGCACAGGTTGAGTGCTAACCATTGGCTCTGGAGCCGTGATACTTTGTACTGCTGTAATAAATCCGTACAATAATAGCAATGTGGCGGCAATGGAAACGGAACCGACAGACCGCCAAATCCATTTTGATGAATTCACTCGTGTTCCCTCCTGATAGCTTAGTGAAATAAACATAAGGCTTCTCATATCATTTTGCAAATAAACCGTTCGGAATAAAAGCGCAATAAACGCTTAGAGTCACACATAATTTCCCATGAACATGCAAAAAAAGGATGGCAAATGGCCACCCTTATATTATACTTTCTTGTGCGAATAGTTTATCCTCACAACTCTAATCAGACGAACCAAACTATTTACTATCAGGGATGAAACTTTTGATCCATTGTCCAAAACTGCCCGGATTTCGACTTTGAATCAGTACCGTCCCTTCACCGCGAAAGCGGCATACAAGCGCTTCTCCACTCGTTACGCTGGACAACCAGCCTTTAGATGCTTTTTCAATTTTATAATCCATATAATCCGGCCATGCCACCAGATGAGCATTATCAATAATACGCTCCTCTCCTGGCGCGATGTAAATGGGATGAATGGCTCCATAAGAGGACAGGAATACCGTACCTCGACCACTGATTTCTACGATAAAAAAACCTTCACCAGAGAATAAACCTTTCATCAGGTTTTGCATTTTGGTGCTAACCTCAATACCTTCCGTGCAAGCCAGAAAGCCGTCCTTTTGGACCAACAGTCTATACGTGCCATCCAGTTCCACCGCTTGTACATCACCTATACTGGCAGGGGCTAACAACACTTCAGCCGGTCCCCGGGCTGCCCTCAGTTCTTGAAAAAAGAATTTTTCTCCGCTCAACATTCTGCCTAAACCACGTAACAGTCCACCGTCTACCGTCCCCTTTATATCTACACTGGAAGACATGGAAACCATCGCTCCCATTTCCGCTTTAATCATTTCTCCGGGGTTCAACTGCACCTTGAGCATAGCAAAGGCACCTTCATGCACGATTTCGTAGCTCATTTGTTCACCTGGCTTTCCATGTAGTCTGCAATCCATTCAACTTGCTGCTATCATACTATAAATACGTCCCTTATGTCTTTTCTGGTATAAAGCAATGGTTATGCCACTGGAGGAATAAGAGACACCAAAAGACCCGCTGAACGTGTCAGCGGGTCTCCAGATTAACGTCACGTCACTATCTTTTCGTAGCAGCGACATGACGTTGGGAACGTATTTACGATCATCTTAGTTACGTGTGAACTCTTGTACCCAATATCCATTGTAGTAAGCCACACCAATTTGTGTATATTCTGCCTTCAAAATATTCTCACGGTGTCCCTGGCTGTTCATCCAGGCTTTCATCACTTCTTGTGGTGTTTGTTGTCCCATGGCAATATTCTCGCCCGCATACGTATAAGTTACACCGAATTTTTTCATCATATCAAATGGTGAACCATAGGTCGGTGATGTATGGGAAAAGTAATTGTTCGTACTCATATCCTTCGCCTTGACTAAGGCTACTTCTGTAAGCTTCGCATTCGATGCGAGGGGCTTCAGACCTTTTTGGCTGCGCTCGTTATTTACAAGCTTTACAACCTCAGCTGCAAATTGGGACTTGCTCAGTTGTGCATCCGATCCTGCTGACTGACCCGCGCCTGAGTTTGTGCTTTGTTTTTGAGTCTGTTGCTTGTTACTAGACTGCGATGCCTTTTGGCTACCCTGTTTGGTTGTTGCTTGTTTACCGGATGAAGGATTTGCTGTTTTGTTTTTAGCCTTGTCCTTTTCAGAAACATCCTTAATTACGGTCTTTGTTATCGTAGTCGTCCCGTTGGACATATTGACGGTATATCCGTTATTTTGAAACCATTGTTGCAGTTGGGCAGTCAAATCGTCAGCTGGTGAAGCTGATGCCGGAACGATGAATCCTGCGGATAAAATGGCGCTTAGACTTCCCATCACCAGTGTTTTTTTCAACATATTCTTCATTTCGTCATCTCCTTGTTGTATAAATGCCTTGGTGTGAACGCGTCTGGTTACAACTTTGTAATCTTTACTCTAGCAGTATATCATGTTTTATAGAAGGATCAATGGTATAAAAGTTGGAAAAAAAATAGCCCCGCTCGGAATTGACCCATGCGGAACTAAGTTAAAAGTAGTGAGGCTTTAAGTATTAGATTGTCTTGTTATAGGCTGATTATCTAAGCTTTTTGCTGAAACGGTAGCCTTGCTTTTCAAAGCCGATTCGATTGTAGAATGCTCGGGCCTCTACTTGTTTGATGCGGTTATTCGCTCCGGTAATGAATAAATGATAGCATCCTTGCGCACGTCCCCACTCCTCACCACAAGCCACCAGGCGCTTGCCAATGCCCTCGCCGCGATACTCCCCGCTCACGACCAGCATGGTGATTTGTACGGCAGGATCAGGATAAGCCAAGCTTTGAGCCGTATGCATGCCGATTACTCCGACAACACGACCATCCATTTCTGCAACCATCATATTCGCTTGACTGTCCTCCCGCGTTGTTCCCATAACTTCTTTCATTACACCACAAGTCATCGGGTACCCGACTTCTCTTAGTAGTCCAGTTACGGCTTCGCAATCGCCAAGCTCTACGGAACGAATTGTCAGTACTGGAATCATCACATTGTTAGACATGATTTACCTCCACTTTCAGCATATTAGCAGCTTCTTTGGCCGTCTTCCGTGCTGTTTCCACATCTTCTGCAGCGCTAAGCGCTACAGCCATCCGGCGTCCCGGCTTGGTTTCAGGCTTCCCGAACACTCGCACCTGTGTCCGGGGTAGCAATAATGCATCATGCAGACCGCTTATTACGAAATCCCGCGTAGCCACTTCTGCCTTCAAAGTAGCTGAAGCTCCTGGTGTAAGCAGCGTGACGGATGGCACCGGGAATCCGAGAATGGCCCGCACGTGAAGCGCAAATTCCGACAAATCCTGCGTGATCATGGTCACCATTCCTGTATCATGCGGACGAGGGGATACTTCACTGAATATGACGCCATCAGCTGTTAAAAACAGCTCTACGCCAAACAATCCGTAACCACCCAGTTCATCCGTAATCGTACGGGCAATGTTCTCCGCCTCCGAAAGCTGCTTGTCCGTCATGCCATGAGGCTGCCAGGATTCGACATAATCCCCATCTTTCTGAATGTGGCCAATCGGTGGGCAAAAAATCGTACCCGAAACCGATCTGACGGTCAATAAGGTAATTTCGCTCTCAAACGGGACAAAAGCTTCAACAATGACACGTGTTGTTTTGGCACGCGCGCCTTCCAGCGCCGTATTCCAGCAGGATTCTGCATCTTCGAGTGCCCGGCATACAGACTGCCCTTTACCCGACGAACTCATCAAAGGCTTGACCACACATGGCGTGCCCAGCTCATGAACCGCCGACCGCAACTGGTCAAAATTATCTGCAAAACGATAGGCAGCAGTCGGAAGCTGTAATTTCTCGGCAGCCAGCCTGCGGATACCTTCCCGGTCCATCGTAAGACGGGCGGCACGGGCCGTTGGTACTACGTAAAATCCTTCTTGCTCTAATTCTTCCAAAGCACCCGTAGCAATAGCTTCGATTTCAGGTACAATTATGTCGGGCTTTTCCTCACGAATTAGTGCCTTCAACGCCTCAGCATCCTGCATATCCAGACAGTGAGAGCGATGGGCCACCTGCATTGCTGGAGCCAGTTCATAGCGATCAACAGCAATACATTCCACGCCAAGCCGCTGAGCTTCAATAATGACTTCTTTTCCCAATTCGCCGCTACCCAGCAGCAGCATCTTCTTAGCTTTGGCAGAAAAAGGAGCACCCCACATCTTGAACTCTTCCCCCTCTGACGAAATTGCTCTGATCTCTTTTCATCTTTATTTTCAGGGTTTAGCTCCAAGAATGCAATAGTGCTCGGCATTTAAATTTACAAAAAACGCGATTTTTTGATCTTTTTTTTACAAAAATCTGAACTGTGCTTCCACCAGCCCCCGATATATTCCATGTTTTTTCATCAATTGTTCATGATTACCACTTTCTTGGATTTCCCCATGATCCAGTACAACGATATGATCAGCATTCCGGATGGTGGACAAACGGTGAGCGACCATAAACGAAGTTCTGCCTTCCAGTAAAACCTGAAGAGCCTCCTGAATTTTCAACTCCGTTTCCGTATCAATACTGGCTGTTGCTTCATCCAGGATAAGAATTCTCGGATTTGCCAGCAAGGCACGAGCAAAGGATAAGAGCTGTCGCTGGCCCATGGACAACATTCCCCCCCGCTCCTCTACCTCTGTTTCATAGCCAGCTGGCAAGTGAACAATGAATTCATGAGCATTGACCGCCTTCGCAGCCGCTTCAATTTCCTCATCCGTTGCATCCAATCGGCCAAATCGGATATTATCGCGTATCGTCCCCGAAAAAATAAATGTATCCTGAAGCACGATGCTTATCTGGCTTCGCAAGCTCTCCACCGTGACATCGCGCACATCATGGCCATCAATCGTAAGCCGCCCTGACGTAATGTCATAAAAACGGCTGAGCAGATTAATAATTGTACTTTTACCTGATCCGGTATGACCCACAAGCGCTATAGATTGGCCCGCCTCGACAGAAAGATTAATACCTTTAAGCGCCTGACGTCCCTTTTCATATTCAAAAATGACCTTTTCAAATTGGATATCGCCTCGAATGGACGGCAAGGCTTTTGCTCCCGGTTTGTTTGCAATATTCGGCTGTTCATCCATAAACTCAAAAATTCGTTCTGACGAAGCCATCGCAACCAGTAACTGATTATACATTTGCCCCAGTCGATTAATCGGTTCCCAAAAGTTCCCAACATAGTTAGCAAACGCAACCAGTAATCCCACCGTAAGCTGATCTGTCTGAATTAAATGCGCTCCAAACCAGAACAGCACAAGCGTACCAAATCCTCCGGTAATATCAATAAGTGGGCCAAAGACCTGATTCATGGCAGAAGCCTTATCCCACGATTTTTTGCTAGAGCTGTTCATATCGTCGAAATAAGCCATGTTTTCCTGCTCCTGCGTATACGCTTGTGTCACACGAATCCCCTGAATGGACTCATTCAAATGAGAGTTGATACGTGAGTTCTTCATACGCACTTCTTGCCAAGCACGGCGGATGCGTACGCGCAGCTTGGTCGAGATCAAAAACATGATCGGAACGGTCACAATTACCGCCAAACCGAGCTTCCAGTTAATAAGCAGCAAAATGACAATAATTCCGATAAGCTGTACGCAGTCAATCAGGACATTCACTGCACCGTTCGTAAAAAGATCCTGTAGCGAGTTAATGTCATTTGTCACGCGCACTAATACAGAACCTGCTGGTCTCTTATCAAAAAAGTTAAAGGATAGCTTTTGAATATGCTTGAATAAATCTTCACGCAAATCGTAAATAACCCGTTGACCGATAATATTGGTGAATTTAATGCGGTATGTGCTGGCTGCCCATTGAATTAAATATAACAAGAGCACGGCACCCGTGATGAGCAGCAGTAACTTTACGCTGGGCAGTGCAGGCCATGCGGGAGCAATTGCTTTATCAATGGCCAGACTGATCAAATAAGGAACCGTCAGCTTGGTAATGGTGCCGAGAATCATCATGACCAGAAGGATCGGCAAAATCTGACGGGCATAAGGCTTCATGTATGCCAGCAAACGTTTGAATTCTGACCAGTTAAACGGTTTGTCAATGACATCATCATCTTGATAGACAAAGCGCTCATTCGTTGGTTTTTTTAACGGTTTGACTTTTTCTGCGGGTATATTCATGATCTCACCTGCCCTTCGGATACACCATCTGGAGCCTGAGCTATGTAATCGGCGTATTGAATATGATACACATCCTGATATGGACCTGGAGTAGCAATGAGCTGTTCATGTGTTCCACGCTGGACGATTCGCCCCTCCTCAAGCACCACAATTTCATTGGCATGACGAAGCGAAGAGATTCGATGAGCGATTATAAATGTTGTTCGACCACGCATAACCTCTTGAAAACCGGTCTGTATTTCATGCTCTGTTTCCATATCGACCGCACTGGTAGCATCATCCAGAACCAGAATCTTCGGATTTTTGAGTAGTGCGCGGGCGATGGCGATCCGTTGTTTCTGTCCTCCGGACAGTCCCAATCCACGTTCTCCGACGACAGTGTCATATCCCAGCGGTAGTTCAGTTATGAATTCATGCGCCTGAGCCAGTTTGGAAACGCGTATGATGTCATCCATACTGACATGACTTAAACCATATGAAATATTGTTGCGTATAGAGGACGAAAACAAAAACGTCTCCTGAAACACGGAAGAAATTTGAGCACGTAAATAGCGAATCTTCAAGTGACGTATATCCTTGCCATCCAACTTGATACTTCCTGCATTCACATTATAAGCGCGCATGAGTAATTGAATAATGGTAGACTTCCCTGACCCCGTTCCTCCTAAAATTCCAATGACTGATCCTGGCGGTGCGTCTAAATTGATGTCAACAACAGCCGGAAGCTTATTTCCGTAAGCAAAGGTAACATGTTCAAACGTAACATGTCCTTCCACCTGATCGGCATCGAGTGTAAGTGCTCCGGCTTCATCGGTTACATCTATGGACTGATTTAGCAGTTCCAAGACCCTTTCACCAGAAGCTTTGGACTGCGTATAGTTATTGATATGAAAGCCAATGCTCCAGATGGGGCCGATAATATACCAAATTAAGCTAAAGAAAGCGACGAGCTGCCCCAAGGTCATTGACTTCTGAATGACCAGATACCCCCCCATGCCCAACAGAAGGACCACACTGACAGAAGCAATCAGTTCCATAGCGGGGAAAAACCGACTCCATAAGGAAGCAGCCTGAATTTGATTACTCTTGTATTGTTCATTACGTACTGAAAATTTCTCAACTTCATAGGATTCGCGGGCAAAAGATTTGACGGTTCGCACACCTGTTATATTTTCTTGGACCGCTGTCGTCAAGGCGCTAAGGGCAATCCGCATTTCCTGAAAGGTGGGATGAATCCGGGATTCAAACTTGAATGTGACGAAGAGTAGCAATGGCATGCTGATCATCGTAATGAGGGTGAGCTGCCAGTTAATATACAGCATCATCATAGAGCCGAATACGACCATCAGTAGCACATTGAGGAGTTGGGCAAAACCAAACCCGATAAAGTTACGAATTGCCTCCAAATCACCAGTCAGTCGGGACATGAGATCCCCCGTTTTGGCAGTGTCATAATATCTGAAGGACAGAAATTGCAGCTTTTCGTAACAAGCATTGCGGAGTCGGTACGCCAAGTAGTTACCTAGCCGTCCACCAAAAAAACCATGTAAAAATTGCATGAACCCTTTGATGATGACTACTCCCAGCACAGTCAGAGCCAGCGCCGGGACTTTCCCGAAGTCACCGGGGATGATAGCGTTATCAATTAGCCTTTGGAGCAGGTTCGGATACACCAGTCCCAGGGCCGTCGCTATCGCAAGGCATAAAATAGAAAGAAACAGATAGTGTCTCCTCTCGCGAAAAAAAACTTGCAGTTGCCTGAGCACTTCCATGTCAATGTCCCTCCATTAGTTGCACGACGTTGTTATATGGCTTAGTGAAGTTTACCATTCGCTTTCCAAGGGGGCAAAGAGGATAACAAGCCGTATTCAGGCAGGTTATCAATTGGTGGGTGATTAGACAAATTAAATCGCTTTCTTATTATTGAATATGGCTATTTACTCAGTATTGCTTTCTTTTTGGAGCATGCATAAAACACCGGGTTGTCCCACAACCCGGTGTCCTGAACTTAAATAAATGGTGTACTTATTTATCTTTACTCCAAAGCCGCAATCTTGCCAGCAAGCTCTTCCCAAACCTGTGGCTGCTCACCGCCCATAAGGGCATGCTCCATGCCACGAGTCGTCTCCAGCATTTGCTCTCGAAGCTGAGCTTTCTGCCACATTTGTTCCTCCTGCATCAGCGTAACGTAAAAAGAAGACATTCGTTCTCGTTGCTGATCCACAGCTTCCCCGATTCGCTGGCGTAATATCGGCTCCAGTTTGGTTTGTAGATTCGCTCGCCCAGTTCCTTCAAAAAATAGCTTTGGATTTTTAAAGCTATTCCAATAGTCCTTCCAATGAATAGACTCCTGCAGGGAAATTTCATTCAGCTCGGGAACAGCCCAGTTTCTGGATTCAGGAATCGTACAATCTAGTCCTTGCAACTGGTGGTTCATGTGTTCTACGCACTGTTGTATAGTCTTGTGTACCAAAATTTGGCCCGTTTTTTCCAGCCGGAGTGTGGTTGCCAGCAATTCCTGAGACAGCTCCAGTTCGATTAAACGCATCAGCTCACGACCACAAGATGCAAAAGCCGAACGAAGATCACCTACTCCTTCACGCAGAACAGATGGATGAAAAGCCTCTGCCATAAATTCTCCAGTCCGATAGGACAGCCTTTGACGTACATGATACAGCAATTCATCGGTTTCACCCGATAACACAGATGCACCGTTGCTGTCAGTCAGGCCTAGGAGCGTATGCTCCAATTCTCCACGGATGCGAGTTAATCGCTCTAATCGAATCTCACGTTCTTCCTCGCTATACCGGGCATCGGTTGCATGTTGCTCTATGCGGTTCCGCAGCCGACCCAGTTCCTGCATAGCAGAAGCAATGGACAAACCTGCCAGCTCTTCGGCTGCAAATGCTGAAAAATCATCTTCAAATGCATCAAAACGTGAAGCTGAACGCAGCGAAGCCTCTCCCTGTTCGGCAGCTTCCAACGCCAGCATACTGGAAAGCGGATAAATACGTGGTTTTCGGATTCCATTCGCCTGTAGTTGTTCCTGTACATGCCGGGTAACAGAATGCAGTTCTTCTTCAGAAGAAGCCAGATCTGATGCATTAACTATAAAAAACGTCTGATCCAGCGCCAAGGTCTCTTTAACTCGACCTAGTTGGTTCAGGAACTGGCGATCACCTTGCGTAAACGCATGGTTATAATAGGTGACAAATACAAGAGCGTCCGCATGCTTCATATAGTTGAAAGTCACGCCTGTGTGTCGTGCATTCACAGAATCCGCTCCTGGCGTATCCACTAGCACGATGCCCTGACGGGTCAGAGCGCAATCATAATAAAGGTCGATATGCTCCACAAAGCATGATTTGTGCTCAGACGCAACAAAATCCCGATACTGCTCTAAATCCACCTGAAGCTGTTCTCCCAGCAAGCTTTCAGCTTCTTCCCATCCGGCTGCAGCAGCCTTCAAAAAACTATAATGAGGCCTGCCCGCAGGATGGATGCCTTCCGGAGATAAAGCATGAACGGCTTCTTGCCAGCCCGCTGCCGCGGGTTCCCCCAATCCTAATAGCCGAAATGAGTATTTAAGATCTTCCCGCAACGCGTCCACTGATTTCATATGGACGTCGGCCGTGGCATGGCGCTCAGCACTTGCAGGCGCCATTATGCGGTTAATCGCCGCTGTCGTTGGATGCGGCGATACGGGCAACACAGCTTCACCCAGCAAAGCGTTGGCGAAGCTGGATTTCCCAGCGCTGAACGCTCCAAACAGCGCCAGCGTAAACTGCCCGCCCTCCAGCGCAGCGGCGCGGACATGTAAATCCCGTACCGCCGCTTGTATGGCAGGGTACGGGCTTACCAGGGCAGCGGCAGCCTTCAATCGGGCCGCTGCTGCATCCAGCCGCGTGCGGCGGCCTCCGGCGGCAGGCTGTGCTGACGCCGTTCCTGCTAGCGGCTGCGCCGATGCGTTGCGCGGGCCAGCGATGTCAGAACGCGCAACGCCCGTTGGTGCCGCAGCTGGCGGGGCAGCAGCGGCGGTATCGGACGCCGGTGCAGGCGCGTCCGCACGGGGCAAGCCGCCTGGCGCGGACGCCTGCGGCAGCAAGCTGCGCAGCAGGCTGGCGTGCGAAGCCGAGGCCTGCACGCGGGTGCTGTAGCGGCTCGCCGCGTCCGCCTGCGCCAGCAGCGCAGTGCGTGCATCCGCGAGAGCCGCGCGGCGGGCTTCGGCTCGCACTGCAAGCTGGGCCAGCAGCTGGTCTACCAGCGTTAGCGCCTTACGGCGACAATCGGCGGTCACAGCAGCGCGTAGATCCTTGCAATAGTTCAACGTATACTCCGGCGACAACGCATTTTCCTTCACCGTCTGCTCTACCAGTTGCCGGTCCGTCACAGGGCGGATGTCATCCAGCTCCTGCTCCATCGCAGCGGACCACAAACCCTGACTGTCACCCCAAGACCTCAGTAGCTCCCGTACATGGGGAAGCAATTGTCCCTCCACCTGATCAGTCAGCATTCCTGCCAGCCGTTCCAAGCGGCTTTCCTTTTCTCGCTCAGTCTTTCCTCCTGCAAACCATATTCCTGTTTTGAAGCCCGGCTTGCGGCTCTCTAAGTATTCGCCTGCGGCTTCACGTAGCTCCGCTGGCGTCAAATGTGCGTGTTCCAGTAAATGATCCAGCTCTTGACGCAGTCGTTTACGCTCCTGCTCCGGAAGCACCTTCCAGTGTTCATCTTCTTGCTGCAAGGTTTTCTGCTCTATATCCAGGCGCAAAATGGCTTCTTCTCCACCTGCTTCTTTTAACAGTGTGTTCAGTTCCTCTTCTTCAGCTGCCTGCACAGTCTCCACATGTTGCTCTACCAAATGATGCATAGAGGACACTAAACTGTATGCCAAAAGCTCTGTTTTTCGCTCCAGCAAATTCGGAATCAGGTACGTCAACTGTTTCCACTGGTTCCATGGATGATTCTGCTCCTTCAAGGAAGTAAAGAGGATATCCGTATAATGAACCTGCCAGGCATGAAAGCTGGTCTCCACCTCATTACGATAACGTGTAAATGAAAGCTCTCGCTCCCGGTGTTTATCGATTTGATTGATGATCAAATATAATGGCTTGCCCCAATCCGACAAACTTTTGGCAAAGGACAAATTATTTTCAGATTGGACATGATTGTAATCCATCACATAAAAAACAATATCTGCCCAATGTAAAGCAGAATGTGTCGCCAGCGCATGTCCGTGGTCTGTGGAATCTACGCCTGGTGTATCCAGCAGCACTCCTCCGCTAGATAATATCGGAACATCCTCCCACACTTGAACCGATTCATAGGCTCCACCATTTTTACAATACTCAGCAAGCTCGGACAGGGAGGCTTCCATGCTTTCCGGCTCTGGATTTTCCGCTGATTTGGCTGGATGAATGAGCGCTCTCGGACGTCCATAACGGATGGACACTACATTAGCGCTCGTAGGCACCGGTCCAGACGGCAGCACAGTTTTACCACACAGGCTGTTAATCAAGCTCGATTTACCCGCTGAAAAATGTCCACAAAAGGCAATGGTCAGCTCCTGCGCATATGCTTTTTCCAGCAGATCACCTATCGCCTTCGCTCCCGCTTCATCCTCGGCTTTACGCAATGTACTCTGTATCTGTTCTATCGTATCCAACCACTTTCCCGCATCTCCTGTAATCGTTTGCATCATAAGCTACGGTTCCACTCCTTATCACTTGTCTGCACCAAATAGCTATATTGTAGCATTCCTAAGCCGTTGTGAGAATCATCACATCAAAAAAACTAAACAGCGCTCCCCGCCAGTACTTGGCATTAGGGAACGCTGTTTTCGTACATGATAATAATAAGTTCATTTTATTCTGTTCAAAACGGATCATTAAAAATAAATATTTAGGCAACCGAATGCAATTCATCAAAGCTCTCAAAGAGCACCGACGAAGCAAGATATGTATACAACGGGTGAGCCTGCTCATCACGTACATTCACCTTTTAGAACATGGGGAACGCGACACCATAATTCAGGGTCAAAATGTATGCACACTTCATTGGAACGAGGCTCTATCCATATCAGGATGGTCTGCAAGGTTCGTGTATATATGCGCCTTCGGGCTGGTTAAACCAGCCGAGCCGCCTACACCGGAACATGCAACGCATGTCGTCCGCGAATTGAACTTAATTGGCTGCAGTCTCAAGCACTGGCAGCAAAATTTCAAATACTTGACCATGCTGTAAAATCGTAATCCCACGGGATTTGTCCTTCATTACGACCACTTCTGGCTTTTGTGACATACGCTCCAGATAATGTTCAGGTACATCACCGGAATGACTAACTGTGATTCCCTCAAGCTCGCGCTCTTCGTTTTCAGCAAATTCTGTTGTTACAATTTGCTCAAAAATATCAGAGAACGCTTCAAAATTGTCTGTATATACCGAAATGCACTTCATACTCTTCATCCTTTTCTACACATAAATGGTTAAACCCTCTGTTACTCTGTGGGTCTTTAAGCTCTACGTTCCTTATCTTTTCTGATAAGAGACGTTTTCATACGTTTCTTGCCTTCCCTGCACACATCAAGTAACGGACATACCTGACATTGAGGATTTTGAGCTTTACAATGGTAGCGTCCGAAAAAAATAAGCCTGTGGTGGGTCAAAGACCATTCATCCCTAGGTACCCTCTTCATCAGCTTTTTTTCCACCTCAAGCACTGAATCATCCCACCCTGCAAAACCGAGCCGTTTGGAAATACGCTCTACATGCGTATCTACCGCAATAGCCGGTACATTAAAAGCAGTAGATACTACGACGTTAGCCGTCTTACGGCCAACACCGGGTAGCTTAACCAGTTGATCGTGCTCCGAAGGTATCTCTCCCCCGTACTGGTCTATTAAAATACGACAGAGGTTATGAATATGCTTGGCCTTGTTTCGGTACAAGCCGATTCTGCGAATATCCTGCTCCAGTTCCTCAAGAGGAACAGCCAAATAATCCTCAGGTGACTTGTATTTTTGAAACAGGTCTGCCGTTACTTTATTGACCATCTGATCGGAGCATTGAGCAGACAATAACACGGCGATCGTTAATTCAAAAGCATTGTCATGGTTCAACTCACAATGGGCATCCGGAAACATCGTACCGATGGTGTCCAATATATGACGTGCGGTTGCTGCATTCACGGAAATCCTACCTCCTACCAAAAAAAACGTCTTGATACGGGATAGCCCGCATCAAGACGGTCACTCTAAATAATCATCCGGAAAGAAACGAATACTATTTGTGCATGACTGCCTGCATAGGCGAGAAATACACTCCTATATTATCATTATCTGTCACAGATTGCACGTGAAAAGTGTGTAAATCTCCAAGAAATTTTCATACTGTCTGATCGGTTAGCGGCTCATGGGATGATCCAAATCTACATGTCCCATTAAGGACTCTAAAGATTGACCATCTACGAGCAAATCCAGCGTTTTGACTTCCTTGAATTGGAACATCGTTTTCTTCAAGGCATCGATAGCTAATTCCTCGCCACCAGCTCCCAATCGAGCCTCGTCCGGCAGAGAAATATCAAAAGTCAATGCACCGTTATCTAATTTGATCTTATGCACGGAAATTTTCTCGGACCACAACGGGATAAGAGCAGAATCCCCACTCTTTTGCAGAGCTTCAAACGCTTTTTGCAATTTTTCCAGCTCGCTTGGATAGGTAATTTCCTTTTTCTGTTCTTTCAAGCCGTTCTCTTGTGTATCCGTATAGTACACCGTAATCTGCTGTGTTTGTCGATCTCCTGAATTTTCCGTGTCCGTCTTGGTCTTTGTAGGCTCTGTTGACGGAGATGCAGGTGTTTGACTCGCCCCATTATTTTCAGCAGATTGAGCCGAAGGTTCAGGAGTCGTCTGTTCAGGTGTACTATTTTGTGCATTCGAAGTTTGTGTTTCCTGAGATGGAGTCGCAGGAGCCGTTGTTTGCTTAGAGGCACACCCTGCACCTGCAATGGCAAACAGTGCCAGCAGACCTGCAATTACGATTTTCTTGTTCATATGTCCCCCTCCTTGCTTGACGTTGACAAGCGATTTGTTGAAGATCTATTTTACGTCGAGATACTCTGTGATTCCATCTGCAATCCCTTGAGCTACCCGGTTTTGAAAATCTTCATCAAACAGTGTGGCTTCCTCTTTTGCATTACTCAGATATCCTACTTCAAGCAATACGGCTGGCATAGTCGTTTCCCGAATTACATGGAAATTGCCATAACGAATGCCTCGGTCTGTCAGACCCGTCGCAGGAGCAAAGTACTTATGCATAACGTTAGCGAACGCTTTGCTTGCACTACGCTGGTAATACGTCTCTGTACCGTTGGAGGCTGAGCTACCGCTGCTGTTAGCATGAATGGACACGAACACGTTAGCATTAAGGTTTTCAGCTACTTTTACGCGCTGTTTAAGCTCCAAGAATGTATCATCACTGCGTGTCAGCACAACCTCAAGCTTGGGGTTCTGCTTTAATATGCTTTCTACTTTCAGAGCCATAGCTAAGTTGAAGGTCTTTTCATAATTTTTTCTTGAAACACCAACTGCTCCAGAATCTTTTGCTCCATGGCCAGCATCAATAACAACGACCTTTTTACCATTGCTGTTAGTTGGTGATGTCTGCGTGTCATCCGGCTGTGAGCCATCTGGTAACGTTGCGTCTGGCGTGGTATTCACAGAATCTTTGGAAGCCAGATCGACGATAACACGATTCGAACCATCATTATATGCGGTATAATTCATGGCATGTTTCAAATCAATAACAACGCGCACCGTTGAAGGTTCCTTTTGGAATAAAGCATAACGGATACCGGACACATCCGCTTCATTCTCAATGTCCAGCGAACCATTTAAGTTGCTATCCAGCTTTTGCTGCTCTCCGAAATTGTCAGCAAACGCAGTCGCTGGCAAATCCACCACTACCCGATCAGGGCCTGCCATCGTAAACGCTTTCGGCTTGACGGCACTGGCTGTTGTGATGGTTAAACGGTTTTGGCTGAAACTAACTCCCTGCACCTGTGTAACACCTGAGTTCGCATTATTCGTTGGTGCAGTAACACTACCAGTACCTGTACTGTTATTTCCGGACTTGGGAGGTGTAAATTCCCCGTTTCCAGACCCGCTACTGCGGGTATATAATTTTACGGACTTGGAGCTGCTGTCCCATTTTACGTCCAGTCCCATTTGCTCGCCGATAAAACGAAGCGGTACAAGGGCATAATTGGAACGCAGCAGAGGCGAAGCATCCAGACTAATGTCGCTTCCATTGACAGTCGCCGTCTTACTTCCGATTATCATTCGGATCGAGGTACTGTCTTTCTCAATCGTTATGGTTCGCGCCTGCTGCTTCCACGTCACGTCATATCCCAAATTTTCAGAAATTACGCGTAGCGGGACCATTGTACTTCCGCCAATTACTTGTGCCTTAGCACCACTAGGGACACTTAACTGTTGATCGTCGAGATAGATTTGTGTTCCACTCGAAGCCGCATGTCCATAACCCGGAACCGCCCACATGAAGACAAATAATAACAACAAAAAACCAAATTTCTTCATTCGTCACCCTTCCATTCATAATTTTTTTGCCACATGCTCCGGTGCGGCGACCTGATATACGCGCTTATGTAATATCAGACAACCTTATAGACGTTATCTCACACCAAAAGTTGCGAATATATTCCATCATAACAGAAATATACGTGCCAAAGAACTATTTTTGTCGAATTTTGACTAAAAATATAGATCATTCGCTTTCCGTCAAAAGTCACAGCCAAAAAAACTAAAAAAGCTACTTTTCACCCCATGAATTTTCATTAAAAGGTGGAAAGTAGCTTTTATTGTAAACATCCTTAGTTAAGTGATTCAGTTGCTCCTGTGCCTGTTCCAAGATACTCCTTCAACCCATCGACAATACCTTCGGCGATCTTTTCCTGTGTTTCTTCTGTGAACATGGCTGCTTCATTTGATAAATTACTAAGGTAGCCACATTCCAGCAATACAGCGGGCATTTGTGATTTTCTCGTCACCACATGGTTTGCCACCCTGATGCCATTATCCTTAAATCCGGTAGCCGCTACAAGATATTTATGCATCGCCTTTGCCAGTGCCAAACTGTCCTGGCGTGCATAATAGGTTTCAGAGCCATTGGTTTTTCCTTTATCTGAAGCTAGCATACTATTACCATGAATGGATACAAACACGCTTGCCTGTTGACTATTAGCCAGTTGTGGTCGTTCATCCAGCGTGGGATACGTATCTCCATTGCGAGTCAATACGATTTGAATGTCAGGATCATTTTGTAGAAGCTGCTCGACCTTTAACGCTACCGCCAATGTAAATTCCTTCTCATGTCGCCCAGTCACACTACCTGCCCCAGGGTCCTTGCCACCATGTCCGGGATCAATGACAACGATTCGCCGTCCTTCGACATTCGTTGGTGTTACCACTACCGGATTCACACTACGCTCACGCAATTGAAGGGTGATATCGCCTAGGCCATTGGTTAAAAGGTCGTAATCACGTGCTTGATTTAAAGCAATGACAATGCGTACGCCCCCATTTTGTCCATCTGTGGGAGCAAATCTAATTTCCTGCACATCCTCACTGTCACTATTCGTCAACGCCCGCGTGCCATCGGTGCGAATCGGGAACGGCTGAAGAAAATCAGTCGCCAGTGAAGCCCCGGGTAAATCTACAACAATACGATCATTCCCCGTCATTTTGGATACTTTAGGGGTAACATCTTTGTTCAGAGAAATCTTTAACGTTTCACCCTCAAAAGTAATATTTTGTACAAGCAACGCATTTGCTGTGGTCTGTTCTGTATTTTGCTGCTTGGCTGGTGAAGATGCGGCTTCAGTATGCTTGTCTGCTTCAACTGGATTTATTGTCGTCGCTGTTGCTGAAGACGTTTTATTGGTGCTTGTTGTACTCTGTGTTGACGTTTGCGACGATGGTTGGGATTGAGACTGTTTACTCACTTGTTGAGTTACAGCCTTTTGACTGAGATTAACGGATTTACTTTTATTATTCCAATCTACTTTTAGCCCCATTTGCTCCCCAACAAAACGCAATGGGACCATGGTCGAGCTTCCCCGAAGCACAGGAGGTGCATCCAGACTAACTGTTTTTCCATTCACATCAGCCGATGTACGGCCTACATACATGGACATATCGGTACTATTTTTTTGAATTGAGATTTTATAGGATTGTGGTTCCCACTTGAATTGATATCCAAGCTGCTCCCCAACCACCCTTAGCGGTACCATGATTTTTCCATTGACCATTTCAGGCTTGGCATCTGCAGGCGCTTCCACCCTTTTGCCATCTAAAAACAAATCTGCTCCAGCCGCATTCGCATGAGGGGAGGACGGCCACAACCAAATCAGGATAGCCGCTAGTATCACCCAACCATATTTCTTCATTCTCATTCCCCTAACTTATATATGTATTTTTTGGTATTTCTCACAGACACAGTCCTTCAATCATTTTACATTTACAATACCATGCTGAGTCGAACCGTCAACCCCTTATTTTCCAATTTATTTTTTGAGCATGATAAAAGCCCGCAGGCAAAAGTAATGCCAGTACGGGCTTTCTGTCTAACAAATGAGCTAGCTATATGACTACGTATTGAAACTGAACTGGGAATTAACCCTATGCGCCTTGTTTCGCAGCACGTTTTTGTTCATAAGCCAGAATTTCAGATTCATGCTGGAGTGTCAGGCCAATATCGTCCAAGCCTTGCAGCAGGAACTGGCGGCGATGTTCATCCAAATCGAATTCAATTTTCAGACCATAATCGTCAGTGATCGTTTTATCATTCAGGTCGATGTTTAATTGGTAGTTATCATGCTGCGCCGTGCGCTGAAACAATTCCTCTACTTGCTCTTCAGACAGCTTGATCGGCAATATACCGTTTTTAAAACAGTTATTATAGAAGATATCCGCATAAGACGGAGCAATTACGCAACGAAACCCATAGTCCATAATCGCCCACGGCGCATGCTCACGTGAGGAGCCACAGCCAAAGTTAGCGCGAGAGATCAGCACAGACGCCCCTGCATAACGAGGCTTGTTCGGTTCAAATTCAGGATTGATATTGCCCGCTTCATCAAACCGCCACTCGTAGAACAGAAACTGTCCAAAGCCCGTACGTTCAATTCGTTTCAAAAACTGCTTAGGAATAATAGCATCTGTATCCACATTCACCCGATCCACAGGTGCTACAATTCCTTTTAATGTTGTGAAAGCTTCCATCGTAATTCCTCCTCTGTATCCTAGCGGACTACTTCTTCCTGCTTGAATTTCCAATCCCGTACATCAACAAAATGTCCATGAATCGCCGCAGCGGCTGCCATTGCTGGAGATACCAGATGAGTCCGTCCTCCGCGTCCCTGACGACCTTCAAAGTTACGATTAGAAGTCGATGCACAACGCTGTCCCGGTTGCAGTACGTCTGGATTCATCGCAAGACACATACTGCATCCCGCTTCACGCCACTCAAATCCTGCTTCTGTAAAAATGACGTCCAGCCCTTCTTCTTCAGCCTGAATTTTCACACGCCCCGAACCTGGTACGACGATGGCCGTTACTTTGTCAGAAACCTTGTAACCTTTGGCAACCTCAGCGGCTGCACGCAAATCTTCAATCCGCCCATTGGTGCAGGAGCCGATAAACACATAATCAATCGCAATATCCGTGATCGGAGTACCTGGCTTCAAATCCATATATTCAAGCGCTTTTTCAGCTGCTTTACGTTCGTTTTCGGTTGGCAGTTCTGCCGGAATCGGTACGGTTGAGGAAATATCTGTACCCATCCCCGGGCTGGTGCCCCAGGTTACTTGCGGAATCAAAGCATCTACGTCAAACTCCAGCACGACATCAAACTCAGCGCCTTCATCTGTGACAAGCTCTTTCCACTCAGCAACCGCTTGCTCGAAAGCAGCTCCTTGTGCTACATGTTGACGTCCACGCAAGTAATTGAAGGTGGTTTCGTCCGGTGCAATCATTCCTGCTCTGGCTCCGCCTTCAATGGACATGTTACACACAGTCATGCGCTCTTCCATGCTCAATTCGCGGATAGATTCACCTGTGTACTCAATAACATAACCTGTGGCGAAATCTGTACCGTATTTGGCAATGACACCCAAAATCATGTCCTTTGCTGTCACACCAGGTTTGCGGCGGCCTACAAAGCGAACTTCCATCGTTTTGGCTTTAGCTTGCTGGAGACATTGTGTTGCCATTACGTGCTCTACCTCACTGGTTCCGATACCAAAAGCGAGTGCTCCGAACGCCCCGTGTGTGGAGGTATGGCTATCACCACAAACAATCGTTTTGCCCGGATGAGTCAGACCAAGTTCAGGCCCCATAACGTGAACGACACCTTGATCCACCGTATCCAGATCATACAGTGTAACACCGAAATCACGGCAATTTTGAGTTAATGTATCAATCTGCTGCTTGGAAATCGGGTCCGTAATATTGTAACGGTCCTTAGTCGGCACGTTATGATCCATCGTTGCAAACGTAAGCTCTGGACGACGTACCTGACGTCCGCTAAGACGTAATCCCTCAAACGCCTGCGGCGATGTTACCTCATGTACGAGGTGAAGATCAATGTACAAAATACTCGGCTTTCCCGCTTCCTGATAGATGACATGGTTATCCCAAATTTTCTCGAACATGGTCTTTTTACTCATCATTATTCACCCCTGTGTTTTTCGAACCTATTGGAGAGAAGCTAACGGCTCTCTCTTGAATGTCAACAATATACCACGGGATGTTTGATTGGTCTAAGATATGATATCTATAGAAGTGATAGGTTAAGGCTATAAGGATGGATACTATGAACTCTGTCGCCTTTTCTAAGGTACTGCCAGTTATTACATTAAGGATTTGTTTGAATATTCATACTGCGAAAGCTGAGTCAATTATATATTCTCAGATAATGTTGACAATATAAGGAATAAACTTGTACAATTAGGAAAATATTTTTTTGGATTCCATTCTTCGTTGGTAACAAGGATATTGGAAATCGTAATAAGAATCATCTTAGCGATTGCTATAATGGTTCTTTTTTTCCTCTACTTTTGCAAAACTGTTCGTATTTGATTTTGTTAGCTCTCAATAACTATATAAAGTATAAAACGAAATATAGTTATATAATTTGATATAAATTACAGGCAATTAACAACGGAGCAAGAATTTTATGAATATCATCATGATGCGTTTTGTTGCAACAAATAGAAAACTGACTACGAGATTCAGCCGAAGATAACATTCACATCCTAAAAGGGAGTTGGAATGATGAAACAAAATGGAATATCCGTTGAAAACTACACTCCAATTTTGATTGTCGGTACGGGGATCTCAGGGCTTACTGCTGCTTATTATTTGTCGAAAAATAATATTAAGTACACGATTGTAACAAAAAAGAATGCACCCAAACAAAGCAACTCCTTTCTTTCAGCCGCAAATACTCGGGTTCCATCAGAGAATGAAGTTAACAATATTATTAATCTTACTATTGATAAATGTGGAGCAGATCGATCAGTAATTGAAGCGCTATATAGGAATTCCAACATAATTATAAATTTCTTCAAAGAATTAGGAATTCCTTATGAGAAAACATCCTTTGGTATCATGCCTGAATGTTTGATTAAATCACATGGGGGAAAGAAATTAATCAATTGTTTGTTACAACATATTGAACAACCGATGTGTAATAAAATTTTGATTCATTTGGAAAAGTACGATCAAGGAATTATCGCAATATTTTATGACACACAATCAGATCAATTTATCAGAATATTTACAAATTATTTGGTATTAGCTACGGGAGGATATGCAGGACAATTCTGTTTCAATGATAATTCGCCGGGTTCAACTGGTGAAACGCTTATCTTAGCTAAAAAAATAGGTGCAAGATTAAAGGGAATGTCTACAGTAATGTGTCATCCTTGGTCTATATATAACGGAAGGCAAATTTTATTGGGCGGGGTTGTATCTTTGAGTCAAGGGAAAATAATAGATGAGGATGGAGTTCAATTATTAAAAGATAAGTATATTTGTGATGCAATTGCTCGAGATGATTACCACGAAATGATTGATGAGATTTTAAAATTCCAACTTGAATGTATCAAACAAAAAAAAGACATGTACTTGGATATGAGCCATGCTGATGAAAATGTTTTAAATGAAAAATTCAAAAAATATGGATTTAGTCCTAAGGTAGTTAAAAATAAAAGAATTAAAATTACACCAACGATGCACTATTCTTCAGGAGGAATCGAAATCAATGCTAATGCTGAGGCTATAAACTTGAATCGTGTTTTTGCTACTGGAGAAGCTCAATTTAATGGTGATCTTGGTATAGGAAGAATCCCTGGGCAAGCATTCGCATCGGGGATCGTTTTTGGTAAATTAATTGCGGACAAAATAGCTAATGAAGGTGTTTTCAATACTCAATATCAAACTTCATTTAAAGATCCACCTGAAACGATGCATCTGTATTCAAAAGAAAATAATGACTTTCCGATTGAAGAGTTTCAGAAAAAGTTGTCAACTCTGATGATGGATTTGATCGCTTCCAATCCACCTGTGGTTTCTCTATCATTCCTTAGAAAAAAAATACAAGAAAGTCAAAACATCATATTAAGTAGAGCAAGAGGATCAGGAAAACGATACGAGGATATTTTAACATTGTCTTTTGGATATTTTGTTGCAATGGAAATTATAGAAGATCTTGAAGCAAAGTCAGGCTTGTTGAGTATCCAAAAATAGGATAAAAAGAGTCGCCTTTTTGGCTAATGGAAAGTACCACCCAACCATTCCAAAAAGAGGCGACCCTCATGGATTAGCCTAGGGCCGAACGGCGAACCTTATAGATTCCTCGGGAACTAATGTGGCTATGCTCAAGAAATTAAATTCAACACGCTTTAGTCATTATGACCAAAAGGATAAAAAGCACAGGGCTAAACAGCAATTCGAAAAAATGCCGGTGGAGCTTAAGAATCTTTATAAATGAATTAATTTTAAGATGATTACCAGCAAAATGAACAATGCCAATACAGCAGCTATCGATGTCCAAACTCTTCCGGTGATTCCCTCGTAGTCTCTTTTCATTTCCCCCACACGTAACGCCTCCTTTACTTTAGGGTACTATACTCCATAGGCTATGCGAGGTCTTGGTTAAAGGAAGGGCTTCTTAACAAAAAAAAGCTCCGCCGACCAATTAAGGTCAGCTGAGCTTTTTGATTTATTTAGAGTATTCACTTACATCGAACGTAAGGATACGATCAAACAGCATGTAGTCCTTGCGGCTGCTGAATGGGCCTTTATTGTTATCGTGCTTATTGATTGCGTATGAAGCTGATCCAGAACCAGCCTGTTTGTTTTCGTACCACGAGATAAAGTCATTAACCTCTTTCATGCTTAGGTCAAACTCTTTTTCCAAGCCTGTTGTCATAGTGACCACCAATATTGCACGATCTCCAGTAGTTGGCTCTGGATCAGGTTGACTGCCTCCTCCTCCTAGTGGAGTTGCTGAAGCTTCATTGGAGTATTCTGAATCCACACCATTTACTTTAGCACTCACAACAAAGTAGTATTTCGTTCCATTGGTCAGACTTGGAATGATGAAGTTTCCATAGGCATCTTTTGTTGCTGTAGCAGTTTCAGTGTATTTACCTGACTCCGTTCCGTATTTAACTGTATAGCTTTCTGCATTCTCTATTTGATCCCATTTTAAAGTAACCTTGCCGTCTCCAGCTTTTGCTGTAAGATTAGCGGCAGTATTAACATCTACTAATTTACCATTTTTATCAATATCAATTGCATCCAAATCATAGTGACCCCCGGTAAGCTGTGGTACAGTAATTGTTACATTATGTCTTCCTTCTGGTAGTCCTGTTTTTTCATATGATAGATTTTGTCTTAAAAGCGTTCCATTTTGAGAAAATACTTCATCAATATTATCTATTGTAATTTGCACATTAGTTGGTCTATCTAGGTATCTTGTACCAATCAGTCTCAGTTTTGTTCCATAGAATGAGAACTTAATCTGCGCTCCCGATTGGGTCGTATATTTTGAAGTGCTGTATAACAGATACTACGGTAATACATTCTTTAGAATGTGTCTAAACATAAACTTGCTAATCTATAAATATAATCAATATATTTGCATATTTATTTTTTATTGGGTATTAAAAAGGGCTCATGCCAGCTTCTATACTGGTTGAGTCCTTGTTTTTTTTACAATAAACCTCACTTTAGTCCCGATCTTCATACTCATCTAACGGATGACTTACCCATGATCCTGCTCCCCGGTTATCACTAGGCTTTATGTATCTGATATCAGCACCTGCGCCACCTTCTGCACACATTGCCATTGGCGATTCATCGCGATCATATCCCTTTTTCGTCGGATAGCCCTTGAGCGATTCCTTCCTGTTTTCTTCGGCTCCATCCCGATCAATTGTACACACCGCAGAATGTCCGGCTGCTATTGCATCCCCTGTTTCTGGATAACGTGAGCTTGGGAACTCCAGCGTATACCCAACTGCTGCTTGTTGGTTGATTGCTGCCGGTTCAGCATAAACACCCTGTACGGAAAAGATAGCTGCCAGTAACAATACGATTAATCCTTTTGCGATTCCTTTTATCATACGACCCTCCATAGTATTTAATCTTCTCAATACTATATTGGGAGACATGTCGAAGTATCGCGTATATTGTCACATAATAAAAAGGACTCATACCAGTTTTCGGGCAGAGCTCATTACTCCAGAAATTAAAAACCACATTTAAACTTATTTTTGAATATATAGACATTAATGTTTAGACTCCCTTTTTCAATTTTGTATGATTACTGAGCAAATAAACAAAAAGGGGATTTATACATGAAAAGAAAGCTCAATTTAATTTTATGCTTCACTTTACTTATTACTATTTTCCTCCCATTGTCATCAGTGAGTGCCTATACGGGAGGTTATGCCAACGGAAAAAGTGTTGATGCAATGATACCTGACATATATTTTATAGGAAGACCCCATGCAAGCAAAGCAAGTACAACACTTATAACAGATAACAATGAAGAAACAAACTATTTACTTCCTAAAGATAAGATGGTTATGATTGATTTAGGTACAGATAGAACTATTGATTCTTACAAGCTTAAAAGTGATTCTAAAAATTTAAGAAATAGTTTCTACGACCGAGACACAGGTTATATAGGCATATTTGAAACCAACGTAGGAAATGGAGAACTGAAGAAGCTTCCAAATGAAAAAAAAGTAGAACGCGTTAGATTCGTCACTCTTTATTCACTTAGTGGTGAAGACATAAATATAAGCGAACTTGACTTTTTCAACAGTAAAGATACAGTACCAGCACCGGAACCTTCTCCAACACCAGATCCTAAACCGACACCTGAACCAACACCGACGCCAAATCCAACACCAAGTCCTGAGCCTAATCCGTCTGAACCTACTGAGCCGACCGAACCAGCACAACCAACTGGCGACCGAGCTATTCTGACTGTAACAATGGACAATGGATTTGATAAGGAATTCGATCTAAGTAAAAAAGAACTCAGTGCATTCATTGCTTGGTATGACGCTAAAGATGCTGGTAGAGGCCCTTCATTCTTTGCTATCGATAAACACAATAACAACAAAGGTCCATTCAGCAACCGTAAGGACTATGTAATATTCAATAAAATACTCACATTTGAAGTAAGCGAGTATTCAACAAAATAATAAACAACAAAGGACTTCATACTGGTTACATACCAGCGGAGTCCTTTTTCACATCTACTCTAAATTCAAATTGATTCGGAAGAAATAAGATTCGTTAATCGGAATCGATTCAGGTAAAAACTTCTCTACGGGGCCTCTATATAATCTAAAGTGTCATTTATGTTCTTCATTCGGTTGTTTTAGAACAAGTAAGAGTTTTTTAATCTCAATCAGTTCGCCTTCGATCCGATGAAGGTGGCTCTGCATATCGTCAATCTCTTGTTCGGCTTTGTAGTTGATCGCGAAGTCAATGATCGATTCATGCTTATCCCTTGCAGCTTGGCGGTTCTGACTCATCATAATGACCGGAGCCTGAAATGCTGCAATAAAGGACAAACACAAGTTCAACAAGATAAATGGAGGTTCATCGAAATGAAAGCGAGTAAACGGCAAGCTGTTCAAGAGTATCCAGAGGGCCAGAAAGATAGCGAAATAAGTAATAAATCTCCAGCTACCGCCGAATGATGCAATCCGATCTGCAAGACGATCTTGCCAGCTTGTCGTTCTTTGGTACGCTTCATCTAAATGAGAAAGAATGCTATTCTCGTAACTATCGACTAGCCGATCAATACGACGGGTATTTTCCTGATTCAATTCAATATCAAAGCCTTGAATATGAGCAGCACTTTTATTTTGCTGTTTTTTTTGAAAAAAATTCATTTTTGACATGTCAACTGCCTCCTTGTTTTAAGGCAGTCGGGCCCAATACTAACCCGTAGGGGAGGAATAGCAACCATACTCAATTATGGTATCTAGTTTTAACCCGACTGCCAATAGACTCCCTGGTTCTGGATCCGGTTCAGACGAACTTCGACTACTCATTGAATGGTTCAACCCCTCTCCCCTTAACATGTTGTGGGCTCCATATTTTACTGATCACACTGGAACCAAATCATTGCCAATACTACAACATTGAAATAAAAACGCCCCTCAGCTAACTGAAGGGCGTCGTTCTGCATGCAGGATAAAGCATACAAATATCCGATTCCCCCAAGTCGAGCTTTAGCACTATACGACGTAAAAGAACCAAAGTTCTTTAGCCACATTAAGAAGAGCCTTAATCCGGCAATTCCTGTTATACCCATTGGCATCTTTCGATGTTTCCGGGCAGTGGCTTATGTTCATATAGGAGCCTCACCTAACGAGGACATCAATATTTCCTTAGCAAGCATACTGCTGTCTAAATGTGCTGTCAAACCCAAATATATTTGCTATATTCCACATGTGTTTGTGCCTGGTGACAGCGACGCTGGCACTCCCCCTTATAACGCAAAAATAATAAGTCGTGGGGCCGCAGTTGCGGCAAACAGATGGTCTAAAACTTACATCATATCATCACCCAACGGTTTTACTACATATACTCTTACCTGGCTTAATGCAGCAGCAAATAGTTCTATATCCGACTTTAACACTTTATATGTATGGTTCAAGCTGATCACCTCAGATAGTTATTCTGCCGTGTGTGGTAATTCCTGCACTAAAGAAAGCTCTGCCGACCATCAGGTTAGCAGAGCTTTTTCTTTAAAATCCTCCAATGGTAACGTTAGGCTGAATACTATGGTGGTGGTTAAAGGCTTGGTCCGGCATAGTAACAATAAACAAAAAGCTAGCCGCGATGACTAAAAATACCATTTTTTTGAACATTGTTTTCCCACACCCTTTCAATAAAATTGAAATACTCAGCTTTAGTTTCAGGAACTGCATGGGCTTGAAAACGAACAAACAACCCCATACAGTTTATAAAGTAAGTTTCATTATTTATTATATGTGACTTTACCATTGCATTCATCAAATATTTAAAGCCATCAATGTACTTCCCTCGGTATAAATAATAAAAACCTAATTCGTAACCAAACCACGCGATATAATCCGGTATCACTTGTCGGGTATACATATCATCTGATGATGGTTGCTGTGAAAAAGTCGCAATTAGCGTTTCAAATCGTTTGAGTATATTGTCTACATCTATGCTAAACTGGTTTGCTGCGATTATAACATTCAGCAGTTTTGAAAGCTTTTCATTCTCGTTAGCGGCTGATGTTGTAGCAATATATTCAACATAATCGTTCAGCAGGCTTATTTCTCCTGACAACAGCTTATATACGTAAGTATTTCCTACCGCCCACTGACTGAACAGGTTTATCCAGTGTTTTGTATCCTCGTCATCCTCTTTAACCCAGTCTAAATCCGCATAGGCGTATGTATATTGTAGAGCTTGTTGATAATCGCCTTGGGCTTCACAAACACTAGCACACAACAAATCGGCGTAAGCAATGTATCCAAATAACGGATTTCTGGTTTCCTTTTCATGCTCCCTGTTCTTTCGATTCTTCTGCTGATGCTTTATGGAATATTGTACTTCAGCTTTCCCTCTCATTTGCCTTGCCATTTCCTCAACCTTGTCCCACTTACGCAAAGACCTGTACACATTAGCCAAATCCTTTAACGCATCAAGTTGTTCTAAATCATCTAGGCGCTCGACATAAGGCTCAAATAGTATAGCTGCCTTGTGGTTGCGGCTTTGGTCGTCACCAATCTGAATCGTGAATATACGATATTGACAGACTGCCAATCGTTCTGAATGTTGATATTTCTCCGCTTCAGCTACCCCCTCATAGAGCAGCAATGCAGCCGCATGTCTTCCCTGCGCCAACAATTCTTCTGCAATTTCAAATAGCTTGGGTGAATACAGTAGATTGTCCATGATGGCTCCCACCACTCGACGGATTGCATCCAACTTGTCCAACTCCGCACAGCGAAACAAAAATGGCTCGATTCGTCTCATATTCGGAGGATGGTCGATGATGTAGTTTTCTATGAACAAGACATAAAAGTGACCTTCCGGTAACCCCATAGCCTCGGTAATGCGATCTATCTGGTTAACAGACATAGATTTATTGCCTGACACTATGCTACTTACTATCCCCCTATTCATGCCCGCTATATGCCCAAACTCCATCATGCTCAAACCTTCTTGTTTTAGATATTGTTCCAATTCTGCTCTAATCGTGGGTGTAACTTTCATAGATAAACCACCCTCCATACAGAAGTACCAATATTTATATATTATTGCATTCTATTGTTGTCCATAATTTAACAGTTGTCAATAATTTTTATTTATTTGCATCGAATGTCGAAGTATATAAAATAAGCAGTTCCAAAGAGTCACTCTGCATTGAAGTCAAATAACCCTGCCACTGTTACCGGTGAGACTTATGTTAATGGAAATATAATCCTTCAAAAAGCAGACACTTACATTGATCTGACTGTACAAAAGTACGGAGGGTTACTTGCTGAGTGGGACTACAAATGATTGGTGATATTATGCTACTCTATAAATAAGCAAATAATTTAATCAAGAGGTGTAATAATGCGGTTTCATGAATTTTATATCGGACAAGTATTTAAAACCAAGTCTTTAAAATTAACTAAAGAGGATATTACCAGATTTGCAAGGGAGTTTGACCCGCAATATATGCATTTAGATGAAGAGAAAGCATTACAAGGTAGATTTAATGGAATTATCGCTTCAGGAATTCAAACATTAGCTGTTTCTTTTAAGCTTTGGGTTGAAACAGGCAGTTACGGTGATGAGGTTATTGCTGGAACTGCTATGAATAATATTAAATTTATTAAACCAGTATATCCAGGCGACGAATTGTACACCATTGTTGAAGTGATTGGAGTAAAAGAGATGAGGAATGGAACAGGACTCGTTACTGTATTGCTGTCGACTTTCAACAACAAAGAGGAGCAAGTTTTTGAAGGCGATTTATCCGTTCTGGTTAAACAGTAAAGTTTCATAAAAAATCAATTATTACAAGTTTGAAGAGGTCCATGCATTTTAGCACGAACCTCTTCTCTTTATTCTAACGTGGCTTGACTTGCGGCTTCATGTTCAGCCACACGTTGCAGTAATTCCTACTAAGTCTTCATTTGACGACCTTGACGTGCCCTTCTACAAACTGAATATCGCATAGATTCTACATCTTGAACCCGTACTTTTCCACCATTTTGGATAACATATCTATGCCTTCTGGAGTTCGACTAGCATTTCCGTCCAATGTAATAATAATAAATTGATATTGCAAATCATATAAATGAATAATTTACTATAAATCTCTGAGATTCGCACTGTGCTATTTTAGTATAGAGGGCTTTGAGAATGACATTTACTAATCTCAGCCCATAGTTTGTCATTCAACTGCTTTTGTATTGGATCTGGACAAACAACGCGATGGAACGAGAAGCATCATACAAACCATAGAGGTATAGTTGCTTCAAGAGCGGTCTAATCTATGTAAAATTTTGGTTCAGTGTAATGAATTTCACATCTTTCCGGGTCAACCTGTTCTACCATAGAAGGGTGATACGCCGTGCTGGGCAGACCACTTTGGTCGGGACGGTTACGTCTTGTTCTAAACCAGCTACACAGGCTGTCTGGCATGCGCGGCAAGTACGCCTTTATTTTGATTCGAAGCGGAGTGTCCAGATGTTGAATACCGAATTGGAATACCGTGAGCGCATCAGGAAGTTGGCCGTGTGTATTGTCAAGCACTACCGGGGAAAAGGACCGGACAACGTCAAGGTTTCACTGGATTCGCCGCTCCGGATTACGGTAGAAATTCGAGGTACATTGTCTAATTTGTCCGAAATTCTCGTTCATGAAGGGGCTGAGGACAAGGTCAGGGAATATTGGGACGTCCTTCGTCCCTATCTAGAAAAGGAGTTTATGAACGAAGCCGAAAAAACACTCGGCAGTCCCTTCACTTATACTTGGGAGGTCTGCCCCTCCGTCCATGGAGACGGACACATTATCATTACTCTAGAACTACAACACATACACCGGTTGGATTAGCGGGAAGGAGCTTGTCTCCTCGCTCGCGGATAAGCCAGTACAGGATGCAGCGTAAAGCGGCATTTTTGTATTGGCTTTTTTTATGTTACGAGTTTCATCTATTTCATATAAAAGAGGTGCTGCACTTATGGCAGACAAGGTATTGACCGTATGTCCCTACTGCGGGAGCGGTTGTCAGCTTCATTTGCTGGTGGAAAAAGGACAGGTAATTGGCGCAGAGCCGGCTGGTGGTCGTACGAATGAAGGAACACTGTGTCTGAAAGGACACTATGGATGGGATTTTTTGAATGACCCGCAAATTCTGACTGCACGCTTGCGCAAGCCCATGATTCGCAAAAATGGAGTTATGGAGGAAGTCGAGTGGAAGGAAGCCATTCAATATACTGCCGAACGGCTGTCAGCAATTAAGGAAAAATACGGACCCGACTCCATTATGGGAACGGGCTCCGCACGCGGTCCGGGTAATGAAGCCAATTATGTCATGCAAAAGTTCATGCGAGCGGTCATTGGCACGAACAATATTGACCATTGCGCTCGTGTATGCCACGGCCCTTCTGTAGCAGGTTTGACTTACTCGCTCGGAGATGGAGCTATGTCCAACTCTATTCCTGAAATTGAACACTCTGATCTCATTTTCGTGTTTGGATATAATGCACCCGAAACACATCCGATCGTCGCAAGACGCATTGTAGCTGCCAAGCAAAGAGGCGCCAAAATTATTGTATGCGATCCGCGCATGACCGAAACAGCTCGTATTTCGAATATGTGGCTACCCTTAAAGGGCGGTTCGAACATGGCTTTGGTGAACGCTTTTGGTCATGTACTTGTGCATGAAGGACTGTACGACAAACGATATGTTGAAGCAAACACAGAAGGCTTTGCCGAATACGTAGACAGCATTAAAAAATATACTCCCGAATATGCGGAAGGCATTACGGGGGTCAAGGCGGCCGATATCCGGGCGGCTATGAGGGAATATGCAAAGGCCCCTACCGCTACAATTTTGTACGGAATGGGCGTATGTCAATTTTCACAGGCCGTTGATGTGGTAAAGGGGCTCGCTTCCCTTGCACTGTTGACTGGAAATTTGGGCAAGCCGAATGTGGGTATCGGACCAGTACGGGGACAAAACAATGTACAGGGGTCCTGTGATATGGGCGCTTTGCCGAATGTGTATCCTGGCTATCAGGATGTAACAGATAACACAGCTCGCAAAAAGTTTGAAAAAGCATGGGGTGTTGAGCTGCCACGTAAAAAAGGCTATCCACTTACGGAGGTACCACACCTCATTCTGAAGGAGAACAAGCTGAAAGCTTATTACATTTTTGGCGAGGACCCTGTACAAAGCGATCCGAACGCCGCCGAGTTGCGTGAAGCCCTAGACCAATTGGAATTTGTCGTGGTTCAGGATATTTTCATGAACAAAACAGCGCTGCACGCCGATGTCATCCTCCCTTCTACTGCCTGGGGTGAGCATGACGGCGTATATTCTTCGGCAGATCGGGGCTTTCAGCGCATCCGTAAGGCCGTTGAGCCACAGGGTGATGTAAAGCCAGACTGGGCTATTATTAGCGAGGTTGCTACCGCCATGGGCTATCCTATGTCCTATGCAAACACAGAAGAAATTTGGGATGAAATGCGCAGTCTCAGCCCATTATTCTCCGGTGCCAGCTACCAAAAAATGGAGCAGCAAGGCGGCGTGCAATGGCCCTGCCCTACTGAGGATCATCCAGGTACACCGTATTTATATAAAGGAAATCAATTTTCGACACCTAGTGGCAAAGGCAGATTATTCGCCTGCGAATGGCGTCCACCACAAGAACAACCGGATGCAAAATACCCGCTTGTCTTGTCCACAGTCCGTGAGGTAGGTCACTATTCCGTTCGTACCATGACTGGCAATTGCCGCGCGCTGCGCCAGTTGTCTGATGAGCCTGGCTTTATTCAGATTAGCCCAGAAGACGGAGCAGATCTGAATATTCTGGATGGCGAAATTGTTGCTATATCCTCTCGCCGGGGACGCATCATGGCACGGGCACAAATCAGTGACCGTGTGCAACAAGGTGCGACCTACATGACCTATCACTGGTGGGTTGGAGCATGCAACGAGCTGACCGCTGATTTTCTCGATCCGGTATCCAAAACCCCGGAATTAAAATACTGTGCCATCCGTCTGGAACGGATCGCCGACCAAGCGCAGGCCGAACGTGATGTACATGAATCGTACCAACGGATTCGCAGACAGATGAACGTCCAGGAAGCTGTTTTGGCTAATAAGGTGACGAGATGAGCGGCACAGGGAATATGATGCACCGTCTGACAGATAACCGGTCAGCTTCGACGAGTAGAATGGGAGCAGCCAGTAGAACAAGCGCTGTTGCTTCTTCTTTTGTAGTCGCAGACGCCGGACAGTGCATCGGTTGCAAAGCCTGTGAACTGGCGTGCTTCGCCGTTCACAGTCAGGCTAACGGCATAGGAGCTTCGGTCGGAACCGTCAGCGTACCTGTTGTACCCAAGGTGTATGTTGTACGTACAGGGGAAATGTATGTGCCGGTGCAATGCCGGCATTGCGAAAATGCCCCCTGCGCACATGCTTGTCCGGTACAGGCCATTCGTCAGGAGGACGGCGTCGTCATGATAGATGAGGAACGATGTATCGGCTGTACCTCCTGTGTTTTGGCCTGCCCCTTCGGGGCAATTGAGGTGTCTCCGGTCTACCGGGCAGGACACGTTGTAACGCAGTCCGGCCTGACTCACCGTGCAAATCGAGTCGCCCTTCCCCGCACCGCAGCAAGCAAATGCGATCTGTGCGCGGAAACAGAGAACGGACAGCCTGCATGTGTAGAGGCCTGCCCGAATCATGTCCTACGGCTGGCCAAAGGTATATCCGACTCACCTCCAGAGCCTCGGCGGGAAGTCTTTTTCCCACGCCTATAAGGCCAAAATCAGCCGCAGAAAGGTAGAAAACCATGTCAACCACAATAGACAAGATCTCCTCGCCTCCTTGTATGAAGACGACTGATTGCACAGACCCTGTCATTCATATTGACCCTACGCTCTGCACAGGATGCAGACGTTGTGCTGGGGTTTGTCCAGTAGATGCCATAGAGGGATTGCCCGGAGAACCGCAAACCGTTAATGCAGACCGATGTGTTATTTGCGGTCAATGTGTACAAATATGCAGCGTATACGCATCTGACTGGGCAGGTTCATCTTCACAGGAAGGCGCCGCTAGACGGCTGGAACGTATCCAAGAACGCGATATGCCTGCCGACATCAGAGAGCCACTATTCGCTGCCTATTATAGCTACAACTTGAATAAGGTAGCCGATATGATGACCAAACCTGGACAGTTTCGGATCGTCCAATGTGCTCCAGCCATTCGTGTTTCACTCGCGGAGGAATTCGGAATGCCGTTCGGCACCTTGACGCCTGGGAAAATGGCTGCTGCTTTACGCCGCCTTGGCTTCGACCGGGTATACGACACCAACTTTGGAGCTGACGTGACCATCATGGAGGAAGGCACTGAATTGATTCGTCGCGTGACCGAAGGCGGTCCCTTACCCATGTTCACATCCTGCTGTCCAGCATGGGTCCGATTTGCAGAGATTGAATATCCCGATCTGCTAGACCATCTATCCAGCTGCAAATCTCCGATGCAAATGTTAGGAGCGCTAATCAAATCTTATGGCGCACAACTGGACGAGGTGGAACCTGCGAATATATACAGCGTTGCCATCATGCCCTGTACTTGTAAACAATTTGAATGCGATCGTCCCGAAATGGAATCTGACGGTTACCGTGATGTGGATGAGGTACTGACCACACGTGAACTTGCATACTGGATCAAGCAGCGCGGAATTGATTTTGCGAACCTGCCTGATGAAGAATTCGATTCACCGTTAGGACAATATTCAGGTGCAGGCTCCATTTTTGGAGTCACTGGAGGAGTCATGGAAGCTGCCATCCGTACAGGTTACGAGCTGCTGACAAATGAAAAACTGCCGAAGCTCCAGCTCGATTTTGTACGTGGTGAGGAAGGCATTCGAGTAGCTGAGGTTCAGGTAGGCAAGCTGCAGCTCAAGGTAGCGGTCGTCGCCGGGCTACAACATGCCTATCAGCTACTGGATCGTGTCCAGGCGGGCGAATGTGATTATCATTTTATTGAGGTGATGGGCTGCCCTGCTGGATGTATCAGCGGAGGGGGACAACCTAAGCTCATGTTAGAAAAGCAACGAATTGAAGCTTATCGTGCACGTAAATCCTCCATTTATGGACATGATGCTGCACACCAGGTACGAAAATCGCATGAGAACCCTCACATCATCAAACTTTATGATGAATTTCTAGGTGAGCCGCTGGGTCATGTGTCGCATCATCTGCTGCACACCACCTTCCAACAACGGGGGCCCGGCAAGCAAAGCCGCAGCAACACTATTTCCACCAAAGGGGATGCGGATTACTCCATTCATTAATACATTAAGTTATTTTTATGCTGTATACATTATTTTTGTCGTAAGTTAGAGAGGAGTCGAATTGTATGAACCGTTTTGTTTTAGCTGATCCCGATCAATGTATCGGCTGTCGTACCTGTGAAATCGCATGTGTCATCGCACATTCAGCGGAGAACCCTTTTATCTCGCCGGATGATGAGTTTCATTTTCACCCTCGTCTGAAGGTTATCAAATCATTTGGGGTCACTGCACCCGTTCAGTGTCGTCACTGTGAGGATGCTCCATGCGCCAACGCTTGTCCGAACGGCTCTATTACGAACGCAGATGGCTGCATTCTCATTAATAGCGAAAGCTGCATTGGCTGTAAAACCTGCATGATCGCCTGCCCTTACGGCGCGATTAACATGGTACCCGAGTATCGAAACGGGCAGCCTGTCGTGCAGGATGGATTGTATACCAATATGTCAGGACGCTTGCAACCCAAAGAGCGCATGATTGCCAGCAAATGTGATTTATGCGAAGGCGTGGACGGCGGTCCGGCCTGTATTGGTAAATGTCCAACACAAGCCCTCAAGCTGGTCGAGCCAGATCTGGTTCATGCCCGGGTTGAAGAAAAACGCGCTGCAAGTGCACGTCAGCTACTGCATATGACACGCATTCCGGCAACGGGTCTATGACCGAAGGTTTCCCTCTGTCTACAAATACGCGAACCGAGCGGGATGCGCTAGGAGAGATGGAAATTCCCGCAGATGCCTTTTACGGTATTCACACCGCACGCGCGATGAACAATTTTGCGGTCAGTGGCAGACCCGTGAACCAAAACCTGATCCACGCTCTTGTGTTGGTAAAAAAAGTAGCCGCTCAAGTGAATGGTGAGCAGAAACGGCTCCCTGCCCAACGGGCCTCTGCCATTGTAAATGCCTGCGACGAAATACTCGCCGGGAGGCACCAACATATGTTTACCGTGGATGCCATGCAAGGCGGCGCAGGCACCAGTACCCATATGAATGTAAATGAGGTCATTGCTAATTTGGCCATCGTACAGCTAGGAGGCAGACCAGGGCAGTATGAGATTATACATCCTCTGGATGATGTGAACTGCTGCCAGTCTACGAATGATGTCTATCCCACAGCGCTACGAATTGCAGCAATACGGCTGCTTCGGCCTTTATGTGACACGATGTCTTCGTTACAGGATGCTTTACAGCACAAAGAAACGGAATATGCTGACCTGCTCAAACTAGGCCGCACTCAGCTAATGGATGCCCTGCCCATGATGGCCGGGCAGGGCTTTGGTGCCTACGCAAAGGCTATAGCGCGCGACCGCTGGCGTCTCTATAAAGCTGAAGAGCGGCTGCGGGAAATCCCTATTGGAGGCACGGCGATTGGCACAGGTATGAACGCGCCCCGCGCTTACAGCTATCGGATGGTCGAAAAGCTGGCGGATGAGACTGGTTTTGGACTGAGTCGCAGCGACCACCCGATGGACCCGATTCAAAATATGGATGTCTTTGTGGAGGTGTCCGGTCTACTCAAATCAGCCGCCGTGAATCTGTACAAAATATCTGGCGATTTTCGCCTACTGGCCTCTGGTCCTTTCGGTGGTATTGGCGAATACACGCTGCCTCCAGTTCAGGCCGGATCCTCTATTATGCCTGGCAAGGTCAATCCGGTAATAGCTGAAATGGCAGGACTAACAGCCATGCGTGTGATAGCCGAAGATGCGGCTATCACTATGGCCGCTGCCTCCGGTCAGTTGGAACTAAACGCATTCCTGCCGCTGATTGCCGAATCGCTGCTGGAATCGCTACATATTCTGAACAGCGCGGTTCGACTATTCGAGGAAAGATGCGTACGCGGCCTGATCGTGCGTGAGGAACGCTGCACTACAAATCTGCGTAACTCAGCCGTGATGGCTTCTGCGCTGGTCGCGGAGCTTGGCTATGATGAAGCTGCCTCCATTGCATCTGCAGCCATTGTGCAAGGTCGCACACCAGAGGATATTGCAGAAGATCGCGGCCTACTGACCCGTTCGAGGATTGACCAATTATGCCATCCCTATACAGTAACCAAACCCGGAATTCCGGGGCAGGAAGAAGGAACTCACCATGGGAATGAATGATACCCCTCGTAGCAACCGACCACATATTGTCCTGCTCGGTCGCCGCAACGCAGGCAAATCCAGCATTCTGAACACCCTGACGGGTCAGCCCGTCGCTGTGGTATCTCCTGTAGGAGGAACGACCACGGACCCCGTTTTCAAACCGATGGAGCTGCTCCCAGCGGGTCCCATTGTTCTGGTGGATACCGCCGGACTGGACGATGAGGGTGAGGTCGGGGAGCTGCGCCGCAACAAAACGCTAGAAATACTTAATAGTACAGACTTGGCCTTGCTCGTTATCGACGCCACCGTTGGAGTCGGACCATTCGAGCATGAGCTACTCGAAAAGCTCCGCAACAAAAAGATTCCTGTTATTGGGGTATTGAATAAGGTAGATACCCTTACTGAATCAGATAAAACGGCTACAAAGCTGGCAACTGAACTGGATCTCACCCTGATTCCTTTCAGTGCATCTTTGCTCCAGGGAGACACGGAACTGAAAAAGGCTATCACGAATACTCTCCCCCAAAACGAGGATCGTTTCCGTATCGTCGGTGACCTGTTGTCACCCGGCGATGTTGTTGTGCTGGTCGTCCCAATCGACAAAGCTGCACCAAAAGGCCGATTGATCCTGCCACAGCAGCAAACAATCCGCGATACACTAGAGAGCGATGCCATCGCCGTAGTGACCAAAGAACATGAACTACGATTGACGCTGGAGAGATTGGGACGTAAGCCTCAGTTGGTCATTACCGATTCACAGGTTTTTATGAAAGTAGCGGCCGACACGCCCAAGGATGTGCCTCTTACCTCTTTTTCCATCCTGTTTGCCCGTCATAAAGGCGATCTGGACGAACTGGTACGAGGTGCAAGAGCCATTGATCGCCTCAAGGATGGAGACCGTGTACTCATTGCCGAAGCCTGCACTCACCAATGCCAATCTGACGATATTGGTCGAGTGAAAATTCCCCGCTGGCTCCGCCAAACGATAGGCAAACGTCTCATCATCGAGCATGCATCCGGCTCCAGCTTCCCTGATGATCTGAGCGAATATGCACTGGTTATTCATTGCGGTGCATGCATGCTCAATCGGCGTACGATGCTTCATCGAATGTCGGAAGCGAAAGCTGCCGGAGTGCCGATTGTGAACTATGGTATTTTCATCGCTTATGTACAGGGGGTCTTTCCCCGTGCTATTGAATGCTTCCCATCTGCTATGCTGGCATGGGAGCAAGCTGTAGAAGCCGGCAGTTATTCCTAAAAGACCTTATCTCGTCATTAATATTTTTTTCCAGATACACAAAAGCAGTCGCGCTGATTCCAACGCGACTGCTTTTTATTTTCAAGTTCTATTATAAATCATGAGAATTTTCATAGTGTGAAATGATACTACGAATAATATAAATTGCTAAAAATACAAATCACGCTCGCCTGCTTCCAGTCGCTCCAGTCTGTCAAGCGTCAAACGGCGCGTCGATTCACGTGGTATACGCTCCAAATTCTCTCGCAGAGCGGCAGCTCCCAGTTCACGCGCCTCCTCATCCCCATAATCCAGCAGATATTCTTGGAAGGTCAGCAGCGAATTCGGCTGGCACACATTATGAATTTGTCCTGATTTGGCAAGCTCCATGAAACGATCTCCAGTTCGCCCCTCACGGTAGCAAGCTGTGCAGTAGCTCGGCATATATCCGCCACGGCACAAACTTTTAATAATCTCCGATGGTGAGCGATGATCCCCCACCTCAAATTGAGGCTTATCATCAGTTTCCTGTTTTGCATATGCCCCTACGCCTGTAGCTGAACCTGCACTAATCTGCGACACGCCTAGACCAATGACGCGGTCCCTATATTCCGGCTCCTCGCGTGTGGACAGGATCATACCAGCATAAGGGACAGCCAGTCGAAGGACGGATACAATTTTCATAAAATCCTCATCGTTGACTAGGTACGGATATCGCTCCAGGTCTACATTTTCAGCCGGACGCAATCGTGGAACTGAAACCGTATGAGGGCCACACCCAAAGGCTTCTTCCAAGTGCTCGGCATGTTTCAGCATCGCTACGGTTTCATAGCGGAAATCATACAGACCGTACAACACACCGATCCCCACATCATCTATACCCGCACGCATGGCTCTGTCCATTGCGGTGGTGTGCCAATCAAAGTCCCGCTTTGGTCCCTGCAGGTGGAATTTACGATAGCTTTCCCGATGATACGTTTCCTGAAATAAAATATACGTACCAATGCCTACCTCTGCCAGCTTCCGATAGTCCTCCTCGGTTGTGGATGCAATATTCACATTGATCCGTCGAATGCTGCCGTTATCTACCTTGACCTCATAGATCTGGCGCAGACAATCGACGATATAGTCAATGGGACAATGGACTGGGTCTTCCCCCGCTTCCAGCACGAGCCGCTTGTGTCCCAGTTCTTGAAGCACTCTAACCTCCTGTACCAATTCCTCCGGTGTCAGACGGCTACGAGTAAAGCTGTCATTGGTATGTTTATAACCACAATATTCGCAGTTATTCACGCAGTGGTTGCTTACATATAAAGGGGCGAACAGCACAATTCGGTTGCCATAAATTTGTTCTTTGACTGCCCTCGAAGATTTGAACATCTCTTCCAATAATTCAGGATCATCCACATGCAAAAGAGCCGCCGCTTCACTCGCACTCAGTCCCCGGCAGGCTCTCCCCTTTTCTAAAATTTCTAAAATACGGCTTCGATCTGTTGCCTCTTGTTTCCCCTGCTCCACTGCTGCCATAATCTCTGCTTCATTAATAAAATCCGCCGACACTTTCTCCCGTACTCCACTCACGTATACCCATCTCCTTATTTATGGTTACTGCAATGTTTCCGTTATGGCCTCACAAAGTTTCCTGTCTCATAAGCTGTCGTTGCACCCTCAAACTATCGCCGCGCCCCATATCGACTTCAAATCCCGCTCCACGGATCCGCAGCTCCAAGCAATGTCGACATTGGGCAGACTCATCGCCCAAACATATTTTATTCTCATAAATCGCATACTTAGGTCTCACCGCTAGTGGCGACAAATTGGGCATCACCACATTTGCCCCTGCCTGAAGCGCCTTCTCCCTGCCTTGGGGATGAATCGTTCCCATTGCCGTGGACGCCGGAATAAGTGCATCTGGAACGACCAATCGGGATAACGAAATAATATCGAGTGCCTTTTCCATGCTCCCCTGACTGGCATCCCGAAGCGGCGTGTTGCTATGCGGTAAAAAGGGGCCAATCCCGATCATATCTGGTGACAGGCTGTGCAGATAGACCAAATCGTCTGCTAATTCACTATTCGTTTGTCCTGGTAACCCCACCATACATCCGGCCCCGATCTGAAAGCCGATTCGTTGCAAAGCCAGCAGACGGCTGCGCCTGCTTTCCATCGTCATCGTCGGATGCAGCTTGGCGTACAAACGGGGGGAAGCTGTCTCATGCCGCAGCAAAAAACGGTCCGCGCCCGCCTCGTATAATTGCTCATAAGTTTCATCATCCCGTTCACCGATGGACAGTGTAACCGCCACATCCGCAAAACGGCTTTTAATTTCGCGAATCAATTTCGTCAGCCGTGCCGCTGTAAACCAGTAATCTTCCCCACTTTGCAGCACAAAGGTCCGATAACCGAGTTCATACCCCTCCGCACAACAGGCCAGAATTTCTTCTGGCTGCAAACGGTAACGATCTGCCTGTTTATTCGAAGCGCGCAGCCCACAGTACATGCAGTCCTGACGACATATACTGGAGAATTCAATTAATCCCCGTAAAAAAACACCTTTGCCATAGCGCTCCAATTTGGTGCGAGCTGCCAGGTGGCGCAGTTGAGCCCGAAGCGTTGGCTCATCATCCAGACGTGTCAGCAGCTCCATCATTTCCATATGCGTCCATTCCTTGCCGTCAGCCAGACGCAGTAATAATTCGTCCGTGACTCATCCCTTCTTCCCTCGTCCATCCGGACTTCACATCATCAGCGGCTTGTACCGTACATGTATTATTCTAGCAATATCGGAGAGGATGTAACGTGATTAGTTTCACAAAAAATCCCATTTTATAAAAACCTCCTCCAACTTCTGCCCCAAAAAATACACATTTATATCAACACACAAAAAAGCTGTCTCTTCCTCTAATGGAAGAAACAGCCCTTGTCGATGGTTCTGCTTATTACTGAATCAAATCAATCGCCTGCTGGGGTACAAAATAATCAACGCCGTTAAATACAACTACACCGTTGAGCGTGGTATTTTTACCATTCAGCGTAGCGACATTTTTGTATACCGGAAGCTCCAGCTTGTTACTGCCTTTGGTCACCGTAATGACTTTCGTGTCCGCAGTAAACTTGGCTCCTTTAGCTTCAAAAGCGGCTTTTGCAGGAACAAAAAGTTGCTTGCTGACCGTACCCAAATCCAGTCCAAGTACACGTGTCATATATTTATTAACATCTGTATTGTCGATTACACCGGTTGGACGGTCTCCGTTCGGCGCATACGTGTACAGCACGACATCGCCTCCTGTATGTCCGCCTGTAGTCCAGCCAATATTCGCACGTTTGCTAATGATCGGTCCAACAGCATAGTTCATGCTTCCTTCTTTGGCATCCTTAATGGTTTTTACTTCTTCGTCTGTCAAATCGGTGATGCCAAAATATGTGGAAAGCACCTCTTTAATATTGCTGCGATCTGCATTCAGCTTGGCTTCCAAGCCCTCACCCGTCAGCTTCGCTTTTTTCAGCGGGCCTATAAAAGAAGCTAAAGGTGTTTTGTCATAATTGCTAGTTGTATCGCTGCTACCAATCGTCAATCCACCGTTTCCGTGGTCTGTCACTGCTACGACGACTGTATTTTGGTTTTGTTTGGCGTAATCCACAGCAACTTTCACTGCATCGTCAAACGAAAGCACGTCACTAATAATTCCGGTTGGATCATTTGCATGGGCGGCCCAATCCACCTTACTGCCTTCTACCATTAAGAAGAAGCCTTTATCGTTTTTGGACAACACATCAATGGCTTTCGATGTCATTTCTGCCAGACTAGGTTCCTTGGATGCATCGCGATCCAGGTTATACGCAAGGGCTTCAGGAGAAAAGCTGCCCCAGAGCTTGCTGGAGGTCGAATTTTTCAACCCTTCAGGTGTCGTGACAAAGTCATAACCCTGGTCTTTAATTTGGGCTACCAAATCTTGGCCATCTTTACGCCCTGCTGCGTCCAAAAACTTGCCGCCTCCACCTAACACTACATCAACCCCGTTGTAGGCTTGCTGCATGCTGAGTGCATCATAATTTTTACGATCAGGATAATGTGCGGTAAAATCAGCTGGTGTCGCATGCATAATCTCCGAAGTCGCAATAATTCCAGTCGATTTCCCTGCCAGCTTGGAAGCCTCAAGAATGGAAGCTACAGGCTTTTTGGCGTCACCCGCTGCAATGGGTTGTTGTCCGGGCATTGTCGCTTCATCAGGAAGGACACCTACATACCCAGTATGAGATTTATGTCCTGTGGCAAAAGCAGTACCCGCTGGAGCAGAATCGGCAATTGGAGCATCCGCAGAATGTGTACGCACCATGCCGCTTGCCATGCTGTCTAACGTTAAGGAAGATCCTTTGTACCATCTAGCCAGTGCAGTGGCGTCATTAGCCATACCGTCTGGAATCAAAATAATTACGTTTTTAATCGACGTGTCCTTTTCGACTGCCATCGCCGTCCCACCGCTTACTGCTAGCATCATAGCCGCTACGAGTGCTGCCACCGATTTTTTCGTATGTATCCCCCAACATTTTAGCATTCAATTTCCTCCCAGACACTTTATTGTACAATCAGAACTAAGTCTAATCATACTTTGTCAGGAGAATGTTAAGGGGATTGTCTAACTATATTAAAGATGCTCTCTGGAGTATTGGTCTCACTCAAATTGTCCCTGAATTACCGATACGATACTTTCACGGAGTGTTTTGGCGTTTTGTGACTTATACGGATCAGCATTAAAAAGGATTGTATCTGCTGTGTAGTTTTCTTTTATACGTCCCAATCTGTCCCCATATCCCAAAATTTCAGCGGCGAACTCCGTGGCAGCCTGCCAGGCCTCTTTTCGAGTTAATCCACAGTCTATGAGTGTGTCTAATTCCTCAAGGTTACGTCCATGTAACGAAGGTGTGGCAAAATCTGTACCGAACGCAATTCGTACGCCTGCTCTTTTGGCATAGCTAACGGCTTTAGGGTGGGCTTCGGCGGCGCGGGCGGCGCGATCACAAATTTCCCTATCGAGTGAAAGAACTCCAGAAGGGTCTGCAGCAATACGATAGATGGAAGCAGTAGGCACAAAGGCTGTCCTGGATTGCGCAAGCCGGTTGGCTTGATCCTCGGTCAAATACATTCCATGCTCTATAGATTCCACTCCAGCGTCAATAGACCAATCCACAGTAGGTCCACCCCAGGTGTGAACCATGACTTTTATGTTGCGTGCATGGGCGCTACGCACAATAAAAGAGAATTCTTCCTCAGAAAAAATCGGGTTCAGCACTGTATCTGGCGACGAGCCTAGTCCCCCCGTTGCAAGAATTTTAATCCAGCTTGCCCCGGAATCAATAATTTCTGTTACCCGCCGTTCCAAATGCTTAAGACCTCGTGCGTCTCCGGCTCCAAGCATATCACCACTGGTATAAACTCTTAAAGGCTGGCTATAATGCTGACCTATATGCTTCACCGTACTTGGCAAAAGCCCACCTGCATCACGCACTGAAGTCACTCCAGCCTGGAAAGTAGCCTCAAAGGCTTGCGCCTGCATCACTTCGATCTCCAGTTCATCGCGCTTCTCCTGATCAGTATGATTAAAATCCGTCCATGCCAAATGCGTATGAAGATCAATTACGCCGGGGCTAATCCATAAGTCGCCATCTGGACCATTTTGTTGAGTATGCGAGGATAAGGACTCTGCAATGGACGAAAAACGACCATTGGTGATTGTTATATCGAATCGTTTCCCATCAATCCCCACCACAAATATATTTTTGTAGGTTAACTCTTTTTGAATTTTATTTTCCATCTTCATTCCCCCAAATTAACCTTTGGGCGGCAAGCGCATGATAAGGGTCTTGATGTACAAGCTCAGCAAGCGTTTGGATAGCTTCTTCAACGCTTTGTTGATTTGCCTTCGCCCCAAAATGGTTAATGCGTAAGAGTTTATTATGCAATTCTCCATCTCCGGGTGCGACAATGCCTATGGGCTGTTCGATATTGAAATTACCGCCTTGAGGAATCCGAACCGTTGTAGTCAACGTTGAGTAGCTACCTTTATTCCGCTGCCACGGTTCAAGGCCCAAGGCTTTAATGCCAGCAATTGCAGCAGATGTAGTTAAGCGATGGCGGCGGTTGACTGCTTCCAGACCTTCTTCTTCAATAAGCTTTAATGACTCTATAAGCGCACGGGCTTCCAAAACAGGGATGTTGGCAGGAACTCGCACGGGCGTCACATGATTAGGAGAACGCTTTAAGTCAAGCAAAGACAGTATGGAATTGCGCGGCGCATTTTTGTTGGAGGCCAGAAACTCCCAGCCACGGGGAGAAATCCCCACAGCGCTGATCCCGTTAGGCCCGGATAGTGCTTTTTGCGCCCCTACAGCTACAAAATCAATTCCCCACTCGTCCATAAGCACCGGTTCGCCCCCGATTGCAGAAACTGAATCTATCACGGTTATAATGTTTGATCGACGCGCAAGCTCCATGATTTCCCTTGTTGGATTAGAGCCTCCTGTAACCACTTCCGCCTGCACAAAAGAAAGCGCACATGGGTTATATCGCTCAATCGCTGCGGCGACTTCATCTACAGTTACCACATCATCAAAAGATGTTTTGAGTTCGATGACTTCTGCTCCGCCACGCGCAAGCCAGTTACCAAAAATCGTTCCATATGGACCTGTCACAATGTTTAGAATTTTACGGTCGGGCGCAGATATGCCTGCTGCTATGGCTTCAATTCCCAGGATCGCCTCGCCCGGTATGATTACCGGGGATTCTTGGGTGGACAGGAGTTTGGAGAGCAAGTTAGTTAGCGTATCAAACTCCGATATTGTAAGAGGTACAAATCCTTTATTATTTTGACTCATAAATACCTCCTGCAGAATGGGATATTGGCATTTTAGGAACAGCGGACAAAAGCTCACGGCTATAAGGCGTTTCAGGACGAGAAAAGAATTTCTCCTTGGGGTTGATCTCAACCAGCTTCCCCTGCCGCATTACAGCAACAATATCGCTTATGGCATTTATAACTCCCAAGTCATGAGAGATAAAAAGCATCGTAAGATTAAGCTCCGATTTGAGTGTGCTCAACAGTTCAAGCATACTCCGTTGTACCGAAACATCCAGTGCGCTCGTTGGTTCATCTGCGATAAGTATGCTTGGCTCAACGCTTAATGCGCGGGCAATTGCTATTCGCTGACGCTGACCGCCGGAAAATTCGTGAGGGTATCTGCCAAGGGCGCTTTCATCGATGTGAACACGTGTAAGCAGTTCCCTACATTTCTTGTCCACTTGAGCTCGGTCAACAATCTTGTGAAAAAGTAAGGCTTCGGCAAGGATTTGCCTGATCGTATGCTTTGGATTTAGCGAGGAATCCGGGTTTTGAAAAACCATTTGTATTCTTTTATGCTGCTCCCGGCTCCGTCGCTTGCCCAGTACCTGAGAACCCAGCATGATCCGGCCCTCATCCGGGGCGATCAGCCCGGCTATTACCCGCGCGAGGGTAGACTTTCCTGAACCCGATTCTCCCACAAGACCAAGCGTGGTACGCTCCTGCAGCTCCAGGCTTACTTGATCAAGCGCGGTGAACTTACCATAAGCAACCGTTATATTTTCTATCCGCAAGGCTGTTTTCATAAATCCGCGCTCCTTTCAAGATCCGGGAGAGGAAGCACTGAGCTTATCAGCAACTGTGTATACGGATTTTGCGGGTTTTGTAAAAGGGGCAAAGTGTCTCCCCGCTCTATGATTCTTCCCTCTTTCATAACGCAAAGCTTTGAGCACATCGAAGCAGCTACAGCAAGATTGTGCGTAACAAACACCATGGCAAAACCCAACTCCTTTTGAAGACGTGAAATAACGTCAAGTATTTGCCGTTGAACCGTTACGTCAAGCGCAGTTGTTGGCTCATCACAAAGAAGGATGCCCGGCTTGCACGCCAAAGCCATCGCAATAACAATACGTTGACACTGGCCGCCTGAAAGCTGGCGGGGGTAACGGTCAGTATGCTTTAAGGAATCGGGAAGACCGAGCATTTCAAGCAGTTCCAAAGCTATTGTGCGCGCGACCTTCCGACTCACCTTCTGCCTGTAGTACACAACCTCGGCAAGCTGCCGAGCCACCGGGCAGAGAGGGTCAAGTGCCCTTATCGGGTCTTGAAAAATCATTGCGCATCTGCCATTGCTCCTAATATGCCCGCCAACTTGTTCAATACCGGAGGGAAGCAACCCTATGATGGAGCGAAGCGTGAGCGATTTTCCAGATCCGGATTCCCCCACAAGTCCTATACTTTCGCCCGCTTCAACTTTGAGACTCACATTGGTGACCAATTTATGATTCGATTGCGTCGCGAGCGACAAATTTTCCACTTCTAAAATTGGATTCATAGCATTCATTTTCTTCTCCATATATCTGCTAGCCCATCGCCCACAAGGGATAAGGCTATCCCTGTATATACTACCGCAAAGCCCGGGATTGCTGAAAGCCACCACTTAGTAGATATAAAGGGCTGCCCATCAGAAATCATAGTTCCCCAATCCGGAGTTGGCGGCGCAATGCCGATACCTAGATAGCCTAGCGTAACAATGGCTACAAGCAGAACAGCCATGTCCGTCATAAGCACTACCACCGCTTGCGGTAACACATTCGGCAGAAGATGGCGCAGTATGATTTTAATATCCGGGATTCCCAGAGTTTTTGCAGCGGCTATCCATTCCTGCTTGCGAAACGATGCGCTAAGACCCTTGACCACGCGCGCGTATACAATCCAGCCAACCAGGACAAATGTAATGTATATCCCCTGTTCACCCGTACCGCTTGCAAACGCCACTATAATTACAATCAAATAAAAAGGGAACGCAATAAACGTATCGGTCAAAAGCGTGATAACCGTGTCTACCCATTTACCATAATACCCGGCAAGCATTCCCAGAAACACCCCCATACAAAAAGGGATGATCTCCGCCAGCACCATAATCTTCAAATCAGTCCGTGCGGCATAGATCAGCCGTGTAAACAAATCACGCCCCAGTTGATCGGTTCCCAGCCAGTGTTCGAAGGACGGGGGTTGTAAAGTTGCCGAAATATTTTGATCAGAAGGCTGGTAGGGGCTAATAACCGGTGCGAACACTGCAATACCTATGAGTAACGCAAACATAATACTGCCCCATAAAAGAGATGGAGTATTTAGTATTTTTCCCCAAGAGCGGTTGCTATGACCCGCCTTCTGAATCTGAAGATCTAATTGCGTGCGTTTCATTGTTCTCCTTTCGTCCTGGGATCAAGATACCCAGAAGCAACCTCAATCACGAAGCCGATGATGACCACAGATATCGCACAATAAAGAGCAATCCCCTGTATAACAGGAAAATCCCGGTTTGAAATGGCTGAAAATAACAGGCTTCCGATACCCTTGAGGCCAAAAACCTGTTCAATTACCAACGTGCCGCCCATCAGGTAGGCAATGTTTACGCCAAGCAGCATAAGAGCGGGAAGAGCGGAATTGCGCAGGACATGCTTTACCAATATAACCCGGCCGGGGATTCCCGCTGCCTTCAAGGTTACAACAAAATCAGATTCCAGCACTTCCAGCATCTGCGCTCTTAAAGAACGAACAAGCGAGGGAATTTGCGACAATCCGACAGTGATCGCAGGAAGGGCGAGACTGTACAAGATTCCAAGCCAGCCCTCGCCGACTCCCCCAACGGGGAACCAGCGAAGCCGAACGCTAAATACCAGAATCAGTAGCAGTCCAACCCAAAAAATCGGCATACCGAGCGTTACAGCAGGCAAGATGCGTATAATGTGGTCAAGCAGTCCGTCTTTATGTGTTGCCGCAAGGGTGGCCAGCACCAGCGAAACAATGATGGAAAAAAGACAGGTCATTGCAATGAGCAGCAGCGTCACAGGGGCCCGCTCTGCAATCAACTCTCTTGAAGAAGTCTCAAAAACAATCGAAACGCCGGTATCACCGTGTGTAAAGAAATTGTGCACAAAGCCTATAAACTGCTCCCAAAGAGAACGATCCAGCCCCAACCTATGGCGCATACTCTCAATAGCCTCAGCTGTGGCGTATTCCCCCAGAATCATTTTGGCGGGGTCTCCCGGCACCAGCCTTATGATGAAGAAGACTGCCACCACCACACAGATGACTACTGATGCCGCTCTTATCATAGCGCGCACAAGCCATTTGTGTGGAGAAGTTAGATTTGCAGACAATCCGGCAGACTTTTTAAATAAATTGTGGGCCGTCAAGGATCTAATTACCTTTCACACGTACATCTTCAAAACGAGCGCTGTTATTGGGAAGCACGACCAGGCCATCAATGGAAGAACGAACACCTTTCAGAATATCCGGATAATAAAGCGGGATGTAAGGTACCTCGTCTGCAAGGATTTGTTGAAGCTTGGCGTAAATTCCCGCACGTTCTTCCCCATCAGGTGTTTTTTGCCCCTCGTGCAGGAGCTTGGTAACTTCATTGTTCGTGTAATGAGTCCAGTACGACTTGCTAAAGCCTTCCGGGTCTGTCTGGAAAGCGAGGATCGAGTTGGCTTCTGGAGAATCCGCCTGTCCGCTGTTGATCATTGCCGAAAAGTCATAGGCAAAGAAACGCTCGCGAAATGAGGCCAACTCAACAGATTCGATTTGAATGTCTATGCCGATCGTTTTGGCGGCCGCCTGAATAATCTGTGCCTCCTGAGTTCTTGAGTTGTTACCAGAGGCAATGAGCAATTTTGTAGAAAACCCATTAGGGAACTTTGATTTTGCAAGCTCTGCTTTGGCAGCGTTCGTATCAAAGCTGAGCGCTTTAATCGTATCGTTCGTGTTGTAGGGAATGGCTGGCGGCAAAAGCGAATTGGCTGGCTTTGCGAAACCAAAGGTAACCGCATTGGTCAATCCATTACGGTCAAGTGCCAACGCCAACGCACGGCGAACGTGCACATCCGAAAAATGCTCGTCCAGGGTATTGAAGAACAATTGCTCTGTCACCCAGCTTCCATTGGTCGCCACTTTGGTATCAGTTCCTTGTTTTAATTCATTTACATTTTCAAGAGCTACAGACTCAATAGCGTCTATCGCGCCAGCCTTCAGCTGGTTAATCGCTTGGCTGTCATCTTCAATGAGCTTGTAGACAAGTTCATCGATATATGGCTTGCCTTTCTGCCAATAGTATTTATTTTTGCTGAAAGTAAGATCACCGGCAGAATCCCATTTCTTAACGACGAAGGGACCGGTACCGACCGGATTCTTAAAGAATTCTTTTTCCGAGACACCGCCAAAATCCTTTGGAAGGATGCCATTGGAGAAATTTGAGAGTTCAGAAATAAACGGCGTATACGGCGCTTTAAGCTTAATTACAAGTGTTTTTTCATCTTGAGCCGAAAGCGAAGCCACCTGTGCCGCTATTGCAAGAGGACCTCCTACATTCAAATGACGCTGAATTGAAAAAACCGCGTCCTCGGCAGTAACTCCTTTGCCGTCTGAAAATTTCAAGCCATCGCGTAAAACAAAAGTATAGGTTAATCCATTCGCGCTAATATTGTGCGACGCCGCAAGCCAATCCACAATTTTTCCATCACCGTTAAAGGCAACCAGCGGCTCAAATACTTTGTCGATAGCAAAAGCATTATTTGATGTAATCTGATTATGCAAATCAAACGAGGTTACGGAAGCCGGGCGGCCATATGTAAAGGTTCCCCCTTCCGCGGGTTGATCAGCGGTTGTGCTTGGGTTAGTTGCGTTTGTATTTTTATCTGCATCATTTTTGGAGCCGGAGCATCCTGCCACGAGAACCAATAAAAGAAATGCTAAAGATCCAACCAAAAACGGTTTCCTAAAAGATACAATAAGTTTGGACATCTCATTTTCCCCTTTTCTCCAATAAAACATATTGTTTTAATATGAATAATATTATGGATGAACCCATTTGCCATGTCAAACAGAATTAAATACCATAATTTATAAAATCAAAGATAAAAGTAAACATAGGGATTTTCCAGCTTGTGAACACATGGAGTTCATATGGGATTGGGAATTTCATTATATTATTGTATAATCAGTCTATGAAGTAATAGGTAAAGCTTATAAGACGACAACCATTATAAAAGCGTATATAAAAGGGGTTTAAAACTCGATGGAATTCAGACAACTTCAATACACCCTGCAAATTGCAGCGGAAAAAAACTTCTCACGCGCAGCAGAAAAACTGCATATTGCTCAGCCCTCTTTGAGCCAACAATTGTCCAAACTGGAAAAAGAACTTGGGGTACTTCTATTTCAACGCAACACCAGCACGGTGGAATTAACACATGCAGGAGCAAGCTTTGTGGAAAAGGCAAAAAAAATAGTCGATGCAGTTGAGCAGCTCCGGCAGGAAATGGACGACATTTCTCAACTGCGAAAAGGGAAGGTTGTGGTTGGCAGTATGCCCATCACAGGTTCTCATTTGCTGCCGCATGTGCTGCCTGTATTCAAGAAAGCTCATCCGGACATTGAAATCGTGTTGGTCGAGGATTCATCCATGAATTTGGAGAAAAAAACTGCCAGTGGGGATACAGATCTCAGCCTGCTATCTCTTCCATTAGTAGAACCTACACTTTCCTATGTGCCGATCGGTGAAGAGTGGATTGATCTTGCCGTTCCTCCAGGTCACCCCCTAGCCCTGCGTAAAAACGGAGACCATCCGCAGCCTGTGCATATGGAAGAACTGAAAGATGAGCCTTTTGTCGTTCTGAAAAAAGGGCAAGGCTTTCGCAAGCTGACGATGGATTTGTGTCATCAAGCTGGCTTTGAACCCAATGTGGTGTTTGAGAGCACTAATATGGAGACGCTCCAATCGCTTGTAGCGACAGGTATGGGAGTGACACTCGTCCCCCGTTTTATCGCCCGGGCCGCCAGCAGCGAGTTTGTTCCAGCATTATTGCCACTCGCCGAACCTACCCCTAGCCGTACCCTAGCCATTGCCTACCGAAACGGACGTTATTTGTCTAAAGCTGCCGAAGCCTTTATTGATACCTTCCGAGAAACGGTCGAGCAACTTTCTCAAAAGTAGCTTCGAATGTGAAAAGGACCGTCTTCCTCCTCAGCCAAAGCCAGAGAAGAAGACGGTCCCGGGGCTTCGCCCCTATGCTTTCAATACTTCATTTACTTTACGGGTTCGATTACACTGTTGCGATGTTGCTTCCATCTGTCTTTAACGAACCACATTTCATGTTCATTTGAATTTCATGTCAGCCTCGCCTGATTACTTTACGCTTGCTCGGAAACTCCACTTTATCCATCCCGCATCACTTCTTTCCTTAAGGTCTCTAGCCTTGGTCTCCCAAGAATGTCCTACCTCAGTTCCAATGTGCTGTGTGATCCCAAAGTGCCTGTCCTCGCCTTTTTGTGATCAGGGTCTCCCTAAATCTGGTGGACTTTTATCCTGATCATAGCCCATTTCATAATTGTTTCCGACAACCTGTCTATTTAAGCCTCTCGGCCGTGACAGGCCATCCCTATTCGCCAGTTCGGATCTACTTTGGTTATCCATCGTTATCAACCTCCTGGTGTCGGGATACTATTATAATACACCTATGGGCTGTATCTGAAACAGGTATCAGAAAACTTTTTTATTATCGAGAAGAACCAAATGCTTGCTGTACCTCGGCTTCACTCACTTGTGTTTTAAAGACCAATTTCGAAGGATCTTGAGGTGAATAAATGACCTCTATAATACTTCCCTGCTGCAGCTTGGATAGTTGGGAAGAAAAAACAACCTTTTGCGTGGTTACATTAAATGTATCGCCGTTGTTTTTCGTAACACTCAGCGTAAATTGAAGCTTAATTTTATTAGGTCCTGCTTCCCCCATGGGTGTGACATCCAGCACCTTCGCATATGCCTGCTCACCGGTTTTGGCAATTTCCATCAGCTCAGGCGATACGCCCTGCTTGACCATTTGCTCATTCATTAACGCTTGTAAATCCGTCTGCGACACCTGCCCTTTCAGGTCAAGTCCTACTTTCAGTTTATCTTTCTCCGATACGACCAACGGAATGATCGAGCCTGGCTGAAATTGAGCCATGGAAGTCAAAGGAATAATCGTCGTCAAAGCAGTATCATATTTGTCTTCTCCATGTTTGGTTACGGTCAACCCGAGCTTTACCTGCGGCTGATTGTTTACATAAGTCCCTGTTAGCTGAACACTTGTAATAATCCCAACCCCAGGAACACCCTTCTTAACCTTACCGCCTTCAAAAAACACACCTAAAATTCCAGGTAGAAAAATAAGCGCAAAGCCTATATAAATTAACGGCCTATACCACGGGGCATCCATAATCACAAATGGATCATCCCATAAATAGTTAGCCAAAAATGGTGAGAAGCCTACACCAAACACCATAAGTACCCCGATAATACTCAAAAATCCTTTCATCCTCCAAAACCCCTTTTTCAATCATCTGTTCAAATTATATGTCAGCAAGAAAGGTGAAACGACCTGCTCATTTACACTGTCACCAGACCCATATAAATCAGCTCCGATGGATTTACCGGATTGCTCCCCAGACCCACCGTATCTCCAGGTCGCGGAATTTGCAGCTTGGATACGAGCGTTTCCAACGTTTTTGGATATCGATTACCGTTTACTTCTGTCACATCTAGCATTAGCACCACAATCGGATCAAAATTCACGAGCTTCCCGGTATCTGTTACCGAAATAACAACCGCAGTCGCCGACATCGACAAACTACTGTTAGCTGCCGTTTGAGCTTGTCTTGCCGAGTTTAGGCTTTGGTTGATCTGTTCCCGATGCTCTTTGGGTACCAAACCTTTCATAAATAATCCGGACAAACCCTTATTCATCAGTTGATCTGCTTGTTCTATCGCATCCTGCTGTTTTTTCTTTTTACCGAAAAAGTTCATCATGTGGTTGCACCTCGTATTTTGTATTGTCGTACCTTATGAATTCAGTATAGAAGACGGTATCTGACATCACAATACGTTTTGGCGCATACAAAAAAACCGAAAAAACAGGAGCTTTAACCTGTACTTTTCCGGTTTATTTTGAACTCTGGGACGGTTTACACAAAATTTTGCGCACTTTGGAGTATTCTTTCGCACGATCATCCGATAGTTTTGTGAAAAACGAGTGAATTCAGGCTATTTTTTACGCAAAAGATAGACCAATTTGCGATAATACGCCGATGATTCTTTATAACGACGACTGTCCTCGGACACAACTGCCAGCGTTTCATATAACTGTTCAAGCCGCGCTGGATGCTGGAGAGCTTCAAAATAAGGCAAGCATTGCAAGGCATGCATCCAAAAGGCGTCCTGATTCCCTTGGGCAAGCGCCAGTTGGCTCTCATAAAAATCAAGCCCCATTTGCTGATCTGTTGTCAGATTTGTTTTACGCAGTTGATCCAAATGCTGTGAGAGAAGCCCCCAATTTTTGCGCGCAAACGCAATCTCACAGCGATAAATTAGCGTAACGGGCAGCATCATCTGCTGCATTTCCTCCCGCTCCCGGCTCACCAGCGCTTCAAAACGCGCTACTTCCTCCAAAGCCTTATCCAGCTCGCCAATCGATGTCAGCATAATAATCCGGTTGTTCAGAATGGTCGTGAGCATATCTGCCGCATTTTCCAAATAGACCAAATTGGCCTCAGCCATAGACAACGTTAGCAGTGCTTCCTGTACAGAACCCATGGCAAAACAATATCCGCTGTAAGCCACATACAGGCCCGTCAAACGGTGAAAAAGCCGATCATCATATACTCTGCGCATCGTCTGCTCGAATACCTGCTTCGCCTGATCAAATTGCTTAACCTGAATACAGGCCTCCATCATAATGTTTTGCGCATTCAGCCAGTTTTCCGTCCCCTCTTCCACTAGACGGCTTAGCTGCGTAACGTTATTCAGCACATCATAATAATGATTTTTCGAGCGGAAATACTGGATTTTATAAAATAATATTGCTTTTTTTAGCGGTGCGGGCAGCTCCACCTCATCCGAGCGACCAAACTTCTCCAAATAAAAATTCAAATAGGTTTGATGTAAATATTCATAGGCCGTTGGGTCATTTAACTGCTGGTAATAAACGGCCTTCATCAAATAAGTCGTCATTTCCACCACAAGCGAATCGTTGCGATCCTCCAGTAGATCCACATAGCTTTCCGTGGCAGGATTAGCCAGCTTGGACAGCTCTGTGAAAATCTTATCCGCTGTAGTCAGCGTCTCTTCATCCTCTGCCGCTGCACGCAAGAGGTAGGAGGGATTTACACCTAAACGCCCAGCAATTTGCTCGGCCAAATCCTCTGCCAACGGGTAACGGTCAGCCAGTATATTTGCGAAATGTGCTGGTGTCACCAGCCCGTCTACCAGCTCTTTACGGGACAGATTTTTCTTTTTACACAAAAATTCAATGCGTTCCTTAAGCATGGAGTATTCCTTTCTACACTGATTATCGGTCATACAGTGAGGGACGCCGATCTTCAAACACCGGAATACGACCACGTACGTCCTGCACTAAGGCAGACTCAATCGTTCCTGTGATGATCCCCTCCTGCTCTCCGCCCTCAGCAATGATTTCTCCCCATGGATCAATAATAAGCGAATGCCCGAAGAAATCAGTATCTCCGCTGCGACCTACCCGGTTACAAGCAATAACATACATTTGATTTTCTATAGCACGTGCGGTTAGCAAGGTACGCCAGTGATGAAGCCGGGGATGAGGCCATTCTGCGGGTACGATCAGCAAATTTGCGCCCGACAGGGCCAAACTACGGGCTAGTTCAGGAAAACGAATATCATAGCAGATCGACGCCCCTGCCTGAATCCCGCCATCCAGTGCGAATAAAACCTTTTCTTCGCCAGGCTGCAAATATTTTTCTTCATCCATAAGTCGGAATAGATGAATCTTGGAATACGAAGCAACCTCTTTGCCTGTTCGGTCAAAAACGAGCATCGTATTATACACATGACCGTCGCTTTTTTTCTCTGCGATCGACCCAGCTACTACGTTCACTTCATGGGTGGCAGCGAATGCTGCTATCCATGCCCGAGTCTCCGTCCCTTCCTTGTCCGCCAGCTCATGAATGCGATCTAAGGCATAACCTGTGTTCCACATTTCCGGCAGGACAATCAGATCCGGCTTCAGTTCGACTTTCATCGCTTGTTCCATTAAAGCTCGGATATGACTGCGGTTTTCCGGGGGATTTCCTATCTCTATGTGAGCTTGTATGAGTGCAACACTGAACGGCTGAGCTTCCTGATACGTCAAAATCCTTCATCCTCCTTGTGAGCCAGAGCTTCCCGCGACCCATTGTCCGGTATTTTCCCCCATCATAGCCCGATCAGTCTGGATTACGCAACCATGCAAGCTTAATTCCCCCTATACAACTCGGTAAAATCGTGATAGATTATTTCTTAAACTATTCCAAAAGGTCGTGTGAATTGATGACTCATTTTTCTATTCCCTCCGCTGACGTCATGAAACAGTTACCCACTCAATTTTTTGCCACACTTGTACAAAATGTAAACCGTGAAATCGCGGCGGGGCATGATGTCATTAATCTTGGACAGGGGAACCCCGACACTCCCACTCCTTCTCATATTGTAAAAGCTTTGCAGGAATCAGCGGATAATCCGCTGTATCATAAATATTCGCCATTTCGTGGTTACAGCTTTCTCAAGGAAGCCGTTGCCCAGCGCTATCAGGAGGATTACGGTGTGACGCTCAACCCTGAAACCGAGGTCGCCATCCTGTTTGGCGGAAAAACGGGTTTGGTTCAGCTGCCGCAAGTCTTACTCAATCCCGGGGATGTGTGTCTCGTCCCTGATCCCGGCTACCCGGACTACTGGTCTGGTGTATCCTTGGCTAAAGCGGAAATGTCTTTTCTCCCATTAAAAGAAGAGAACCGTTTTCTGCCCGATTATGAAGCCATTTCCGAGGAAGACCGCCGCCGCGCCAAGTTAATGTTCCTTAACTATCCGAATAATCCAACCTCGGCAACGGCTCCACTTTCCTTTTACGAGGATACAGTTGAATTCGCGCAACGTAACGGTATTGTAGTTGCCAGTGATTTCGCCTATGGCGCTATTGGATTTGATGGCGAACGTCCGGTAAGCTTCCTACAGGCTGAGGGTGCTAAAGAGGTGGGGATTGAGTTCTATACCTTGTCCAAAACGTACAATATGGCGGGCTGGCGTGTTGGTTTCGCGCTCGGTAATGCCGAAATCATCTCGATGATTAATCTCCTACAGGATCATATTTATGTAAGCTTGTTTGGCGGCATTCAGGCAGCGGCGGCGACAGCCTTGACGGCCTCGCAGAACTGCGTAGGCGAGCTGGTAGCCCGCTATGAATCACGCCGTAACGCTTTTTATGATGCACTTGGGCAAATAGGCTGGAAGGCGACGCGCCCAAGCGGCTCCTTTTTCAGTTGGTTGCCTGTGCCGCAGGGCTATACTTCCACTTCTTTTGCCGATCTGTTGTTGCGGGAAGCCAAGGTGGCTGTTGCTCCAGGGATCGGCTTCGGGAATGGCGGCGAAAGATATGTGCGAGCGGGACTGCTCAGCTCAGAAGCTCGACTGACCGAGGCGGCTGATCGAATTGGCAAGCTAAACCTGTTTGGTTAAGCCGTATTTTCCAGCTACAACTTCTTTGCCAAACCTGGTCTTTTCGTGGTATTCTGTATCCAATATCATTTAGCGCGTTGAAGGGACTATTAAGAGAGACTCGGTCCTGTTCAGAGAGTAAATTCCGATAGGCTGCAAGAATTTACCTGGACTCTCTCCCAACTCCTATCCCCGAGCGCCCTGCGCAATCAGGCGGTCCCTGCCGTTAACAGGTTTCAAGTGGGATGATCATGAATCATCAATGAAGGTGGTACCGCGGAAGCACAAACTTTCGTCCTTTGCATACAAAGGATGGAAGTTTTTTTGTATTAAAAAGAGTAAAATTAAGGAAGTGGACGTCTTGTCAACACGAATCGTCATTAAAATCGGAAGCAGCTCTCTAACTGGAGTGGAAGGTGGCTTGAATCGGGAAGCCATCGCTTATTTTGCCCGGGAAATCAGTTTGCTTCGTGCAAAAGGTCATGAAGTGCTGCTGGTTACATCAGGTGCAGTAGCCGCCGGATTCAGAGAGATTGGGTACCCGTTTCGCCCTAAGCTACTGCATGAAAAGCAAGCGGCAGCGGCTGTTGGCCAAGCCCTTCTCATGCAGGCCTATGAGCAGGCTTTTAAAGATTTTGACCTAGTGATCGCGCAGGTTCTACTGACCCGTAGTGACTTTTTGAGCCGCAAACGGATGAATAATGCCGGAATGACCGTAGAAGAATTGCTGCGCCAGCAGGTTATCCCGATCTTTAACGAAAATGATACTGTATCGATTGACGAATTGAAATTCGGCGATAATGATATGCTGTCCGCGCTGGTTGCCAATCTGGTCAAAGCTCAGCATCTAATTATCATTACGGACACCGATGGCGTATATACGGCAGATCCGCGCAAGCATCCGAATGCCGTACGTTTTGAACGTATCGAAGAAATTACAGAGGAGATTTATGCATTAGCTGGAGGTTCTGGATCGTCTGTAGGTACTGGCGGCATGCGATCCAAGATCGAAGCTGCCAAAGTCGCTACACGCGGCGGTGTGCCTGTATATGTGGGACGTGTAAGCGCGAATGGCGATCTAAACGCAGCCGTCGAAGGACACGGACCGGGAACTTATTTTGACACTCACCTCTCTTCACTTCCGATGAAAAAACAGTGGCTTGGATTTATGTCCACCCCTCTGGGCGCGGTGCATGTAGACGAAGGGGCCGAGGAAGCGTTGGTTCACGGAGGACACAGTCTACTTCCGGTTGGCGTACGACGTGTCGAAGGCAGCTTTCATGCCGGAGATGTCGTTGAGGTGCTCGGACCGGAAAATAAAGTGTTAGGACGCGGCATCGTCAATTATGACGATGAACAGCTCCGAATTGTACAAGGATTATCCAGCGGCGAGGTTGTGGGCAAAATCGGTCCCATTCACCGGCTTGAGGTGATCCACAGGGATGAATGGATTACATTATGTATGTAGGGAGGCCGTAACATGAGTGATTTAAAGACTAACACAGCTGCAACCGAGGAAAATCAGTTTAGCGAAGTACGAACCAAAGCCAATCTTGCCAAAAAAAGTGCCGGGGTCATGAACCGCCTGACTACAGCACAGAAAAATGAAGCATTGCTTGCTATGGCTGAAGCTCTAGTAAATCATACTGAAGAGCTGATTGCAGCAAACCATAATGACCTGAAACATGGACGGGAACAGGGAACATCGGAGTCGCTGCTCGACCGCCTCAAGCTGACCGAGGACCGAATCGGAGCTATTGCCGAAGGATTACGCCAAATTGTGGCACTGCCTGACCCGGTCGGCGACACCCTTGAGCAAATTGAACGTCCAAACGGTCTGAGAATTGAGAAGATACGTGTGCCGCTGGGTGTCATCGGCATTATATATGAAGCGCGTCCAAATGTAACCGTGGATGCCGCGGGCCTGTGCTTGAAAACAGGCAATCCGGTTGTGCTACGCGGTGGTTCGGCCGCCCTCTTCTCCAACCGCAAGATTATCGAAGTACTCCAGCAGGCACTAGACGCAACAGCTGTGCCACGCGAGGCGCTTCAACTTATTGAAGATTCAGACCGTGCCTCGGTCAACGAAATGCTCACCTTGAACGGCTTGCTGGATGTAATTATTCCACGCGGCGGGCGTTCACTCATTCAAAATGTTGTTCAGAACGCTACCGTACCTGTCATCGAAACCGGAGCTGGTGTATGCCATACCTTTTTGGACGCTACAGCGGATGCAGCAATGGCCGAAGCGATTACACTGAATGCCAAGGTGCAAAGACCGTCCGTGTGTAACTCGATGGAAACATTGCTCGTACACTCGGATTATGCAAAAGCACACTTAACAGGATTGGCAGAACGCTTTCGTGATGCGGGGGTTGAGCTACGCGGCTGTGCACGCACACGAGAATTGGCCCCTTGGGCTATTCCTGTTACAGAAGAGGATTACGGCACCGAGTATAATGATTACATTATGAACATCAAGGTCGTAAACAATTTGGACGAAGTACTAGAGCATATTGCCCGTTACGGTACGATGCATTCTGAGTGTATTGTCACCGAGGACAAAGCCCATGTCGAGCGTTTTCTGCAAGAAGTGGACGCGGCAGCCGTGTATCACAATGCATCCACTCGCTTCACGGATGGCTTCGAGTTTGGGTTTGGTGCCGAGATCGGAATCAGCACACAAAAATTACATGCCCGCGGCCCAATGGGATTGCCTGCCTTGACTTCAACCAAATATCGCGTGTACGGTACTGGACAAATCAGGGAATAATAACATAAATCAATCTGTATCCTTGGAGGTTATGAATCTATGTGTGAATCACAAACAAAGGTTTTAATTAATGAGCAAATTACATTTTTCGGGGCAGGATCAATGGCAGAGGCTATTATTCGCGGAATGACGGCTCGTTCTGTCGTCAAACGTAGTGGTATTACCGTCATCAACCGCAGTAATCAGGCTCGCCTTGAGGAACTTCAAAAGCAATATGGAGTCTTGTTCCAAACCGAGGATGCCGCCAAAACCGAGCTTCTGCGTCATTCTCCGGTCATTGTGCTTGCCATGAAGCCCAAGGATGCTGCACAAGCACTTGGGCAACTCGGCCCACTTCTGTCTGATGAGCAGCTGATTATTTCGGTAATCGCAGGATTGTCCATTCGTACGATGCAAACGTTGCTGGGTCGCAAGCAGCCGATCGCACGGACGATGCCCAATACATCCAGCTCAATTGGGCTGGGAGCCACAGGCATTAGCTTTTCCAAGGAAATCAGCGAAAACCAGCGTAAAAACGTGCTTACGATGTTCGAATCTGTAGGGACGGTAACGGTTATAGAAGAAGAGAAAATGGATGTTTTGACCGGGATATCTGGAAGCGGCCCTGCTTATGTCTACTACCTGATGGAAGCCATGATTGCCGGGGGAATCCGTGGTGGCTTGACCCCTGAGCAAGCGCACGAACTAACGGTGCAAACCGCGCTTGGAGCGGCACGCATGGTGCAGCAAACCGGAGAGGAGCCTTCTGCCCTTCGCCACAAAATCATGTCTCCTAATGGCTCTACGGTAGCTGCATTGGAAATGCTGGACAAAGGTGACTTCTACGAAACGGTGATTGCGGCGGTGCAGCGGTGCGCTGAACGATCCCGCGAGATGGGAGCTGTACTCAAGGAGGGAATTGAATGAGCTATTGCTTGGCGACCTACCGGGTATACGATGACAAAGCCGATTTTAACCAAAAGGCCCAATCTATTGCCATCGGCATGACGGTGGGCAGCTGGACTGAGCTCCCGCAAGCCAAACGGGACGCGATGCAAAAGCATCTTGGCTCGGTTCATTCTGTGGATATTTACGATGGAGGTCCCGGTGAACGGTACGCGGACCTGACCATCGCTTACCCGGATGTCAACTTCAGCCGAGACATTCCTGCTCTGCTGGTCACAGTCTTCGGCAAAATTTCGATGGACGGCCGAATTAAGCTAACGAAGCTGGGTTTCTCGGAAGCATTCCGCTCTGCTTTTCCAGGACCGAAATTCGGTATCAGCGGCTTGCGCGAACAGCTTGGCGTGTATGATCGTCCCCTGCTCATGAGCATTTTCAAATCTGTAATTGGCCTCAATTTGGACGAACTTCGTGAACAGTTTACCCGGCAGGCTCTCGGTGGCGTTGATCTGATCAAGGACGACGAGATCTTGTTTGAAAACGCGCTGACGCCGATTGAAAAACGTGTCGAAGCCTGCATCAAAGCCGCCGAAGCGGCTGAGCGTGAAACCGGTAAAAAGCTGCTGTATGCCGCTAATTTAACGGGGCCGACCTCGCAGCTTAAGACGCAAGCTCTCAAGGCCATTGATGCGGGTGCCAACGCGTTACTGTTTAACGTGTTGGCCTACGGTTACGATGTGCTACATGAACTTAGTAGCGATCCTGCCGTCTCGGTGCCGATTGCAGCCCATCCTTCGTTGGCGGGAGCTGCTTATCCATCGCCGCATTATGGTATTTCGGCGTCCGTCCTACTCGGTCAGCTTATGCGGCTGGCTGGCGCTGACCTCGTCCTCTTCCCTTCTCCCTACGGCTCAGTGACGATGCCGCGTGAGGAAAACATGGCGATCCGCGATGAGCTGATCACCCCTGATCTACCGCTGAACGCCAGTATGCCGGTCCCTTCCGCAGGGATTCACCCGGGCCTCGTGCCGTTAATTGTACGTGACTTTGGTACTGACGTTGTTGTCAACGCTGGGGGCGGGATTCACGGTCATCCGCTGGGTACAGACGCTGGTGGGCGCGCCTTTGTGCAGGCGATTGAAGCGGTACAGCAAAATGTCCCTCTGGCAGAATACGCCCGTACTCACCCCGAGCTGCAATCTGCGCTCGACACATGGGGAGGTGAACGATGAGCACAGCGAAGAAGCCCGTCATTTTTTGCGATTTTGACGGGACAATTACGAACAGCGACAATATTGTCGCCATTATGAAGCATTTTCAACCTACAGGCTGTGAGCCCATCATGCATCAGATCGTAAATGGGCATACATCCATTCGTGAAGGCGTAGGTGCGATGTTTGCCCTCATGCCTTCGGAGCAAAAGGACGAAATTATCTCATATGTACTTGGACAAGCTGGTATACGCGAGGGCTTTGCACGCTTTTTGGGCTATGTACGAGAGCAGCAGATTCAATTTTTCGTCACCAGTGGCGGCATTGATTTTTTTATTGATCCATTGCTAAAACCCTTCGATATTCCACACGACCACGTCTATTGCAACGGAGCGGATTTTTCCGGGGATCGCATCCAGATTACTTGGCCGCATCCATGTGAGGAACCGTGTACAAATGATTGTGGCATGTGTAAAACGACTGTGATTCGTCAATACCCTTCCGAACAATACGAACGGATTTTGATCGGCGACAGCCTGACCGATTTTGAAGGAGCTAAAATTGCCGATCTTGTGTACTCCCGTTCGCATCTGACTTTAAAGTGTCAAGAGCTTGGCGTACCACATGTACCCTTTGAAACATTTGATGACATTATCGAGGGTTTAAAGCAAAAACAGGAGCAAGGGGTGCTGTAAATGAGTTTTAACTTGGCAGACATTTCATTGGAAGAAAAACGCCGCGCACTGGAAGAACTCGCTGATGTCAAAGAACTATTCGCATCTCGCAACTGGTTCCCCGGCACGAGCGGCAATTTGTCGATCCGAATTGGTGACTTTCATCCCGAACAATTTTATTTTGCAGTCACCGCCAGCGGCAAGGATAAAACCAAGCGTACTCCGGAAGATTTTCTATTCGTAGACCAGTACGGAAAAGCGGCAGAAGCGACAAACCTCAAGCCAAGCGCAGAGACGCTTATACATTGTGAAATTTACCGCCTAACAGGCTGCGGAGCCGTTTTTCATGTGCATACCGTGTTTAACAATCTGATTTCCGAATATTACGGTGAGCAAGGCGCTGTACCTATCCAAGGTATTGAGCTGATCAAGGCTTTTAACATTTGGAAAGAAAATGCTGCCATTGATATTCCTGTGCTGCCTAATTACGCGGATATTGCCTCGATTGCCAAGCTCGTACCTGGTGTGCTGAATGATCAGGTGCCTGGAATTTTATTGCGTAACCACGGCATTTATGCGTGGGGCCGTGATGTATTTGAAGCTAAAAAGCATTTGGAGGCGTTTGAATTTTTGTTTGAAACAACCTATCGCTCCCTGCTGCTGAAAACTTTGAAGTAAATAAACTCATAAATATCAAAGATGCGTATCCTTATTTGTAAAAGTAGTCATTGAATATCGAGAACGGAGCCTAAGCGATAGCACAGGAACGTTCTCTTTTTTTATAATAAGGGTATTTCTATTCTACTAGCGACATAAAAGGAAATATGATGAATAAGAATCCTCCTGATATAATTTTGGATATGCTGTAAAAAAACGCCCCCTATTGGGGACGCTCCAGCGTGAATTGCTCTCCTAGCTTCGCATAGTTGTTCCCAGCCAAACGACTTACTGGACGCAACTCCTTAGCAATCACATACGTATTTTGATACGCTTCCTCGGACAAATGATACTGCACTACGCGTCCGATTAACAGATCACAGGCAGGTGTGTCCTCCTGACCTCCCAACGGTATAACCTGTTCCAGAATACATTCCATACGTATTTTCGCTTCTGCCACACCGGGAACTTCGATTTTTGTACTTTTGACCGGGGTAAGGCCTGCCAGTGTAACCTCACTCTCCTGCGGCAACAGACGGGAAGCCGTCACATTCACCGCTCCCACATTGTCCTCGTCTGTGATATGTACGACAAAAGCCTTATGCTCCATCGCATTACGTGCTGTATCTTTGGGTACTCCATCAACACGTTGTACGGATACAGACAGCAGTGGCGGTTCAGAAGCTACGATGGAAAAATAACTGAACGGCGCACCATTCAGCACCCCTTCGCTGCTCAAAGTCGTTACAAAGGCTACCGGCCTTGGGATGATACTTCCGGTCAACAGCTTATAATTTTCACGCCCTGTAAGCGTGTCAGGATTCAACGAAATCATTTTTCTCCCTCATTTCCGATTACAATCGCTATTCGACTGCACATCATCAAGTTTCGCCTGATAAGCAAATGCACCATTAGTTAGCGACATGGATGACATCTCAGGCTTCCCTTTCAGTATCGCGTGAATGATACGAAATGTAAAGTTGGAGCCGGAAGATCTCCCTATTTTTCAATTATATTTCCTCGGCTATCGCGCACAGTAACCGTAATTCCCTCAGGTACAGCAATCGTAACATCAAGCTGCTGCTGAGTCTGCATAAACCGTGTCGGAATTTGACCCAGTAATACATACAAGGTATCGCCGATTTGCTTGGTCTGATATAAATCTTGCCCCTTTATTTCGTCCTCTTTGCCTGTGTATACATAACTCCCGAACACATGCACCTCCGGTGAGGTGGTTGCATCAATTTTGACCGCATAAGGATCTTCTCCCTGTACAATCACCTTGGTCACTCCGGCAGGCAGTTTTTCATGCCAGTCTGGGAGAAGCCTTGTTTCCTGAACCGAACTCATTATTTCTCTGACTTGCGGAGTGATCCCCAATGAACTGACCAAGGCAAATCCGATACAGCAAAAAACCAATACCGCCGTAATAAACATACTGAATAAATCATAACGAATGCGCTCACGCGTCCCTTTCCAAGCAGTATACATTAAAATTTCCAACCCCAGCAAAACAAAAACGACAGGCCACCAGGTCAAAGCCTGGTCCAGTATGCCCGCTCCCCAAAACTTGGAGGCAAACGTTATGCCCCCCAGCAGGACGAGGAAAAGTCCCATTGACAGCCTTCCGACTTTCCACACCCCTGCCGGAGCGTTTGACGCTTTAGAGGAACTATTTTTGTTAGACGATGTACCAAATATACCTGTGGAGCCTCCTCCATCGCTATGAGGATGATGGGCTCCCTTAAAGGGAGCCTCACTCTTTGAAAACTCAGTATCCATTCTATTGCTTCTCCTTTACTCGTTTAGATTTGGAATTCCCAATCATCATCCAAATACCACCGCCAATCAACAATAAGGATACGATAATCGTCCGTAGATACATGTCAACCAAATTATAAATCTCTCCATTCGGAAACAGACGATCCAGAGTAGGAACTAGTACGTTGATTAAGATGTAATAGGCGCCCAGCAATAGCAACCCCAAGCCTACCCAGCGGTGATATTGTGCAAACATACCGATCACAGGCTTGTCGATCAGCGGCTCCCGTCCATAACGGCTTACTTGCTGCAACGCATCAAAAAAGCTGTAAAACCAAACCACCGGAATCAGGAACAAAAAGAGTGAAAGATATAGCACGTCCAGTACATAGATGCCTCCTAAAAACAGAAGCATAAGCTGGAGTCCACGCTTTTGCAAACCGATATACATATGTCCAGCACCGGGAAATACCGATAAAATGGTAGCCAGCATTTTACTCCGCCGTCCCTCGACTCTTCCATGCTCCAGTTCCTCAAACAAAGTCCGGTCCTGAAGCATTTCTCCCGCTTGTTTGCGATGTACATGCTGCACCGCATCAAACATGCAATACAGCCAAATGATCGGCAGCACGCCCGCAAACGCCAAAAATCCGGATTCGTTTGTAATGCTGGTAATAAAAACGAGGATCGCTCCAAAGCCAAAGAAAGATAGCAGAAAAGACAAACCACGCTGCATCAGCCCCAAATGAAGGTGTCCCAATCCAGGAATGAACGACAGCAAAATCGTAAAAAAGCGTTCATTCTCCGATCCTTTTTGAAAAGCAGGTGATCCTGCCATACCATAGTGTCCTTGTTGATAATGGTTATAGCCCGGGCCATATCCCATTCCTGCTCCCGGTGCATCCACATCCGCGTCTGTTGCCCCCTCCGGTACCTCTCCCGTTGAACCTGCATGTCCATAAGGCCCACTTTGCGAGTAATAACCATATGGATTGGGTCCTGCATGTGGGGGATATGGAACAGCAGCTGCACGAGGATCATAACGTAATAAGCTAATAATGATATGCAGCATACTCAGCCCCCAAAAAAGAGCGGCAACAAACATACTGGCCAATAAAGGTAATTCGTCTCTTGAAACCACTGAAAAAAATAATCCTCCCGCCAGACATCCGAAAAACAAAATGGTGTATACAAACGCATTGGCTTTTCTGGTCCAGTAGTAGTGTCCCACACCGGGAATGATGTTCAATAGAAATGCCAAGAGCTTGCTTCTTTCCGCATAAGGCATCGCTACACTTCCTTTCTATTTATGGGATTTAATAAAGTCCCCATTTGAAGGTTGTTGTTTGAGTTTTTTCATCTCAGCCTTTATCCGATGATTTAGGGCTTTAATTTATCGAGCCAGGTTGTTGTAGCTCGCATGACCTCTTGACTGTAAGAAACGCGTTCTTTTGGAGGAATCGGCTTTCCATCTGTTTGCGGCATCATTTTGTCAAAGGCTCCACTGGACAACAAGATCAACGTTAGGCTTGCGGCGACAACGTAGTGAAACACAGGTTTTTCAAACCAGCGGCGTTTTTTAAACAGAACTTGATTCGGTTCAGCTTCTATCTCGGGAAGAACGGCCATTACCTGATCTGTGAAGCGCTCCGTATCCATCCAGGCAGAATAATCTTTCATAGTTGACTCCAGTTGCTCCAGTGCGACAAGATATAGCATCAGCGCCTGTTCGTCTTCCAGCAGGAGCTTTTCCAGCCGGGCAGACTCCTCTATCGTGCAAGTTCCTGCAATGTAAGCATGCCAGTCATTCGATTTCCCTTCAATCCACGGTTTATCCTGTTGGTCAGTCATTGCCATTCCTCCTCCTTCCAGTGGTTTCGAATCCATAGCCGCGCCCGATAGAGCCTCGACTCTACTGTTTTTAAAGCTACCTGCGTCTCTTCTGCAATTTGGTCGTAGGTTTTGCCCTGCATATAATAGGCTTGAATAATATCCCGATGTTGCTGGGGCAACTGGGCGATTTTTTGCGATAGTTCTTCAATTTGCTCCTCGCGAATGAGACGAGCCAGCACATCCTCATCCCGGGAAGGGAGCTGTACAAGGGATTGTGCGACGTCTATAAGCTCTGCGGGTCGTCTGTCCTGTTTGCGCTTAATATCCAGCGCTTTGTGGAGCGCAATTCGGCTCAACCACGTTTTAAATCCTTCGTTCCGGTACTGGGGGAGAGACTTGTACACCTGAACGAATGCCTCCTGCGCGGCATCTTCTGCTTCCTTGCTGTCATGCAGTACCGAATAGGCGACATGAAATATATGCTTGCTGTACAGCTCTACGATCTCACGGAACGCCTGCCGGTCACCGGACCGTATTCGTTCAATGATTCTCTCTATATCAATGACGCTCTCCCCCTTCCCAATACTATAGACGCCAGGAAATTTCCTTCCCCTGCATATTTCAAAAAAAATATTTAAAAAGGACACACCCTCCTGACGGAATGGTGTGTCCTCTATCATTAAAGCCTATTTACTCGCTTTCATTTCGGCTTAGTTCACGCGCACAGGCGATATTCCAGATTGTTCTCATTGCACATTAGCCAATTTGCAGTGACAACCTCGATACATAAGTCTACTGCTTAGCCTAAAAGGCTTAGACCGATATATCAATTGCGTCCGCCACCACGGAATCGCTGGGCGTATTCTTTGGCATCCTGTGCATTACGAACACGGTTTCGGCTCCACTCCAGCAAAATACGGTCTATATACCGGAAATGAACCTTCCCTGCAAATACCGCTTCCTTCAAAGCCAGCAAAATCAGCTCCTCGGGATACCGATCCTGATCCACCCAGCTGGTGATCGTCTCGTATTCCATCGGTGATAATGGCCGCCCGAATTCTTTCTCAAAAATCGTAAACAAATTCCGTTCTTCTGTAAGCGGGGATTCTGATATTCCATTCAGTAAATCCGGCTTTCCGGCAAACAAAATGTCATCTTCATCATGCTGCTCGTTACGCTCGGCGATCATACATTCTGCCAACTTACGATACAGCCCCGTCAAATTGTAACGTTCGAATTGTACGGATGAACTGCGGTCTTCTACGGAATCGATTCTCAAAAATCCTTCTTTCATGAGCTTACTGAAATAGAGTGCGATTTCGTTCGCAGTACATCCGATACGGGTCTGCAATTGTTCCCATGTCGGAAATTCATTACGTTCCGCTTGTTTAAAGGCAAGCAACTGCATCAGTAGCAGCATTTCAGCATCTGTCAGCCGAAGTGTCCGATAATGCTTGAGCAGGGCATAGGGAATCTGGACCATTCCGGCTTCCATAGCAAAGGCTACTCCCTCCGCCCATTCTGCCGCTGATGTCTTGTCGAATGATCCGGTCATCGGTTACGGATACAAACGATACAGCATACGTGGGAACGGAATCGTTTCACGTACATGATCGAGTCCACAAATCCATGCTACTGTACGCTCCAGGCCCAGTCCAAAGCCGGAATGCGGAACGGTACCATAGGTGCGCAGGTCCATATACCATTGGTAGGCTTCACGAGCCAAGTTATGCTCGTTAAAACGTTCTTCCATCAATGCTGGATCATCAATCCGTTGGGAACCCCCGATAATTTCGCCATAGCCTTCAGGAGCGATCATATCGGCACACAGAACAACCTCTGGACGGGTTGGGTCTGGTTTCATATAGAATGCCTTAATGTGAGTTGGCCAATGTGTAATGAACACAGGTTTGTTATATCTTTCAGCAATCGCCGTTTCATGAGGAGCACCAAAGTCTTCGCCCCATGGGATATCGAAACCTTCACCTTGAAGGAAGGCAATCGCCTCATCATACGTAATACGTGGAAATTCGCCTTGAATTTGCTCCAGCTTCGAAACATCGCGTCCGATTGTTTCAAGCTCCTTCGCACAGTTTTTCAGAACAGATTGCACGATATGGCTTACAAACTGCTCCTGAACGCGCAAGGATTCTTCATGATCCACAAAAGCCATCTCAGGCTCGATCATCCAGAACTCAATCAGGTGACGACGTGTTTTGGACTTTTCCGCACGGAAAGTTGGACCAAAGGAATACACTTTGCCCAGCGCCATTGCCGCGGCTTCCATATACAACTGTCCGCTTTGTGTCAAATACGCATCTTCATCAAAATATTTAATGTGGAACAACTCTGTTGTACCTTCTGCAGAGGAAGGAGTCAAAATAGGTGGGTCCACCTTCGTAAAGCCGTTGCCGTTAAAGAATTCCTGTACAGCACGGATAATTTCCGCCCGTACGATCAGAACAGCACGTTGCTTGGCGGAACGCAGCCACAAGTGACGATGATCCATCAGGAAATCTACACCATGCTCTTTGGGTGTAATCGGGTAGTTTTCGGTCAAATGAATAATTTCAATGCCTGTAACCGTTAATTCAAAGCCCGATTGGCTACGCGGTTCTTCACGCACCACTCCAGTAACGTAAAGGGAGCTCTCTTGAGTCAAGGATTTGGCGTCATTCCAAATATCCTCGGACACTTCACTTTTCACGATAACCCCTTGAATATACCCGCTACCATCGCGCAGTTGCAGGAACTGAATTTTACCACTAGATCGTTTATTGTTTACCCAAGCGCCGATTGTAACCGTTTCCCCTACATGGCGGCCCACTTGGGCAATCGTACTTTTATTCGTCATGACCGTCTCTCTCCTCTTAACCGAAAATCAAACAGCCCTTCCCCCTGGGTCAGGCTGTTTGCTCTCGCTGTTTGGTGCATGCGGAACTCAAACAATAGTCCGCATGCATAAAGTTTACACTTTCGAACCGAACTACTGAACCAAACGGAACGTGTCGCGGGCAATAACCAGTTCTTCGTTCGTTGGAATGATCAGTACTTCTACCTTTGAATTTGCAGTTGTAATCCGACGAGGCTCGCCAGAACGAATAGCATTCAACGATTCATCCAGCTCGATACCGAGGAATGTCAATTGCTCCAACACTCTCTTACGCAGAACGATGGAGTTCTCGCCTACACCTGCTGTAAATGCAATTACGTCTACTCCGTTCATTGCGGCAGCATACGATCCAATGTATTTGCGCAGACGGTATTCATACATTTCGAATGCCAATGTAGAATTAGCTTCGCCTTTTTCCATACCTTCTGTGATTTCACGCATGTCACTGCTGATACCGGAGATAGCTAAAAGTCCACTATGCTTGTTCAACATGGAATTGACTTCATTGACAGTCAATTCTTCTTTGTTCATGACATAAGGTACGATTGCTGGGTCCAAATCACCACTACGAGTACCCATCATAAGACCTTCCAATGGAGTCATACCCATGGAAGTATCAACAGACAAACCGCCTTGAACTGCTGTTACACTACCACCATTACCGATATGACAAGTGATAATCTTCAGGTCTTCCAAAGGACGACCAAGGAATTTGGCGGCTTCCTTACTTACAAAATCATGGGAAGTGCCGTGGGCACCGTAACGACGAACCTTATACTTATTGTACAACACTCTTGGAATGGCGTACATATAAGCTTTTTCAGGCATAGTTTGATGGAACGAGGTATCAAATACCACAACCTGTGGTACATCTGGCATATTCAATTCAGCCGCTTTAATCCCCATCATGGAAGCAGGGTTATGCAGTGGCGCCAGGTCAAACAAGCGACGGATTTCACTCTTCGCTTCAGGCGTTACAACTGCTGACTGTTTGAAGATTTCGCCTCCATGAACCACACGATGGCCCACAGCCTGAATTTCACTAGTACTGGAGATTACACCATGTTCAGCATCTGTGAGTACGTTCAGCACTTTACGGATGGCTGTAGTATGTTCCAAAATCTCGCTAACTTCAGTGTATTCTTCTTTATTGGTTGGCTTATGCGTCAGAATGGAGGAATCCATACCGATGCGCTCTACCAATCCTTTTGCCAGAACGGACTCGTCCGTCATATCATACAATTGGTATTTCAGGGAAGAACTCCCTGCATTGATTACGAGAATTTTCATATCCGGTCACCATCCTTGTCGTACTTAAAGAAGCCTTCGCCCGATTTCACGCCCAGATTACCTGCACGCACCATTTTCTTCAGTACGATGGACGGACGATATTTCAATTCGCCGAATTCACGGAACATACGCTCCAGAGCAGCCAAAACGGAATCCAGACCAAAGCGGTCAGCCATTTCCAAAGGGCCGCTTTGGAAGTTATATCCGATTCGCATAGCGTCATCGATATCATCAGCGGAAGCCACGCCTTCTTGAAGTACATGGGCCGCTTCGTTAATCAGCAGACAGATAATCCGGCTTGTTACGAATCCAGGAGATTCATAAATCATGACTCCTTTTTTCTCCACTATCTCTTCCACGAACATTTTAGTGTTTTCAAATGTATCGTCCGAAGTTTTCAAACCACGAATAATTTCTACAAGATCAATACGGGATACTGGATAAATAAAGTGCATACCAATAACACGCTCAGGATACTTGGTCGAGCTAGCAAGCTCGGTCAGGCTCAGCGTGGATGTATTACTTGCAAGAATAATATTGCTTGGACACACATGGTCTAGCTCTTGGAACACTGCTTTCTTCTCGTCCAGATTCTCTGTAATAGTCTCAATGACCATATCACAGCTGCCGAGCTCCGCTAAATGGATTACTTTTTGAATACGGGATAAGATCAATTTTTTCTCAGCTTGAGTAATTGCCCACTTTTCCAGTTGTTTGTCCAGACTCGTTTCAATCATATTGTAGGCGTAGTCTAGTTTCTCTGGTGTCTGCTCTACCAGCAGCACATCGATTCCTTTGGACGCGAGCATTTCAGAAATCCCCTGTCCCATGGTGCCGCCGCCGATGACGCCGATTTTTTTAAATTGCATGATTCTTTACTCCACCCTTTCCTGGTCACTCTCATATATTGTATCCTTCTTTGTCGAAAAATACATGTTTATGTCCCAATAGATAATAATATCTTAGCACGGACTAAAAGTAAAAAAAAATAACCAGCATAAAAAATTATGCTGGTAATAAAGCATTTTCACTAAATTGACATCTAAATTGGTCTCCAGACAGAGTTTCTTCCTTCATCAGGATGTCAAGTGAGTTGTCGAACACAGGACGATGCTTTTCCAGCAGCTCCAAAGTTCGGGTATGCAGGTCAGCCATTATCTCGCCATTTTCCCGCATGAGTTCTTCTTTGGTTACCATTTCCATGTTAATAATGCCAAGTGAAGTCAAACCGGAAGTCATCATCGTATGGACGATGTTCAGCGCCTGCTCAAAATCATTACTTGAGCCGGTACTGCGACCGCCATAGTACATTTCTTCCGCCGTAGCCCCTGCGAGCGAGATCATAATTTGCTCCTCCAGGAACTGCTTGGTGTATAAATAATGCTCTTGCTGTGGATTGTGGCGCACATAGCCAAGCGCTTTCCCACGAGGGCTAAGTGCTACCTGGCTTACGCTACCGGGACGAACAATTTCGGCCATAATAGCATGTCCTAGTTCATGAATCGCTACACGTTTTTTCTCTTCCAAGGTCGATTCTCGGTCTGTCTTTTCACCCATCATCACTTTGTCAATTGCCATCGACAGATGCTTCTGCCCAATCATTTTCTGATCCTGTCTCATCGCATAGATTGCTGCTTCATTCATCACGCTCTCCAGCTGTGCGCCGGAAAACCCGTAAGATTCCTCAGCAATTTTGTCCAGATTTGCATCTTCCTGAATCGGTTTGTTTTTGGCATGAATTTTTAGAATATGAAGACGGCCCTTCTTGTCAGGCAGATCCACTTGAATATGACGATCAAAACGCCCTGGACGCGTTAAGGCGCTGTCCAGCATTTCTTTACGGTTTGTTGCCGCAATGATCAAAATCCGCGGTGTATCTGCGGAATAAATACCATCCATTTCTGTCAGTAACTGATTCAAAGTCTGATCATATTCTCGTTGCTGTCCACCCTCACGTTTACCACCAATTACATCGATTTCGTCAATAAAAATAATTGCATTTTCCTTCTTTTCCTTGGCTGCACGAGTACGCGCCTCCCGAAACAACTCACGGACACGACCCGCTCCAACACCAACGTACATTTCAACAAATTCACTACCTGAGGCTGCAACAAATACAGAATTAGTGTAGTGTGCCGCTGCCTTCGCCATCAGCGTTTTTCCTGTTCCCGGAGGACCAGTGAGCAAAACGCCTTTTAATGGACGGATACCAAACTTGGAAATTTCATCATGTCGATTCAAAAAATCCAGGGCCTCGCGCAGTTCCTGCTTAGCGCTTTCTTGCCCACCGATTTCCTCAAAAGTCAGCTTGTCCGGACCATTTTTTTTACGTTTACGCTCTTGCCCAGCACCTACGGCCAAACCGCCACGCGCATGCATAAGCATTAACAAGCCGCTGAACATCACGCCAGCAACCAGAAGAGGGATAATATTTACCCCAATAAAAACGAGAAATATAATGGTTACCGGCACAATGCCGATTAATATTTCCTTAATCCATCTAGGCATTAGGCCATACCCCCATTTGCTGAGATTGACGTGGCAAAACGATAAACTTGGTCGCTTTACCTTCGCTGAGTCGGATATAGACATTGTTCGAATCCATATCGGTATCAGCTTTGATACCCGTCTTTTTCTTTTTCATCTGCTCAACTGTAGATGAAATTTGAGTATACTTTTTATTTTCCATCGCTTCGGCCACAGGAAACATAGCCTCAGACCACCATTGATTCAGTGCTGAATTGGAACGATCTGCGATATCCAACTTAATGGTGCGGCTGCCAATGATGGATTGTCCTTTTTGCTTAACCACATCGACCAATTTGGCCACATCCGCCTGCGGTTTGAGATCTAGTTTCAATACAACCTGATCCTGTTTAATATCTATTTGAGCGCTTGTCACGCCTGGATATTGAGATACCAGTTTTTCCAGAGGACTTTGCATTGTAACCTGACGGTAAATGAACCATCCCCCAAATAGCAGCAAAGCTGCCAAAACTGCCGCCACAACGATAGGAACTGCACGCAATTTCAAACAACATCCTCCTCTCAAAATGTAAAACTCAGAAGAAACGGGACGAATGTCAACAAACAACCAAATTGCATGATCTTATAGTGATCAGCAATTCTTTTTTCTATCATTTTTGTCTATCACTTATAAAATATAGTATATCATAACGTATATCTAATATCGAAGGCAATGTGTGGAGGAGTTGTGATGAGGCAAAATCTTTGGTTATGGTGGAGGCGAGACGCTGCGTGTAGGATTTGATCTTACGATCGCTGTTGCCCGCCACAAAGATGAATTTGACCTAGGAGAGAAGATGGATAGGTAAAGATGCTTCACTGGCTTTCAGCCAGCTTTACGGCATAGCAAAACTAAAAGACGTAAATACGATTTTTGTCGTATTTACGTCTTTTTCTTGAGTTTTTAATCATTTACTAGTCATTCATTCAACATTTGCCAATCCTCACACCAGCTCAGTTATTGGGCAAAGTATATTTCACACCCGTCGCTACCCCATCTGAGAAACGATAAAAGGTGTAGTAATGATGACTTCCATCATCGTAAAACAACTGCCACACATATTCGCCATTGAACACACTCGGCTGAAGCCTTACAATTTTTGCACCTGGAAGCTGCTGCTGAATTATTGCCGTCATTTTTTGCTCATCGACTCCGTTCTTCAGCAACTCGGTGTGAACACCGCTATTATCTGCGACAGGTACGTTAGGTTGTCCTTCCACTTTTTGAAAAGGAACCCACACCATTATATTTTCATTCTGTGCATTTTTCCCTTGAACCACCCAATATACCTGATCCCACACAGACTTCCATGTTTGAGTCGTGCTAACCAGACCACCTGATTGCTTGGCCTTAATGATAGCGGCATTTTTCTCAGCCACCTGGTCTTGAGTAACATAGGAATAATACCAGAAAATGCTGACCAGGATCAGTATCACGGCCAAAATGGCGACCGCTATCCATTTTTTCTTATTTTTCAAACCTGTGCTTCCTCTCTAAGGGGATGTGACACCTAAATTAGCGCGACAGCAGCCCTTCAAAGGCGGCTTGTGCCTCATGTTTGATACGTTCCTCGTCCATAGTCAGGCATTCGCCGTTTTTCACAACCTGGCGACCGTCTACCCACACATGAGCCACGTCCTTGGCGCTTGCAGAGTATACCGCATGGGAAATAAGATCTGTACGCGGCAAGAAATGTGCCTGATTCAGATCCAACGCGATAAAGTCAGCCTTGTTGCCTGCTGCCAACGCTCCTACTTCTTTTAAACCAATCGACTTTGCACCGTATTCTGTTGCCAGACGCAGCGCTTCACTTGCAGGAACTGCCGTAGGGTCACCGGATACACCCTTGTGAATAAGTGCCGCCAGACGCATTTCCTCGAACATATCCAGGTTATTATTGCTGGCAGGACCATCCGTTCCGAGAGAAACAGTAACCCCTGCACGCAGCAATTCAGGCACTCTGGCCACACCACTTGCCAGCTTCAAGTTGCTACCAGGATTATGTGAAACCGCTACACCACGTTCAGCCAGTAAAGCTATTTCTTCGTCGTTCAAATGAACGCCATGGGCAACAAGCGAAGGACGGGAGAAAAAGCCAAGCTTATCTAAGTGTGCAACTGGACGCAAACCGTAGTCGCGTACGTTTTGCTCCACTTCGGCGATCGTCTCAGACATGTGCGTATGCAGTGGCAAGTCCAGATCATGCGCAGCTTGTACGAATTTTTCAATAAACGCAGGTGGACATGTGTATGGCGCGTGCGGAGACATCATCGTTGTAATACGCCCGTCTGCTTTACCATGCCAGTTACGCGCAAAAGTCACGGCCTCAGCCAGCTTGATTCGCTGTTCTTCTTCCGAGCAAAGTCCAATTGCTCCACGCATCAGACTTGCACGAATACCTGACTCTTCAGCTACACGAGCCACCTCATCCATATGATCGTACATATCCAGGAAGGTCGTTGTTCCACCTTTCAGCATTTCCAGCACAGACAAGGACGTACCCCAGTACACGTCCGTAGATGTAAACTTGGCTTCCATAGGCCACATTTTCTCCTGAAGCCATACTTGAAGTGCCAAGTCATCTCCATGCCCACGCAGCAGAGACATCGCCGCATGACCATGAGTATTAATCAGACCAGGTAAAAACAATAGCCCCTTACCATCGATCGCTTCCGTCTCTTCCTCACCCGCAGGCAAAGTTTCGCCAATATAAGTAATACGGCTATCCTCCACAATCATAAAACCATGGACTACCCCAGCTTCTGATCCATTTACGGCAAAAGAGCCGTTTTTAATCATCCATTTATTCACTGTCATATTGTGTTTCTTCCTTTCCGTCCTCCAAATAATAAGCGAGGCTAAGCAAATCAGTTGTAAAGTCTGTGGCATGAATCCGAATGTTGGCCGGTGCCTTGAGAGTAGTCGGTGCAAAGTTCAGGATCGCTCCAATTCCGCTCTCAATAAGCCTGTCAGCCACGTGCTGTGCTTCAAAATCAGGTACGGTAATAATCCCGATTCGAATGTTTTTTTCTTTCACAGTCGCTTCCAGTTCATCCATCGGTTGAACGACCAATGTATTGATCTTGGTCCCTACCTTATCCGGAAACGCATCAAATACTGCGACAATCTTCATATTGTCTTTTAAATAAGCGTTATAATTCGAAAGGGCTTGCCCCAGATTACCCGCACCGACCAATACGACATTAATTTGCTGGTCGATTTTCAGGATATGGCGTATTTTCTCAATTAGATAAGAAACATCATAACCGATACCCTTCCGACCAAAATCTCCAAAATAGGCGAGATCTTTACGGATTTGGGCCGGGTTCAAATCTAGCCTCTGTCCCAACTCTTGAGAAGAGACCGTAGCCACCTCCCGTTTGTGAAGTGCATTCAGATAACGTAAATATACGGGTAACCTCCGTACGACAGCCTCTGAAATTTTATCTGATTTCATACTTGCTCCCCCTAATTGTAACGAACATACTTAGTGTCCGTCCGTTATGCCTCTGTCTCCGGGGCGGATTGGAGCCATTCGGCGATGCGGGGCACCATTTGCTCCGATGGCATATGCTCCATTTTTGGTCCCGGTAACGAGTACAAAAAGTGCTTTCCGTAATAGGATTCGATCACACGCGTATCGTAAACGATAACGACCCCGTGGTCACTCGCTGTACGTACTAACCGACCAAATCCCTGTTTGAAGCGAATGACCGCTTGTGGTACAGACAGCTTCATAAATGGATTCTTCTTCTGCTGCTGAAGCAGCTCGCTTTTTGCCTCCAGCAACGGGTGATTCGGCGGTTGAAACGGCAAGCGAACAATGGCCAGACAAGTCAGAGCCTTTCCTGGAATATCGACGCCTTCCCAGAAGCTGCTGGTTCCCAGCAATACAGAAGCTTTGGCTTCCTGAAAACGGCGGGTTAGCTTGCTGCGACTCCCACTGTCCACACCTTGTCCCAGCACAGTAATTTCGCTGGATGCTAAGGCCTCTTTGAGCGGCTCATACACTTGCCGGAGCATCCGATAGGAAGTAAACAGAACGAGCATTCTCCCCCGCGTCGCCTGAGCAGTCGCTCCTAGAGAGCTAACGAGCATATCTACAAAGTGTGCATCTCCTACACTGCCCTTCACGCTTGGGAAATCCCGTGGAATGACCAGCAACACCTGATCCCTGTAATTAAAGGGTGACGGGAGCTGCGAAGTCATCAGCCGCTCTTGATCTGCGGCCTCCTGCAAGCCGAGCTGATCGATCATGTACTGAAACGACTTATCTACCGATAAGGTAGCAGACGTCAGAATAATGCTTCTTTTTTTGTCAAAAAACATTTCTTTCAACTGGCGGCTCACATCGACGGGCACCGCATAAAATTGCAATGATTTACTACGGAATTGCCCACTCGCTTCGAGCCAGTATACGGTTGTTTCATCATCGAGTCGGATAAAAAAGCGCAAATTTTCTCGGATTCCCGCCAAATCCTTGAGCAGACCCGTGATATCTGTAATAAGGCTATCTGCCGCATAATCGTCATGTTCTTCCTTGACGTCCAGCATCAGCTTGTCGCCCTTACGCAAAATTTCGCTCATCGTTACATATAGCTGATTTTCCAAAGCCCCCGCCTGATCCCACTTTGCAGGCTTGGCCGAAGGTTTGAGACGGGAAGAAAACTGTCCTGTTTCACCCGGTGTCGCATCGCTTCGCTCTGGCAACATGCCAAACAGCTTGTCGCTTAGCAGGTCCCAAGTTTCCTTAACCTCTAACACGAGCGGATACATCTGGTCGATGGTTGAAGCCCAATCCGCCGACTTCTCGTGTCCCGATTTTGCCAACTGTTGACGAAGTGAAGGCAGTTGTCCATTCTTGCTGTCTTTGAACAGTCGCGTCAGTGTATGCACGAGTGTGAAATATTTCATATGCATACCTAGGTGCTTACCAGCTACTTCCTCCAGGTGATGGGCTTCATCAATCACCAGATGTTCATAGCTCGGCAACAACTGGTGACTGGCTTTGACGTCTGTGAACAACTTAGAGTGATTCGTAATAACGACATCCGCTATCCCTGCTTCATGGCGTGCACGATGATAATAACATTTGCGGAACCATGGACAAGAACGACCAAGACAGGACTCTGAATCACTCGCCACCGTTTCCCAGAAATCCCCTCCACGGTTGCTCAGATTCAGTTCTTCATCATCACCGGTTTCTGTTAGCGTCAACCAGACGATCATCTGAGCCGCTGTAATTAAGTCTTCCTTCGGCGTCGCGAAGTCTCTTCTGTTTATTTTATGTTCAAACTTACGCAGACACAAATAATGTCCCCGACCCTTGAAAATAGCAGCCCGGAACGGAAACGGAATCACCTTGGTCAGCATAGGAATGTCGCGCTCGCGTAATTGCTCCTGCAGGTTGATCGTATGTGTACTTACCATAACGCGCTGTCCTTTTTTTACACTGTGATACAGCGATGGGAGCAAATAACCGAGAGACTTTCCTGTTCCTGTACCTGCTTCGATCAGCAGATGCTTGTCTTCACTCAGTGCCTGATTTACACCCTCAATCATCTGTATCTGCGCCTCGCGCTCCTCATATTGGCTCAAGGATGAACGCAAATTGTCCCGCACATCATCCATGTACTCCTCAAAGGAAACACCTGAAAGTGGATTCGGGTCATCTTCTCTACGCGGTGCAGCTAGCTCCGTCCAATCTTCCACTTTTAGCGCAAGCTGACGAAAAAACTGATGTCCCTCCAAATCCTGAATAGGATCAAGCTCTTTCTCTTCACGCACCCCATCAAGAAACCATCCAAGGTCACTGTCTTCCTCTGCAAACAAATCACTAAGCCGCTGTATCGTTATCAGAGGTAATGCTTGAAGCTCACCCAGACACTTTAAAAACACCTCAGCGGTAGCCAACGCGTCGCTGTCTGCTTGGTGAGGGCGATCATGCGCCAGCCCGAACTCAGAAGACACAAACCCCAACTGATACGAAGATAGCGATGGAAACATAATTTTCAGAAAATCCATTGTATCCAAGATTCTTCCGCTAAACGGTAAATATCCGCACCGATCCAGAGCGTTTTGCAAAAAATTAAAATCAAACGCCACATTATGACCGACCAGCACAACATCGTCCAGCATAGGCACGAGCTCCATCATCATTTCTTCAAGTGCAGGAGCATCCTTGACGTCATCGTCTGTAATTCCGGTCAATCCAGTGATAAAAGGTGGAATAGATCTGCCAGGGTTCACATAAGAGCCGTAAACACGGGAAATGCTGTTATCATGATCTATAATTGCAAGTCCGACTTGAATGATGTCATCCGCGGACTGGGTGCCTGTCGTTTCAAAATCCAATACCGCAAATTTCATTCGGGCTTAATCCTTTCTTATGACACTTACAAAAATAATAACTCTATATATTAGCATAGCAGAAGATCGCCTGTTTGGAAATTAAGACAGCCAAAAAAGACGATGCACACGCCGCCTGAGGAGGTGGGCATGCATCGTCTTACTCGGTGTCTGACAACTACATCCAGGTCATCATGGAGCTGTCGTATCGAAGCATTTCGGTACCGGACAAACAGGCTTCCATATTGTGCAGCGGCTCGGGTAACGCAGGATCGAACTGATGTGCGAGAGCAAAACATTTTTGCGCCTCCTCTACGTCAGCCTGCTTTGCCAACAGACAGCCTAGCGCATTATAGATGACCGCCTTTAGTCCTGCCTGCTCAGTCAGGTCCAGCACCTTCTGAAAATGGCATACAGCCTCTGCTGGATCATCTAGTTGAAAATAGGCCATTCCCATATACATGCGACTCTGCCAGCTGTTCGGAAAATGCTGTAGTACCTGCTCAAATTGTTGGATCGCCTCAGGGTACATAAGTAATCGATAATACCCTTGCCCCCGATTAAAAGCTGGCAGCTCTTTTTCAGGCAGCTCAGTGTCAGACATATCGGTCTCTGCGGAAAATCCGGCCGCACGCAAGCAAACCATTTTTTCCTCAAAGGCCAGCCACTCATCCATAATTCCGTCACTCATTCTCCGCAGCAGACTCCAGTGCTGTAGCAGCTCCTGCCTGCGGGAGCCCTGGGCTGATGGGTAATGCTTCACGATATCATCTAACATGCTGTTCATTTCTGCGAATACATGCTGGAACATGTGCATCCCGCCCTTATGAAAGATGGATTAATACACTCACATTTTTCGCTTAAAAGACGGGTTTCATCCGCACTCCCATTCATTACATGATCGTCGCGTGTACTTCTTTGTTCATCGTTTGGGCTGGTTTATTATGTTCATCAACAAATACCACTGTTGGTTTGTATGTTTTGGCCTCTTCATTCGACATGGAAGCATAGGAAATAATAATGACTGTATCACCAGGCTGCACCAAACGGGCTGCCGCACCGTTGAGACAGATCACTCCGCTCCCACGCGGTCCGGGGATAACATAGGTTTCCAGTCGAGCTCCATTGTTATTGTTTACAATTTGAACCTTTTCATTCTCCAACAGATCCGATGTCTCCATGAGATCTTCATCTATAGTGATACTCCCCACATAGTTCAGGTTAGCTTCCGTAACGGTAGCGCGGTGAATTTTGGATTTCATCATGGTTCTAAACATGGGAAAGCACCTCCGCCTTCTGTATTCTTATATTGTCAATCAGTCGGGTATTGCCAAATTTCACAGCCAGCGCTACGATGACGTCTTCCTGAACATCACATAGCCGTTGCTCGGGAAGAAGGGGCTCCAGACCGGGAAAAGTTAATATTTCAATGTAATCAATGTCTGCTAAAGGAGAGGAAGTAATGGTGGACTCCACCATTTGATGTAGCTGACGAATCGTAATTGTGTTTGTTACAATATCTTCGCTCACTTCTTGCACCTTACGCAGTGACTGGGACAGCACCAACGCCTGCTCGCGCTGTTCTGCACTTAAATACACATTACGGGAGCTGAGGGCCAAACCATCCGCCTCTCTGACGATGGGACAAGGTACGATAGTCACGTTCATATTGAGATCAGTCACCATCTGCTGGAGCACAGCAACCTGCTGCGCGTCCTTCATTCCAAAAAAGGCCAAATCAGGACCTATCATGTTAAAAAGCTTGGCTACCACCGTAGTCACACCATCAAAATGGCCGGGACGGGAGGCACCGCACAAGCGATCTGTCAAAGCGGATACACGAATTTTGGTTTGGGTTGGTTGTGGATACATTTCTGCTACAGTTGGCAAAAATACAATATCCACGCCCTCGCGCCGTGCTACCTCCAAATCACGAGCTTCATCGCGGGGGTAGCTTTCCAGATCTTCATTCGGTCCAAATTGAATCGGATTTACGAAAATGCTAAGCACCACCGTATCTGCCATTTCACGCGCCTTGTGCATCAAGCTCGCATGTCCTTCATGCAGGTATCCCATTGTTGGTACAAAGCCGACTTTATGTTGCTGTAAAGAAGCAGAATCGTTTATTGTTTTTGCTCCGTTTGTCCCAAGCTGCCGACGTTCAGCAATAATCTTGCGCAGCTGAGCCACTTCTCTTACGATGATCATGACCGAGATTCCACCTTTTCCTTAGCTTGTTCCTGTGTCTGTCCTTTTGCCTTACCGTATAGGGATTCCACAACGCGGTCATCCGCGCTGAACACATGCTCTGCGGCCGGAAATGCCCGCCCTTTCACATCACTCACATACTGCTCAATGCTGCTGCGGATCAAGCCGCCTACATCGGCATAGGTTTTAACAAAGCGTTTGCTGAAATAAGGCGATGCGTACTGAATCAGATCGTGATAAACAAGTACCTGACCGTCACATCCACGTCCAGCACCAATTCCAATGGTTGGAATGGAAAGCTCTTTAGAAATCGCTGTTGCCACTTCCTCAGTTACCAATTCCAGTACAACGCCAAAAGCACCCGCCTGCTCCAGCGCCTTGGCGTCAGCCATCAACCGGCGTGCGTCCGCTTCGTCCTTGCCTTGAATGCGATAGCCGCCAATTTGATTAACCGATTGCGGAGTAAGCCCGATATGTCCCAATACAGGCACACCTGCCTGAACAGTTGCTTTTACGACATCGGCAATTTCAGCTCCGCCCTCCAATTTAACAGCATGCACATGTCCTTCCTGCATCAGACGGCGGATGCCCTGAAGACTTTCTGATACGCTGCTGTGATATGTCATAAAAGGCATGTCCGCTACGATAAATGTATGTTCCGCGCCTCTTGCGACTGCCCGGGAATGGTACACGATATCATCCAAGGTTACAGGGATGGTTGAATCGTAACCAAGAACTACGTTACCCAGCGAGTCACCTACGAGAATCATGTCAATTCCCGCCTCCTCGGCTATTTTAGCCGATGGATAATCATAGGCGGTCAGCATACTGAGCGGAATGCCCTCTTGCTTCATTTTTTTCATTTTCACAATATTCAGTGCTTGTTTTCCTGCCATTGCGAATGGCTCCCTTCCATCTTTTTTTGGCACAAAAAATAACCTTTTATGAACGCCTGTACATCTGCGTCATCAAAAGGTCCGAACAGCCAAAAAAGACACTCATTTTGAGATCGTCCCTTCTGTCTCGGTCCTGTTCGGCTCAGAGCAGAATCCAACGTAACCTTCAAATGAAGTTATGATGGTCTTACAAACTTGCTAAAGTAGAGCATGTGCCCCTGGAGTGCAGCTCGGACCGTCCGATGCCGCCTCCTGCACAGTATAACAAAAAACATCAGCTTTTTCACGTGAAGTTTTGCACAGAGAATAGAACGATTTCGGTCGTTTTCATAGCTAAGGTCGCTTCTATAATTGTATATCCCCTGAAATGACCTGGATTCGCTCTCCCTGATCCGTTTCTATCACGAGTGCCCCGGAAGGGTCCAAGCCAACAGCTGTACCTTCTACAGTTATCCCTTGTCCGGTATGTGCCCGTACACTACGGTTCATAGTCACGGACAAAGCCTCCCACAGCATGGCTATAGGCTGGAACCCCTGCTCGGCATACAACTTACTTAGCTGTTCCATCTCTTCCAGCACTGAGGCAATCAGCACAGTACGGTCAATTTCACGCCCTGCTTCTATTTTCAATGACGTTCCCACCTGCGATAACTCTTCCGGGTAATCTTCTTTATTCAAATTTACGTCAATGCCGATCCCTGCAATACAATAGCGAACCCGTTGATCCTCTGTTGCAGATTCCAACAGAATACCGGATACTTTGCGACCATGAATCAGCAGATCGTTTGGCCATTTGATACCAGCCTCCACACCCGTCAGCCGACGAATGGCTCTACACACTGCTACACCTGTAAGTAGCGTTAGCTGGGGGGTAAAAGCCAAAGGCTGGGTAGGGCGCAACACAATGCTCAACCAGACTCCTTTGCCACGAGGTGAATACCACTTCCGCCCCAGACGTCCCCGACCTGCCGTTTGTTCCTCTGCAAGCACTACTGTCCCCTCTGGCGCGCCCTCTTCTGCCAAACGCATGGCATCCTGCTGAGTGGATACCGTCGAATCCAGTACAACGATACGCTGGCCAAACGATTGGGTATTTAATATATCGGCCAATTTGGAGACTTCTAGCCGATCCGGTCGGGATATCAACCGATAGCCCCGACGCGAGGAGGCATCAATATTGTAGCCCAACTCACGCAGTTTGTTGATCTGCTTCCATACTGCTGTTCGGCTAACCGAGAGCCGTCGGCTGATTTCCTCCCCTGATACGTAATCGGATGTACCTTCCTCCAGTATGCCTAACAATCTTTCATGATTATTCACTACTCATCACCCGTTTCGCTTCCTGAAGCAATGTTTCTGTTTCATTCGGAATATCTCCACAGGCAACAGCTTGTAAAAGCTGTTCCATCATCTGACCCAGCCAAGGTCCGCCTGGTCGATTCATCTCCTGAACCAGTTCATTTCCTGTAATATTTAAATCTTTGATACGAACGACTACAGCCTGCTTTGTCCACAAGCTTGCCAGTTCGGCTGTTTTCGCCACATGCTTTTCTACCCATGGCGGTAATCCGCGGAATGAAGCAGGCAGTGTATTGTAAAGATCAAGCCAGTCTGAAGCTGTATCCTTTCCCAGTCTAATTAGCAGTCGAATCCAGCTACGACGCAGTGCCTCATCGTTGATAATGTCAGACTCCTCCGTAACGGAGTCGCCAGCTATGACACTAGTTCTGTAGATTAATTCGGTCTCCCATTCCAGCAAATGAACCAGCCGAAGTCGTACCGCGTTGGAGAAGGTCCAAGCTCTTAGTAGCTCGTCAGCTACCTCTGAGGTAAGTCTACAAGACATTAAGAGCAGGCCCCATCGCAGTTCTTCTTGCAGTTGAACGATCCCCTTGAGCGCTTGTGCTTCACATTGCTCCCAGGGAACCGGAACCTTCGTACAGCCGAGCAATCCGCTACGCCCCAGCATCTCCAACCCACGTAAAGGGTCAGGGCCCGCCAGCATCTTTTCCAGCTCGACCCGCACACGTTCCATGGCTATGTAACGAAGTCCCTCTCTGCGCCGAATCATACCTTTCCAGGTATTGAATGCAACGCGGAACCGAAATACAGAGGCAAAACGGATGCAACGCAGCATCCGCAACCCGTCCTCCTCAAAGCGTTCCTCGGCTCGGCCTACACAACGAACGAGAGCAGATCGTAAATCGGCTTCTCCCCCAAACGGGTCCACCCGCTCTCCGTGTTCTGCCATCGCAATCGCATTCATAGTAAAATCCCGTCGCATCAGATCCTCACGGATATCCTTCACGAAGGCAACTTCCGTTGGACGGCGGTGATCGGCATAACCGCTTTCCGTACGAAAAGTGGTCACCTCGAACGCATGACCACCCTGCATGACCGTAACCGTCCCATGCTGAATCCCTGTCGGAATGACGTGAGGGAATAGCGCTATGACCTGTTCAGGCTCAGCCGAAGTGGTCAAATCCATATCATGAATAGCTCGTCCTAATAGCTCATCCCGCACACAACCACCGACCCAGTAAGCTTCGTGTCCTGCTGCTGTTAGTGTATGTATGACCTCTCTACCATGAAGAGCCATCTCTTGGTCAGCATATTGCCAAGTATTTGTATTCACAGGGTTTCCCCCTTTGCAAGTATTCAATATAAAAAACGGACGCGAGTCCGCCCCCTTAAACGCTGATCGGTTTAAGATCCGGCACCTCGCGTCCCAACACACGGTAATATATCTCTTCATATTGACGGGTAATCAGCTTATCACAGAAAACTGTACGGGCGCGTGTCAGACACGCTTCACGGAAACGTTCCGCCATCGCTTCATCGGACAACAGCTCTACTGCATAATCAGCCATTGCCTCCGTATTACCGATTTCAGCAAGATACCCTGTAGTTCCATGCACAACGAGTTCAGGTACTCCCCCTGCCTGAGAACCGATAGTCGGCACTCCACAGGCCATTGCTTCCAGCGCAACCAGACCAAAACTTTCTTTTTCCGAGGGAAGCAGCAGTACATCTGCCATAGAAATCACTTCTGCGATCTGATCCTGCTTACCTAAAAAGAAGACCTTATCTTGCAGACCTAAAGTCTCGATTTTGCAACGGATTTTTGGAAGATCCGGTCCTTCCCCCACCAACAGAAGCTTCGCAGGTACTTTACGTTGCACTCTTTCAAATATATCCAACACATCTCCCACCCTTTTGACAGGACGGAAATTGGAAATATGCATCATTATTTTTTCATGCGGTTGGGCAAAATCACTTCTAAGCGCAGCGGCATCTCGTGGATAATATACCCGTTTATCTACAAAATTGTAGGTTAAATCAATAGGCCGTGTAATTTCCAACGCATCTATCGTCTCCCGAATCAAATCCTTGGAAACCGCTGTCACAGCGTCACTTTTGTTAATAGCCAGCCGAATCAGGTCCTTCAACGACTCATCCTGTGCCAACACGGTAATGTCCGTACCGTGCAAGGTGGTTACCACCTTCAGATGATCACCCACCATTTCCTTCGCCAAGTAAGCGCATACTGCATGTGGTACCGCATAATGAACATGGAGTACGTCCAAATTCTTCATTTGTGCGACTTGGGCCATTTTGGTCGCCAGTGACAAATCATATGGCGGATATCTAAACACGTAATAATCGTTAACTTCAACCTCATGATAAAAAATATTTTTCTGGAACGCCCCGCCTAATCTGAACGGAATGCTATTGGCAATAAAATGAACCTCGTGCCCTTTTTCTGCCAGCAACTTGCCCAGCTCAGTAGCCACTACGCCGGAACCACCCAGCGACGGATAACAGGTAATTCCAATTTTCAGTTTGTCATTCAAGCTAAGCTGCCTCCTTCCGCTCATCAGTGATAACTTTTCTACCGATTTATTTTAACATTCTGCAAAATGCTCAAGTATAGAATTCTTATGTCAGGATTTTGCAAAATTCGATTCCAATCGCTCCGAAGTACAAGATATAGACAAACTAAACCCTTTCGATCTATATCTTATCATTGGAAGTCGCTTATTGGATTTTTGCAAAATCCTTATGTGAATAGCTTAACCAGATATGGCGTTTTGGACGCAAAGCCTTCTGCATACGAAATCAGTTTGCGCTGACCCAACAACGAGTCACGAGCTTTTACGCGTTCTACATATCCCTGATTTAATGGTGTGGATACTGTATCCTTTCCAGGCGTTGCCTGAAATTGCGAAGCATAACTCAACAACGACTGTTCCTTGGCTTCATAATGCTCGGTAATATCCACAATCAAATCCGTTCTGCCAATATCATTAATAAAATAAAAATATAATTGCTCTACCTGTACCGCAGGATTTTCTGGCATAAAACGTCGCAACTTGGCGTTAAATACCGCTTCCTCCACCAACTTGCTGCACATGACATGGTCTGGATGCCGATCCTCCCAATAAGGAGCGAATACAACTTTAGGTGCATGGCGTCGAATTTCTGCTGTAACTGCAGCTACATGTTCAGGAGTGACATTTAATCCACGATCAGGTAGACCCAAATTCGTACGCACAGCAAGCCCGAGCACTTTCGAAGCATGTTCAGCTTCTGACATACGAGTATCCACATCACCATTGGATGACATTTCAGCCCGCGTCAAATCGCACACGCCCACCTTTAAACCAGCGGCTGTATGCTTGGCAATCGTGCCACCCATTCCTATTTCTGCATCGTCGGCATGGGCTCCGAAAATCAGGATGTCCAGCGTCATTTTACATCACCCTGCTGGTCAATGCCCGGTTTATATTTATGTACCAGCTCACGCCAAGCAAAATCGCCACGGTCTAGTGCTTTGACCAGTATTTCAGCAGTTGCAACGTTAGTTGCCAAAGGGATCCCCTGCACGTCACACAAACGTAACAAGGCGCTAATGTCCGGCTCATGCGGTTGTGCCATGAGCGGATCACGCAAGAATATAATCAAGTCCATGTCATTTTGCGCAACCATAGCCCCGATTTGCTGATCTCCTCCAAGCGGCCCGGACATGAAACGATGAATTTGAAGCTTGGTTTGCTCCATAATGCGCAGACCTGTTGTACCTGTTGAAAATAACTGGTGATCTGTAAAAACATGCTCATAGGCCGTTATGAAATTTACCATTTCATCCTTTTTTCGGTCATGCGCTATAAATGCAATCTTTAACATTCAAAGTTCCTCCTGCCTCATTCTATAATTTCATTCGTCAAATCATTCGCGTATTCTTAATCGATGTAATGCTCAAATCCATATACAAGCCCTGGCTGCTCCATGACTTTCTGAATACCGATTTTAACACCCGGCATATAGCCCGCCCGTTCATAAGAATCCTGACGAATTTTCAGAGATTGTCCAAACCCTCCGAATATAACTTCTTGCTGTGCGAACACACCGGGAAGACGGACACTGTGAACACGGAACCCTTGATAGTAACCCCCCCGTGATCCTTCTAACGTTTCTTCCTCTTCCGGGTTACCCTGTCGTAACTCTTCACGCTGTTCGGCGATCAGTTCTGCGGTCTTAATGGCTGTGCCCGATGGCGCGTCCAATTTTTGGTCACCATGATATTCGATGATTTCCAGATGTGGGAAGTATTTCGCTGCCTGAGCCGCAAACCGCATCATCAAAATGACTCCAATCGAAAAGTTTGGCGCGATCAGACCGCCAATCTGCTGCTCACGACACTGCTTGTCCAGTTCATCAATCTGTTCGGGGGTAAACCCTGTCGTTCCGATAACCGGACGAACTCCATGCTTGATAGCAAGCGCTGTATGTGCGTACGCAAAACGCGGCCCCGTAAAATCGACCATGACATCCGCACGACTCTCCAGTAAAGCCTGCTCCACATCCTCCACAATAGCGATACCCGCTTCCGGTAGTCCGACGAGAAGGCCGGCATCACTGCCGGCATGTGTTCTGTTCACTGCGGCCACAAGCTGTAGTTCCTCATCCTGAAGAACCAATTTGATAACTTCACGGCCCATACGCCCTGCTGCTCCTACAACAGCCACTTTTATTGGTTCTGACATATCCCTACAACTCCTTATGCATCCATTTGTGTTAGATCTGTTCATTCATCTGCTGGCATAACTTCTTCATGAGGTTGGCAAGCTGCACATTGTGAGGAAACAGTGCAGCCGCCTCACGAGCAGCCTGCACAGCCAGCTTATACTCATTCAATTCGTCATAAATCAATGCGAGCAGCAAAAAAGCATCCCCACATAACGGATCGAGGGCTATTGCTCGTTCCAGTAGTAAAATCGCATCCTGACGCACCTGTGGCGTAGCTCTGTCAACATCCAGCATTTTTCTGGCCTTCTCCGTATGCTGCCTGGCTTCCTGCGCATGCAGATGGAGAATATATTCATCCTGCTGTGGAGCGAGACGAACCGCATGCTCTGCATATGCGAGAGCCTGCTCCAAACGACCACTGCGAGCATAGGTAACTGAGCACCGGAAATAATGCTCCGCATGATCAGGCTGGGCTGAAATTGCTTTTTCAAACCATTCCACGGCCTGCTCAAAATCGTTCTGCAAAATGCACTGATAAGCTTTCTGAACGTATTCCTCCGCCTTCATGACACTGCACCTCCGGGTAACCGGTTTGGTACAGCATATGTACAAAACGCCTAATCGGTGTCCTTTTTAGTCCAGCGATTCGCGTCACGCGTGTTAAATTTTTGCATGACCTTATCATGAGCCTCGGTCAAATTTATACCTAGTGAGTTCGCAAAGCAAACTGTGATGAACAAAATGTCCCCCAGCTCTAGCTCAATGGAATTGTCCGCCTCATCCGTTTTTTTCGGTTTCTCACCAAAGGAGTGATTGACTTCCCTCGCCAGTTCCCCGACTTCCTCAGACATCCGGGCCAACATCGCCAAAGGGCTAAAATACCCTTCCTTAAATTGAGATATATACTGGTCTACCTCACGTTGAATTTCATCTAATGATTTTTCCATGAAACACGCAATCCCCCCATGTGCAGGTTTATTCATATGTTATCGTAAAGCACATTTTAAAACAAATTTTTTTTAATTGTGTACTTATGATCCCAACTTACAGTCATCAGTCTTTTAAAGCTAGCGTAAAAAGGTATACTACATATAAGGAGCTGCGATTTAGCAAAATCAGCATGAAGTCGTTCTTCCTTAAACTGCTACTGCGAGGGATTATATGAAGATATCCAAGTCCATGGAACAGCTTAAAATGATTTTATCCATTGTGCTCGGGACCGCCATTTATGCATTCGGTCTGCTTTATTTTATTATACCCAGTAAACTGATGGAAGGTGGTATTACAGGGATCACCCTGCTGCTTAATTATGCTTTTTCGATTTCACCCTCTCTCTCCACATTACTTCTGAACATTCCTTTATTTTTAATTGGTTGGAAAATGCTTGGGGGCAAGCAAATTCTATATACAGGGGTAGGTATCGGGTCGCTCACTTTTTTTCTGTGGTTATTTGAAAAAATGATTCATTTCGGATGGATGGGAACGTTTCAGACTGAACACGATTTTATACTTTCTTCATTATATGCAGGGGTTACGCTTGGGGCCGGGTTAGGTATTGTGTTCCGCTTTGGCGGCACCACGGGCGGCTCGGATATTATCGCTCGTATTCTAAACCGGAAGTTTGGCTGGAGTATGGGAAGGATTCTGCTGGTCATTGATATTGTCATTATCGGTGCTTCACTACTTTACATACCAAAAGAAAAAATTCTATATACATTAGTCGCCGTGTTCATCGCGTCCAAGATTATTGATTTTATACAAGAAGGGGCCTATTCCGCCAGAGCCTTTATGATTATCAGCGACCACACGATGGACATTGCGGATATTATTATTAGGGACATGGATCGCGGAGTTACTATTATTCCGGCTGTAGGTGCATTTTCCAAGCAGGCCAAGCATGTTGCCTATTGTGTCGTGCCTCGTCAGGAAATACGACGTTTGCACCAAATTGTTAAATCGGTTGATCCACGGGCGTTTATTATCATACAGGATGTGCATGATGTACATGGAGAGGGGTTCAAAGAGGAATAGCCCGGAAATCCGGGCGATGGGCTAACCTATATGGATGGCTCAGCAGCCAACGACGCGAATGTTTGAATTTTGCATCGTTATCCAGAGAGACCAGCTCGATATTTACGATAACCTGCATAGACCAGCGCCAGCAGAACAATCATGCCGATTGCCAATTCTGCCCGGCGCTCACTTTCACGCGGGATAAATGGCGCCAGGGCAGTGGCGTCTTTTTCACGTCCAAACAAGGCATTAAACGTCGGATTCCCCTGATCCAACGCCCCTCTAATCGCTGAGGCATCTGCATTTTGCTGATCCCCCAAACCTTTGACGTAGGAAATCCATGAATCAGCCCGGACAACTTCACTTGTTCTGCCATGAATCAATGCTGCTGTACGGATCGTCTCATAGTGGTCCTCCAGCACTGCGGCTCCAGCTTTGAAACCCTTCATGTTACCTTTAGCAAACTGGCTGTTCAAGCCACTAACATCTTCTTTTAAAATCTTATAATACTGCTGCCATAAAGGCTGACGCGGATGTGCAAGCGCATCGGTCGCAAGTCGTAAATTGGCCGCAGCCTTCACCCACTCATCCGGTGATGCTTGGACGGACTGTGTAGCTTGCTGCACCTCAAGGATGCTGCCGGACAAAGCATGAATGGCCTCTACAGATAACGCTGCCTGCACCTGTCCGGTGCCAAACCATCGACTCACCTCGGCTACATCCGCGCGCGCTTTTTCAATGTTCCCGTCCATGACATCCCGGTACAGTATCGCAGCTGCATGATCTAGTTCCTCAATTTCTTTTGTATTTCCTATGGGTTTTGACTGATCACGCGCTTCTGCCACACCTGGAGGGACGCAGACAGATAGCAGCAGGACCATAGATAAAACAACACTCGAAACAATACGTATCATAATTTGAAACGCCTGACCCCTAAACATGGGACATCCCTCCTCACCTTACTGTATGGCAAGGTTACCGGGACTAGAACTTGCTTTAGGACGAATCGTTTGAAGCCGGGTTATGCCCGGGACAAAATAGGAAACATTCGTTGGTTTTCTTTACATGTGTTTTGATCTTTAGTTTTATAAAATAGCGTCGTATCTTCCTGTTTCAACAGAGAAATATTGCAGCCTTCCTGTTCTCTTGGTGTAAAGCCAAAAACAACCTTCTTCGTTTCTTGTTTCGTTACCGCTGACAGTATGATATCCATAGGAATTTCGCCCGTTCCATAAATATCGTAACAATTCATCGTATCCCCTTCAAAATCTGCAACCACAATCGTATCGTATTGAGGTATATACCAAAATTTATCATTAAAAAACGAGATGGCATAGAATAAGACCAGCCATTCACTACTTTTCGCAGCAAAAAGTGAATACGGATTTAATCTAGCACTTTTATTTTTCAGTAAATTTAAATCCGACTGCTCTTCCATGTTCAATTTCTCAACTTTAATGTCTACGTTGTTTGCGGTTACTTTCCGGTTTAATTGATATTCTTGTACCGAAACAAACCCGAATTTAGGGTAAAAATTCTTCACACTATCATTTGCGAACAAATACATAGCATCACAGTTGCCCTGCCAATCTTCTAATACACGTTCTATTAAAAACCGGCTCAACCCTTGATTTCTATAGTTGGTATCCGTCATTACAGTTCCGATTTGGATATACTTTCTTATTTCACCCGACAAACAAAAATCCATCAGACTTATAGATACATTAGCCACAACAGCCTCCCCATCTAAAAGTACGTAAGGGATATATTTATCATTCCAAAAGCCCAATTGATACCAAGCCTCAAAATCAAAACCAAAGCTTTGTTTGGCTAATTGATTAAAGCTCTTTCTTATTTTAAGATCATCACGGATTCCTTTTTTAAATATATATTCTTTTTGGCTTATAACAATATTCATCTCTATTTCTCCACTTCTACTCCCATTCGATTGCGCCCAAACATGGCAAGCCATGTCGCTATGATACTGACAAGGGTCAGCATATAGGTAAAAGCACGCACTTGCGGTACATCATCCGTTAGCGTCTTCGGAAGATACGGATATATGCCAAATGTATAATCCATCGTATCATTTAACAATGTCCAGAGTGCAGCTAGGCATAAAGCAGTCCATTTGCAGGTGAAAAAACGCACGAACAGTAACACTTCGACCGCCATTGCCGTGTGAGATGCCACCAGCATCCAATCCTGCCATATCATGTGTCCCCCCTGCGCGACTCCCCAAAAAATAATAGCCGAAGCCCAGATGCCATATTTTACACTCGTGACAACAGCCAACGCCTCCATGATCTGGCGAATGACCTTTAAGCTCTTGAGATGCGGAGAATAGAGCAAAAATGCTATAGAGATCGTAAAAAACAGACTCGCCGTCGGACTATCAGGCACAAATACAATCTGCCACAACGGGTGATAATTTAGTGTATATTCCAACTGCCCCCCATACCATATGTACCCATACACTGTTCCCACAAAATTACACCAGAACAGCAGCCACAAAAAAGGCCGGCTCGTCAAGAACGACCGGCTCCACAAATAAGATAACGACACGTCCTTCATCCTCCGTTCATACGACAGTTACCTTGTACAGGCTCCATCCTACAAAGACTATATCATATCCAAGCGTATCAAAAAAACCTGACCGCCGCTACAGTCAGGTTTGATGATTATAATCTCGAACTAACGATTTGTCTGAAATCCAACTTAGGGTTCCTAAAATTGTTCTAACTCATTGCTTTCAGCTCATCCGTAAGATGACGAAAAGCTACTTCATCTCCGGAGGCTAGCGCCTCATCAATATCCTTGTAGAGTTTTTCACTCCGGTGTTTACGTAATGCCTCGTCCAAAACCATCTCAGCAGACAGGCCCAACATTACTTCATAAGTAACCTTCATTTTATCCATAGGATGCACCTCCAACATGAGTTTAAGAGATCCTATATTCTTTTCCTTTCGCCACATAGCTGAGTGCCGTTCGTGACATCCGCTGCAAATCTGCATCTGTCAATTCGCGCACCACTTTGGCAGGTGTACCGAGAGAAAGAGTATAGGGTGGTATTTTGGTATTTTCCGTAACGACCGACCCTGCTCCTATTAAAGCATATTCACCAAGCTCCGCTCCGTTGAGTACAATGGCCCCCATACCGATTAAAGTGCCTTTGCCTACCGTACAACCGTGGATTATTGCAGCATGACCTACCGAAATGTCATCCGCCAGCAACAGGGGCTGATCCGTGTTCACATGTCCCACGACACCGTCCTGAATATTGCAGCGTTCACCGATGATGATAGGCGCCATATCTCCGCGCAGTACGGCATTAAACCATACAGAGGAATCTTGACCGATCGTTACTTTTCCGACAATTTTTGCTCCTTCTGCCACATAGACAGATGAATGGAGCTGTGGCATGTTTCCGTTATAGTGAATCAGCATCAACTTCACCCTCTCATTTTGGGTGAAATTCTATCAACATGTGTGCTGCTTGTCAATGGAGCCGTATACCCGAGTCGTTCCGCCCAATGCGGCACTCTCCCGCCAACTTCAGCCCCCAGGCCGTCATCTGTACAGATGGTCCTGTCGAATGATCACCCTGACGAAGCATACCCAAGTGAAGCATCATTCGTATAATCCTCTGATCAAAGACCGAACGGGGCGTATCATAGTAAAACGGTCGAATCAGTGGGCCGATATGTACAAAAAGCGACTCTGAGGACGTCCAAGGCCTGGCACATTCTCCAATCCAGTAGACTAGAGAGAGCAAATTAGGAACGGCTCCTTTATACAATCTTAACCAAAACCTGAATAGCTGTATCATTTCCTGCTCAATTGTATGCTCCTGATGCGCTTCTCCCTTTGTCGTCAGCACAACTTGGTCCCCTTTCTCCTCAATGTACTTGGAGTGACGGGCATAATCATACAGTAGTGCCATTCGGTCTGGATAAAACTTAAAAGAGGAGCCATACCCGAAACGCCATCCTCCCTTACCCAAAAGCGGCTCCGCAATGTGCAAATGCTCCATCAGCTGCTGCTGATTGCGACGATACCAAGCTCCCTCGGGATTTAGCGGAACCTCATGCTGCCCCATGTATTGAAGGAAAAGTCGTAAATCCTCTGCCAGCAGATGCCCTTCATCCCGGTACGACGACGGTTCGCTCACCCGGGTCATTCCGCTTTGGAAGTCATGTACCATAACACGTCGAAAGCGCTCCTTCATATCCAACGGAATTTGGAACAAATACCTCGTATTGTGCGTCGAACCATTGAACAACCAGCCACTAGAACGCAGACGGGTCACAATATCCCTTGGCCGCTCACCAGGACTTTCGTCCTCCTCAACAGACTGTTTGGCTATTGCAACCAATTCCTCCATGCTGAAATACGGTCGGTCATCGAACAGCAGCGCGTTCAAAAACCTTACCTCTGACAACCTCAGCTCCTTGACCTGCGTCTCAAAAAAACTACTGCTGCCGAGCTTCGTCAAAATCCCCTGGATCAACTCATGCTTGGAATTAGGTTTACAGTCACAATCGTAATACACCGCGATTCTGTTCAAATGCACAATATCCGCAAATGTCAGCATATCCGCCAGATTCATTGTTCCATCGCCTCGTCACTGGACTGTCATCCGGAATTGATTCTTACCTGTTGTACCCACAGCTTTGACGGATTGTTCAGACTCTAAACCTCTTTTTTTGCAAAGCTATAATTAAAAAACAAAAAAGACCACGACTTCTACGATAAGTAGAAGCCTTGGTCTTTTACTAACTTTTTGAGTTACAGTCACTTTTCTCTTGCAAATGCTTCGTGCAATTATACAAAAGTGGTGCCCAATCCATATCCTCACGCTGGAGTACGCTAAGTGACAAATTGCCGATTCGTTCCGTGAATTTTTCCTGATACAGAGCCTTATACAAATTAGCCAAAAAACCGCCGTGGGAAACGACCAGCAGATTCTTGTCCCGATTTCCCGTCCAAATGGCCTCCATAAAAGCTAGCCCACGAAGCTGAAGATCCGCATCGCTTTCCTGCCCTAGATCCAGCAGATGCCAGTCGACTCCCCACTTCTCTTCACGCTCGGCCTGTGTCATGCCCTCGACCTGACCATAAGCACGTTCTCTTAGTCGATCATCAGGCTCTAACAACGGGAGATGCAGAGCAGAAGCAATAATCTCCCCAGTCTCTTTCGCTCTGGAGAGACTACTTGTAATAAGCCCGTCCCAATGATAAGGCTCTTCCTTTAATCGTTCTGCTAGCAGGCGTGCCTGTCTGCGCCCTTCCTCATTCAACGGAATATCACTGTGGCCCTGGATTTTCCCTACCGCGTTCCAATCCGTCAATCCATGTCTGATCAAGCCAATAAGCATCGTGTCGTTTCCTCCGCTGTTTTGTTATTCAGTCATTATTATGAATTCATATTGGACCAGCTGTCCTGCTAATTTCTGACCCTTCTCGCCCGATGGATCCAGCCCAGAGAAAATAAAGCAAGCGCAAGTGCCAATACAGACAACAGCATCCAGTATTGCGGATAAGTAGGAACAATGCTAGCAACCAGCGGGTCCATAATGCCACTATTCACATCTTTAATGTGGTATTGATATTGTGGAGATGTACTTGTAGTTTCCAACAGGCCTGTCGGTAAAATACCAGTGTCCATGACAGGAGCTGCTTGAGGGGGATTTTCCTGAGAGGAGCTTCCATTCCAGTTCAAAAACAAAAAGCTGCATAAAAATACGGCCAAGAAGCCGGCGATCCATACAGACATATACTTACGGGCTGCTGGGTTCACACGCGCACGTCGATGCTCGCCCGGAACAAGCCACGGTGATTCTTCATAAATTCGATCCATGACCCTGCGATTCATTGCCTCTAGCTTATCATCTGTTATTTCAAAGGAAATATCACGAATGGCGGATCGATTTTCTTTTGACAAATCCCACTCTTTTTCTTCCGAACCATGCTCCCACCCAGCAGACGAGCTTTTGGCCCGTCTGCGCTCCGAGTCTTGTTTCGATACATTTTTGCCTGTAGCGAACAAATCCTCAGTGTCCCTGGATTTCATTGGCTGCTCATCCCTTCGTTTTCCTCATAGAGAGGTTCAAAAAAATAAGGCTCCAACTGCGTCTTCACACTGGTTCTTGCCCGGAAAAGCAATGACTTCACCGCACTGACCGTCTGTCCTAAAATAGTCGCAATCTCCTGATAATCTAATTGCTCATATTCACGCAAAATCAGCGCAGATCGCTGCTTCTCAGGCAATCTATTGATCGCTTCACGAACCATCTCTACCTTCTCACCGCGAAGGACGGCCTGCTCCGGAATTACATCCGATGGAGCTACCGGTACATAACCGCTCTCCTCCAATGGAACCTGACCGCTACGGTGCTTGCGAAGCTCACTTAGCACCGTATTGCGTGCAATTGTATATAACCAAGTGGAGAACGATGCGTCTACCTCGCGAAAAGAGTGCAGGCTCCGATACGCTTTATAAAACGTCTCTGAGCATAAGTCCTCAGCAATCATTTCCAGGTTCGAACTTTTCAGCATATGATAAACAAAAGCTAAAATTTTACGTTGGTGCCGCCTCATTAATTCTGAATAAACCTCAACATTACCTTGTTTGATTTCCTGAATCATCTGGGAATCTGTCATCATCCGAGTGAGACCCTCCTCGCCCATACATGTGCTGTTTTCCCGTTCGATTCTGTCTATATATACCGAACAGGTCAAAAAAAGTTGCGCCCTCTGCGCAAATGGATGAAACAGCATCATGGAACATTTGTTATTTTCTTACCCTATGTAGTGCCAACATTAACGGTGCTATCCCCAACAATATTCAACATCCAAAATGGACTTACCCATTGTACCACAAAATGACCGCCAGTAAAAAAGTCCAAAATCCCCACGATTTCCATCAATGCCTCCCTAACGCTGGCAACTAATTCATTTATACAGCTTTTCAATGGATTTTAAATTTTTTCAAGATTAAATGACTAACCGATTGAAAGTGTTCTTTTCAAATGCACCAATAAGGATAAATACACAAAAAGAAAACGCTTTAAAAAAATATTGACAAAATGAAAACGTATACATATAATAAAAGTACAGTATGGTTTCTCTCCACTCCTATCCTACTCAGCTACTTCACTAAAAGTAGCTACCACCCGGGGCTTTGCCCGGGTGGTCTTTTTTTTATTCAAAAAAAGGAGCTTTAAAAAAAGCGGACGAAGAAACCTTCGTCCGCTCTAGATCTTTTCTACTACTTCACTCCCAGAAAGTGTGTGTTGCTTTATAGGCGGTCAGTAGCGCAGAGGTTCATTTGAATCTGGAGAAGCGGAGCGTTCGCCTTTGCCGCCGGATTTTCCCATTAAAGAATCTGATCGAAAAAAATCCGGCGGCAACAGCGATCGTAAGATCAAATGAATCGCGAAGCGGCCTCCTTAACGAACATCTCACTTTCCTTCCTATACCACCACTTTATAGCCCATCGAATCCAGCAGAGTCTTAGCACGCTCCCAATCCTGCTCTTGACGGAAGGAAAGCCGCATGATGCCTGGGACATCCTCCCGGCTTTCAATGATTTGCATATTGCTCAGATTAATGCTGTGATTACCGAGTTCCATAGCAATTCGCCCGATAATCCCTGGGGTATCCGGTACATCAATATACAGATCAAACGTGGAGACGATGACTCCTTTGCGACGCTCTGGCAGTTCACTGCGGAAGTGCCCAGCTGTCAAAAACTCGTCAGCTATTCCCTCACCGTCTTGTATTCTCAGTAAATGGGTAAAACGCTCAATCTGTCCGTTCCATTCTTCCAACAGACCTAGTAAAACTTCACGATTGCTCAGTAAGATGTCCCGCCACACAACCGGATCACTAGAGGCTATCCGTGTAATATCACGGAACCCACCGGCGGCCAATGTACGGTACAACGGATTTTCATCATTGTGCTTTCGCACCTGATTCACCAGCGCCGCTGCAATAATGTGCGGAAGATGGCTAATCGCGCCGACAATGTCATCGTGCATATCAGGTTGGACACGCACAACATGAGCACTAGTATATTTTAACAAACGTTCCAGTGAACTGTATGCTTCCTCAGGCACACCCTCTGCCGGGGAAAGCACATAATATGCGTTTTCAAACAGCAACGCGGAAGCAGCCTTTACACCGGAACGCTCTGAACCGGCCATCGGATGACCACCGATAAAGTAAGCGTTGCGCAAAGAAATTTCTGATGCTTTCTTGGCAATTGCCGATTTCGTGCTGCCTACATCAGTGATAATACAACCCGCTTTAAGCGGTAACTTGCTTAACAGTTCGAGATAATGCTCCAGTAAGCCCACAGGTACGCATAAAAAAATAAAATCGGCATCCGCTGCCGCTTCTTCAACCGAGAGAGTCGCGGTGTCCACGACACCACGGCTTAACATCGGTTCCATCAGTTCAGGGAGATGAGCATGGCCGACAACAGTAATATTCGGCTTCCCTTTAAAACAAAGTGCGAGGGACCCACCAATCAGTCCCACGCCGAAAATGGCAATCTTCATCAATTATCAAATCCCATCTGCGGAAATTATAGGCGTACTTTCGCCGCTTCCGCCCCCAGGACCTGTTCCAGCGCACGAATAAACAACTCATTTTGCGGCTGTGATCCAACCGACACCCTAATATATGTCGGATATTTGTGATGACCTGCGCGAATAATCACACCTTTACGAAGCAACTCCTGGAATACTTCACCGGATGGACGACGTACATCCAGCATAATAAAATTACCATGTGCCGGGAAAGACTCCAGTCCCAGACGCTTCAGCTCATTTTGCAAATAAGCTCTGCCCTCTGCATTACGATCCCGGCATTCTTGAACAAATTCCTGATCTTCCAAGGCAGCAATGGCCGCAGCCTGTGCTACCCGTGATGTATTAAACGGTTCACGAACCTGATTTATCAAGCGAATGATTGACTCAGCTCCCATACCATAACCAATGCGCAGCGAAGCAAGCCCATAGATTTTGGAGAAGGTGCGTAGTACAACCAGGTTTTCATACGCTGGCAACAAACGAATGCCGTCGGGATACGAGCGATCCGTCACAAACTCGGCGTAGGCTTCATCCAGTACAACCATGATATGCTTTGGTACTTGGTCCAAAAACGCAATCAGCTCTGCTTCGGGTACAATCGTGCCCGTCGGGTTATTTGGATTACAGATCCAAATAATTTTCGTACGGTCATTGATGTGGGACAGCATAGCATCCAGATCATGTACACCGTCACGCAAAGGCACCTCAACTGCAACCGCTCCCTCAATTTCTACGTTACTTTTGTATACGGAAAATGTCTGATCGGCCATAATGCTTTCTTCCCCGGGAAGGAGAAAAGCACGCGTAATCAACGCAATTATTTCGTCAGATCCGCAGCCATAGATAAACTGTTCCTCTTTTAAACCCGTCCGTTTAGCTAGTGCCTGTGTCAAAGCTACGGCACTTCCGTCAGGATATACACTAATGTTAGCAAACTCCTGCTGAATGGCCTGCAACACTTTGGGAGAGCTACCATACGGATTCTCGTTCGAGGCGAGCTTGATGACTTCATCGAGTCCCAGCTCACGTTTTACGTCTTCAATCGGTTTACCGGGCTGATATACTGGCAAATGTACAATATGCGGTTTAGGTTGCATGCCCCTACCTCCTCTATCCAATCAGAACATATTTATTACTTTCTATTTTGACAGCCATTACTGCTTTAATTGTGCCACAAAATTATGAATTTGCAAAAGACCTTCTTGCCTGCGCGCAGAATCATTCAGCAATGGAATGGCTTCTTCCACCTGACGTACAATAGCACTGCCGACCACAACTCCATCGCAAATGTTTGAAAACCGGGCTACCTGCTCTTGAGTAGAGATCCCAAAGCCGACCGCTACCGGAATATCCGTATGCCGTTTGACCTGCGCGATAAAGCCCTCTATACCTTCAAAAAAGGAAGCTCTTTCCCCGGTTACACCCAGCGAGGATACACAGTATACAAATCCTCGGGCCTGACGGACAATTCGCTCGATCCGCTGTTCAGAAGTTGGAGCCACCAAAGGAATCAGATGCACACCCACCTCTGCTGCCCGTCCTCCCAGCTCCTCCGCTTCCTCAAGCGGAAGGTCCGGAATAATCAGACCACTGATACCGTGCTCCTGCAAGCCTGCGAAGAAAGCATCCATACCCATCTGTAATACAGGGTTATAATACGTGAACAGAATAAAAGGCAGGCTTGAACCTGCCGCCCTAGCCAGAGAAGCTGTCTCCATGCACGTGCGGATGGAAATTTGCCGTTTCAGTGCACGCTCAGACGCGCGCTGAATTACAGGACCGTCAGCCAGTGGGTCGGAATAGGGTACACCCAGTTCCAATATGTCAGCTCCGGCCGACTCTAACTGCCTAATGATCTCTATTGTAGTATCCACATCCGGGTCGCCTACCGTCAGAAAAGGAATTAATGCCGTTTTGCCTTCATTTTTAAGGCGACCAAACGCCTGATCAATTAAATTCATGACGGATTTCCTCCCAAATACTTGATAATGGAGTCCACATCTTTATCCCCGCGTCCAGACAAACATATGACGATAATATCATCTGCCGTCAACGTAGGTGCCAGCTTGACGACCTGTGCAACTGCATGTGCCGACTCTAATGCAGGAAGTATTCCTTCGGTACGGCAGAGAAGCTGAAGCGCATCCAGCGCTTCCTGATCGGTAATCGGAACATACTTGGCCCGCTCAATATCTTTCAGGTATGAATGCTCCGGTCCAACACCTGGATAATCCAGTCCAGCCGAGATGGAATGCGCAGGCTGCACTTGTCCGTACTCATCCTGAAGCAGATAACTCATAGAGCCTTGGAAGACCCCTTGTGTTCCCTTGGTCATCGTAGCTGCATGAAATTCCGTTTCGACACCTTTTCCAGCGGCCTCCACGCCAATCAAAGCGACACCCTGATCCTGAATAAAAGGATAAAACATGCCGATGGCATTGCTTCCGCCACCGATCGCTGCCACGATGACATCCGGAAGTCTGCCTTCCTTCTCTAGGATCTGGCGACGTGTTTCATCACCAATCACACGTTGGAAGTCCCGCACCATCATCGGATACGGATGCGGACCGACAGCTGAACCCAAAATATAGAACGTATCATGGACATGGCTGACCCAGTAACGCAAAGCTTCATTCCCGGCATCCTTAAGTGTACGTGTACCCGATGTCACCGGAATGACCTCTGCACCCAAAAGCTGCATCCGAAAGACGTTCAGCTGCTGGCGCACAGTATCCTCTTCGCCCATAAACACCTTGCATTCCAATCCGAGCAACGCAGCCACAGTCGCTGTCGCGACACCATGCTGTCCTGCGCCTGTCTCAGCAATGACCTTCTGTTTACCCATACGCTTCGCCAACAAACCCTGAGCTAATGCATTATTGATTTTGTGGGCACCGGTATGATTTAAATCTTCGCGCTTCAAGTAAATTTTAGCCCCGCCCAAATGCTGACTCAGACGCTCCGCATGATAAAGCGGCGTTTCCCGACCAGAATAGTCCTTTAGGAGCCCGTTCAACTCTGCTTTAAACTCGGGATCATCCGCGTACTTACGGTAGGATTCCTCCAATTCAATCAGTGCGTTCATCAACGTTTCCGGTACAAAACGTCCTCCAAATGTTCCAAAACGTCCGTTGTTATCAGGTAATTGTGTCATGCCTGCTTCACCCTTTCTACGAATGCTGTGATTTTTGCAATGTCCTTGACTCCGTTCGTCTCTACACCGCTGGATACATCCAGCCCATCGGGATGATACTCATGAACTAGCTTTTCCGCATTATCGGCAGTCAGCCCGCCGGCTACAAACAAAGGAATTCCATGTTGATGAGTCCAAGCCTGATAGGCAGGAATTCGATCCCACGCAAACGTTTTTCCGGAGCCGCCACCATACAGGGGATCGTATGTATCCAGCAGTAAAGCGTCAATTGCCCCGACATAGGCATCCAATTCGTCCGCCGAGCGTTCTAGCTGTCCTTGACTGTCCACAGACCATGCCTTGAATACCTGTATACCAAAATGCTCCCTGATCTCCCGACAGCGCTGCGGACTCTCCTGTCCATGCAGCTGTATGACATCCAAGGGTGCTTTCTCCATCACATCATTTAACAGTGCATCACCAGGGTTCACAAATACACCCACGCTGCGCGGTCTGCTGCCTGAGGTCCATTCATCCAATACGCGAAGCAGCTCTCCAGCCTGTACGCCGTCAATCCGGCGCTTGCTGTCGGCAAACACAAAACCTATATAATCGACCGGTAAGTTTACCATAGATTTTAGCACTTCAACGCTTTGAAGTCCACAAATTTTTATGCCCGTTTTGTTCATGCTATAATCCCGTCCATCAATTCGGCTACAGCCTGTCCTACATCTTCCTTGCGCATCAGATGCTCCCCGACCAGGATACCGTGTGCACCTACCGAATGCAGATACTTTACATCTTCCGGTCCCGCAATTCCGCTTTCACTGATGAACGTAACCCCTTTAGGAATTAGTGAGATCAGCTCCTCTGTCGTCTGGAGACGAGTCTCGAATGTCCGCAGATTTCGGTTATTTACGCCAATTAAGGTTGCTGTCCCCAGCTCCAGCACCGCTTTAAGCTCCTCACTGTCATGCACCTCTACCAATGCGTCCAGCCCGAGGTCCTTGGCGATCTGTAAAAAGGACCCTAATACACGCGGTTCCAGGATAGCGGCAATCAACAGCACCGCATCCGCTCCCAGCAGACGAGCTTCATATATTTGCCGTTCATCAATGATAAAATCCTTTCGCAGCAGCGGAATCTTCACCTGATCGCGAATTTGCTGTAAATATTCAGGGCTCCCCTGAAAATACGTCACATCTGTCAGTACAGAAATGCAATCCGCTCCTGCTCCCTCATATGCACGTGCAATGTCCACAGGGTGGAAATCCGGTCGAATTAACCCTTTGGATGGGGAAGCCTTCTTCACCTCAGCAATCAGTCCGAGCGGACGGTTGCGTCCGCTCGCGATCGCATTTTCAAATCCTCTCGTCGCAGATAAATCAGCAATTAATCGTTCAGCTTTACTTATTTGAAAATGCTTCTTAAGCTGCTCCACTTCTTGTCGCTTCGTCACCACAATTTTATCAAGATACATATTGATATTCCCCCGTTGCCTGTATTAATTGATCTAGCTTGGAAAGTGCCAGTCCCGAGTCAATGGCTTCTGCCGCTCGTGCTACTCCGTCCGTCAAGGTGGCTGCCGCGCCTGATACATAAATGCACGCTCCTGCATTCGCTAACACAACATCCCGATAAGATCCATGCTCTCCGTTCAAAATTCGTCTTATGATATCTGCGTTAACCTGTGCGTCGCCGCCCAGCACCTGATCGAGAGAATGCGTCTGCAAGCCCAGATCCGACGGATGAAGCTCGAACGTGTGAACCTTGCCGTCCTTCAGCTCGGATACTCGTGTCGCAGCTGAAATACTAATTTCATCTAGTCCATCCAGACTACTGACAACCATGGCCCGTTTGGAGCCTAGCTGGTTCAATACCTCGGCAATGACTTCCGTTTTATTGGCGTCATAAATGCCCAACAGCTGCCGATCCGCACCAGCCGGATTCGTCAAAGGACCAAGCATATTGAATACCGTCCGCACACCCAGCTCACGGCGCGGCGCAGCGGCATGCTTCATAGACGGATGATACAGCTGTGCGAATAAAAAGCAGATGCCGATTCGGTCCAGACAAGACCTAGCCTGATCACTCGTCAAATGAATGTTGACTCCCAACGCCTCCAGGACATCAGCGCTCCCGGCACGGCCACTTGCAGAACGATTGCCATGCTTTGCTACCCGTACTGACACCGAAGCTGCGATGATCGCGGATATCGTAGAAATATTAAACTTGTGAATACCCGAACCTCCAGTGCCACATGTGTCCAGCAGACGACCACTGCCTTCTTCAGCTTGCACTGGACTAGCGTAGCTACGCATAGCCTCGGCAAAACCAGTGATTTCATCTACCGTTTCCCCTTTGAGGCGAAGAGCCGTCAGTAGCCCGCCAATTTGCGCCTGTGTAGCATTTCCACTCATAATTTGTTCCATTACGCTACGGGCCTCCGTACGCGAAAGATGCTGTCCCTCAATGATCCGGCTTAACCCCACTTGCATCATGTCATGTCGTTCCATTGTCGTCTCCTCCTCAAAATCAGATTTTTGTGTGTTACGGAGTGTACAAATAATCCTGGTTGATGACGCTGTTATAGGGCTGTGTCGTTGCCGGGAACATCACTTCTGCCGTGCGGATTGCCTTCAGCAATGCCTTTGCTTTGTTTACCGTCTCCTGATACTCGCTTTCCGGAACCGAGTCCCACACAATTCCAGCGCCTGCCTGGACATAGGCCCGGTTCTTTTTAAACACAATTGTGCGAATCGTAATGCAAGCGTCCATATTGCCCGAAAAGCCCAAATATCCAATCGCCCCTGCATAGGGTCCGCGTGCTTCCCGCTCCAACTCAGCAATAATCTCCATGGCCCGTAGCTTCGGAGCCCCCGATACAGTGCCGGCTGGCAGACAAGACAGGAAGGCATCGAAGAAATCTTTGTCCTCACGTAGCTCACCCGACACATTGGAAACAATGTGCATGACATGGGAATAGCGTTCAATCTCCATAAACGTATCGCATTTGACTGTGCCAAACTGTGATACACGGCCCAAATCATTTCTTCCCAAATCGACCAGCATCAGATGTTCTGCACGCTCTTTTTCATCGTTTAACAGTTCTTCAGCAAGTGCCGCATCTTCTGTCTCCGTTACCCCACGCGGTCTCGTTCCTGCAATAGGACGGGTTTCTACCCGGCCGTTTTCCACCTTGACGAGTGCCTCAGGCGAAGTGCCTACGATGATCTCGTCATCCATTTTCAAATAATACATATATGGCGACGGGTTCATCGTGCGCAGCACGCGGTATACCTGTAAAGGAGAGGCCTCTGTATCAATGTGAAAACGCTGGGATAGTACAACCTGAAAAATATCACCGGAGCGGATATACTCCTTCGCCTGCTCTACGTTTGAAATAAATTGTTCCTTCGTCATATTGGATTGGATCTCACCTAGTTCCACATCATCAGGAATGGAAACCGATCCTAATCGCTCAGGCGGGGTCTGCTTGCGCAGATACTGCGCCGTTTCCTCCAACCTGCGTTCCACATCAGCATAAGCAGCACGAATGTCCTCATCGCGGAACCCTTCACCTACATGAACATTGCCGACCAGCAAAATTTGCTGTTTCACATGATCAAAGACAATGACTTGATCGCAGAACATAAAACGAATATCATCCATATTCAAATCATCTACCGAATGCTCTGGCAGCTTTTCATAGTATTGAAGCAAGTCATATCCAAAAAATCCAATAGCCCCGCCTGTAAATGGAGGCATTTCTTTCAGTTTCGGACTACGGTATTTACGAAGCAATGCTTTGAGCGCTTCAATCGGCTTGTCGTTTAATATTTGCCGTTTACCGTGTTGCTCCAATATCAAACGTCCTTTTTTACCCGAGACCATTAGGAACGGGTCTGTACCGATGAATGAATGTCGCGCCCACTGTTCGCCTCCCTCTACACTCTCTAGCAGAAAGGCACGGTCCCGCTCGGCATACCGACGGAAAATCCGAATCGGCGTCTCCATATCAGCCAGCACTTTTTTGTACACAGGAATCAGGTTAAATTCACTCGCCATCGTTATCACTTGCTCCACATGCGGCGTTAACATGAGATCACTTCCTTTCCAAATTGGCGCAGAACCAAAGGAGAGAATATAAAAAAGCCTCTACCGGTAAGGTAGAGGCTGTCAGTTATCGAAATTATAAGAATGCTCCATATGTAAAATGACTACAGCAAATAGATAAGTATACACTCATCCCTTTTGTATAACCGCACAGGTTGCCTCAAATAAGCTTCTCTGTAGAAGAATATCTCTTCATAGACAAAAGCTTACCCGCTACCGCCGATCTCTGTAATCTCATATGGAATTGGCTAAGGCTGCACTCTTCTCATCTCAACTCTGTCTCTGGCTAACTCTACTCTACTTAACTCTGCTACACACACTATATCTCATGGGATGTTACTTTGGCAACCATCAACTTTAAAAACGGGCACTTATTTCCCTTGGGAAGCCAGATCCGGTCTTAACGCCTGTGCTCCGTTCAAATATACATGTTTAATTTCCCGCTGGGATTTATCGGTGTTCACCTGTACCATCAAACGGATGCACTTGGGTAAACTGCCTGCCACAGGAATTTCTAATGCACACATGAGCGGAACCATATCCCAGCCATCAAGCTGACGAATGGCCTTGGCTGGAAAGGCAGTATCCAGGTCATGGGTCACCGTAATCCATACGTTACTAATATCCTCCGGCTGAATTTCATTGTAGGATACAATTTCCTCCAGTAGTTGGCATGTTGCTTCCAAAATTTCGTTTTCTTCATTATTCACTACGGTCGTCGCGCCACGAATTCCCCGATTGTACATCGTTACGCCCCCTCTTTTAACTGTTCAATAACTCGTCGGATGTAAGAGACGGAAATATCCTTCACAACCTCCACGTGCCCGATGCTACGTGGGACGACAAAAGTAATGCTGCCTTCTTTGAACTTTTTGTCATGCATCATCGCGTCCAGCAGCCGATCTGTATCGAGATGTGACGGAAGGGAGGTCGGTAGCCGTAGCGAAGACAACATATCCTTCGTTTCATCTACCAAAGAAGGATCTGCCCCCAGCTTCACGCCCAAAAGTGCGGAGCCGACCATACCAATAGAAATGGCTTCCCCGTGTAAAAACTCACCATATCCCGCAATGGCTTCAATCGCATGACCAATCGTATGACCTAGGTTTAGAATAGCGCGTAAATCATTTTCTCGTTCATCGCGCGACACCACTTCGGCTTTTACGGAACATCCCTTTTCCAGACCGTACTCCAGAGCTGTCGCATCCAGCGCAAGTAAATCAGTCGCATGGTCACGGCACCACTGGGCGAAATCAGCATCCCAGATCAAACCATGCTTGATCATTTCAGCAAGCCCCGCAGATACCTCACGAGGAGGTAAGGTAGACAACGTATCTACGTCATATAACACAAGTTCCGGTTGATGGAAGGCTCCTATCATATTCTTCGCCAAAGGATGGTTGATGCCGACCTTACCGCCCACGCTACTATCATGGGCAAGGATCGTAGTGGGGATCTGTACAAACTTGACACCTCTCATATAAGAAGCTGCCACAAATCCAGCCAAATCACCCACCACACCACCACCAAGTGCAATAACGGCTGAATTGCGATCCAAACCGCCCTCAATGGCTGCTGTTATGACCTGCTCAAATACAGCAAGCGACTTGGAGGTTTCACCTGGCTTAACGACAAAGGACACTGTCTTGTAGCCAGACGCCTGAAGATTGCTCTCCAATGTTGCCAAGTAGAATCCCGCTACATTTTCGTCAGAAACAATTAACAACGGGCTTTTTTGCGCAATTCCTCGTTCCTTCAACAACTCTCCGGATCGATGTAACAGCCCTCGTCCGATATGAATAGGATAAGAACGTTCGCCAAGTTGTACCGTCAGCGTACTCATCTTAGTACCGCCCCAGTTGTTCTTCGTAGGATGCAATATTCGCGCGAATCTCTTCAATCGAATCCCCACCGAATTTTTCTAGCAAAGCTTTCGCAATCTCCCAAGCTACGACATGCTCCATGACTACGCTTGCCGCTGGCACTGCACATGCATCCGAACGCTCAACCTGTGCGGTGAACGCTTCCTTTGTATCAATGTCGACGCTTTGCAACGGCTTGTAGAGTGTGGGAATCGGCTTCATTACGCCACGAACCACAACTGGCATTCCATTCGTCATACCACCCTCAAAACCACCCAAACGATTGGTACGACGGTGATATCCACGTTCCTCATCATATAGAATCTCGTCATGCACCTGTGAACCGCGCAATTCCCCTGCTTCAAAGCCGATGCCAATCTCCACGCCTTTAAATGCATTAATCGACATGACGCCTTGTGCGATACGTGCATCCAGTTTCCGATCATACTGTACATGACTGCCCAGACCAATCGGAACACCTTCTACAATACACTCCACTACCCCACCGACTGAATCACCTTCTTGCTTGATCAGATCAATGTATGCTTCCATTTTCTTTTCGGTTTCTGGATCGGTTACTCTCACCGAGGAGGCTTCTGTCACGGCAATCAGCTCATCAATCGGCAAATCACGGTAAGGAGCTTCGATTTCCCCAATACGGATGACCTGACCTGCCACCTTGATTCCGAACTCAGCCAGCAATTGACGGGCCAAACCGCCGCATGCCACACGAATTGCTGTTTCACGTGCACTGGAGCGCTCCAGCACGTTACGAAGGTCCTTCAGGTTGTATTTCATTCCGCCATTCAAATCCGCATGACCCGGACGTGGCCGGTGAACCCGACGCTTGTCTTCATCACTGCCTTCAATAGGCTCAATATTCATAATGTTCTGCCAGTGCTTCCAATCGTTATTTTCCACAACCAGCGCAATCGGTGCACCTGTGGTATAGCCGTGACGTACGCCTCCGGCAATCTTCGCCGTATCTTTTTCAATCTGCATACGCCGACCCCGTCCATACCCTTTCTGACGACGGTGCAGCTGAAAATTCAATTCCTCAAAATCCAATTTTAAATTGCTCGGCATACCCTCTACAATGGCAGTTAGCTGGGGACCATGCGTTTCCCCCGCGGTTAAATAACGTAAACTCATGACGCGTTCCCCCTTTAAACTGTTAAACTGTGCATCGCTAAAATCTTTAACTGTGCTTCATTATAGTATACGCACCTTTCTTTGACAAGAAAAGCCACGTGTATGCAGATAAACAAAAACACGCCTCTTAGCCAAAGGGGCTAAAGGACGTGCTTTGCTGATAAGCCAACCATCAATTACTCAAGGATATAAATAAGTTCCTACAAACTTTGGATGATACATGCAGGCTTATGCTTTTTTGCGATAAAAAAAGGTTTCCGTCGATTCCAGACCATATTGGTTAGGAGAAAAGATTTGCTCTGTACTACCGACAAATAACACACCGCCGGGACGAAGACTGGCTGCAAACTTTTGATACAACGTATGTTTTGCCTCTTCTGTAAAATAAATCATTACATTTCGACAGATAATGAGATCATAACCATCCTCAAACCGATCCAGCAGCAAGTTTTGCTTTTGAAATTTCACGGCTTGTTTCAAACGGTCATCAATTCGATACATCGCACCATCCGGCTTAAAATATTTGCTAGCCACCTGCTCAGGTACATCCTTGAGCGAACGCTCCAAATATTTGCCTTCCTTGGCTTTTGCCAATGCACCGTCATCAATGTCGGAAGCTGTAATGGAACAATTCCCCAAAATCCCTTTACCGTCGAGAACCATAGCCAGGCTATAAGGCTCTTCACCAGTCGAGCAGGCCGCACTCCACAGCTTAAGCTTCTGCTTCCCCACAAGCAGCTGTGGCAAGATTGTATCCCGCAGCACTTCCCACCGATTGGGATTTCGCCAAAATTCCGAAACATTGATCGTCATTCGATCCAGAAATTCATAGAATAGAGGTTTTTCCTTCATCATGGCATCATAAAAAGAAACAAAACTGGGAAACCCGTTTTTGTTGCGAAGCGTAGTTAACCGCCTTTTCATCTGTGCTTCTTTGTATTGTGCAAGATCAATACCTGTGCTGTCCTTGATTTTGCGGATAAACGCTGTGTAATCGGGGTCCGTCTGACCCAGTTCCATATCCGTCATGCTACCATCCTTCTTCATACGTAATTTAACTTACATCCAGGTCGCCACACTTTTTTCATACCGAACGGATTCTTCCGGCATGAAAAAATTTGCAATCTCGCGTTCTGCGCTCTCCGGTGAATCTGAACCATGAATGAGGTTAAACGGTGTATGTGCTGCAAAGTCTCCACGAATTGTGCCCGGAAGAGCTTCAGTTACTTGTGTTTTACCAATCAACAAGCGGGAAAGCGTAACGATGTTATCCCCTTCCCATACCATAGCAAACACAGGACTTGATGTGATAAAACCTACAAGCTCTTCAAAAAAAGGCTTGCCCACATGCTCCGCATAATGCCGTTCTGCCTGTTCTCTAGATACTTGCACAAGCTTGCCAGCCGTCATTTTGAAGCCTTTGTCTTCCAGTCGACTGATGATACGTCCAATCAATCCACGTTGTACACCATCCGGTTTAACCATCAAAAAAGTACGATCCATCGGCTCACTCCCAATCCAATCTAATGTATTTATACAGTACTAAACTGTATTGTAACAGAAAGCTTGGAACCGGTTAAAGCATTTTGTCACAGCAAACCCAAAACACAACTTTAGTAGGAGCGGCGTGTTACAAAATGAGCAATATCGCGTAGCGTCTTTTTTGTTTTGACATCTGGTAGTAAGTCCAGCGCGTTTAGCGCTTTATTAATATATCGGTCGGCGAGAATTTCAGCTTTAGCGATTCCTTCACTTTTTTTGATCATATCCACCGCTTTGCGTGCGTCTCCTTGCCCATCTCCATCCTGAATGCGGCGGATTTCAGCCAGTAGATCGGCACGCAACTCAGGCTGTTCAAGCGCATAAATCACCGGAAGCGTAATATTCCCCTGTCTCATATCGCTGCCCGGCGGCTTGCCAATCTTTTTTTCCGTGCCACACAGATCAAGCAGATCATCCTGAATTTGAAAAGCCATACCTACGTTATAGCCATAGCTGTACAGCAGGGAATTGACACTTTCTCGTGCCCCTGCAGCCATAGCTCCCAGCTGGCAACTAACCGCAATCAACAATGCCGTTTTTCGCCGTATGCGAAGCAAATAATTCCGCACACTCTGATCCACATTAAAAAAATCACGAATTTGTTCCATTTCACCAATGGACATCTGCACCAGCGCTTTAGACAGTACCCGGTGAATGTCGGGATTCGGCAGTCCAGCAGCAATAGACAGCGCACGTGCATATATGTAGTCTCCGGTGTACATAGCCACCCGATTGTCCCATTTGGACTTCACGGTGGGTTGACCGCGTCTCATTTCCGCATCGTCAATCACATCGTCGTGAACGAGAGAGGCAGAATGAATCAGTTCCAGAGGTACCGCTATACGCTTGAGCTTGTCCAGATCATATTCTCCAAACTTGCCTCCCAGCAATACAAATACGGGACGCAAACGCTTGCCCCCTGCTTTAAGCAGATGAAGCGACGTATCATTAATCAACGGCTCCGTACTGTCGATACTGCGATACAACTCTTCTTCTATAAAGTTCATATCCTTCTTTAATAAACCGAACAAATCCAATCGTTTCATTCTTTCACCCGTGTCAGCGTATTGTCACTCCAGAGAAGCGGCTTCACTCGTCGGTCAAGCAGCCCCAGTTCATGCGCATACTGAAAATAAAGCTCTAAACCTTGTTGTTGCTTCTCTCCAAAATCATAACACAGATTAGTAAAGTAACGCTCCCAATAATCTCGCAGACCTCCAATTTCCTCGCATGCTTCAGAAATAACAGGCGTCAGGTCCGACAGACTACGCTGCTTGCTTACGCGGAACGCACTTGCAATTTCAGCCACCGCCGCGGGATTTTGAGCAGCAACAGCACGTCGTACTGCCCATACAGCAAAAGTCATACTATAACCCGTCCAGCGCTTCCACTCTTCTCCGAGGTCCGTAACATACAGACCTTCGCTTCGCCAAGATGCCTTAATCGCGTGATCTCCAATCAGTAGCCCTGCATCTGCCTGTTCCAGCATCAAGTCAAGATCCGGTTCACAGTCAAAATAGGAAGGCTGACCTTCCCATGCCTTTTGCATCAAAATTTTCAACAAATTCACGGATGTAGCAGACGTATTCGTTAGTGCAATGGTTCCGTTTTTGATTTCGTCCAGCGGCTTGCGTGAAAATAGTAAAATGGATTGCACAGGACCATCTGCACTGACGGATAAATCCGGCAACAATAGCATTTCCTCAGCACCCGATGCATACGCAAATGAGGACATCGCACTGATATCCAAACTCCCATTCAGCATACCTCGATTCAATTCAGCCGGAACTTTAGAAACCATCTCCGCCGAATGGAGAAGCTCAGAAGGATTAAAATAATGAAAAATAGGCCAAGCGTTTGTATATTTAATTTTTCCGATTGTGATTGTCTTGGTGTCCGGCGTCGGCATCGGAATCCCCCCATCTCGTAAACAGTTGATGTTCTATACGCAAGCTGTCCAATACTTTGCCTACGAGGAACAGCACAATATCATCCAGCGTCTTCGGATGAAAGTAAAAAGCCGGCATAGCCGGAATCATTTTGACGCCGAGTCTCGCAAGCTTAAGCATGTTTTCCAAATGAATGGCATGTAGAGGTGTTTCACGAGGCACAAGGATCAGCGGACGACCTTCCTTCATCATCACGTCCGCTGCTCTCGCCATAAGGTTATCGGACGAGCCGTGTGCTACTGCTGACAACGTCCCCATCGAGCATGGCATAATAATCATCGCATCCACCAAATAAGAGCCGCTCGCAATCGAAGCTCCAATATCTGTGAACGGATGGTATACAAGAGAACCGGGACGGCCTCCGAATTGTTCATTCAAAGCCCCTTCCCGGTCAGTCACATTCCAGCCCAACTCCTCTTTCAATACCCGCCAGCCAGCATTGGAAACGATCAGGTGAACTGTGTATTGCAAGTCCAGCAAAGTCTCTACCAGTCGCACACCATAAATGCTTCCGCTCGCGCCTGTAATGCCAATAACGATTCGTTTGCCTTGATGTCCGCTCACCTGATTATTCATTAGTATTGACGCACCACCAAATCAATCAGTGTAAAGGCAAACACGACAGTGCTAAGTACACCGTTCATAGTAAAGAATGCCGTCTGCAAACGACTCAAATCTTTTGGAGATACGATATAGTGTTCATAAAATAAAATAATGTACGAAATAATCATGCCCGCCAGATACCACCAGCTTAAATCTGCAATAAAGAACAGTACAATAAATCCGATTGCCGTAATGACGTGGAATGCCCGAGCGATGTTCAACGCACCTGCTACACCAAAACGGGCAGGAATAGAATAAACTCCTTCGTTTTGGTCAAAATCTATATCCTGACAAGCATAAATTACATCAAATCCCGCCGTCCAAAATGCAATCGTGAGATATAGTACGATAGCAGTCAAATCTATTTGTCCCGTTACTGCAACCCACGCGCCGAGTGGCGCCAAACCAATGGTCAGACCAAGCACAATATGGCAAAGCCAAGTGAAACGCTTGGTGTAAGAATAAAAAACGAGCATAAAAAAGGCCAGCGGGAACAGCTTGAACGCCAGCGGACTTAACTTGAATGATGCCCAGAATAACAACACCAAACTGACGATAATGAAAATCACCACTTCGCTCGATTTGAGCAACCCCGCCGGGATAGCGCGTCCTGCTGTGCGCGGATTTTTCCCGTCAATCACCCGGTCAATCATACGATTGAAGCCAAAAGCCGCGCTACGTGCGCCAACCATAGCTAGCAGAATCCAGCCGATCTGCGGCCAAGAGGGAAGGTTGCCTGTCACGATAACAGACCCCAATACAGCCCCCATGAATGCAAATGGGAGCGCAAATAACGTATGTTCAATTTTAATCATTTCCAAAAAAATAGCAATTTTCTTAAACATGCTGACTCTCCTTGATTCCAATGTGCAATGCCGCAATGCCTCCGGTGAGAGAATGAGCCTGAACATCCTTCAATCCGACTTCACGGAAGATGCCAGCCAACTCATCCCTTCCTGGAAAAAGCGCCAACGAATCAGGGAGCCATTTATACTGCTCATAACGTTTGGCGAACAATTTGCCGAGCATGGGCAAGATGTGTTGAAAATATGTGTAGTAAATTCCCTTGAACGGCTGCCAAGTAGGTTTGGACAATTCCAGACATACGACCTGCCCGCCAGGTTTGACGACTCGTTGCATCTCCTGTAACACGTGGCGCAGATCAGGCACGTTGCGCAGACCGAAACCAATCGTCGCATAATCAAATGAATTATCTTCAAAAGGTAGTTCCATCGCGTTGCCCTGAACAAGCTTAATTTGCTTTTCACGGGATTCTGATGTAATCTTACGCTCGCCAACATTGAGCATGTTCTGACTAAAATCGAGTCCTACGATGTGACCACTTTCACTTGCTCGTGCCATCGCAAGCGTCCAGTCACATGTACCACAGCAAAGATCAATTGCCGTATCGCCGCGATGCATGTTCATTTTTTTCATCGTAAATTTCCGCCAAGCCTTATGTCTGCGAAAGCTCAGTATATCGTTCATCAAATCGTATTTACCTGCTATGCTTTCAAACACGCCATGAACGAATTGCTCTTTCGGCTTGGTGTCGCTTGATCCCATCACGTTCACCTAACCTTCCCTCACAACTGGGTGCGGACTATTTAGCAGCTTCAGGAAAGGCTCAAGCATGCGTTCAAATTCCTCGATCCCCGTATTTTGATCATCTGACAGGATCTGCCGGATGTGTGTAACAGCCGTGCGAAGCTTGTCCAGTATCGCATCCTCGGCTTTGTATTTCAGAACAAGCTTACGCCATGCTTCAGTGTCAGTACCACTCTCTGAAAGCAATGCCTGCTCGTTCCGGTCCCCGTTACCATAAATATGCCAGAACATATATCCGAAACGGGACTTGTCCGGTTCTGTCCGCTTGCCCCATTCCTCCACCAAGGTGTCACAGAGGGCAAATTTGTTGAGAAGCTGCTTCCAAATTTCCTGATCCTGTTCTGCTACAAGTGAAGTGAATGATAAAAAAAGCTCCTTTTTGAAACGAACCATCTGAGTTAAATACTGAGTTGCATCCAATCGGAATTGCTTCATTCCCCAGTACAGATTCATTTTCCCTGCGTTCACTTCACATACAGCATCACTCAGCTTCGAAATGGCCGTGATGCGGCCTGCCAGTGCAAGCAGCTGATAAAAACGACTGCTAAAATAGTCCCCAGCTAACACTTTCAGCTGTCTGGAACGCATCTCCTCCGGGCTCCGTATACCGGATAAAGTATCAATCATATCATGCGTATCCAGCCCCATCTGCACAAGCGAGGTTACCAATGCGTACAGTTCGTCCTCACTGGCATGCAGCTCCTGCGCATTCCGGTTCAAAAACACAAACATCAAACGGGTACGGCTGTCAGGAAAAGCCGGCATTTCCGTATGTTGTTGAATCATGTCGTATTCCACATATTTCCTTGCTAATTGGGGTACGCGATACGGTTTCATCCTAAGCCTCCGAGACATGACTTTCTGCTATACTCAAATAATTGCAATGCCTTATATTATATCACAATTTAAAATGATTCGCGACTAAAGTACTGTAGGTCCACCGGCAGAAACATCTAATCTGTATATACACCGTTAAACCTGTTTTGCCACATGGGCGTTACCGTAATGCGGAAACGGGACCTCAAATCCTCTGGCAATTCCGCGCCTTCCCGGCTTCTCAGCTGTTCCAATGCCTCGTTCGTCCACTCGTTCCGGCGTATATCGGATGCAAGCAGCAAATGACGTTCTCCTGACCATTCATCCTGTGTCACCACCCGAAGCAGCAATTGCCGTACATTCGTCGTTCCGTAAAAGCTAAAAGCGGCAAGCTCCGCCATGTTTTGATAAATCTCTAGTGGGGCAGTTTCTTCCTTAGACAGCTTGACATCCAGGGTCAGGACTGAATGTTCCCAGCTTGCGCTTGCAATCGGTGTGGTCAACGGCAGCTCATTCAGCGTATCCACCAGATTGTCATCCGACAGCAGCACCCGTTGCTGAGGCGAAATCGTCGCCTGTGTCTCGCGAACTGCTGCGGTTCCTGAGTCCAGCACCTGTAAGGACGGCAGCAACACAGCTGCTGCGATGGTTATGAGAATGGAGCCACCGAATACAATCCAAGGTTTCATCAGAGCCTCCCCTGACCTCTACCTCATAATGTGGGTTTGCTACGGTAAAGGTCCTCACTCTCATTCTACAACAAAAAAAAGCAGGCTATGCCTGCATTTTAATCCTCCGTATCTACTACCCCGTGCTTGGTCATCACAACGGCTTTGCCGCGAATTTTAATAGCAGAAGTATGATCCGTAAATTGGACGATCAGTACTTCGCCCTTGTCCAATTTTTCTGAATGATGCAAGCGTGTATCCTGACCTCTGGTCAGACCAAAAACCTGACATCCGTTGCTTTTCGCTTTAATTACGACGTACTCACTACTACCCGTCACATTATCTTCCATGTCCTTTTCCTCCCTGAGAGCCGAAGCTATACTTTTTATGATGGAGATTCAAGCTTGTTTTGTCAACTACATGCTTCCTTCGCTACCTGCAACAATTAGCGTGTCCCGAGCCATACTATCCGTGCAGTCCCATCCATTAAAGAAAGGAACGGATCTGATGAAAAACTATCTTCCCGCCAATCTCAGTCCTGCCCAAATCGAACGACTTCAACAGCTGGAGCATGAATTTGCTGAGCTAACAGGTGAACCCCTAGTGCTGATCGCTTATGCCTCGCGAAACGGCAGAACAGCTTCCTCTTCTCCAGTCCATAGCACCTCTACCACGAAGTAAACAGGACAAAAAGAAAAGGCCGTGAATCAAATTCACGGTCTTTTCAGCGCATTGGGAATATGTAAGAAATCTTATTTAATTCCGTCTTTGAGCGCTTTACCCGGTTTAAATGCCGGAATTTTACTCGCAGGGATTTCGATTTCTTCTCCTGTTTGCGGGTTACGTCCTTTACGTGCGGAACGTTCACGAACCTCAAAGTTCCCGAAACCTACCAGTTGCACCTTATCTCCGCTTTGCAGCGCTCCAGAGATCGCCTCAAATACTGCATCGATTGCTTTGGTTACGTCCTTTTTGGACAATTCAGTGCTTTCAGAAACCTGATTGATCAAATCCGTTTTATTCATAATATTCACCTCCCAATTCAAGTGTAGTCCAGCATTAAGGTTATCGGTGTTAATGACCGATATGAGGTCGCCTGTATAAAATAACCCGGGCGGCGTACTGCCTTCCATAATGTTATCATCTGTTTCCGTTTCGTCGTTAAATATACATAGAATATACCTAACCTCCGCAATATAGGCCGAAACTGGCGTTTTATGGCACCCTTCTTGCGTGGAACAAGGTTTATAGTAATACAGTCCACAGACAATTTCAAGTACGACGACGGTTTAACACGTAAAAAGTAACGGCCAGCGCAAGTACCAGCACTACTCCTTTGACAATATCATGGGCAAAATATTGCACATTCATCATCGTTAGTCCATTAACCAACACACCGATCAACACTGCACCAATAAATGTACCAATGACATTGGGTTTACCAGCACCAAAGACCGAAAAACCGACGAATACTGCAGCTACCGCCTCCATCAGCAAGGGGGAACCCGCGTCAATTTGGCCTGAGCCTACTCGCGAGGCATACAAAATACCGGCAATCGCCGCAAATACGCCTGAAGCAACATAGGCCAGAGTACGGACTTTTTTTACCCGTATGCCTGACAGACGAGCAGCTTCCTCATTTCCACCCGTTACATACATTTGACGCCCATGCTTTGTATAGGTCAAGAAAACATGCACCGCTGCCACAGCCAGCAACAGTAAAATAACTGAAATCGGGATACCCAACCATTTACCTTGCCCCAGCAAAAGAAATGCAGGAGATATCTCCCCCGGCGCCTTGCTGCCATCGGGAAACTGCATATGATTGTATATGGTATAGCCCTGGGCGTACGTTTTGTGAATCCCGCTTACAATATACATGATTGCAAGGGTTGCGAGCAAATCAGGAATACGCAGTTTAATAATCAGTAATGAATTCAACAGTCCTACCAAAGCACCGACAACCAGAGACACAATAATGACCACCGCAACAGGCTGCTCATACCAGACCATCAAAGAAGCTGAAACGACCGTTGTCAAAGATACTGTAGCTCCCACCGATAGGTCAAAACCGTCCACAATAAGTGACAACGTCACACCAATGGCAACGAAAGTCACAATGGCAATTGAGCCAAGAATGTCCATTAAATTATCATACGTCCAGAAATAAGGTAATGTAGATGAAAAAAACGCTAACACACCTATAATGACAACTACGGCACCGTAACGAAATGAGACGTTTAACCATTTTTCCTTCATGAATGCACCTCTTCACCGCCGCTGGCATACAACAGAAGCTGTTCCTGTTCCACTTCGCCCCGCGCAAATTCCTTTATAATTTTTCCATCATACATCACTGCAATCCGATCACCAATGCCAATCCCTTCAGCAAATTCACAGGTTAGATAAATGATCGCTTTTCCTTGCTCCGCCAACTCGCCAATGATACGGAAAATATCACTTTTTGCCCCTATATCTACACCCTTGGTTGGCTCGTCAAAAACAAATACATCCGCTCCAGAATGCAACCATTTCCCAATCGCAACTTTTTGCTGATTCCCACCACTTAAATATTTAACATTCTGGCGGAGCGATGGCGTCTTAATACCGAGAGAGGCGACAATTCCATTACCGTTATTTCGTTCTTTACGCCGACTGATGAAACCAAGGACACTCAGTTTGCCCAAAAGCGGAAGGCTGAGGTTTCTTTCCACACTCTCCTCAATTAACACCCCCTGCTTACGCCGCTCCTCGGGTATGGACACAATTCCTTGAGCTACCGCGTCCGCTGGCTCTCTCAATCGAATGGAGCGACCTTTAAAGGTCAACTCTCCCTTATCCGGCTTGTCTGCTCCTGTAAGAAGTCGTGACAGCTCTGTCTTGCCTGCACCAACCAAACCCACAATAGAGAGAATTTCACCACATCGGACTTGTAAATCAATGCCGTGCACTCGTAATCCTTTGTGAAGCCCTTTCGCTTCCAATACCGTTTCACCAATCGGTACCTCTGTTTTTGGGAACTCCTCTTCAAATGTTTTCCCAAGCATATGCGTAACGATGTCGCCTACACTTAAATCAGAGGCAGGCCCCGTGAACACGCGCTCACCATCACGCATCACCGTAACATGGTCACTGTGTTCGATAACCTCCGGCAATCGGTGTGTGATGAGGATACATGCAACTCCCTCATCCTTGAGTGTATGGATTGTGCGGAACAAACGTCGCGTTTCTTCCTCGCTGAGCGGCGCCGTAGGCTCATCAAAAATGATGGTATTTGCTTGCTGTGTCAGAATGCGTGCAATAAGCACAAGCTGTTTTTCTGCCAACGTCAATTCAGACACATATCGTCTTACGTCAATATCTACCTCCAGACGTGCTAATGCCTCACGCGCTCGTCTGCGCATAGAACCCGGTGCAGCCCACCATCGACCATCAGGTGCAGACAAATCGTCCATTACAATATTTTCAGCGACAGTTAACTGAGGTACAAGCGCTGAATCGACCTCCTGATACACACAGTGAATTCCCGCTCTTTTGGCCTCCCACGGTGAACTAATGTTCAGTTCCTTCCCACCAACTACGATAGCTCCCTGATCGGAACGATACGCACCGGACAAAATCTTCATCAATGTGCTTTTCCCTGCCCCGTTGGCGCCCAGCAGAGCGTGAATTTCGCCACCCTGCACCGTAAAATCCACGGCTCGCAGCGCATCTACACCAGCAAACTGTTTGCTGATTTTTTTCATTTCCAATGTATATACTTGTGAACTCATGGTGCCCCCTCACGCCTGCTTATGATAAAAGCGCGCCGAAGCGCGCCTTTGCGTTATGCAAACATTTTATTTGGACGTTTCATATTCCTTCATCCAATCCTTATAGCCCTGCTCGCTTTGGCCCCATCCCTTCACATATTGGGACAGCTCGGATGTGGAAATTTGCTTATCTGGCAGCGCTTCGCGTTGCACATATACAGCCTTCAGTACAACTTTCTCCTCCGGATTATCCCCATGCAACTTCTGATATGCATAGCGCACTTGTACGCGCCCGATATCTGTTGGATCTACGGCTGCCGAGGCCACCCAAGGATTTTTCGGGTCCTGGATCATTTGCAAGTCCTCGTCGCTCATGTCAATGCCGTAGACTTTAATTTCCGTACGTCCCGCTTGTTGGATGGCACGGGCTGCACCTTTGGCAAACTCATCCCACGCCGCCCAGACGGCTGTAATTTCGCCCTTAGGATATTGCTTTAATACAGCTTCCATTTTGGCTTGCGTATCCAACGCAGGATTCTGAGCCGAACCAAAAGTCGCAATTTCTTTAATATCTGGATTGGATTTCAAAAATGCACCATAAGCAACCTGACGACGTTCCATCGGTGCAAATCCGGCAACCCATACTTTCACAATGTTGCCTTTGCCACCGATATCCTTTTTCATTTGCTCCAGCGTCAGCTCAGCCATGCTTTGGTCATCCTGTGAGAGCACTACCGCACCCGGAACATTGACGGCAGCATCAAACACGATAACCGGAATATTGCGGGAAATTGCTTTTTTCAGCCCTGTCTCCAGCAATGCATCACCGTGATCAGTCAAAATGACATCAAATTGCTGGTTAATCGCACTATCAAGCAGAGAAGCCATTTTAGCCTTATCGTTATCTGCCACAAACTTAGTCAGCGTACCGCCAAATTTCTTAACTTCCTCTTCCACACCTTGAACATACTGTTGCGAAAATGTGCCCGTGTTAAACTCCATGATCAACGCAACCCGTTTACCCTTTAGATTTAAATTGTCCGTTTTTCCGTTTGTTGTATTCGATCCTGCAGTGCTTGTCCCTTGAGTGCCGCTCTCTGTCTTCGGCACGCCACATGCAGTGACCAGCAAAACCAGCACCAGTAGCATGATAGCCCCCAGCCCTAGCTTTTTGTTTCTTTGGAGCTCTTTTTGGATATTCATGATTTCATTTCCCCCTCGTTCAATCCACAAAATAATTCAAATTTGATACTTAATATATCGCTTTAAACCAAGTATGTAAATAGGTTTTATGAAATATAGAAAAAATTCCGACTACATATGACAAAATACGACAATTCCACAAAAAAATTAAACAACCGCCCCCGATTGAATAACGGGGAACGGTTGCTGCATAGAGGTGTCTTTTTAGTTCTCTACTTGACAGGGTACGCCACAGGATCGATTTTTGCTTATGCTTAAAATGTGAACATCATGAGCGGAGACTAGCCTGGAGATACAATCTCCTTGTCATTTTCAATATGAGGACGCTCCCATCTAACTTATTTGGAGCACTGCTTTACCAGAAAACTTCCGATCTATCAGTTGTTGGGCAATAGTTCCAATTTCCTTCCACGATGCCTCCACTTCGATCCTTGGTACTAACTGGCCTTTTGAAACAAGCTCACCTAGTAATTTCAGATCTTCCGCTGGCGAATAGCGATTTATCTCCTCTCCTAGAAAGAAGCTGTACAAGGTCCTACCACCTAAGCCCCTGATATTAATCGTTGCGTAAGGTGAGGACGAATGTCCCATGGATACACAAATCCCTTCTGGCACAAGCTGAGGTAGTAATGCAGCTAGCGTATCACCACCTACTGAATCCAAAATTAGATGATAAGGTCCAAATGTATCAACCGATGAAATCGCCGTATCTCCAACGATAACCTCATTAGCACCAGCCTCTTGAACAAGTAGAGCTTTTCCCTTGGTTCTGGCTACACCTACTGTAAAAGCTCCTGATTGCGCTGCTAGCTGGTGTGCAAAAATCCCCACTCCGCCAGTCGAGCCAGTTATCAATATTCGCTTACCGAGCAGCATTCCTCCTTTTCTAAGCGTATAGAGCGCTGACAGACCGGCTACCGGTAAAGTAGCAGCCTGGGCGAAGGTAATATCATCGGGAAATTCAGCCAGTAATGAAGTAGGGGCAGCAACTTGTTCGGCCCATGCTCCCATTGGGAGAAGGCCTACCACACGGCTTCCTTGTTTCGGACCCGTGCCATCTTTGGCCTGCTCGATGACGATCCCAGCAAAATCCCAGCCTGGTCTGATCTGTCTTCCATTATTCCTTGCATCTACAACTTCACCCCGATTAAGAGAGAAGGCCTGTACTTGAACGATCGCTTCCCAAGGCTGGGCCTGTGGGGCGGCAACTTCCTTTATCGCGAAAAATCCTGAAGCAAACGGATCTGTTACAATTGCACGAACCATACGATCTCCTCCATGATTATCATTGAGAACCTCTTGTAAATAGCTCACCTTTTTCACAATGTAGTATACTGTAGGGAATCATCTGCACCAAGTGTAGAACTACACCTCATTATGAAAAGGATTGAAAAAGGATGACCATGCACAAGGACGAGGACTTCCAATATAAAACATTAAAAATCGTATTGGGAGAGATTGAAGCTGTTCGCATGAAACGTCAACGGGAATATACTGAGCTATCTCACCCGTTATTGAAACGATTTACTCAGCAGGAGCTTAATGATGAGGCATGTCCTACGTATAAAAATCTATTGGTTGGACGGTCTCGTCGAATACCGGATCGGCAAACGATGATCCATATTGCTGAGTATCTGGAGTGCACTTCAGATGAGCGCAATGATCTTCTCCTCGCCGCTGATTATCTTCCGATCCATTACGAATTGGAGGGACGGTCTCTGGAGCTGGCTCTGGAGCAAGCGCAGCAGATCATGAGTAATTTGCCATTTCCGGCAATGATCGTTACTCATACCTTAGATATCAAGGGGTTAAATGAGCCGTTTCGCCATTTATTTGATATCCCCTCCGATTCTTTTATGAATGGAAAACTGAATAAAGTTGATTTTCATTTTAACTCCGATTTTTCCATTCGTCCCCGTTCTACCTTCGATGCTGAGTCGTTCGAAGAGTGGGAGTCTCATGCTATTTACGGGATACAAGCTTTCAAAAGATATAACATGTTTTCCCGATACGACCATTGGTATAAAAAGTTAATTGACAGATTTCGAAAATACGACGATCTTAATAAATATTGGAGTATGCAGCCAAAGGACTCATCAAATGAAGTTGAGCACTCTAAAATCATTTTGGCCAGAATGGGAGCCATGGCCGATTTAGCCCCCATTCGCTACAAGCAAATTCATCTTTCTGTAAGCAGCCACATGTATCCTGGAATTGAAGTGTACTTACCGATTGACGAACCTGGACGCAGAGTATTTGAATATTTGGGGTGTCCTGCCGAATGCCAGAACAACGCTTTTAATAAATAGCCAGTCAATTGCTATATCGATTATAAGAATCGTTCATTGCAAATTAAATAAGCCTCGGTGCTACGTTGAAAGAGACCAAATATGAAAATGACTACCAGGGTAATCACGTTGTGAAACTCATTAATCGGATTGTTACATTTGAACCTAAATCCCGCTAGGAGAAACGAAAAGCTCAATAAAAACAGAGGTAGTCTAGGACTTTATTTTCTCGTCCATGGCTACCCCTGTCTGGTTTTAGAGGTCAGTCTAATATTTTGTTTTTGCGAACCATAGAGAGCCAATTGCTCTCCACGGTATTTCTCTTATACATTTTTTTGGGTGTGGCTTAGCCTTAAAGAATAATAGCAATGAGACCGCCGGAGCCTTCATTAATGATACGACCCAGCGTTTCCTGCAGCTTATAGCGTGCATTGTCCGGCATCATAGCGATTTTACCCTGAATGCCTTCCCGTACAATGGAATGCAGCGAACGTCCGAAAATGTCTGACTCCCAAATTTTGATTGGGTCATTCTCAAAATCCTGCATCAGATAGCGCATAAGCTCCTCACTTTGCTTCTCTGTTCCGATAATCGGAGCAAATTCCGATTCCACATCCACACGGATCATGTGTATAGAAGGTGCTGTTGCCTTGAGCCGCACACCAAACCTTGTGCCCTGACGAATCAACTGCGGATCGTCTAGTGCCATTTCGGACAACGACGGCGCTGCAATGCCATATCCCGTTGTCTTGACCATTTCCAGCGCCTCGGCGAAGCGGTCGTACTCCCGTTTGGCATGGGCAAAATCCTGCATCATTTGCAGCAAATGATCCTTGCCGCGAATCTCTACCCCGACGACTTCGACCAAAATCTGGTCATATAGCTCATCGGGAGCATACAGATCAATTTCAGCTACGCCCTGCCCCATATTCATCCCGCTCAATCCGGCCCTGTCGATGAATTCATATTCCATAAACTGGCCAACCACTCGATCTACATCACGCAGACGTCGAATATCTTTAACCGTATCGCGAACGGAATTTTCATAATTGCTACGCAGCCAGTGCTCTTCGTTCAGTACCATGACCCAGCTCGGCAGGTTTACATTCACCTCATGCACCGGAAATTCATACAATACTTCACGAAGTACGCCTGTAACATCATCTTCCGTCATAGTCGCCGCGCTGAGTGTCATAACTGGTATATCGTACTTGGCAGCCAGCTCACTGCGAAGCTGGAGTGTTTCATCACTGCGCGGATGCGTGGAGTTGATAACCAAAACAAATGGCTTGCCAACTTCCTTCAACTCCTCAATGACGCGTTCCTCCGACTCTACATAAGAGCTGCGCGGGATTTCCGCAATCGTGCCGTCTGTAGTGACTACCACACCGAGCGTCGAATGCTCCTGAATAACCTTGCGTGTACCAATTTCCGCCGCTTCCTGAAAAGGAATGGGTTCTTCGAACCATGGTGTGGAGATCATCCTCGGACCATTTTCATCCTCGTACCCTTTTGCTCCTTCTACTGCATATCCTACACAGTCAACCAGACGTACATTCACGTCCAGTCCTTCCGTTACTTTGATCTGGACGGCATTATTCGGTACAAATTTAGGCTCCGTCGTCATGATCGTCTTGCCTGCCGCACTTTGCGGCAACTCGTCTACGGCGCGGGCACGGTCCGCCTCACTTGTAATGTTCGGCAGAACAATCGTCTCCATAAACCGCTTGATAAACGTTGATTTTCCTGTTCGGACTGCGCCGACGACCCCAAGATAAATGTCTCCTCCGGTGCGTTCGGCAATGTCTTTAAAAATGTCCACTTTCTCCATTGAAATCCCCTCCTCAAAAGTCTCCGAAGGAAAAATGCTTAAAGAGCATCCGCTTCGTGTTCAACCAACTGCTTGATCCCAGATGCGGCAGAACAGCCTTTAAAATGCCCGGAAGTCGTCCGCCGCCGAGATTCAGGAGACTGATGGAATCGGCGAAACGGCGTAAACTCGTACATGCATTTGGACTGATACCATCATATGTATCCCCTCCGTAAAATATGTTTAGTTTTTTAAAAAATAGATTACGACACAGCGATCATTGCAGAAACGATATTTTACGTTTGGGTCCACTCACCTAATATATGCGGGGCAAGACTCTCCCATGACTTCGTCGCTAGACTAAATAAAAAAAGGATGTTTCTCCTGACCGTTTAGAGTCGTCGGAAACCATCCTTTTTTATTCTCCTGATATAATCGGCATTACCACAGTTCATCATCCATCGCCTGACGCTCCAGTTGCCGCCTGATAGCCGCCTTAAGCCTATCCTCCGGTACGGTTACCTGCATATCGCCTTGGACACGCGCCTGGCAGGATAAGCGTATTCCTTCATCCAGTAAAGGTCCCAGCTTACGCTGCTCTGCATCGCTGGGTTGGCCTGCGAATTCAGCCCATTCCGGTGATATCTGTACCTTACACATCAGACAGGCTGCTTTTCCGTCACAACGAGTGGGAATATATACACCCGCTTTACGGGCAGCCTGAAGCAATGACGTACCCTGACCGACCTGTACGCGCCTGCCTGACGGCTTGAACATAATCTGCACATTCATGAACGGTCCTCCATTCGTCTTTCTCCTAACACACACAGCTTATACTTCATTGCCCATCAGGATGACGGAATGCAACTCGGGCCAAGGCAGAAGTTCTGCAAGCTTGTCCAATTGCTCCTCATTCCAAATATTACTGACTAGTAGCTGCTTCAGTACAATGATATGACGTCGCGGGTCGCGCTTCATAACATCTGCAATCGCTTTATATCGGTCGGGTCGATTTCGCAATATATTGAATAAAAGTTCATGACTGAGCGGCATCAGACGCAGTGAAGCACTCCCCAGCTCAAGCTGAACCCCAGCCGACCAAAGTAGTCGCTCAATCTCTAAGCGGTATAACGCTCCGCCACATAATACCTCAAATCCCCCCACCAACTCGACTGGAAAACCCTCCAAGTCATAGTGGCTCAGCAATGAAACGTAAGAGCCGCTACGGTCAACCTGCTGTCGATCTATACTCATACCCAGGGGGTGCGCATGGAGCTGCTTTGCAGCATGAATATCCGCATAAATATCAATGTCCCGAGGCAGGCGATCCAGTTCAACTTCTTGCACAAGTAGTGAACAGCTCCCCCCCAGCATCCACGGAACCGACACTTTTGACCAGCTCTCAGCCAAGCTACTCAGCGCAACTGCCAGATTGTGAGGAAGCCTGTCTACTAACACTGATGATATTGCCTCCTTCAACATCGTTTCCTCCTTTGCTGTCTTTCCTTCCGTTTCCTGATGGGCATCATTATAACATGTTCGACAGGGCAGTTCGATATTTTGTGTACTGAAAAAGAGGTTAGCTGCTCCAAAATATAAAAAAAACCGCGAACCTTCCCGGTTCACGGTGAATAATACTAACCGGCGTGCGGCCAGCGGTCTATTTTTTCATCATCATTTTCATCAACGCTTCCATATTGGAAGGATTCATTCCGCTCTTTTTGACGGCACCAACGATATCCCTTACTGTATCTTCCGACACCGGAATGTTGGCCATCGCAGACACCTGCTTGATAAGCTGACGCAGTTGCGCTTCGCTTTGAAGCGTGTCCGCCTTTACCGTGCCTGCCAGCTTTTTCACTGCATTTTCGGATATGTTTTTGCCACCTTTTTTGTTAATGGCCTTCAATGCATCTTTCGGAAAGTTTTTATTCACAATCTCCCCTCCTCCGCCATTGCTCAACTCAGTCTATGAGTGGCGGAGACAAAAGGTGATTAAGCGTACATAAGACATGCCAAACGCCTAACTAAAAAAGGCTATCTCATTATAGAAAAAATCTACCATGAGACAGCCTTTATATTATTAAAGCTCATCCGACCCTTAAGAATGCCATTGCTCCCAAGTTTGAAGTGGCATGACTTCCATCTCGGTCTTAGGATCGCGACCCATCAGCGCCTCAACGGCCTTACGGACGTCACGTCCTTCAAACAGTACTCCATACAGCACCTCTGTAATAGGCATCTGAACACCTAATTTTTGAGAGATGGCGTATGCAGCTTTTGTCGTTCGAATACCTTCTACGACCATGCCCATCGATTCTAGCACAGCATCAAGCTGCTGGCCCTGTCCCAATAGGGACCCTGCACGCCAGTTGCGACTGTGACGACTCGTTGCAGTGACCACTAGATCGCCAATACCAGCCAGGCCGGCAAAGGTTAAAGGATTAGCACCCATCTCAACTCCGGCACGGGTAATTTCAGCCAATCCACGAGTCAATAAAGCCGCTTTGGCATTATCACCGAAACCAAGTCCGTCTGACATTCCCGCACCCAATGCGATAATGTTTTTTAGCGCCCCGGACAGTTCCACGCCGAGCAAATCACGGTTTGTATAGACGCGGAAATAGGAGTTCATGAACAGCCCCTGTGCGGCCTGTGCAGCCTTCTCATTGGAGGAAGCTACAACGACCGTTGTAGGACACTTCTTCACCACTTCTTCCGCATGACTCGGACCAGACAGCACGGCAATATCGCCCTCCGCGACTTCCAGTTCTTCCGAGATCACCGTGGACATACGTTTAAGCGTTTCAGTTTCAAAACCTTTAATGGCATGCACTACCAGCATATCCTTGCTAAAATGAGCTTTCAGACTACGTGCTACCTGACGAGCAGCAGCCGAAGGAGATACGATAATCACTGCTCTAGCACCAGATACCGCAGTCTGCATGTCAGTTGTAGCTGAAATGCGATCAGACAAAATGGAGCCTGGTAAATAATGCTCATTCGTATGCTTCTCATTGATTTCAGCTGCTTGCTGCTCGTTTCTCGTCCAGACAGAGACATTGTTGTTATTGGCCGCAAGAACGGAAGCCAGGGCTGTTCCCCAACTCCCCGCGACCAGCACAGCTATTTTCTCAGACAAGACGATCTCCTCCTTTGGAGCCAAGCTTATTCTCATTCCCCCGTACCAGCTTGACTATGTTGGTACGGTGTCTCCACACAGCGAACAGACAAATGATTAGAGCCGTCCAGAATAACGGCCATGCATAACCAAGCACGAGTAATATCCAGGGGGTCAAAATGACAAAAATGAGCGATCCCAAGGATACGTAACGCGTCATTACGATTGCAAGTATCGCAATGATTCCGGCATATAGTGCGGGCAGTAAGGCAAGCGATGCCAATACACCAATAGCAGTCGCAATACCTTTTCCTCCACGGAAGTGAAAATATACCGGCCAGTTATGGCCCGCAATCGCCGCAATGCCGCACAAACCCGGTACCCAGGATGATTGTCCACCTAACCAGTGCCCTATTAGCACTGCAATAACCCCTTTAAGTACGTCCAGCAGCAGCACCAGGATAGCTGGGCCTTTTCCAAGCACACGCAGCGTATTCGTCGCACCGGCATTGCCGCTTCCATGCTGGCGAATGTCGATTCCTTTTAATTTTCCATACAGCAAACTAAAGCTGACAGAGCCAAGCAAGTAACTGAGTACGATGGCAACGATTTGTAAAATCAACCTATTCGCTCCTAACTTTCGTCAGACTTGCGCCGTGTAAAGATACGAATTGGAGTTCCTTCAAAATTGAAGGCGGCGCGAATTTTGTTCTCCAGATAACGCTCATACGAGAAGTGCATTATTTCTGGATCGTTTACGAATACAACCATCGTAGGCGGCTTAACAGCAACCTGGGTCACATAGTTAATGCGCAGACGACGTCCCTTGTCTGTTGGTGGAGGATTGATGGCAACCGCATCGGAAATTACATCATTCAGCAAATGTGTCTGAATACGCAACACATGCTGTTGCGCCACATGCTGTACAACAGGAAGCAGCTTTTGCAGGCGTTGCTTCGTTTTTGCAGACAAGAACACAATCGGAGCATATGTCATAAACAGAAAGTGATCGCGAATTTTCGTTTCAAACTGGTGCATCGTTTTATCGTCCTTGTCCACGACATCCCATTTGTTAACGACAAACAGCGATGCTTTACCCGCTTCATAAGCATAGCCAGCAATGTGCTTATCCTGCTCAATAATGCCTTCCTCGCCGTTAATAACGACCAGTACAACATCTGCACGCTCAATGGCACGCATGGCACGCATTACACTATATTTTTCGGTCGTTTCATAAACTTTACCACGTTTACGCATACCTGCCGTATCAATCAGCACATACTTTTGACCGTCTTTTTCAAAAGGTGTATCAATTGCATCACGCGTCGTGCCTGCAATGTCACTAACGATAACCCGTTCTTCTCCCAAAATGGCGTTAACCAGTGAAGATTTACCTACATTTGGGCGGCCGATCAAGGCAACACGAATAACGTCTTCATCATAGTGATCTTCTTCCAGCTCAGGCAAATTGGACGTAATGGCATCTAACAAGTCGCCTATCCCTGTTCCATGACTACCAGAAACAGCGATTGGATCACCAAATCCATAAGAATAAAACTCATAAATCAGATCGGCGCGACTGAGGTTGTCCACCTTGTTGACAGCTACGATGATCGGTTTACCCGAACGATATAGCATTTGAGCTACCTCTTCATCTGACTGTGTAATTCCTGCTTTCGCATCACTCATGAATACAATTACATCTGCTTCTTCTATTGCAAGTTCGGCCTGCATACGGATGGATTTTAAAATGACATCCTCACCATCAATCTCAATGCCGCCGGTGTCAATAATACTGAAGGATTTACCATTCCACTCCGATATACCGTATATACGGTCACGAGTGATTCCGGGTTTATCTTCCACGATGGACAAACGATCCCCGATAATCCGATTAAAAATAGTGGACTTACCCACATTCGGACGACCAACGATAGCCACAACGGGTCTTGCCATAAATTCACTCCTCCTGTCAATTCTTCCGCTATCATCATAGCAAAAAACATACCTATTGGCGATATGGTCACGTAACAACAATCGGCGAACCCTCTGGGTCCGCCGATGGTGTACGTTATGCTTATTATAAAATGTATTGATTTAAACTCATTTAAATTTGTTCAGCTTATCGCCAAAACGCTCGCCGAGCGTAATGCTCAGACCGGAATTATTGAGGGAAACGTTAGGATTATTCAGTTCCTCACGAGGTGCACGAGATGCACGTGGTGCTCTTTCTGCTTTAGGAGCAGCTTCAGGAGCTTCCTCAGTTTCTTTAATGCTCAGGCTAACACGTTTTTCGGAAGGATTCATTTCAAGAATTTTAACTTTCACTTCTTGTCCTTCTTCCAGAACTTCTTGTGGAGTTCCAATGTGTTTGTGGGAAATTTGGGAAATATGAACCAAACCTTCCACACCAGGAGCGATTTCAACGAATGCGCCGAAGTTAACCAGACGTTTTACAACACCTGTTACGATGTCATTGTTGTTGAATTGTCCAGCAGCCGATTCCCAAGGACCAGGCTGTGCAGCTTTCATGCTCAGGCTGATTTTTCCTTTTTCAGGATCTACTTTCAAGACTTTTACTTTCACTTGATCTCCTTCAGAAACTGCATCAGAAGGCTTATCGACATGAGTCCAAGCAATTTCAGACACGTGAACCAGACCGTCCACGCCGCCAACATCTACGAAAGCTCCGAACTGAGTAAGACGTTGAACCGTACCTACGATTTCTTGGCCTTCTTTCAGCTCAGCCATTACTTTAAGCTTGTTGGCTTCGAATTCTGCTTCCAGAACGTCTTTTTGAGAAAGGATCACTTTGTTATTTTCACGATCCAGTTCTTTTACAACAACACGCAATGTGCGGCCTTTGTAATCACTGAAATCTTCAACGAAGTGACGTTCTACCATGGATGCAGGGATGAATCCGCGCAGACCTACGTCTACCACGATGCCACCTTTAACGACATCATTTACAACGACTTCAAATACTTCTTTGCTTTCGAACAGTTGCTCCAACTTTTCCCAAGCATTTTCACTGTCGATTGCACGTTTGGACAGAACAAGTTTTTCTTTGCCATCGTCGATGCTGATAATTCTAGCTTCAACCTCTTGGCCTACTTGTACTGCTTCTTCTGCGTTATCCAGACCAGAAGACAACTCGCGAATTGGAATAACTCCATCGTATTTATATCCAATGCTTACTACCGCTTGGTTATCTTCCAATTTCACGATTGTACCCTTAACGGTGTCACCTTTTTTCAGGGAGACGATTTGATCGAGCTCGTCTTGATTTGCCGCTTCAGCAGCTTCTTGATTTTTAATTTCTTCCGACATGTCAATACCCTCCTCAATTCAAAAAAAACCATTTATTTAAACCTGCGCATGGCAGAGTTCAAAACATAAATAAACTTTTGTTCTAGTTTTCCGAGCTTAGACACAATTCATGCAAGCCTTTCAGTTATTCGTAGGCTTACCCGTTTCCTTCATCGTGCGAATACGAGACATAATTGCTTCTGTTGCCAGTTCAAGCGGATCTCCTGCGATATCGGCACCCTTTTGGTAAGCGTCCAAATTGACAGGTTTACCGTATAACACTTTCGTTTTACGGAAAAGCTTGTAATCACCAATGATGGCGACCGGAACGGCAGCCGCTCCACTGCGTAGCGCAAAGCTTGCAGCACCCTTTTTACCGATTCCCCCAGCTCCTCTGGAGCCTTCGGGAAAGATCCCCATAACCTTACCGTCACGCAAAATGTTCAATGCCAGCTTAATGGATTCCTTACTTACACCACCGCGTTTGACTGGAAAAGCTCCCAGTTTCCCAATTAGTGGACCTAGTACAGGAACATTAAACAGCTCGGCTTTTGCCATAAAGTGAACCTTTCGCTTCAACAAAATACCGACTGTAGGAGGGTCAAGATTACTAATATGATTAGAACACAACAGTACTCCGCCCTCGGCAGGAACATTTTCCCTGCCTACCGCCTCAAGTCTAAACAGAACGCGGTAAATGAGACGCAAAATACTGGCGCATACAGTATATATCATTGGCTGATCTCTCCATCCTTCTCCGTTAAGCAATAAGATACGATCGTATCAACGACATCCTGAATGCCCATATGGGTCGTATCGAGCACGATGGCGTCCTCACTGCAACGAAGCGGGGATACCTCCCTCTCCTCGTCAAGCTTGTCACGTGCCGCAATGTCACGTTCTAGCTGCTCCAGAGTGATATCATCAGTTTCGCTCAGTTCTTTAAAACGGCGAGAGGCACGTTCCTGAACACTTGCGGTCATGAACACCTTGACTTCCGCATCGGGAAGTACAGTTGTTCCAATATCGCGACCATCCATAACGACACCCTTGCGTGCAGCCATTTCACGCTGGTTTTCAGTCAAACGTGTACGTAAACCAGCAATACTTGAATACTGTGACACGTTGCTAGTCACTTCCATCGAACGGATCACAGTGGTTACATCTTCCCCGTTACAATAAACCTTTTGGCCTGTGGGGTCCGGTACTAATTCAATCACCAGCTCAGGTACATGCTGAAGCACTTTTTGTACATTTTCTGCAGGAATTTCCTTACACATCATGTACCACGTTGCTGCTCGGTACATGGCGCCGGTATCTACATATACATAAGAAAGTGCTTTCGCCACCAGGCGGGCCACTGTACTTTTCCCTGCACCAGCAGGTCCATCAATGGCTACATTTATTTTGTTACTTGAAGATACATGTTGCCTTGCCAACAGGGAATTCCTCCTAACCTAACCTCAAGAAAAAAGCAGGCATTGCCTGCGACGTGAAAATTATACCACACATTTATAGGCGATGCAAAATAAGCGACAGGTTACTAAAAAAGAAAAATTTCGGATGATTAAGATTTTTCCCGGAATTCCAGCTGCCGTTCAAAACAATATTTAATCAGTTTTTGGCGCTCCTGATCAGCAATTTTCTCATATTTCAGCATAATGAGTCTGCGGCCGTTTTCCATCTGCTGAATACGTACAATTTCAGATTGGAACGGAACATGCTCTTGAGTTCCGTTTTTATAAGGGACCAAAATCCAGCAAGATAATGATTCTCCTTCTTCAAGATGATGAGCTCCCTGGGTCTGAAAAGAAACGCCTCCGCCTCCCACATCATGCGTCTCTGCTACAAATCTGGACTCGTTCTCACCATGCTTTACCGCAATTTCCAAGTTGGCCTTAACCCGAAGAAAGTTTCGGCGCTGAATTTTGCTGATGCTGTCTGGAGCAGGTTTGTGGATGCGAACCATCCGGAGGATATCCTCTTTAAAACCCGTAACGTGGGTATTGAAATAATTTTTAATACCTCCCTCGCTCATAAAAAATATAGACAGCTCTTCCCCTAGAAACAATTTTTTCAAGTGTCCACTTGTTTGTGACATAGGAATTTCAATTAGAAAGTTCTGTGACTCCTCTTCCGCAATACGAGACTTAAATTCAAAAATCTCGTCCTTATGGTCAGTACCAGCCACTTGTATGTATAACACATCATTAATTTTGGGAAACAAATGATCCACCATCCTTGTCCATTAAAAGCTCTAATTAAGGTATATAATACCACGACTTTATGCCTATATTAAGCATTATATTTGTTCGAGCTATGACTAAAGCACAAAAAACCTCCTTCATGAAGGAGGTTTAGAGTGACTATTGATTCATTTTCATGTAATCAACTACGCATTACTTGCAGTAACCTGAGGTTCATCTGAATCTTTAACCTCTTCAATCGTTTCTTCCATCCCTGTATTGGCGTTAATGTATATCCGGTAAACGGAACCATTGATTTTACCACCAAATTCATAACACAGAACTTCATTCGAAAGTTCATTTTCAATTAAGGCTTTACGGTGGTAAGTTTCACGAAACTCAGGATTCAATTTTGCTCGTGCTGCATTCAAATTCAATTTCGCTTGCGGAATGCGGCGGAGATGACTATGCTCATACACATAATCACTGGATTGAAAACCGATCACTTGTCCGTTATCAAGGCCTGATCTGACTGTGATTTTTTCTGGATAGATAATCACGTCCCCTTGTTGGCTCGCAAATGTAATGTTAGCTAAATTCCCGCTTTCATCATATGCAACTGGCTTCATTCCTTTGTAACCTTTTTGTTCAAGGTATTCACTAGCATAGCGAATCGCTTCATTACGTGTTGCTTTTTTAGGACCTACTGCCCTCATGTCATGATAAGAAATAAGCTTGCCGCCTTTTTTCGTGAAATCCATACTGGCCACGGGTTGCTTCTTATTTAGCAGGGTAGCTGTATAAGATGCCCATTCCGTTCCTTTACCGTTTTCGTTCACACGAATCTGACTTTCCGGTTTTCCTGTAAATTCAGCGGCATTTCGTTTAATTTGTTCTGCATTCACTGCCGGGAGACTCAATTTTTTCACAGAGCGTTTATCATAGATGCTGGCTACAGACGGTCCCCAATCCAGCTCCTTGTAGTTTTCCACCTTTTTGTCCACGGTTTTAAAGCCATCAATAATGGTATTGTCCTTCGGCCCAGTTTGAGAACCTGCCGCCATATCTACATCCATCCATCGCAAATTTTTACTAAGGACCTTTTGCTGCACTTCCTGCATGTTTTTCGAAATTTCTTTGGAATTGTTATATAACGTTTTCAGGTTCGAAATTTCTTTCTCGTTTAAAGGCTCGTGATCCAGATCACGAACAGCGGTCTGATACGAAAATGCGGATAGATGTGACAGCAAATCCTTGGCATGATTAAAAGGCATTACATTGAGAGGCAACTGATTAACCTCATTTTGGGCCTCACTTGCAATCCTCCACACGTTCATCAAACATTTGCGGTGCATCGAGTGTGAAGTGTTATGGACAGCAACCGCGTTACCGAGTTGAGAATGCAACTGATCCATATGAAACGACAAATCGTGAAACGCACGCTGGTATTGATTTTCCGCTTTAATCGACATGTTATCTGCCTGAAGAGACACCTCTTTTCTCATCTGGCTTTGCTGATAACCCCACACAAATGCTCCTATCATCATCAGGGTAACCACCGGGAACAATACGGCACTAAGTCGCTTATACATATTGGGAGTCTCCTTTCTTCAAGTACACTACCGATAGTGTGACAAGAAGAAAGCTCTCTTATGCATGCTTTTCCATGACTTCAACAATAAACTCACAGTTATCGCAAATGCAGCGCTTAAAGCCGGTCTGAATCTGTCCTTGCTCTATGCGTCCTCTTAGCACAAAGCGTTCCCCGCATCTTTTACAATGAATTCTTACTTTTATGCGCAAAAAAAGACACCTCTTTCTCTAACAGGTTTGTCAGATCAGTGTGTCCCATTTCGTTACATATTAACCTTTTCTTCCCGCTTTAACAAGCGAAAAGGAGAACGGTTATTGGCTCGACTAATCTTCGCCATTCCCCCATACCATAGAAATGCCATCAGTGGAATGATAAACCAGATCCAGTCATGCGAAAATTTCGTCAAAATCAAATCGTATACTCCGTGCCAGAACCATGGAAGCACCAATGACAGCAACAACATGTATTTGCTCCTCAAGCCCTTTGAAAACTTGGCCTTCCCCATGTAGTAGCCCATCATTACGCCAAACATCGCATGACCGGATACCGGTAGCAATGATCGCATCAGCATCATGCTAATCGAAGCATGCCCCGCCCAGGCATATAACAGATTTTCAACCGTTGCAAATCCGAGTGAGACTGCGGCTGCATACAAAATACCATCATAAGGCTCGTCGAACTCGGTATGATTATAGATGATGTGATACAACAGAAACCATTTAAAAAACTCTTCCACTCCGGCTGAAATGCCGAATACCTGGATTAACGTGTGATCCCCTAGCCAAAGCAGCAGCCCGCGTTGAAAAATCATGACAGGAAGAACCACCAAAAAGCCGAGCAAAAACACTTTAATAACCATGTGCAGTGGCTCCGAATCATACCTGTCCTTCAAGTAAAAATACATCAATAAGGCGAGACCCGGCGCTGTGGCTGCCGCTAAAACCGAAAACAGAAGCACCGATCATCCCTCCATAAAAATGAGTCGGCCCTGCTTTCAGCGCAGAGCCGACAAATTCACTTCGATATCACTTTCAATAGAACGAATCAAGAACGGCTGTCAAAATGAGTGCAGATGACAGCAACTGCCTGTTCAGGAATGACCAGCTTGCCGTACTCTTCCAACATAGCTGGTGTAACGGATGAGCCTTCTCCAAATTCAGCAAGAACCGCGATTAAAGCCGCAAGCTTGGACTCCTCTACTTCTTCTGGTTCCAAATGCAGAATCCATTTTCCTCTATAATGATACAGCTTACCTGCTTCCGTAGTGTTGCTACGAAGCATATGAGCCGCTTCTATGAGAACTTCGAAATCGCTAAACGCGTAAACGATGGAATCGCTATGCTCCAGCGTGACTTCCATTTCGTAGACTTCTTCTGGAAGCTCCTCATCGGGACCCGAACCATACTGTTGATGGTCATATTTTCCCCGGGTGACGATAACAACCATTCCTTGAGCAGGAAGCGCAAAGACTTCGACAGCTAACGGTCCCGTGGCGTCGAAGCCCAGTTCACTGTATGCCTGATCCATCATTTCGGTAAACAGCTCATGAACTCTTGGAATTTCTTGCCACATATCGTCTTTTTGAATACCGCGTTCGCTCAAATCGTCAAAGGTAAGGAAAATCCGTATCTTGTCCTGACTTAATCTTTCTATTTTCATACTGGACCCTCCTCCTGGCAGCCGAGTGTTATTAACAGATTATGATGCAATTATGATGCCTGTGATGAAAATGGTTCTATGTAATCATGTTATCATTTTATAATCGTAAATGCACGCAATAAAAAGATAAAAAAAAGAATCATTTGAACGGCTTTTACAAAAAAGCCGCAAAATGATTCGGAATAAAGGTTTCTGGGTTACAATCCCGGTACGGCTGTATGAGTTTCTTTCAAAATTTGCTCGACCTCACGTTTAACATCGGGACTTGTGCTGATGAAGTCTTTAATCAACTTCATATTCTCTTCTTTGTTCTTGGCAGTATGGGCGTTATGAGCGGTTTTATCTGTTTGTAAATGATGGTCTTGATCCTTATGGGTGTCTTCTTTATTGAGCGTTATCTCGCCCATTCCGGGGAATGCCGCGTCCATCATTTTAGTACGGGCTTTCTGCACTAAATTGCCGCCTTTTTTTCCACCCATGTCCATAGATAAGCCCAACATGTTGCGGTTGCGGGAGATCAAAGAGCTTGCGACAGCGCCCAAGACGATTCCCAGGAAAAATGAAGATGTTTTCACAATTAGAACCTCCCTTTGTGGTAGAATCAAGCATAGTGTTCGTCAGTAGTGACAAACTCATACGGTATAAAATACAGGAAGGTGAGATGAAATAATGGGTACAAAAACAGCAGCCATTTTGTTCACCGCATGTCTGCTGCTTAGTGCTTGCACTGCAACCAAGCCGGAATCTGCGGCAACAAGCAACCAGCAGGATTCGGCAGCGTCTGACTCAAGTAACAGCGCTAAAGATCAGAGCAACGTCTCTTCCCCAAAAAGCAGCAGTAAGCAAGCAGGCAGTGATGATCATAACTCAGCGGGTAAAACCAATGCACAAAATGATAAAACCAGCGAAAGCAACGAAACAGGAGCTGCGACATCTGCAACATCTGCAACTACCAATAACAAAATGTATCACTTGGATAAAGCCTACAATGTAATCCCTAACCAACAAGGTACCGAAAAAAAAGTCGTGTTACTGACCTTTGATGATGGTCCTAAGGAAGCAGCCATGATTAACAAAATCATAGATGTACTGGACAAACACAAAGCGAAAGCAATTTTCTTCGTAAACGGTTACCGTGTAAAAGAGCATCCTGAGTTGCTCAAGCTTATCCATGACCGTGGGCAGCCCATCGGCAACCATAGCTGGGATCACATCGTGCTGAAGAATAAATCTGAGCCCGAGGTCAAAAAACAGATTGAAACAGTACAAAAAGCTGTTAAGGACATTACAGGACAAGCCCCAGTATTCTTCCGTCCCCCTCATGGTGCAGGCGGAGACGTAGGTCGCAAGGTCGCTAAGGAAAACGGTCTCCTATACATGACATGGTCCGTCGGTTCTCTGGACTGGACAATGAAAAAGTATCAGCCTAATAAAACGGAGGCACTCCTCAAAAACGTAACAGAACAACTTCATCCAGGCAGCAATATTTTGATGCATGAACTGCCATGGACAGCTGAGGCGCTGGACAGTATATTGACGCGTCTTGAGCAAAAGGGTTACCAATTTGTCGATCCGCAAGGCATTGAGGTTCCTGCCAGCTAATAGACACTTGCGTATACTCCGGATTAACTATAGAAGATGCAATAAAGGCCTCCATTCTCCGCTATTCATGCGGAGATGGAGGCCTTTACCGTATCATTACGCGCCTTGACCTAAGCACAGACGTCCATAATAACTTTATATTACCAAAGCATTTCACTGATGGGTGGTGCACCCTTGATGCCCCACCACAGTAACGCTGCAGTAATCAGCACAAAAAGAGTGCTCAAAAAATTTAAAAACCACTTACTTACCCGAATACGGCGGGAAGGAAACATTTCCGCCCGCGTTCGATACTCACTGGCAGGAGTGTCATTCTCCATCGTCACAGCAACTTCTGGTGCAGCGGCAACGTGAGCCAATTCTGGCACGGGCCGTGAAGCACGGGAGCGAACTGGTTTAGATTTTGACCTGTCCTCCTCCTTGCCTTTGCGACCATTTCGACGGCTACCATAGGTCTGCACTCTGCTAAGTTCCTGATTCATTCTTCATACCTCCGAAAACGTAACGCTAAACCAGATATAAGGTCAATCACAAAATGACAAATGATCGGTGCCCACAGACTACCGGTCTGCACATATATGTAGCCCAATCCATAACTGCTAAGAAAAACCCAGCCAGTGGGAATCCAATGCCGTAAATATCGGATATGAATCACCGCAAACAAAATGCTTGTCCAATAAGGACCAAAGCTGTACTGAATCGCACCTCTGAACAAGAGTTCCTCACAGATGGAGACGATAGCTGCTATACAAATAATATGCCAAACCGGACGATTTTGAAACAGCATTTGGTTAATACCACCGTCATCCATAGCATCCTCAGGCATAATCCGGGATAGCAACAGATCCACAAGTAACATAGCGGCGGCCAAGCCCAATCCCCACCATAAGACGTGCAGAGTGTTCGGCAATGCAAATAGTTCTAACACATTTCTTTTCTGAAAAATAATCCAGATTGCGCCAATCAGCAGGGTCAGACCCTGAGTTAGATACAAATTGTAAAGCAGCAAGCGGTCATTCAATTCATGAATTTGCGCTCTTTTCCATTTCACTTTAAGCTTTTTCATAGTTAGTTAGTCCTCTGCATAGTCTTCTTTAGCATCATAGCCAAAAAGTCGGACGGATTCAAGAAGACTTAAATCTTAATTTTCCGCATTCTGTAGCTATATATCTAGCCGGCTATCCACACATGTCGCATGTCCTATTGACATGCCCATGTAAGCCATGATACATTATGAAAAAATTATTAGCGACAACAACAATGATGGAGAAAAGGTATTGATTTCGTCCTCAGAGAACCGGTGCTTGGGTGGAAGCCGGTGACGAAGTAACTACTTTCAGCGCTCCTGAGTTATTGCACCGAGGTCTGGGGAATATTTCCCGGCATTAGATGCAATCGGCAGAAAACCGTTATCCTTTCGGTCATTTTATGACCGCTGAAGGCAGTCCATTGCGAAATGGCTGCGAATTAGGGTGGTACCACGATAACTCTCGTCCCTTACTATGGAGATAGTATGTGATTCGGGAGTTTTTTTGATGCCCGAAAACCGCAAAGTGTCTCCGCATAAGACTTTTGGTCGTTAGTTTGGTGCATAATGCTATTCCATCCCTTTTCTGCGTCAATGCGTTATCACACTAGTATTTCACACCGCTCTCCTGTACTTTTAGAAGCATTTCAAGTTTTTTCATGTTCTTTATGGAATGTATTTCAGTTTGAAGTACATCCTGTCCATAAAAGAAGTTAACTTTGAGGAGGAAACCAAATGTTTAAAGTGTTAGTATCCGATCCGATCAGTGACCTGGGCATCCAGCAACTGATGGATGCAGACGATGTCACGGTGGACAAGAACACAGGTCTCAGCGAGGATGAATTGGTTCAAATTATTGGTGATTATGACGCGTTACTCGTTCGAAGCCAAACTCGGGTAACCGAACGAATCATGACGGCAGGTAAGAACCTCAAGGTTGTAGGGCGAGCTGGGGTCGGAGTGGACAATATCGACCTTGAAGCAGCAACACAGCGCGGGATTATCGTTATTAACGCTCCTGACGGCAACACGATTACGACATGTGAGCACACTTTTGCGATGATGATGGCTCTAGCACGTCATATTCCACAGGCGTATGCCAAAACCATTGGCGGTACATGGGATCGTAAAACATTCCTCGGTGTCGAACTGCGTAACAAAACACTTGGAGTCCTCGGCATGGGACGTATCGGCAGTGAGGTGGCTAAACGTGCCAAAGCATTTGGCATGAGCATCCTCGGCTATGATCCATTTCTAACGGAAGAACGCGCTGAGAAGCTGGGCATTAAGCTGGCGAGCGTGGACGAAATTATCCGCAACGCAGATTTTATGACCGTACACACACCATTAACACCGGAAACGAAACATATGATTGCTCGTCCACAGTTTGAAGTGATGAAAAAAGGAATGCGCATCATCAACTGTGCCCGGGGCGGAGTTATCGATGAAATGGCTCTTGTTGAAGCCATTGATGAAGGTATCGTTGCCGGTGCAGCCTTTGACGTATTCGAGTCAGAGCCGCCAGCACAGGATCACCCATTCCTGAGTCATCCGAAAATTATCGTCACACCACATCTGGGTGCCTCAACTGTCGAAGCTCAGGAGAATGTAGCTATCGATGTGTCCGAGCAAGTGCTGCATATTTTGCGTGATGAGCCTTTTAAAAATGCGGTCAACATGCCTCCAGTACCATCCAACGTCATGACGCAATTGCAGCCATATTTCTCGCTTGGAGAGAAGCTGGGCAGCTTTGCCGCTCAGATCACGAATCAGGCTGTACGTGAAATTCAGGTAGATTACGCTGGTGATTTGTCCTCTGTGGATACACAGCCGCTGACACGTTATATTTTGAAAGGTGTACTTAGCCGTCATCTGGGCAGCGATGTGAACATTGTAAACTCTGTACATCTGGCCAAAACACGTGACATCCATCTTGTCGTGTCTCAGGCGCCCGCCACCAAGGGATTTACCAACCTGATTACCGTTACACTCAAAACCCAGAGCGGCGAAGAGCAACGTGTATCTGGCACCCTGCTGGCAGGCTATGGCGAACGTATTGTTCGGTTGAACCAGTTCCCAGTAGATGTGGCACCGGAAGCTCATTTCCTGCTCATCTCCCACAATGATAAACCAGGCATTATCGGTCGTGTCGGCACCTTGCTTGGGGAGAACGGCGTCAATATCGCTTCCATGCAAGTAGGGCGTAAAATTGTCGGCGGAGAAGCCATCATGATCTTGACCGTCGATAAAGCCGTGCCTAAAGATGTGCTGGTTCAACTCGTTGGTTTGCCAGAACTAAATACTGCCCAAGAAGTAGTGCTAGATTAGTTCCAGACAGTATTGAGAAGTCCAAGGTTTATAATAAAGAGAGGCGCCTGGCTACCAGGCGTCTTTTTCTTATACCGTTATCTATCATGAGAGCAATTATCTTGAAACAGGATGTTCCACGTTGAACAAGATAAATGTTGATTTTTCAACAAAAAGCACCCTCTTCCGAGGATGCCTGCAAACCGGGGTATATCAGTTGGGGCTTATAAGCCTGTTACAGACCCAGCTTTGTTTTGTTGGAGATCGGCAGCAAAATAGTAAATTCCGTCCCTTCCCCCAATGCGCTGGCAGCAGAGACAGAGCCTCCGTGAGCCTCTACAATATTCTTGACAATAGCAAGCCCCAAACCAGTCCCTTTATCCTCACCACGTACTCTGGCCTTATCTGCCTTGTAGAAGCGGTCGAAAATATAAGGTAGATCCTCGCTGGCAATGCCTACACCTTCATCCTTAATCCGAATACGGATTAACTCATGCCGTTCTCCCAAAATTCGATCCGCCGCAATAGTAACCTTTTTCCCGCCGGGTGTATGTCTGAATGCATTATCCAGCAAATTGGTCAATACCTGCTCCAGTCGGTCTTCATCTGCCTCAGGCAGCAGCAAACGTTGGCCTTGCTCATGGTAATCGAGTGTCAGTCCCTGTTCCTTCGAACGTACCGTAAATTTACGATGAACACGCTCGATCAGCTCATTCACATCCACTTCCTGTCGGTGCATGTCTGTATGACCAGCCTCCATTCGGGCCAGATCAAGCAGATCTTTGACTAATCTTCCCATGCGTAATGATTCATCATGGATGACCTGTACCAGCTCCTCGGATTCTTCAGGTGAACCCGCCATACCATCCAGCAACGCCTCGCTGTAGCCCTGCATCATAGATAAAGGTGTACGGATTTCATGAGAGACGTTGGCCACAAAATCACTCCGCATCTTCTCAAGCTTCACTTCTTCCGTAATATCTCTAAGCACAGCTACTGCACCGCGGATTGCATTATCCGTATACAGAGGCGCCATCTGCACCGACCAGGAGCCCTTCTTGACATGGATATAGTCTCCGACATCCTCTCCCCTGTCCATAACGGTATGGAACAGAGACTGCAAAGGCTCAGGTACAGAAGCTCCAAACTCCTCCAGATCACGCTCCTGCCACTCCAGCTTTTTCCAGATATCCAACAGACTTTGTGCCGGCGGATTCGTCAAGATGATTTGTCCGCTTCTGTCGAAGGTGATTACTGCATCAGACATGCTTCGCAGTACACTGGATAAATGGTTTTTTTCCTCATTCAGACTGCGGATCGTTGCTTCCAGTTCCGTAGACATATGATTAAAAGTTTTCGCCAGTTCTCCAATTTCATCACTGGTCACCAGCGAAAGCCGAGTATCATACCTTCCCTCACGAATCGCATTCGCCGCCTGAATCAACAGCTGCATAGGCTGTGTGATTTTAGTAAAAAGGAATAGGGCAAAAAAGGTCGTCAATAAAAATCCGACAATGCATGTATAGGTGAACAAATGCTTGATTTCCGTCGATTCATACGCCGCAAAATTTCTGTTGATGTACGGCAATAAAAAAAGCCCTAGAAAAATAAGCACAGAGCCTACAAGACAAATGATGGTGATCCACAGCTTGCCCACCAGCGATCTCCAGAAGTTCACGTTATTTTGGAACCTCCAGCTTATAACCTACGCCCCACACGGTCGTAATCATAGCCGCTGCCTCTGGCGATACCTTATTCAGCTTTTCACGAAGCCGTTTCACATGCGTATCCACAGTGCGCAGATCACCAAAAAATTCGTAATTCCAAACGTCTTTCAGCAGTTCTTCGCGCGAGAAGACTTTATCTGGTGACACCGCCAAATAATGCAACAGCTCGTACTCTTTAGGCGTGAGACTGATTTCAATTCCACCCGCAGTTACCCGGTGCGCATCATGCTCAATGATAAGATTCGGAAAAACAATACTATTGCTTGGTACCGCCTCTTTCGTTAAAAAGGCAGTTTCCGACGAACGGCGTAAAATCGCCTTCACCCGGTAAATGACTTCTCGCGGGCTAAAGGGCTTAACCACATAATCATCGGCTCCGACTTCAAAGCCTTGTACACGGTTCACTTCCTCGCCTTTGGCAGTCAGCATAATCACAGGTGTAGCTTTGGTCTGACGCAGCCGTGTACATACCTCAATTCCATCCATCCCCGGAAGCATTACATCGAGCAAAATAATGCTGTAATCGCTTGCAGTCGCTTTTTGGAGGGCAATCTCACCATCCTCAGCTTCGTCAATTACATATCCTTCTTTTTCCAGATACATCCGCAGAAGGCGGCGAATGCGTTCTTCATCGTCTACAATTAATATGCGGTTGCTTTGTTCTGACATATTCCCAGCCCCTTCGCTAAAAAAAGCATTCTCTCTATTTTACTATTTTCCTGTGCTTGGTCAAACTTTACTCTCATCCAACAGTCTCTTTACACCAAAAAGGCCGGGGTTATGACCCCCGTCCTGTCCGTTTCTTTTTCGTGTTGTCTGATTTGGCAAGTTGAATGAGACGGTTGATTTCGTCCTTAGTTAGGGGTCTGGTCAGACCGCGCTTCAAGTTTTGTAGCAAAAGATCTCCGAAGGCAATCCGCTTGAGTCTGATGACTGGGTGTGAAATGGCCTCAAACATCCGTCTTACCTGGCGATTTCTGCCTTCATAAATGGTAATCTGGATCACAGACTCCTTACCATTCGGATCTACATCTTTATATTCTACCTCGGCTGGTGCAGTAATGCCATCTTCCAGCACGATTCCTTTTTTCAGCTTGTCCAGCTCAGTCCCATGCGGAACGCCTTTGACTGTTGCCACATATGTCTTGGGCACATGATGCTTGGGATGAGTGAGCAGATTGGCGAACTCGCCATCATTGGTAAGCAACAGCAGTCCTTCGGTGTCGTAATCGAGACGTCCTACCGGATATACGCGTTCCTTAACGCCTTTCAGATAGTCTGACACAATTTTACGGCCTTCCGGATCGGAAGCACTCGTAATAACTCCTTTAGGTTTGTTCATCATCAGATAGATTTTTTTCTCGGTTTTGATCGGGCGTCCCTTTACCGTAATCATATCTTGATCAGGGTCTGCCTTCGTTCCCAGTTCAGTTACGACAACCCCGTTCACTTCCACGCTGCCCGCCTGAATAAGCTCCTCACATTTACGTCTGGAAGCTACACCAGCTTGGGCCAATATTTTCTGCAATCTTTCCATGTTCGCTAATTCACCTCATGCTAATGATACCCATCCATGAGCAAAATCACAACCCCCGTTCAAAAAACGATACAGAAATTAAAATATAAGCAGGCAAATCGCAATGGCTGCCACAAAACCAACCACATCTGAAAATAGTCCTACCTTCAAAGCATACCGTCCATTGCGGATACCTACCGCACCAAAATATACAGTTAGCACATACAGCGTCGTGTCTGTGCTGCCCTGAATCGTTGAAGCGATCCGACCGATCATGGAATCCGGGCCATAGGTGCGAATTAGATCCGTCGTAAACGCAAGTGAACCAGTGCCCGTCAATGGACGAAGCAAGCCTAAAGGCAATACCTCACCGGGGACGCCCCAGTGCTTAATCCATGGCGTTACCCAGGAGATCAAATAGTCCAAAGCGCCGGATGCTCGAAAAATGCTAATCGCCACCATCATGCCTACGAGATGAGGAATAATGCTGATGGCGGTAGAAAAGCCGTCTTTAGCTCCATCCACAAAAGAATCGTAGACAGGCACCTTTTTGGCATATGCATATAAAGGAATAAAAGCGAGAATAACCGGGATAGCCCAAGTTGATACGAGGTTAATAAAATAAAGCATGCCTCCCTCATCCTTTCCAAGTGGTGTCCCTGCCCTTGGCAGCCTTGATTCCCGTTCGCGGAACGGCAGGTGAAGATACGGACGACGTTGTTGAAGAGGCAGCAGATGTTGATGCTGGTGAGGTGAGTGGCGCCAAGGATGTCTGGGACGGCGGAATCGCTGGAGGACGGCGGCGCAATTCTCGACTACGGTACCAACGGTCCGCCGCAATTGCGGCAAAGGTGGCTATTGCGGTCGCTACCAGTGTTGTACCAACGATTTCTGCCGGATGTGCGGAATGAAAATTAAGCCGTATCGCGATCAACGTCGTAGGAATAAGCGTAATACTGGCTGTATTCAGGGCGAGCAGCGTACACATGGCTGGTGTGGCGGTTTGCTTATCTGGATTGAGCGTCTGCAACTCTTGCATCGCCTTGATTCCCATCGGTGTGGCTGCATTCCCCAGACCCAGCAGATTGGCGCTCATATTGGACAAAATGTAACCCATAGCGGGATGATTACGCGGAACATCAGGGAAGAGAAAGGCAACCAAAGGAGAAAGCAGCTTGGATATTTTCTGTAAGAGCCCGCCATCTTCAGCCAGCCTCATCATGCCCATCCAAAACACCAGCACACTTATCAGTCCAAAGCACACTGTAACCCCCGTAGTTGCCCCGTCAAAAGCCGCTTTCGTCACCACCTCAATATTTCCCTGCGCGGCAGCAAATACAAATCCAATACAAATCAAAGCCACCCATATGAGATGAATCATGGCTGATTCCTCCTTTACCCAATGATGTGACACGTGCAGCTCTATTTCCTGCTTGCCCTAGGCTCCAAACAAATTTTTAAGAATTTCGTTCCATCTGCTCGTCCAACCTCGTTGCTGAGTATTGTTCGCAGGATCTTGTGCAGTTGGAGCCTCCTGCTGTGGCCGTACGGTACTTTGAGCTGGCAGCTTACTCCCTTTTTCATACACAGGAACGGAACCAATAAGTTCACCATCCAATAGGAATTCGACCCGTCCTCGTAAGCCAAAAGATATGTCCGCTCTGTCTACAGAGGCGGAATTTTTATACAACACTAGTCTTTTGTGCAACTGGGTCTTCTCACTATCATGTAAAGGATATGCAAAGCTTGTACCTGTTAATAGTGGGTAACCATCGATAGGTTGCTGCTTGTCTGTAATCGGAATGAGCGGATAATATCGAAATCCGTAATCAAGCATATGGGCATGATCGTTCCAATCGTCCCCGTCATTCAAGGTAACAGCAGCGAGCTGGCGACCGTCCCGTGTGGCTGAACTGACCAGACAGCGAAATGCTTTTTTGGTAAAGCCTGTTTTCACCCCGTCAGCTCCCTCATACAGCCGCAGCATTTTGTTTTTGTTGTGCCATGAGTAGTCCCAAGAATCGTTGGGATTCGGTGCTTTTTTCAGTTCTGTTTTTACGATACGGGCAAAAGTTGGATTATGCAGCGCATAAGCAGTAAGCCGGGCCATATCATTGGCTGAGGAATAATGTCCCTCGGCATCCAGCCCGTGCGGATTAGCAAAATGTGTATGGCTTAGCCCAAGCTGAACCGCCTTGTCATTCATCAAATGGACAAATCCCTCTTCTGTCCCCCCCACATGCTCAGCAATGGCAGAAGCGGCATCATTACCAGAACGGAGCATTAAGCCGTACAGCATATTTTCCAGCGACATTTGTTCACCCATTTGCAGAAAAAGCGAGGAACCTTCTTTTGCATACGCCGTTGGACTCACCTTTACCCGGTCCTGCAAGCTTCCATGTTCAATGGCCACGATCGCTGTCATAATTTTGGTCAGGCTGGCAATACGTAGCTCCCGGTCACCCTCGGTAGAATAAATGATTCTTCCTGATGTGACATCAATTAAAGAAGCAGCCTGTGCATGGGTTCCTAATGCGGGCGGTGCTGCTTCTGTTTTTATCGCTCCCCGAACGGGCTGCGGACTTAGCAACGTAAGCGGCAATGACGAAATAAGCAGAAGTACCAGCGGCAAAACAAATGCGCGTGCCTTATTCAAGAAATGGCTGTGGTCCGCGTGGATGTGTTGCTTTTTTTTAAACATTTGGATTCCTCCGGTTTTGAGCAAGTCTTGTACCATTCTATGTCCAAGCTGTTCAAAGTATGTCCACCTTTATAACAGAAAATTCCTTTACAGGACAGCCATTAGCTGCTCCTTTTTCGCTTTCTTTCTACACAAACTAAGCAACATCCCTCCCTGAATACATATATATTAGTTACTAAACGTTAAATATGGATCGAGGGGTTATAACATGCAGCGACTACAGTTTGAAATGATTTTAAGATCACGGATTGTAGAGTCCGCAGAAGCATTACACCGTAGTGGTGTATCCTTTGCCACATTTTCTACCGCACGTTGCAACCAGCAATTTTGGGATTTAACGGAAAAAGGTGGCTTTCAGATCAAAGCAGGTGTCACACCAGCACAGGGGATCAGAGATATCTTTTTAAACGGTCATCAATACGCTTTTGAATGTGCAACAGCTATGGTTATTGTGCTGTACAAAGGAGTGCTGGATTCCATTTTGGAAAGTGAGTTTAATCGGATTTTTGCAGATATGCTGTTGTATGACTGGCACTATGACAGCGACCTCAGACTCATACAGCAGCAAGGAAGTCATAAAGCGGCTCCCGGCGATATTCTGTATTTCAACAATCCGGATGTGTCGTCTGAAACATTGGAATGGAAAGGAGAAAATGTCGTTAAGCTGAAGGAAGACTTGTTTTATGGACATGGGATTGGCATCTTGCCGGCGAAGGGTATTATCGATTCCCTGAATCAACATCGTCGACCGGAAGCCACGGTATCTGCTTATTTGACGGATGAAGTGATCTATCCGGACTTCATCTACCTATCCCAGTTTGCTGCCGAAGGAAATCGAAAAAATGAAATCTCGCTGCATACTTTGTATCAACAGGAATACAGTCACCATATACATGCTGTCATTGGGGGAAGGCAGTATATTCGGGGATAGGGCCAAGTACAAGCAGAAAAGAAGGTATTCCTTAGCCTATACTCGGCTTTGGGATACCTTCCTGAGAGAACGCTTTTAATTTCAATAACTTTTACAAGTAAGCCGGGCCAGAATTACTGTGATCCGTAGCAACATCTACAGGTACCTGTGGGGGTGGAGTCTGCAAGTTGCCGCCTGCGTTCTGGAAGATAGACTGAACCTTATCAATCAGGTATGGCGTGGAGTCAATGAGCTTCTCAATCAGATGCGTTTGATTGTCCAATGGAACGATTTGTGCCCCCTGTTTGCCAACAACCAGAAAAGCAATGGGATGAATAGATACACCACCACCGCTACCGCCTCCAAAAGGATGCCCTTCCTTCCCGCTATGATTACCCGACGCCGAGGAAGTATGAAGTGCCTCTTCGTCTACGTTAAAATCACTTCCTCCGGCAGCGAAACCAAATCCTACCTTACTGATTGGCAAAATAACGGAACCATCGGGTGTTTCCACTGCGTCTCCTACAATCGTATTCACATCTACCATGGCTTTGATGTTTTCCATTGCGGTTTGCATGAGCCCTTGAATCGGGTGATCTGACATGATTTATTCCTCCTCTGCTTATCTCAAGCGTAGACTGCCTTTTCTTTCGCTATTGTGCGCAGGGGTTCAAGGAAATATGTATGTCATTCGATAGTTCAGAAAGGATTGAGTTTCACCTCTCTCCACAGTTTATCTTTCACTGTTAGCTTGAACATCCTCGGTTTTTTTGGAAAAAACCCGTTTCCACGCCTCCGGTCCACCCGGAACGCGCCATATGCGGTAAGCTAACATGAGCATAGAGAAAATCAAATAACCAAGCGACATATTTGCTTCACAGGTCAAGGTGGTAGTAAAACGCAAGCGATCCACCCAATAGGGCACGACAAACAGCTTCGGGATACAGTCCACACGTACAAAGCTGGTAGCAAAACCGATCAAGGTCGTTTTCAATCCCCATAAAATACCGGTTGAGGTAGCTGTATAAGCCGCATCAGCAAGACTTATATTGGTAGACCATTCCATTTTGGACAACGTCACATGCGCCAAGGTATGTCGCAACCATCGATGTAAGGATTTCGTTCCCTTGAGCAAAACCCGTATATCATGTATAAATTGCTTTATTTTTTCTGTATCAATATTTCCGCTATCCACGGAAGCATCCGTTTTATGTATGTTTTTATTGCGGTCAAGCCGATAGAGAAGCCCTTTTTTTAAACCTGTTATGAGAATGGCCGGAATATCGTAATTCATTTTAATCATCCCGTATAGAAATCTGATCTCTAGATGCGCCCGATCATCATTGTCATGTTTGGCAATATCCAGCTTCAACCGAATACGAGAGAGCAGAATAGCCAGCACAAGTAATATAACGACGATGATGGCGATACTGATCCATTTCCACACTGGCGAGTCCTCCCTACCTTTTTGCTATAGATATCATGGCAAAAATAGTATGACCGTTCGCCGGAAAATCATGCATCTTAAAATACCAACAGCCAGCCCCCAACTATGTGAGGACTGGCTGTCTGTTTGAGCTTTACATAAGTGAGCCGCAAGATCCGGAGCAACTTTATTGGGATTCAAGATCTAGATCGTTGGCCGCAGGCTGGCTGCTCTCCAGACGCTCGAACAATAATTGAGTCTCTTCCTCCAAATTGTCCGAATCCTCGAACAACTCCGGTTGCGGTAGATCTGCCAAAGAGCCCAGACCGAAATAATCCAAAAATGATTTCGTCGTTCCGTACAATATTGGCCGTCCGATGGCTTCAGCTCGACCTTTCTCTTCAATGAGCTCCTTGTTGACCAGTGTATGTATGGCCCGCTCGGATTTGACACCCCGAATCTCTTCGATTTCAACTCTTGTAATGGGCTGGCGGTAGGCAACAATGGCCAGCGTCTCCAAAGCAGCTTGAGACAGTGAGGCACGTGCCGGAGAGTATGCGAGCTTTTCAAAGTAAGGTGCATGTTCGGATAAAGTTGCAAGCTGATAATGACCGGCAATACGGACAAGTTGCAAGCCCCTTCCCCCCTGCTCCATGTCCTGCTTCATATCTTCCAGGCACTGTTCAACCAGCTCTTGCTGCTGCTCTACAATGTCGGCGATCTGCTTGGTGGACAACCCTTCCTCTCCTGCGAGAAACAGCAGTCCCTCAATAATTGATTTCAGCTTCAGATAATCCATTAACCCGTAAATCCCCTCTCCACTCCATTACAATATCATCGAAAAGCTTCTCCTGATAACAGAAAATTTGTTTCATTTTCATCAGTTCAAGGATAGCCAAAAAGGTCACAACCACCTCATGCCGATACATATCCTCATGCATCAGCTTGGAGAACAGTAGCCGTCCTCCGTTCCCCAGCATCTCTAACGCCCCGATAACTTGCCGGATACGGTCCTTAACTGAAATTTCGTCTCGATGAACACGGGTTACCGTCGTACGTCGTTCTGCTTTGCGCAAAGCACGCTGAAAGGCCGCGACCAAATCGCTTGCATGCAGCCCATGCACCGGATTTGCGGGTTCAGTGGGCAGGAATGCGCTTAGATCTTCTGGCTCCTTGCCATAAATTAGACTCCGCTCCCACTCACGTTCACTTAGATGGCGAGCAATCCCTTTATATTTACGATACTCCACCAGCTTGCGGACCAGTTCCTCACGTGGATCATAATCCTCTTCCTCATAAAAATCCAAATCGTCATATTCCATCACAGGTGGCTTGGGAAGCAACAATTTACTCTTAATAGATAAGAGCGTCGCCGCCATCACCAGAAACTCGCTCGTAATGTCCAGTTCCAGCTCCTGCATACTGTGCAAAAAAGCCATATACTGATCAGTAATATCGCTAATCGGGATATCCTGAATGTCGATCTCGGCTTTATCAATCAGATGCAACAGTAGATCCAGCGGACCCTCGAATGTTTCCAGCTTGTAGTTTACGACTGTCAATGTGCTTCCCCCTGCCTTACTCCAATCATCATTCAACAATACCTTTCCCTATAGCACTTATGCTCTACGTTATCAATCCCTCTTTCTGTAGTATATACGTCATCGCCTTGCTTAACAATCCAATCCCTTTTCACCTTGCAGTTTATACCGTTCTATTCAGCTATTCCTATAATTAAAATTGCTTGCCGAGATTGGCCATTTCAATCGCAGCCAATGCAGAATCCCAACCTTTATTACCAGCCTTCGTACCTGCTCGTTCAATAGCCTGTTCAATGTTTTCTGTCGTCACTACCCCAAAAATAACGGGTACTCCCGTTTTCAGACTGCTTGCTGCCACACCCTTGGCCACTTCATTGCAGACGATATCATAATGTGAAGTAGAACCACGGATGACCGTACCCAGCGTAATTACGGCATCATATTTGCCGCTTGCAGCCATTTTTTGTGCAATCAGTGAAATTTCAAATGCACCCGGAACCCAGGCTACATCAATTTCATCTTCCTGCGCACCATGTCGTTGAAGGGCGTCAATTGCGCCGCTTAACAGCTTGCTCGTAATAAACTCATTAAATCTGCCCACCACAATACCATATTTTAAACCGTTCGATACGAGATTACCTTCTAGAAAACGTGCCATGTTTAATCAACCTCTCTTAGTTTAATTATTTAGGGACTTCGGATAATACTTCAGATTTACTTGGAACCGAGATGTATTTTTACAATGACAAACGACGACGGTAGGCCACCAAATGCTGAATACTGATCAGCTTCAATTGATGTCGCTTGGCGACCACTGCCAGATCAGGCAGGCGGGCCATTGAGCCATCTTCCTTTATAATTTCGCAAATGACCCCAGCAGGCTTGAAGCCACTGAGTCGGGCCAGATCAACAGCCGCTTCAGTGTGACCAGCACGCTGCAAGACACCACCATCGCGAGCAATCAGCGGGAACATGTGACCAGGCTTGCGGAAATCACTTCCTGTGACTGCTTCGTCTGCCAAGGCGCGTACAGTCAAGGAGCGCTCGGCCGCTGAAATACCCGTTGTTGTCTCCATATGATCTACCGATACCGTAAAGGCAGTACCATGGAAATCTGTATTTTGCTCTACCATAGGATGCAATTCCAAAGCTTCGGCTCTTTGTCGTGTGATTGGCACACAGACCAACCCGCGACCTTCTGTAATCATGAAATTAATGACCTCAGGCGACGCTTTTTCAGCCAAAGCGATAAAATCGCCTTCATTTTCGCGCTGTTCATCATCCACTACAATAACGACTTTACCGTTTTTTAAATCCTCCAACGCTTCTTCGATGGAATCCAAACGAATCTCTTCGTCATGTTCCAACTCGCCATGCTCCATGACGTTTGCCATTGCACTTGTTTGGCTACCTCTATCCATAACACTTTCCTCCTTATGTCTTGTGCCACGAATGCTCCTAAACAGGCTTACCATTCAATATCAGGCAAAGCCGTGTTTCGCCAAATAGTCCAAACTGAGAGGAGCTTTTTCTACTCTCTCCGCCTCCGCTGCACCTCTGTAATTTAAAAGCTGTTCTACATATTTGCCCAAAATATCACATTCGATATTGACGGTATCCCCCTCACGTTTGGCTTGTAAGGCCGTTTCGGATAAAGTGTGGGGAATAATGGATACGGCAAAGGTATCTCCCGTACGCTGTGCGACTGTGAGGCTGATACCATCAATTGTGATTGACCCTTTGGGTAGAATATATTTAAATAATGTTTGATTTTTAGGCTCAACTTCGAACACAACTGCATTCTGGTCTGATGTCACCCCTCGAATCGTTCCCGTCCCGTCCACATGTCCTTGCACGATGTGTCCTCCGAACCTTCCACTCGCCGTCATCGCTCGCTCCAGATTGACTCTGCTGCCGGATCTCAACTCTTTCAGATTAGTGCTGCGAAAGGTTTCCGGCATCACATCAACCTTAAAGTCTTTCGAACCAATCCGTATCGCCGTCAGGCAAACGCCATTCACCGAGACACTGTCTCCTATTTTCAAATCGCCCAACACCACGGAACCCGAAATCCCCAACACCATCGCTTCACCGCTTTTGGAAATAGTTTGAATGCGACCCACTTCCTCAACTAATCCGGTAAACATGCCTTCACTCCTTTCCACTACATTTCAGTTTATCCCTAATTCATCAGCTATAAGCGCAAAAAACCCCCAGTTCGGATTCAATCCGTCATGGGGGTGATGAGAGTCACATTTGTAGTATACAAGCGCAGTTCATATGCATCTTAAGACGACATGAAATCATAGGTTTGCCAATAGAAAGCATGACTGAGGATACAACCAAATACGCTCAGAACACCCATCAAAAAGAAAGCTTAAGCAAGCTATCGCCCGATGCTGTCCTACAACGAAATAAGCCGTACGCACAATTGGGTATGCTAAAAATCGGCACATGTCACGTCATGCACATGCGCTTCGTATCCTTCTCCCATCCAGACTATACTGTCGGTCCCGGATTTGCACCAGGTCCACCTTCTGCCGATCATTCAGCATCCGGGTCACGGACTAAGCCATGCTGTTTCTCACAAAAACGATCCACAAACATGTCATCACCGCCGGTGGGGAATTTCGCCCCGCCCCGAAGGATCTTGCTCTTATTTAATTGAATTAACATTAAACTTGTTACGTATATTAGCACCGACTTCTAAAAAAAGCAAGTTATCTAATAGAAGCGCCTGCTTTGGTTTTGACATATTGGCTGGAGAGTTCTTCAAACCAGGTTTTATCATTCATATGAAGCGCCAAGTCAATCAGATCGGCCAGCTCCTCGACTCCCAACTCTGTTGCATGATCAAAGGTAATTACGGCTGAAGCAACAGGTCCCCGCCCTTCCTCAGAACATGCTTCATAATCCAGTCGTACATCAACATGTCCGTCAATAAACTCGCATTTCAGAAAATAAATAATTTCGCACATTAAAATGGGGCGTACCTGTGTTTCTAACACGCAATCCATCACCTTGGCAGAATAGTGCTGGTTCGTCAGTGTGAATTTGTGTTCTGTCGCTGCCAGCGATGCCCGTCCAAAATCGTCCGTAAATTTTAGTTCTACTGGCTTGATGTTCATAACCTTAGGGATCTGCTTCTTTATAATTTCGATTATTTCAACTGTATTCAGCTTAATCATTACCTGCACCTCATTGCATCTTAAAATTCAGAAGAAAACTTTTTAACGTGCCTCTTATAGGCCTCCACTCCTATATCGGAAATCATTACCTGTTTTTTTATGCTTCAACCCATAAACGACAAAAAAGATTCTTTGCGCAATAAGCGCAAAGAATCTTGATCGAACCACTACAGTAACAGCGGCTAACAATGCTAATCGATGATTATGCAAAAAACAGAATTATAGCTCTGAAATTTCATGTTTCTTTTTCAGGGTAGTCCAGCGACGCTCAATCTCCTGCTCAAAGGTAGCCAGCGTAGCCTCTTCCTTGAGAAGATGCTTCGTTTTACCCATTAATTTCAACCATTCTGCAGCTGGAATCCGTTTTCCCTTGTCTTCCGGATTATACGTAATCGTCGTACTGCCTTGCTCTATTTCGTACAAAGGAAAGAAACAGGACTCGACTGCGGCGCCCACAATGCTGGTGCCCAGTCTGTCTTCGGATTTCCAATTCAGCGGGCAGGCGCACAGGATCTTACCATAGGCCGTACCCACGTTGTTCGCATACCATTGAGCTTTGGCTGCTTTACGCAGCATATCCTGCGGATGACTTTCAGCTGCTGTAAAAGCATACGGAATGTTACAAGCAGCCATGATTTGCACGGTATCCTTGTGATGCCCTTGCTTTCCTTTTTGCATTTTCCCTACACCCGACGTACTGGTCATGTGACCGAGCGGAGTGGAGTACGATTGCTGTGAACCTGTATTCATGTACCCTTCGTTATCATATTCCAACATGATCAGCTTATGATTACGCAGAGCCGCACCAATCGCAGAACCCATACCAATATCCATCCCACCGTCACCACTGATCATGATAAAGGTCGGATCGTCCGACATCTCAATTTCATTGCGGCGCTTCATTTCCATATAAGCTTCCAGCGCTCCCGAAAGTGTAGCGGCCCCGTTTTGAAAAAGATTGTGGATCATCGGTTGTTTGTGTGATGTATATGGATACCCTGTCGTCGTCACATATACGCAGCCTGTCTGGAACAGCACGACAATATCCCCTTCAATACCTTTGAAAAACAGTTCCAGCGCAGACAATGCCCCACATCCTGGGCAAGCCCCGTGACCTGGTGTAAGACGGCGTGGTTTGGTCGTCAACGATCGCAGGGGTGGTACCTTGACTTTGAGCTTCCCGGTCGCCTCGTCCGGCGTAACCTGAATCAGACCCGTACGGTATGCATTGCCACGTGGCGGTTGCATAACTTGCGGCATCACCTTGTCCGGTGAACCCGGATTAATTCCGTAATAATCAAAGGGCTTCTCGGCTCGTCCGGCCTCTGCCGCCTCAATCGCAAGCTGGAAGAACGCCTCTGCATCTTCCGCATAAAAATCCTTGCCGCCCAAGCCAAATATACGACTCAACACGAGTGTCCGGTTCAGCGGGTCCTCCTGCAAGGCCGCTTTAATTTCATGCGTTAAATTACCGCCGTCTGCCCCATACGAATCTGCACGTTCACCTACCAGCAGCGCCTTGACATCGCGTAATGCTTCCCGCAGTTGTGCGGCTGGGAACGGTCGGATGATATTCGGACGTATCACACCAGCTTTAATCCCGCGCGCGCGGAGTTGATCCGCCACATCCTTGGCCGATTCAGCCGCCGAATTCAACAGGAATACCGCGACCTCAGCATCCTCCATATGATACAGATCCAAAATCGGGTATTCCCGACCGGATAAAGCGGCATATTCTGCTGCTACCTGCTCATATACTCCTTCTGACAGCTTCAGTGCTTCGGATAGCTGAACATGATTATTCGTCAGGTCATCACCGTTCATATGCGCACCCACGGTAACAGGATGATCAAAATCCGTAATATTCGGATAATTCAAGTTCGGGTTAGGACCTACAAAACCGCGCACGGTCTCAGCATCGGCAAAATATTGCACTTTACGTTTTTGATGGGACGTATAAAAACCGTCATATGCGACCATTACAGGCAGCCGAACATCGCTATGCTCTGCGATTTTTAGTGCCATGATGTTCATATCATACACAGCCTGTGGTGTACTTGCCGTCAAAATGACCCAGCCTGTATTCAAACCATAGTACAGGTCCGAATGATCCCCGCGAATATCCAGGGGACCACTAACAGCTCGTGTCACCAGATTCATAACCATTGGAAAACGGGTACCTGACTGAACAGGTAACTGCTCCAGCATGTACAGGAAACCTTGCGAACTAGTGGCGTTCACAACCCTCGCTCCCGCTGCGGCAGCTCCATAACAAATCCCTGCCGATCCGTGTTCTCCGTCTGCTGCAACCAGCTTAATATTATGCTGACCTCTCGTTCTCATCTGATCCAGATACTGCGCTACCTCGGTAGATGGAGTAATCGGGAAATATCCCATCATATGATAATTAATCTGCGCAGCCGCCGTAGCTGCCATTTCATTACCGGATTCGAACGTTGTCACTTGCGCGGCGCCTGTCTGTTTGAGTTCTTCCTCCAGTTTTGCCATTACGCACGCCCTCCTTCATATGCCGGAAATTGGTGGGCAACTCGATTCTGTTCCGCCCATCCCCATTGTTCGCGACGCGAGCTTAATGCCCCCGACGGGCAAATATCTACACATTTCAGACATCCTTTGCAATACTGGTAATCAATTCCTTGCAAAAATGGCATCATTCTTCCGCGTTTGTCTGCTTGCTCTTCCCATACAAAACAGTAATCCGGGCAAATCGAATCACACTTGGCACAATGGGTACATTTATCAGCTTCATATTCAGGCACATACCCCTGACGTGAACCACTAACATCTCTCGTCATGCTGTTTCCCTGAGTTGCAATAACGCCCCCCAGTAGTTGGGTTTCGTATCCCAGCAATGGCTGCGGACGTTCAAAAACCCGATCCTCTGCGTCATCAGTAACTGGATATACGTGCAGTTCCATTTCATCATAACCACGGTTAAACGTACGCAGATTAGGTTCCACTAACAGTGGATTTTTCTTTTCAAAGGTACTGCGAATAACCGATCTCATCGCTTCCGGGTCCAGGAAATCACAGACACGGAACAAGGCACCGAGCATGGACGTATTTAGTTTGGTTCGCTCTTCCAGTGCGATGCCCATCGCATCCACCACCGCTAATGTACCAGATACCAGTCCCAAATCAGCCCGTATTTCTTCTGCTGGACGCGTGGAATTAACCACTACAATCCCATCCGCTGGCAGTCCGCTGATTACATTTACCGTTTTGTATAACGTTTCATGGAAAATGCCTACCACATGCGGTTGCTCAATCGGACTGTGATCCCGAATATCGACCTCCGGCTCACAGAAGCGGACGAAGCTTTTAACCGGAGTTCCCTTTTTTTCCGAACCGTAGGACGAAAAATTTGAAGCATTCAGCCCCAGACCAAGCACCCCGGTTTCGGCCAACATTTTTCCAGCCAGATTAGCGCCGAGTCCACCAATGGATTCCAGCCGGATTTCAAAAAATCCGAGTCGATTTGTGCGCGTTAAAATAGACAATGTGATAAGCCCCCTTCTTTTCCAATCCTTACTGAGTTTGAATACTCATATAAAATAAATGGAAAATGCATTCTTATGAGAAGGCTATCACAACACTTACTTTTCGAATGTGATCTTACGCACTGTAATGCCTACGTGATTGCGAAAATCAATAAACCGTCAAACAAAAGACAACAAAAGCCGCCCTGTCCAAAGACAGAACGGCTTAGGTGCAACGCTATTTAAAAAAGATCATGTAATTAACGGTAAAATTACACGTCAAATACTTTAACCTCTTTCATTTTGTCGCCTTGTTTTACAGCATCAATGAATTCCATACCTTTGGTTACTTTACCAAATACAGTATGTACTCCATCTAAATGTGGTTGTGGAGCGTAGCAGATAAAGAATTGGCTGCCACCTGTGTTGCGACCTGCATGAGCCATGGACAGAACGCCTTTGGCATGCTTTGTTGTATTCGTAGCTGTTTCACAGTCAATCGTGTAACCAGGACCGCCTGTACCGTTACCGATTGGACAACCACCTTGAGCCACAAAGCCCGGAATGACACGGTGGAAGCTCAAACCGTTGTAATAACCGCTGTTTGCCAGCTTTTCAAAGTTAGCAACGGTGTTTGGAGCTTCTTCTGGGAAAAAGTCAATTTCGACGATACCGCCGTTTTCAAGATCTATTCTACCTTTTTTCATTGTTTGTATCTCCTTTTCAACCTGTTTTGAGAACTAAATAACATCAAGTTCCAGTTTACTATGAATTGCCGCGCTTAGCAAAGTCTTGTCCAAAATAAAGGGCCATTGTCCCCGGTGTATTATTACCGACTCAATGGCCTGCTTGATCTTACAATGCTAAAATCAGGACGAAACCGTAATCTTGGCGTTAGGCTGAACCGCCGGACTGGCTTGATCACGAATCAAGCGCTGTGGCACAACATCGTTGCGTACGATATCCTCGTAGGTTTCCCGACGCACCACCAACTCGGCCTCACCGTTGTTGACAAAGACAACTGCTGGTCGACGTATTCGGTTATAATTACTCGCCATCGAGTAATTGTAGGCTCCGGTTGAGGCAACAGCGAGCAAGTCGCCGCTATTTATACGAGGTAGTTCTACATCCCAAATAAGCATATCGCCGCTTTCGCAGCATTTGCCCGCAATGGACACCGTCTCTTCGTTCGTATCCTGCGCTCGATTAGCCAGCATCGCTTCATACTTGGCCTGATACAGTGCAGGACGTGGATTATCTGTCATCCCGCCATCTACCGAGACATATTTACGTACCTGCGGAATATCCTTGATGCTTCCTACCGTATATAAGGTCGTGCCTGAATCGCCTACAATACTGCGTCCCGGCTCAATCCAAATTTCTGGAAGTTCATCGTAAAGTCCTGAAAAATAGGTTTTCACCGCTTCGCCGATAGCCTGCACATAGGTGGATACTTTCAGCGGTGTGTCCTCCTCTGTGTAGCGAATGCCAAATCCCCCACCCAGATTAATCACTTTGAAAGAAAACTGAAGCTGTTCTTTAATTTCTCTGGAAAAAGCTGCAACCCGTTCAGCAGCCATTTGAAAGCCATTCACTTCGAAAATTTGCGAACCGATATGAGAATGTACCCCTAACAGGTTAAGATGGTCCAGCTCGATAGCCTGTTCCACTGCTTGGCGTGCTGTACCATTCCCAATGTCAAAGCCAAATTTCGAATCTTCTTGACCTGTGGCCATATATTCATGCGTATGCGCCTCAACCCCTGGTGTAACACGCAGTAAGATATTCACCTGCTGTTCTTTCTCGGAGGCAAGGGCCTGCAACAAATGCAACTCCATTTCGCTATCAACGACGAAGCAGCCAATTTGCGCATCTAACGCCATTTCAATTTCTTCCGGTGTTTTGTTATTGCCGTGAAAATGGATTCGCTCTGCCGGGAACCCTGCTTGTAGCGCAGTAAACAATTCTCCACTGGAAACTACGTCAAGCGACATTCCTTCTTCAGCAGCTAAAGCACACATCGCCATAACACAAAACGCTTTGCTTGCATAAGCAACTTGAAACTTCAATCCGGTTTCACGAAAAGCTTCTATGAATTCCCGGCAGCGCCGGCGGACTAACTGTTCGTCAACAATATATAGCGGCGTGCCAAAACGCTCTTTCAAAAGCGTTGTATCACAACCGCCGATCTCCAAATGTCCATTGCTGTTAATTTTACTGCTTCCATGCAAATACATGTTCTGGCGCCTCTCTTTCTGGAACAAGCTAGTCATATTCCATCGAATGTTTACACCAGTATAGCAAAAAAAACATCAAGAACAATGGATTTTTATGCAGATCATTTATATTAATGCTCCTGTCCATTGCCTGAGTTCGAATCTGTGTCGGCATCCGTATGGGGCATACGCGTATTGTCCCTCGTTTTGTTAGATGACGGGCGGTTAGGCGCATCTAGTACAGGCATACGGAACAAGATGGAAGCTAACGCTTTGGCATTAAAAGGAATGAACGGCCACAAATACGAAGAATTATATGACCGATGCAGCGTCAGCATCAAAATGATCAGTGTCGTACCCACGACAAAGCCCGGTACGTGAAAAATTGCAACAGAAACCAGCAGGAATAGTCGAATCAGTCTATTCGCTAACCCCAGCTCATAGCTCGGTGTTGCGAACATTCCTATGGCAGCGACAGCCATATACAGCACGACCTCATTCACGAAAAGTCCCGTCTTAACCGCTATATCACCGACCAGAATCGCTGCGATCAAGCCCATAGCGGAAGCCAGTGGTGTCGGAGTATGCACAGCCGCCATTCGCATTAGATCGACCCCTAGTTCTACAATGATAAACTGGGCAATCAGCGGAAGATGTGCTTCCTTTTGAGGACCAATAAAATCAAGAAACGCCGGTTTTAATTCTGGATTGATGACCATTAGCAGCCACATCGGAAGCAGAAACATCGAGGCGAATATACCTATAAAACGTACCCACCGCAAATAACTTCCCATAAAAGCGGTTTGCCGATTCTCTTCTGCATGCTGACACAAGTCAAAAAAAGTGGTAGGCAAAATCATCACGCTGGGTGAGGTATCGACGAAAATAACGAGCCTTCCTTCCATGATATGCGATGCCACGACATCTGGTCGCTCCGAATATCGTACTAATGGATATGGATTCCAACCTTTATTGATAATCGTCTCCTCTAATTGCTTGTCGGCCAGCGGAATACCATCCAAATTAACATTTTTAATTTTGTCTCGTACAGTATCCACCATCACCTTATCCACAATATCGTCAATGTAACCCAAACATACGTCTGTTCGGGTTCGACGTCCGACCTGCATAGCCTCAAATTTAAGCCCTGGGTCGCGCAAACGCCGGCGCACCAGACCTACATTTGTAAGCATTGTTTCAGTAAACCCGTCGCGAGCACCGCGCACAACCCGCTCCAAAGAAGGTTCCTCCGGATTACGCACCGGGTAATTACGAGTATCCAGAATAAGGGAAAAACGCTCGCCTTCCATGAAAAAGGCACTCAGTCCCGTCAGCACCTTGTTAATGACCACAGACATCTTATCCGTCTTCTCCACCTGAATATGTGGAATAAAATTTTCAAAATACGCTTGTAGTCCATCCGAAGAGAGATCATCCGGCGTCAGATAGGTGAGCCGCTTTAGCACTTCAAGCATGATCTGATCCTTCGCAAAGGAATTTAGGAACAGATATCCGGTATGACGCCCACCCAGTGTCATTTCCCTGAATACGACATCAAAGGTCTCCCCCAAACCTAATACTGTTTCAAGTGTATTCTTATTATCCTTCATCCTCGGCGATATATCATCTTCGGCCTGCCAGTAGCGAACGGACTCCTCTACGTTATCAGACCGCTCACTCTCTTTTTTGTGTTTAAAACGTGCTGATTCCTGCGCCTGCTTTTTCTGCCATGGACTCAACTCTTCTCCGCCGGTGTGGTTTTCCTTTCCAATTCCCCCGTCTTCTTGATGCTGCTCCTGATGCTCTTGATCCGCTCTGTGATCCATATTCCTTGCCCCCTTCGCTTTCGTTGTTAACGGTTGTATACAAACCAGTCAAATAAGGAACCCGTCACCTTGCCAAGCACCATTGCCATCAACAGACCGAGCATATACACGGTCATGTGGAGTCGCTTGGCGAGTATAGGCAGGAGATTCAATACCTCCGTTAGAGCCGCGGCGAGCAAGCCAATAAACACTCCGCAAAATAACCCAGGTATCCATGTAAATATGCCCGGTAGTGGCAAGCAAATGTTCCAAAAATCGACCACAGTTCCCAGTACTGAGCCTACAATCATTGCCTTTTCGTATGCACGTGATTTTTTATACGTACGGGTAAGTTGTGCTAATCGCGGCATGATATCCAGCACAATAAAAAAAGCAATTACACCGCTACCCACCGCAAGGCCCCCAGCAATACCTAAAATAATCTGAAGTGCAGCCTGTACAAATATCATGGTTTCTTATCCTTTGTCTGCAGAAGGGCCATCTTTTCATATTCCTCTGCCACAACATACTGATCCACATTTTCCTGATACAGATACATTTCCACCTCCAGCGGCGTCGGCTCCTCGTTCCAATTTTTCTTGAACAAGTGATTAAAAAAAACGATCATGCCAAAGCCGATGCCGATCGAGTAAGCAATTTGAAACAGGTACGGATGCTCATCCTTATGTCCCGTAATCATCTCCACAATCCGAACCTGTACCTCCATCATGCTAACGTCGGCATGAAAATTCATAATTGTCAGCGCAGAGCCAAAAAACAGAAGCACCCATACCAAAACAAACAGTATTTTGGACGGCTTACGGGGTTTCTCCACAAGTTCCACAAGTACATGCGGCTTCCCGAGAGATTCAACTACGACCCCCGGAATATGATCTCTAATTTTTGCTATAATCTGCAGCATGTCTATCAGTATCAGATTACCGTCCTGGTGCTGCGGCCGCTTGAGAACAAGCTCAAGCAAATCCTTTTCCCATTCAGGATTAGTCAGCAGTTGGGCTACATCACCCAAATGTAAATCCTGCCCTTGTATCATGCGGACACGGCTGCGGAGCCGCAAGTAGACAATAGGAGCTACTGTAGGAGCCGGACTATGAGTCATCCGATCCCCTCCTTATCCTCGTAATTATCGATTAGTATGGAACGAAGCAAGGAAACCTATTCTGTGTATTGTCTTTTATCCCACGCAAAAAAGAGTACCCCTTGCCATTAAAATGGCTTTGGAATACCCTTTAGTAATACGTAAGCATAAGGATGTCACTAAGATCCTGACTGTTATTATTGGGCAATCTGATCGCGGATCAGTTGTAAAATCTTTTTTTCCAGCCGTGATACCTGCACCTGAGAAATACCAAGCCGACTTGCAACCTCTGATTGAGTCTGATCCCGGTAGTAGCGCAGGTACACAATCAACCGCTCCCGCTCAGATAGTCCGCCAATGGCCTCATTGAGTGCCAGCTTGTCGAACCATCTTTCCTGTGATTCGTCAGCAATCTGATCCATAAGTGTAATCGGATCACCGTCATTTTCGAAAACCGTTTCGTGAATTGAAGTAGGCGGCTTATTGGCCTCCTGCGCAAAAACAACATCCTCCGGTGTCACTCCCAGCTCATCAGCAACTTCCTTGACTGTAGGCAGGCGGTTGAGTCGTTTGGATAGCTCGTCCTTCATTTTGCGGACCTTATTGGCCGTTTCCTTCAAGGAACGGCTAACCTTGAGTGTACCGTCATCACGCAGAAACCGTTGAATCTCACCGATAATCATCGGTACTGCATATGTTGAAAATTTGACTTCGTAGCTGAGATCGAATTTATCCACCGATTTTAACAAGCCGATGCAACCAATTTGAAAAAGATCGTCAGGTTCATACCCCCGGTTCATAAAGCGCTGCACGACAGACCAGACGAGCCGGATATTACTATTGACCAGTGTCTCACGAGCCTCATTATCACCAGATTGACTCAGTGCAATAAGCCGCTTGACTTCCGCATCCTCCAAATAGCTGTGCGAAGTTTTTTTTCCTCCTGCTTCCATAGGATCAACTCCTAATTATATAAAGCTTTCTTGGATTCAATCCTTTTCTTCATCCGGACCGACGTGCCTCCGCCCGGCTCACTGACTGCTTCAAACTCATCCATGAAATTTTCCATAATCGTAAAGCCCATGCCGGAGCGTTCCAATTCAGGTTTGGACGTATATAGAGGTTGCTTGGCTAGCTCTATATCCTCAATTCCTCGCCCTGCGTCCTCAACAACCAACGTGATCACGTCCGCTTCAATCCCGACTTTGATCGTTACGACACCTGACGGATCGCTGTCATAACCGTGAATAATACTGTTTGTCACCGCTTCAGACACCACGGTTTTCAAATCGCTTAGCTCATCCATTGTGGGATCAAGCCTGGAAATAAAGGCCGCGACAGCCACACGAGCAAATGCTTCATTCTCCGATTTGGCAGCAAACTGCAAGCTCATGAAATTGTTTCCCGTGCCTTCTCTCATGACACAACCTCCAGTTCCGTGAGCGCATTTCCCTCGTTGTCATATATGGGCATGATTTTGAACAGCCCTGACATATCCAGCAGTCGGTGTACTGGCGGATTGACATCACAGACTGCCATTTTTCCGCCCTTTTGCTTGATCAGTTTGTACCGTCCCAAGATAACGCCAAGGCCGGAGCTATCCATAAACTGAAGATTCTTCAGGCTGAGCACAATATGCTCGCATTGCCGGCGCTGAATCGCCTCGTCCATTTGCATACGGACCATGTCCGACGTATGGTGATCAAGCTCACCAGACAGCCTTACAATCAGTACCCCCCGGTGATGCTCCATTTCAATTTGCAGGTTCATGCTTACTCACTCTCCTCCCGGTCTTGGACAAGGATTTCTACGTAGCCGCAGACGATTCCTGCCCTCCGACAAAACTAGAAGAAAACCCCGTAAAATCTACAAAGAAAATAGGTTCGACATGGTACGTTTAAACAATTTCCACCATCCGGCCTTTTCGATAGCCACAGGCGAAGTGATATTAAACTCCTTAAGCTGTTGTCCATCCTGATAGACGACCAGCTTACCGATTGGGTCACCAGCCCGGACAGGAGCTTTGAGGCTTGGGGCCAGTTGCAATTCATGACGCAACGTTTGTTTGTTGCCACCTTTTTTCACCAGTACACTGTAAGAACGGTCAGCCTGAATTTTCAGCTCTGGCAATACGCCTTTTTCAACTTTTACGCTGCCCAGCAATTCACCCGGCTTGTATATGGATTTCATTGTATATTGAGAAAATGCATAGTCGAACATGGAAGATACTTCATTGTTGCGTATCTTCGTATTTGGCTCCCCGAGCACCACAGCTACGACACGCAAGCCATCACGCTTCGCAGTAGCGGAAAGACAGAACTTTGCTTCTGCCGTATAGCCTGTTTTCAGCCCGTCTGCTCCAGTATAGAAACGGACAAGCTTATTCGTATTCACCAGCCAAAAGGGTTTGACTGAGGATTTGCGCAAATAGTCCTGATAGGCTCCCGTATATTTCGTAATTTGCGGGTATTTCAACAACTCTCGGCTCATAACCGCAATATCATGCGCAGAAGAATAGTGATTCTCTACGGGTAAACCGTTGCAATTGGCAAAATGCGTATCCTTGAGCCCGAGCTGTTGCACCTTCGCATTCATCATCTCGACAAAAGCCTGTTCAGATCCTGCAATTTTCTCAGCCATCGCCACAGAGGCGTCGTTGCCGGAAGCCATTGCAATTCCCTTCAGCATCTCATCGACCGTCATTTCTTCACCGGGCTCCAAGAAAATTTGCGAGCCTCCCATTGAAGACGCATATTCGCTGGCCCGAACTTTATCGGTCAGCTTGAGCTTGCCATCTTGAATAGCCTCCATTGTCAGCAACATCGTCATAATCTTGGTGATGCTCGCTGGAGGAAGCTTTTCACGACTGTTTTTTTCATAGATGACTGTGCCCGTATCTGCATCCATCAGGATCGCCGAGAGAGCCTCGGGAGCCAGCTCAGCCGCTGATCCCTCTTTGGGTTTGCTTTCAGGTCTGCTTTCTTCGGCCCAACCGCCGACAGGGACGGCAGTCAAGGCTACCAGACAAGCCAGGATGAACGCCACCACTTTTTTCTTCACAATCGGTTCCCTCCTCAACATATTGGCGTAAAGCACCGGAGCCCATTTACTTACCCCTCCGGCCTATTCGCGTGCTGCTAACCATTGTCGTCAGAATGAAAGAAAAATATTCCATATGAATAAAAACATCAAATAGCACCAAGCTGAGTCAGCATGGTGCGCATTTTCCAATATATAAAATGACAGAACATCTATCGTCTGTGAAATAATTGTTTAAATTCGGCTTATAGTGAGATATGTGATTCCTCCACCGGGTAGAATATCCATCGTATTTTGACTGAACACCCGTATATCAATAAAAGAATTCGCTTCCAATCTAAGTTCCATAGCTCCACTCAATGCACTATAGTTCAGTCCGCCAATTACCCTATCATCGAGATACGCATAGGCGGAACTTCCGGTAAGCTGCTCATCATTCAGGTGAAGTGCCAGCCGTGTGCGATTGCCATCCACTTGGGGATCGGTCGAAATGTAGACTTGTATTCTGTATTTCCCAGCTCGCTTGGCTCGCCATCGGCTATTCACCGCATCGAATTCGATCAGCTCATCATGGTTGATTTGATTAAACTTCACCTTCTGCCAGCTACCTGCGGGAAGATTTTGCCTTGCTCCCAGGTAGGCTTTAACAAAGGTTTCGTCCAAATGCTCAATCCCGTTGTTTGAGTATTTCTCGACAAGCAGCAAAGCCTGCCCTGTCCCATTATTCTCGCCATAACGATTATTGCTATAGCTAAAATCCAAATGTGAGCGAAGTGTCACCTGCTGTGTGGAAGAGCTACCAGAGAAAGAAATAAGCTGCTTTAGATTACGGGGATACCCTCCCACCTCGTCCACCAAAACTTTTTTGCCAATGACCACATCCACAAAATAGTTACATACGGATTGGGTGTCATCGAATTTGTCCGCTATCGCTAAAATGGAGTCACGCAAGGCCACATTTTTTGTTTCTTTGGTAGCACCAATTTGAATAAAAGAAGGCACTGTCATCTTATGCTCTCTGCTTAGTCCCTCAAACCAGCAACCTATAAATTCAGCGTTCATAAAATCATTAATTAGAATGGGAATATCATTGGAGCTTCCATCCTTAATGTGCTGGCTAGCCAAAAATCTGGCCCCATTGGAGCTATTCAGATCCAATGCCGTATCGTTCCCCAATGTAAAAAGCGCTATGCTAGTAAACTGTGAACTTCTGTTCTGCAAGTGAATCCCTGTTTTATTGTAATTAATCTCCGTGCATTTAAATAAATTCACATCACTTTCATAGCCCCAAAAAGCCGTTTCAAAATGCTCAATTAGGACGTTATCCAGGACAACTCCGCCACCCTTCCAATCCTGAATACCCAAAGTACCTTTGCCATAATATCCACGCTTCACTGACTGCGAAAACGGATTATTTAATGTGCCTATGTCAGCCCCCTCGTACCGGATCGATAAGTCATGAAACTGCACATTTTGATATCCGCTAAACGATGGTAGACTTTCATCTCCAATTTGAAAACAAGGACCCGTACCATAATATTCAATCGACGTAACACCTTTGCCTTGTCGGTATCTGCCCTTATGAATGCCAAAAATGCGCACACCCTGCTTGCGAATCTGTAAGGTAGAGGTTATTTTGTATCGTCCACTGGGGATGTGAAGAATGGAATAATCGGGGGTCTTATTAATCAATTCCTGTAAAGCTGCCGTGTCATCCTGAATACCATCACCAGCAGCTCCAAACCAGCTTACGTTTACACTTCGTTCAATGAATTCTTTTTCAATGGTTTTAAAATTTTCATTTAATTGCTGCGGCGTTAACTCTTTGCCCGTACCACTCAAATTCAACTTCAAACGGTCTGTAAAATGATCCGCCACCCGAACACCCCCATGTTTAAAAACGTAAAAAGTTCCTTTTTTGACCAAGCCGAAGAATTCTTCATTTTCTTAGCATGGACTGAGTATATGCACAAGAGGGCTTGCTCTAGGCTTGAGAAAAATGAAAATAAATATTTTATTATTATTGTACAAGAAGATACGTTTTGTATATTATAGATACATAATGTATCTAGGTGGTGAAATCGTGAAACATGTACTTACAGTAGCTGGTTTACTGGCTTTTTCGATTCCTTATGCTTGTCAGGGTTTGTCCCCCAGAGTTATCACGATTTCCGTGCTTATCCTGTTGTTCAGCTATACCATGCTACTACCTTCACTCAAGTCATTGATCGCAACCTTAGCCGACAATCCGTTACTGACTCTACTCACGCTGTACATCGCTGCCTCCTGCTTATGGGCTGAACAAGAACAGACCTCTTCCTTGCTGATGGTTCTCAAATTCCTTGCCTTCTCTACCTTTGGGCTCTATTTGGTCACCCATTATACAACTCAGGGCTGCATTCGCCTCTTAGTCGTTACGTTAAGTATTTTGAGCATACTCAATCTACTCGCCGTTTTGCTCGTTCCCTCCTTTGCCATTCATGGTGGAGTAGAACATACTGGGCTATGGAAGGGCATCTCTGGTCATAAAAATACACTTGGAACTCTCTCTCTGTTAAGTTTTGTTTCACATGTCATTTATTTTTTCAGGGGTAAACGTAAAGTTTTGCATATTGGCTTTATCTTACTCAATGCCCTATTGCTCATCGAGTGCCAATCTACCACCTCTTTGGTACTGACATCTTCGCTCTTTGTATTTATATTGTTTATACTGCTATTCAAGAGAATCCGAAGCATTGCGTTGCGCGGTTTCTTCATTAGCTGTTCCTGCTTGCTCGTTCTTTTGGGTTTGGTACTCACCTTTACTTATGGAGATGCGATTGCGTCGGAATTCGGAAAAACAACGACCTTAACTGGAAGAACGGAAATCTGGCAGGGGATTGGTGGTGCTATTCAGAGCCATTACTGGTTCGGACATGGTTACGGCTCCTACTGGGCAGCCCGACCCAGTATCTATGCGAACGGCATCCGATTTGATCTGACAAGCAGCCATAGCGGTTTCCGTGATCTGTGGATCGATGTGGGCCTTACAGGACTACTGGCAACAATTACACTCGCCATAACAACTTTATTTAAATTCAGAATTGGCAAAGCAGATATGTATACATGGCTGACGGCAGTGGTTTTTTTCCTATTTATTGTATTGAACAATATAACGGACAGCCGTTTCCTGAACTCGCTAGCCATTTACTGGATCATTTTTATGGTTATTGTGATCAAGGTGCAAGAACGACATAAACTGGCTGTAGCAGAAAAAGCGAATTCAACTGCATTGAGCACACCCCCTCTTCATTAGGAGATCATACTCAGCTCAACCGTTGATGTAAAAAAGAACCCCATATCCACGCCATCAAAAGGCGATCGGATATGGGGTTCTTGGGATATATGTCCACCGCTTCGGTTGAACATGATCCCCAATCTACATTTGTGGAATAATCGCTAGCACAAGTTTTAAAAATTGCTCACGTACTTTCTCTGCCGTCTCCATCACTTCACCATGGGACAAAGGCTGATCCAGAATGCCTGCGGCCATATTCGTGATACAGGAGAAGCCCAGTACCTCAATACCTGCATGACGGGCTACAATAACCTCAGATACGGTCGACATACCCACCGCATCTGCACCCAGTGTACGCAGCATAACGATTTCAGCAGGCGTTTCATAGTTAGGCCCCAGCAATCCAGCATATACACCTTCTTGCAGACTGAAGCCCTGTTGGTTAGCCGTTTGCTTGGCAATTTCACGCAAGCGGCGGCTGTACGCCTCCGACATGTCTGGAAAACGAACGCCTAGACCAGCATCGTTCGGTCCGATCAATGGATTTTGTCCGGTCAGATTAAGATGATCCGAGATGACCATCAGATCGCCTGCTTCGTAGGAAGTGTTTACACCACCTGCTGCATTCGTCACCAGCAGACTTTGAATCCCCAATTGCTTCATCACCCGAACTGGGAAAGCCGTCAGCTGCGGGCCATATCCCTCATACATATGAAAGCGCCCTTTCATCATGACGACAGCGCGACCTTCAATCGTGCCTAACAGTAATTCTCCCTCGTGACCTTCTACCGTCGATACAGGAAAATGGGGAATATCCTGATAAGGAATACTAATTCCATCCTGAATTAAATCGGCCAGAATACCGAGACCTGATCCCAGAATAAGACCAATCTCTGGACGTATTCCGCTCTTGGCACGGATATAATCTGCTGCTTCCTGAATTGTAGATTGGTTGGCTGTTGACATTAATATCTCTCCTGACTTGTACAATCGTAAAGTTATAGTCATTATCACATTTTCTATGAAAGCAAAGTATCGTTACGTTCGATCTTTGCTTTCATGAGAAGTGCGGTTGCCGCCGTGCGGGTGATGCTTTTCATATACTTCCTTCATATTCCGTCTGGCCGTCTGCGCATATACCTGCGTCGTTGACAGATCAGCATGACCCAGCATTTCCTGTACAGAGCGTAAGTCCGCTCCGCCCTCCAGCATATGTACCGCAAAGGAATGCCGCAACGTGTGGGGCGTGATATCCTCGCTTATGCCTGCTTCCTGGCCGTACTTCTTAATCATTTTCCAGAAGCCCTGTCTACTGAGACGCTGACCAGATACGTTCAGGAACATGGCTTCCTGCTCTACCTGAGCTTCTTCACCCTGCCCGGATCTCAGCAATAATAGACGCTGCTCGTCCATGTAGGCTTGTGCCCACTGTGATGCCTCACGGCTGATCGGTACAACACGCTCCTTGCCTGCCTCGCCGCCACAGTGCACAAAGCGCAGATCGGTGCGGACATCACGCACGTTTAGGGCAATCAGCTCCGATACACGAATGCCCGTCGCATACAGCAACTCCAGCATCGCCTTGTCTCGCACCCCTTGCGGGGCAGTCACATCCGGCGCGTCCAGCAAACGCTCTATCTCATCCTGCGTTAGCACCGAGGGCTTCTTTTTAGTCGCTTTGGGCATCTCCAGCAGAACGGACGGATCATGGATCGTAATTCCCTCCCGAATAAGAAAATGAAAAAAGGAGCGAATGGAGGCGACGCTACGTGATATCGTCGCCGCAGCTTTTCCCTGTTCCTTCAAACGGCCCAAATACAGTACCAGATGTGACCGTTGGACGTTATCCGGCTGCTCAATACCACAGCTTTCTGCGAACTCGGTAAACTGCTGTACGTCCCGTTGATACGCTTCCAATGTGCTGCGCGACAAGCCCTTTTCCTCTTCCATATATTGAACGAAAGGTTGAATGTACATTTTCATGAGTTCCAAAAGTCTCCTTGTTCTGCATACAACGGTTCAGTCTCAGCGTCTGCTTCTTCGTGTGCGTTCATATCATAAGCTCATCAAGACCGATTACTTAGACTATTCACCATACCAGTAAAAGAAACGTAAACGTTCCAACACTGCTATTCGATGCTCGGACCCTTCATTTACTTTTTGCCCGCCAAATACCTTAACTGCATGTCCTTCCGGTATTCGGTAATGATCTACAGGTGTTATCCAATCTGTAAACAGCCTGAGGCTATAAAAGAACATACATGCCAGCACTCCGAACAATATTACCAAACGCAGCCATTTTAGTCCTCTCCGCAACGATAGTACCATGTGGATCAGCCGCCTTTTCCTCAGAATATAGTCCCTATTAGGACTCTCTATGGAAGGGTATGACAAGCTATTCCTTTTTATACCACTTAATCTCGAACAACAGATTCCTAACCAAAAAAGCTCTCCCGAACGCATCTTCGTCGGTGAGAGCTTGGGTAGTCAGCTTTTAGTCCTGAGATTTGTGTTTTCTGGATTTGCCCAAAGATTTCTGAGCCGTCGTATCGTTCTTCGCCTTACAACGATAACAGATACCGTGGAAGTCCAAACGATGATCCACTACGGTAAAATTATATTCCCGTTCCAGACGCTCCTCCAATGGTCCAAGCCAATCTTCCAGTATTTCATCTACACTGCCACACTGCACACATATCAAATGGTGATGGTGATGTTTGGTTGTATCGCCGCGCAAATCATAACGCGCAACGCCATCACCAAAATTAATTTTCTCCACGACATGCAGTTCACTTAGCAGTTCTAGGGTACGGTATACGGTTGCCAGACCGATTTCGGGAGCTTTCTCTTTGACGAGCATAAATACATCTTCCGCACTCAGATGATCATCTTCGTTCTCAAGTAAAACTCTGACGGTGGCTTCCCGCTGAGGCGTTAGTTTGTAGCCCTGGGATTGCAGCTGCTGCTTAATTTTTTCGATCCGTGCTTCCATGTGTCTCCCTCCCCCTGCAAAGCTACTGCCTACTGCACTTTTTTCACTCCTATTATTATAGGGGGTCTATACAAATAAAGTCAAACATTTTGAAACGGATCAAGATGATACGGAAGCTGTCAGCATAGGAGTGACCCATTGCATCATAACCGGGGTGATCCAAGTTTCAAAGGACGCGCTACCGATAAGAAGCACCATCATCACAGCAGTCAATCCTGCATAAGACAGCAACGGACGCAGCATCCCGTCTGACGGCCGGGTAGCGAGTATTTTGGTTTTGATCATATGGATGGAAAAAGTCATCGCAGCCACGCTGCAGACGAGCAGTACCGGAATGACGAGCAGGTTATGGGGAGCAACTGAAACCAAAGAAAATAGCAGTCCTTTCCACGAATATTGCCCCACCATATAACCTACTGAAAATCCGATTAGCACACCCTTGAGGAAATTCAATACAAGAATGCCCGGTAGACCAATAACCGAAAGGCCACACACCCAAATTAGGCCGACCCATTTCAGATGTAAAGATACGCTATCCCAAAAGGTCGAAGCCGCCTGCGAATCAGCGAAGCCCTGTTCGTTTTGATTGACTGTTACAAAAAAATCCTTCAGGTAACGGGACAAATCCTGTAACTGCTCCAGCGAGAGTGCGTTAACCATAAGTGCGCCAAAGACGACTCCCACCAGAAACAGCACAGCCAAGAAAACATAATACGGCGTCTGATCTTTTAACGTATGACGAAACCATTGCATCGGCGTCCTGCCCCTTTCATCTGCTTGTTTGTCCAAAAAACAACCGTAATCCGACGGCTGATGGCTAGAAATGGGGCAGCTTTCACTGCAGATCAAGCATCACGAATGATGTGCCAAGCCAGCGGCATAGATAATTTATGGTTATGAACAAGCAGACGCTGATATGCCTTTAGAGGGACAAGACTTTACTAGGACTTAGCTATTTTGCCGTATGTTCCACCACCACCGGATACAAGCGACAGTCTCCCCTCGCGTGAAAGCACAATTTGCTCTGCTAGCACTTTTCCGACGACTGCTGCTAACTCCTCCTGCGTAACCTCATGTAAAATATTCATTTCTGTTCCAAATGCAACCAATAGCTGGTTCAGCTTGGCTTTGCCCAGACCTGGAATAAACTCCAGTGGAATCTGGTAAATGTATGGCGGACGATGGGAAGGAATCATGGACTGTTCACGGTCGGCAATGCTCCATATTCGATCCAGCACACCTCGCACCAGCTTGGTATGACCACAGTCAGGACAACGTTCATCCGCCATCTGTTGCTCGTCAATAATCGTACCGCAGCTTTGACAGTAAGAACGATGGTATTTGCCCAGTTTCGGATTTAATCCGTAGTTGGCACGCACCCGTCGTCCTTCCCGCCGCTCCAAAGCCATTCTGAATTCATCAAAACACGGCTTTGCCAGTGATAATTTGTTGTATTCTCGTCCTATTTTCCCAAGTGAATGGGCATCTGAATTCGTGAGAAAGCTGAAGCGATCCAGTTCCGAAATCAAACCGGCCATAGATGAATCTGCGCTCAGCCCCAGCTCCACCCCGCTAACGAGCTCCATATCCAGCAATTCCTCCATACGGGCCGCTGAGCTGCCGTATATGCCCTTATGAGGAGTAAACACGTGCGCAGGCACCATAATGCCTCCACGTCCGTAAATTTGCTGCTGCAACTCGCGTGGCGGCGCATAGATTCGTTGTGAGCTAAGATTAACATTTTTCATATGCCGGGCCAGCCATTGGGTAAAATCCTCCATCGCCGCCAGATCTGGAAAATAGGCCAGTACGTGCGCCTCAGGGCGACCTTCAGCACGTATTTCCAGCTCCGTGCCAAGGAGAATAACCGTATCCCGGTAAGCGATACCGCCGCCGCTGATTTCCTTCATTTCACCCGTATGTAAATAGGTACGAATATCCTCCTGTACATTAGGTGCATGGCAGTCAATGATACCGATCAGCCCAATTCCTTTACGACCGGAGGCTTCCTTAGCTATGTTGGCAAAGGTCAGATCGCGGCTGCCACTAATTTTGACCGGATTTCCCTTCTCTGTTCTGCCAATATGAATATGCAAGTCTGCAAAGTAGTCGTTAAGTTCTACTATATTTTCATCCATCCGCTTAGAAGCTCCCTGTATGTTGGCGGTGTTGCCACGCATAGACGGCCAGAATCGTTTTGGCATCACTAATCCGTCCTTCACGAATGAGCGTCTGTGCTTCTTCCAGCGTCACCTCAAACAACTCCAGAAATTCATCCTCATCCGGTTCCATCTCACCTAACTCCAGTTCTTCGGCAACATACAGATGAATGATTTCATCCGCAAAGCCAGGAGAGGTATAAAAGGAGTGCAGCAGCTTCAACGACTTGGCAGTATAACCTGTCTCTTCTCTCAGCTCACGCCCCGCTGCTTCCATCGGATCTTCACCCCGCTCTAGCTTACCTGCAGGAATTTCTACCTCACAGCGCCCCATCGCCTGTCTGTACTGGTCCACGACCAGCATTTTCCCTTCGTGTAGAGCCAAAACAGCCACCGCCCCTGGATGCTTTACGATCTCACGCTTTCCAGTGGAGCCGTCGGGAAGCTCTACCGTGTCTACCTGTAATGTAATGACCTTCCCCTCAAAGATAGGCTGTGTAGACACGGTCTTTTCCTCCAGCGCAGGATTGGAATAAGGCTTGCGATGTGCATCGTTTGTTGGTTTGTTTAATTGTCCGTTCGTTTGCTCGTTCATCGGTAAGTTTCCTCCTTCATATCTATCTTTCTTTATTAATTATCACCAAAGTTAGTCTAACTTGTCCACTTTGTACATATGCTGGTGGTAGGATAACAAACTTCCTGTCATGAGGAGATGCAGAAATGAAAAGCTACCGTACTGAAAGCACCCTCCATATCGTTGGTAAAGCCTGGCAGATTCAAGCACTCTTGCGTCAGTGGCAAAAGGAACACGGACCTACCGCCACCATCGCTTCGCTAGCTGTTCCAAAAAAGGTTCAGGTCTAAAGACGAAGGAACGCTGTTCCTGTCTTTAACCTGAACCTTTTTTCAGTATGTTGCAAGTGTATGATACAAGTTTATTTTGTGGTTTCTTGAATCAGAGCTATGACAACTTCAGCAACCTTCACCAGGTCATCGGCCTTGATTTTTTCCTCTGTTGTATGGATGTTCTGGTAGCCCACAGCCAAATTCACCGTTGGAATTCCAAGCCCGTTGAATACATTAGCATCTGAGCCACCACCGGAATGGAAGGTCGGCGTTGCCAGTCCCAGTCCTTGAATTGCACGCTGTGCAACCTGTACAACTTCGTCATGCTCCGTAAAGCTGAATGCCGGATAGATGACTTCACTGCGGAACTCTCCCTGTGCACCAAATTCGCGTGTGGTGGTTTCCAGCGCTTCACGCATATGCTGGATTTGATGATTAACCTTTTCCTGCACAATACTACGTGCCTCTGCACGGATCAATACAAAATCGCATACCACATTCGTCGCGCCGCCGCCCTCGAAACTGCCGATGTTAGCGGTCGTTTCCTTATCAATCCGTCCTAGTTTCATTTTAGAAATGGCTTTAGAAGCGACCTGAATGGCACTAATGCCATCTTCTGGATTTACCCCCGCATGAGCGGACTTCCCAGTTATCTTCATTTCAATACGTGCCTGCGTTGGGGCAGCTATACAAATAGAGCCAACTTCACCATTCGAATCCAAAGCATATCCGAAATCAGAATCTAGCACTTCTGGCTTCATCAACCGTGCACCCATCAAACCAGATTCCTCGCCAGCCGTAATCACGAACTGGATTTGACCATGGGGAATATTCTGCTCGCGCACGACACGAATCGCCTCGAACAAAGCAGCAATTCCCGCCTTGTCGTCAGAACCCAGAATCGTTGAACCGTCACTACGAATCCAGCCATCCTCACCCAACTGTGGCTTAATGCCTTTACCCGGAGTAACGGTATCCATATGGCAGGTAAAAAATAATTTGGGTGCTTGCTCCACACCTTCCGCTTTCCAGGTGACGATCAGATTTCCTGAACCATGTCCGGTTCTTTCACGAGAATCGTCTTCCATTACTTCCAGCCCGAGTGCATTAAACTTTTCTTTTAGAACACGTGATATTTCCTGCTCATTTTTCGTTTCACTATCCACCTGTACGAGTTCCATAAATTCCTGTACAATTCGGTCTTTTACTACTTTTACTGTCATTAAACTTTCCTCTCTTTCCCGATTACGCTACAATACGGATAGATGTTCTTATCTATGACTTAAACCTATCCTAAAGGAGTTACACATGTCGAACAAAAAATGGGTTCGTTTTTTCGTCTACATTATGCTCGCAGCTATGATTGGTTCTACGCTGTTCATGGTAATTGAGCCGTTTATTATGCCACTATAATAACTATACCGCTCAAGGTATCCGGCTGCTCTAAGGCACTATTGAAGCCTTGAGTGGACGAGCTGTTACGTAAAGCAAACAGGCGGGCTTTCGTGTACATACACAATAGCCCGCCTTACCTTTATTGGAAAGAATGCGTTTGCCATTGCGCAGCAAATGAAAATTGCTGTTCAAAGAACGGTACAATTTCCTTCGCAATCTGCTCCACCGACATAGGCTTCTGTATGCAGTCCTCCAATGATGTCACACCGTATTCCTGAATTCCGCACGGGACAATGCCCTCAAAGCCCTCATGCTGTATCCCTGATTTGATGTTAAAGGCAAAGCCATGGCTGGTTACGAAGCCCCGACGGTGCTTACACTTGTTGAATTTGACGCCAATGGCCGCAATTTTTAGATTCCCGATCCATACCCCCGTATATTCAGGCTTACGGCTTCCCTCAACCCCATAAGATGCCAACAACTGGATGATCACTTCTTCCAGACTTCGAAGGTATCCGTGCAGATTCAGCGCCTCCCGGTTGCCGAGCATAAGTAGAGGATATCCGACAAGCTGCCCCGGCCCATGATATGTAATGTCTCCCCCACGGTCAATCTGAAAGACGCTGATTCCCTGCTCCTTCAGTTGCTCTGGTGTGAGGAGCAAATGTTCAGGATGCCGCTGAGAACCAATCGTGTAGGTCGGTGGATGCTGGAGAAGCATAAGCGTTTCTCTTGCCTCTCCCGCATCCAGCTTTCCCACAATCTCCTTCTGGACATCCCATGCATGGGCATATTCCATCCTATTCGTATAGGTTACATCAAGCGGTCGTCTGTTCACGGCCTGTCACTTCCTCTCCGTACATTTCCCCCACTGTTCGGATGATTAGTACAGCTTCGTATCCAAAGTGTAGCCTTCTAGATTTTCTTTAACCCGTTGCAGGAATCGTCCGCAAATCACTCCGTCCAAAATGCGATGATCCAGCGACAAGCACAGATTAGCCATCGAGCGAACCGCAATCATATCATCAATAACCACTGGTCTTTTGACAATGGATTCAAAGGTAAGAATTGCAGCCTGCGGATAGTTAATTACCGGATAAGATAAAATCGAACCAAAGGAGCCTGTGTTGTTTACAGTGAACGTTCCGCCTTGCATGTCGTCCAGTTTGAGCGTGCCTTCCCGGGTTTTACGTGCCAAATCGTCAATTTCACGAGCTAATCCAGCAATATTTTTCTGGTCCGCTTTTTTAATAACAGGAGTAAGAACGGAGTCCTCTGTACCCACGGCTAGCGAAATATTGATATCTCTTTTGACGATAATTTTGTCCACAGCCCACACCGAATTCATGATCGGATATTCTTTGATTGCATTCACGACTGCTTTCATGAGGAAAGCCAGATACGTAATATTGATGCCTTCTTTTTGCTTGAACTCGTTTTTGATCTTGTTGCGGAGCATTACCAGGTTGGTCACATCCACCTCAATCGTCGTCCATGCATGTGGAATTTCGGAAACGCTTTGTCGCATATTGCGAGCAATTGCACTGCGAATGGGTGTAACATCAATAAAATACTCGGATCTGTTATTGTTGCCACCCTCAACTTCGATCACAGGAGCCTTTGGAGCCTCCGTCAAATGAATCCCACTGTTACGAACCGGAATAGCAGGGTCCATATTTTGAATCGGTGTGCTGTGCTGAGTGGCAGACTGCTGTCTTCCTGCAAAAGGAGAGCCTTGTCCTGATGTTGTCGCAGTCGGCTGTCCAGATACTCCAGTGGGAGCAGAACCGCCCTGCTGCACATAATTCAGCACGTCTTTGCGGGTAATTCTTCCCCCCATGCCCGTGCCTGGTACTTGGCTTAAGTCGACATTATGCTCAGCAGCCAGGGTTTGCACCACTGGGGAAAAACGTCCTCTCATGGACTGGTCCGATCCAGCACTCTGCTGAGATTGTGTTTGTACGGTACTTTGAGATGCTGGTGCAACAGGTGTCGCTCCTGTTGCCGCCGAAGGTGCAGTCGACTTCGTCTGGATACGGCAAATTAAATCGCCTACCGCTACTGTCTGACCTTCCTCTGCCAACAGATCACCCATAATGCCGTCCAATGTGGATGGGATTTCTGCATTCACTTTATCTGTAATAACCTCGCAAATCGGCTCGAATTGCTCTACCGTTTCACCAGGTTGTTTGAGCCATTTGGCAATTGTCGCCGATACGAGCGATTCTGCCAATTGTGGCATGGTCACGTCGTTCCATTGTGTTTGGTCTGACATTTTTTCAACTCCTTAACATCATAGGAGGGCGCGTTTTACCGCTGCCCCCGCTATACTTTTGGAATGCTTTCGTCCAATCTAGCTTTTATTAATACATTGCAAGACGGCGCAGGGCTTCCTTAACTTTATCCTTGTTTAACATATAAAACTTCTCCATCGGTGGACTGATCGGCATGGCTGGTACATCAGGAGCACATAGACGCTCAATCGGCGCATCCAGCTCGAACAGACACTCCTCATTAATAATTGCCGATACCTCGGCACCGATGCCGCCCGTTTTGTTGTCCTCATGCACGATTAATACCTTACCTGTATGTCGTGCAGCCTCAATAATGGCTTCGCGGTCCAGCGGTTGGAGTGTGCGCAAATCCACAACATGTGCGGTAATGCCCTCTTCCTTCTCCAATTCCTCAGCAGCCTGCATGACAAAATGCAAAGGCTGGCTATATCCGATGACCGTAATATCGTCACCCTCACGTAATAGATTAGCCTTGCCAATCGGAACGATATAATCATCCTCAGGCACTTCACCCTTGATCAGCTTGTAGGATTTTTTATTTTCAAAAAACAGCACTGGATCAGGGTCACGAATAGCTGCTTTCAACAATCCTTTTGCGTCATAAGGTGTAAATGGAGCAACAATTTTCAAACCCGGCGTACCAAAAAAGATAGATTCTGGACACTGAGAGTGATACAAACCACCAAAGATACCACCACCGATTGGCGCGCGGATTACCACAGGACAGTTCCAATCGTTGTTAGAGCGGTAACGGATTTTAGCTGCTTCACTAATAATCTGATTCGTAGCCGGAAGCATGAAGTCCGAATATTGCATTTCGGCAATCGGCTTCATTCCGTACATGGCTGCACCAATCGCAACCCCGGCAATAGCCGACTCAGCCAATGGCGTATCCATGACACGTTGCTCACCGAATTGGTCCATAAGCCCCTTTGTCGTTGTAAAGACGCCGCCCTTCACCCCGACATCCTCACCTAATACAAAAACCGTTTCATCCTGCTCCATCTCTTCTTTCATGGCAAGACGAATCGCATCAATATATTCCATAATCGCCATCGTTACCGGCCCTCCCCATCGCTATCTGCATACACATGCAGCAGCGTATCTTCGGGCTTTGGAAAAGGCGCATTATCTGCATATTCAATCGCTTCCTTGACTTCGAGCAGCAGCTCAGCCGACAGATCCGCATCCTTGGCCTCATCCCAAATGCCGCATTCAATCAAGTAGTTTTTCATACGGGCTACGCCATCCTTGGCCCAGTTCTCATCCACTTCCTCCTTGGTCCGGTAAGCCAGATCATTATCAGAGGTGGAGTGAGGAGACAGACGGTACATCATGGCTTCGATCAGCGTAGGACCTTCACCGCGGACAGCACGTTCCCGTGCTTCCTTCACCGCCGCATATACCGCCAACGCATCATTACCATCGACTCGAATCCCTGGAAAACCATATCCCAAAGCACGGTCGCTTACCTTGCCTGCCAACTGTTTATGAATCGGAACCGATATCGCATATTGATTATTCTCGCACATAATGATGACTGGCAGCTTCTGTACACCAGCAAAGTTACAGCCTTCGTGAAAATCTCCCTGATTGCTGGAGCCTTCCCCAAACGTAACAAACGAAACAAAATCCTTTTTCTGCATTTTGGCAGCCAAAGCTACACCTACTGCATGCGGAACCTGTGTCGTTACTGGGCTGGAGCCTGTCACAATACGCAGCCGTTTACTACCAAAATGTCCTGGCATCTGGCGACCGCCGCTATTGGGATCATCTGCCTTGGCAAATGCCGACAGCATTAGTTCGCGCGGCGTCATTCCTACCGCAAGCACGAATCCATAATCCCGATAATAGGGAAGAAAATAGTCCTTTTCCCGGTCAAGGCCGAAAGCTGCACCTACTTGTGCCGCCTCCTGTCCAATGCCAGAAACGTGGAAATTAATTTTCCCTGCCCGTTGCAGGAGCATGTTGCGCTCGTCAAATCTTCTTGCGAGCAACATATATCTGTACATATCAATAACTTGTCCGTGAGTAAGTCCCAGCTGTTCATGTCTGAAGCCAGCGTCTACAGCGCCTTTAGAACTCATTGAGGCACCTCCTTAAGTGTCAAACATCCTACTTCCAGTACCTAGTACCATCTTGTCTTAAAACCTGGTACTAAACTCTGGCTAACCCCATTATAATCCTTTTCTCCCCAAAAAGAAAAGCACCGATTTATTTGAAACGTTTATATGCCAATCGCCTGTCCATCAACGGCCAACATCGCTTCTCCCAAAATCTCCGACAACGTCGGATGCGGATGAATAAGTTGTCCGACTTCCCATGGCGTAGCATCCAGCAGTTGCGCAAGAGCGGCCTCGCTGATCAGATCCGTCACATGCGTACCGATCATATGTACACCGAGAATATCATTGGTCTTCTCGTCGGCCACTACTTTGACGAAGCCGTCCCGACTGCCGTATACTAGCGATTTTCCGATAGCTTGAAAAGGGAACTTCCCTGTCTTCACCTGATGTCCACGCTCACGGGCTTCTTGCTCCGTTAAGCCGACGCTCGCGGCTTCAGGACGTGTATAAATACACCGCGGAATCAGATGGTTAGGTACACTGTGAAACTCTTCGCCCGCCATATGATGAACCGCCTGCAAACCTTCATGGCTCGCCGCATGCGCCAGTTGTAAGCCGCCGATGCAATCTCCAATGGCGTAAATATGTGGTTCATTCGTCTGCAAATGCTCATTAACCGAGATAAAGCCACGCTCTACGCGGATATCCGTATTTTCCAGCCCGATATTTTCCACATTTGCCTGACGCCCTACAGAAATGAGCAATTTGGAAGCGCTGAGGGTTTCGGTTTCTTCCCCTTTTTGCACGTCAATCTGTACGCCTTCCTCATCTTTGCCGTATGTTTTAGCCAGCACTTGTGAACCCGTCAGCACCTTGACACCACGCTTGGTTAACAAGCGCTGCATTTCACGCGAAACGTCTTCGTCTTCCGTGGGAATAAGTCGATTCGCGGCTTCAACCACCGTAACCTCCACGCCAAAATCATTTAGCATGGAAGCCCACTCTACGCCAATAACACCACCGCCCACAATAATCAGGGATGCTGGTAGCTCCTCCATAGTTAACGCTTCGTCACTACTCAGAATAAATTCGCCATCTGGCTCCAGTCCGGACAGCACACGCGGGCGTGATCCCGTTGCGATAATGAGATGTGTAGGAACAATCGTTTCCATCTCACCATTTTCTAGTTCCACAGCAACTGCCCCGCTTTTTGGAGAAAATATAGACGGACCAATCACACGTCCCTTACCACTCAGCACCGTAATTTTATTTTTACGCATCAAAAATTGAACGCCTTGATGCAGTTGCTCCACAACGGCTTCCTTACGCTCCTGAACCTTAGGAAATACAAGCTGTGCTCCCGATGTCTCAATACCGTATTGTGCACTTTCCTTAATCGTCGCATATACTTCCGCACTGCGCAGCAAGGCTTTACTCGGAATGCAACCACGGTGCAGACAGGTTCCGCCAAGCTTGTCCTTTTCGATGATAACCACTTCCTTGCCTAGCTGGGCGGCACGAATGGCTGCTACATACCCCCCGGTTCCTCCACCCAAAATAGCGACATCACAATGTATAGTCATGTTTCTCCTCCATTAACAATTGATTATATATAGCTTATTGTACTCTCTTTATTTCACTGTACAAAATATAGCATTTAGGCATAGGCTACAAAAAAGATAACCCTTTAATCCAGATATCTTTCCATATCATTCATACAGCGCATCTCGTAATTTAGTAGACATCCTTGGACTTTGTGCTGATTTGGCTCGCAGCGCCTTGCGAAATGATTCATTTTGCTTGCGCAGAAAGCTCAGCTCTGTCTCCAGCTCAGTGATGAGTTCTAGAGCTTGCGGGCTGATCAGCCCTTGCTCCAGTAATGCTCCTTTTTTGGCACTATAATCCGTATTTTTTTCGTCCATGCCTTTCACTCTTCCCTTCATTCCACTACGCTTCACCATATCATGCCAGAGGCGGCAGAGCAATGACGACCACATTTACGTTTTAGGAATAGACATACACAACATGTCGAAAAACAATATATTTTCTCTAGTCTGTATGCGGCTGGTTATGGTAATCTATAATGGCGTTTTCTTTCGGAGAAGAAGATTTACAGTGTTATGTACATGTTACAGAGAGGGGAATTCGCTTTGCCTACAGGACGAATTACGATTATTACAGGCCCCATGTTCAGTGAAAAATCCGGCGAATTGATTCGCCGCTGTCAAAAACTAATCCAATACGGGCATCGTAAAGTGATCGCTTACAAACCCGCTGAAGATAACCGCTATGCCGAGGACGAAATAGTAAGCCGGATCGGATATCGGCTGCCCGCTATCTCTATCCCCAGAAAACTCACAGATGAGCTCGTTCAGCGTATTTTACAAGAAACAAAAGATGCCGACGTGGTTGCCTTTGACGAAGTCCAGTTTTTCAGTCGTCATATTATGTCGCTTGTACAAGAGCTAGCTTATTGCGGCAAGCATGTAATTGCCGATGGGCTGAATCTGGATTATCGAGGCAAGGAGTTCGGCTATGTCGGTGGTCTACTCGCCATGGCGGATGATATCGAGAAGCTGACTTCCTTTTGCGCTGTATGCGGTAGCTCGGAAGCAGTATTTACGCAACGTATGGTAAATGGTAAACCTTCCACTGTAGGACCTATTGTGATGATCGGTGACTCTGAGGCTTATGAGCCTCGCTGTCGAAATTGCTTTATACCTCCTCATAAAGTGAACTGCGATTAGTAGACAGATAGATCGACAAGCTGCAATATGCCTACGTGAGTACCAGTTACTTTTTTCTTGCATTTTTTTGGAACGATTCGAACCATTGCCCCGTATATCCGGTTAAGCTGTACAAGTTTTTAGTTTTCGTTTGTATATCATGACCATGAGGTTATCTGGGGGGACGGAATAATGAGTTTTTTCAACAAAATCTTAGCAAGCGCAGGAATCGGTTCAGCTAAAGTCGATACACTGGTAGATCAAGCCGTATATGTGCCTGGGGAAGAACTTAGTGGCATCATGCGCATCAAAGGCGGCAAAATTGATCAGGAAATCGGCAAAATTGACATTGAGCTCAAGACTGAATATATCGTGGAGCACGATGATAAAAAAACTACCACCACCTGCTGCATTGCACGGATCAAGGTATCAGATGGCTTTCATCTACAGCAAGGACAGGAGCTTGAAATTCCTTTTTCCTTCAGATTGCCGTTGGAAACTCCTGTTACTCATGCCAAACAGCCCGTCTGGCTGGAAACAGCATTAGATATTGGCATGGCTTTGGACCCAACCGATCGTGATTCACTCAAAATCGAGCCACATCCCTATATGAATACAGTCTTTGAGGCGGTTCACCTGTTGGGCTTCCGATTCCGTTCCTCCACCTGCGAACGTCACCCTAAGCTGGGACGCGGTGTTCCGTACGTACAGGAATTTGAATTTACGCCCGGATCAGAGTATGCACGTGATATCGAGGAGCTGGAGCTGATTATGCAGTTGGAACCCGAGGGTGTGCATGTGCTTGTAGAAGTAGACCGCAGGGGCAGAGGGTTATCTGGTTGGCTGGAGACTGCCTTTGATATGGATGAGCGTCATGCCTGGTTGAGCTTAAGCCGGGAAGAGCTATCCTATGGACCAGATCACATAGCAGATGCGCTTGAGGAATTGATTGACAGGCAAATTAGATAACAATGTAAAGCACAAACAAAAAAACTCCTAACCAATTTACTGCATCGGTTGGGAGTTTTTATTAATTATAAGAATTTTTTAATGATGGTCCTCAATCGTCTGTATAGACTAAAGTGGCAACATATCCTGTCTTTCCGCCTTATGCTTACACTCTTTGCATACCCCATACAGCGATCCATTGTCATCCGCATAGAAGGTTAATTTGTCTTCTTTTTTACAAAAGGAGCATTTTTGCTTGCCTGTGCCCTGGATAGAGTCAGACAGTCCAAACCCAGTTTGCGCCTGAATACCTGCTGCTTTTTCATTCGCGCGTGAACCGGAAGACACTTTAGACTTAGATTCATTTCCTGTGCGGGATTGTCGAGCGGACTTACGAGGACGAAATTCAACGACATTACTGCCCCGCTGTTCATGCACTTGTTTGTTGCTGCTGCGACTACGCCTTGCTTTAACAATCCAACCCAACGCCACCAACAACACGCCGAAGAACACCCAAGTCAGACTATTCCACATGCTCTCATCCCCGCCTTTGCTTTAGAATCAATTGGGTTAATACCACTAGCCCGTTCAATGCGATGACTTAGCCTATAGCTTTATTCATTGAAATTATACCCGTTATACAGCCTCTGTGCTGTTCATCCGATTGTCTACCCATATAAAAAACGTACCCTCCAGTGCAATATCCGACTCGCCTCTAAGCAAGAAATTGAGCATATTAGGTAAATCATCTTTTCCTAAGGAGTACATTGCCCCGTTTTACAAATTGTACATCATCCTTTTGAAAAACGATAATATCCCCCCCATTGAATTCGTTCTCCTTATCAAAATGCTTACCTACTGCCCAATGGTGAGAACAAAAATGTCCCAGATGGCTACATTACTCCCCTTGATAATAAAAATCAATGAATCTTTTCGTCAAAGGATTAAACTTATCAAAGCGTTTGCGATGCGGTAAAAAGCCTGACTTATGTACTTGTTCTGCTAGTGTTTCTACATGTTCAAATCGCTTGAAAAAGGGCAACGCGAAAGTGTAGATATCTTCAATAATCTCTTGGATCACCCGTTCTCTTTCTGCTTCTGTGGACACAAGGTAATCCCTGTTTCCCGTATATTTCTTGGTGAGAGCAATCAGCTCACTGTGAAAACAAGCCCCAGTACTATACTTCTTTTTTATTCTTTTGGATTCTACGATAATATAAACTTTTAATGCACCATATTTCGTCGCACCAAAACAAATTCCAAATATAAATTCCTTGGTTTCTTTTTTCAAAACTTTTCTGCTTTTCAGATATTTAAAATCATTCAAAAACGGTGTAGCTATGATTTTTTCTATCGCTAACTGACGTAGGTCACTTGCTTTAAGTTCAGTCTTATTGTCCATGATGTCACTCCAACCCAAAGAAGTTCCCACCATTATATCATATCTTTCCAATTACAGATTCCTCATATCTCCACCCTTTAATCACAATATATTAATAAAAAAAGAAAAAAGCCGCTCACAATAGAGCAGCTAGTTCCTCTGAAACATAAAAAGCAGTATACGAATTATACTTTGAATTTACCAATTTGCCCTTGCAGATCCTCTGCCATCGTAGACAGGTTTCTTGCAGATGAAGCAATTTCCTCCATGGACGCCAGCTGTTCCTGAGTTGCGGCAGATACGTGTTGTGTCCCTGCTGCGGCTTCCTCAGCAATCGCTGAAATTTGTCTGACAAAACCAACAATCTCATCTGTACTTGCAGACATTTGTTCTGATCCGGCAGAAACCTCTTCAATTTCACTGGCCACTTTATTTACGGTTTCCTGAATGAGTTCAAAGGATGCGCCTGCATTTTGTACAACTTCACGACCTGTCATGACATCCTTCCCGTTAGACGCTACCGCCTCAATAGCATGGGTAGTATCCTTTTGAATCAATCCCACTAGCTCCGTAATTTGTTGAGCTGAATGAGCCGATTGTTCAGCCAACTTGCGAACTTCGCCTGCAACTACAGCAAATCCGCGACCATGTTCTCCTGCACGGGCCGCTTCAATCGCAGCGTTCAAGGCAAGAAGGTTGGTCTGACTAGAAATATTGGTGATAACATCAATGATCTTGCCAATTTCGTCTGAGCGCTCTCCCAATCCAGCCATGAGATCTGCCAATCCATTCATCGAATCATTCACGGCATTCATCTGCGTAACTGCCTGTTGAATCATCTGGTTACCTTCAGCCGATTTATGGGCCGCATCTTGCGCAGATGCGAATACATTTTGCGCGCGGATGGCGATTTGCTCAACACCGATAGACATTTCCTCAATAGCTTGGGACGATTTCGTCACCATATCTACCTGGTCTCCTGTTCCAGTAGCTACTTCTTGCACCGTTTCGGTTATTTGTGCAGAAGCTTGGCTATTTTGCTCTGCGCTGGCCGTCAATTCTTCTGAGGAAGTGGTTACCAACTCAGTCGTCTTACTCACAGATTGAATCAGTTGACGAAGGTTCTCAACCATGACATTGAAGGAATGTGCCAACGTACTGATCTCGTCCTTGCCCTTCACAATGATAGCTTCACTTGTAAGATCACCCGATGCAATACTTTCAGCAGCACGACTGATCCGCAAGATAGGTTTAGAAATAATTTGGGCTATGATGATTGCCATGATCAATGCTAATATAACGGCTGCTATACTCAAAACGATGATCAATTGTCTCCCTGAAATAAAGTTGTCAACAGCTTCTTTCGTAGTCTGTTTAGATCCATCTGCATTCAATTTAATGAGCTGACTGATCATATCGTTTGAACTATACCATAACTTATAGGACTCTTGATGAAGGATGCTTGATTGAGCATAATCATTAGCTTTACCTGCTTCGATCACTTCAGGCAACTTAGCCAAATACTCCGTATAATTTTTGGAGAATTCTTCGTACATTTCGCGTTCTTTAGGGGTAGCAATTAATTTTTCGTATGTTTTGCGGCCGTCCTCGACCTTTTTTAAAACCTTATCATATTCGGCCTGAACCTTCTCCATTTCCTCTGGGTCACGTTCTACAATAATGTTTAATGAAATCCGCTCTACATCAGATACATCACCATTTAGTGTTCCCAGTATGGTCACACTTGGCATCCAATGGCTATCAATTGCCATCGAAGTGTCACCTAGGTTTTTCATTTTTGAGATAGATACTGTACTAATCACGATCAAAAGGATTATTACCGCTAAAAAACCCAATAACAATTTTGTTCGAATGTTAAATTTCATATATACGCTCCTCAGTTCTCTTTATATTAGATACTATATCGACAAGAAACGACACTTTGTTTATATCAAAATTAAAGAGAATTTCAGAACTGTTTACAAAAGGAAAATTTCCCTTCGTGATGGTTGGTGCAACTGATTCAGGTTTATTTTATAACCTCGTGGAGAGCATTATGTTTTATAATCCCCAACAATTGTACCGTCATATAGGGAGGGAGATGCTGAAAATCTTTATTCACTTATTCCATCAAACTTATAAGTTTTAAAAAAAGGATACCCAGAAACGGGTATCCCTTTATGTTTTACTTCCTAGCAATCACCATAAATCGTTCTGAATTTGTCCTTATTCCTATTTCGGTTTGATTGTCTATAATAAATTGTTGGAGTATTTGAAAATCAATTTCTTTTTCTCCGAAGTTAGAAATAATCGGAGTGTGTTTCAAGAGGAATATTAAGTCAGCAGGAGTCTGATAATATTCGTTTGCATTGAATTCAAATGACTGTATATCGTTAAAGCCCGCATCACTTAATTCGGTAATATATTTAGCTTTTAACGAGTCTTTCTTAGCACCCCATGCCTGTCCTCTTCCAAACGCTTCTTTAATATTTAATTTGTCGTTTTCGCTTACTTGCTGTGTCAGGAACATACCACCCTTTACTAACACCTTTGCTATCTCTTTTGCATAAAAACATGAATGTCGAGAAGAGATTACATTAAAGAAGTTCTCAGGAAAATTTAGATTTTCAGCATCCATCTGGAGAAAACGAACATTTGCTATGTCTGATTCAGCAGAATTCTTGGTTGCTGTTTCAATCATTCCGGTGGAATGGTCAATCCCAACTAGAAGTAATGCAGAATCTGCTATTGATAAAATTGCTTCCCCGCCGCCAGTACCGATATCAAGCAATATATCCGACTTCTTGCATGTCTTCGCCACTTCATTGTAGAAGTCCCATTTTACTCCTTTGGAGATACATTTCACATTGCTGAAATCCCATCCGTTGATTTTTCCAACCTTATCATAAAACTCTTTATATTCTATTGAATTCATTTTTCTTCCACCTTCCAATTAAGGATAAAAACTACGAGTTAGCAGACCGATATCATTCAGAATTTTAGTTTTTGTAGCCAAAAGGATAGACTTCTCCCTTGACGGCTGGTACGCGTTTTTTCCAGCCCGGAAACTAAATACCTCGAACAATACGGAATGACATCCGATTCACCTCATTTGAAAGATTGTTTTAATTATATTTCTTATAGAGCTTGTCGATCAAGCAATAGTTCAATAACAATTCCAACTCTCTCCCTTGGTAGAACGACGACTGATAGCAATGAAATGACGATAATTGAAGAAAACTTTAAATTGTCCAGTTGAAATTGAAAATCGTTCATAAAAAATACCGCTCCTTTACTGGTTCTTGGAAGAACCAATAAAAAGGCGGTATTAGTTTTCTACTATTCAGAAGTTTATCGGTAATCTGGGCGGCTGTTTTGGAGATTAGAAGCCATCCCTGCAATTATCATTGATAAACAAAAATCCCTTGCTTCATCAATCATTCTGACTCTTTCAGGACACCTTATTCTCAATCCGCAGCTTATCTGCCACCATCGCTATGAACTCTGAATTAGTTGGTTTGGACTTGCTGATATTAATGGTGTAACCGAACAGGTGTGAAATGCTGTCGATATTTCCACGGGTCCATGCTACCTCGATAGCATGACGAATGGCGCGTTCTACGCGAGATGCCGTCGTTTTGAACTTTTCGGCGATTGCCGGATATAATGTTTTGGTGATGGCTCCCAAAATTTCGATATTATTGTACACCATCGTAATGGCTTCACGTAAATATTGATAGCCCTTGATGTGAGCTGGTACACCAATTTCATGTATGATGGCTGTGATACTGGCATCCAGGTTTTTCGTCTTACCCATAGGTACTACGTTGGACCGCATGGATGAAATGGTCACCGGACTGCTGCTAACTAACTGCGGTCCCACCAATTGGCGAACACGGTTAGCCAGCACTTCCATGTCAAACGGCTTCAAAATATAATAAGATGCCCCGAGCTGTACGGCCCTTTGTGTAATATTTTCTTGACCGAATGCAGTCAGCATAATGATTTTCGGCTGTGGAGTCAGGTTCATTTCTCTCAAACGCTCCAACACACCGAGACCATCCAGGTGAGGCATAATAATATCTAAAATAAGTACATCAGGTATGTTGCGGGATTCTGCGATGCGTTGGAGCACTTCTTCGCCGTTATAGGCGATTCCTGTAACTTCCATATCCTCCTGATCGGAAATATATTCAGCAAGCAAATTCGTAAATTCCCGGTTGTCATCAGCCAACAATACCTCAATTTTTTGCAATGTACTTCCTCCTCATTGAGTGATATTCCATTGTGATATCTGTTTACAGTATATAAATATTTCTTGTCGGAGTATATGATTTCGACATCGAATTATGAATTCCTTCTGTCGAAAATTATTTTTATTTATTTTTTTTAGAGTTTCTATTATAATTGATTCTTTATCTTGCAATTATGAGTTATTCCCCTGCTTTTCGACAAAAAAATCTTAAGGCCACTAGCTCGCCTTAAGATTAGAAGATGATTTCAAGCTTACGTTATTCTGCATGATTCCTGCATCGCGCAGCATCCATTCGATAAAACAACCGTAACCTGATTTAGGATCATTCACAAATACATGTGTCACAGCCCCGATAAGCTTACCATTTTGGATAATCGGACTACCGCTCATTCCTTGCACGATTCCCCCGGTCTTATCCAGTAGCTTTGGATCTACAATGCGTATCACAAGTCCTTTGGTTGCTGGTTTGTCCTGCTGAGAGATGTGTACAATTTCCGCCTGAAACCGCTGAATTTGTTGACCTTCCAGCACAGTTAAAATTTCTGCCGATCCTTCTTTTACTTCATTCGCAAGAGCCACTGGAATAGGAGTCGAATACAATCCATATTGCGGCTCATCTGACATTTTCCCAAAGATTCCGAAATTCGTATTTCGTTCAATATTTCCTAATACCCGATGATCTTTGAGAAAATGAGCGCGTTTTTCTCCTGGTTCCCCACTTTGGCTTTTCGCAATTGACGTCACATTGGATTGCACAATCTCTCCGCTCCCCACGACAATAGGGGTTTGGGTATTCATATCGGTAATTACGTGACCCAAGGCCCCGTATACACCCTGGTCCGGTGCGTAAAACGTTAATGTACCTACACCTGCAGCCGAGTCCCTAATATACAACCCAAGCCGCCACGCTTTATCATCTTGATCATATGCTGGTGTTAACTTGGTGGAAATGGTCTGCTCCCCTCGACAAAGCGTGATGTCGAGCGGTTTTTTGTTCTTACCTGCTTCGTCTACTGCCTCAGCAACCCTTGCCAGGCTATTGAGTGGCTTGCCGTTCATGTGTGTAATTCGATCCCCTAGGCGAATCCCTGCTGTTTCACCAGGTGACACCTTACGATCATTACTTTCCTGAATGATATGGTGACCGACGACAAGCACTCCTGAAGATTTTACTTTGACCCCAATCGTCTGCCCCCCCGGGTATACTTTTAAATCGGGGACTACACTTTCTTGGGTTGTCCTCATGCTTTTAGAGCCGAACAAATCCAAAGAAGCTTGTGGAGGCAGCGCTGCTTGCACATACTGAGCGTTACCGATAGAACACATAAGAAAAACAAGCAAAAGACCGAGCAATTTGATCCTGGAGTAAAAATTCAATGGCTGTCACGCTCCCTTTGCTTCTTTCGCTTGACGAGTAAAGGTGGTCGCCAATTGCGTACCTATAAGGTAACCTTGCCCCCAGGCTTTTATAACTGTTAAACATTACGCCAGCCGCTCTTTTCAGGCTTTCTTTCCTTCCGCCAAATTCAGCATTTCCTGTGCGTGATGCAATGTTTTTTCGGTAATTTCCACGCCGCCCAGCATCCGTGCCAATTCCTTGACACGCCCGTCCTCCGTAAGTCCCTCAATTTGAGTCATGGTCCGTCCATCATGAACATTTTTCTCAATAAGGTACTGATGATCTGCCATACATGCCACCTGTGGCAAATGAGTAATGGAAAACACCTGACAAACGGAAGATAAACGATATAGCTTCTCGGCAATGGATTGAGCTGCACGACCACTCACCCCGGTATCCACCTCGTCAAAAATGAGTACTGGAATTTGATCATGACGCGCAAAAATACTTTTCATCGCCAACATGATACGTGATAGCTCACCGCCTGAAGCGATCTTACCAAGTGGACGTAGTGGCTCACCTGGATTGGGGGAAATAAGAAATTCCGCATTATCTATGCCTTGCTTGGTAGGTCTTACCTTCAGACCTTTATACTCATATCCGCGTGGATCTTCAATTGGATCAATACGCACCTTGAGTGACGTTCTTTCCATCTGCAGGTCTTTTAACTCCTGCTCCACTTGCTCTGCAAGCTCTTCAGCACAAATTTCACGTGCTTCTGTAAGCTCTTCCGAAATCTCCAGCAAATCGGAAAGCAACTCATCCCGTTTTGCAATGAGCTGCTCCAGCCGCTCATCTTTATTTTCCAGCAGATCGGTTTCCTGCTCAATACGGCTATAGTATTCCAAAATCTGCTCTATACTATCACCATATTTTCGCTGTAATCCGGTAATTTGATTCAAACGTTGCTCCACTTCATGCAGCTTGCCTGGATTAAATTCAATATCCTCACGATAAGAACGTAATTGGAATGCTGCGTCCTCTAACTGGTAAAAAGCAGACTGAATCTGCTCCGCAATAGGCTGAAGGCTTTTGCTGTCATAGCTTTGGACATCGTTCAATCTGGACAATACGTTATTGATCGTATCCAGCCCACCTCTGCCGCTTAGCAGTTCGTATGCCCCTGATATCCCATCCATCATTTTCTCACTATGGGATAGCTTGACCCGTTCCTCTGCCAATAATTCATCTTCTCCCAATTTCAACTCCGCCGCAGCGATCTCTTCTAATTGAAATCGGTACATATCCAAAAGCTGATAAGCCTTTTGACTGGAGCTTTGCAGTTCTCTTACTTCTTTTTCCGCTTTGACAAAAGCATTGTAACGCTCACGGTAAAGCGTTTTGACTGGACCGATCACCGAATCACCGAACGTATCCAGCAGCGCCAGATGGCGATCTGCACGTAGCAGGCTTTGATGCTCATGTTGCCCGTGGATATTGACGAGCTGCTCACCTACCTCACGCAGCATCGTTAAATTAACCATCTGACCGTTAATTCGAGAAGAGCTTTTCCCCTGAACCGTAAGTTCGCGACGAATCAGCAAATGCTCCTCCGCATTGGCCTTAATCCCTTGTTCCTCAAGTGTTTTCCAAACTGGATGTTTTACCGGCAGCTCAAACAAGGCTTCCATCTCTGCTTTATCACAACCGTAACGTACTAGATCAGCAGAGCCCCTACCGCCTGCAATCAGCCCAAGCGCATCGATAATAATGGATTTACCAGCACCTGTTTCCCCGCTCAAGACATGAAACCCTTTATAAAAATGAACATCGACGGCCTCTACGACCGCCAAATTCCGTATAGACAAAGTGACCAGCATCGTTCTTTCACCTCTATGATGTACAAATTAAAACGCCTAATATGCGTAGCCATTATAATTAGGAAATGTAGCCCATAAGACGATTCACGATAGCTTCGCTGTTTTCTTCCGATCGGCAAATAATCAAAATGGTGTCATCTCCGCTAATCGTACCCATAATCTCGGACCATTCAATATTGTCCAATAAAGCAGCAATCGAGTTGGCTGTTCCCGGCAGACACTTCATCACAATCAGATTGGTTGTGTAGTCAATATGCAAAAAGTTATCGACCAACGTACGTTTCAGTTTCTGGGCCGGATTGTAGCGCTGATCTGAAGGCATTGAATATTTATATCTGCCATCGTCCATTGGAACCTTGATCAGCAGCAGCTCCTTGATATCACGCGATACGGTCGCCTGTGTGACCTGAAAACCAGCCTTACGCAATGCTTCAACCAGATCATCCTGCGTCTCAATCTCATGTTGTGAAATAATTTCCCTAATTTTAATATGTCGTTGACCCTTCATATAATCCTCCTATGGATTAACCTTCATATTCCTCTTCTTCGAGGTCTTCCACTAATGTAATAAGGCGAATACTTCGCTCGTCCGTATCAACGTACAATACACCCGCGCAACCCGGATAGAGCAACAAATACGGCATGAGCCTGTCCCGTAAATCAGGACCACTCCACTCCATTGGTTTCTTGCGGCGTGACGTTTTGACCATATATGTCGAACCGTTTCGTACAGCCACGTAGTCTATAAACAAACGGCTATACACGGTATGTCCATTCACTTTAAAAGCAAGCGGTATTTTCATTTTCCCACCCACTACTTCATAACCTGCTTCTTCGAGTATATCTATAGCAGGCCCTTCATCCAAATCCTCGTTAATCGGTATTGTCTTTAGCACAAGCGGCCCTGGCTCCTTCAACCAGGCACGCAGGCTATATAAAGCCCATATCCCTAATATCACCCCGATTACAGCGATGATAATCGTATCATATCTTGTGTCCATGGACCGATCACCTCATGGACATATTCTAGGACAAGATGTAAAATTCCTTTTCCTTTGTACATCTCATTATAGGCGAACGTGAGTTCTATAATCAATCCCTCACACCAAAAAGAGGTTCCCTTAAGTTCACAGAACTCATGGAGAACCCCTGAATGTTACTTACGCGATGGACCATTATTAAAAGTCTGCCCTGCTTCCTGAACAGTACGTTCAATTAGTGGTCTGAAATCCATCTTCTCCAGCTGCGATTCTGCAGCAGGAAGCCCATCCAAACGCCAATGCGCTAAAAATTCAATATTGCCTTCTCCACCTGTAATAGGCGAATAAGCCAAACCTTGCAGCGTAAGTCCAAGCTCATGCGCAAACATCAGAATGGTCTGCAACACTTCTTTATGCGTAGCAGGATCACGGACCACACCGGATTTTCCGACCTTTTCGCGTCCAGCTTCGAATTGCGGCTTGATTAGAGCTACAATATCAGCAGGTTGATGCAATAAGGCAAGCAACGGGGGCAAAATAATACGTAATGAAATAAACGAAACGTCAATACTTGCGAAATTCGGGACAGAACCATTCAAATCCGCAGGTGTCATATATCTGAAATTCGTTTTTTCCATTACGCATACTCGTTCATCATTACGAAGCGACCAATCCAGCTGATTATAACCCACATCAATGGCGTATACGTATTCCGCTCCATGCTGAAGTGCACAATCCGTAAAACCTCCAGTGGACGAACCAATATCCAGCATTGTCCTGCCCTTCATATCCAGCTCAAATTGACGAATGGCCTTCTCTAGCTTTAATCCTCCACGGCTTACATACGGATGCACCGAACCCTTAACTTTAAGCTCGCTGGCGCGTGGTACCTTCATACCCGCTTTCTCTATCCGTTCGCTGTCCGCCAGCACTAGACCAGCCATAATCGCAGCTTTAGCTTTTTCACGGCTTTCAAAAAAGCCTTGTTCTACAAGTAATACATCAATGCGTTCCTTCGGAACAGACATGTTAATCTCCCTTTAGGCAGCCAGGCTGCTCTTGTCATACTTTTTATAAACGTCATGGTCTTCGCTTTAAGTTACCCTATACGGATTGTCCCATGCCATATGCTGGTTCAGCAGCCCATTTACGCAGCTTTAAGCATACATCTTCAATGGTAAGCCCTACTTCAGCACGCTGCTCTTTAATGGAGCCATGCTCCACGAACAGATCGGGAATCCCCATTAGGCGCACCTGCGCCTCTTGTATTTCGGCTTTGGCGTAAAATTCCAGTACAGCGCTACCCAAGCTTCCTGCTTCAGAAGCTTCTTCCAATACGATCAGCTTCGTATGCTGACGAGCCAGCTCACGCAACATATCCTCGTCCAAAGGCTTCAGGAAACGGGCATTCACTACGCCCACTTGCAACCCTTCACGTTTCATCGCCTCCGCAGCCTCTGTCGCCACCTGGAGCATCGGTCCTGATGCAATTACAGCAAAGCCCTCACCCTTACGCAGGAGCTCCCAACTGCCGATGGAAATAGCCTGTAATTCTTTATCCAACGGCACGCCAACCACATTAACACGCGGGTAACGATAAGCAATTGGACCGTCTTCATAGTCGAGCGCTGTTTTCATCATATGGCGTAGCTCGTTCTCATCCTTTGGCATCATAAGCACAAGATTCGGGATATGACGTAGGAATGCCACATCAAACACGCCATGATGAGTTTCCCCGTCAGCCCCAACAAAACCTGCACGGTCAATCGCGAACATTACGTTCGCATTATGACGACAGATATCATGCACAATCTGGTCATAAGCACGCTGCATAAAAGTGGAATACACCGCAAACACCGGTTTCAGCCCTTCCATTGCCAACGCAGCACACATGGTAGCTGCATGCTGTTCAGCAATGCCGACGTCAATCATACGGCTAGGAAACTCTTTACTAAACGGTACCAGTCCTGATCCACCAGGCATAGCAGGCGTGACCGCAACGATGCGCTCATCCTGCTCAGCCAGCTCAATCAGCGTTCGGCCGAAAATTTCCGTATACATCGGATTACCTACAGCTTTGAGTACCTGACCCGATTCAATCTTGTAAGGGCTGATTCCGTGCCATTTGTGTGAATCTGCCTCTGCAGGTTTATAGCCCTTGCCCTTGGTGGTTACGACATGCACCAATACAGGGCCAGTGACATTATCAGCCTGCTGGAAGGTTTCGATTAGCTTCGGCAAATCATGCCCGTCCACTGGACCGAGATACGTAAGTCCCAGTTCCTCAAACAGTACACCAGGCACCATCATATATTTAAGACTGTCCTTGACACGGCCAGCCGATTTGGCAAGTTTACCGCCGATCGCGGGTATTTTTTTCAGCAAGACTTCCAGCTCATCTTTTGCTCGCAAATAATGACGGTCCGAGCGGATTTTACTCAAATAATTATGCATGGCCCCCACATTAGGTGCTATGGACATTTCGTTGTCATTCAGAATGACCATTAAATTTTTGCGCTCATGTCCGATATGATTCAACGCTTCGAAGGCCATCCCCCCAGTCAACGCGCCGTCTCCGATCATTGCAATGACTTTATTGTCCTCGCCCTTCAAATCTCGAGCCAAAGCCATTCCCATTGCGGCCGACAGAGAAGTGCTGCTATGACCGGCTTCCCAAACATCATGCTCACTCTCGCTTCTTTTTACAAAACCACAAAGTCCATCACGCTGACGAAGTGTATCAAAACGATCCATTCGCCCTGTCAATATTTTGTGTACGTAGGCTTGGTGCCCAACGTCATAAATCATCTTGTCCTTCGGACTGTTATAGCAATAATGCAGGGCGATCGTGAGCTCAACCACTCCCAGATTCGATGCCAGATGCCCCCCAGTCACGGACAGCTTCTCAATCAAAAAGCTCCTGATTTCCTCGGCCAGAGAAGCCAACTCCTCAACCGACAGTGATTTCAGATCGCCTGGTTGCTTTATGTGTGGAAGCAGCACGCATATCTCCCCGCTTTCCTTCAAGTTTGTGTGTAAAGTTAACAAGTATTATATCACACTTTTTGACTGTGCTTAAACGCAGACAAGTCAAAACAGCTCTAAGGCAACTAATGATCACGCTTCATCAGGTAATCGGCTATCTCCAGCAAACGAGAAGAATCGGGAATACCGCTCTCTGTTATCACTTTTTTAGCAGATGCGGTGAGTTTCTCCACCTGCTGCAAAGATGCGTCCATACCAATGAAATACGGATAGGTAACCTTCTCCTGTTCAACATCACTTTGCGTTTTCTTACCCATTTTGCTCTCATCGCCTATGAGGTCCAGTATATCGTCCTGTATCTGAAAAGCCAGCCCCAAGTCTCGTCCAAAACGGCGAAGCGCCTCTAATTGACTCTTGTCCGCCCCACCAATCCGTCCACCTGCCAAGAGCGAGAAAATAATCAAATCAGCAGTTTTATGAAGATGGATATATTCCAGTTCCTCGATCCCCGTCATTCCTTGCTCGCCTGACATATCGGCAACCTGTCCGCCTACCATGCCCCGCGCGCCACTCATTTCGGACAAATCCTCGACAATGGACAATAGCGCATCGGATGAAACACCGTGACGCCGTCCTGCTTGCACAATGCTGTAAAAGGCATGGGTCAACAAAGCATCACCCGCAAGGACAGCAACCGCCTCGCCGTATACCTTATGATTCGTCAGCTTACCTCGCCGATAATCATCATCATCCATGGCTGGCAAGTCGTCATGAATGAGGGAGTACGTATGTACCATTTCTACCGCACATGCCACTGGCAGCGCAGCTTCCCTACTTCCACCGAATGCTTCAGCAGCAGCGATCACAAGCAGAGGCCGCAGCCGTTTTCCGCCTGCGGTAAGTGAGTAATTCATGGATTCTCGAAGAACAGCGGGAATGTTCCAATCGACCGGGAACTGCTCGATCAGTGCGGATGAAACTACATCCGTCGTCCCGGTCAAATATTCCTTGAACGACGGTCTATTCAAGCCCTTCACCGCCGTTTTCATCCAATCCACCGCCAAAAGGCTTCTTGCGCAAATCTCCATCCTCTTCCACGATCATTTCAATTTTACGTTCAACCTGCTCCAGCTTCTGACTGCAAAGCTGAGACAGCTTCATCCCCCGCTGGAACAAATCAATGGCTTGCTCCAGAGGAACGTCTCCATGCTCCAGTTGTCCGACAATTTCTTCAAGAGCGGCCATAGCCGCTTCAAAATTCAATTCCGTTTCATTCGCCACCGTGCTTCGCGTCCTCCTTCATTCCCCATACTTGGCAGTCCAACTGCCCATCACTTACTTTAATCTTGATGGAATCTCCCGGCTGTACGTCTTTGAGCGACTTAATTAGCCGTTTCTCCTGCTCATCGTATACCAAGCTATAGCCTCGGGCCATGACTTTGAGTGGGCTCAGCGCATCCAGCTGACGAATTCCCGTGTGCAACTGCTGCCGTCCCGTTTTCGTAATAGCACGCATCGCAGACTCCAGCTGACGTTGCGCCATATCCGTCTGCTTGCGTGCCGAACGAATTTGTTCACGCGGATTAAACCGCTCTAGTACCTGACGCATACGTGCGTTCTTTTCTGCGTTCAAACGCGAACGGTTACCCGCTGCGCGAATCAGCCGCTGATGCAGCATGTCCATTCGCTCTGCATGCTGTAGCATATAACGGCGTGGGTGCAGCAGAACTGGTGAACGCTGAAGCCTCGCCAAGCGTTCACGGCTGGTTTCCAGCCGCTGCCGGAGGGCGTTGCGCAACCGTTGCTCACGTTGGAGCAGCTGATCCCGTAGCTCTGCCTGATTAGGCACAGCCAACTCGGCTGCTGCGGTTGGCGTTGCCGCACGCAAGTCAGCCACAAAATCGGCAATAGTAAAATCCGTTTCGTGTCCAACTGCCGAAATAACCGGAATGACCGATTCGTAAATGGCGCGCGCAACCGCTTCCTCATTAAAAGCCCACAGTTCTTCCAACGAGCCACCTCCCCGTCCGACGATCATCACCTGAACCTCTTGCATACGATTCATAGCTTCAATTGCCTTGATTATCGAGGGTGCGGCACCTTTTCCTTGTACGAGCACAGGATACAACACAATTCCAGCCTGCGGGTATCGCCGTTGAAGTGTCGTAATAATATCACGCACAGCCGCTCCGGTCGGTGACGTAATCACGCCAATGGTTGCCGGATGGGCAGGGAGATTACGCTTACGAGCAGTATCAAACAGTCCCTCTGCATCCAGCTTTTGCTTGAGCTGTTCGTAAGCCAGATAAAGGCTTCCTATGCCGTCAGGCTGCATTTGAGTTGCATAAAACTGATATTGTCCATCTCGTTCGTACACGGATACGTTTCCCCGGGCAATAACACGCGTACCTTCTTTCGGTACGAAAGGGAGCCGCTGATTATGGGTTGCAAACATAATCGAACGTATGCGACTCCCCTCATCCTTGAGCGTAAAGTACATGTGACCACTCGAATGATGCGTAAAATTAGAAATTTCCCCGCGTATCCATACATCAGACAGCACCTGATCCGATTCCAGTTTCATCCGGATATAACGATTCAGGTCCTTTATAGAGTAAATACGTTGTTCAGCCACAGGCAGCTGCCCTTATGCCAAACCGTGCGACCGCTTGGCCGCTACAAGCGTATTTTGCATCAGCATCGTAATTGTCATCGGGCCTACTCCGCCGGGAACAGGCGTAATCGGACCAGACACTTGCTTCACGCTCTCAAAATCAACGTCCCCCGCCAACTTTCCGTTCTCCAGACGGTTCATCCCCACATCTATCACTACCGCTCCGGGCTTCACGAACGAAGCATCAATAAAGTTGGCTTTGCCGATCGCAACGACTAAGATATCCGCTTGTCGACTTAGATCCGCGATATTCGCTGTACGGGAGTGGCACATCGTAACCGTAGCATTTTCACGCTGCAACAATAAAGACACTGGCTTGCCTACGATATTACTGCGACCAATAACTACCGCATGTTTACCAGCTATCTCCACTCCAGCACGCTTGATTAACTCAATGACTCCAGCAGGAGTACAAGGCAATAGACTATCGTCACCGATGACCAAATTTCCTACGTTCACCGGATGAAATCCATCCACATCCTTCTCCACTGCAATCGCGTCAATGACAGCTTTTTCATGAATATGCTTTGGCAACGGCAGTTGTACCAAAATTCCATGGACAGTACTTTGATGGTTCAGCTTGTCCACCAGTTCCAGCAATGCTTCCTGCGAAGTATCTGCTGTTAACCGGTGAACCTCTGAGTAATAGCCGAGATCATGGCATGCCTTTTCCTTGTTTTTAACATATACCTGCGAAGCGGGATCTTCGCCTACCAATACAACAGCCAGTCCCGGCTGAAACCGGTGCTCTTTCAGACGAATGACCTCTTGCTGAATGCTTGCGCGAATATCCTGAGAGATTTGTTTACCATCAATGATCGGTGCTGACATGTTTATCCACTCTCCAACCTGATTCAGTAGTCTCTACTTAAAAACGTGCTTTCAATTGCTCCAGTTCTTGAATCACTCGTCCCAGTACACCATTAACAAATTTACCGGATTCCTCGGTACCAAAGTGCTTCGACAATTCAATCGCTTCATTAACAGCTACCTTAGCTGGAACATCCTCACGGAAAATCATCTCATATGCCGCAAGTCTCAAAATTTGACGATCTACACGTGAAAGTCTGCTGATCTGCCAGCCTTTAAGATAATCCACCAACAGCCCATCAATGGCTTCCTTGTGCTCCCACGTACCCCGCACATGCTCCAAAACATACGCTCTTAAAACTGCCGCGTTTTTAACGACAACTTCCGCTTCGTTTTCCTCAGCGGCTTCCTGAAGCAACATGTCCACGGCTGCTGCCGCATCCACTTCATTCATTTCCATATGGTACATACTCTGTACCGCTAATTCCCTCGCCAGACGTCTTTTCATGCCCTGCCTCCTACGCTTGCCTATATCTATTTTTCATTCTAACCAATTTCCACAAAAAAACCTGTGAACGCATCCTCCAAAACGTTGGGCGCAAAGAAGCTACAGCTCTATTTTGGAGAACACGTATCACAGGGTTCATTTAAAAGGACGCCAACGCTGCGACAACCAATCGCCCCATTCCTTCCAAGGGAGGAATGAACCAAGCGCTGAATCGCTACGTCTTCCTAGCGTATATCCGATGAACACCATCAATGCAAAGAACAACATATTCCAAAAGCCTGCCCACAAATAAATAAAACCGAAAAAAATACCAGCCGTGATCCCCATGATCCGGCCCTTGTAACTTCCCCATATTTCTTTCCAGGGCATCAGGGAAAATCACCTCTATTCCACACGACTCTTAAAGCTGGGTGACTGAGAAACATTAGCGATGTACACCGACACATTGGACACAGGAATTCCTGTAATTTCTTCCACATGATCGTGTACCCCCTTTTGTACCTCGGAGGTTAACACCGGAATGGAGCTTTCCCCGTCTACAACCGCCCGAATCGTAATATCAAGTCCCGATTCCAACACGCGAACGCGTGCTTTCAAATCCTGCATCCCGCGAAATCGGGAAGCTGCTTTGAGGCACAAATTTTCAATGGTGTCCACTGAAATCTGAATGTCACCATATTCCGTTCGTTGATCAATAGAATGCTGTACGGTTTGGTTCCGTCGAATAGAGATATAAAAAAAACGAAGACTCAATAACAACAGAACCCCTGCAATAATCAGGCTGGTAAACCACACCACTCGCTCATCCTCAATACTTAAAACATACGGAATGGCCCCGCTCAGGAGGAGGATGGCGAGAATGGAAATAATTCCGATACTTAAGCTGTACAAGAACAGCAGAAGTCTGTCCATAACTTTAGCCACGAAACGCACAGCCTCCTTAAATTAGAGTAAACCCTCGACCCATAAGGGTCGGGGGTTTGTACAAAGTATCGCTCTATTTAACCCGTCCGGCGCCCAGCACTTCCGGCTCTTCTACTTTTTCGGCACTTTTGAATTGAACATCATGAATTTGCACGTTCACTTCAACAACGTTAAGACCTGTCATGTTCTCAATCGAACGCTTAACATTATGCTGAATAGCAGCAGCCACCTCAGGCAGACGGTTACCGTACTCAATAATGACGGAGACGTCTACAGCAGCTTCACGCTGTCCGACTTCCACTTTTACACCTTTAGATAAATTTTTGCGGCCTAGCAATTCGGCAAACCCACCAGCAAATCCGCCACTCATTCCCGCAACGCCCGGTACCTCAACGGTAGCCAGTCCGGCAATGACTTCAATAACTTCTGGGGCAATTTGAATCTCCCCAATTTCTGTACGTTCGAATTCGGTTGGCACTGTGCTCATACCTTCAACACCTTTCGGTCAAAATAAGTTTCATTCCAGCTTTGGATTTCAAAGCAGACATGCTCACTTATTATCCATACTATATCATTTGGCGTTCATTATGACAAACTGAGGAAATATACCGATTAAACTTCGTTTTCCTCCAAAAATTTAATATCAAAATCGCCTTTAATAAAGGTAGGATGCTCTAGCAAGCGCTGATGAAAAGAAATCGTTGTGGGTATGCCCTCAATAGCAAACTCAGACAAAGCCCGCTTCATTTTGGCAATTGCATCTTGCCGTGTAGGTGCCCACACAATCAGCTTGGCGATCATAGAGTCATAATAAGGAGGAATGCTATAACCTGGATATGCTGCGCTGTCTACCCGTACTCCAGGACCGCCTGGAGGCAGATAAAATCCGATTTTACCCGGTGCAGGCATAAAATTACGATCCGGATCCTCAGCATTAATACGACACTCTATCGCCCAGCCATTGATGGTGACTTCTTCCTGCGTAAAGGAAAGCGGATGTCCTTCAGCGACAGAAATCATTTCCTTAATCAGGTCTACACCAGTAATCATTTCTGTTACTGGATGTTCTACCTGAATACGTGTATTCATTTCCATGAAATAGAAATTATTGTCCGGGCCAAGCAAAAATTCGAGAGTACCTGCACCAGAGTATTGAACGGCCAAAGCTGCACGAACAGCTGCCTGACCCATTTCTTCACGAACATCCTGCGATAGTACAGGACATGGTGCTTCCTCCAATAACTTCTGACGACGACGCTGCACAGAGCAGTCCCGTTCGCCCAAATGGGCAACATTACCATGCTTGTCCGCTATGATCTGTATTTCCACGTGTTTCATACCGGTCAAGTATTTTTCTAGGTAGACACCCGCATTGCCAAATGCTTTTTGCGCCTCCTGCTGAGCGGTAGTGATTTGCTGAATGAGGTTATCCTCATCTTCGGCGATACGAATACCTTTACCTCCGCCACCTGCTGTGGCCTTGATAATTACCGGATATCCGATATCACGTGCGATGCTGATCGCATCCTGCAAATCCTCAACCAGCCCGTCTGAACCCGGAATAACCGGAACTCCGGCATCCTTCATGGTCTGCTTGGCTACGGCCTTATCTCCCATTTTGTTAATGGCTTCAGGAGAAGGACCAATAAACGTAATATTACACGATTCGCAAATTTCAGCGAAGTCTGCGTTTTCCGCCAAAAATCCGTAACCTGGATGAATGGCATCACATTCAGTCAATGTAGCAACGCTCATCAGATTCGTAAAATTAAGGTAGCTGTCCTTAGATAGTGTCGGTCCGATACAGTAAGCCTCATCTGCGAGACGCACATGTAACGAATCCTTGTCAGCTTCCGAATATACGGCAACTGTCGAAATATTCATTTCGCGGCAAGCGCGAATGATACGAACCGCAATTTCTCCACGATTCGCAATCAATACTTTTTGAAATGTCATGACTTTATCCTCCCTGGGAGTAGTCTTGCCGAACCCTCAAAAGAGGGTTCAAACAAGCTTTTTACTCCGGTTTCACAAGGAACAATGGCTGGCCATACTCGACCAACTGTCCGTTTTCGGCCAAAATTTCCACAATTTCGCCCTTCACTTCAGCTTCCAGCTCGTTCATCAGCTTCATCGCTTCAATGATACATACCGTTGTTTTTTCGCCCACTTTGCTGCCGATACTCACATACGGAGCCGTATCCGGAGATGAAGAACTATAGAAAGTGCCTACCATCGGAGATACGATTTTATGTAGATTGCTTGCATATTCCCTCGATTCCCCAGCAGTTGCAAGTCCAACATCGGACTGTACTTGTGGATTTGGAATAACAGCTTGTGGTGCCACTGCATAAGCAGGTGTTGCCACAGGAGCCTGTACCGTAACGATCTCGCTTTTGCCCGGTTTCCGGATCAACAGGCGAGTTCCTTCATTTTCAATTTCAAGCTCATGCACAGACGTTTCATCCACCAGCTTGATCAATTCCTTAATCTCGCTTAATTTAAACATCTCTATTAATCACTCCTTCAGCATTTTGCCGGTTGCTGATAACATTGTTGAAACAGCTTTATGTATTATATCACAATCATTAAAAATAGAAAGAGCCCGGAATAATGCAGAAATCCGGGCTTTTTCGCGTTTTTTGTCTTATTGTGTAACATACTGGACACTGATCTTATCCTGCGTTACATTCAGTTCCTTCATGACTTTATCGACAATTGTTACCGCTTGCTTAGCATCCAATTTTTCACTCAGAACCACTACTTTGTATTTATCAGCATCTTCCTCACGGACGACCGCATTGGCGAACTGCTGCTGAAGCTCTTCTTCAATTCCAGTAATTTTAGCCTGCTTATCTTCAAGTACATGTAGTTCCTTTTGAGCCTCAGCAGCTTTCTTTGGTGTGCTGTCGTTCATTGCGGTAGTCAGTTCATCATTTTTCTTCTGATTTTCCACATCCCGTTCCAGCAAATAGTTGTCAATCACTGCTGCTGCTGTAGGTTGGGCAGCTTGATCGGTTGCCACTTGATCCAGTACCTGCTGGTCGGTTTTGGCTGTAGAGGTTGCTTTGTCGTCACTTTGTGCTGTCGCGTCCGTTTTAGTCGCAGTTGTGTTTTGATCGGATGTCGCCGGTTCAGTAGTAGGGGCAGCTGCCGTATCTTTATCGCCTTTTGAGTTTTCCGTTGTTGGATCAGTTGTGGAAGCCGTATCCGACTTTGTAGAAGTTGCCGATGCTCCATCAGTTACTTCTCCATTCGTCACTACTTCATTTACCTTCAGTTCGTTCAATTGTTCCTCTGCCTTCGTCGTTGCTTCCTGTGCGGCATCCTGCTTAACCTTGCTCACTTGCTCACTATCGGCTACTGGTGGATTTGCAGGGCTCGAGTCCTCCGTAAACAAATAATACGCAGACAGCACGACCATTAAACTCAGCATGGACACCAGCCAAACGGTTTGTCTTTTATTATTCATGTTCCGTCCTCCATATTCATTAATGGTTTAAAATATAAACTTCTTTGTTCCTCAATTCCATATTATCCCTGCTTGCGCGGTACGACTGAAATTTTGTAGGAAGGTACATTTAGTCCCTTCTGTACAGCATCGACAATTAGCTGCTTCACTGTAGGGTTTTCTGCCCCCATAGCCACAACAAGCACTCCCCTCACCTGCGGTTTTACTTTTTTTGTCACAATCGGGGTGTGCTGACCACCTGATGACTCATAGGTGACAATCTCGCCATCACGTGTATATTGAGTAGTGTGCCGTTGTCCACCATTGGCGTCCGTCTCGTTGTTCTCTTCCTGCATATCTTTTACATTGCGTTGAACGATAACTTCTTCGGTGGAATCTACCGTAACCATGACATCGACGGTTCCTACGCCAACAATCTGCTCCAGCATCTGTTTCATATTGTCCTCAAAAACCTTCTCGATCCCGGCAAAGGAACTTTCTTCACCTGTTGTTGTCTCTAATGTAGGCTCATTTTTCATCACGCCAGGCGGCTCACGCCCTACGTTTTCTGGATCGACCTTTTTCACATTAACGAATGAATTAAAAAGCATGATCGCTACACCGATAAGGCCAAGTATAAGCAGCCAACGAAATGAGTTGAATCTTTTCGCCCCATCCGCCCCTCCACCCAGCCATCGCTCCAGCTTTTTCAGCCATTTGCTCATTTCTGCTCACCTCCTGTTACCATTCATGTGTTCCATCCTGCGAAGAAACCACCTGAACATTTTTGCTGTCTATCCCCCATTTTTCACGTAGAAGTCCTGTAATTAAGTCAAAAGCTTTCGTATCCGTTGGTTTTCCGTCCTCAGCAGTTTTATCAGGATTACGATCATCTTCTCGCGTTCCTTCATTAAAATCTGAAGTTTTTGTATGTGTCGGCTCCACACGAATATTCACTGTCTTTTCGGCCACAGGCTCCACCATAATCGGCTTAGCATCTGCACCAGGCGAGACGTCTGTGTTTTTCTTTTCTTTTTCTGGCTGCTGCTCCGCCAATTTGACCACTACCGACTGGACACCCGTTCCTGCCTCCAGCCCCGATTCCTTCTGTTGAATCTTTGCAAGGGTAACCTGGACCGACTGAATTGCTAACCCAGTATACTGTTCCAATTGTCCTTTCATTTCCTTAGCTACCTCTTTGCCAGCCCATTGCATGGAGCTTTGTTCTTGCTGTTGCTTTAACTGGCTGCCTTTTGCCAAAATCTCCTCCAATGTCGGTTCCCTCTTGCCTGTCTCAGCCTGACGTTGAAGATCCAATGCTCGCCCTAAAACCTCGGAGGGGCTGCTGCTCAGTAAGCGCACGACCGGAGACAGCAACGTCAGCAGAATAAGCAGGCTGAGAACGAGTTTGACATACCTTTCCATAGATCGGCTCGGTAAGATCATATCGACAAAAGAAGCCAGCAACACGATTAGCACCAGTTCCTTAAGCCAACCTCCCAGCCAGGTCACGTCACTCCCCTCCCCCCTTGTTGGTTTACGTGCATTGGTTCACCTCATCATGACCGTCATATTTCCTGCTGCGAGCATGATTGTAATCGCAAGGAAGGACATTAAACCCACTGCCGCCAGTGCCGCGAAAACATAAATCATGCTCTTGCCGATCGCATCGAGACATTCCACAATAGGCGTATCACCCAAAGGCTGCATGATCGCTGCTGTCACTTTATAAATGAGAGCCAGTGTCAGAATCTTGAGAGCAGGAAATGCGCACAGGAACAAAATAATAATGACTCCTACCAGACCAATGGCATTTTTAACGAGCAGCGAAGCCGAAATGACTGTATCTGTCGCATCTGCCAACGCCTTGCCGACCACCGGAACAAAGCTACCTGTAATATATTTGGCTGTGCGGATCGTTAATCCGTCAGTAACTGACGATGTCAAGCCTTGTACCGAAATGACTCCTAGAAATATGGTCAGCAACACTCCCAGCACTGCTACTCCAGCGTTCCGCAACAGATCGGCTAGCTGGGTCAGTTTGTATTTGCCTGTCAGCGAGTTGACCAAGTAGAGCACAGCCGAGAAAAACAGTAGCGGGAAAACCAGCGTATGAATGACTGTTCCGACTGTGTTGATCATAAATACAATCAGCGGGTGGGTCACCGAAACTGTTACGACGTTACCCATCGAGGCTAACATGGTAAACAACAAAGGCAACATTGCCATCATGAAGTGAATCATGCTATCAATCGCTTCTTTGGCATAACCAATCGCTACACTAAAGCTATTAATCGCCAGAATGATAATGACCATGTATACGATAGCGTAGGCCACTTTGCTGACCTGTTTGCTTTCAAAAGCACTTTGCAGCGTTTCCAGCACCATACTCATAATGCTGAGCATGACGATGGTGACGAGCAACTTGGCATTTACCCGGATTTCATGGATGAAAAAATCAGCTATAGCGCTCAATACACCCTTTATGCTGAACCCTTCACCGCCTGGAAGCAGCATGTCCATGAAGGAAGGCGTTTTCTGATCAGGGAAAAATCCGCCGTATTGCTGCATGAGCCCGTCCCAATAATGTTCTACTTCATCTTTGGGCATTTGCTCCGCCTGCTGTCTGATCCATTCGTTTGTCGGTGTATCTGCAAAGAGGACCGCAGCTGAGGCACACCAGAGACATAGCAGCAACATTGCAATTACTTTGAGATTCGGCATGCCCCCTAGCCTTTTCATGGCATCACCCCCTCAGGCGGGCATCAGCTTCAGAATGGTATCAATAATAATGCTGATAATCGGGATTGCGAGCACCATAATGAGTACCTTTCCGGTAAGCTCAATTTTGGAAGCAATCCCGTCTTGTCCTGCATCCCGAACGATTTGCGCTCCAAATTCAGCAATATAAGCGATACCGATTATTTTCAATACGGTTTTAAAATAGATCATATCCATGCCTGAAGACCGGGCCAGTCGCTCCAGTACAGCAACCACAGATCCGATCTTGCCAATCAGCAGCAAAAAAATGACGATTCCCGCAGCTGTTGCAATCAAAAAGGCAAACATCGGCTTCTGTTCCTTAATGACTAAAATGAGGACTGTGGCAATGAGGGCGAAGCCCACCACCTGAATGATTTCCATGTGTCCACCTACTGAAAAAGAAAGATAGATTTGATCTCTTGCAGAAGGTTATCCAGCATTCGCACCACCATGAACAGGACCACGACGAAACCAATGACCGTTACCCAGTGGGCCATGTCTTCTTTGCCCATTTGCTTTAATACGGTATGAATCATAGCGATAATAATGCCAATTCCGGCAATCTGGAAAATTGCGTTCACTTCTAAATTCATTCGAGCACCCCGCTAATAGATCAAAATGACGATCAATGCTCCGATCAGCAGTCCCAGGCTCCTGCTCATACGCTCGTACCTCACCTGATCTGCCTGCGCCTGCGCTTCCTCATGGGATAACTGTTGGATGGTCAGCGCAATGTGCTTGATCTGGTCTTCACGGTCGCTGGTTCCAAGACTGTAAGCAAGCTGCCGCATCGCTTCCTTCTCGGCTTGCTTCATAGAGGAACGGTTCCACGAGTCTTCAATAGCTTTATGCAAGCTTTCTCTGGCAGTCAGGCCAAAAGAGGGGTGCATCCAGCGTGAGGCTTGCTGAAACAGAGTGCGCAGCGGCTCTCGCAAGGGCTCTCCTGTCTTGGCGAAAGCATCTGGTAGCGGAGACACCCCGTAGGAAACCTCGGTGGTCAATCTTTGCAGCGCAAGAATCAACTCCCTGATTTGCCGCGGCCTCATCGCAAACTGCCTTGCCCGCTGCCAGCCTGCCAGCGTAGCGGCCAGTATAACCAAGGCTGCACCCAGCAGCTTAAGCATAGGAGATGCCCCCATTCTGCCCTTCTCCAGGCAGTGTAAGCCTGCGCTGCTTGGCATCTGCCAGCCGAAATGAGACGCCCCGGCTCGTCCGCTCCAGCATGACGTAGAGTTGAAACAGCTCTTGTCCTGTAGTTAATCCAGCAAACGCAGACCGGGTCGCCATTTCAGCCACATCGCGACCATGTGCGGAAGCAATGACTGCAATGCCTGCATGAAGCGCTTCGCGCACCGCCTCCGCATCTTCCGGTCGTCCGATTTCATCAACAATGAGGACATCCGGTGACATCGAGCGGATCATCATCATCATGCCTTCTGCTTTCGGACATCCGTCCAATACATCGGTGCGAGGCCCGACATCAAAACCGGGGATACCTTTGTGACTACCAGCGATCTCAGAGCGTTCGTCTATAATGCCTACCTTGAGTCCATTCCGTCGCCCTCCGTTGCTTTCCATCCCTCCGTAACTGAGTTGCCGAGCCAAGTCCCTAAGCAGTGTCGTTTTGCCATGCTGAGGAGGGGACAAAATGAGGGTGTGCCGGATTTTCCCGGACATTCGATCTGCTACATAAGGCAATATCCGATCAGCTATGCCGGGAATTGCACGAGCAATTCTTACATTAAAGCTGCTTATATCCCTCAAATGCTCCACTCGTCCTCGGTTGAGCACGGTTCTCCCTGCCAAGCCAATACGATGACCGCCAGGGATCGTAATAAACCCTTTACGAAGCTCCTCTTCCATGGTATACAGGGAATGATTGCTGATAAAATCCAGCAGTCGGTGGGCATCCTCACGGTCAGGCTTATAGGCTTCCACATGGTTCAAAGTCAGCCGACCAGCAGACGTTACAAAATGATGATCACCATTTGCATTAATTTCCAACGGCCTTCCTTCCCTGACCCGGATTTCTTCCAGTTGCTTAAATACCGTTTCTGGAAGCCTTCCGAGTATACCGTGCAACGGTTCGGGAAATAACTCCAGCCATTCCATACCGATGCCGCCCCCTCACAGTTGTCCTTTTTCTTTAAGACAAGTCTATGGTTGACTCTCGCTTTTTATGCCGAAAATATATTGAAAACCTAGGCAAACTTTTGCTAACTCCTATCAACACTCAACAGACCTTTCTCCCGCTTGTTTAAGCACCATTCTCTAATTCGCACAAATAAAAAAGGGCCTCTCAAAGCCTTGTCAGCTAAGGGATACCCTTGGGTAGAAAAGATAGATTCAGCAAAAAAAGAGGCTGCCCCTCAGTCTAACTCTCGCTGATGGAACAACCTCTTAACCTACTGCTATATTCTATGATTTATCAAACTATAAATAGAGGGCCTGTATCAACCTTTACCTATCATAAGCATCGTTCACATTAGACATATTCAGTGTCTAGATCTCACGTTGCAGTTATTAACGACGGTCCTGCGGTCCACCCACAAACGCTTGCTCCTCGGTGTCCAGGTTATAAGCTGTATGCAACGCCTGAATAACCTCATGAAGTTTACCTGCTTCAATTACACACGATACTTTGATCTCAGATGTGCTTACCATTTTAATGCTAACGCCTTGCTCTGCCAGTACGGCAAACATTTGCGCAGCAACACCCGGATGGCTAACCATTCCTGCACCTACAATGGACACCTTCACCAGGTTTTCCTCAGACGTTACTTCACGGTACGGAAGCTCTCCACGAATACCTTCCAGCGTCTTCAGTGCTGCTTCACGATCCGTCAGAGCTACTGTAAAGGAGAAATCCGCTTTACCAGCTTCAACCCCGCTCTGTACAATAATGTCTACATCAATTTTGGCTACCGCCAGTGTTCCAAATACTTTCGCCAGTACACCGGGGATATCGGCGACGCCTAAAATACTGATTCTTGCTACATTTTTATCATATGCAATCCCACTGACTACAACGCCTTGTTCCATTACTGCATCCTCCTTTACGACCGTTCCTTCATTATGGTTAAAACTGGACCGCACAATCAGCGGTACCCGGTTATGTTTGGCATATTCTACCGCACGAGGATGCAATACAGCTGCACCCAAATTAGCTAATTCCAGCATTTCATCATAAGAAATTTCTTTTAACTTACGAGCAACCTTCACGATCCGTGGATCTGTTGAATATATGCCGTCCACATCCGTGTAAATTTCACAGGCGTCCGCTTGAATCGCCGCCGCCAGCGCAACCGCCGTCGTATCAGATCCACCACGTCCCAGCGTCGTAATGTCTCCCTCTGCAGACATCCCTTGGAAACCAGCTACAACAACGATCTTGTTGCTGCTCAGTGCATCCAGCACACGCTGAGGTTGAATATCCGTAATCCGTGCTCGACCAAAGTCAGATTCAGTACGGAAACCAGCCTGCCATCCCGTAAACGATACCGCTTCATGACCCAACTGCTGAATAGCCATCGACAACAAGGCGATTGAAATTTGCTCACCTGTCGTCATCAACATATCCAGCTCACGTGCAGGCAACTGCTCATTCAACAATTTGGCCTGGTCAATCAGTTCGTCTGTCGTGTCTCCCATTGCGGAAACGACCACTACACATTGATGCCCTTCACTCTGTTTCTCCACAACGCGTTTTGCCACGCGTTTCATGCGCTCCGTGTCACCGACGGAACTGCCTCCGAATTTCATGACATACAAAGACAACGATATTCACTCCCTCAGACTCAACAGTATGTAACCTTGAGATGGCACCAAACGACTTGAACGTGACATCCTGCGGCATAACTTTAGTACAGTATAATACGAAAGTGCTGTACGGAGCCATTGTTTTTTAATATTAGTGCTTATAAAAATATCCCCTGCCCTTAACAAGGACAGAGGAAATCTAAAAGCTGCAAAATTTATGCGCGGGAAATGTATTTACCATCGCGTGTATCAATCAGCAATACGTCGTCCTGGTTGATAAACAATGGAACCTGAACGTTCAGCCCTGTTTCAACTTTTGCATTTTTAGTAGCACCTGTAGCGGTGTTACCTTTAATACCCGGCTCAGTGTCAATAACCTTCAGCTCTACGCTGTTAGGCAGGTTAATCCCGAGAATTTCACCATTATAGCTAATGATGTTTACATTCATGTTTTCTTGCAGGAAGTTAAGTTCCCATTTCAGTTGATCGCTGGAAAGTGTGAATTGATCGTAGGTTTCGTTATCCATGAATGTATGCTCGTCTGCGCTCGCATAGAGGTAAGACACACCACGGTTTTCAATTTGCGCGCGGCCGATCGTTTCACCCGCACGGAATGTACGTTCAACAGTGTTGCCGTTACGCAGGTTTTTAAGCTTGGAGCGCACGAATGCCGCACCTTTACCCGGTTTTACGTGTTGGAAATCCAGCACCGTAAAAATATCTCCGTCTACCTCGACGGTCAATCCTGTTTTAAAATCATTAACGTTAATCACTAAAATACCCCTCCTACAGGACTGTTATCGTTATTAAACGACTGTAAATTCTTTGCTCGAATGTGTTAATACCTTGATGCCGCTATCTGTAATAACGATATCATCCTCGATCCGTACACCGCCCAATCCAGGCACATAAATACCTGGCTCGACCGTTACAACCATGCCCGGCTCCAGAATATCATCGCTTGCCTTAGACAGGCGTGTAGATTCATGTACTTCCAGACCCAGACCATGACCTGTACTGTGACCGAAATTGTCTCCATAGCCATGGCCAGCAATAATATCCCGGGTCAGTGCATCCGCTTCACGGCCTGTCATGCCCGGCTTAATATGTTCGAGTGCGTGAAGCTGCGCCTTAAGCACAATATCGTAGATCTCACGCAACTGAGGCGCTAAATCCCCTTGTGTAGCCACTGTACGTGTCAAATCGGAGCAGTAGCCATCCAGCAACGCACCAAAATCAAACGTAATTAGCTCGCCTGCTTGTACTAACTTAGCACTGGCTACGCCATGAGGCAATGCCGAACGAACCCCGGAAGCCACAATTGTGTCAAATGAAGAGGATGTAGCTCCCTGCTTGCGCATGAAGAATTCCATTTCCAGATCCAGCTCACGCTCGCTGACACCCGGCTTGATGTAAGGTAAAATGTGTGCAAATGTAGCATCTGCCAAATCCGCTGCCCGCTGCATCACTTCCAGCTCTTCTGCATCCTTGTACACCCGTAGCTTCTCCACAATGCCCGACACTGGAACCAGTGAAATAGGTGACAAATCTTCGCTATAAGCTTTATGCGTCGCAACAGTTACAGCGTCTTGCTCGAAGCCTGTTTCGCTGATCTGATGGGAAGACAGCAATTCTTTCACCGTTTCCATGACCTGTGCAGCGTGCTGCACCACCGTGAAGCCTTCGGCTTGTTCGGTCGCTTGCGTCATATAGCGAAAGTCAGTCAGCAAATAGCTATGGGATTCCGTAATCAGCACATAACCCGCCGAACCTGTGAAGCCTGTCAAATATCGACGATTGACAGGGCTAGTAATTAGCATAGCCCGCAGATTATGCTCGCCCAGCGCCTGCCGCAGCTTTAACACCCGGTCATTCTTCATCTTTCATTCCGCTCCCCTCTGTCAAATAACCAAATGCTATTTTAACACAGGGGATAGGCGCTTGAGAAGTTTTTGTTACGTTCAGCCCTCAGCTTTCTCAGGCTCGCGCTTTCTTTCATCCGTATACTCGACAGCAACGGTATATCCGATAAATAGTCCCCACAGTATAAACACACAAATTTCCGTATATAAGGAATTCCATGTTAACCGATCAGGAGCATTCATCATTCCTAGCTTAGGACCTGTTAATACAAATAAAACAACCCACCAAATCAGACCATACACAATTCCTGGTATAGGACCCTTAAATCTGCGCAGCAACAGAGTGTACACCAGTGAAGCTACGACGGATAATCCAATAAAAAAAAGTAGCCCTACCAGATGTCCCGCCATCGTGTTCATAAACGAATGCTTGAAAAAAGGCTCTGCGAGAAAGCCAGGCGCTACTACCGTAAAGTGCAACTTATAAAACAGCCAGCGCAGCAATCCCCAGAGTAAACCCGCAAAAAAACCCAACTCAAGTGCAAAAGGAATGAGAGGCGTATGTATTTTGCCTGACTGCTGCCTGCCTCTACCACTGTCGTTATGATGACGTTGATCCTGAGATCCGCGAGACTGCTCCTGTTCATGTCCTATCTTGGGTATAGAGTAGGTTTCACTCATGTTGTTTAATCCCCTTTCAATATGCAAACTTTTCCCATCGTAAAGACAATTGCAATCGGAAATGCATGTACGTCCATCGGATTCTGCATTCCATTTTGCTAGGTAGTATGCTCCAAGGGGGAATAGTTTAACAATGAACAGGAATGCTGAATAATGGCAGCTTTCCAATTGAGGGTACGGACCCGTTTTTTACATTGACAAAATTTCAATCCTCTATCATAATATAATGATGAAAATGATAATCATTATCATTTCCTAAAAACATATATACGGGAGAACGCTTCTATGAAAAAGGGATTAATCGGGATTTTATTGTTAATGGTTTTTACGCTCACTCTGGCAGGTTGCGGAGCAGCCGACAAAGCATCGGATAAAGATCAGACAGCCACGTCGGGTAGCAAACCGACTGACACAGCGACTGGTCCTGTGACGGTAAAGCATAATCGTGGTGAGGTCACGCTCAACAAGCCCGCACAGCGTGTCGTAGTGCTGGAATGGACATTTACAGAGGATTTGATTGCGCTGGGCGTTCAGCCGGTTGGTAATGCAGACAATGCCAACTACAAGGTGTACGTGACACCGGAGGCGGCTCTCGATAGTAGCGTGGTCGATGTCGGCACGCGTAACGAGCCGAATCTGGAAGCGATTGCTGCATTGAAGCCGGATCTGATCATTTCAAATGTTGATGGAAATGAGGCTATCTATGAGCAACTCAAGGCCATCGCTCCAACGATCGAATATAATCTGAACGATGGTAACGGCTACGATCATGATAAAATGGTAGAAATTTTTAATAGCATCGCAGGTGCTCTTGGAAAAGAAGACAAAGCTAAGCAGGTGCTTGCCGAACTGGATCAGCATTATGCTGAAGCCAAAGAAAAGCTCACCGCTGCTGGCAAGTCGGATTATCATTATATACTGACACAGGCTTTCACTTCGCAAAATGCGGCCAGCCTTCGTATGTTTTCAGATAACTCAGTCGTCGTGGCAACACTGGCGAAGATCGGCATGATTAACGATTGGAAACCGAGCAAAGTTGAACAGTATGGCTTTTCAACCGTAGGCATTGAAGCTCTGTCTGCCGTTCAGGACAGCAACTTTATCTATATTGTTCAGCCGGACGATAATGTTTTCGGCGCACCCATGAAAAATAATTCGGTCTGGAATGGTCTAAATTTCGTTAAAGAAAAACGTACCTATTCACTGAGCGGTACGACATGGACATTTGGCGGCCCCCTCTCTTCAAAAGGGCTGGTTGACCAGGTTGTCGGGGCAATTACGCAATAAGTTGTCTCCAAATATTCATTCGGTTTTATAATGAGTAGCATTTATGTGAGCAGTCTGAGCTCCATAAATGCTTTTTTTATAAGCCTGTGGCATGAGCTTTCTCCACGATAAGAATTTCTACCTTCTCCGTTAAAAGCAGAATCTTAGCTTGGAGTGGCCTAATTACTACACTCAGTTTCATCTAACTAGATATTCCCTTCCAAATTCGATACAATATACAAAAAAGCATGTATTAAGAGAGGTGAGACGGTTGTCACAAGCATCCAAGCCTGTGAGCTACGGCGGTCAGGCAGTCATTGAAGGTGTCATGTTCGGCGGCAAGCGTGTCAATGTCACGGCAGTTCGCCGCAAAACTGGCGAAATCACATATTTGGAAGTACCACGCAAGGAGCAATCCTGGGTATCCAAATTCCGCAGAATTCCTTTATTGCGGGGGATTGTAAGCATCATCGACTCCAGCGCCAAGGGTACCAAGCATTTAAACTATTCAGCCGATGCGTATGCTGATGATGAAGTAGATCCGGAAGAACGCGCTGAGCAAAAGAAAAAAGAAGAATCTCGCTGGAGTCTGAGTATGATGATCGGTGTGGCGGCAGTCGGTATTTTGTCATTCCTGTTTGGCAAAATTGTATTGACTCTCGTTCCGGTTATTGTAGAGAATTTCCTGTTCGGAAGCTTGTTTCACAGCCAAATTTTGCATAACCTCGCAGAAGGAGCTATTAAGCTGATTCTGCTACTGGCTTATTTGTGGAGTATTTCCCAAACTCCGTTAATTAAGCGACTGTTTCAATATCACGGCGCAGAGCATAAAGTAATTACAGCATTCGAAGCAGGGGAAGAACTAACCCCGGCCAATGTACAAAAATACAGCCGTCTGCATTACCGCTGCGGTAGTAGCTTTATTATGCTGACCGTGATCATCGGAGTACTTGTCTATTCCCTATTTACCTACGATAATCTGTGGGAGCGCATGGGGCAACGGCTTCTACTGCTTCCGATCGTACTGGGGCTTTCTTTTGAATTTCTCAAGCTGACCAATGCTCTTCGTGAAATTCCGGTACTTCGTTATTTAGGTTACCCCGGTCTGTGGCTGCAACTACTTACCACCAAAGAACCGACTGATGATCAAGTGGAGGTATCCATTGCCTCATTTAAGCGTATGCTTGAATTGGATGCTGAGTTGGAAAACGTACCTGTAAAGGAGACCTTCAACAGTCCGGTCCTTGATCCTGTGAAAGGATGAGTGAATAATGAACAGACATGCCGTTATTTTCTGGCTTACCCTTGCTTTGGGTGCATATGGGATTGTGGATATGCTATGGAGAGGAAGCTGGGGCTTTCTCATGAGTTTACTAATTCCCGTCCTTGTTTTTGCAGTTATATTTCTGCTATACAAATACCTGCCAGGGCAACGCAATCGTACTCCCAAAATCAAACCCTCTGTGCGCACCATGGCCAAAACAGCCAACGCACGTAAGCAGCAGACTACAGGCAAGCGCAAAGCGTATCCTTTTCATGTAATTGAAGGTTCCAAGGGCAAAAATGAAGAAGAACAACCTAAATATCATTAATGATAATCATCCTTTAAAATGTAGCAGAAAGGAGCCATCACCCGCGTATTCAAATATGACCGGGAAGAGGCTCCTTTTTTACACCCTTTTAAATTAACTTTAACTGCGAGTTAGTGTTTATTTCATAGCGTACATGGTATCCTTCATCAATTGGTACTTGCTATACTGCTGCTGGTAAGAAGTGATGCTCCATTTGTGGAAAAAAGCATCCCCTGCCTGCACACCGGAAGCATACAACAAATCACTTTGCTCTGTAGAAATGTTAAATTGTGCAGTGCGGATACCCAATGTTGGAATTTTAATCGTCCGATACCGATTCTCCTGCTCAATATATCGTTCATCGTGTGCTGATAGCATGGTATCAAAAATAGCCTGCAGCATGGTCAATGGACCCCGTATATAAGAAACTTTGGTCTCCGTCCCCGTTTTGCCCACCATTTGAAACCCTACCGTTGGAATCGTTTTGGCCTCACGTTCATTTACAGGCTCATCAAAAAGCCACAACGGCAAATTGCTTAGTAAAGCCCCATCAACTACAAATACAAATTGCTGAGAAAAAGTCTTTCCCTTGGCAAGTGCAGAATCAAGCCTTAACATAACAGGATCAAAAAAATAAGGGATACTTGTGCTCATCCGAATGGCTTTAGCTACCTCCAGTGAAGAGGGATTGATACCAAAACGTTTGATATCCTCAGGAAGCACCAGAATGCGTCCATTCGTGATATCTGATGCAATAATGCGCAGTTTGCCAGGAGGTAAATCCGCGAACGTACGCACTCCCTTAGCTCGTAACAGCTCACGTACCCAGTGCTCCAGTGCCTCCCCTGAGTAGAGCCCTTTTTTAAGAAAGATACGAGTTGCTGGTCCAACCCACTTAATATTGAACACTGGAGAACGTCGTAACAACTTGACCAAGGGGGTTTTCTCAATTACGGCTTTCATTTCATCCGCAGAGTATCCCGCAGCCAATAAAGCAGCTACAATAGCACCTGATGATGTACCTGCCAAACGATTGAATACAATTCCATGCTCCTCCGCAGCCTTAACTGCACCCGCCAGCGAAATTCCCTTAACCCCTCCACCCTGGAACACAGCATTGATCAGCATAGATCAAAAAACCTCCGTTCTCTTGGGAGTAAGCAGTTCTACTGCTTATGTATGAGAACGGAGGCCCAAATAGAACCTATATGATCCAATTTATATCACATTTGATAATAATTTTGAAGAAGCTGAATGAGTCCGTATGGATTTTTACGCAAATGCTGTGCACTAAAGTAAATATCCCCTTTGACCTGTTTATAATCTTCGTTCAGTTCAAGCTGCTTAATTAGCTCTTGAGCCGTTTGCCAGCCCTTTTCAGGGGTGCCGATCTTATAAGGAGAATGACCGATATACAGCTTAACATCTGAGTTTTTGACCTCATTGGACCACCATGCGACAAGCTTGTCATATCCCGCCGCCGGGAAACCGATACTCCAGTAAATTTGTGGAGCTACATAATCAATCCATTCTTTGTTAATCCAGGTTCTTACATCCGCAAACGTCGTATCATACGCTGTAACGCCTGCCTTCGTGTCTGAACCCGTTAAGTCCTGAGATTTGTTACGCCATACCCCAAATGGACTAATCCCGAATTGAACTTTTGACTTGCTGGCATGAATGCTTTTGCCCAAATCTCGAACAAAACTGTTCACATTATCTCTCCGCCAGTCGCCCTTGTTAGAGATTTTGTTGGCATTATATGCTTTAAAGGTCGCATCATCATCAAAAGTCCCGCTGTAAGGATAAAAATAATCGTCCAAATGGACGCCGTCAATATCATATCCGCTCACGACCTCCATAATCGCCGCAATGACATGCTGACGTGCAGCCGGAATTCCTGGATTGATGTACAATTGGCTACCATTCTTAACAATCCAGTCCGGATGTTGATTAGCCACATGGTTTGCAGCCAAACCGCTGGTTGTTCCTGTAGAATTCGCACGGAACGGATTAAACCAGGCATGGAATTCCATCCCTCGCTTATGCGATTCGCTAATCATAAATTTCAAGGGATCGTAGCCTGGATTTTTACCTTGGGTGTTGGTCAAATACTTGCTCCATGGTACAAGACTCGATGGATAGAGCGCATCACCGCTGGCACGAACCTGAACAAATACCGCATTGATGCCCATCCCCTGCAAATCATCGAGCATTTTAGTAAACTCCTGCTTTTGCTTCTCTGAGCTGCTTCGGGCAGCGGAAGAAGGCCAATCTCCGTTAATGGTAGAAATCCATGCTCCACGCATGGAAGTTGAAGCCTTTACCTGAACAACATTTGCCTGTGAAGAACTTGAACCGTCCTCACTAGTAGACGTTGACGGTGAAGTGACAACCGCCTGCTCATCATCGATGGCTCCCTGATCTGTACTTACACTCTCCTGATTGCCAGATGCAGGCGTATCTGATATAGAGCCGCTGCTTCCTGCAGAAGTGTTCCCGCCAGTAGAGACACCTTCCTTACCACTGCTTAACGTAATAACTCGCTCTGAAGCTTGCCAATCCACTTTTAATCCCAACTCTTCCCCAACAAAACGCAGAGGCACCATGACTCTCCCGCTTGTCATACGGGCAGATGCATCCAGTCGAACTGACTTGCCATTCACCGTAGCGCTTTGTGCACCGTTCTCCATAGATATATTTTTGTTCTGTGCTGTAATCGTTACCGTACCGGACGATTCCGACCAGTTGACCTGAGCGCCCAATCCCTCACTAATCACTCGCAAAGGAACCATCGTAACATTGGCTCCCTGTACAATATACGGTGACGCGTCACTTTGCAGGGACTGTCCGTCCAATATAATTTCAATATTACCAGTTGGAGCTGCTTGAACTCCAGGAACGATGGCAGTCTGCACTGCTAAGAGTAGGCCAGCAGCCAATGCCACTATTTTCTTTCGATTCATATTATTACAATCCTCCGCTAACCCTGTTAATTTTAACCCCTATCTTGTCCTGCTATATAATGGATAGACGCTAATAACCGGATATTTGTTGCGGTCGGGACAAATAAAAAAGCATCGTCCGTAAGGACAGATGCTTTTAGGAATCTCCACTCAATTCCTTGTGTATGTCATGAAGCTGGCGCAAGCGATCTTCATCCCGACGAAAATACTCAACCAATGTTTCGATACGGGTGATGGAATCCCAGCTCAAATGATGCTCAATACCTTCCACATCTTTATATATTAGGTCCTTGTCAACCCCAATCATATCCAGAAATTGCTCTAATAACTGATGGCGATCAACCAACCGTTTGCCGACCTTTTTCCCTTTCGGTGTCAAAATCAGTCCCCGATATTTCTCATATACAAGATAATCGTCCTTATCCAACTTCTGAATCATTTTGGTGACGGACGAAGGATGCACCTCTAACCCCTCTGCGATATCCGAGACACGAGCATAACCCTTCTCATCAATCAGTTGGTAAATGCGTTCCAAATAATCTTCCATGCTTGGCGTTGGCACTTGTTTCCCTCTTTTCTGTTATTGAACGGGCGCTTACCGCCTTCATTTCCTGCGTTAAACCTACTATGTAATGATACATGTTATCATTGCCCATTGGCAAGTCTCATCCCTCCACTCACAGCTATTGCCACGATTTGTTCAATTTAAGCGGGGCACACTAATATCGTCGTCCCTGCATCGTTTATTTCTGCGACAATATGTTAAAGTTGGACACCAGAGCACTGTGGATTTATTTCGAAAGGAGCGTTAGTCATGTCTACGCTTGAGCGTACTCCTGTCCAAACCAGAGGAACCAAGCCATTTTTGCCTGATCTGGTGTTTTTTGAGCCAGACGCACTGAATTATCCCAAGGGCCAGCGTATTATGGATTGGGTTAAAGCCAAGGATATTCCGTATCGGATGACTACCTCTCACAACCGAATTACCAATTTACCAGGTGAAACTGAAGTTGAAAAGTACCGAATGGCAAAAAAAACTTTGGTTGTCGGTATCCGTAAAACGTTAACTTTTGACCAATCCAAGCCCTCTGCCGAATACGCCATCCCCATTTCGACTGGTTGTATGGGGCACTGTCACTACTGTTATTTACAAACAACCTTGGGAGCAAAGCCGTATATTCGTGTATATGTCAACACTGACGATATCTTATCAGCAGCTAAAGCTTATATCGAGGAGCGTGCGCCTGAAATTACCCGTTTTGAAGCAGCTTGCACCTCCGATCCAGTTGGTTTGGAGCATATCACCGGAACGCTTGGAGACTTGATTCGTTTCATGGCAGATGAAGAATTTGGTCGTCTGCGTTTTGTTACTAAATACCATCATGTTGATCCATTACTGGATATTAAACATAATGGTCATACTCGCATCCGCTTTAGCATTAATTCCGATTATGTTATTAAACAGTTTGAACCTGCAACTTCACGCTTCGAGGAACGTATTGAAGCCGCTGGCAAAATCGCACGAGCCGGTTATCCACTGGGGTTCATCATCGCACCCATCATCTGGTATGACGGCTGGGAAGAAGGTTACGGCGAGTTGCTGCGAAAATTGGGAGAAACCTTGCCACAGCATGCTACAAAAGATTTGACGTTCGAATTAATTCAGCATCGCTTCACCAAAACATCCAAAGCTGTCATCGAGAAACGTTATCCGAAAACCAAGCTGGAGATGGACATAGAGAAACGCAAGAAAAAATGGGGCCGCTGGGGACAAAACAAATATGTTTATCCCGATGAACAGCAAAATGCACTGCGAGAGTTTATCACAGAGCGCATTTTTGAACATTTCCCTTTAAGTCGTATTGAATATTTCACATAACTAGCATCCAATCTGGGGTAATCCGTTGTAAAAATAGCGTTACATCGGTCATATGATCCGTTACCAGTAAAATGCCCGTAATAACTAGTAGTATGCCACCTGTCTTGATGAGGATGGAGGTATAGCGAGAGGATAGTCGAACAGAGCCTACCAGCAAAGCTAATACAAAAAATGGAATCGCAAAGCCAAGCGCATAGCCTGTAATCAGTTTGAACCAAATGTGATGCTCTACTGCCGCCAAAGCGATAATAGCTGTTAGCATGGGACCGATACAGGGCGACCAGCCTGCCGCAAATCCAATTCCGATTACAAAGGAACCGGCGTACCCGGCAGGCTTCCATGTCCAGCGAAGCTTATGCTCCCTCATTAGAATCAAAGGACGCACCACACCAAGAGATACCAGCCCCATTAGTAAAATAAGTGATCCCGCTACCACTCTTAGCGCATCCCCATAATTGGCAAACCATTCTCCAAGCAACCCGACACTTGCACCCAGTGAATAGAAAACGACCGAAAAGCCCAATACAAAAGCAAGCGTATGTCCCATCGTACGATAACGAACCTCAGCCTTGTGCCATCCTTCAGCCAGTTCACGCGCAGACATCCCTGTCATATACGATAAATAAGATGGATACAGCGGTAAACAACACGGTGAAAAAAAAGAAACCAGTCCGGCTATGATCGCCAACCCAGCGTTGATATTTGTCATCATCATTTCCTCCCACCTGTCTTAAGTGAACACAAGCAAACAAGCCCTGCCTACTAAAACATACGTATAGCGGGAGCAAAATATGATGCAAGCCAAAAAGCGCATGCCCAGGAAGAATAATTCCCGGACATACGCTCATTACGCTCTTTTATTTTTACATAGCGTTCTACTTTACAACCGCACCATTCGTCATACCTTCCGGTACGGTGGCCAGCGTAAGCTGATCTCCATGTGATGCTGCCAAAATCATACCTTGCGACAACTCTCCCCGAAGTTTTACTGGCTTCAGATTGGTCACACAGATCACCTTGTGCCCAATGATATCTTCAGGTGTATAAAACTTCGCAATCCCTGATACTACTTGCCGCTGCTCATAACCAAGGTCAAGCTGAAGCTTCAATAGTTTATCGGCCTTCTTCACAGGCTCGCAGGCGACGACCTGAGCAACGCGCAGTTCCACCTTGGCAAAATCCTCAATGCCAATCTCTTCCTTTGCCTCCGGTGCTTCCTGGCTCGTCTCAGATGCATTCTGCGGTTGAGCTTGTGTCGTAGCTTCCTCCGGCTTCTTACCTCCAGTCATCGCTTCCACGATAAAAGCAACCTCTTGCTCTGAATCCAGACGCGGGAAGATCGGATTACCTTTGACCAGCTGCGTTCCTTCCGGAATACGACCGAACTGTTTGCCGCTATCCCATGTAGTCAACTCACCTTGGCTAATACCGAGCTGCTCCCAAATTTTATGAGGAGCACGGGTTAAGAATGGCTGGAGTAAGATGGAAGCGATGCGCAAGCTTTCTACCAAATGCAACATAACAGATGACAATTCGCGACGTTTTGCCTCATCCTTAGCCAAATTCCATGGTTGCGTCTCGTCAATATACTTGTTGCTACGGCTAATAAATTGGCTAATCGCCGTTAATGCCACGGAAAACTCCATGTTTTCCATGGCTTCTTCTACTTTACTATAAGTCGATGTTGCCATGTCTTCCAAAGCTCCGTCGAATGCTGTTACATTCGCTTCATAAGCTGGAACCTTACCATCAAAATATTTATCTACCATCGCCACGGTACGATTCAACAAGTTGCCCAGATCATTTGCCAAATCCGAATTAACTCGATCTACAAAACTTTCTGGTGTAAATGTTCCGTCTGCCCCAAAAGGCACCTCGCGCAGTAAGTAGTATCGTAGTTGGTCCAGACCATAACGGTCAATCAACGTCACTGGGTCTACAACATTGCCTTTAGATTTCGACATTTTACCGTCTTTCATGAGCAGCCAACCATGTGCAAATACTTTTTTAGGCAACGGAAGATCCAGCGCCATCAGCATAATCGGCCAATATATCGTGTGGAACCTTACAATCTCTTTACCTACGATATGCACATTTGCAGGCCAGAATTTATCATACAGCTCGGTATTGGAAGAGCCATAACCCAAGGCTGTGATGTAGTTGGAAAGTGCGTCAATCCACACATACACGACATGCTTCGGATCCCCCTTCACCTTAATGCCCCAATCGAAGGTAGTACGAGATACAGCCAAATCCTCCAGACCCGGCTTGATGAAGTTATTGATCATCTCTTTTTTACGTGATTCCGGCTGGATAAACTGCGGATTCTCTTCATAAAATTGCAGCAACCGATCAGCATACTTGCTCATACGGAAAAAGTAACACTCTTCCTTGACCAGTTCTACAGGGTGTCCACTATCCGGGCTTTTTCCTCCAGCCACATTGCCATCGGCGTCCTTCACCACGTCAACCAGCTGAGTTTCTGTGTAGTACGTCTCGTCAGGGATGCTGTACCAGCCTTCGTATTCTCCCTTGTAAATATCGCCTTGCTTCAGTAAACGATCAAAAATTTCTTGTACGACAGCCTTATGGCGTTCTTCCGTAGTACGGATAAAATCGTCATTGGAAATGTCGAGCTTCCGCCACAGTTCTTGAATACCTGCCACAATATCATCTACGAAACGTTGCGGCGTTTTGCCTGCTGCACTTGCTTTCTGCTCAATCTTCTGACCATGCTCATCCGTTCCTGTCAAATAGCGCACTTCATAACCGCGTAGCCGCTTGTAACGGGCCATTGCATCTCCCGCAACCGTCGTGTAAGCATGACCTATATGTAGCTTGTCGCTCGGATAATAGATCGGTGTCGTAATGTAAAATGTGTTCTCATTGGACATGTGTGTTGCCTCCTGTTTTGTTCACGGCAGCTATAAGACCTGCTGACATGATGGTACTCCAATTCATGTATTTGGCACAAATTGGGCACAAAAAAGACCCCCGCCCCTATGGGACGAGAGTCACCTCACGCGTTACCACCCAATTTTCCTGTATCCTCGCAGACTACAGGCTTCACCGGTCACATCTGACCGCCCATTAACGCTGGAACACGCCTCCCCCTTACGATTGCCTCCCAAGCACTAATAATTGTGGCAAATACGCTCGAAAAAGGTTCCTCCAGGACCATATTCAGGCTTCGCTCCAGACCGGTTTGCAGCTAACCCCGGCTCTCTGTACTGGGCGTTTTACCCTACTCATCCCTTCGCAGGAAAACAATATTAACCAAAATATAACCAAATCCGCATAGCGCTGTCAAGTCAGACCCTTTTCAGAGTGGGTAGCCAAATGATCTTCGCTAGACCTATCTGTTCCCTTTTTTGCAGGAGGGACCAAATCTACGCCGCCCGGATGAAAGGGATGGCACTTGGCTATACGCTTAGCAGCAAGCCATGAACCTTTGAGCGCACCATGCATCTCTACCGCCTCCAACGCGTACGCCGAACACGTTGGATAGAATCGGCAGGTAGCCGGCTTTAACGGTGAAATATAGGAACGATAAAACTTAATCGGAGCCTGTACCACTCTGCGTGTGGTGATTTTCATTTCAGTAGCCCCCGTGGCTGTGAGTGTGACTGCTCGTCTGTCTGAATCCCCCATCCGAATTACTGTCAGTATGCCCATTCTTCTGTTGACAATCTTTGCAATAACCAAAAATTTCAAACTTGTGCTCGACGATTTGGAATTGATCCGTTGTATCCGTCATTTGCATTGGGCAAAAAGAAATCGGTAATGTTTTCTGACAGCTCAAGCAAATCATATGGTGATGGTGATGATGCTCATTACAGCTCACCTTGAACTTCATTCCATCCTCAAAAGATACCTGTTCCAGTACACCCAATTCCTGCATTACACGCAGATTACGATAAACCGTATCAAAACTAAGTCCACTGTACTTCTTACCCATATATTCATAAACGTCTTTGGGGGACAGATACCCTTCATTCTCGGAAAATAACGTGGCCAACGTCTTGCGCTGATCTGTAATACGCAGCCCCTGAGCGGACATTGTTGCAATAATTTCATCCTTTGTCAGCATGCGTTTCACCCTCCCCTGTCTGTAGTTTCAGGTTTTCTGATGCAGGCTTAGGCTTGCATCTATTTATTATACCACGATTAAAGTCAATATTATAAGAGATATTCGTATCTATACATAAGAAAAAGACGCTCTCCGGCGCTACGATTAAATTCGCAGCAGGAGAACGCCTATATTCTGCAAGTGACATCGACTTTTAAACGGTGAATGACGAGACCCAAGGTCTAAGCCGGTAAACAGCACCGGTTAATTCATATTAATTTTTAATAGCTGGTAAAGGCATGACTACTACGGAAACTGGCAAGTTACTTCCTGCAGCAGCAGTGAAATACATCTCTACACTTTCCTCGATATGCCCTGTGCGATACAGCACACTCATCTCATTTGGAGCCCATACCGCGCCGTTCGTCGGGATACCCACAACCTGATTGTTTACCATCGCATAACCGGAATATTCGCCTCCACGCGGGTTGAAGGTAATCAGTGAATACGGCGCTACATGATCCAATTTAACTTTATATACAACACCAAAATTACCGGCATTGGAAGCAGAAGAGCCATCCAGACCGTCCGTACCAATCAGGTTCGGATCTACCTTATTATCACCAAGAACGATACGTTGAGCTGTTTTACCAACCTCTTCGGTATAATTGAGCGAGATATCAGCATTAGCGTACGTTCCACGGTTGTGAATTCCGTCTTTCGGAAGTTTTGCCAGCGTGGGCAGTACGGTCATAGGATCTGCATTCGCATCCACCATAATGACCGTATATTGGATTGGTTGATCCGTGTATAGATCGGACAATAGAGAAATGACCTGCTTTTGCTTCATTTTTTTCTCGTTCAAATCCTGCAAAATAATACGGCTTTCACCCGGATTCAGAACTGTACTAGAACGCTTGCTTCCATCTATCATAGATTGAAAATATTTTTGAATTGAAACTTTACCCGCAGCCGTGGCAAAATCAGATGGACCGGCAAAACCGGAATTTTCGACATTTATATTGGCAGGAGTGATATTGTTGTTGGTCGCAATCACGTACATCTTCACATCTCTCCCCGTTTCATTGACATGATGGACGAGTATGCGCGTGCTGCCTGATCCGGTTTCCTGATACACAATTCCGTCCTGAAATACACGTTCCGGGCTGTTAGCACGGATCAAAAGACGCGGTGAAGATGTACTAGTCAAAGGAATGGTAGCCATGGTAGGCACCTGACTGCCGTCTACTGTATATTTATCACCATATGGTGTGAAGATTTTATTGAAATCATCTTCGTTGTACAGCAATTCATTCGTAATTTTAATTGTTTCACTTTTGGTACCTGTTGCGCCGTGCTTATCAGTCACGGTGAGTGTGATTGTTACATCACCTGGTTGGAAGAAGGCAAGTTTCTTATTCTCCCAATCACGCTTAGTGATAGCATTCTCATCATCTGTACTCAGGTCGGTAATGGTGATTTTCTCACCCATTTTGTACTCTTTTTTATCAGTTGTAAACAGAGCCACTGGCGGCTGATTTGGTGGTCTTACTGTAAGTGTAACTGAGTAAGGATCACTCCAGTTCCCAGCAGAGTCAAGAACAGAATAGGTAACTACATATGTACCTGGCTCCTGAAATACGTCCTGCTTCCCTTCCCAACGTTGGTTCACAATCGGAAGACCTGTAGGAGAAGATTCCTTCGTCAAATACGTAACTTGGGTTTCGCCCGCATAGATATCTTTTTGTTGAACCGTGAAGGAAGCTTTAGGCTTCTGATTCAAATCCATGATAACTTGTTTAGTCGTATTATTCACAGTATAAGGAATATTTAAGGCCTGTGTAATCGAGGTCAATGGCACCATAAATACGTTCTTTTGCTGAAAAGCCGGTCCCTTCATTTGTCTGGCTTCACCGTTAACCGTATAAACCTTGCTGTCTGTTTTGAAGCGCATGACATTTGTTCCTTGTGTGATTACGGTTTCTTTGGTGGCAGTGTCATAACTAAACTGCAATCCGACACGGCTGACAAGAGAACGGATAGCTACATAGGAAACTCCGTCCTTAACAGTCATCGGCTGAGTTGCTGTGTACACCTGTCCGTTTTGTTCCATTTTCGCGCTGTTTAAGTACAAAATCAATTGATTAGCACCCATGGATGTTGGAGCTCCACCAGGATTGGTGATCGTTCCGTCTCCACCGTATACATCATTGGATACGTTCGATCCGTTGGTTGTATTCGTAGGCAGGCCAGTCAGTGGATCATTGGATACGCCTGTATTATTAGGTGTCACCGTGTCATTTTGTGTGCTAGTTCCATCTTGAACTCCGATGCTATTCTGAACGCCTGAATCAGCAACATTGGCCTGAGCCTGCTGTGCGCTAACCGAATCGGTGGATTGAACGGTTGTTGATGCTGCTTCTGCTCCTACAGGGGCTACTGCGGCCACCTGAGCCACCGCAAGAGCGGTGAGCATGGTCCATTTCTTGAAATTCATTGTCTGTCTCCTTCTATCACCAAATTATTATCATTCCCGTAAAAAGTCATACTATTAGACGCATCAGTTGTTAAAAAGTTTCTGGAAATTTTGCTGATCATGAAAAAAAGGGAACTTTCTCCTGTGACTGCAAAAACTAAAATAAATAGAATAATCCCCTGATACGCTAATAATCTATTAAATAAGCAAGCTATCAGGTAGCATTAGGGATTTTTTCAGTGTTTAATTTATTTCATCAAAAAAACTCTCAATTGAGATGAAGCCCTTATTATATACTAAAATCATTTTCATAACAGTACTTATATTAAAAAGCTATGTATAAAAATTCAGGCATGGATGATGGAAATAAAACTATGAAAAATAAAGAAAAACGAAGTGAAAAAGTTACTTTATCGTTAAAGCAACATATCCCTTTTTGTTTACTTGAAAAAGAAAAGGGTGTCCAAGTCATCAAATCGACTTTAGACACCCAATAAATAATTTATATATTAAGGCCAAGTTAGAGAAAAAGTTCCGTTATTATTATAAGTTTGTACACGAACTGTATGATACCCATATAAACCACTCACATGAAAACTAGTTCCTTCACTTGGATTTCTATCACGCTGGTAGACATGTCTACCGTTACTATCATAAATGTCAATACTGTACAAATCTGAATTGCTAAGAGTCGTATAAATCTGAATATCCAGAGACCCATTCAAATAAATAGATGCAGAAGTTTGACCAAGTTGATATGATCTTGATCCTTGAGGTGTAACTGCACTCTCATTTATTAATGTTTGTTCAATAAATGATTGCGGACTTGAATTTGAGTTAACCACATTTTCTTCAGCATAGGTTTGTTGAGTAGGTATTAAACTTAAAGATAAAGTGAGAGCTGAGAGAGCAGTTAAACCTAACAACTTAGATTTTTCCATTGTTTCTTGTCTCCTTTACTTTTTTATATTTCACAAATTTATAGTATAATATTTAGGCGAAAAAGTAAACAAATTTTTCCTTATTCATATATATTTGTGTTTTTGATATAATGATTTTATAAATATAGAAATAATTTTAAAATATAAAACAATTGAAATCCGAACTCCTCATTTTATTAACTTATAAAAAAATATATTGTTTACAGAGCGAAATTTCTACGTTGTTCATTTTCTATGTATCTTAACCAAATTGCAGTGTAATATATCTTTAAGACTAAATTAGTAGATACTTACGGAAGTAACTTTGTATCTATCAATCGTTAGTATCTAAAGCCTATTTAATAAGTGAAATGTAACTATACAATTATATAATTATTTCATTTAAGGCTGTCTAAGATGCTAATCTTCGACTAGTCAGAACTCAAAGCATATGCATCTTAAAAAAAGTGATTAGATAACACTAGGTTACAGCCTTCTTTTACACATCTCAATACTAAAAAGTAGTACTTTTACCAGAGTAAGAACAAGCTGATTCAAGCCAGCCAAAGATATATCTATTCTATAAACTCAATATTTCAAGATAAATTAAAACAGCGCGCACCGTTTTAATATTGGTACACGCTGATTACTTATCTTTTTTTATTTTTATCTACTTAACAGAGTTAATAAACATTATTAACAGTTCTTACGCTATCTTTTTATTTAGTATAAACTGGTCCCAAATTATGATGGACGACAGACAGCATTCTTTCCTGCAGTCTCCAGACGACCCTCTTCAATGAGTCGGTAAGCACGTTGAACTTCTTCATCTGTAGGAGATGGAACTCCCTCCAACGGATACACCTTACCGAGCATTTCCCACTTGTAAACACCCATTTGATGGTAAGGTAATATTTCGAATTTCTCGACTCCGTTCAACGTTCCGATAAACCGTCCCAAATTCAATAAATCTTGCTCGTCATCATGAATACCCGGTACAAATACGTGTCTAATCCACATTTTGCGCCCTTGCTCAGACAACCAGCGAGCCGTACTTAGCATACGGTCATTAGACTTGCCTGTAAGCTTAATATGCTTATCATTGTCAATATGCTTAATATCCAGTAGCACCAAGTCTGTTACGTCCAGCAGTTCATGGATACGGCCCGCGTCATTAAAGCCGTTACTGTCCAGTGTCGTGTGCAAATTCCACCGACGTTTCACTTCTTTGAACAGCTCTGCGACAAAATGAGCTTGCAGCGTCGGTTCTCCACCGGATACGGTCAATCCGCCTCCTGAAGAACGGTAATAGGCTAAATACGGCTCAATCTCAGCCAATACCTCCTCCAACGTCATTGGATTACCTTCATTCAAGGCCCAAGTGTCCGGGTTATGGCAATATTGACATTTCAACAAGCATCCTTGCATAAAGAGCACGAAGCGGATGCCGGGACCATCGACGGTCCCGAAGGTTTCCAATGAGTGTATGTGACCTTTCAACATGTTGCATCATCCTTCCCGCATCCGCTATGCGTGCGTCATTGTAATACTTATTTACATTGTACCGTGGAAAGTACGGTTAATAACATCCAATTGTTGTTCACGAGTCAGCTTGATAAAGTTAACGGCATAGCCGGAAACACGAATCGTCAGCTGTGGATAGTTTTCTGGGTGTTCCATTGCATCCAACAGTTGTTCGCGAGCAAACACATTGACATTCAGATGATGTGCGTGGCTTCCAAAGTAGCCATCCATCATCGAAACAAGGTTTGTTTTGCGTGTTTCTTCTTCTTTACCCAGTGCTTTAGGCACGATGGAGAAGGTGTTCGAGATACCATCTAGACTGTGTTCATAAGGCAATTTAGCCACGGAACTCAGAGATGCCAAAGCACCTTTTTTATCACGGCCGTGCATTGGGTTTGCCCCTGGTGCAAACGGTTCGCCTGCTTTACGTCCATCCGGTGTTGTACCTGTTTTCTTACCGTAAACCACGTTAGAAGTAATAGTCAGTACAGATTGAGTAGGAACCGCATTACGATAAGCTTTATGCTTGCGAATCATGCTCATGAAGCTTTCTACCAGTTCCACAGCGATGTTATCTACACGGTCATCGTTGTTACCGTAGCAAGGGTATTCGCCTTCGATTTCAAAGTCAACTGCAATCCCTTTTTCGTTACGGATTGGTTTAACTTTTGCAAATTTAATGGCACTCAAGGAGTCGGTAGCAACTGACAGACCCGCAATACCACAAGCCATGGTGCGGAGAATATCACGATCATGCAACGCCATTTCAATGCGTTCGTAGCTATATTTATCATGCATGTAGTGAATAACATTCAAAGTGTTCATGTACAGTTTTGCCAACCATTCCATCATAGGTTTGAAGCGGCTCAACACTTCTTCATATTCCAGAACTTCGCCTGTAATGGCTGGGAATTCAGGCCCTACTTGGACGCCAGATTTTTCATCTTTACCACCGTTAATTGCATACAGCAGAGCTTTAGCCAAGTTGGCACGAGCACCAAAGAATTGCATTTGTTTACCGATTTTCATTGCCGATACACAACAAGCAATACCATAATCGTCTCCATAAATCGGACGCATCAGATCGTCATTCTCGTACTGAATGGAGCTAGTTTCAATAGAAACTTTCGCACAATATTTTTTGAAGCCTTCAGGCAATTTTTCCGACCACAGTACAGTCAGATTCGGCTCCGGTGCAGGTCCCAGATTGTAGAGGGTGTGCAGGAAACGGAAGCTGTTTTTAGTTACCCGAGTTTCTCCAGTTACGGACATACCACCAATGGACTCAGTAACCCAAGTTGGATCTCCACTGAACAGTTCATTATAGTCAGGTGTGCGCAAGAACTTAACAATACGCAATTTCATAACAAAATGATCGACCAGTTCTTGAGCTTGTTCTTCTGTCATTGTACCCTCTTCCATATCACGTTGAGAGTAAATATCAAGGAAGGAAGATACACGTCCTAAGGACATTGCTGCACCATTTTGTTCTTTGATTGCTGCAAGATATCCAAAATATACCCATTGGAAAGCTTCTTTCGCATTGTTAGCAGGTTTTGAGATATCAAAACCGTGTTCAGCAGCCATTTGTTTCAGTTCATTCAAAGCACGAATTTGTTCGGAAATTTCCTCACGCAGACGAATTACGTCTTCTTCCATGGAATCAACTTCAAGGCTTTTCAGTTGCAGTTTTTTATCTTGGATCAAGAAGTCTGCACCATACAAAGCTACACGACGATAGTCACCGATAATACGACCACGACCGTATGCATCTGGGAGACCAGTAATGATACCAGCTTTACGAGCTGCTCTCATTTCATCTGTATAAGCGTCAAATACACCTTGGTTGTGAGTTTTACGAATATGAGTGAAGATATCAATGATACTTTCCGGTACTTCAAAACCATAGGCTTTGCAAGCGTCGATCATCATCCGAATTCCACCAAACGGCTGCAAAGAGCGTTTGAATGGAGCATCTGTTTGTACACCGACAATTTGCTCTTTATCCCGGTCTAGATAACCCGGTTTATGTGAAATAATAGTGGATGGCGTATTCACGTCTACATCAAGCACGCCGCCGTTTGCCAACTCTTTTTTGGTAAGATCGGATACAATATCCCACAATGCAGTTGTGTTGGCGGTAGGACCAACCAAAAATTCTTCATTGCCAACATAAGGTAAGATATTAGTTTCAATAAAATCGTTGACGTTGACTTCTTTAGTCCATTTGCCTTTTTTAAAACCTCTCCAGCCAGATTGTTGCTCTTGTAATTCTCTCTCAATCACCGACATGTAAATCCCTCCAAATTGTTTGGTCTTCCGGACTTGTGATTTTTTTCACGATAAAGCTATTTCTTGAGCCCGGCCTGTTCACCGATGCCTTACGCTCAGTGTCGGGACCTTTCTTACACCCTTATTGTAGAATAATGATAGAGTGTAGTATGTGATAAAAATCACAATATGAGTGATTTTTATCACTTTATTTTCCCTAGCTTCGCGCCTATATCCTTAGCCTTGCCGTTCACCTCCCTTCCCAAACCAACAGGCCCTCTATATAGAGAGCCTGCATCGGTATTGAACGAGAAAATGCTTTTTCACAAGCCTCTTCGTACCTATTATATTATTGGTCAAAACGTCCGTAGAAGGCATTGCGATAGACATCAGCCAACTCCGTAACCAGTGGCAACTTCGGATTCGCAGTTGTACATTGATCTTCAAATGCGCGGTCAGCCAGATAGTCTACACGTGATTCGAAATCCTTCGCATCGAAACCGATTTGTTGGAACGATTCCTCGATACCGAGTGTTTTGTTCATCTTACGGATTGCTTCGATCAAGCTGTTAACCCCTTCTTCGGTGGTGCGTGCAGGCAGTCCCAGTATGCGCGCGATTTCTGCATAACGCTCATCCGCAACAAAGTGCGAATATTTAGGGAACGAAGCAAATTTTGTCGGTTTTTTCGCATTATAGCGAATAACGTGCGGCAGCAAAATGGCATTCGTGCGGCCATGCGCTGTATGGTATTGTCCACCCCATTTATGTGCAAGACTGTGGTTAATACCCAAGAATGCATTAGCAAACGCCATACCAGCAAGTGTGGAAGCATTATGCATTTTTTCACGAGCCAGCTTATCACCGATCAGAGCCGATTGTTCTAGGTATTGGAATACCAATTGAATGGCTTTAATTGCCAGACCATCTGTGTAATCATTAGCCATTACGGACACGTAAGCCTCGATAGCATGTGTCAGAACGTCCATACCTGTGTCCGCTACAGCTGTTTTAGGCAGCGAATATACAAACACTGGGTCAATAATTGCCACATCAGGAGTCAACTCATAGTCAGCCAGCGGGTACTTCGTGTTACCCAGGTTTTTGTCCGTAATTACTGCAAACGATGTAACTTCGGAACCTGTACCCGAGGTTGTAGGGATAGCTACAAATTGTGCTTTTTGGCCCAGACGTGGGTACTTGTAAATCCGTTTACGGATATCCATGAATTTTTGTTTTAAGTTATTGAAATCAGTATCTGGATATTCATAGAACATCCACATGCCTTTAGCCGCATCCATTGGCGAACCGCCGCCCAGTGCGATGATGCAATCCGGTTGGAAACGTCTCATCATTTCTGTACCACGTTCTACCGTAACTGTCGATGGATCTGGCTCTACTTCAGAGAACACTTCGATAGCTACCGGTGTTTGGCGTTGATGCAGATAATGAATAACACGATCCACATATCCCAGTTTTACCATCATAGGGTCCGTGATAATGGCTACACGTGTGATATCAGGCATTTTAGCAAGATACTGTGTCGAATTTTTTTCAAAATAGATTTTGGAAGGTACTTTGAACCATTGCATATTCACCGTCCGTTTCGCCACCCTTTTCACATTAATCAAATTGACTGCCGATACGTTCGACGAAGTCGAGTTACGACCGTACGAACCGCAACCGAGTGTCAACGAAGGAAGATTGGTGTTGTAAATGTCGCCAATCGCACCATGTGTGGAAGGTGCATTTACAATGATACGTCCTGTTTGCAGACGGTTTGCGAAGCGAGCGATAACGTCCTCATCGTTCGAATGAATAGCGGACGAGTGGCCCATGCCCCCGAATTCCACGACTTCAGCAGCGCGTTGAATACCTTGTTCCGCATTTTTCACTTTATAGCAAGCCAATACAGGACTCAATTTTTCCGCAGACAATGGGAATTTTGTTCCTACCCCTTCAATCTCAGCGACCAAAATTTTAGTTCCTGCTGGTACTGTGATACCACTCATTTCAGCAATTTTCACAGCAGACTGCCCGACGATTGCTGGGTTCACTGCACATTTCTCGACATTCATAGCTCCTTGAGTGAGCTTAGCTGCTTCTTCTTTATTTACAAAATAGCAGCCGTTAGCGATCATCAATTTTTTCACTTGTTCGAAGATTGGCTCTTCGATAATAACCGCTTGCTCGGAAGCACAAATCATACCGTTGTCAAAAGATTTAGAGAGGATAAGATCGTTCACGGCCTGCTTGATGTCTGCTGTTTTTTCAATAAAGCAAGGCACGTTACCTGGGCCTACACCCAGAGCAGGTTTACCGCAGCTATATGCCGCCTTAACCATGCCTGATCCACCAGTTGCCAGAATCAGAGCCACATCCGGGTGATTCATGAGTGAATTTGTCTTATCCATCGATGGAGCTTCAATCCATTGAATACAATCAGCTGGAGCACCATGTTTGACGGCTGCTTCGAGCAAGACGCGGGCTGCTTCCGCACTACACGATTGAGCAGATGGATGGAAACCGAAAATGATTGGGTTACGTGTTTTAATGGCAATCAACGCTTTGAACATCGTAGTCGAAGTCGGGTTTGTCACTGGAGTGATCCCCATGATAATGCCGACTGGCTCTGCTATCTTTTGAAAACTGTCAAAATCATTGTCTTCAATGACACCGACGGTTTTTTCATTTTTGATACTATGATAGACATATTCTGTTGCAAACATGTTTTTGGTGATTTTGTCCTCGTACACACCGCGTCCTGTTTCTTCAACAGCCAACTTCGCCAGGTACATGTGTTTATCCATCCCTGCGAGTGCCATAGCTTGTACGATTTCGTCAATCTGTTCCTGATTCATACTCATGAAAGCTTGCTGTGCCCGGTTCCCCCGGTCAATCAGCGTTTGAATATACTGCTCTGCGCTTTGCTCTTTTTGGATAACCTCGTTTTTAACAGCCATTTCCCTCATCCTCCTGTTATCTCGTGTACTATCTCTTGTTCACGCACTGATCGTAACACAGCTTTTCAAGATATATTGTGATTTTTTTCACAATCTATTTAAAATTTTATTTTATGAAGTGAATTAAATCACAAAGTTTGGAATTCTGCCACTTTTACCCCCTCTTCTTGCCCCAAAAACGCATTGCGCAGGTATATAATGAATTTGAATTGATCAAGTTGCAGATAAAAAACATAGGATACAAAGGGGAAATGGACGATGAGAAACCCTACAAATGTAATGGAAGCCCGCGGCAACACCTGTTGCTTCTCGGAGGCCAGCTTCAACCGGTTGCAAGTGATGATGAAAGATCGAGTTATGCCAGAAAGCTCGCATCTGTTCTGGGAAGGAGATACAGCGGATAAGCTGTTTTATATTAAGCGCGGACGCGTGAAAGTAACCAAAACAACGGATGAGGGTAAGGAACTTATTCTATATATGTATCAAAGCGGCGATCTTGTTGGTCAAGCCGATCCATTTTTCGGTACTAAGCATTCCTTTTCTGCTGAGGTTCTGGAAGACAGTGATATTGGCGTAATCGATCATACAGATCTGGAGCTACTTATTTGCCAGCATTGTGATTTTGCGATTGACTTTATGAAATGGATGGGTTCGCATCATCGCATTACTCAGACTAAGTTCCGCGATTTGATGATGTACGGCAAGCCTGGCGCTTTATGTTCAACACTCATCCGTCTATGCAATACCTATGGTGAGCCTCACGGCGAACATATCCTGATTCATAAAAAAATTACTCATACTGACTTATCAAATATGATCGGTGCGACTCGGGAAAGCGTAAACCGGATGCTTAGTGATCTACGTAAGAAAAATGCAGTTGAATATGATAATGGCATGATTGTTGTCAAGGATTTGGAAATGCTGCAAGGCGTATGTCATTGTGAATTGTGCCCTCGTGAGATTTGCCGCATATAATAAATCGTTTTTTATTTAAAAGGGAGTGTTATAAGCCATTATAGCTTATAACACTCCCTAATTTATTTCCACTCCTCTACTTATACAGAAGCAGTTGCGAAGCATTTTAACACTAGTCCTTCTTCTGGCAACACACTTTTTAAAACTGTAAGCATAGATAACTTAAATTCCCCATCTCATAGCTTCTATGGATGACCTTGGCTTTGTTTGCAGGATTGCCACTCCCCATTGCAATAAACAACGGTACAAAGTGCTCTGCTCTTGGTACGGCCTGGCGAGCATACGGTGCTTCGCTTTCATAGTGATCCAAAGCCTCTATATCTCTACTTTGAACTTTTTCAATAATCCAATCATCAAAATCTATAGCCCAAGGTTCTGTTTTCGTTTCCCCCCATTTGACGATACGCAGATTATGAACAGTCACTCCACTGCCAATGACCAGAATATCTTGTTCTCCCAGTCCACGCAGCACTTCACCAATGGCATATTGTGCTTTGGGCGAAAGATATGGATTTACTGAGATCTGAACTACCGGAATGTCTGCCTCAGGATACATACGATGCAACAATGTCCAGGATCCATGATCCAGTCCCCTCACCCGGTCAGTTTGTACGTCAATGCCCTTTTCTTCATATAATTTTTCCAGCTTATTGGCCAGTTCCACAGAACCATGTGCTGGATATTTCACCGTGTACAGTTCCGGTGGGAAACCGCCAAAATCATAAATGGTATCGTACACGTCATCCATCGAACTGATCGTCAACGTTTGCGCTTCCCAATGAGCAGTAAAGATAACAACCGCTTTAGGGCGAATGCTTTTCCCCAGTTGCTCTAAAAATGAAGTATAGTCCGTCTGTTCAATAGCAAGCATCGGTGAGCCGTGGGCCAAAAATAAAGATGGCATCATATAAAGATCCCCTTATCAGTAATAGTTTATTTTATTCATTAAGTAACTTTATGTAAGTAATAATACATAAGTAACAAAGTAATGTCAACACAGATTTCAACATACACTTAAAGATCAGAGATTCCATAAATAAAGATTGATATAGGTATAAGGTCATAGTAATATATAACTAATAAATTTTAAAATTTCACTATATTCCGATACAAAGGACTGGTTTCTATGGAGATACATACTTCTAATTGCCCAAAATGCGGTTCCGTTTTTCGTCAAAACCTTAGAAACCTGTGTAGTTCTTGTATTCAGGAAGAAAATATATTCTTGGACCGCTGTTCTAACTATCTATGGAAGCATCCTTCTACTCATACTCGTCAGCTCAGTGACGTAACCGGCACACCTATAGAATTGCTCACAGATTGGGTAAGAGCAGGCAAGTTTCCCTCCACATACAGTCAGCTTGATTATCCTTGTGAATCCTGCCGTTCCCCCATTTATGCAGGAAGACTTTGCCATTCCTGCTTGGGTACATTCCGTTCGGCCGCGCTGGATATTCAAACCCGTGTGCCCCGCCGTGCAACAGCAGGATTATTCTCAGTTGCAGGGCGCGTCAAAGGCTATTAAGCCGTCCTGCCTATGCAGATCATTTCTGTAAAATGGATAAGTAGTCCTATACACAAAATAAAAAAACAGCCTTTTTCCTAGGAAAAGGCTGTTTTGCTATGAGAAACGCTTATTTAGTTTGGTGCTCATCTAATCCATTCCTCAGCCCAAAATTGAATCTGTTCCATAACCGGCTGAAGCGCACGGCCTTTGGTTGTTAGCTCGTATTCAATGCGGACAGGAGTTTCCGGATATACATGACGTGTAAGTATTCCTTCATTTTCCAAATCTTTCATCCGCTCTGATAACATTTTGTCACTCATTGTGGGAATCAGATTGGAAATATCCTTAAACCGCTTAGGACCGCTCATCATGGATTGAATAATTAATCCATTCCAACGCTTACCCAAACATGAAAAGGCGGTTTCAAAACGCGGACACATTTTTGTAAATTGCGGTTGACTCTCCAAATTTTTCACCTTCTTTTGCATTTCGGTTTGATAAAGCTTTCCTTTTGTTAGTATATATCATTTTAGCATACTTTATCCCGAAAGAAAACACTTTCTTCTTAAATTAAATACCTGCGCTGATAAAGTTGCCATGACCAAAACTGATTATACAACAAACCAACACAGCAGGTATATGTCTAAATCGTTAAATACAAAAAGGCGGAATCCCTAGAGGTTCCGCCTATCAATCTGTTCATTATACAGCTCATCAAAATGTGATGATTGTTATTATACCAACACTCCACCGAGAGGCCTTACAGGTTCACTTCTTCCATATATTGGTTTGTTAATATTTGTCGGAGAAGTCCAACGAATGCTGTTGGCGATAACTTTCAAAATATCAGGCTGGTAATAAGTCGGATAGGTCTCATGACCTGGGCGGAAATAGAATATCTTACCGCTACCTCGGCGGAAAGTACATCCGGTTCTAAATACTTCGCCGCCTTCAAAGTTACTAACAAATACCAATTCATCCGGCGCTGGAATATCAAAGAACTCGCCATACATCTCTTCCTGCTTCAACAAAATTTTGGCGTCTATGCCTTCTGCAATAGGATGTGACGGATTCACCGACCAAATAATCTCCTGTTCACCTGCCACCCTCCATTTCAGATCACAGCTAGTGCCCATTAGGGCTTTGAATGGCTTTGAAAAATGGCCCGAGTGTAGCACGATCAAGCCCATTCCTCCTTGCACTCGCTTTACAACACGCGCCGTAACTTCATCGCTCACCTGATCGTGGGCTTTATGCCCCCACCACAGCAGCACATCTGTGGAATTCAGGATCTCTTCTCCCAAACCATGCTCGGCATCATCACGAAGAGTAGCTGTTCGAATGGCAAATCCCTCTCCTGCCAGGCCGTCAGCCAACGCTTTGTGTATCCCGTCAGGATATATCTGTTTGGCTTCATCATTCAACTTTTCGTTCAAAAATTCATTCCAAATGGTGACGTTAATCATCAACATTTCCCCCTATTAGGTTAGACCCACCACATCTCGCTCAGCGGTTCTTCAATCAATACCTGGCGAAGATTGTGGACAGCCTTAGTAAAGCCTTCCTCCACGGACATCAGACCATCTTCATGCTCAATACTCACTACATAATCGTATCCCACCAGACGCAGAGCACTGATAATATCTGCCCAGGTTTTTACATCATGTCCATAACCCACAGTACGGAACTGCCAAGCGCGATCTAGCATTTTCGTATATTCCTGCATATCGGTAAGCCCATATTTATTTACATTGACCGGATCAATCGTCGTATCCTTGGCATGAAAATGGTGAATGGCTCCCTCTCGACCCAAAATTTGAACCGCCTGCACTGGGTCAATTCCCTGCCACCACATATGACTCGGATCCAGATTAGCACCAATGACCTCTCCCGCAGCTTCACGCAAACGAAGCAAGGTCGCTGGTGTATGAACGGAGAAGCCTCCGTGTAGCTCCAGCCCAATTTTAACATGATGATCTGCTGCAAATTTTCCCGTCTCAGTCCAGTAAGGAATAATTTTATTCTCCCATTGCCACTTCAACACTTCCTGAAAATCATTAGGCCACGGAGCCACAGGCCAATTTGGATATTTCGCATCCTCATGATCACCCGGACAGCCAGAGAAAGTGTTCACAACTGGAACTTCCAGCTTTTCTGCCAATCGAACGGTTTTAAGAAACGTTTCATGATCAGCTTGGGCCAAATGCTTTTGCGGATGAAGAGGATTGCCGTGACAGCTAAGCGCACTAATCGTTAGTCCGCGGGACTCTACTGCCTTTTTAAAATTTTTGAGCGCTGTATCATTCTCCAGCAACTCATCCGGCTTACAATGCTTATCTCCTGGGTTGCCGCCTGTACCGATTTCTACAGCATCCAATCCTTGAGAAGCCACATAATCCAGTGCCTCCTCCAGCGAACGTCCGCCAAACAACACCATAAATACTCCAAGTTTCAAAAGAAATCCCTCCCTGTATCATATGTGAAAAAAGCTGCTTTCATTATAATGATGGTCTATTCGGGATAATTACGTGCTTAGTCAAAATAGACAGCTTTCCCGGTACGGGCCGATTCATAGATAGCTTCCAAAATTTCAGTAACAACCAGTGCCTGTTCCGGCTTCACAAGAGGTTCTTTGTCGTCCAGAATAGATTCGATCCACAGACGGGCTTCGCGGTCTGCTTCATTTTCCGTTTCTCCAGAGTAAAAGGCAACACCGCCTGCATCCAGATCTATTTTCGTATCAAACAAGCGGCTGTTCTTTTCCCCGTTAATGCGCAATCCATCCTGCATATCGGCTCCGCCTTCGGTTCCGCATAACAGCGTCTTCGCTTCGCCAAACTCTACGACGTTCAATGCCCAGCTGGATTCCAGTACAATCGTAGCTCCATTTTGCATCGTAATAAAACCAAAAGCTGAGTCCTCTACCTTAAATTCCTCAGGATTCCAAGGCCCAAAGGCATTTGCCGCATCTTTACGATCCCCTAGCTTATGGAAGGTTGAACCTAGTACACTTTTAGGCTTGTAATTATCCATCAGCCAGAGTGTCAGGTCGAGTGCATGCGTGCCAATATCAATAAGAGGACCACCGCCCTGCTTCTCTTCATCCAAGAATACTCCCCAAGTCGGAACCGCGCGACGACGTAGAGCAATGGCTTTGCCCAGATAAATGTCTCCAAGCTCTCCTTGCTCAACCAATTGCTTCAGATACAAACTGTCATCACGATATCGGTTTTGATACGCAATAGACAGCTTCTTACCTGTGCGGTTGGCTGCATCGAGCATCTCCCGTGCTTGCTCAGCAGTTTTAGCCATCGGTTTTTCACACAGCACATGCTTACCTGCCTCAAGCGCCGCTACGGTAATTTCTGAGTGCGAGTCATTGGGTGTACACACATGTACGACTTCAATGTCTTTATTTTCTAGCAACTGACGGTAATCACTATAAACTTGCGACCCTTCAACTCCAAACTTTTCTGCTGCCTCTTCAGCGCGCTCCTGAATGATGTCACAGAATGCAACGATTTCTGCACGCTTCTGCTTGGCAAGACTCGGCAAGTGTTTGCCGTTGGCAATGCCTCCACAACCAATAATCCCGATTTTGAGTGTTTTAGACATGAATATTTCCTCCCTGAGCTGCGTATTGTTGGAGCCATTTAATGCTGGTTTCAATGCTTTCGATTGGAGGGTTTGAGCAGAAATCCTGTTCCACGACGACCCAATCCACACCTGCCTGAATAGCGGCGTCTGTAATGGCCTGAAGCTGCACTTCGCCTTTGCCAAGCTCTACAGTCACTGCTTTTTGTTGCTCGTCACGTGCCATATCCTTTAAGTGAATGATAGGCAGGCGTCCATTATAACGTCCGATGTATTCCACTGGATCATAGCCCCCATAGTATACCCAACAAGTATCCATTTCGACCTGTAACAAATCATCGGAAACCGCATCATATAAAGCATCGAATACCGGGCGATCATTGATTTTTTCTGTCAATTCAAAATCATGATTATGATAAGCCAGTATCAAGCCCTGTTCTTTCACTTTTTCACCAATACGATTCAAATTAGCAAAAATTTCATCCCACTGTCGCTGTTCTTCGGTTAAATAAGGAACGATTAGGTACTTATTGCCCAATTCTTTGTGGTATGCAATCTCCTCATCCAAATGATCCAACAAACGAGAATATTGTATATGAGTTCCGACAACTTCCAGATTTAGCTCATCCAAAAGCGCTCTGACATCCTTGGCATTGCGTCCGAAAAAGGTATGAAATTCTACCCCTTTATAGCCAAACTCAGCTACCTTGCGCAATGTACCTTCAAAATCCTGTTCAAGCTCTTCCCTTACTGTGTACAATTGCAATCCTACTTTAGCCATTACCCTGCACCTCTTTAATTAGGATGAATTTTCCATTATATCTGTTCCATAATACAAATCCTCGTCCGGCTTGAACGTGCTTTCCAGCGTAATGTGATTGCCTTCCAATGATGAGCGCTGAAAAGCATGCATGGCTTCTAACACATGGTAGGCCAGCTCAGCATTAGCACGATGGTCCGTGAATTTCAATGCGCCAAAGGCTTTTCACTGTACACATGCTTGCCTGCCTCTAGTATCGCCACATCTGTCAGTGCATGGCTGCCAGGCACGGTCAGATTAAATACAAGCTCAATCTCAGGCTGACGAAGCAATTCATCCACCTTGTATACGTTTTCAATGTTGAATTCATCGGCCCTCTCCTTGGCCCTCTCATCTAGTAAATCAGCGACGGCCACCACTTCAATAAGTGGGCTCTTTTGGAGATTTTCAAGATATACCGAGCTAATAGTACCGCATCCGATAATCCCGGCCTTCATTCGTTCCACGTCGTCACACTCCTTGGCCTCCAACATGTACTTTCTCATCTAACATGTAAGCTTTACAGTTCACATAGTATTCTATTTCTGTTTCGTTTAAAATGAATAATATGATTAAAACATGAACAATCTGGTCAATATTTGAAACAGCCATATGCCCAAAGGAGTCATCATCATGTCTATCGTCGAGCCTTGTCAGGTTCTTACCGCAGGCTATTCCTTCCATCGAAAGCCCTTTTATTCGAACCAGCCTGATGGGATCAAAAATTATTTATTCCGTTTGCAAACAGATGGACGCTGCCAGGCCCGCATTAACGGGGAAATGACACGGATTGAAGCGGGTGATCTACTGCTATTCAATCCTACCGAGCCTTATGAACTGGATATTCATAGTGAGTTGAATCCCATGGGAGATCTGGTCGTGGAAAGTGGAGATTATCACATTTTTTTCGGTGGTTCCTGGGTAGATGAGTGGTGGAACCATCATAAACGACCCAACAGAATTAAGGTTCAGCTCACAGAAGCCCTGCTTGGCCTATTTCGTCAGCTTGTGATGGAGCAACGACGTATTTCTAATCCTTACCCGGAAATATCAAGTTATTACATGCGCATTTTATGTTTGGAGTTTGACCGTATGCTATCCGATCATCCTATCGCTACTCATCATAACTATCTTGCGTATCAGATTAAAAATTATATTGAAGAAAATGCATCCTCTAACTTCAAGCTGGATGACGTGTCTTCACACGTCGGTATCAGCGTATCCCGAGCAGTACATCTGTTTAAGGAAACATTCGATACGAGCATTATGCAGTACACGCTGGACATCAGGCTTAACATGGCGAGAGAACGAATCATTTTCAGTCCCATGTCACTGGAACAAGCCGCCGAATCGTCAGGATTTGCAAATTACACGTATTTTCATCGTGTATTTCGTTCCCGCTTCGGTATGTCGCCCAAAGAATTCAGGGTGATTCACCGCGAGCAATTGTAGGTAAAAGAGAGCGTTCACCTGAACGCTCTCTTTGTTCATAACCAATAATAATGAAATTGTGCTTACATACCACAACCCAGCTTTTTTACGGAGCAATTGTCAGCATCACTACCGACATTGGTGGCAGTGTAACATCCAAATGCTGACCTTGCAGCTGATAGGATGTGAAAGCTTCCTTTTTCACACGCTCTGGCTGATCAAACGTATTATGTGCCTGCATATCGTCGCTGGCAAGAACAACACCGCTGATCTTTTTAACCTCTTCCAGTCCTCTTAGCTCCAAATTCAAGTTTGCCGACTCGCCCGGATGGATGTTGCAAAAGCTAATATGAATATTGTCATCCTGCGCCTTGGAGGCGGACACGCTTACTTGTGGGATGGAATCCCCATCATATTCATAATCGCCCACCTTTACATGAACAGCCAGTGCTTGTGCATCCTGATGCACCTTAAACATTTCAAATATATGGTATGTCGGCGTCAACAGCATAGCAGGGCCTTCGGTCAGAATCATGGCCTGTAAAACATTGACCATTTGAGCGATATTCGTCATCTGTACTCGGTCATGGTGATTATGGAAAATGTGTAGGTGCAGCCCAGCTACCAGCGCATCGCGCATCGTGTTTTGCTGATACAGGAAGCCCGGATTGGTCCCCGGCTCAGTCAGGAACCAGGTTCCCCATTCATCGACGATCAGTCCGACCCTTTTGTCAGGATCATATTGGTCCATAATGGCTGAATGACGAGTAATCAATTCATCCATATGCAATGATTTTTTCATCGTCTCGAACCATTCCGCTTCATCAAAGCCGAGTGCTTGCCGTTTCCCTTCCCAGTTTCCCGGGATCGTATAGTTATGCAGGCTCAAACCGTCCATAAGATGCCCAGCTTCACGCATCAACACTTCGGTCCAACGATAATCATCCACATTCGCCCCCCCTGCAACCCGATAAATGCGGTTCTCGCCATAGTTACGGACATATGTCTGATAGCGGCGATACAGGTCGGCATAATATTCTGGGCGCATGTTACCGCCACAACCCCAGTTTTCGTTACCCACTCCAAAATATTTGAGCTTCCATGGTTTCTCACGACCGTTTTCCTGACGCCATGCAGCCATAGGGGACTCTCCATCGAAGGTCATGTACTCTACCCATTCCGACATTTCCTGAACTGTACCACTGCCGACATTTCCACAAATATAAGGCTCTGCATCTAACAGTTCGCACAATTGAAAAAACTCATGTGTGCCAAAATGATTATTTTCAACCACACCGCCCCAATGCGTATTTACCATTCTCTTACGGTTTTCTTTTGGTCCGATACCATCTTTCCAATGATATTCATCGGCAAAACAGCCTCCCGGCCAGCGCAATACAGGAATGTTCAGCTTTTTCAGGGCTTCCACTACATCATTTCGAATTCCGTTTGTGTTTGGAATCGGTGAGTCCTCTCCAACCCATATGCCTTCATAAATGCAACGTCCAAGATGCTCAGCAAATTGTCCATAAATATTTTTATTAATAATGCCTTGTTTCCAATCGGTATTAACAACAATAGAACCCTTCACAACAAACCCTCCCCAAAATATTAAGATTGTTGGAACACCCGCACGAATGTTTGCGCTTTCATTTTTGGTCTAAATATCACTCATATTACCGATCTTCTTCCGATCTTAATTTTTACGTAACATCACATCTAGAAAACATTAATATAAATATTAATAATTAAATAAAAACATTTCACGTGTTTAATATATTTTATTGCCTACTTTTTGTCAATCGTTAAGAAAAGGTCCAATCAAACCAAAAAGCCTGCCATTAGGGCAGACCAAGGTATGACTACTTTAACCCGTAATCCAAGTTCAGCCGAGCCTGAGCATTGTATCTTTTAGGCTGTTCCTATCCAGCGTGAACCATGGTAACTGGGACAATTTTGAGCTGCCGCCAAAGCACGTACACGAACAATACTTCCGCTGATGCCACATGTATGCCCGGACATTAACTCTTCACATTGTGAGCAGGCCAACAGTCTGGCTTCGTACACTTCATCGTTTACACATTCCATTTTGGGTCTCATGTTGGTTAGAATTCTGGTAATTTGCTCTTCCGATATCGAGATATCTCTTTCACAGCCTTTACAGGTACTTGGCATAGGTATATCTTCCATCGTAAGCTTACCCTCCCCATCAACAATGTCTTAAGTAAATACAGTGAGTCCATGATGCCATAAATGATAACAGTATATTGTTTATTCTGGCTAGCCCTATTTCCGTTCCGACGAAAGGCTGGCAGCCGCCTCAGATACGACCATCGCCAAGTCCTCATTTCCGAACATGGACAGTACCCCTAATACCGTATCCAGCGGAATATCACCCGCTTCTTCACGCGATACAGTCAACTTGCGTACTCGTAGCAGACGCTCGTTACTATCCTGATGCGGATACGCTACACGATATAATTCCTCTGGCTCCAACCCGTGATTGATACACCATTGCGCAAATACAAGGATCATCATATCTTCTTCTTGCTTATAATTTTCAATGATGGCTTCTTCTAGCTGTTTACCACGGTTATCTTCTTCCATTCATTCATTTCTCCTTCAACCTAATTCTTGATGTCTGTCTGGACTGTTAAGATCACGTTCGGACGTTCCATATTAAACACTCAAACGGCTGATCAGTTCGTCAGCCAGCATATGGCTTTCCAATACTTTTCCAGCCCGTACAGCACACTCCTCCGGACGATGAATATGCTCCAGAAAATGATTCACGACTCCGGTGAATCCCCGTCTTTCCAAAATCGTATCCCAGCTTCCAAATGTTTGCGTTAGTGGTGAATGATTTTTTTGCATAAAAACAGCCTGTTCCATATTTATTACTTCAACAGACCGTCCTGCCCCGTGAAGCTCCAGCTTCTCTATGTCAGCCCCTGCCTGTCTACTCATACTGTAGCTTCCGGTAGCATTCCCCAAACGTACGGTCCCGAACGCAGCATCCATATATCCATCACTCGTCGTATTCATACTACTATGCAGCAGCTCATAATCATCGCCACCCAACCACAAAAGCAAATCAAGCATGTGAATTAAATCATCATAAACCGTCTGTGCCGCCGGTCTTCGATCATATCCAGTACGGTGTTTAATGGCCGCACATTGACTGAATCCACCTGCTTCCTCTAACCATGCTTTAGCAGCTACATAATGCGGGGCAAAACGTCGATTAAAGCCTACCGCCAGCAGCACGGCCTGCGCTTCCGCAAAAGCGGTCATTTCCAGATTCTGACGAACATCATAGGACAACGGTTTATCCACATACACAGCAATCCCTTTTTCAATACACGCCATAACTAGATCAAAATGAGCTTCGGTCGCGGCATGTATAAATACAGCTTCCGGTTCCCATGCTAGCATCTCCTTCACATCAGTCGTTCCTCTTGGCAACCTATATTGCTCCATAATGGAACTCACCGGCTCCTGTGAACGGTTCATGACACCTACAATGTCTACACCTTGGTGTGCTGCCAGTAACGGTAAGTATACTTTTCGAGCAATACCACCCAGTCCTGCAATAGCTACCCTTGTCTTCGTTTGCTTGTCCATTTCGCTCCCACCTTTAATCACTCATTCATCTGTTGTCTAGTTTACATGGAAGTCTGCTGACAAGCAAAGAAAAGAGACTGCTCCGGGTCCAGTTGGACCTAACAGAACAGCCTCTACGGCATGAATGTTCAGCTTCAGCTAAGTTTACTTAATGTAAGTTAGCTTAGGCGTGCTGCGCTTGCTTTCTTGTTTTTTCACTTTTAATTTTTTTAACACGCATCCCAATGGCTACAACCAGAACCACAACCAGAACCTCAAAGCCGTATTTAATGACCCCGTTCATAAACCAGTGTGCAATCAGCGGTTCCGCCACCACCATTTTGGCGGCAGTGTAAGCCAGTACAGCAGCACCAATCGTAATAACTACTGGGTAACGTTCAGTCAGCTTCAAGATAATCGTACTTCCCCACACCATGATTGGAACGGAGATTGCCAGACCCAGTATAACAAGCAGCATGTTTCCATGAGCTGCTCCCGCAACAGCAAGTACATTGTCGAGGCCCATCATCGTATCCGCGATAATAATCGTGCGGATCGCTGCCCACATTTGATTCGTAGCTGAAATTTCATGTTTTTTCTCTTCGACCAGCAGCTTATAGGCAATATAGATAAGTGCGAGTCCCCCAATCAAACGCAAACCATAAATTTGCAATAAATACGTGACCAGCACTGTAGCAATCACACGAATGATGACCGCTCCGACCGTCCCCCAAATAATGACCTTCTTTTGATTGGCCTTATCAACATTGCGAGCCGCCAAACCGATTACGATGGCATTGTCACCAGCTAGCACCAGATCAATGATAATGATGGATACTAATGCGGTTAAAAACTCAATTGACAAAAAATCCATACGTTTCTCCCACCTTTTTTATTTATTTGTTATACTGTACATAGTTCAGCGCTTTATACTAAAAAAGCGCCATTTCACGGAATCCGGAAACGGCGCTTGACCCAAATTTGGCATCAAAAAAAGACCATTTACCCGGATTCCTAAAATCCTGGCAAAGGTCTCGCTTACAACATTACGTTGCCAATAAAGCCGGGGATTAAAAATCCCGTAATGACGACTTTACTCGTTGAGCTACTCCCCTTTGGGAACTATTCTATTAGTGGCAGTATAGCACACATTATTGGGAATGTGAACCCTATTTTTTTCTGTATAAGCGATAAGCCGAACAGGGATATTGAAAGAGGTATGTAAATGAAAAAATGGCTACTCGTCGCGGCTTATGTTTCGCTGCTTTGCATCGCGTTTATCTACAGATATGATTGGCTCGCCTGGGCGGACAAGCAAACCTCCTTTCCAGTTCTGCTACTGCTCGCATTTTTATTCGCGTTAATACCGTTTGTGCCGTACAAGCTGATTATCGCTTCTATTGCTTATGCCGCAGGCCCCTGGCAAGGTGCTCTGATCTGCTGGCTGGGCACTACCTTGGCTGCGCTGGTCGTTTATAGTGCCGTACGTACCCTGTTCCGTGACAAAGGACGTGCCTATTTGGAGCGGGTTCCCGCATTGGAGCGCTTCAATCGGGTCATGGAGAGGGAGCCTTTTGCTGCTGTGCTGCTGGCTCGCCTGATTCCGGTCATCCCCCAGGCAGCGGTAAATGTATACGCTGGAGTAGCAGGGTTTCCGTTCTGGAGCTTTATCCTAGGTACAGCTATTGGCAAGCTTCCCGCAATTGCGGTGTATGCTTATGCAGGCGGCACCTTTGCAGAACATCCAATCACCGGTTTGCTCATTTTGGTGCTATATACTGCACTGGTGGGCGGCGGCTTTATACTCTACCGAAAAAGGCTTCAACGCGCCAATAGAATATAATGCGATAGTTTGCCACCGTCTCTTTCGTTGCGATTTTTGAGGACAGAGCCAGTTACACTGCTGTTTGGTTTCTGACGTTTCGTTGGATTTTGCAAAAATCTCGTATATAATTTAATTGTAAGCTATTTAAATAACAACTAATTAAACATTCTCAGATTGGAGTGACAAATATGAGCACCAACAATCCACACACAGTAGAAAAAGCAACTTTTGCAGGTGGCTGCTTCTGGTGCATGGTTTCCCCTTTTGAGGAATTACCCGGTATTTTGAAGGTTAGATCTGGATACACAGGGGGACATACCGAAAATCCTACCTATGAAGAGGTGTGTTCTGAAACAACGGGACATGTGGAAGCCGTACAGATTACATTTGACCCACAAGTTTTCCCGTATGAAAAACTGTTGGAGCTATTCTGGCAGCAGATTGATCCGACGGATGAAGGTGGACAGTTCCACGATAGGGGTTCATCCTACCAAACGGCTATTTTCTATCATAATGAAGAGCAACGAATCAAGGCAGAAGCGTCTAAAGAAGCTTTGGCTCAAAGTGGCCGCTTCGACAAGCCCATTGCTACACCGATCCTGCCTGCGGCCACTTTTTATGAAGCAGAAGAATATCATCAGGACTATCATAAGAAGAACCCCGCTCATTACAAGCGCTACCGCAAAGGTTCGGGACGTGAAGATTTTATCGAGCAAAATTGGTCCGGCAAGGTTGATAAATCCGATCTTAAAGATCGGCTGACGCCTATTCAATACGAAGTAACACAAAAAAACGCGACCGAGCGCCCTTTTCAAAATGAGTTTTGGGATCATGAAGGTGAAGGCATTTACGTGGATATCGTATCAGGAGAGCCTTTGTTCAGTTCATTGGACAAATTTGACGCAGGTTGCGGTTGGCCCAGCTTTACCCGTCCATTGCGCAGCTACAATGTCAAAGAAAAAACTGATCTCAGCCATTTTATGATCCGTACCGAGGTGCGAAGTCGTGAAGCTGACTCCCATTTAGGGCACGTATTCGATGATGGTCCTGGTCCAGATGGTTTGCGTTATTGCATAAATTCCGCCGCGCTCCGCTTTGTGCCTCAAGAAGACTTGGAACGTGAAGGATACGGAGCATATAAGTCATTATTTGAACAGTAAATAGCCATGGAATCATTGGGGCTGACCCGCGATCTATCTTTAATAGATGATCACGGGCCAGCCTTTTTTGGGATGTGGCAGCACATCATTACGTAAGCTAGCCATTTAACTCATTACCCATCCAAGCCAAATGGCTAGCGGTACTAGCAATAGCTGGGCTAATAAAGTACCTGCCAAGCGCGAGATGATCATCCAGCCGTACATGCTGTTCATCCGAGTTAAGGGTAGCTCCCCTCGTAGCGTTTTCTCCGACAGAACCGCCAATCTTGGATCAATTAACAAGGTTAATAATACCGTTGCGACGCCATTGATTAGACCTGACGACATTGACATTGCTGTACCTTGAGCAGGCCACAGGAATGATGCATATAAAGCAGATACTACTCCTGTTGTATAAATCGCAGTGACAGCTATATTCAGAATAATTAGACGCTTGGGTATCGCTCCACTAATCAGTGAAGTAAGCATTGACCAGGTGGGGCGCTTTATGTAGTAGCCTGCATGTTTCCAGCGACTTCGCAGCATTAAATGACGCACCAAAGCCGGAATAGATCCGGTATGCTCCAAATGCACAATCCATCTGGCTGACATGCGTACCACTGTTGGATACAGTAATTATAGTTCCAGTCTAATATCCGTTCTGCCCACTTGTGTTGCAGCTTTAGCCTGATCGACCATCCCTCCAAGTAAAGGCCCCTGCGCCATGTTAGAGGTGCGTGAAACCAACAGCAGCATCCCCGCAACGGTTAACGCCAATCCAATCCGACGCGCTCGCAAACCACCAAGCCGAAGAGCATAGGACAAGCTATCTGTAGTATGAATGATGATAGTCAGCAAAAAAACAAAACCCCAGGCAAGCAAATACTTCACTCCTTTTTCTGGTATTCTGCACACCATTATACGCTTTTTCTCAAGATACATTTTACAATATATTCATTTTTTTGATTTCCGTTTGTTTAAGCCGACAACGGGTAATACATAATACATCATCTGTTATAAGGAGTGTTCAACTATGCCTTGGAACAAACATGATTACCCTCCATCCATGAAAAACCTGGAGCCTCGTGTGCGAGAAAAAGCCGTCGATATTGCTAACGCCCTACTCCATGACGGCTATGAAGAAGGGCGCTCGATTGCGATTGCCACTTCCCAAGCCGAGGAATGGAACGATAATCATCCAGCCGAGCAAGATGAGAAACCGACAAAACATGAAAAACAGCATTCAAGCGAAAATCTGCACAACCATCATTCCACTTCTTCCGATGCAAAGGAACCCATTCATGTGGTGCCGCACGAGGATCGCTGGGCAATCAAAGAAGAGGGACACAACCAGCCCATTTCAACCTTTAAACACAAAAATGAGGCGATTGACGAAGCTCAAAGTTTTGTAGAACACCAACAGATTTCTGCAATTATTCATGACCGGAATGGACGCATTCATTCAACTTTAAAGCCTTCCTGATAGAAGCTGAATACAGCGAAAGGGTGTTACGTAAGAAGATTTCTCTCCTGACGTAACACCCTTTCCTTATTGACGAAGGCTGTGGACGACCGGCACTGTTTTGGCAACCACCTTTTTAGCGGGAATAGCCGCTGGCAGTACCTTTTTCACAGGTCGGTGCAGTTGGAACGTGGTCGTCCATGTAATTATTTTTCCGGCAAGCCACACAGCCAGTATTGTAAACATTGTTTCCTTCATAGGCAGATACAACAATGATAATCCCAGTACGATGATGTCACTGACAATAAACACGTTGCCGATTTTCCACCCGCGCCACTCACTGATCAGCAGAGATAAGATATCATCGCCCCCGGTTGCTCCACCGAATCGCAGTACGATTCCGGCTCCCAAACCTGTAAGCACCCCACAAAGTAGAGCAGCTATCAGCAGATTTCCATGTAGATCTATAACCAGAGTCGAATACTTCTCAAATCCTGCATAAAACAGTGAAAAAGCGATGGCTCCGATTAACGCAAGCAGCATAAATCTTCTGCCCTTCAGTACCCATGCCAGCAATATGACGGGAATATCAAGCAGCAACATACTCCATGCTGGAGATATGCCAAACGCGTAATGTCCCAGCAGGGCCAAGCCTGCAAATCCGCCTTCTGACAAATGATTTTGAGCATTAATGTGATAATACGTAAAAGCTAAAATGCATGTTCCGAGCAACATGACAGCAATCTGTCTCAGTGCTCCATTGTTCACGATAGATTCGTAAGTTTTCCTCATACAGGCTCCCTCGGTTTCTCGTAAGTTTAGATGTGGATGAACCCACTCTTACGGAAGCTACCGGGTAAGATGTGCCTGGAGGACTTGGTCCTTCGCATGTACAATCCCCTCTTCCGCAGAGTTGGCTTTCGCAACTTGACGTTACTCCGCGGAAAAGCTAAGTATAAGACAGATCAAATCGTTTCCAAATCGTCCTTTGGGGAAGTATCCTTCGGGGACACATGGTATCCTGATCCTTTCTTTTGTGGAATAAAACTCCGACATTTCTGTGGTACATATAATTCTATAATTTATTATACCACACCTTGTCACCTGCTAAACAGCTTGCTTTTTTGCTGCACCATATTTTATTTTATGTGTGAGCATGCTTTATTGTATGTGCGAATTAACGCATTATACCGTAGGTTTGGCGAATGCACATTTAATATAATAACCAAAGCGTATTTTATTTCTGTTTAGATTATTATCCACTTAATTTGGCGGTTCTACGCTGGTTGGCCATAAACACGCCTCCAAGTATAAGGACCAGCCCGGTCAGAACGTTCCAGCCGATATGTTCATTCAAGAGCAAAAAGCCCCATACGATGGCACTTACTGGTACAAAATACGTCACCGAAGAAGCAAATTCCGCACTCCCCCGCAAAATCATGTAGTTGAACAAAATATATGCTACTCCTGATCCCAAAACTCCCAGTCCTATAAGAGAACCCAATACACCTGGGTCAGAAACAATCGACAAATCAGGTCTCTCCACAATTGCCATCATAATGCCACCCCCTACCGCAGCACCAAACAGTGTCGAAAAAGTAGCCTGATACATGGAAAGATTGGAGAGAAAACGTTTGGAGAGCTGTGTTCCAAATCCGTAGCAGAGAGTCGCAAGCAGCATACATCCAAAACCCACAGGATCAACAGAAATAATAGATGCAGGATTAATACCCAATAAAATAATGATTCCTACAAAAGCGAGACCCATTCCTAACCACTGCATTCGATGAAAAATAGCCCCGAAAAAAACAAGCCCCACCAACATGGTCCATATTGGCGTGGTGGCATTCAATACAGAAGCCATGCTGCTAGCTATTCTGGTCTCGCTAAAACCGATCAATGTCCATGGCAAAACCATGTTGACCAAAGCTACCAGAATAACCGATTTCCACGGAATGCTTTTGATTTCAAACGGCCTGCGCATAAGTAGCATTAATAAGACGATAAAAATAAATCCAAAGCTGGATCTGAGAAATACAATCGTCCACGGCCCTACTTGATGTAGCAACAACACCTTGATAAACATAAACGAACCGCCCCAAATGAGGCTCAACAATAATAAAGCTGCATATAACGAACGTGACAATATGTATACCTTCTTTCTCTACTTTCTTAAGTTAAATAGTAAAGGCTGACCGCAGCCAGAACGATCTCCCCTTTTATGTAAGTTTTTATCCAATAGCTTAACATAAACTCTGTTTGACTGTCATTGGCGATAAACGCATGAATTCTTTACACAAAGGCACATAGGATATCGCTCCCTACCACTTTTCCATTAATTGATGATTGCTTTAGTAATGGAAAAATTCCTATGATGGGGGAGGTATAAACAGAACGTATGTTCTATATACTGATTATATATTGTATTCTTACTCGGAGTAAAGGAGATTTTTATGCCAAACCAAAAGACACTAAACCACAAGAATAAAGCTCCTTTGCCTTCTGAAGAAGACGCAGGGCTGATCAAGATCTGTGTACTTCTAACTCTTGTGCTGGATGTGCTGGAACGAGACATTCGTATTATAAATACCTCTCCTCTAAAAATGCCCGATTTGTATGTTCGTAGCCTGACTGGAGTACAACAGCGCGTAGCTGTTCAATTAGCAGAGACAAAGGCGCGAATGAAAACACTAGGGGTTAAAATTTACAGCGAAATCCGAAATCATGAAGGCATAGAGGTTTTGTATGTATGCCGCGGCTATCAAAGGCGTTTTTTCATGCTTTCATCCTTTGCCCGCAGCGAGGTCCGACGGAAACTGGGACATTATCTGGGAATTGACCCCACCCAAGATTAAGCCCCCTTGTAATCTCGTCTCTGGTTCTTGCACGATTAATTTTCATTCCCTGCAAAATAACCAACCCACCTCCCATTTATCAACCTAAATTAAATTCTAGTATAAAACTATTGCGTTACGTGAAGTGAAGGTGATTCGAGAATGGATAAGTCACCATATCATGGATAAACTCAATCCATTTGACACACATTATGCCTATCTCATCCAAAAAGGAGGTGCTCTCTTGGCTGGACATGACGCAGCTTCCGTTGAATTAAGTAGGAATGTTTCCTTTATTGAGCAAGCCCTTTTTTATACGGATGATTTAAAAAAGCAGGCGATTTCCGTTGACGGCAAAGACGGTATGCTGCTCTATATTGATTCGCTCGTAGATCAGGAGATGATTCAAACTCATATCCTGAGTGCCTTATATGAGAAAACCGATGCAGTCTCTCATCAAATGTTCACCACCTTAAGCAGTCAAAAAGACACCGACCTTCAAAATGCTGCTGATTCGCTTATCCAGGGATATTGCATTTTTATGATAAATGGAGCGGAAGGATTTTTTATCCTTTCTTCCGAAAAAACGTATGCTCGCAGTACGGACGAACCAGAAAACGAAGGGATTATTCACGGACCGCACAATGGATTCATTGAGCAGTTATCCATCAATCTGAATCTGATTCGCAAACAAATTGTCACACCGTCACTGGTTGTACGCTACTTTTATGTGGGATCTAAAACCCGGACTAAAATCGCTATTGTCTATGTTCAAGACTTGGCTAATCCTGAGCTAGTGGAAGCAGTGAAAACGAGAATTAAAGCGATCTCCTCCGATATGGTGCTCCCCCCCGGTTTTATTCAAGAGTTTATTGAGGACAACCCTTTTTCCCTCTTCCCTCAACAGCTCAGCACGGAACGACCGGATCGTGTGACCGCCAATCTAATGGAGGGACGCATAGCGATTTTGGCTGAAGGTAGCCCAACTGCTCTAATAGCTCCCGTCTCTTTTTTTGCATTTTACCAAAGCCCAGATGATTATCACGGCCGTTGGATTATTAGTTCATTTCTAAGAACGATTCGAATGATGAGCTTTTTGATCGCTTTTACGCTACCTGCCATTTACATTGCGACGATTGCTTTTCATCCAGCTATTTTGCCATTAGAGCTGGCGCATACCATCAAAAAATCACTGGAAAACGTTCCATTCCCAGCGATTGTGGAGGCTATGCTGCTTGAATTGATCTTTGAGGTGCTACGAGAAGCCGGGGTTCGTCTACCCAGTCGGGTTGGTCAAACTATTGGAATCGTTGGCGGTCTCGTCATCGGAGATGCTATCGTTCGGGCTGGTCTCGTGTCGTATACGATGATCATCGTCGTCTCGTTAACAGCCATTTCTTCTTTTTTAGTGCCTTCTCATGAAATGAGCTCAGCGGTTCGTATCCTTCGTTTTCCGATGATGACTGCTGCAGCCTTGTTTGGATACATTGGCATTGCTTTCGGTTTACTTTTTCTTACCATCCACCTTTGCAAGCTGGAGACCTTTGGTACGCCCTACTTTGCTCCTCTTGCACCATTCCGGCTCGGTGATATGAAAGATGTTTTTATCCGCTTTCCGATTTGGACATTCCATCAGCGACCATATGATTCCCAAGCCCAAAAATTGAAGCAGCAGAACGACTCTAGGAGCTGGAAAAGACGTGAATAAAGAAAGTACCATTGCATCGGGTCAACTGTTTTTTCTCATCATTAAGTTTGAGATTGGCGTAGATATTTTGTCACTTCCCTATCAGATGCACCTTTCAACTAAAGGAGGGGGTTGGATATCTGTCATTATTGGTGGCCTTTTGATTCAACTCATTATTTTGATGTGCTGGCTCCTGCTAAGACGTTTTCCCTCCTCTTCGATTTATCAAATATTAACCCAGATTACTGGTTGCTAGATTGGAAAAGCATTGACTGTGGCTTACATTGCTTACTATCTGCTCATGGGTACCTCGGTTCTTGTGAACGCTTATGACGTCATTAACCGCTGGATGCTGCAATATACTCCCCGTTGGGCTATACTTGCCCTGTTTTTGTTCAGTAGCATATATCTGGTTCGCGAAAATTTAAGAACGATTGCCCGAGTACTTGTTTTAATTTCATTTCTGATTTTTCCCATGATGCTGTTAATTAGCTATGGTATAAAGCAGTCCAACCCGCTTTATCTGCTACCTCTGACTGAGGCGGGATGGCCCCGTATTATTGTCGGTTCAAAAGAAACGCTCCTAGCGATGTTTGGTTTTGAGTTCATTCTTGTCGTCTTTCCCATGGTTGAGGGCAAAAGTACAAGCAAGCTCAAGTCAATTCTGGCAGCTAACGCGATCGTGGTACTATTGTATTGTTTTACCGTATTTACCTGTAAACCGTATTCAGCCCCCAACAGCTTGAATTAATGCCGGAGCCAGTCATTTATTTGCTCAGATCCATTCCACTGGGAACGATGGATCGGGTCGATTTTATTTTTCTGCCGATTTGGCTCATTTCGATCTTTGGAGCTATAAGTGGTTATTATTATGCGGCGTCTTACGGAATAAGCTATCTATTCAAGCAAAAAAGTCACAAAAAGGCGGTTTCCTTTGTTGTGCTCGCCTCATGTTGTATTGCCTATTTGCCTCAACGAAGAGAAGATTTCGAGCTTATTGGTTCCATAGCCAATAATTCTGCTTATATTTTCCTAATTGCGTTCCCTTTTCTGCTGCTGATCCTCTCCTATCTCTTCAAAAAAAAGGAGGGACCTGAAACATGAAAAAAAAGAGCAGAGCGCTTGGAATGCTAACTCTACTCATTTTTATAACAGGCTGCTGGGATCAGGACAATTTGAAGGATGCCCGATTGGCAAATGCATCGGCTTATGATCTCACTCCTGAAGGCATGTTGTTGCAAACGCTAGAGGTTGTAGACGATTCTCAAAGCAATCAAGGTAAAAGCACCAATGAAATTCACTCAGGCACCGGCCATTCCGTTCGGCAAAGTACAGACAAAATCCGAGCCAAAGTAACCGGGGATATCCGCTTTTTCAAATACGGAGTTATTCTGTATGGTACAAGCTTGGCCCGAAAAGATTTATATCCCTATCTGGATGTGCTGTATCGTGAGCCTGACCATCCGACTTCCCATGTCAAGGTAGCTATTGTAGATGGATTAGCTGGGGAAATAATAGATCAAAAAAGCATAGGTAGCCTCTTGATTGGCGAATTTATAACCAAAAAAATCAGAAGCCTTGAGGAAATGTGTATGTTCCCGGAAATGACACTGGAGACACTGCTCCCCCCAATGCTTGATCCGGGTCAAGATTTTGTACTCCCCTATCTTTCCAAAGAAGGAGAAGATATTACAGCACGTGGAATTGCCTTATTTCACGGACAAAAATTCACAGGAAGCCTAAGTAGTGAGCAAGGTGTTTTATATGTGTTAATGACTGGAAAGTGGAAAAATACAGCTCGCTTTGTAAAAAGGATACATCCCGGACCTGTCGGTGATGTGCAAAACTTTATTACGTATCAGGCTAAAATCCAGAATGTCAAACGTAGCCTTAAAGTGAACGTTCAGCGCGATGGACAAATTGATGTGGAGCTTAACCTAAAATTGCCTGTCGATATTGTTGAATATGCACGAAACCATCTTCAAGATAAAGCTAACGTACAGCGTCTGAACCGTCAACTTTCCGAAATCATGACCCAGGATGCGGAACAAATTATCCGTACACTTCAGGAAAATGGATGTGATGCCTTTGGCGTAGGCAGACAGTTGATCGCTCATTATCCAGCAGTATGGAAAAGTGTAGATTGGAATAAAGAATACCCCAATATCCGTTTTCATCCGCAGGTCACTGTAGACATTGTCGGGAACGGCATTTTAAACTAGGCCGTTCCTGTCGTTTAGTTTTTGGGTTGATCAGATATTATTTCAGGATAAACAACTTCGTCAGATTTGGTTTTTGGAGTCTCACTCTGGCTTTGTGATTCAGAAGGAGTCACCTGCTCGTTTTCAACAGAAGGTTGCGGAGTATCTGTAGATGGCAAATCTTCATTCTCATCAGGCATATCTATCTCTGTGCCTGCGTCAGGAACAGTAGGATCCGTTTCCTCTGGTGGAATTTTCTCTTGATCTATTGCAGGTACCTCAACCTCTGGGACTTCTTTTTCCTTGATATCTGGTTTAGACGGGACCACTGGTCTAGCAGAACGCGGAAGCTGTTCTCTTCCAACTTCGGTAGGCACATACTTTTGATTAAACCAGTCAGTCACGAGTTGACCCGATTGACGGGAATAACGCCCTGGCAGCTTACCTGTAAGGCTAGAAACCGTAACTCTTACAACACCTTCCGGCCGTATAAAGTGCTTTTTCTTAAAAAGCTCAGGCTGGTCCTTGACCGCCTCATTCATGATCAGTGCCCACACTGACTGTGCTCTGGAATGGCCTTCTTGAGATAATGTATTAACCTGTTGGCGGTAACCAGCCCAGACGCCTAGTGTAACGTCAGGTGTGTACCCCATAAACCACACATCACCAAAGTTTTGTGTCGTACCGGTTTTACCGGCGATATCAATGGCACCGTAGCTTTTAAAAGCATTTTGCAGGCGTTTGCCGGTTCCCCTCGGATCTGATATAACCGTTTTGAGCATATCCGTCATCAAAAATGCGGTTTGCTGCGAATATACACGCTTCGTCTGCGGTTTAAATTCATATACGATCTTCCCGTTGGCATCCGTAATTTTGCTGATCAGATGAGGTGCATTATATACACCCATATTGGGAATCGTTCCATATGCTGCGGTCAGTTCCTCGACGGATACCCCTTTGCTTAGTCCACCCAAAACCCCTGTCTGAGCATGTTCATCCTGCGGCTGAATCGTCGTAATTCCAAGAGAACGCACAAAATTCCAAGCATTTGGAATTTTAACTTCATATAGGAACAGCCTCAGCGCAGGGATGTTGATTGACCGATTGAGTGCTTCACGGGCTGTCATAAGCCCCTCGTACCGTCTGTTATAATTTTTAGGAATATGATAACCTTTACGCCCGTCTTTCAATATGATTTGTGAATCATCAATAAGACCGGCTGGCTGAGTGTAGCCCTTTTCCAAAGCAGGTAAATAAGCAGCAATAGGCTTCATGGCAGAACCGGGCTGACGTGTCATTTGAGTTGCATAGTTCATTTGCTCGGTATTAAAATCCCTGCCCTCGATCATACCGAGTATAGCCCCTGTTTTATGATCAATCATGATTGCTGCAATCTGCTCTAATCCCTTCTTCTTACTGTATGGAGAAAAATTTTGTGGATTGGCTGCAATCTGCCGCATATTGTTATAAATTTTCTTATTTATCGTTGTATAAATTCGATAGCCGGACCGTTGCAACTCTTCTCGCGTATTTTGAAGAAGCTCGGCATGCTCAGGCTTGGAAATCTCGGCTGCCGTGATATCGGGATTTTGCTGGAGCGCTAACAATTGGGCGGCTTCCCGCTCTGTCTCCAGCATCAAATAAGGGAATGTATTATAACTTTTTTCGCGATGTGGCGCAAGAGTGGCTTTCACATCAAATTGAAGCGCCTCGTTATATTCGGATAGCGTAAGTTTACCTGTTGCCAGCATTCTTCCCAACACGACACGTTGGCGCTCCATCGCTTTATTGAAGCCTTCTTCATCGAAGTTCCCTTTACCATCAAAAGCGGAATAAACAGATGGCAGTTGCGGGAGACCTGCCAAATAAGCCGCCTGAGCAATATGAAGCTTATGTAGATCACTTACATTGAAAATCCCTAACGAAGCAGACTTGATTCCATATAAATTGTAACCAGCGGAACCATTACCAAAAGGCATTTTGTTTAAGTAAGCCGTTAATATTTTATCCTTGCCCATAAACCGCTCCATACGCAGTGCCAGCAGCATTTCCTTCACCTTGCGACTGTCCGTCTTATCCAGACTGAGAAAAACCCTTCGGGCTACCTGCTGCGTCAGTGTGCTGCCGCCTGTTTGGCGGTTTTCATTCAAAAGCTTCTGCTTAACGGCACGAGCAGTTCCCTTTAAATCCACACCACGATGCTCATAAAATTGGCTGTCTTCCGTTGAAATGAGGGCGTCCACAATAGACTGAGGAACATCCTTCAGATCAACGAGCTGTCGATCCTCCTCCATGCGCATTCTTCCAACCGGAGTTACCTGATCATTAAAAAATACAAAGCTGGTCAGAGCGTTCTCATTTACCTTTTCATATATCAACTGACGTGATCGTACAGGTTCATCATGAACCAGTGCCGCCACATAACCGGATATAAGACCTCCAGCAAACAGCACTCCAAGTACACCCGCAAACGAGAACCACTTGATATTAATCAGCAAAACTCTGCCAAAAATACGCCACCTACTGCGTTTTTGAGATGATGGTCGACGTTTTGGGTTCATAAAAATGGTTTTCTCCCCTCAATATTCATTCATTTCCACTTGTTTTTGCTCAAGATATTATGATACGCCATGTTAGGTTTTCCGTAAACTGTAACGTTCCAAAAAATACATTTGTATTAGGAACACTTGTTCTGTATATAATACTACTATAAGAGTATACATTCAAGAATATTTTGGAAGGATGACCCACACATATCAGGAGAGGAGGTCGGATTTTTGAAGGAAAGCAGAAATAGAACCATATTCTTATCGGACTGCCAAAGTTTTTATACCAGCATCGAAAAAGCAGATGATCCCAAATACCAACATAAGCCACTCGTTGTGGCCGGTGACCCTGCACTTCGTTCAGGCATTATTTTAGCTGCGTGTCCGCTGGCCAAAAAATACGGTATATCTACAGCAGAACGCCTGGGAGAAGCGGTGAAAAAATGTCCTGACCTTATCATTGTACGCCCACGTATGCAGCATTATATCGATGTCTCATTAAAAATAACAGAAATCTATAATGAATATACGGATTTGGTTGAGGTTTTCAGCATTGATGAACAGTTTCTGGATATGAGCGGAAGCCTCTCCCTGTTCGGGGATCCGGTGAGTATTGCAAGTGAAATTCAGCAAAAGGTACTGGCACAAACAGGAGTATGGATTCGAATTGGCATCAGCTCAAACAAAATGCTGGCTAAAACCGCAACAGATATATGGGCTAAAAAAAATGACAGTGGCATTTTCTTGTTGCCTACATCCGATATTGCAGCGTTGCTGTGGCCTCAGCCAGTACGTCTTATGTTCGGCATCGGTTCGCGCATGGAACGGCATTTGGAGAAGCTTGGACTACACACCATTGGAGATATTGCACGTACTCCCTTACCCCGGCTACAGGACAGATTCCGGTCTCATTTCGGCAAGCAGTCCGATATTCAGGCAGAGGTGATATGGCGAACTGCTAACGGGATCGATCACAGCCCGGTCAAGCCGGAAACATTTAATACACCTCCCAAATCCATCGGTCATATGATGACTCTTCCCCGCGACTATCTCCAGCCTGCGGAAGTGGAAACCATCCTGCTTGAACTAACAGAGGAGGTGTGTCGGGACGCCCGCCGCAAAGGATATATGGGCTCGGTTGTGACTGTTCATTGTATATGCAGTCCCTACGAGGCACCAACCGGATTCTCCCGACAAATGAAGATACCCGATCCTACAAACCATACCCAAAAGGTATATGAAACCGTTAAAAAAATCTTTTATACTTTTTGGAATCATATGCCCGTGAAGCGCGCAGGGGTTACTTTAAGCGGATTGGTGGATGATCAACTGTATCAGCTGGATTTTTTTGAGGATCTGGAGCGATCCCGTGCTTTGGAAAAGGTGACGGACACTTTAAAGGATCGGTACGGTCAGTCCATCATCATGCGCGCATCGTCGTTAACAGATGCCGGGCAGGCCATGGAACGGTCTATCAAAATTGGAGGTCATTACAAATAAAAGTCTCATGATAAGCACACACTAGCTATTGCCCGGGGAATGAACTAATACAAACCAAAAAGGATTGCCTGATATCAGGCAATCCTTTTTCATCTCTGCTTCACAAAAAAACATGGAGAGCGCTTTGAAGCACCTCTTCAAATAGCAATCAACGGAACATTCCCCACAGCTTGATTAGATGGAATGTATTGGACGGATCAATTTTTTGTGCCAATACGAAGGCGGTCAATTGCTCCTCCTGTGCAGCCGTCAAACGCTCGTTTAAAATAGCAGAAGTGGACTTCACAAGATGACGCACCTTAGCTTTATTTTGCAGGTCCGCTTTAGTCACACCTTCAATCTGCTGCTTAACCCGCTCCTTGAGCGCACGATTCTTCATTTTCAACTTAATCCGCTCCACCAGTTGCGGACTAATTCCATATTGCTGATAGCTCAATGTTGCCACACCTCCCATATCATTCGGTCATTCCCAAATATATGACGGCCAGCCTGTCCATTGTGCCTATCTGTTTAAAACGTTTAGAACAACCTCATGATTCATGGTGGATTAGTCGATGAGATCCCCCTGGAAAATCTGTTCTTTTTGCAAATAACCGCGCAGTGCTTCATACTGCGGAGATGTCCAAAAGGACGAATCCTTAATCAGATCGGTTGCATCCTCCCGCGCCTTTTCCAGCACCTCAAAATCCGCTACCATATCTGCTAAACGAAACTCGGGTAGCCCACTCTGCTTGGTGCCAAAAAAGTCACCCGGCCCTCTCAAATCCAGATCGCGTCTAGCCACCTCAAAACCATCGTCCGTATCGGTCATAACCTTCATCCGCTCCTGACCAACCTCCGACTTAGGATCAGCGATCAGTACACAATACGAGGCATGTGCTCCCCGTCCGACACGTCCACGTAATTGATGTAACTGGGACAGCCCAAAACGATCCGCGTCCATAATGATCATTAGCGTCGCATTGGGAACGTCTACCCCCACCTCCACAACCGTCGTTGAAACGAGTAACTGAACCTCATTCGCATAGAAAGAACGCATAACTTCTTCCTTTTCTGCGGGAGTCATTCGTCCATGTAATAGCCCAACGCGGTAATGTGGAAAAGCCTGTTGCATTTGAATATGCAAATCGATGGCATTCTGTACGTCCAGCTTCTCCGACTCTTCAATCAACGGGCAAATCAGATAAGCCTGCCGTCCCTGATCTACCTCGCGGGAAATAAAACCAAGTACCCGATCCATCAGTTCGTGCTTCACCCAATAGGTGGAAATTGGAATACGCCCCTTCGGCCGCTCTGACAACGTAGAAACATCCATATCGCCAAACGCAGTGATGGCCAGCGTACGGGGGATCGGTGTGGCCGTCATCGTCAGCACATCGGGATTATAGCCTTTGCGACGCAGTACACTACGCTGATTCACTCCGAATCTATGCTGCTCATCCGTTACAACAAGCCCAAGCTGGCGAAAATATACATCCTCCTGAATGAGAGCATGGGTGCCTACTACAATGTCCAGCAGACCCATTTGGAGAGCAGCTAGGAGCTCCTTACGCTTCTTCCCGGTTGTACTCCCAGTCAATAGGCCCACACTGATTCCAAAGGGCTCAAACAGCTTGTGAAGCGATCGCATGTGCTGCTCGGCCAATATTTCGGTTGGCACCATCAGCGCTCCCTGAAAACCGGAACGTACTGTGGCAAATAAACCGATGGCAGCAACAACTGTTTTACCTGACCCAACATCTCCCTGAAGCAGACGGTTCATACAATAAGGTGAGCGTAGATCGTGCAGTATTTCAAGCTCTACCTTCTTCTGTGCATCCGTTAATTCAAAAGGCAAAGCCCTTACAAATTCACGAATCGTGGCGTTATCCACGGTATGTACCACCCCGTCCGCTCGACCACGATTTAGCGCCCGGAATGCCTGCATTTTCAGCTGAAATAAAAATAGCTCCTCATACACCATCCGCCGACGAGCCTCTTGCCCCTCGCGGTTGTCCTGAGGCTGGTGTATACCTGCAATAGCCTGCTTGCGCGGCATCATACTATATTTACGCACAAGCAACTCAGGCAATATTTCGGGGATCATTTCACCAAACTGCTGGAGTGTCTGGCTCATTGTTTTTCGCATCCAGCTTTGCGTAATCTTGCCGCCTATAGAGTACACCGGTTGAAGTGTCCCCGAGCGGGCTACTCCTTTATCAGGAAACTCAGAATCTGCAACAGTCATCTGCATCCGTTTGAGATCCCATTTACCAGTCACCACAATTTCACGACCTGAGGTTAGCTGCTCCTTCATGAAATGCCGATTAAACCACGTCGCGGTAAACATCCAATCCTCGGCCATCAATTTACAAGTCAACCTTGATTTGCGCCCGTAACGCTGAAGCACCGGAATGCCCATAATTTTGGCCTGTACTGTAATCTTATCTCCATCCTTCACTTCGCTTAGCGAGCGCAGTCGGTAATCTTCATACCGAAACGGATAATATTCCAGCATGTCCTGTACGTTAGAAATGCCAAAAGCGTGAAGCTCTCCCTCTTTGAGAGCACTCACGCCATGTATTTGTTTTAAAGGTATTTGATCCAATTGCAGCATATTACCTCTCATCTCCGGCCGGCCATACAAAAATGCCAATCGTTCCTGGCCCTACATGGGTCCCAATCACAGCGCCAAGTTCAGTATATATTCGATCTCCCAGCTCAAAATGCTCTGCCAGCTGAGCCACGAACGCTTCTGCCGCTGAGCGATCTGCCGTATGACCCACAGCAATATTAATTTTTTGGCCTTTTAAATCCCGCTCCAGTAGTTCAATTATACGTGCTGTCGCTTTTTTATGCCCTCTCGCCTTATCAACCGAATAAATAGTGCCTTCTTTGTCAATCGAAAGAATCGGTTTAATGTTAAGTAACGTACCAACCATTGCCGCTGCCTTGCCAATACGTCCGCCTTTTTGTAAGTATTCCAGGGTATCCACCAGGAAATACAAACGACGGCGCTCCCCACGACGTTCCACAGCCCGAACAATATCAGCCGGGGAGTGCCCGGCAGCCGCCAGCTCTGCCGCATAAACCACTAGCATGCCGTATCCGTATGAAGCTGATTTGGAATCCACCACAGTCACTCTATGTTCATGCTTCTCCAGCATGGATTTGCCCAGCAGAGCAGACTGATACGTTCCGCTCACACCCGAGGATAAATGGATAGAGATAACCTGGCTCTCGGGGTATTGCTCCAACAGCGTCGTGTATGTCTCCAAAAAACGGGCTGGTGAAGGCTGTGATGTCGTAGGTAGCTCATCAGCCCGTACTAGTTCGCTGTAAAACTGCGACGCTGACATCTCAATGCCGTCCAGGTAAGCTGTGCTGCCGAACATCACTGTCAATGGTACAACAACTATACCGAGACGGTCTGCTAATTCCGGTGGAATATCAGCCGTGCTATCCGTCAAAATGATGGTACTGCTCATCAGTCAGACCTCCTTTTGTTGTGGACTTCCATGGGCGTGCTAAAGCACATCAGGTTTCCACTGAGAACAAATAAGGATAAATCGGCTGACCACCTTCATGAACTTCCACTTCAGCATCCGCATAATTTTCTTTAAGCCATGCAACAAGCTGATCTGTGTCTTCTTGATTCGCGTCTGAACCTGTGAGAATCGTAACAATTTCATCGCCATTCACCAGCATTTTCGCTAGCAAAAGACGGGACGTTGCCATTAAGTGTTCCTCGGTCGCTACAATTTTGGAATCCTGAATACCGATGTAATGCCCGGCTGTAATATGCAGGTCATCCAGTGTCGTATCCCGTACCGCGTAGGTCACTTGCCCAGACTTCACCCGGGTGACTGCGTCACGCATATTGTCCTGATTCACCTCAAAAGCCTCTTCCTCCTGGAAGGCAAATGCTGCCGCAATGCCCTGAGGAATTGTTTTGCTCGGAATAACCGACACCATACGTTCCATCTCTAGCAGTTCACGTGCTTGTTCTGCCGCCAAAATAATATTGGAATTATTCGGAAGAATAAAAATATGTTGAGCCGCAATCGAGCGCGCCGCATTAACGAAGTCCTCTGTGCTCGGATTCATTGTCTGGCCGCCAGAAAGGACAACATCGACGCCTAAACTTCTGAAAATATCAGCAATTCCTTCACCGGAAGCCACAGCTATAAAACCAAAGGATGCCAGTTCATGAGCAGGGGGCTCAGACGGCTCTTCCTCACGTGCAGGCTCTGTTGGTATTTCAGCAAACCACTCAGGCTCAGGAGCAACATCCATACCCGCAGACAACAAATCACGATGCTGCTCGCGCATATTTAAAATACGAATCTGTGTAATTTCTCCGTAGCGCAGTGCCAAATTCAGCACTTCACCAGGAGCCTTAGAATGCACGTGAACCTTGATGACATCATCGTCTGAAATTACGATAATAGAATCACCATCTACTGCTAACGCTTTCCGGAAGGCTTCCTCATCAAAATCGGTACCTTGCGCTTCGCCCAATTGTCGATTAATAAAAAACTCCATATCATACAAAAATTCAATATTATCCGTTTCGAGCTTCGCTTGCGCAGAAATCGGCGCATCTGGGGAAGGAACAACTGCAGTAGCAGTATGTCTCTCCGATACGTGAGGAGCAAAAACCGTGCGTACATTATCACTTTTTGCAGTTGAAGACGTCACCAAGCCGCTTCCAAGATGCTGCATAAAACCTTCATAAATGTACACAAGACCTTGCCCACCCGAATCTACAACTCCTACTTGCTTCAATACAGGGAGCATGTCCTGCGTCATGGCAAGCGTTTCCTTCGCTTTGGCAAGCACTTCTTCCATCAGTTCCGTGATGTCGTTCGTCCGGCGCGAGAAAAACACAGCATGCCTGGCCGCTTCCTTCGCCACGGTAAGAATTGTACCCTCCACCGGCTTAACAACCGCCTTGTAGGCCGCATCCACCCCGCTCTGCAATGCCGATGCGAACTGAAGGGTATTCAATTCCTCGTATGGGGCAGCGTAACGGCTGAAGCCACGAAACAACTGAGACAGGATAACCCCTGAATTGCCGCGGGCTCCCATCAGCAAACCTTTGGATAATATGCCGGACATGACACCGATGGAGGAAGAGTCCCCCCTCTTTAATTCCGTTACGCCCGCGCTCATCGTCAAATTCATGTTGGTTCCCGTATCACCGTCTGGCACTGGGAATACATTTAGTGAATTGACATGTTCCGCATGCTGCTGTAATTGTTCCGCCCCGGCTAAAACCATTGCGGTAAAATCTGTTCCATTCAAAGAACGATTACTCAAGAGAATTCCCCTTCCTAGCTTAATACACTTGTTTTACTATCAACCTTCACAACACCTTATTCAACTGTGCGTACAGGTTCAATTGAATTATACTAAAGCCAGACGACGAATACGAATATCACACTTTCGTAAGCTTTTGTACTCACGTCTGGTCGTTCTTCTACAGGTCATATAAAATGAAAAACCAGTCAACTGCCTAACAATAAATCATCGGCTGGAATGATGACTATAGTCCCGCCTCTGAACTGCCGGCATGACTGGAATAAGAATTCACATTCCATTTTAATACAAAATAATCGCAGCAATAACTATCCCATATTGTACTATAATGCGAAAGAGAAATAAATAAAGTTTTTGAATCAGTTGACGGAGCTTTTTTGACTATGATATTATATTTAAGTATTGTTTTGTTCAGGTTAGTGACTTACAAAGTCCGGCTGACCCAGTCGGCCTGAAGAGAGACCCGTTCCATATGGAATTTGGTTATTTTCAGAATAGGAGGTGGAATCATGTCTCGTAAATGTTCTGTAACAGGCAAAAAGCCTGGCAGCGGTAACCACGTATCTCACGCTAACAACCGTAATCGCCGTACTTGGGGCGTCAACGTACAAAAAGTTCGCATTCTCGTTAACGGTAAACCGAAACGCGTTTATGTCAGCACTCGTGCATTGAAAGCCGGTAAAGTGACTCGCGTGTAGTCGTAAAAAAATATCGTTATAAACAAAAGGCACCTCGTTTTAAACGGGTGCTTTTTTGGTTATTCGAAAGTAATATCCATCTGGTTCAGGAGAACAAAATGTCAGGCACCTTCCCGTGCGTTCCTATCTTTTACTGCCGAGCTACCTATCTGTTGTGCCCGGGAAGCATGCCCTGTGTACCTCCAGCTTTCATCCTACATCCTGTGTTTACATTACGTTGAATTCAGTTTTTCTGGAATGTATTCAAAATGGCTTTAACGAATCCACCCAGAAATTTTGGCAGCTTGATTGTGTAAAACTTCATGCCTCACCCTCCCCATCATCCTCCTGCATCCGTTCTCTGTAGTTTATGCAACCTGTCAAGGGTTGTTGCCCCACAAAAAAAAGGCTACATGAGAATCCCGCTCATGTAACCATATTTATGCACAACCATCCCAGGCTATACCATCAGACAAGTCCGCGAACATAGAGATATGCTGAGAGTATGAAAATAAACAGGATATAATAAAGTACGCTGCACACCACAAAACCTATTCGTAAACCCCGCCGTTCATTTTTTCGAAAATAAAACAGTACAATTAGAACAGCCAAAAGTGAAAGAACAGCATTCCAAGGAGCCTTCACTAGCGAGAAACAGCTAAGGGTCAACCCCGTCGCCATGCTCGCTACAGTCATCCACAATGCTTCAGTCAGCTTCACTTGGACAAACGAGCTGCACTGTCCCGAATCGCAGCAATAGCCGCTGCGCGGTCTGCTCTGCCAAATACCGCACTACCAGCCACTAACACGTCAGCCCCCGCTTCAAATACGGCTGGTGCCGTCTCCTCCGCAATACCTCCGTCTACCTCGATATGTACATCTGGACGGCCCAATTCGTTCAGCCAAGCACGGATTTGTCTGATTTTATTTAACGTCTCTGGAATGAAGGACTGACCTCCAAAGCCAGGATTGACCGTCATCACCAGAATCATATCCACATTTGGCAGCACTTCCTTGATCGCGTATGGTGAAGTACCCGGATTGAGAGCCACTCCAGCCAGAGCGCCTTGCTGCTTGATCAAGTGAAGGACACCATGCAAATGAACACAGGCCTCAGCATGAACAGTGATGATGTTGGCTCCTGCTTTTACGAAATCGCCAATATAGCGTTCAGGATGCTCAATCATCAGATGAACATCCAAGGGAAGAGTCGTATGCGGACGAATAGCCTGAACGATAGGTGGGCCCAGTGTAATATTGGATACAAAATGTCCATCCATTACATCCACATGAATCCAGTCTGCCCCTCCTGCCTCAGCTTCCGCAACTTCACTGCCCAAGCGAGCAAAATCAGCGGATAAAATCGACGGTGCTATTTTTAACATATACTCAGTACCTCCGCTTTTTTTCTTTTAATTCCTGATAGAACTGCAAATAGCTATCATATCGTCCCTGTGAAATATGGCCTTCTTCCAGGGCCTCTCTTACTTTACAGCTAGGCTCGTGAATATGGGTACACCCCCGAAATTTACATCCTTCCGCATACTGCTGGAATTCACGAAAACAGGGAGATAACTCATCCACACCTAGCTCCAGAAAATCTAGCTGGCTAAACCCTGGTGTATCTGCTACAAACCCTCCGTTGTTTAGAGGAATCAGCTCCACATGACGAGTCGTATGTTTTCCTCGGCCCAGCTTATTGCTTATGGCGCTCGTCTCCAGCGTTAACCCAGGCTCCAGAGCATTAAGCATGGAAGACTTTCCTACACCTGACTGCCCGGAAAACACGCTGATTTGACCAGCCAACAGCTTCTTAAGCTCAGCCGTCCCTTCTCCGGTACGGGCACTGGTTACCAGCACCTCATAACCGATCTTCCGGTACATTTCCTGAACGGCCAGCACGGTGTCATCCTCTGAAGGACTGCCTTCATACAAATCGCGCTTAGTCAAACAGATAATCGTATCCAGTCCGGCGTGCTCAATATGGACTAAAAATTTGTCCAGTAAAGGCAGGTTTAAATCCGGCTCACGCAAGGAAAACAGTAGCACGGCTAGCGTGGTATTAGCTACTGGAGGACGAATTAGCTCTGTCGTACGCTTTCTAATCTCCTCGACCATACCTTCCCCGTTCTCAGTCAGTTCGTAAACGACCCGATCACCGACAAGAGGCGTAATCTCTTTTTTCTTAAAAATGCCGCGTGCTCTGCATTGTACCGTAGCTTCGCCAGATACCGGACGCCCATCCTGATCCAGGCTGGAGACATAATAATATCCGCTAAGCGCCTTGACGATCAGACCTTCAGGCATGTGTAAGATGTCCTCCTTCATAATGTTCAAGTTTCATTGCGTATAACAGGTTGAGCATCTTCCTATTGCAAGTTTACTGATGCTGAACAGCCTCAATCACTTTTTCCTTCTTTGCGTGGCCTGGGTTGTTTTTATGACTAACCGCCAACTCACTGCGCGTACTCCCCGTGGAATTCGTTCCAGGAACAAAGGCGGAAGGGTCACCATTACCTCCTGTGCCCTCCTGATTGTTCGAGTCGCCTCCACTATTGCCAGTATCATTAGAAGATCCCCCGCTATCACCTTCCTCGCCGTTTCCACTTCCATTCTGCGAGGAAGTACCATCAGGTGTATCCGTTGGTGAAGTTCCAGCAGGCGGAGCAATTTGGGGCATCGTCACCGTTCCATTTTTCGCCTCAATATAAGAGACTGGATACGTATCAATAAAGTCACCATCTCTAAATACTGAGACAACACTGTCTTTGTTCGGAGCCATTAGCAGATTGATAGTGAACATCTGTGTCGTATTAATCGTACGGCTTCCCCATTCCTGATTTTCTCCACGCGCATCCGTATAAGTGATACGAATTTTGCTGTTTTTGCCCTCTTCCTTCGGCGCAACAGGCACATTAAATGGTAGTGTAATAGCTTCTGGCGGGTAACCCGTGCTTACATAAAACGTAATTTCCGTATTTGGTGGCAACTCACTGCCTGCCTCTGACGGCCACTGTTTGGTTACTCTTCCTTTTTCCTGCTCATAGCTAAATTCTTCTTTAATCGAGCCAACCTTCAGCCCTGCCTTTTTAACCTCATTTTCTGCTTGGTTCTGCGTCTTCCCTACCAGGCTTGGCATTTTCACAGTATCAGCGCCCTTGCTGACTGTGAGCACAACCTGGACTGAGTCCTTATCAAATGGCTCATTTGCAGCGGGTGTCTGACTAAGGACGGTCCCCGCGGCCTGATCACTGAACTGCTCATTTTGCTGAATCTGCGTCTCCTTAATTTGCTGGGCGGTCAGCAGCTTAACAGCATTCTCGTAGCTTTGGCCTTTGACATCCGGCATCGGGGTGAGCGGCTTGGCAATCCCGACTTTCAGACTAATCTTGGTTCCTTCCTTGACTAAAGAATCTGCAGGATAGCTTTGATAAAATACAACTCCAGGCGCGATTCCCTCTTTGTATTCATGCTGGATTGGCTCCTCAATGAGTAATCCCGCTTTACTGAGATTAACCTTCGCTTGGTCTTCTGTTTGTGTCAATACACCTGGTACTTTTACCTCAGGCACGACAAGTACACTTTGCACATAGTACACCACTCCGCCCATGCACAGAAGTAACACCAACACTAGTGTTACCCACAAGATCGCTTTTTTTCTATTATTTTTGGACGATTGCTTGCTCGGAAGCTGTTCAGACTCACGCGGTTGAGCAGGTACATCATCGCCACTAGAAGACATCCCTAATTGTTGAGGCTTAATAGCCGGAATAACCCGTGTTTGATCCTCATCATCCAAATGTGTAAACTCCAGCTTGGATTCATTACGCCGTCCCGGCAGCAAACAGGTTTCCAGATCTTTTAGCATTTCGTCTGCCGATTGATAACGCTCTTCTGGATTTTTGCGCATGGATTTTAGAATGACATTTTCCACACTTTGCGGAATCAACGGATTAATTTTACGTGGTTCCTCAAATTCCTCTTGCAAGTGCTTGAGCGCTACACTAATTGGACTTTCTCCCAGGAAAGGGAGCTGCGCTGTCAGCATTTGATATAAGACAATACCTAAAGAATATAAGTCCGATTTTTCGCCGGTGACGACACCCTTTGCATGCTCAGGTGAAAAATAATGAACAGAACCCACAACAGAACCCGTCTGGGTAATGGTCGTTGACGTAACAGCTCTAGCAATCCCAAAATCAGTTACCTTAACCCGTCCATTACGTCCAATTAATATATTATGAGGCTTAATGTCTCGGTGAATGATCTGATTTTGATGGGCATGCTCCAGCGCATCACAAATCTGGGAAGCAATCCGTACTGCTTCATCCACTTGCAATGGCGCACGTTCTTTAATAATCTCATTCAAATTTTTACCTTCGATGCACTCCATTACAATATAATGGATTTCATCCTCTTGGCCGACATCATAAATACTGACCACATTCGAATGCGAAAGCGAGGCCGCAGACTGCGCCTCACGCCGAAATCGGCGAATAAATTCCTCATCATGAACAAATTGCTGGCGCAACACTTTAACTGCGACATTGCGATTCAGCAAAATGTCTTGAGCCTTATACACCAGCGCCATACCGCCGCCACCGATACGCTCAATAATTTCGTATCTTCCCCCTAGCAGGTGCCCGATCATGCGTCACACCCCTTTTCACTCAATGAAACCGTGTCGTCGGGCAATTCAAACAAAGCTACAGTAATGTTATCGTCTCCTCCGGCAAGCAACGCCAGATGTAGCAGACGATCCGCGCGCTCCTCCAAAGGATTCTCTGCGGCACCTACTACTTTGCTGATTTGTTCTTCCGTTACCAGATTGCTTAATCCGTCGCTACACAGTAACAGTACATCGCCATTTTCCAGCGCAATGGAGTCAATATCCACTTTCACCTCGGAATCAGTGCCCAGCGCCCGTGTCAGTACATTGCGACGAGGATGGTTTTCCCGTTCTTCCTTACTGATCTGACCGTTTTTGAACAGCTCATTAACCAAAGTATGGTCTTCTGTAAGCTGACGTACCGCTCCTTTGGAAATGACATAGGCACGACTGTCACCGATATGTCCGATAATTCCGGATGCGTCGTTTAATAAAACCGCAACAACTGTCGTTCCCATATTATGATACTTTTCATCGCGTGCAGCCGTCTGGAAGATGACTTCATTGGCATGCAAAATAGCGTCGCTGAGCGCCGCCGTCAAAGAATGTGCGGATAATCCGCTCTCCAGCGTCGCCAAATCAGCGGCAAGTGTCTCTACCGCAAGGCGGCTGGCCGTATCACCGGCCAAATGCCCCCCCATACCATCGGCAACAATCCCAAGGATATAGCCTTGCTCCAAGTGCCTGATCCAGGCAGAATCCTCATTCACCGAACGTACACGTCCGACATGGCTGACATGAACTGTTTTGATCAAATGGTTTCACCCCAACTCCATATGCTTTGCACGCAACTGACCGCAAGCAGCGGCAATATCGTGACCCTGTTCACGCCGGATCGTCACATTGACGCCTTTTTCGGCAAGAATACGTTGGAAATTAAAAATATCACTGCGTGATGTGCGTACATACTTGCGCTCAGGCACATGATTGACTGGAATCAAATTGACGTGACACAGCATGTCCTTTAACACATCCGCTAGCTCTTCAGCATGTTCTGCCTGATCGTTTACCCCACCAATCAGGGCATATTCAAACGAAATTCTCCGCCCCGTCTTAGCAAGATAGTAACGTAGAGAATCCATAACATCCTTAAAGGGATAACGCCGATTTACAGGCATCAGCTTCGAACGAAGCGCATCATTAGGCGCATGAATGGATATTGCCAGATTAATCTGGGTATCCTCGTCGGCAAATTTATAAATATTCGGTACAATACCGCTGGTCGACACTGTGATATGACGTTGACCAATGTTCAGACCTTTTTCATGAACCATTGTACGTAAAAACGTCATGGTCGCTTCATAGTTTTCAAAAGGCTCGCCCGAGCCCATAATCACGATGCTACTCACTCGTTCATTGGTTTTATCCAAAATTTTCTGAGCCTGCACCACCTGTGCAGTAATTTCACCAGCCGTCAGGTTCCGTTTGAGGCCTCCAAGCGTCGAAGCGCAGAAAGTACAACCAATCCGGCACCCCACTTGAGTCGTTACACAAATGCTGTTTCCGTAATTGTGTCTCATAATGACCGTTTCAATGGCATGATCATCGTGCAAACCGAACAGGAATTTTACTGTACCGTCCTTCGATTCCAACTTTGTAATTTCACTAAGCGTCACAAAACTAAATTGCTCCTCAAGCTTCTCTCTCAGCGCCTTGGACAAATTCGTCATCTCGCTGAAATCATTGACTCGCTTCACATACAGCCAGTCAAAAATTTGTCCTCCACGAAAAGCAGGCTCGCCATTGTTCTTGGCCCAGTCCTGAAGCTCCTCCAGAGTTAAATCATATATAAAAGGTTTCATCAATGTTTGCACCCGTTCCTTCTTCATTAAGTTCTGTTTGATCGCAGATAGTATTTTTCATTCTTCCTATTTTAGCACAAATCCCTGAGGGGGTAAAAATTTTTCGTCTTCATGCAAAAAACCGCCGGAAATGTTCCGGCGGAATGTGGAATTACTGGTGGAAAGCTGTCTGGAATTCTCTTCCGCGCTATTTCACCCGACGCAGGCGTGCGATATAAAATCCGTCGCTGTGGAAATGCTGCGGTAACAGCTGTACCGAGCCTCCCTGTATACTATCCTTTTCGCGGCTCACGTCCGGGAAGGAATGACCCTCTGCCAATTCATACTCTGGATGTTCGCTTAAAAATTGAGTCAATTGTCCTTCATTTTCGCCCGGTTCAATCGTGCATGTGCTGTATACCAGAATACCACCTGGCTTCAACAGTCCCGCCACACTATCCAGCAGCTCATGCTGAAGCTGTGTAATGTCGCGAACATCCTGCGCAGTTTTGCTCCAACGCAGGTCCGGTTTACGACGAATCACTCCAAAGCCAGAGCATGGCGCATCCAGCAAAATACGGTCAAAAGAAGCTGGAGCATATCGTTCCTTCAGTTCTAGCGCATCACCAGTGACTGTTTCCACGGCATCCAGGCCAAGTCGATTAGCCTGTTCACGAATTAATTGATGCTTATGGGCATGCAGATCATTCGCAACTATCCGTCCGTGATCCTTCATCAGCTCAGCCATATGAGCTGTTTTGCCACCTGGAGCGGCACAGCAATCCAGTACCAGCATGCCAGGCTCAGGAGCGACTGCTTCAGCAACGAGCATGGAGCTTTCATCCTGTACGGACAGCAAGCCGTCCGTATACCACGAGGTAAGCGCCATATTTCCACCGCTACGAACAACAATCCCATAGGAACTAACTGCCGAAGGAACAGCATCAATCCCTTTTGAGCGCATCTCGTCCAGCAGATGATCACGGCTGGTCATTGTCGTATTCACCCGTACGCTGACCGCAGGGGGTTCATTATTAGCCTGACAGATAGCCTCAGCAGTATCTGCACCGTATTGCTTAATCCAGCGCTTAACCAGCCACTGTGGATGGGAATGTTCTAATGAAATCCGTTCCTCCGGTGACAAATCGTCAGGAATACGCAGCTTGTCCGGCTCACGTAGCATGCTGCGGAGCACGCCGTTGACCATACCGGAAATCCCCTGATGCCCACGCCGCTTGGCAATGGTCACCGCTTCACTAACGACTGCATGATCCGGAACTCGATCCAGATACACCACCTGATACACACTCATCCGCAGCAACGAACGTACCCAAGCCTGAAGCTTGGCCGTTCCTTTTTGAACAAATTTATTCAAAAAATAATCTAGTGTATTTCGGCGTGCGACTGTACCGTATACAAGTTCCGTCGCCAAACCAGCATCACTTGCAGACAAACCTGCCTGCTGAAGCCGACGATTTAGCTCAAGATTGCTATACGCACCCTCTTGCTCCACACTGGTCAACACATCAAGTGCAACTTCCCGCGCCGTCTGATTGCGAGTCTTGCCGGTTCTGGCACCCACTCCCTTGCCTTGGCCTCCCTGGCGGGAGTGACTCCCGCTCATCCGAGCACCATGCCTGGCTTCATCTGTCCGCCGCGTGCAAAGGTTCCGGCATCCATAACCTTTTTGCCAGCCGGTTGAACCTGAGTCAGCCAGAGAGTTCCTTCGCCTGTCTGCACCTCAATGCCACGAGCGGTCAATTGAAGAACCGTCCCGGGTGCTGGGGCATTTGAGCCACTCACTTCATTATTTATGAAAGGCTGCTCAGCAGCCCATATTTTAAAAACATTTCCCTCCCAAAGCGTAAACGCGCCGGAAAAAGGAACAAGGCCGCGAATCCGGTTGTATATCTGCTGTGCATTGTCACTCCACGAAATACGCTCATCGTCGCGGTTCAGGTTAGGGGCATAGGTAGCCTCGTCCTCATTTTGCGGCGTACGGTCTGATTGGCCTGCCAGCAACTTAGGCAGCTCGTCCTGCAAAAGCTTTGCTCCAGCTACGCTTAACTTCTCAAAAATCGTACCGGAGGTATCCTCCGGCTCTATAGCAACCTCAACTCGCGATATCATATCGCCAGTATCCAGTCCTTCCGCCATATACATCAGCGTCACACCCGTCACGGTCTCACCGTTAATAATCGCACGCTGGATCGGTGCACCTCCCCGATAACGGGGAAGTAACGAACCATGCACATTCAGACAGCCGAACCGAGGCAAGTCTAGTACGGACTTAGGCAAAATTTGCCCATAGGCTGCGGTTACGATCAGATCAGGACGCAGCTCTGCCACCTGAGCCACCGCTTCTGGCTGGCGCAGGCGGGTCGGTTGCAGTACAGGTAATCCGCGTTTTTCTGCCGCTTCCTTGACTGGTGTAGGCGTCAATATTTTTTTTCGTCCCTGTGGCTTATCGGGCTGTGTAATCACACCAACCACGTTATAACCGTTGTCCAGTAACATGTTCAGCGATGGCACTGCAAACTCAGGCGTACCCATAAAGATAATACGAATGTCTTGAGTCATCGAACCTCACTCTCCTATCTGACGGTTCGGTCCTGGCTGTTCCAGCGCAACCTCATATACTTTTTCTGCAATATCCGTGAATAAAATTCCATTTAAATGGTCAATTTCATGCTGAAAAGCACGAGAAAGCAACCCTGTCGCTGTAATGGTAATGGCCTTACCCTCGCGGTCCAGTCCCTTGACTGTAACCTTCTCGGCACGACGCACATCCCCGTTCAACCCAGGTATACTCAGGCAGCCTTCAGGACCCAATTCCTCCCCTTCTTCGGCTACGATTTCTGGATTGATCATTTTAATCAATCCATGCTCATCTCCAGCATCTACAACAATGAGACGCTTCAAAATACCTACTTGCGGAGCAGCAAGACCTACTCCCTCCGCTTCATACATCGTATCTGCCATATCGTCGAGCAGCTTTTGCACGTTAGGCGTAATTTTAGTGACTTCCTTTGCTACTTTGTGCAATACGTCATCCGGCTCCAACACTATAATTCTAATTGACATGACAACAGAACACCTTCCTCTTTATGTTTCATTTAGGCTTAACTGTATTCATCACACACGCGACTGCTACATTATCCTATGTACGGACGGCTTGTCCGCATTAATTGTGATAATAACTTTTGTGGCAACACTCTACATAAGCATTTGCGGATCAACATCCAGACTAATCAGCAACTTTTGTGCCTGTGCGGATTCGGCCATTTCATCAGCTACTTGCTGAGCCAAACTAATCGCATCGATATTTCCACGCCATTTTATCATACATTGAAATCGGTATCTATTCTTGATTCTCGAAATGGGTGAAGCTACTGGCCCCAAAATGTCGAGTACATCCGATGTAAGACGATCCATATTCCCGAACCAGCCCCGTTGTCTGGCCCGTCCCTGTAGTGTTGCTGAATAATTCTCAGCCAGTCGGACCAGCACCGGGAGTTGTTCATGAGAAAAGGTCACCAAAATAAGACGACAATATGGTGGATAGTGCAAATTGCGGCGGTGTTTCAATTCTTCCCTCACAAAAGAAGCATAATCATGGCGACTTGCGTGAATCACCGAATAATGCTCTGGAGTATAGGATTGTACGAATACTTCCCCCGGCAATTGATGTCTCCCAGCCCGTCCAGCTACTTGTGTTAACAGCTGAAATGTCTTTTCCGCAGCCCGAAAATCCGGTAAATTGAGAGCCGAATCCGCAGTAATGACACCAACCAGTGTCACATCGGGAAAGTCCAGGCCTTTGGCAACCATTTGAGTACCGAGCAGCACGTCCGCTTTTTTATCACGAAATTGCTTGAGAAGCTTTTCGTGGGCATTTTTTTCTGTCGTTGTATCAACATCCATTCGAACAACACGTATACCGGGGAATAGCTTCGCCAGCTCTTCTTCCACTCGCTGGGTACCTGTACCGAAATAACGAATATGCTCACTACCGCACTCAGGGCAAGTCTGAGGCACGGGCTCGGAATAACCACAGTAATGGCAACGTAAATTGTTCGACCGTTGATGATACGTAAGCGAAATATCACAATGCGGACAACCCGCGACATAGCCACAGCTACGGCACATGACGAACGTGGAGTGCCCACGCCGATTCAACAGTAGTACCGTCTGCTCCTTACGCTCTAACCGCTCTGCAATTCCATTATGCAACGCACGGCTGAACATAGAGCGGTTGCCAGCACGCAGTTCCTCACGCATATCCATGATATGTACTTCGGGTAACGTGTTCCCCAATGCGCGAGTTGGCATTTCAAGCAGCAACGGCGCAAACTCGTCGTTGCTTTGTGATCGAGCCGCATAGTAGCTTTCCAGCGACGGTGTTGCCGAGCCGAGAATAACGACAGCCCCATGCTGATGGGCTCTACGAATGGCAACATCACGCGCATGGTATTTAGGTGTCTCTTCCTGCTTGTAGGACGTTTCGTGCTCCTCATCCATAATAATAAGACCTAACTCACGAAAAGGCGCAAATACTGCCGAGCGAGCACCAATCGCCACTTTCACACGGCCTTCGCGTATTTTGCGCCACTCATCGTACCGTTCCCCCCCGGACAACCTACTGTGCATCACTGCTACCTGATCGCCAAACCGGCCTTTAAAACGCTCAACCATTTGTGGGGTTAACGATATTTCAGGTACCAGCACAATGGCCTGACGATTCTGCTTGATACAGCGCTGAATCGTCTGCAGATAGATTTCCGTCTTACCGCTCCCTGTGACTCCATGCAACAAATAAGCCCCTTGCTCACGCGTGTCCAGCTGGCGAATAATCCGTTCATATACCGACTGCTGCTCTACTGTGAGAGGGAGTGGCTCTGTAGGCTTGAAGTGTCTGCCCCGGTACGGGTCGCGGAACACTTCGACATCCTCCAGCAACACATAGCCCTTATCTTCCAGCGCCTTAACCGTTGCAGCAGACACACTCAGTGAGGTCATGACTTCCTTCAGCGACAGAGGCAGAAACTCGCTACGTTCCAGCAAAAAAGCAAGTACCTCCCGCTGACGCTGCGCTTTGGTAGAAAATTGCTCCAGCGCCGTTGATGCCTCGTCTATGCCGATAGCCAGATCAACGGATTTCATGGTCTTTTTGCCAAGTTTGTCTTTAATAACTTGACTTTCCTGAAGCACACCCCGGCGTAACAGTGATTTAATAACCTCTGCTTCCTCAGGGAAACGTCGACTGAGTTGCTGCAATGGGACTTGCACCTTCTCCTGAATGAAGCTAACAATCCGACGCTCCGTCGGATCACTCATACCATCGTCGGTCAGAAGTGCCCATTCGAGTTCATCGCCCTGATTCGGTTGTATAGTACGCTGTGGATGCGTTAACTCATGCTGTTCGGCAATTGAGATATAACGTTCTGCCTTGCCCTTGAGCGCGGTAGGAATCATCACTTGCAGTGCCATAATTTGATTACAAGCATAACGTTCGCTCATCCATTTGCCCAGTTCGACTAGGTCACCAGATAAGGGTGGTACCAAATCCAGCAACTCCTGGATCGCTCTCATCCTGTATTTCGGTGGATCATCAGCTGGGACTACCGAGATGACAAAAGCCTGCACCGTCCGTTTGCCAAATGGTACAGCTACCCGGCTACCCGGCTCAATCCAAGGTCTCATTGAGTCTGGTATCAGATAATCGAAGGTGCGGTCCGTATCCTTGGCAGGTACATCGACAATGACCTTGGCAACTAAATTGCCCGTCTCCATTAATGCAGCACCCCACCCATGCGTCCCGCGGCTATAGTAAGCAACTTACGCGCAACTTCTTCCTTTGACTGTACAGGAATACGCTCTACGATCCCGCTTCGGTCATAAATTTGAACAGCATTCGTATCGACGCCAAAACCAGCACCATTCACAGTTACATCGTTTGCCGCGATCAAATCACAATTTTTACGTTCTAATTTATCTATCGCATACGTCTCCAAATGTTCGGTTTCAGCTGCAAAGCCAATTAAAAATTGATGTTTCTTACTCTGTCCGAGTGATTCTAGAATATCGACGTTCTTCACTAGCTCTAGCGTAAATACACTATCTTTTTTCTTGATCTTGGTCTGTGCAATCTCACGTGGTCGATAATCTGCAACTGCAGCAGCCATAACGACCATATCGCTCGTTTCCCATTGCTTTAATACAGCGGCGTACATGTCTTCAGCTGACTGGACTCTTTCAAACATAATACCAGCAGGCGGTTCCGCGCTGGTATTGGCAGCAATCAAGTGCACCTCTGCACCCATCTCCTGAGCCACTTTTGCAATGGCAAAGCCCATTTTGCCAGATGAATCATTTGTGATATAACGCACTGGATCAATTCGCTCGATCGTGCCTCCAGCCGTTACAATGACTTTTTTGCCTGAAAGCACCGATTCATTCTCATTCACAAGTGACTCAGGCACTTGAGCCTCCATAGATTCGCCACCAAACCATCGTGGTTCAGACTTGATGTTGGTTTTTTGTTCCTGAGCTTGCTGATCAAAAAAGCGCTCTATGGTTTGCACAATTGTGTCCGGCTCTTCCAAACGTCCTTTGCCAACGTAACCGCAAGCCAGTAATCCTTCACCAGGCTCAATCATCTTCACGCCACGTGATACAAGCGTCTCCATATTTTGCATGACTGCCGGATGAGTGTACATATGTACGTTCATCGCAGGGGCCACCATAATAGGCGCTGTTGTAGCCAGCAGCGTTGTAGACAGCATATCATCAGCAAGACCATGCGCCATTTTCCCGATAATATTCGCAGTTGCAGGAGCAACAAGCACCAAATCAGCCGCATCCGCCAGATGAATATGGGATACGACTGACGGCTCTCTTTCATCAAATGTGTCACTGTACACCGGATTACGAGAGAGCGACTGCAACGTAAGTTCGGTAATAAACTCCTTGGCAGAGGCCGTCATAATCACATGAACCTCGGCTCCCTTTTGCGTCAACCTACTGCACAGCGCAGCCCCTTTGTAAGCAGCAATTCCGCCAGTTATACCAAGAATAATAACTTTTCCCTTCAACATCGTTAACTCCCCCTGACCTAAAAAAATAACAACCTTGCGGTTGTCAAAGGAATTGGCATTGCGCCCGGTTATAATAGTTGTGTATAATTCTTACTCGTCTTCGCCGCTTTCAAGACGCAGATGATCCGCGTAAATCTCTTCCAACGCCACTCCAACCTGTTTGTGGGATTTAGGATTCTTGAGAGTCGTCTTTTCACCCTCGCGCAACTGTCTGGCACGACGTGAAGCCGCTACAACCAACGAATACTTACTATCTGCCTTTTTCATCATTTCATCAATGGAAGGATACAGCACGAATAGACACCTCTTCATGTAGTTTTGGGACTGTATAAGCTGAACTCCAGTGTACACCTTCAAGCTCAGCTTATACAGTATTATTTCTCTTTAGGTACGCTTGGCATATGTAAAGCCCTCGTTTAAGGATGAACCTTACAATGTTCGGCGATAATAATGGATTCTATTCGTTTACAAGCGAAATCAATCTCATCATTGACGACCGCATAATCATAGTGACGCAACAAATTCATTTCATCCACAGCTACCGACATACGGTGGTCTATGGTCGCTTGAGTCTCTGTGCCCCGTCCCCGGATTCTATCCTTTAATTCGTCTAGCGAAGGCGGAAGCAGAAAAATGAATATGCCTTCTGGAAATTTTTCTTTAACCTTTAGCGCTCCCTGAACTTCAATCTCCAGAAAAATATCTTTTCCCTGCGCAAGCGTCTGATCTACAAAATCACGTGGAGTACCATAATAGTTCCCTACATACTCAGCATACTCCAGCATTTCATCTCGTTCAATCATACCCAAAAATTCTTCACGCGTTTTAAAAAAATAGGTCACTCCATCCTGTTCGCCTGAACGAGGTGTTCGAGTTGTAGCAGAAACGGAGTATGTTATCTCTGGTAGCTTATCACGCAATGCGTTGCCTACCGTCCCTTTACCGACACCCGAAGGTCCGGATATTACAAATAATAATCCCTTAGCCATAGTACACTCCATTTTTATTCGTCATTGTCATCATCTTTAGTGGATAGGCGATGAGCGACCGTCTCCGGCTGCACCGCAGACAGGATTACATGATCACTGTCTGTAATAATAACAGCCCGCGTCCGGCGGCCATAGGTAGCATCAATTAGCATATGACGGTCCCTGGCTTCCTGTATAATCCGCTTGATCGGAGCAGACTCCGGACTGACGATGGAGATAATTCGGTTGGCCGACACGATATTGCCGAAACCAATATTGATCAATTTGATTGCCATATTCAGGTCTTTCCCCCTATACATGTGACTCTTGCAGCCGTGCCGCTACCAGGTAGCTACTCAATATTTGCAGCCTGCTCACGAATTTTCTCGAGCTCTGCTTTCATCTCAACGACCAAATTAACCAATGTGAGATGATTAGCCTTGGAGCCGATCGTGTTGACTTCCCTGTTCATTTCCTGGATTAAAAAATCTAATTTGCGACCGGCCGGCTCGTCTGACAGCAGCAATCCCTTGCACTGTCCAAAGTGACTTTGAAGCCGGGTAAGTTCCTCATCAATATTGCTGCGATCCGCGAATAACGCAATCTCCATTCCGAACTTATGTTCATCAAGCGTAAATGAACCGTCCTGAAGCTCTTTAAGCCTGTGTTTCAGCCTGTTACGGTAGTCGCTCACAACATGAGGAGCCAGCACCGTCATTTCATGATGCAGGGATTCCAGCCGTAAAATACGGGATTCCACATCTTGCGCCAAATGCCCGCCTTCTCGCCTTCTCATCTCCAGTAAACCTTGCAAAGCTTCATTCAAAGCTCGCTGTAGTTGCTCTTCCCAGTCCTCTTCGTCTCCATGGCAAGCCTCTCCAGGCTCACCCAGAACGTCAGGCAAAGCAAGAATATCGCTTATCCCTAACGTTCCTTTCACTCCATAACGATCCGCCAGCTGCTCCGCTGCATGCAGGTAAGCCTGCACCACAGTGTCATTCAACCGCGCGGCGGGCATCTGTTCTTCATCACGTTCTCTGTGGATGAAGACATCGATACGACCGCGTTTAATCTGCTGTTGAACCGTTCTTCTCAAGCCATCTTCGTAACGAGTCCATTCGCGCGGAATTCTCATCATCACTTCGCAATAGCGGTGATTCACCGATTTCAATTCCAAGCGCACTTTATAGCCCTCATAATGAAGGATGGCTTGACCGTATCCGGTCATACTCAATGACATCGGCATCACATCCATTATACTATTGTAATTGATTATTATAGTCGAAACAAGGGGGCCTGTACGCGGCCTGATTTTTGCCATACGTAAGAAGTCAATTCAGCTGTCATTTCATAGAACATAAATGGAGTCATAAAATAGATACCATTAAAATGTTCCATTGCCGTATCGAGTAACTCCTTGGCAATAGACACGCCCATTGCTCGTCCTTCCGGACCCTCTAGACCAGACATACGTGCACGCACCTCATCGGATAACTGAATGCCTGGCACTTCATTGTGCAAGTATTCTGCATTGCGCCCACTAGCCAGCGGCATAATACCGATAAAAATCGGTACTTCCAAATGTCGTGTCGCTTCCGCGATGGCTGCAATGAGCTCGTGGTCGTAAACGGGCTGAGTCATAACATAATCAGCTCCGGAGGCAATTTTCTTCTCTAATCGCTGCACGGCTTTACCCAAATGCTTGACGTTAGGATTAAATGCGGCACCTACCACAAAATTAGCCTTCTGCTTCAGTGGCTTACCGGAAAATGCAACACCATCATTTAATTGCTTGATCATGCGTATGATTTCAAAAGAGGTCATATCATACACCGAACTGGCGCCTGGCAAATCACCGAACCGCGCCGGATCGCCAGTAACCGCCAGTACATGGTCAATACCGAGCGCGTCAAAACCCATCATGTGGGATTGAGTACCAATCAGATTGCGATCACGACATGCTATATGAATTAATGGGCGCAAACCTGTTTCAATACTGACCAAATGTCCAAGCGCCATGTTGCTCATACGAGTAACTGCAAGCGAGTTGTCAGCCAGTGTAAGTGCGTCGGCCCCGGCTTTCTTCAACGCATGAGCACCTTGCATAAACCTCGTAATGTCCAGATCGCGCGGAGGATCCAGTTCTACAATGACCGTATGTCGTTCCTTAACCAGATCCACAATGTTGGGCTCGCTGGTATGTCTGCCATTTCCTCGTTCCCCTTCATCTGCAATCTGCTCCGCCACTTGAAAGGACTCTTTCGACAGAGCTTCTTTTGAAGCCAGCGGAGGCGGTTGCAAACGGTTCAAAGCTTTTGAGATAGCTGCAATATGGTCCGGTGTAGTTCCGCAGCAACCACCGAGCAGCCTCGTCCCCAGGTCTACAAAGGACTTGGCACATTCCCCAAAATACTCAGGTGATGCACCGTATACATAGTGACCGTCCACATAATCTGCTAGTCCCGCATTCGGATATACGGACAGCGGTACAGACAAAGGGCCATCCAGCTGCTCCATTACACTCATAATTCCCTGCGGACCCGAGTGACAGTTAAATCCAAGGATGTCTGCCCCCTCATTACGCAGCACCGAAAAAGCTTCCGCAACTAAAAAACCATCCTGGGTACGACCAACCTGATCAACTGCAAACTGACAAATTACCGGAATGTCACTGTATTTACGTACACTGTGAAGCGCAATGCGTATTTCATCCAGTGAATAAAACGTTTCGCACAGAATGCCGTCGACTCCTTCGGAGAGAAGGGCATCAATTTGCTGCTCATAGTTTCTTGCCAGCTCCAGCTTGGATATGTTAAGCCGTTTGCCCCCACATATGGAACCCACCGCACCTACCACATAATGTTCAGGTCCGGCCGCAGCTCTGGCAATTCTCACACCGGCACGATTGATCTCTTCTACCTTAGATTCCAGTCCAAACCGGGCTAACTTATAATCATTTGCAGAAAATGTATTAGTCTCCAGCAATCGAGCTCCTGCACTTAAATATTGACCATGCACGTCTGATATAACGTCAGGCGAAGTGATGTTCAGTTCTTCGAAAGACGTATTGACTGGAAATCCTAGCTGATATAAAAAAGTCCCCATTGCGCCGTCTCCGACAATAATTTCACGATTCAGCACAGTACGCAAATCCGGTTTCATGTCCTCTGCTCCACCCCGCTCTTTATTTTCATACTAATGTAACATAAAGAGACTATAAACATAAGCCAAAAACAAAAAAAGCCGCCCCACTCCCCGACAAAATGATCTCAGGAGTGAAACGACTTGATTTATCTTTTCTATTTCCTACTACATTTTCATGGCATTTTCCCATCAGAAGAATGAAGAGAGTAAGCGTAAAAAGTCCCTTTTTTATTCACTTTAGCCACAATAGAATCCGTTCCCTTTTGCTGCTTCGAGAACGTATATTGATTCCCTTGAACTTTCACTTTATAGCCCGACAAATTGATATTAAACAACATTTGAGCCTTGGGCTTGACTAGCTTCAAAGCTTCTGAGGCAGTATATTTCGGGCTTGCAAATGTTTTTTTGAAATCTGCGTCATCATTCCAGTCCACCCCATAGGTGGATACGGCCAGCACTTTACCGGTTACCGCGCTAATTTTGACCTCACTCGCCTCGTTTGCATCCTCGAACGACCAATATGAAAGTCCCTTCGTCTCGTCCTTGTACCGTGAAGCGTGCTGTACCTTGATTCGCTGTCCACTCACACGCTTAAATGTGTTCATTGCACGGTTCAGTAACAAAGGGTCCACCTGCTTCAGCGCATAGTCCGCGTTGATGGTAATAGCGTTACCTCGATCCACATCCACATACAACGAGGAAGCTTGTTCTCCTGCGCCCCAAAATACCCAGTAATTTGAAGGCTTGTTGGACTGATAAGGGGATTTGACCCGCCAGAATGCTTCAAATTGCAAAGGACGCTTGCTGTCAAACGCTTTGGCGCTGTTTAGCACTTTCGTCTTGAGTGGCGCGTTCATCGCCTTTCCTAAGCTGCTTATTTTATATCGTATGGTTGTAGAATCCACTCTGTTTTTTTCTTTATTATATTCTGTCTGCAACGTAGCAGTTCCATCTTCCAGTTCGCCTTCTACAATCCAAGTTTTCCCCATATCTGTCACATCGTCAAATTGAAATGCTGTCTTTGAACCGATGAGTTCTTGCACCGCTTTTTCTAAACGGCTTACCACTGTCGGAGTTAGCGAGCCAACCTGCTTGTCCGTCGTTTCCGCGCCAGCAGGAATGGTCGCCGCCTGAACCGGAAGCGCGGTGGCTACAAATATGAGGACTGCAACTGCTGAAATCCAACGAAATTTCCGCACTATGAACGGCCTCCTTATTGTTTTCTCATTTTCTATATTATACATCGTTCAGGCGCCAAAAAAAGACAGAATGTTGCTTTGTTCATCGTATTCCTTGTATACAGCGGCATGTAAGTCCAAAAAAAGAAGACCTACTAAGGTCTTCTTTTCACTCACTTCTATACGATTCATAGGCCAGTTGCACGCTATTTTTAAAGTTCACATGATTTAGAACAGACGACCTTCGTACACGATCTCAGCCGGGCCCGTCATATATATGTGATTATCGTCCTCGCTCCATTCGATATCCAGATCGCCGCCCTTCAGGCTTACAATGGCGTGGCGGTCGCTGTACCCGTTTAGTACAGAAGCAACAAGTGTAGCACAGGCTCCGGTTCCACAAGCTAGCGTTGGTCCGGCTCCCCTCTCCCATACTCTCATATCTATATGCTTCCGGCTACGTACCGTGGAGAACTCAACATTTGTTTTTTTAGGAAACAGCGGATGGCATTCCAGCTTCGACCCCCAGGCTTCCAGATCAAAGCTTGGCGCATCCTCCACATAAATGACACAGTGCGGATTCCCCATAGATACAGCCGTAAAACGAAAACCACTTCCGCCAGCTTCAATGGGCTCATTAATTACGCTAGACAGATCCAGTGTAGTTGGAATCTTCAAACCCTCAAGAATCGGCTCTCCCATATCCACCTTCACCATACGAACAAGTCCGTTCTCTACAGTTAGTTCGACCTGCTGTACCCCTGCACCCAGTGTCTCGATCGTGATCTGTTCACGGTTGATGTGCTTACGGTCATATACGTATTTAGCAGCACAACGGATAGCATTACCGCATTGCTCGGCCTCCGAGCCGTCCGAGTTAATGATACGCATGCAGAAATCCGCTTTTTCTGACGGCAATATATATACCAACCCATCGGCACCAATACCAAAATGTCGATCACATAGTCGAACAGCTAATTCCGAGGCGTCAGACGGCAAATCCTGATGCCCAAACCAAACGATAAAATCATTACCTAGACCGTTCATTTTTGTGAATTCCATAGCTTACCTCCGCCGTTGCTGCTGATATCATGTTCCTCATGAAGCTTTGATCCCATGATATCATACAGGGCAATAGTGGGAAAGCGATGCGGTATACATGACCTGATTTCTAGGCTGAAAACTTCGTACGTCCCGCTGAAAAGTGTGTATTTCCGCCGCGACGACGGTTGCGTCGACCGCCCCATACACTTCCCGCTCCCATCAGAAACGTGGGAATCCCGGCTGCCACAATGGATAGCGCCCACTCACGCAAACCGAGCGGTACCGTTTTGAAAATAGGTTGCAGCATAGGCACGTACATAACCACCAGCATTAACACTACGGAAGAAAGCACGGCAAGCACGAGATAACTATTTTGAAACGGATTACGATGGAAAATAGAACGGGAACTACGGCAATCAAATACATGAATTAACTGTGCCAGAACTAGCGTAGCAAAGGCAACGGACTGTGCTTTGATCAATTGTCCTGCGTCATCCGGTGCAATACGTAATGTCAGCCAGAAGGCCGCTAGCGTACATAAACCAATCAACAAGCCACGACTAATGATTTTCCAGCCCAGTCGACGAGCAAAAATATTTTCCTTTGCGCCACGAGGTTTGTGCTCCATGAGATCCTTTTCTGGCTGGTCCACCCCCAGAGCCATCGCTGGTAGGCCATCTGTCACCAGATTCACCCATAAAATCTGGATCGGTAACAAAGGTAATGGCAGCCCGGCCATCATGGCAAAGAACATCGTCAAAATCTCACCAACATTGGAGGCGAGTAGATAACGGATAAATTTACGGATATTCTCGTAAATATTCCGTCCTTCCTCAATTGCGGCTACAATCGTTGAGAAATTATCATCACTCAGTACAAGCGCAGCCGCTTCTTTGGTCACGTCCGTCCCGGTAATGCCCATCGCAATACCGATGTCCGACGCCTTTATCGCCGGAGCGTCATTGACGCCATCACCGGTCATGGCTACGACATGTCCGCGTCTTTGAAGTGACTTGACGATCCGTAGCTTGTGCTCCGGCGAAACCCGTGCATACACAGAGACGGTATCAACAGCTTTGTCCAGCGCCGCATCATCCATCACAGACAATTCCTGTCCTGTCAACACATGGGATCCGCGCTGAAGAATGCCCAACTGCTGTGCTATGGCTTCTGCAGTTGTACCGTGATCTCCGGTAATCATCACAGTGCGAATGCCAGCACGACGGCACTTGCCAATGGCTTCGCGAACCTCGCGACGTGGCGGATCAATCATGCCTGTCAGCCCGATAAAGATCAGCTGTGCTTCAGCCTCCTCAACCGTGGAGACACGCTCATGCGAGCGGATATCACGGTAAGCGACACCAAGTACACGCAGCGCCTCTGAGGCCATTCCTTCGTTAGCTGCCAGTACCTTTTGGCGCAGCGTGCCCGTTAACGGAACGACATTTCCTTCCCATAAAATGTAGGAGCACTGACCCAGCAGCACATCCGGCGCACCTTTGGCAAAGACGATGTGTCCTCCCTGGTGGCGTACGAGTACCGACATTCGCTTCCGATCCGAGTCAAAAGGGAATTCTCGCTCCCTTGTGTACAGCTCATATAGCCCTTGTCTCGTGACCCCGCCCTTGGCAGCTAACGTGACCAGTGCTCCTTCCGTCGGGTCACCCTTCAGCTCCCAAACGGCGGACGGCGTCGGCTCTTTGGTCTTCTTTTTCGAACGCAACTCCTCTGTATCAGCTTGAACAATTTCAGCATTGTTGCAAAGTACACTGGCTTGTAGCAGTCTACGCAGAGATTGTCCGTTTTTAAGATCAGCAGGAAGGTCTCTATCCATAATATGCCCGTGTGGGTCGTAGCCCTCTCCCGTAACTACCCAGAAGCGACCGTCCAGCCATAGCTTGGTGACTGTCATTTTATTTTGGGTCAGGGTGCCCGTTTTGTCGGAACAAATGATAGATGCACAGCCGAGCGTTTCAACAGAAGGCAGCTTACGCACAATCGCCTTTCGTTTAATCATACGCTGCACACCCAATGCGAGCGCAATCGTCACAATAGCCGGCAATCCTTCCGGTATAGCCGCCACAGCCAAGCTCACTCCGGCCAAGAACATGCTCATGGCTGGCTGTCCATGTAAAATGCCTGCTACGACAACGAGCACCGTTAGCGCCAACGCTACGATAATCAAGATTTTGCCCAATTGCTCCAATCTGTGCTGCAACGGTGTCTCCTGCGACTCCGTATTTTCAATCAAGTCTGCGATCTTACCCATTTCGGTACTCATACCTGTACGTATAACCATTCCTTGTGCGGTTCCTCTGGTCATCATCGTGCCCATAAAACCGATGTTTTTTTGATCCCCGAGTGGTACTTCGGCGGCATGAATAGGGCGGCAATGCTTACTCACCGGAACTGATTCCCCCGTCAGGGCAGACTCCTCTACATCACAGCCGTTCGTACTCAACCACCTTACATCTGCAGGAATGCGATCACCACTTTCCAGCAGCACAATATCACCCGGAACCAGCTCTCTGGCCTGAACTTGAATTCGTTTGCCGCCCCGCAACACTTTGGCGGTTGGAGCCGACAGTTGTCTCAAAGCTCGCAATGAACGCTCAGCTCTGAATTCCTGTACAAAGCCGAGAATTCCATTCAGTACAACAATAGCAATAATGGTAATCGCGTCCAAATATTCGCCAAGCAGGCCGGATATCAGGGTCGCTCCCATCAATACGAGCATCATAAAATCCTTGAACTGGTTGAGCAGCAGCAAGATTGCCGAAACTCGCTTCCCCTCGCTCAGCTCATTCCATCCTGACCTTTCTCTTCGTTCCGCAAGCTGTTCCTCCGAAAGACCCTGCTTCGGGTCGACTTCCAGACTTGTTGAAAGCTGTTCATTGCTTAATTGGTGCCAGTGTGCTTGTTCCATTCTCCCCAATTCCCTCCCGGTCAGATAGTCCGTTTCCGTCGGTTGTGCGTAGGATGGCTGCCCGTTATTATATTTTTGTGCCGCGATTGCTGATAAGCTGGACAGACTTTCTAGATTCAATCTATTCGGACAGGACCTGAAATATCACAAAGCCGCTTAAGTTTTGTCCCAAAGTTATGTATCATAGAAGGAAGGCGAAAATACATTTGCTTCAAAGGAGAACATAATTATGGCATTGGACGGAATCGTAACCCGCGCTATCGTACACGAACTGCAAGGCATCCGGGGCGGGCGCATTAATAAAATACATCAGCCAAATGATCGCGATATCGTGCTGAATCTGCGGGCACAAGGCGGAAGCGTAAAGCTGCTGCTGTCGGCTAATCCGACCTTCCCGCGTGTACATTTTACAGAACAAAGCTTTCTTAATCCGACAGAAGCCCCTATGTTTTGTATGCTACTTCGCAAGCATTGCGAAGGAGGCGTTATTGAGAAAATCACGCAGGTGGGCATGGAGCGTATTATTCACATGGATATACGTCAACGTGATGAACTGGGAGATATTTCACTCAAACGAATTATCATTGAACTGATGGGTAGACACAGCAACATTATTTTGCTTGACCCGGAAACAGGCGTGATGCTGGATGGCATTCATCATGTCACACCGTCTATCAGCAGCTATCGGGTCATTATGCCTGGCTTTCAATACACGGAGCCTCCTGAACAAAACAAGCTGAATCCACTAGAAACGGAAGAGGCAGCCTTCATATCCTCGTATCAAACAGCGATCGAGGCAGAAGAAGCTCCCAAACGCTGGATCGTGAACACTTTTACTGGACTCAGTCCCCTCATTGCTGAAGAGATACTAACTCGAGTAACTAATGAAGTATCTGGTGATAGTGATCGTTCACTATGGAGGACATTCAGTCACATCATGGGTGACGTGCGGAATCATCGTTTTCAGCCGGTATCTGGACTAAACGCACAAGATAAAGTGATATTCTCAGCCATTCCACTGACGTTGATCCAAGAAGGACGTAAGGAGTACCCTACTATCAGTGAGTGTATGGAGGACTTCTTCGGTGAAAAAGCAGAAAGGGATACGGTTAAGCAAAAGGTTAGTGACCTACTGCGGTTTCTGCAAAACGAGCGGAGTAAAAACCTAAAAAAACTCGACTATCTCCATCAGGATTTGGCCGAGGCGGAAGATGCCGATCAATTTCGCATTTATGGAGAGTTGCTGTTCGCTTCGCTGCATGAGGTGAAAAAAGGGGACAAAGAAGTGACGCTCACTAACTTTTATGATGAGGAACAGCGTCCAATGACCATCCCACTGGACCCACTACTCAACCCGTCGGATAATGCACAACGGTATTTTAAAAAATACAACAAATATAAAAACAGCTTGGCTGTCATTGATGAACAACTGGAGAAAACGCACGAAGAAATCCGTTATATGGACAATCTTCTTCAGCAGCTAGCCCATGCCTCTATGAATGACATTGAGGAAATACGTGAAGAACTGGTTCAGCAGGGCTATCTCAGAGATCGGGTCAAAAAAGGAAAGAAAAAGAAGAAAAACGACCGTCCAACCCTGCACGTCTATACATCATCCGAAGGTATCGAGTTACTGGTCGGCAAAAACAACTTGCAAAATGAATATGTGACAAATCGACTGGCCGGACCAAATGACACCTGGTTGCACACAAAGGATATTCCGGGGTCACACGTCGTTATACGTGCTGAGCAATTCGGGGATACGACGCTGGAGGAGGCAGCTCAACTCGCTGCCTATTTTAGCCAGGCCAAGCAATCCAGCAGTGTACCTGTGGACGCCACCCTGATTCGGCATGTACGTAAGCCCAGCGGAGCCAAACCCGGCTTTGTCATCTACGACCATCAGCGTACGCTCTTCATTACACCCGACGAGGAGCTGATCAAAAAGCTGCCGAATCGCATCAAAAACGGCTAAGTCTCACTAGCCTATTGAATCCAAAAAAAGCCCTTTGTTCTTTTGCACGGTACACTTCTTGTGTTCCATGCATAAGGCAAGGGGCTTTTTATTTACTTTTGACCAACAGCAGCCTTCCTCAATTCCTCGACAACCTGACCTTCCACACTACGGCTACCCAGATCACCGTGGAAAACAACACCTTGGCGTGCGCCGTGAAAATCCGAGCCGCCAGTTGCAATGAGCCCATATTGCGCCGCCATCACAGTATATCGGCTCTCAGCCTCAGCATCATGGTCCGAATGTCGCACCTCCAAGCCCACAGGCTTCGCCTCCTCTATAATTGAGCGAACCAGCTCATCATTTCCGTACAAGCCAGGGTGGGCCACCACAGGTACCCCTCCTGCTTCACGAATCCAGTTTATGGCCTCCGCAGGCTCTACACGGGGTACTGACACATATCCAGGCGCTCCTTCCGCCAAGTAACGGTCAAACGCGTCTCGCATATCCTTCGCATATCCCTTTTGAACCAGCGTATCCGCCATATGCGGACGTCCAATGCTTTCATCTGGTGCCAGCGGTCTGCCCATCGTAGCCACCACTTCATCCAGTGTGATTTCCACGCCCAGACTACGCAATTGACTTAAAATCAAATCATTACGGGTATCCCGCGCCTGGCGAAGCTTTTCCAACCGCTCCAAAAACACTTTATTGCGGTAATCCATAAAATAACCGAGTATATGAATATCCTTACCGCCAGCTCGAGTACTAATTTCCACTCCTGGCACCACAGTAATTCCTATGCGTTTTCCCTCCTCCAGAGCTTCTTCCAGGCCAGCTACCGTATCATGATCTGTAATGGCCACACCTGCCAGTCCTTTTTCCTTGGCCCAGCGCACATTATCTACAGGTGGCTGCATACCGTCAGATGCTAGGGTGTGTGTATGTAAATCATATCGTTTTACGCTAATCTGCTCCTTCATTATGCATCCTCCTTCTCTTTCAGCTTTGCAAGCTCGTCCTGCGAGTCCATCTGCACGTCCGTTCCCTGATCATGACGACGCAAGTAAGACAGGAAGGTTACTACCGGAATCGGCAACAACGCCGACTTTAAATGAATTGCATAAAATTCTCGTTTGAACGTGATATCTGAAATGTTTACAATTTTCAACAATCCGAGCGCAACTTCATGCTTCACCGAAGAAGGTGATAGCATGGTAATACCCAGTCCAGCCTCTACCGCCGATTTGACCGCTCCAGTGCTCCCCATCTCCATTACAATACCAAGTCGGGAGGCATCCACACCACGACTTTTCAGCTCATCTTCTATCACTTGACGTGTACCAGATCCCTTTTCTCTGGCTACAAAAGGATGCTTAAACACATCTTCCAGAACCACTTTTTTTGCCTTGGCCAGCGCATGGCCTGAAGGCACAATCAGTTTCAGTTCGTCCTGCATCACAGGTTCCACCACGATATCTGGATGCTGGACTGGGGCCTCAATCAGTCCTAAATTCAACTGATGTTTTAGTATATCATCCATAATTTGAGTCGTATTCATCACATTCATCGCCATACGTATATGAGGGTATTCCTGGCCAAACGGCCCCAACATTCTTGGTACAATATACTCACCAATCGTTAGGCTGGCGCCAATATGCAATCTTCCCTCCAGCATGTGAGTAAAAGCAGACATCGCCTCGTCAGCTTCCCTGATCAGTTGCATGCTTTTTTTCGCAAAAGGTAATAGTGTCGCTCCCGCCTCTGAAAGCTCGATTTTTTTAGTCGAACGTTGCAGCAGCTTCGTGCCGAAATAATCTTCTAAAGACTGAATTTGCATCGTCACCGCAGGTTGTGTCATATGCAGCGCTTGTGCCGCCGCCGAGAAGCTTCCGCGCTCCGCTACGGTATAAAAAATGTGCAACTGATGAAAGTTCATACTGACAGCCCTCTCCCCTCTGATCTCCCTATTTTAACATAAGAAAAACATCTGTCGAAGCATTTCCAAGTAAACTTACCGAATTGGAGAGTTATATTGTTGGAAATAAAAAAAGCATGCAGCTAATAACTGCATACTTTCTACTTAAAGTTGACGGTAATCATAAGTTCGGAGATTTTTTCGCCTAGGGCCGACCGCCCAATCACCGTCTATTTTTGCTTACGAGTGCTTTTCATCAGTGTCATGCGCCGCGAATGGCGTAGCCATGAATAGTATGACTTCAAATCCCTTAATTCAATGGTCTCCGACATCCGGCCCAAAAAGGTAATGACAATCATCTTGTGCAGCGGATTCCCCGCAATATCCATCTCGCCGGGCAACTCTCCAAATTCGGCCACGACGACCAGATCACCATCAATTAAATATACATCCTCTTCGTTATGATAGTAGGACTCCATCCTGTTTTGCTTCAGGCATTCCCAAAGCCAGGCGGCGATATGATTCGTCTCGGACTGTTTCTGCTCTATCCGATCTAAGTAGCGAGTTTTCGCATGATTTGTAATCACGATATCGGCGACTTTTTTATCGCCCATCTCCACGTAGAACGGTTCGTATGTACTCCATCGCTGCATTGCTTTGTCACGCACGGGATCACTCTCCCCACCAGATAGGTCTTTATATCTACCAATATATTCATATGTTACCTCAACAGACCCGGGACTACAAGTTACAAAATTGAAGTTTATAGGCGGTTTTTAAAGATTTTTTAGGTCTAACAGCATTAAGACCATTATGCAAAAGTCCTGACTTTACAAAAAAAAGCCAGCCCGTAGGCTGACCTTTTAAGAATATTTTACAATTTATAGACATTAGAAACTTATATTTCATATTCTTTCATCTTTTCCTTATCGTCGTTGTACTCCGTCCTAATCTCATTTCGAAAAGAGCGCTCGACCTTACGCACATAGGAAAGTCTGCGAATATTTTTAACGGTATCTTCTGCCCGATCCGCATTCATATATATAACTACATAATGCATACGCTTTGAAATAAAGTGGACATTTCCGTATTTCTCCAGATTGCGGGCAGCCTTGATATCGCTTACCCAAATGATGTACCCTGTCCGCTCGGCAAACATTCGCTTCATCTCCCCTCCACTCGGTATCATTCCTATGACCTATCCACAGGAGCATTTCCCTCCGCTGCCACATCCGCCCTTTTTCACATTCGGATCATTGCTCGGCACCTTAATGGTCTCGGACACGGAATATGCAATCGTTTCAGACATGGCATGAAGCATATCATCCAGCGCCTTTTCGGCTCGTTTGAACTCCTTAACATCCACGAATTGTTCCAGTTCCAGCTCAACGACCTGCACTGCATCCTTCGCTTCATGATAGTTCGGATGAAAATGCCCAAAACGCTCCGTTTCCGCGAATAGCTCCTTTTTGGCATCCAGCTTGCGTACACACGCCTGAATAGACGGGTTCAATTCCACACGCTGTTTCCAATATAAATAATCCGATACCTCAAAGGATCGGTTGACCATATCGCCCAATTCATAGGCGTTAATAAGCACTTCTGCCATATTGACCGTATTCAATTCGGCTACGCTCATGAATGTTCATCTCACTTTATATAAAGTTCTACCCTGTAAAAGTAGACTCATTTATCATACCACATCCTTCTTTTGAGAAGAAGGAGTTTCATGCACTTCCTGGCTCTACTATGTAAAAGGAACCAGCAGCCGCATGTCTGACCATTCACTTGGCTGTAAAGTCGCAGGAGAAGGTGCTTCGTCATCCATTCCTGAGGCGTACCAGCCTGTGACACTCCATGGTGCACCGGGAACCACCGCCTCCGGTATCCATTTAACCTCTTTCCCACCGATTCGCAGTCCCACAGCAGCCTGCCAACGAATCGCTTGCTCGATCAACTGCCGGGCAGTGGAAGTATGGTAACTCCTCCATTCTTTTGTCCATGAGGAGGGGACTGTAGATCTTTCTGGAAAATAGTCAGACGGATCAGGCAGCGTGTGCTCTTGTTCGTAAAAATGCAGCGTGCGCCCAGTATAAACAAAACCTGCTCTTCCCTCTTGGGAAAATATAGAACGGGCTTGAGTAGGGTCGGACTCCATTTCACTGTTGGGACTGCCTGAACTTATGTTCTCTGGTTCCAAAATCAATGGATAATGATGAGTCGGATCGTCCAAACCTTCCAGTTCACGACGTGGACCTAATCCAACTGCAGCAAGCGTTTTTCGTATTTTGACAGCAGAGCTCGCCGGAATAATAAAGTCCCTGTCACCGAGCCGTTCCAGCAATCCTTCCAGCGCGGGATGGCGTGCAACCATGTCTGCATCCTCCTGTGTGCCACATCGCAAAAGTGTTACCGTTGCAAAAGCCGTCCGTCCGACATCGCCTGCCCACTGTTCTACCGCCATGCGTACATGATCAGGCACACCTGTCCGGCTGAACTTGTGCAGAAGAGCAGGAATTGCTTTGGCCTCCATTCCTAACTCGATTGCCTCTGTAACACTTTCTCTGGTGATCCGGTATACTACCATCCGATCTCCTGTCACACGTTCACAGCAGCATTCCAGTCGCCAGCGCACATCATATGCCACATCTGGTGGAACCAATATTTCAAAATCAGGTTGTACATAAAAAGTACCTTGTTCTTGATGTGTATCCTCGTAATTATTGGGACGAAGCATATCTATCACAGATACATCCCAGCGAAAACACAGTTCGCCCGATGCAGTCTGGCCCCAATCGCCCATTCCAAAAGCAGTCAGTGCCTTCAGCCAACCCTTCAATTCCTCCATGAATGGTCCATTGAAATTAAAATCAGATACCGTTTCTCCCGCAAACCCTTCCGTATTTGAGATTGTAGGAACAAGGTCTAAAAGGGCACCGTTCTTGGGATCAGCTCCGTTCGTACTCTCCTGCTGGATCAGACCTACCTGAAGCATCCATTGCAGCAAACACTTGATAGATATCCACCCTTCTGATCCTACATACTGGGAGACGGCACACAGCATATAGCGAAAATGCTGCATAGACGCTTCGGCCTTGCCGTATCTTTCCATGAGTGTAGCAAAAATATGCTTGCGCATTTGCCAAGCAGACAAACGAATCCAAGTCTCCAGTTCCGTTTCCTGAACGCGAAAAGACACAGTTTCTTTCACTAACAGACCCAAACTGAGTAGCAAATCCATCATTACCACCGTTTGCACTGGATACAGCTCTGCATGCGCATAATGCAACCCAAGACCTATCAGGTCCTCTGGGCGAAAGGGGGTCAGTTCATTCAATTTTTGCAATGACCGCTTATGTATGGTTCCTTTGGCCGTCAAAGGAACGCCCTGTACCGCAATACGTGACAACGCATGCAGCAAATCCGACTCCAGGCCTGTCATTGATTCATGTACCATTATCGGATGATCCGAATGCATCATGTTCATTGGATTTTGCTCTAACAACATATCGTACAGATCCGGTAGCCGATGAACCGGAATATATAAAATTCGTTCGCCCCACGATTTGGTAACAGCCTCCAGCCAGCCCCGGGCACGTAATCCACGCAGTGCCAGTTTCGTTTCGACTCCGCTTAACGCTCCCCGGGTAAGCTGTATAGGTTCTTCTTCCTTCATGGGCTGTCCCGCGTACCGGATAAAGCATTGTCTAAGCACCAGCAGCTCATCTGATGAAAGCTCATTCCAGCTGTCTTGCGTGTTCGTTACGCCCATTCTTGATTAGGCCTCCTTTTTCTTTCCACGATCTCCAGGCTTATCATCCCGGCCTACGATAGCCTCTGTCACACTAAATCTGCGAACCGCATATTCATAGCCTTGCTCAATCAGAAACAGCTGACGACGAGCTGCAAAATCCGTCTCCTTGCTATTCTCCGTCACTAGCGCATAAAAATAAGCTTTATTCTCGCCCGACTTTGGTCGCAAAATGCGGCCCAGTCGCTGCGCTTCTTCCTGACGAGAGCCAAAGCTACCCGATACCTCTATGGCTACTGCCGCATCCGGCAGATCCACCGCAAAGTTTGCAACCTTGGATACCAATAGGGTCCGAATTGTACCCTTGCGGAACGCATCAAACCAACGCACCCGCTCCGTCTGGCTCATTGAACCCGTAATCAGTGGGACACCGAGCTCCTGAGCCAATATACGTAATTGGTCCAAATATTGACCAATAATAAGCGTGGGCAAGCCGCTGTGCTGCTGCATCAGGCTACGTACCGCCTCCAGTTTGACCGGATTTTCGGCTGCAATTCGGTACTGCTGTCTACCCTCGGCACGCATACTGCGCTCCAAAAGTTCAGCTGTCATTGGAAGCCGTAGCTCCACACAATCGACCTGAGCGATCCAGCCCTGTCGCTCCAGTTCCTTCCACGGCATATCATACCGTTTGGGTCCAATTAAAGAGAACACATCGCGTTCACAACCATCCTCTCGAACCAGCGTGGCTGTTAACCCCAAACGACGGGTAGCCTGAATGTCAGCCGTCGCCCGGAATACTGGCGCGGGCAGCAAATGAACCTCATCATATATAATGAGTCCCCACTTCCGCTCACTCAGCAGTTTCATATGCTCAAAATCCCCATCTTTGGTGCGACGGTGTGTCAAGATTTGGTAGGTCGCCACCGTAATCGGACGCACCTCTTTTTTCTGACCACTATATTCCCCAATGGAATCGGCAGGAATATCCGTCTTTCGTTTTAACTCTTCTACCCATTGCCGTACAGAAGTAGTATTAGATGTTAGAATAAGCACCTCGCACTGAAACCGATTCATTACCGCCATACCTATCACTGTTTTTCCGGCTCCGCATGGAAGCACCAGTACACCACTACCCCCTAAGCCGTCCGCTCCTTCAAACGCATCAGCGGCCTTTACTTGATAATCACGAAGCTGCAACTTCGTTTGTCCCTTTCCCAAGGTGAAACTAAGCTGATTCCCCTCAAGATAGCCTGCCGTATCCACAACGGGATATCCCAAGCGCGTTAATTCCTGCTTGAGCAAGCCTCGATTTTCGGGCGGAACCGATGCGCTTTCCTCATCAACTCGAAGTAAACCAAGCTGTTTAAGCTCTTGCTTGGTCAGTAGCTCACCCAGTAAAGCGGGGGTCTCTGCTGCCAAGATCAAGCGATCACCCATTGTATAGCTGTTGGCTTTCCCTGTCTTTATACCTCCGTCTGGCTCATGCTCAGTACGGTATCCGCCAATAGTATCTGTACTATAAGCACGCTCTTCTTCCGTACCCTCCCGTGAAAGCGTCAACGTCCCATAACGAGAAACGAGCTGTTCAATATCCTTCAACAAATCACGTGGAATATCCCAACGGGACATGGAGTGCAAACTATTTTGAATGTCCTCAGCACTCCATCCGAGGGCAGCTGCGTTCCACAAAGACAATGGAGTGATGTGGTATGTATGAAAAGCGGACGGGCTTTTAACCAGCTCCGCATAAATCTGCAACTGAGAACGAGCCCATTCTGAACCGGGCAAGCCCATTTCCAGCAGAACGGTAAAATCACGTTGTACAATACAAGGATGATCTGGATTCATAACTACCTCCTGATAATATAACAATACATCATTTTAAACTTATATAATAAATAGCTTATCCGTTTATTGGCATATCAACCAGAATAGCAAGGAGCCCAACCCATATTCGGGTTGAACTCCTGATTAGAAGCTCGGGGTAAAGATCTCCCCAAACTAATACTACCTTAATTATTCTTCTAGTGGACCTGCTCGGAAATATGACTAAGCGCCTCTCCAGCGTTGTCTGCAAAAATATTACGAACAGCCAAATCCCCGATCGAGACAATCCCGATCAGACGGTCTCCTTCCGTTACGGGCAAACGACGGATTTGCTGTTCTGCCATCAGTTCAGCTGCTTGGTCCACCGACATGTCCGCACTGGCTGTACGAATACCTGTCGTCATGACGGTATCGACCGAACCCGAACCCGAATTTTTAGCCGCATAACCGCGAACGACAAGATCACGGTCCGTTACTACACCGATCAACTTATCACTGCCTTCGCTTTCCACAACCGGAATAAAACCAGTATCATTGTCCTTCATTTTGACCGCAATTTCATAAATATTGTCCTGCGGGGTAACCGTTACGCATTTTTTAGTCATAACTTCCTGAACCTTTTTCATGGGTACTCCCTCCTTTTCAACAGTAGGGTACCCCATTTCATTAACCTCATACTCCAGATTGAACCGTTCCCAATTCAACTCATTTTAGCCCTTAATTGCCCCTGCGTTTCGTTCCGCAGCGTATCCCATAGACATCGCAATAAACAAACGAACCGCGTTAATCATAGCATCCTCATCAAAATCAAATTTTGGATGATGGTGTGGATAAACTGCTCCTTTAACTGGGTTACCCGCTCCTACGAACATGAAGCAACCTGGCACACGTTCCAAATAATACGCAAAATCTTCAGCAGGCATCAACTTCGACGCTTCCTGCACATTCTCCTCGCCGAAAACAGATTTTGCTTCATTAAAGAAACGAGATGCTTCATGTGTGTCATTGACAACTGGTGGGTATCCCATAATATAGCGAACCTGTGCTGTTGTACCGTATGTTGCGGCTGTAAGCTCCGTCACCTCATGCAGTCGCTCCTTCATTACCGTTCGTGTCTCCTCATCAAACGTACGAATCGTTCCACTCAAGCGACACGTTTCTGCGATCACATTTTGCGCAGAGCCCCCTTGGATGGTTCCCACCGTCAGCACGGCAGGTCGTAATGGGTCGACTGAACGGCTTACAACACTTTGCAGTTGCATAACAAGAGCTGAACCCGCCACGACACTATCATTAGTGGACTGGGGCATCCCACCATGCCCACCCTTACCTGTGATTTCAATATAAAAATCGTCTGCCGCCGCCATCAACGGCCCTGCGCAACTCGCGGCCGTCCCGACCGGAAAAGGTGTCCATAAATGGATGCCATAAATGACATCCACACCTTCCAATAAACCATCCTTTATTACACTGACCGCTCCGCCAGGCAGCAATTCCTCCGCAGGTTGGAACAACAACCGAATTTCTCCTTGCAGCTCGTCCCGATTCAGACTGAAATAGTAAGCCGTTCCAAGCAACGCGGATGTATGTCCGTCATGGCCGCAAGCATGCATGGCTCCGTCCACGCTGGAGCGATATTCACATTCCTTTTCATCCTGAATAGGAAGAGCATCCATATCGGCGCGCAGCAAGACGACAGGCCCAGGTTTAGCACCACGAATGGTGCCTACAACACCGTGTCCCCCTACCTGACGGCGAATCTCGATTCCCCAACTCTCCAACTTATCCGCCACAAAAGCTGCGGTTTTGCTTTCTTGAAAGGAAATTTCGGGATTCTTATGTAAATGTCTACGCCACTCCACCATGTTTTCTTGCAAACGATCAAACCAGATCTTATCTATCGCATGTTGTGTCAATTCTGCTCCACCTCTCCTTTTAAAGCACCGGGCAAGTTCCCGAATTAATCATGCAGCGTCACCACGTATGCACCGCTGCTCTCAAGTCTTCATTTTCATCCTATTGTAGCAGATATGGAATTGTTGCGATATCTGTTGCTTCAGGGAGGTTGCAGAAGCCCAACAAACATAATATGATAAAATGGATAAACGATAAAATGATAACCGTCTGCGAGGAATATACCTTGTGGCGAATACCGGGGGAAGCTGATATGAGAAATACGAAGCCGGAGACTCGAAGAAGAGGCACACCGGATTTTCAATTGCTGATCCTCACTTTGTTATTGGTTGGATTCGGTGTAATTATGGTATTTAGCTCCAGCTCCAGCGTAGCTCTGCTGAATAAAGAATACAATTTTGACTCTTTATATTTTGTGAAGCGCCAATCTGCTTTTGCTGTACTTGGACTTTTTATTATGTTGGTAGCTATGAATATTAAGATGGAAAAATATAAAAAGCTTTTTGTACCTTTATTTTTCATAACTATATTACTGCTAATCATCGTTCTTTTTACAGGCTCACTTAACGGCGCAAAAAGCTGGCTCAGGTTTGGTAGTGTTGGCTTCCAACCAACGGAGCTTGCAAAAATTTCCATCATTCTTTACTTATCCGCACTAATCGTCAAAAAAGGAGATCGCTTTAGAGATCTGCGGACTGGCTACATACCTGTAACAGTCATTGTAGGCTGTGTTGCAGGACTCATCATGCTTCAACCTGATTTAGGCTCCTGCTTCATTTTGGTTGCTACCAGTGGTCTGATTATTTATGCCGGTGGAGCCAGTGTCAAGCATATTACAGCATCAATTGTTCTGCTCGTGCTAGGCGCTTCCATCGTATTTGGCATTGGGTCGTTGTTTGGAGGAGATTCTGGAACCACAGATGGACAAGCTGCTGCCAAGCAAGATTATAAAATCGGACGCTTTCAAGCCTTTCTTAATCCCGAGAAATATAGACAAGGAACAGGATACAATCTGGTACAGTCCTTGCAAGCTATAGGTGAAGGCGGTTTAAACGGGGCAGGATTTGGTAAAGGTATTATCAAGCTTCACTATCTTCCTAATTCATTTAATGATTTTATCTTTTCTGTAATTGGTGAAGAATTCGGATTTGTCGGAACAGCCATATTCCTGATGCTATATTTGTATTTCATTTGGCGAGGCATGATCATTGCTCTGCGTTGCCATGATCCGTTCGGAACGTTGGTAGGCACTGGCATCATGGGTTTGATCGCTATTCAGGCCTTCATTAATATCGGCGGTGTAACCCAAACGATTCCAATCACTGGCGTAACGCTTCCATTTATCAGCTTTGGTGGCTCCTCCCTACTTGTCATGATGTTTTCCATGGGCATTATGCTCAGTATTTCTCGTGAGAACACCAAACAAGCGGTGCAGGAACGCACCACAGGGGTAGCTGTCCGTAATGAAGTACCCAATCGCTTTCAAACGCGTAGAACCAACCGTTTTCGTTAAAAAAAGAACTTCCATGGACCACTTACAACGGTGGCTTTGGAAGTTCTTTTGGTTATGTATAAAAATACGGGAATCCTCTGCAAAAATGGCTATACTGTTGACTCACAAAACGAAAACTGGCGATTCTATAACCACCAGTTTTCGTGTTTTTATTCGGGTTATCCCACGGAATTCCCGGCATGTATACAATTGGTGAAAAACGTCAATTTATCGGTTCCTGATTCTTTTACACTGCGTCGTCCTTGAACGCGACACCTTCCACTTTTACGTTCACTTCCACGACCCGCAAACCCGTCATACTTTCGACGGCTTCTCGCACATTTTGCTGAAGAATTCGGGACACCTCATGAATAGGTGTTTCGTAGAGCACGATAATACGTAGATCAATGGCAGCTTCCAGCTGTCCAACCTCCACTGATACGCCTTTTTGCACATTTTTACCGCTCAGCCTTTTGGCCCAGCCTTCCGATAAACCGCCTGACATTGCAGCAATGCCCGGTGTCTCTAATGCGGCCATCCCGGCAATTTTACCTACGACATCGTTGGAAATCTTGATGTTTCCTGCTTCCAGTTGTTGAATTTGCTCTGCCATGACCTATGTCCCCCTTCATCCATCCTTTATTTGTATTGTAAAGCCTCAGCCACTCCAAATGCAAACCCTACGTATGAAAAACAACTTTCGTTTACAACCTATATCATTTTGGGTATATTAATTTAGAAAATCCATACAAGTGACAGCTTTCACCAAACTTGTACACATCTATTGATATCGAGGTGCTCTTCATTGAAAAAATGGTTATCTCCCGCTTTGCTTATAGTGACATTTGCTCTTAGCGCAGTCGCTCATTACACGCATTGGAACGCTATAGCCCAATTTGTCATTTGCGCAATTTCTGTTGTATTCGTAGCCGGTTTTCTCGGCAGGGCGACCGAAAGTGTCGCGCATTATGCTGGCCAACGTTTAGGCGGATTCTTAAATGCCACCTTTGGTAACGCAGCCGAACTGATCATCGCCATCTTTCTTGTTAAAGAAGGTCTTTACGATATGGTAAAGGCCAGTCTTACCGGTTCCATCATCGGTAATCTGCTGCTGGTGCTCGGAGCAAGTCTGTTCGCTGGCGGTTTAAAGTACAAAGTGCAAAATTTCAATATATCGCTGGCTGGATTAAGTGGTTCTCTGATGATTGTGGCTGTTATTGCCTTGTTCGTTCCAGCTGTCTTTCTGAACACACACGTTATCACGGATAACGAATCAGATACGCTCAGCCTCATTGTCGCAGGCACGCTCATTGTCGCGTATATTGCGTGGCTTATTTTTTCTATGATTACGCATAAGGACTATTTAGCTGATGTGACCGAACAAAAAGATGAAGAATTGCCACATGAGCATGCCCCTGTGTGGTCCAGAAACAAATCCATTGCCTATTTGGTACTCGCTACTGTCATGGTCGCTTTTGTCAGCGAATGGCTGGTAGGTACACTGGAGGTATTTACGACCCAATTTGGGCTCAGCGAATTGTTTGTAGGTGCCTTCCTCGTCGCTATTATTGGTAATGCAGCCGAACACAGCGCTGCTATTTTACTGGCGATGAAGAACAAAATCGGTGCATCTGTCGAAATAGCTATCGGCAGCAGTTTGCAAATTGCACTATTTGTTGCCCCTGTGCTGATTTTTATCAGTTACTTTATGGGAAACACGATGAATATTGTTTTCACCACAATTGAGCTGGTCGCCATTGCTGTCGCTGTATTTATCGCCAAATCCATCACCCAGGACGGCTCAACCAACTGGTATGAGGGACTCATGCTACTGGTAGTGTATGTATTGTTAGGTGTATCCTTCTTCCTTGTGTAGCTTTTAAGGTTTTAAAATGTGCATTAGGATGGTGGAAGGGCGATGCGCTTTCACCATCCTAAAAGAACATTTTTTTAAAAAAGGCATCAAAAAAAGCATGCTCTCAAACTACGCATGCTCTCATCAATTCAACCGTCTTCCTAATTGGCCTTATTATTCATGGCCTCATATAGAATAGCCAGATTGCGTTCCAGCTCACTGACCAGCTGTTTACCTACCATTTCCGGAAGAAGTCCAGCGCGAACCGCAAAATCCACTTCCTTGGAAAATCCGTACATCTGAGTATCCAGCACTTCCTCATAGAGAGGGCAATAACGGGTTGCCAGATTCTCCATCTGTACTTCAATAAGCTTCTTTATTTTATCTGCATCTTCCTGAAGCAGATTAATAGCCTTGATATTCAATTGTTCCTGCAAATCAGATGAAGTCATGGATTCTTCCCCCCTATGTCTCAATGTCGCACAAGACGTCCTATCCTTAATATTAGACCAAATTGCAGGCTAATACAAGAACCTGACAAAAAAAGCATCCCTACAGTTACAGGTAGGGATGCTTTTGCTTCAAGAATAAAGTTAGCTGGCTACTGAAATATGAAGTCCGTGCTTCTCGAACACCTCGATGATCGCTTTCTTAGCTTCCTCCGCATCTGGTCCATGAACGTGTAGTTCATAGCTATGGCTGCTGACTAGGGTCGTAAACAAGCCCAGTATACTTTTCACATCAATATACTTATTTTCGGAATGAAGGACGATGGAAGAGGTGAACTTGCTCGCCGTCTGTGCAATTTCAACAACAGCCGCGTTATTATTGGACATAGAGATCCCTCGCTTTACTGAATTGTCATGTATCGTTACTCATCCATAATAATACATTGAAATCGCTTTCTCAGCAAGAACGGATATCGTTATTTTAAATTTTCAGGGTTTAATGGCTCCAGCTCAGGCAGTACAAAGATGCCGTCTTTACGAATCAAAACATCGTCAAAATAAATTTCACCACCGCCGTATTCTGGACGCTGAATCAACACCAAATCCCAGTGGATGGATGAACGATTACCGTTATCCGCTGTTTCATAAGCTTGACCTGGTGTAAAATGCAAGCTGCCAGCGATTTTCTCGTCAAACAAAATATCCTTCATTGGATGTAAAATGTGCGGATTAAACCCGATGGCAAACTCGCCAATATAACGTGCTCCCTCGTCAGAATCAAGAATATCATTCAGCCGCTTCGTATCGTTACTCGTCGCTTCCACGATCTTACCATTTTCAAAACGGAATTTAACATTTTCAAAAGTAATACCATTATATAGGGTTTGTGCATTGTAGCTGATAGTTCCGTTAACGGAATCACGTACAGGTGCGCTGTATACTTCGCCATCCGGGATATTGCATTGACCTGAACACTTGATAGCTCCGATTTGCTTAATAGAGAAATTCAAATCCGTACCCGGTCCGCTGATCCGTACCTTGTCCGTCCGATTCATCAGGTCTGCCAATGCATCTTGAGCTTTGTCCATTTTTGCATAATCCAGATTACACACATCGAAATAAAAATCTTCGAATGCTTCTGTGCTGATATTCGCCAATTGAGCCATGCTGTCATTCGGATAACGCAGCACTACCCATTTGGTGTGTTTCACCCGTTGTTCGCTATGTACCGCATGCTGATAAATGGAATTATACATTTTCATTTTATCTTCCGGCACATCTGACAGATCATTTACATTTTCCCCTGCACGAATTCCGATGTAGCAGTGCATTTGCTTCATCCGGTTAAGGTCAATCTCAGCCCAGGTCTCCAGCATTTCCTTTGTCGCGTGACGAAGCATGGCGCTCTGTACCTTACGGTCTGTAAGTTGTACAAAAACATTTCCACCTTTTTTACCAACTTCATGAATGATGGCGTTAAGCAAGTCACGCTCTGTACCAATCATTTCGATCAATACATTTTCTCCAGGCTGCACCTCAACAGAGTAACCTACCAAATTTTCCGCCAGCTTAAGTATTCTAGGATCTTTCATGTAGTGTCTCTCCTTCTCTATTTCATTCTTTTTGAACAATGGTTAATTCAAAATTCATTGTATCACGCCCGCTCCGTTACTTGTAGTCCTCAAAAGTAACTCTGGTTATCAAAGCCTCTTGATGCAGCTCTTCATTCACTCCCTGTCGGGAAATCCTGCATTCCGATGAAAGCTTTAAGGGTAAACCTGTTTGGCGATCTATGGTCAGATGATACACAGTACGCACAATGGATTGCTCCAACTGGTTGCTCATATCCTCACAACTTTGTGACCATACTTGAGTCAGCTTCTTTTGCAGTTCTCGATTCGTTCCTGTATGCTGCGTTTTTAATATCCCGATTTGAGGGTTTAACGTATTCATTTCTTTTATTAAACGATCTTTCAACCAGCGCTTTGCCGAAGCAGATTCCGGTTCAATCCTCAACATCCAAGTTCCCCGGGCAGCTCCCGTTTCCATACGAATGCTCTTATTCAGTGTATTTAATTCCTCAAGCTCCTGAATCGGATTGAAGCGATTTAACATACCATTTCCACCCAGAGGGGGATAACCGGATGTCAGCGCAACCCATTTTCCACTCTGACGAAGAAAATGTTCTTGTGTAACATCATGCTCGGACTTACCTTGTTGCAGGGCTACGTAGCCACCTTGCTTACGAAAAGCTTCTGTAGAGCCCCAATGCATGATCAATTCATCGTGATTTCTTAGCCTACCGCGATATTCAAACTGCTTATTCGTTGGCAGACCACTGTCAGCTCTAATTGCAATCCGTCCAGTAAACGTTACCATCTCTTTGCCAGCCATTCCTGCAACAGATCTCTTAAAAATCTGCTCAGGAGTATATTGTCGATCCAGTGCACAACCACTTAACACACCTATCACAAGGAACACACCACAAACCTGCATCACCCATTGCTTTCTCCAATGCATCCCATCATCCATCCTATCCTGAACATAACTGTACTCATGAGCAATAATCCTGCTTCAAGGCAGTTATGCTACCTGGTTCACTTTATCGTGTTTTCCCTATAGTTCAAACATACACACGATAAAGCTACGTTTAGGATTACCTGTCTGCAATGGGTTATGCAAGACAAAAAGAGAACACTCCCTAAGGAATATTCTCTACACATTGGCTACATGATCAACAACTATTCGATTGCGTCCTTCATTTTTCGCTTCGTACAAGGCCATATCAGCGCTATAAAATAAAGATTCAATACTGATCTGCTCGTCCAGCCAGTTCCATTCAGCAATCCCGCAAGAAACAGTCACCTGAGGCTCGGTTTCATGCTGTACACGGTAACGTATTTTTTCTGCATATCCGAGCGCCTGCTGTACCCCCAGCTGCGGTAAATAAATGGCAAGCTCCTCGCCGCCCCATCTGGCACATACATCCTCATCGCGAGTCGCCGAACGAACGATATTGCTGACGCTTTTCAGAATTTCGTCACCCGTCTGATGCCCATACGTATCGTTCACCTGTTTGAATTGATCAATATCTACCAAAATAAGAGATCCACAGAAATCCTTTTCCTGATGTTGCTGAATGATTTGGTCCACATAATGACGTACATACAGACCTGTTAACATATCCATATTAGCCAAACGTCGCACCTCAGCGTGCAGCATAGCATTGGTTACCGCCAACCCGATGTGAGGGGCTAGCATTTGCAGCATTTTGTAATTATCATAAGAGAAAAAGTGTGGAAGCTTGCTGGACAATAGTATAACCCCTCTAGGAGTACCGCTGGTCTTCATAGGTACAGCCATCAAAGACTGGGAGTCCGTCGCATCCATAAAATGAGAGGTTATCTTCCCATCCTTTCTATAGTCCGACACAATCACTGGTTCTCCTGTTTTGCGTATCAGTCCAGCAAATCCCTCTTCATGAGGGTAACTTTCTAATTTTAAGCTTTCCACATTACTCGACATGACCTTAAAACAGCTTCCATCCTGATCAAGCTGTACAATACAACAAAAGTCAGCCATGAACATTTTTAATAACTCCTGCACGGCAAATTCAAATATTTCATTTAACTTCAGGCTCTGATTCAAGCGCTGAACCAGTTCATTAATGAGACGCAATTCATGAATAAGTACATTAGACTGCTCAAGCAGCTTCGCATTTTCAAATGCAGTGCCAGCCGTATCCGCCATCATGGCAATCAGCTCTACATCCACTTTTTTCATACTATCCGCACCCGATGGAAGGATCATATGGAAAACACCGTATACACCCTGCTTGCCACGTAATGGGATGCCGATTTCAGTCATTTCATCTTGTGTACCGACAGGCTCATTCACAGCCATTTGCCCTTTCATAAATGCACGGACGCATACATCTTCGTCCCGTTCATGCAGCAGCAAAGGTTTGACCTGCGGATTGCGACTGTGTCGATCCTGACTCATATACAAGGTGATATCTACATGGGGAAACAAATAGGCGATGCTCCCGAATACCTCATCCAGCACGCCTTCCACGTCAATTTTGTCATGCATCCGTTTTACAATCTGAAATAAAATAGAACGGCGTCTACCTTCACGATCGCTTCGATTCTGCATCCCAAGGATATCTTCCATAAATATATACTCAAACTTCGAGTAAAAGCAGGATTTAAAATGTAAAGCAGCTGCTAACAATGTGTCCTGATTTGAGACAGAATGTTGAGCAGGCCGTGTAAAACGAAGAGCGGCAAAGGGCTCCCTCTTGTAATTACGGCATAGTATGGGAACCATATACACAAACGCAAGGCTTCCATCACGAAGTTTGCGCTGACTCACTTCCATCTCTCTAGATATGCAACAACGTTCGACCAAATCCAAATCCTCGTCATCATCTTCTTCCCTACCAGCAACACGAACACCTATAAAATTAAAAACAGCAGTATATTCTTCGTTAATCCAGGATATACCATTGCTCTGCTGTAACCAACTCCGATATCCTTGGACAAGCAGCTGGTTAATATAGGGGAAATCATAGGGTGTCATATCCATGTTCTGGAGCCAGGCAAAAGACGTATATCCTTTATCATCAAACAGCGGAGCACCGCCAGCCTGGACTGTTTTACTGTCAAGCATTTGCTGATCCGTTGTTGAAAATTCCGACATATTAAGGCGCTCCTTCACAGCAAAATTAGCTGTACCAAGACAGCGGCTATACACCACTATAGCTCATAATATGATCTATTTTACTCTCAACTCTAGAAATTTGCATCCATTTTTCAGAAATTCGTCCCACTTTTTTAGTTCTTAAGCCCTATCGACAAATTCTGACGTTTTCATTCTTTTTCTTTTCTTGACATTGACCCACTCTTACATATAGTATATATTAATGAAAAAGACTGTACGGCAGAACTATCTACTGTGCGGATCTTAAATTTTGGGCGTAACAGTTTGTGTCACCCTCATCTTTTTTGTTGCTGACAGGACAGCGGCTGAACTTTTCTGTCAGTAGTGCGTCTTACCTTAATTGGTAGCGCCGAACAAATTGGAGCGCAAAGAGAGCCCCAACTCAAATTTTAATTATGAAGGAGTTAACTCTATAATGGCACGTTACACTGGTCCTAAATTTAAATTGAGCCGTCGTCTCGGTATTTCCCTGAGCGGCACAGGTAAAGAATTGAAACGCCCTTTCCCTCCGGGACAACATGGTGCAAACCAACGGAGAAAAATCAGCAACTACGGTATGCAGCTTCAAGAGAAACAAAAGCTGCGTCACATGTACGGCTTGGGTGAAAAACAATTCCGTACCCTGTTCAACAAAGCTCAACACATGCACGGTATCGCTGGTGAAAACTTTATGTTCTTGCTGGAAAGCCGCCTGGACAACCTTGTGTTCCGTCTTGGCTTTGCTAATTCCCGTGCAGGCGCACGTCAATTGGTAGCTCACGGTCACGTTACTGTGAACGGTAAAAAAGTTGACATCGCTTCTTACCAAGTAAGTCTTGGCGACGTGATCGGTCTTCGTGAAAGAAGTCGTTCCCTGTCTTCCATTAAAGAAGCTTTGGAAAACCGCAACCACTTGGCAGCTTACCTGGAGTACAATGACGCAGCTCTGGAAGGTAAATTCATTCGTTTGCCTGAGCGTGGCGAATTGTCCCAAGATATCGATGAAAAACAAATCGTCGAATTCTACAACCGCTAATCCTTGTATTAGCACCAAAAAGCACCCGAATTTATTCGGGTGCTTTTTTTATATTTCCTATGCATCGAGCCTGAGGGTTTTATTCAATGGGGATGTATACCTTCATACTCAAGTGATCTGGATAGGAGGAATTCATCACGTCCGTAATTTCAAAATCAGGCCCCTCCCTCCGTTCAAAATTAGAATTAGGAAGCCATGTGCCATAGATAAAGTCTCGTATATTCTGAACCCGTCCATCTGAACCCGAAGCGTCAAACTCAGCATACTTCCCTGCTGGAATCTCCATATATATGAAACCCTCTGCCAGTTCTTTTGACTCTTTTTCAACTGCCTCGCCCACCACAAATGAAAATGCACCGTTGTCTTCAAATCGACAGGCAACCCCATATGACATTCCCGGTGCAATTTTGTTCGGGATAAACATAAAATATTCATTTGCTCCAAAGTGCCCATAAAACCCTGGGATTTCTTTATAGTGCTGCTCATTATTCAGATTTGTTTTATATTCATATCCTACAATTTTAACTGTTTCGAGCTGCAATATCACCGGCTTATTCACATCCAAATCCCCCATCGTATTTTTTTGGTAATCCAGAAAATTGATTTTACTTTGCGCAGGAAACTCGATATCACCGTTACGATACTTGCCAGGGGTGATCCCAAAATTCTTTTCAAAAGCGCGGGTAAAAGCTTCTTGTGAGTTGTATTGATACTCAATAGCAATGTCCAACACTTTTTGATTGGATTGTTTTAGCTGTTCAGCCGCCTCGGACAATCTTCTCCTTCTTATATATTGTTGAACCGTAAAACCCGAAATGGCCTGAAAAACCCGTTGGAAATGAAAAGCTGAAAAACATGCCTGTGAAGCAATCTCGGCAATTTTTAAATCCTCCCGGAGATTCAATTCAATAAACTCAATCGCACACTGAATTCGTTTAAAATAGTCCATATAATCCTTCCCCGCACTTGTAATTGTTTTGGTTATCTATCCTACACCCAAATTGTGCAACCCACGTTTTCATTATGTATAACTCTTTACCTACATGTTTGATTATTTGTGCTAAGTTTACCATGACTTTTCACTTGTCAGAAAAAAAAGCAACGCTGAGATCGATACAATCTCAGTGCTGCTTTTGAATATATTTTCATTATCCAAGCTTGATTTTAGCAAATTTCCGTTTACCTACCTGCACAATGTCGCCTTCCTTCGGCGTGTATGCTTCGTTCACATCGGTCCATTTCTCTTCGTTAATTTTGACCGAACCCTGCTGAATACTGCGCTTGGCTTCACCATTTGATGCTGCAAAGCCCAGATGAGTCAGCAACTGGATCACACGAATGCCACCTTCTTCTAACTGATCAGCCGTCAAGGTGAACTCTTCAATATCGTCAGGCAGCGCACGTTGCTGGAATACGGTCACAAAATGCTGCTTCGCTGCTTCCTCTGCTTCTTCGCCGTGGTACATGCGCACTAACGTTCCAGCCAGCTTCATTTTGGCATCACGTGGATGTACTGAGCCGTCCTTAACACCTTTCGCCAGCTCTGCCAGCTCCTCGTTGTTGATATCCGTTGCAAGCTCAAAATATTTCAGCATCAGCTCGTCAGGAACGGACATGGATTTCCCGTATATTTCGTTCGGCTCCTCATCAACACCAATGTAGTTCCCCAAACTTTTGCTCATCTTCTGGACGCCATCCAGCCCTTCAAGCAATGGTAATGTAATAGTAGCCTGCGGCTCAACTCCGTATTCTTTTTGCAGGGTTCTGCCCATCAGCAGATTAAACTTCTGATCCGTCCCCCCCAATTCAATATCGCTTTGGAGAGCCACGGAATCCATGCCCTGCATCAGCGGGTAAAAGAACTCATGGATGCTGATCGGCAATCCGTTTTGGTACCTTTTTGTAAAATCATCTCGTTCCAACATACGGGCAACCGTTACTTTGGCCGACAGGGTTACTACATCAGCAAAAGACATTGGCCCTAACCATTCGGAATTGTAGAATACCTTTGTTTTTTCAGGATCGAGAATTTTAAAAATTTGTTCCTTGTACGTTTGTGCATTACGCTGTACATCTTCCTCAGTCAGTTGCTTACGAGTCTCCGATTTACCTGTCGGATCACCAATTCTGCCTGTAAAATCTCCGATAATCAGTTGCACTTGATGGCCTAATTCCTGGAACTGGCGCAGTTTGTGCATAACAACCGTATGTCCGATGTGAATGTCGGGCGCAGATGGATCAAGACCCAGCTTAATTTTAAGCGGCTCGCCGCTAACGACCGATTTGATTACCTTACGCTTCAGCTCATCCTCCGGTACAATTTCCGCCACACCCCGCTGTATCACCTCTAGCTGTCGCTCGACCTCTACCTGTTGCTCCGGCTTCAATTCTTCCCACTTCATCCTGTATACCTCCTATTTTTCATCCAAAATATTACATATTAGACAAACCAAAAAGCCCCTTTCATCCCAAGGGACGAGAAGGAGCTACTCGCGTTACCACCCTAATTAAAGAAACGCATGTCAAAGACATACATTTCTTTCACTTCATTCCTATAACGGGCCTACACCCGGTACTGGATTACTATGGTAGCTTCGCAAACCTGCAAATGCTTTCCATTCATCCAGACAGCTCCAGACGGTAATTCAAAGGAGGGACGCTACCGATTCACACCACCCATCGGCTCTCTGTACAACGTGAATCCGCCTTCTACTGAAGTCTTTCTCTGCTTTTCACGATATTTACTTTGACCTATTTATAACACACTGCTTTTATGTAGTCAACGACACCAAAAGACAGGCTTTTTAGCATATGGGTTCATTTTGTAATTTTATGCTATAATAATGGCTGTTATAAAGGAGGAAGACTTAATGGTTGAAGAAAAAAACAATGTATCAGCGCCAAAGCCTTCCCGCTTGAGGACAACCATGCGAAGGCTCGGCCGTGTCATAAAGTGGGTCATCATCATCGGTTTTATGGGGGCACTATTTGCAGGGGGGGCCGCCGCTGGCTATGTTGCTTCTATTGTAAAAAGCGAACCCGTGCGTTCCAGATCCATGATCCTACAGGAAGTAGATAAGAATGCAATTACAGGCTTCGCTTATTTCAATGATGGCTCTCCCATCGGACAACTTCGGACAGAAGAAGATCGAAGACCTGTCACGTTTAAGGAGATTCCACAACTCGTCATTGACGCAGTCATTGCCATTGAAGATAATCATTTTTATGAGCATAAAGGTGTCGATTTGTCGGGAACGCTGCGTGCTGTGAAGCAAAAGGCGCTGCATGAATCCGTACAAACCGGGGGGAGTACCCTCACCCAGCAGCTTGCGCGTCGTGTCTTTCTAAATCTCGATCGCACGGATGACCGCAAGGTCAAAGAAATTTTGCTGTCTCTGCGCCTTGAGCGCTTCCTGAGCAAGCAGCAAATTATTACGGCCTATCTCAATAAAGTACCTTTTGGTAACGGTTCAAGCGGTTACAACGTCTTTGGCATTAAAGCAGCGGCCAAAGGTATTTTTAATGAGAATGATCTGAACGAGATTAATGTAGCCCAGGCCGCCTATCTGGCAGGTTTGCCACAGCTTCCTTCTTCTTATTCTGCTTACAACGGTAAGGGCGAGTTTAATGAAGCTGGCTTTAAAAGAGCCATCAACCGCCAGCACCTGGTGCTCAGTCGAATGCTGGAGGAGAACAAAATCAATAAAGCACAGTATGATGAAGCGATGGCTTTTGATATCAAAAAATCTCTCGCACCACGCACTGTTAAAGCTTATAACACCTATCCATACCTTATGATGGAAACAGAACGACAGGCTGCGCAGGCACTCATGTCTGTCACCAATCCGGGTCAAGCAGCTAATGCCAGTGCAGATGCCAAGACCAAGGACGATAACGATTTACTCAAAGAAGCTGAACAGCAGCTTCGCACAGGCGGTTATATGGTGTACACCACCATTGATAAGAGCGTCTACAAATCTATGCGTCAAATTGCAGAAAATAAAAACAACTTCTCTGCCACTAGTAAAACCAAGGGTGACGAACAAGCAGCGGCTATTCTGATTCAGCATAAAACAGGCGCCATTCTTGGAATGATGGAAGGTCGGGACTTCCAAAAGGAGCAGATGAATTATGCCACGCAGATGGTACGTCAGCCAGGTTCGGCAATGAAACCGATTGCTGCCTATCTCCCTGCATTGGACAGCGGTCTTGTGCAGCCTGGTAGTATCGTGGATGATGCCCCTATTATTTTGAAAGATGGCAGTAATGGATATCACATTCCGAAAAATGCTAACAACCGCTATCAAGGATTGGTTACGGCGCGTTATGCACTGAATCAATCGCTAAATACGATAGCACTCAAGCTGTTTAACGAAAAAGTAGGGATTAGCAACGCTTGGGCTTTTGCTAAAAAACTGGGTATCACCACCTTGGAATCCAGTGATAACAACGCTCAAACGGGTGTACTTGGCGGCTTGGCCCATGGGGTGACTGTCGAGGAACTCACGAATGCATATGGAGCCATTCCAAATGGCGGTGTGTTTAATGACGCCTATATGATCGAAAAGATTGTGGATTCGCAAGGCAATATTGTATATAAGCATCAGGCTAATCCTGTGCAGGCCTTCTCACCGCAAACCGCCTACCTGATGACGGATATGTTGCGTACAGCCGTGTCGGAAGGCACAGGCAGACTGGTGAAGCGGAACTTTGATCAATCCGGCAAGATTCCGATTGCCGGCAAGACAGGCACTACGCAATCCTACACTGATGTTTGGTTCGAGGGCTTTACGCCTGACGTCACGCTGGGTGTATGGGTTGGTTACAAGCAACCTGTCAATAAGCTTGAAACGAAAGTCCAAAAAGAGCGGGCTCGTCGCTTATGGGCTCTAATCATGAATGAAGTAACAGCTAAAGATGCCCAGCTGTTCCAAACGGACAGTTTCAAGAGACCTGACGGCATTGTAAGCCGTACAGCATCCGCGTATGGTTCGGACATTTATAACAGTAAGTATCCACCTAAAAACAGTGAAAATGGTGTGAGCCGTGCGAAATATATTACCTACCAAGGTGTGAATTATATTCCACGCGATGGTACACCGGATGATATGTTATATGAACGGACCGTTAGGAAACGGGAAAAGCCCATCTCAGAATTGATTAAAGAGCTTCAGCAAGCCTTTAAGGTGATGAGACGACATAATTCGTTGTCCTACTATCTGCCTCAGGATGCAGATAAGGAAGCTCCTACTCAGATTGATCCACGCAAGGACGATGGAGCAGCCCCTAACGCTCCATCTAGCATCAACGTAAGCTATAGAGACGGCAAAGCCATAATCAGCTTTAGCCCAAGCGGAAACAGCGACGTCGTAGGATACCGTCTGTATCGTTCTACAGATGGGGGCAGCTTCCAACGGCTTGGCAAGGTTGTTATGGCTGACGGCTCCAAGGTGTTCTCTGACAGCCCTGGGGGCAGCAGCTCCAGCTACTACGTGACCGCCGTTGATGTAGGCGGCCATGAGTCTGGGCCAAGCACGAAAGCAAGCGCAGCACCTGTGGTGCCACCTGCAGATTCTGAGTCTCCAGACGTTCCGGGCGAGGGAGATGGAACAGGTGCACAGCCTACAGAGGTTCCTACTGCCCCTGGACAGCCTCAAGCTAAAGCCGCTGGCTCATCCGTAGCGCTCCAATGGAGCGCAGGTAAGTCTGCGGACGCTATTACAGGCTATAACGTGTATTACAGCGAAAGCGGTGCGGAGCCTTTTACAAACATAGGCTCTACCGCATCTCCCAGCTTTGAATATAAGTCGGGGAAAAAGCCAAAAGGCTGGTTTCGTGTCACTTCCATGAATACCATAGGGGAATCGGCTCCTTCCGGAGCCGTCCGTCCATAACAGAAGACAAAGCAGAAAGTGATAGGGTGAATATGAGATTCACCCTATCAAAAAGGGAGTCCCCTTAGCCATTAAGGCTTTGGAGACTCCCTTTTTTAATTCTAATATGCACAGCACTTCAATCCTCTATGGTAGATAAGTCACCTGTAGGAAGGTTAAGCTCCCAGGCTTTCAACACGCGTCTCATAATTTTACCGGAACGGGTTTTGGGTAGCTTTTCCTTAAACTCAATTTCGCGTGGAGCAGCATGAGCAGACAGCCCTTCCTTAACGAAGCGATAGATGTCCTGCTGTAAAGCTTCAGACGGTGCATAGCCTTCACGCAGTGCAACAAAAGCCTTGATAATCTCTCCCCGCACGGTATCTGGTTTTCCAATGACTCCGGCTTCCGCTACTGCAGGATGCTCCAGAAGCTTGCTCTCCACCTCAAAAGGGCCAATTCGCTCCCCGGAGGAGTTAATGACATCATCAATCCTACCCTGAAACCAGAAATATCCGTCCTCATCCATGTAAGCTGAATCACCCGATACATACCAACCGGGAAAGCGGAAATATTCCTGAAACTTGTTCGGATTGTTCCATATACGATTCATCATGGATGGCCATGGTGTACGGATCGCCAAGTGGCCCATCCGGTCAGGAGGCAACACCTGCCCTCTGTCGTCCAAAATAGCAGCCTGAATACCTGGGAGTGGCTTTCCCATCGAACCCGGCTTAATTGGCAGCTCAGGGTAATTACAGATCAACTGTGCTCCTGTTTCCGTCATCCACCAAGTATCATGAATGCGCTGTGTATACACTTGCCATCCCCATCGCACCACTTCTGGATTCAACGGTTCCCCAACGGATAATACATGCCGCAGACTGCTAAGATCATATTTGGAAACAACCTGCTCCCCTGCGCTCATCAGCATCCGAAACGCTGTAGGAGCACTATACCATATGGTCACTTCGTGACGCTCAATCGTGCGGTACCAGTCTTCCGGGCTGAAACGCCCCCCACGAATGACATTCGTCGCTCCATTTAGCCATGGAGCAAAAATACCGTATGATGTTCCCGTGACCCAGCCAGGATCAGCAGTACACCAATACACATCATCTTCCCGCAAATCCAGCACCATTTTGCCAGTATAGTAATGCTGAATCATCGCATTTTGCACATGATACACGCCTTTGGGCTTGCCTGTTGAGCCTGATGTATAGTGAATAATTAATCCATCTTCACGATTCAACCATTCTGGCTCAAGTTCCTCTGAAGACATAAGCATTTCTGTCTCGAAATCGATAATTCCCTGCTCGCGTGCATCCATATCACCAACCACAAAAATATGTCGCAGCTCAGGAAGCTCCTCACGTTTTACCCGTGACAGAAGCGCAGGTGTGGTCACTAATGCCACCGCCCCACTATCCTCCAATCGATCCTTAACCGCAGTTTCCATAAACGCCTCAAACAATGGACCGACAACAGCTCCAACCTTTAGAACACCAAGTAAACTAATAACCAGCTCGGGTGAACGTGGCATGAAAATAAACACCCGCTCCCCTTTACCAATACCGTATTTCCGCAGCACATTTCCGAACCTGTTAGAACTAGCACGAAGCTGAGAGAAGGTGTAGGTTTCGTGACGGTTTGCGTCACAATACAATAGTGCCGCTTTCTCACCTCGTCCTTCCTGTACATGTCGATCAATGGCTTCATGTGCCATATTGACCTTGCCTGTTTCATACCACGTAAAATGACGCTCTGCATCCTCCCACTGAAAGTTGTTGTAAGCTTGTTCATACGGGCCCATGTTGGATGTGGGAACTACAGTCTGGAGTTCTTCAATCTTCATGCGTTCAGCCTCCTCACAATGGATTAATGAGAATCACACAGAACAAGATAACGCTTACAAAATCAATAAAGCAGATGAAGTCCTTTGGTGTACTGGTTGATTTAAGCACTTAATTGTGAACATTTTATGTCTAAAACAGTATATCATAGGTCAGGATGTGACGACCATCCTTTTCATTTAATTGTTTTTTTGCTATAAGTAGGGGATATGAGGAACGAGCTCATGGCGAACAAGGAGGGCGTACACATGCAGCATTTAAAACTGTACCACTTGGACACGCTGGATCATAACGGACAAACAATCTATGTAGAAGGCCCCGTATCCGCGGATCAACTGCGTTCATTTCAAATGCACAAGCAATTAGATGCCTTTCGCAAACCAAAGGAACAGTTCGACGCGTTGGTGGATATTTCGGAACTGCCAGAAGGCAGAATTATCATTGCCCACAACGGGGAAACCCTTCTGGGATATGTTACTTTTCATTACCCAGATGAGATGGAGCGCTGGTCGGAAGCTGGCATGAAGGATTTACTGGAACTTGGAGCTGTTGAGGTAGCCGATGACTATCGTGGTCTGGGCCTGGGTAGCCGAATGATTCGGATTGCCTTTGAGGACAGACAACTTGAATCCTATATTATTTTTACCACCGAATACTATTGGCATTGGGATTTAAAAGGCAGCGGTCTCTCCGTATGGGAATACCGCCGCATGATGGAACGTCTGATGAAAACTGTAGATATGGTCTGGTACGCCACGGATGATCCTGAAATATGCTCACATCCTGCTAACTGTCTGATGGTACGAATGGGAAAGGATGTGCCCCTCGCATCACAGGAGCAGTTTGACCATATCCGGTTTGTCCGAAGATTCATGTATTAAAAAATTATACTCTTATCCCAAATGCTTGAGCATGAACTCCACAATACGATGCGAACGATGTGAAGCTTCTACCGTAAATTCAGCATAATTAACGTGAGCCGATCCATCAGCCTTATCTGACATAGATCGTAGGACAACATAAGGCACAGCGTTCATATGAGCTGTCTGAGCCACAGCTGCACCCTCCATTTCGGTACAAGCACCGTCCATTTCCTGATGCAATGCAGTCACTAACTCACGATTTGCAACAAATTGATCGCCAGAAAGTACCTTGCCGACAATATACCGATCGCCAAACGATTTGCAGGCTTGCTCAGCTAGACTTGCAAGCTCGGGATCTGCCACAAACTCTGAGGTGTCCTGATAAGGAATGACCCCTCTGGCATAGCCCAAAGGCGTTACATCCATATCATGCTGCATACATGTTGATGAGATGACAATATCCCCAATGTTTAAATCGGGATGAACTGCCCCTGCCACTCCCGTAAATATAATCTGTTCTACACCAAAATGATCAATCAGGATTTGTGTTGTTACCGCAGCATTAACCTTGCCTACACCGGATTTGCAGACAACGACTCTTTGCCCGTGAATGATTCCTGTGGTGTACGTGATTCCAGCCTTGACCGTCTTGCTCGCTTCCGTCATCGCTGCCAGCAGCAATTCAATTTCTTCATCCATAGCACCCATTAATCCATAAAGTCGGCTCATTACGCATCCCTCTATTCTTGGTTTGATGATGATGTCCATAAGAAGCTTTATATCCGCGAAAAAAGCTCCATCAAAGGAGCTTTCATCGAAGGTATATCCTATTCAGCACTGCGTCTAGTCTAAATAATTAACTGACAACCGCAAAATAGTTTCATGCGGCAAAATAACGCGAGGATTCTCCACGTTTTCCTTTTTCATCAGCTTGGTCAGCAAACGCATCGCTACCGCACCCAAATCGTACATCGGTTGCGCGACGGTTGTCAGCTGAGGACGAACCATAGAGGCCATACGAATATTGTCAACACTGATTACCGAAAAATCATCAGGAACTTTCAAACCCTCATCCTGAATACTGTGGATCGCACCAATTGCCATTTCATCCGTAGCAGCAAAAATCGCACTTGGCTTCTTCTTCAGGCCGAGAAAATATTTCATTGCTTCGACACCGGATTCATAACGGTAGTTCCCGATTCGCACGAGATCCTCCTGATAATCAATTCCGGCTGTTTCCAGTGCTCTCTTGTAACCTTGGAAACGTGCATAGCCGTTTGCAGGGTCTTGAAGCGTACCACTGATCATTGCGATTTGACGGTGTCCATGGCGGATCAACGTGTTTACTGCATCAAAAGCAGCGGCTTCATGGTCGATATCGACCGAAGGATAGCTTCCTTTTTCATCACTCGTTGCACATAGAACGATAGGGACCGCAGCTGTATGGAACGCCTGAATATGCTCGTCCGTTACTGTACCACCCATGAACAGAAGACCATCCACTTGCTTTTCAAGCAATGTGTTGATGACACGAATCTCTTTTTCTTTTCGCTTGTCGGCATTACACAAAATAATATTATAGTGATACATATTCGCTATATCCTCAATACCGCGCGCAATTTCTGCAAAAATTGAGTTCGATATATCCGGTATAACCACGCCGACGGTCGTTGTCTTCTTGCTCGCCAGACCTCTAGCGACCGCATTTGGGCGATATCCCAATTGTTCAATCGCTTCGTACACTTTCTTGCGGGTCTGAGGTTTCACATTAGGATTATTGTTAACTACGCGGGACACTGTGGCCATTGAGACACCAGCTTCGCGAGCTACATCATAGATCGTTACCGTCACATTCCTTCTCTCCATTGCCAATAAATTTTCAACCGAATCCTAGATCAACTAATTAGAACCATGATACGACAAAATACTACTTTATGCAACGACAGCACACATTCTATCTATGTGAGATGATCGTGGAGTGCACGGGCTGTAATATTCGAATGGGATGTATGCCAAACAGCCTCTCCGCCCTTGATTAAAATGGCCTGGGGGGATTCATGCTTCACCTGAAGCCTGTCCGCGGTTTCATTGGACACCGGCCGATCTTCTACTACATAAATGATACCGTATTCAATATTTTCGTTGGGAGCGCCATGCAAATAGGACTCCACTTCCTGATATGCGCCTGCACTTATCGGACAACGTGTGCTATGTTTAAAGAGAAGCAACGGCTTGTCTGATGACGCTTCCAGAGCCGTATTTAATTGTTGAACAGTAGTCATTTTTGTCATCGTCGCCATTGGATATACATTCCTTTCTGTGTCTTGTCGTATGGCCTATTCACATCGTAACAAAAAGAACATGTAAAATCCAATGGTGACCATGAAAATTTTCATATTTTTTAGTTTTTTGTATTCGTAAATACCGATTCACTGGTAAAACCGGATAATTGAACCAATTTTTTCTCTACATCATTCATCCAATCTTCGTCTCCCAGACTTCTCGCATAGCGATAAAGATCCAGTAAGAGATTAATTCGAAGCTCCATGCGCTCCTCCAAAGCAGATTGCCAATCCACATTGGGATTGTCCGCTTCCTCCAATACAAGCTTGCGAATTATTTCTGCCAGTTCATTGTTGCGAGCAAAAGATATTCTCCGTGCCGTAGGTTTGCTCCCTAGACTTTGTAATAGTGCCTTAATGTCCTTCGTCACATGCTGCAAAACCTCACTGGAAAAGCATGACGAGCATGAGAATACAGGGACGTGCAAAATTTCAACCTTGCCCGCATAGATTACCTTTCGCAGTTCCAGTCCCATCGGTTTGCCACATTGACATTGCTTCTGCATTTAACCACCTCATTACGTAGGATCAAACTATACGAGGATCTCATCAGAATCCAAATATATCTATCTACTAGTCTAATAAATAATTGTTAACTCCATTAAATCTATCATACCTTGTTTTATTTCGACTTTGGGACCTCAAATCCTTCCACAGATTGCAGCTATGAACAAATTACCAAAGCTTTGGCGGGTCAGAAAATGACGACAATTGCTGTCAAAGAGCAGACTACTAACATAAGAATCTGCGAAGGAATGGACTTCGAGCGTTCTTTTTCTTAAGATGTAAAAGTACAGATTACAAAACAGAGGTGTCATCATGTGACGCACGAAAGGATGGTTGGATGTCAAGACTTGCCGGAAAAAAGGTTATCGCCCTGGTGGATGAGGAATTCGAGGATCTGGAGCTGTGGTATCCGATTTACCGTGTTCGTGAAGAAGGCGCAGAAGTGCATTTAGCCGGTGCGGAAAAAGGTAAAAAATATATTGGAAAATATGGCGTACCTGCTGAAGCGGAATATGCCTTTGAGGAACTGAATAGCAGTGATTATGACGGGATTCTCGTCCCTGGCGGTTGGGCACCTGATAAACTGCGCCGCTATCCCAAGGTAATTCAACTCGTACAGGAGTTTCATGCTGCTCATAAGCCGATTGGACAAATCTGCCATGCAGGCTGGGTACTGATTTCTGCTAAAATTTTGGATGGTGTTACGGTAACCTCCACACCAGGTATTCGTGATGATATGGAGAATGCAGGAGCTATTTGGAAGGATGAGGCAGTTGTGACGGACGGACATATTGTATCTGCTCGTCGGCCGCCTGATCTTCCACCTTACGGAAAAGCGTTCTGCGATTTGTTAGCAGATAACACCCAGAAATAAGAGATTAAGTTAATTTTCCGTAATCTCAAGAGGCTGTCAACAAGATGAAAAAAAGAACCTTCAAAACCATGAATAAGTGGTTTTGAAGGTTCTTTTTCGTCCAAGCCGTGCTACGCCATTAAGGTTTGCTACGACAAGCTCAACAGTACGGGGTGTTGGCTGTGCAAAGCTTTGCGGACATTATATATTACTGCCGTCCAGGCCCGGCCGGAGTGCAGCTGACATTAGCTGCAGTCAGCTTGTCTTCGATCGCTGCACCAGTGGACATGCCAAAGCAAACCTGAGCGACTGTCGTTGCCTCAGATGCAGTCGTATTCAGCACACGATGCTTGACCCGCAACAAAGATTGGGGAGACATGCTGAGTTGATGTATCCCCAGTTCCAGCCAAAGAGGAACGGAACGTTCATCTCCAGCCATCTCACCACATACACTTACATCAATTCCTGCTTGATGTGCCGCTTGTGCAGTCATGCGCAGCATTCGAAGTACAGCTGGATGGTATGGATGGTACATATGTGCAATCTGCTCATTCATACGGTCTACAGCCAGCACATACTGAACCAGATCATTCGTTCCGATACTAAAAAAATCTGTTTCAGCTGCCAATAGATCAGCGATCATCGCTGCAGCCGGTACCTCAATCATAATTCCTCGCTGAATGTTTGGATTATAGGCAAGCCCTCTTGCATCCAAATCCGCCATAGCCTCCTTCAAAAGAGCATCTGCCTGGCGGACCTCCTCCACGGATGAGATCATCGGATACATTACCTTGATATTTCCCGTTGCACTGGCTCTTAAAATTGCAGTCAACTGGGTTTTAAACAATTCCTTCCAATCCAGACTGATCCGTATAGCACGGTAACCTAGAAAAGGATTTTCTTCCTCTGGTAGTTGAAGATAGTCCAACGGCTTATCTCCACCGATATCCAATGTACGGATGACTACAGAGTGGTTTCCTGCCTTTTCCGCTATCAGCCGATATACTTCATACTGCTCCTCTTCATCTGGAGCAGATTTGCGATCCATGTATAAAAACTCCGTGCGGAACAGTCCCACACCTTGAGCGCCATGCTTCAAAGCTGCCTCCAGCTCTTTAATCGAACTAATATTGGCCGCCAGCCTCAGGGTGGTTCCATCCTTGGTCACGGCATCTACAGAAGCAAGCACCTGAAGCTGCTCTTTTCTGCGTCGCTGCTCGTCACGCAAAATTTTATAATGATCAGTTACCGTTTTTTCCGGATTCACATAAACTTTGCCCAGGTCTCCATCCACAACCATCATATCTCCCGTTTGAACGGGCAAATTCAGATTGCTCTCCAGTCCTGAAACGAGTGGAATACCAAGTGCGCGGGCCATGATCGCAGAATGTGATGTTTTCCCACCATTCATAGTTACAATCCCTAAAACATAGCTAGGATTCAAGTGTGCCGATTGGGAGGGTGAGAGCTCCTTGGCTACCAGAATATAGGGCTGCGTATCCTTGGGAAGAGTCACTTCCGGTGCACCCAGCAAATGCTTGAGCAGCCGGTTTCCCACATCTTTGATATCGATTGCCCGCTCCTTCATATATTCATCATCCAGTAAATCAAACATTGTTACAAAATGATCAATGGCTTCCTTCACGGCCACCTCGGCCGCCTTATACTGACGCTCAATAATTCCGCGAATTTCATTCATGAATTCTGGATCTTCCAATATCGCAAGATGAGCATCAAAAATGCTGGATTCCTCCGGCCCCACCATCTCTCGAAACTCATCCTTAATAAACTGGATCTCACTTTTGGATGTGCGTATCCCTTCATACAACCGTTCAAATTCCTTTGCAAGATCTACCGCATCCATTTTTTGATCAGGTAAATCCCACTCCCAGCTCGGCAGGACAAATGCCTTCCCGATTGCCACACCTGCTGCGGCGCCGATGCCTTCTATCATGTTTCTACCCCTCCAACATTCCTGTCATGCAGCACAACGGACATTACCGAGGCCTGACCTTTTTTCACTGTTTTAAACGGAGCAAAGCTCCACGACTTGACGCGATCCGGATTCGTGATGACCATAGGAGTCACCAGTGATGGAGCTTGCTCTCGCAGCGCCTGCAAATCAAATTTGATCAGCAATTGCCCCGGTTCCACCGTATCGCCTGCTTCTACCATAGCAGTAAAATTTCCTTTTAGCTGTGAAGTATCAATCCCTATGTGGAGCAGAACCTCAAGTCCCTCTCGTGTGGAGATGCCTAAAGCGTGCATAGTCGGATACAAGTGCATCACAGTACCATACACTGGAGACACAAGTTCACCACGTTCAGGAACAAAAGCAACACCGTCCCCGACCAGCTTCGTCGCAAAAATTTTGTCAGGCACTTCATGAATCGGGAGCATTTTTCCATGTACAGGAGCGTTGAACAAAATTTGAGGGAGATCACGCTCCATCAGCTTCGCGATTTCCTCACGAATCAGTTCTGAATACGTTCCGAATACAACCTGCAAATTACCTCCACCCAGATTGATAAGCCCGGCCGATCCCAAAGCCTTCATCGCTCCGGTATCGATCAGTCTGTCATTGTGGACGGTCAGCCGCAAACGTGTGATGCAGGCCTCCACCTGCACAATATTTTCCTTCCCGCCAAGTGCTTCCAAAATAAGCGGAGCACTATAAGGAATATTGCCGGCCCAATCCTCCAGAACCGAACCTTCCTCGCGCCCAGGAGTTGGAATACGGAACCGCCGGATAGCCCATCGAAACAGTACATAATACACAAGCCCATACGCCACTCCCACTGGAATTAACAACCAGGCGTTATGTGAGAGATGAAAATTAAGGACATAATCTATAAAACCCGCCGAATAGGAAAATCCGTGATGAATATCCAGCTCAAAGGTAAGCCACATGGCCAGCCCAGACATAACCGCATGAACGAGGAACAAATAAGGTGCTGCAAACAAAAAGGCGAACTCGATCTGTTCCGACACTCCGGTAAAAAAGCAGACAAGCGCAGCCGTCAAAAATGTTTTTTGCACCTTTGGCTTCAAATCTTCACGTGCTTCCTGAATGATCGCCAGCGCAATGGCAGGGATCGCAAACATCATAATGGGGAACAACCCGGACATGAAATAGCCCGCTGTCGGATCGCCAGCAAAAAACCGGGGTAAATCTCCCTGCACAACGTTGCCAGACGGCGTTTTATATGTACCCAGTTGAAACCAAAAAATATTATTAAGCAGATGGTGCAGACCAAAGGCCGCCAGCAACCGATATAGAATACCGTAGATAAACAGTCCAAAGCCGCCCAAGCTCGATTCCAGACCTACTATAAATTGCAGCCCTCTCTGTATGAGTGGGGCAATAATTAGCATGAGTCCTGCAAACACAGCCGAGAAGAGGCCAATAAGCAGCAGAACAAATCGGGTACCCCCAAAAAACTGAAGCACCTCGGGCAATTTGATGCTTTTGAAGCGATTATAAGCCACCCCTGAAATGACCCCCAAAATGATACCAATGAGCGTCGCCGGTTGAATGAGTCCGTTTCCAAATCTCAATGTGACCTGATCATATATAGCCATACCAGCTAATGCTGCCAGTCCCGCCTGACCTGCCTGATTCGACATCCCCAGTGCAACACCAACCGCAAATAAATATGGCAAAAAATAAAAAATCCCATGTCCCGCCGCATTTGCCATATCAGACACCATAGGGAATCCCCATGTGGACCAAGGAAGGCTGCCGAGACTTAGCAATATTGCAGCGGCTGGTAGCACCATCGTCGGGAGCATGACAGCACGACCGAGCTGTTGTAAGGATCCGAGCCAATTCATGGCATTCCTCTCCTTTCTATCCCTGATGGTAAGCCGAATAAATACTTTTGTCAAAGCAATGATTCCATCTGCCAAAATATTTATTTACGCTTCTACAGGTCAAAAAACTTTATCACCACAACAGATAACACTATGAATCCGTCTAGACCATTTTCATCATCAGGCATACATACATTATATGGATTGCTAAAAGTATAATATACTTTACCATATTCCTCATTTCGCACCAAAAACCTTCAACCCTGTGAAGCAAGGGAAGAAGGTTTTCATGTGCGTATAGCACGGGTCACTGATCCTTGTTTATCCTTTACGTACAGCCTGGGTCACTGAGTCCTCCACCTTAATGCAACGATCCATAATAACCGTCATTCCATGCTCCTGCGCAATGTCAGCGGCTTCCTGGCTTATAATCCCCTGTTGAAGCCACAAAATCTTAGCTCCAATAGCTGCTGCTTCACGCGCAACCTCTGCACAGTATTCACTGCGGCGGAATACATTGACCAGCTCCACAGGCTCAGGTACTTCAGCAAGACTGGCATAACAAGTCTCCCCAAGAATCGTTTGCCCTGCCGCCGCAGGGTTAACCGGAATAATCCGGTATCCCCGCTTCTGCATGGCATAAGAAACCATATAAGAGGTTCGATCTGATTTATCAGACAAACCAACAACCGCAATATTGCCTACTTGTTCCAAAATGGTTTTAATCTCTTCTCTCGACGGATTTTCAAAAGCCATCCTGTTCCCTCCTATTCGCATCTTCGTTTGCTTTTATTTTACCCATTCTACAGAAGCACCAAGCGTCGTTAGATGATCAAAATACTGCGGATACGATTTGGCGACATGATGTGCATCCTTGATCACTAACGGCTTCTGTGAACGCAAACCTACAATCGTCAAGGCCATAATAACACGGTGATCAAAATGCGCGTTAATTTCCACGCCACCTTCGACACCTTCCGGTCTGCCATGTACGATAATTTCCGCTTGGCGTTCTTCTACCCGAGCTCCAGCCTTGGTCAGCTCATTCAAATAATCGGTAATGCGGTCGCATTCCTTATACCGTAAATTCTCCACGTTATAAAAGCGGGACGTGCCTTCAGCAAATACAGCCGCAGCCACCATTGCAAGCACAGCGTCTGTTGCAGCATCACCGTCAAACTCGACAGCTTTCAATCGGCCATTGCCCTTCACGACAACGGTATCGTTCTCGTGTGTCAGTGGCACTTCCATCATGCGCAGCACATCTACGATAGCGCGTTCTCCCTGTTTGCTCTGCTCTTTAAGACGATGAATGGTAACATCAGAATTCGTTACTGCAGCAGCCGCTAGCACCGCTGCACTCCCTGGATAGTCTCCCTGTACAGTATACGTACGTGGCTGATAGGATTGCCGCCCCGGGACACGGAAAGACATGTAATCATCGCTTGCATGAATGATAATACCAGCCTCTTGCAATACCTCCAGGGTCTGCCCAATGACCACCTTGGATTTCAAATCATGCAGCACTTCGATTTCACTGTCTTCCTCTAGTAAAGGCGTAAGGAATAGCAAGGCGCTCAAATATTGTGAGCTAACCGAGCCGGACACCTGAATTTTACCGCCTTTCGCCTGACCACCCTGAATACGAATTGGCAACTTACCTTCACGATGATCTACTTTCACACCCAGTTGCCCCAGTGCATCGATTAGATCATCATGTGGTCTCTTACCCAATGAGTCGGGATATGTATTAACAAATGTAACATCCGGACATAGAGATGCAATACCCATCAAAAAACGGAGCACCGCTCCTGCGTTTCCCACATTCAATTCCTTCACAGCTTGAGGATGGCTACCAAAACCTGTAATAATTATTTTTTCATCATCCTCTTCCAGTACTGCACCCAGATCGGCGATACAACGACGCATAGCATCACTGTCTTCACTATGAGCTGGATAATAAATGGTACTTTGTCCCTCAGCAAGTGCCGCAGTGAGCAGATAGCGAGTAGTGTAGTTTTTGGAGGACAGGGCCCCAATCTCTCCTTGCAAGGAAGGGGTAGGTCTAACGATAACATCCATAATGTACATGCTCCTTTTCGGTTCAAACCATCCTATTTTACGTTAATTATACAAGTTGTAGCATTCATTTCTCCACCCAAAAAATAAGAAATATTAATCTAGGTCGCCCGAGTGAATCCCGTCGGTTAATTAATCTATACCTGCCTTTAGGATTAAGCCAATTGACAGCCTAGAGATAGCTTAGCTATCATACATAGAGTATGTGTGACATTTTGCACACATCAAAAACATACGCAGCACCCATTATTTATCAGAAAAGAGGTCCGGCCATGACGCAAATCGCCCTGATTGAACCTTCTGAGTTGCGCGCACGTCTGCAAGCAGGAGAGCAATTGCAATTAATCGACGTCCGCGAAGCGGAAGAAGTAGCGGAAGGCATGATTGAAGGTGCCAAGCACATTCCGCTCGGACAGCTTCCGGGTCGTCTTGAAGAAATTGAACGCACCGGTGAAATTATCTTTATTTGCCGGAGCGGTTATCGCAGTGAACGAGCCTGCGAATATCTACAGCAGCTAGGTTATGAAGGCTGTACTAACATGACCGGCGGCATGCTGCAATGGTCACAGGAGCAATAGAAAACCTACTTAACAAAAGAGACGAGAACTTCCCGTCTCTTTTGTTTTAACTCAAAGCTTAGACGCGGTAATGCATTAAAATATTCTGTCCCTATCATACCATAGCCTCAAAAGATTACACAATCCTCTACTACCCTAGAATGATATCCATAATTAAAAATTAAAAACGGAAGCTTCTTCTACCCATAGGGCAAAAAAGCTTCCGTTGTATTACATAATGCTATTCATACATATCCGTCCGTTCATTAGAACCATTGATGATGGAATACGCCTTCTTTGTCCACACGTTTGAACGTATGGGCACCGAAGTAGTCACGTTGTGCTTGCAGCAGATTTGCTGGCAAACGCTCAGTGCGGTAGCTGTCATAGTATGCAAGCGCGCTGGAGAAGCCAGGCACTGGAATACCTTGAGATACAGCCACGGAAATCACTTGACGCCATGCATCTTGATACGTTTCAACTACATTTTTGAAGTAAGAATCCAGTAACAGGTTTTTCAAGGCAGGGTCGCGGTCATATGCATCCTTGATGTTTTGCAGGAATTGCGAGCGGATAATGCAACCGCCGCGGAAGATCATAGCGATTTTTCCGTATTTCAAATCCCAATCATATTCATCGGAAGCTGCACGCATTTGAGCGAAACCTTGAGCATAGGACACAATTTTACTTGCAAACAGTGCTTTACGTACGCTCTCGATAAATTCTTTTTTGTCGCCGCTGAAGGACTCAGCATTAGGACCGCTCAGCACTTTGCTTGCCGCAATGCGCTCGTCTTTCATAGCAGACAAGAAGCGGGAGAATACGGATTCGGTAATCATGGACAATGGCACACCCAGATCCAAAGCGCTTTGGCTTGTCCATTTACCTGTACCTTTTTGACCAGCAGCATCCAAGATAACGTCTACCATTGGCTTGCCTGTTTCAGCATCGTATTGGGAGAAGATGTCAGCTGTAATTTCGATCAGGTAGCTGTCCAGTTCCCCTTTATTCCATTCCGTGAAGATTTCATGAAGCTCTTCCGCATTCACGTTCAGGACTGATTTTAACAGGTGATAAGCTTCACCGATCAATTGCATGTCGCCGTACTCGATACCGTTATGCACCATTTTTACATAGTGACCAGCACCGTCGGGACCGATATATGTACAGCATGGGTCGCCTTCCACTTTGGCAGAGATTGCCGTCAGAATCGGCTCTACCAGTTTATAGGCACTTTCTTGTCCACCCGGCATAATAGCAGGACCATTCAAGGCACCTTCTTCACCACCGGATACGCCTGTACCAATAAAGCGAAGTCCTTTTTCCTCCAGCTCCTTGCTGCGGCGCTGTGTATCAGGGAAGTAGGCATTGCCTCCGTCTATAATAATGTCGCCCTTGTCCAGATGAGGCACAAGCTGTTCAATCGTGGCATCTGTAGCTTTACCAGCTTGAACCATGATCAGGATTTTACGGGGTGACTCCAATGAGTTCACAAATTCTTCAATAGAGAAAGTACCCGTCAGTTTTTTACCTTCTGCTTCTTTGATAAGATCGTGCGTTTTTTCTGGAGAGCGATTAAAAACCGAGACGGTGAAGCCTCTGCTCTCAATATTAAGGGCTAAATTCTTACCCATTACCGCCAGGCCGATCACACCAATTTGCTGTTTTGCCATCTGGTTCCTCATCCTTTGCAACATATTTTGTCTTCTACATCGCCGCTTTACCGCATTACACTTTATGTGAATCGGAACACGTGCACTTCTATTTTAACGTTTTTGGTGTCAGAAGTGAACCCCTGTCTATTCACAGATCAAAACACCCCATTTTCATGAGGTGTTCAGATGTATTACACTTCCATCATCAGCAGTTGGTGGGATAGCGTTTGCAGGCGTTCATGGCAATTCCCGATTTTAGCCTTATCTCCGTCTGTCATCGCTGTGAACAGTTTCTCCAATTCATCGTCTACTTCCATTTTGAGCAGCAGCAGCCTGGTTTCCCCTTCATTGGAAGCGTACATATCCTCCATTTCCTGTGCGGACAGCACCGGTCCTTTCTGATAAATGACACGCTGCTTAAAGCCAGTAACCTCGACCAGACGAATAACCTCACCGAACAAAATATTTTCCACTAAAATATGATGATCCTTAACTCTTTTGACAATGGCATGACCTCGGGTGCTTCCAATCAGCTTCTCCAACCACTCAGCCAGCTTGGCATCGCGGATTACATAATCTCCAGCTAACTTGTAGTGTCCTGTGCGCAGCTGTTGAAAACGGAGCTTCACCAGCTTGCGCCCAGTTCTCACCGACAAAACCAGGTACGACTCATCCTCGCTCCAGTACAGCGAATACCCTTCCGATATCAAATCCTTGATCAGATTATGGATATGCCGACGGCTAAACCGGAGCTCTAGATTGCAATATTCTACCTCACAGCCCTTGTTCACGGCATTCCCTCCTTTTTCAAGTCCGATTCAAGAAGTCCGGCTACAGCAAGCCTGCGGCTTTCCCGCTTGATCTTCCCTTGCTCTATTTTATACTTCATTTTATGTAAGGGTACTTGGTTATTTGACCTATTTTTATGAGTAACAGCGCACAATCCTACTTTTGCCTTATATGCTTGTTTCAAACCTGGTCTAAAGTCGGCCACGCCCGGCGGCATTATGCTATAATCGGACATATTACGCCACACGACATGGCCTAACCCAGTTACAGGAGGAAAAGGAATGACATTTAGTGGATTTACTGCAAAGGACTTCGATGTTTTTGAAATACCGGGGTTGGAGCCTCGTATGGAAGTGCTGATTCAGCAGGTTCGGCCCAAACTGGAGGCAATTGGCGAGGAATTGGCCCCGTTCCTGACAGACTTATGTGGGGAGCCTATGCACGTTCACGTTGCCAAGCATGCACGACGGAAAGTCAATCCCCCCAAAGATACTTGGGTTGCCTGGGCGGCAAACAAGCGCGGATACAAGGCGCTGCCGCATTTTGAGGTAGGCATGTTCGCTTCCCATCTTTTCGTCATCTTCGCAATTATTTATGAAAGCCCGAACAAAGCTACATTTGCCCAGGCGCTCGAAGCCAACCTGAGTGATGTACGTTCTAACCTACCGGATCATTTTTACTGGTCCATGGATCATATGGCTCCAGAAGGCACAGAACAACAACACATGGATAATGAAGATTTTCAAACGATCATCCACAAGCTGCAACAGGTAAAAAAAGCGGAGGTCATGTGTGGAATCCGTATTGACCGAGAAGATCCACTCGCCAGCGACGGGGCTGCATTATTACAGGCTGTGCGTTCTACCTTTGAGCATTTACTGCCGCTGTACCGAATGTCTTTCTCGAAAGAGTAAGCCCTCGCCGCTTTTCAAGGTGCTGTTCAGGCCTCCACAGTCTTCCTGCGTGGATTACGCGCCAGAGCCAGGTGGCAGCCAAACATGAGCAGCATCACGACCCCACTGATGATAAATGGTGCTGTGTGTCCGGCACGGTCCCATAGCACTCCTGAAACGAGCGGGCCTATAACCATGCCGGAGCCTTGAAGTGTTAAAAAAAAGCCCCATACCGTTGCTCGCTCGCTTTCCGGAATCAGTCGGGCAAGAAATGTGTTCCATGCAGGCAAAATGAGCGCATATCCCAAACCAATAAGCGCTACGGATACAAACACCAGCGGAATAGAGCGAACGATTGAAAAGAGAAACAGTGTAATTCCGGCTAGCAAAAAACCAACATGTAGAAAATACTCCGTTCCAAGTCGGTCGACCAACTTGCCGCAAGGGATCAGTGCCAGCACAGTCACCCCACCGCCTGCAATCAGGAGGACGCTGTACAGGTTTGGTGAAATCCCGAGGTCCGTCCGAGCGTATAGCGTCAGTACCGGGCTGATTAAACCGATAACAAAAGACTGCAAAAACAGCGCCGGGTAAATTAACGGATTGACGTTAAGCTTTGTTTTGAGCACGCCAATCGTCTCCTGGATTCCTTTCAGAACTCCCCGCTTCTGCTTTATGTGCCCATCAGACGACACTAGAGCGCTCTGTTCGAGGTCACCTTTGTTAGCAGACCTTTTCGGTCCTGGCAGCATGAGAGCAACCAACAACAATACAACACTGCATCCTATCAAAATCATGAACACCATGCCGTAAGAATGCCCATAGTGGGATATGGCGAAGTTCATAATGAGCGGACCCAATCCCGTTCCGCCCATAGACGCAATTTCCAGTGTGCCCATCGCCGCGCCATTGCTGTTATTAGGCCCGGACATTTCGGTCGTTCCGGTCATAACACAAGGCCAGAGCGGAGAAGTACCCAGACCGAGCAGCAGACACGCGACGACGAGCCACACGGGCTCTGACAGTACGCTCAGCATAATAATAGCTACAAGCGTAAACAACAGTGCGGTCGACATCGTTCCACGGTAACCAAGCCGTTCAGCCATCCAGCCCGCCGGTGCCCGGAACGCATTGTCTCCAAAATATTGAAGTGAAAAGGCTAAACCAATAATCCCGGCTGACAAACCAAGCGTTTCTCCCATATATACCGGAAGGATGGATACCAGAAGAGATCCTTTCATAAATTCGACTAGAAATACCAAAACCCACAATTTGCTAAAAAAAGGAGTCCACAGCCGCTGCGGAGCTTCTTTTCGTCCTTTTTGCCACATCTAATCCACATCCTCCACCTTCGTTTTTTGGCTATAAAGACCGGGTTCTCCGCCTACTCCACTCTTTCGCAAATAAATGCGCCCTCAATCGCTTGCATTCCTACTTCAAACTGCTATACTCAATTTTGTTCTATTATCACTTGCACAGGATTGTCGAAATCCTGCACGAAAGGTTGTGACAACACTAATGAATCAAAGCAACACCCCGCTTTTTACTGCTTTGAAGAAGCACGCTCAGAGCAACCCGGTTCAATTTCACATCCCAGGTCATAAAAAGGGAGTCGGAGCAGATCCGGAATTTCGCGAATTTATGGGGGATAATGCCTTTTCCATAGATATGATCAACATCGCTCCATTGGACGATCTGCATCAACCAACAGGTGTCATCGAAGAAGCCCAAAAGCTTGCAGCAGATGCCTTCGGAGCAGATTATACTTACTACAGTGTACAGGGGACAAGCGGAGCCATCATCACCATGATTATGTCCATTTGCTTGCCAGGTGATAAAATTATTGTACCCAGAAACGTACACAAATCTATAATGTCTGCCATTATCTTTGCTGGTGCAAAACCAGTATTCATTTCTCCAGTCAGTGATGAAAATCTCGGTATTCACCACGGGGTTACAACCAAGTCCGTACGCCGGGCATTGGAACGCCACCCTGACGCCAAGGGCGTCCTTGTTATCAACCCGACATATTACGGTGTGTGCGCCGACTTAAAAGAAATTGTAGATCTCGCTCACAGCTATAATGTGCCGGTCCTGGTCGATGAGGCTCACGGGGTACTGATTCATTTTCATCCTGATCTACCGATGTCCGCCATGGAGGCGGGAGCAGACATGTCAGCTACAAGTGTCCACAAGCTGGGCGGTTCCTTGACACAAAGCTCGATCTTGAATGTAAATACGAAAAACGGATACGTTAACCCACAACGTGTACAAACGATTTTCAGTATGCTGACAACGACATCCACTTCGTATCTCCTGTTGGCTTCCTTGGACACATCCCGACGCAACCTAGCACTTAACGGTCATGAAATAGCACAACGAGCCCTTGATTTGGCTGAATATTGCCGCTCAGAGGTTAACAAGATTGAAGGACTATATTGCTTTGGTAGTGAAATTCTCGGCACGGAAGCTACCTACGATTATGATCCAACCAAAATTACGGTTCATATCCGTCATTTAGGTCTTACCGGATACGATGTCGAAAATTGGCTGAGAGATCACTACAATATCGAGGTTGAGCTTAGCGATATGTACAATATTCTCTGTTTGGTGACCCCTGGTGATACCAAAGAGGAAATTGAAATTTTGTTGAAAGCTCTGCGTGAGCTGGCTTCTCTGCACTATTCCACAGGTCAGGAGCATGAACTGGTTGTAAAGATACCGGATATTCCTCAGCTCTCCCTTATTCCAAGAGACGCTTTTTATGGAGATACGGAAATCGTGCCTTTCAAGGAATCTGCTGGCCGCATTATTGCAGAATTCATTTATGTGTATCCACCTGGTATTCCGATCTTACTGCCAGGAGAAGTTATTTCGCAGGACAATATTGATTATATTGTTGATCATGTAGAAGTAGGCCTGCCTGTTAAAGGACCTGAGGACCGAACAGTACATCAGGTGAAGGTTATCGTCGAGACTGACGCTATTTCATAATATTGAACTGTCAACACATGCTTACAAAATATGTTGATAGCCAACAAAAAAAGCCCCCATTTGGGGGCTTTTTCTTAAAGAGCTATGCAGCTGCTACATCCAATTCTATTCGTATTGGGCAACAAGCTCGCTATATGCGGCTTCTACACGTTTCCACTCATCTTCGTCCTCAATATTGTAAAGCACCATTTCTTCGTTTTCTTCTTCCATACGAAGAATAATGCCATCCGCTTCGGGATTGCCTCGCTCAAGCAGAAGAGCATAAACGTGATCTTCTACGTCAAAGGTCTCTACCAGCACCATTTCTACATCTTTACCATTTTCATCAGTTAGCGTAAGAACCATTTCTTCATGTTCGTGGTCATGATCGTGGTTGCAGGCTTCACCGTGTTCATGTTTGTGATCACTCATGGAAATACCTACCTTCAAATTGTTTTATTTTCCCCCGTATCGTAACATGATCAAGGGTGCAGGTCAATTTGTGGTATGCCTAATTTATCGCTGTAATGACTTTTTCGGACACCAGGGTATAGCTGCCGTCTTTGCTCTCTTTAATGTAGAAACCAACCCGGTAATTCCCTGCTGTTTTGAAATCATACGTAAAGTCGTTCGTACGGAACCAGAAGTTATCCTTTTGCGCTCCTTTGATATCTTGGGACTGAATATCCTTCACGTTGCCTGAAGGGTCGGTGATCGCTACCTTCACTCCAGAGATATCTGTTTTCAAGGTATCAATTTGACTGAATACATTAAATTTCACTTTATTGCCTTTATTCACGTTACCAAACACCGTATCTCCCTTGAACAGGAACATATGCACGTTAGGCTGGTCGAAAACAACTTTTCCACCGGATGGATCAAAATTTACAAGTCCGTTAAAATCACGGATGGGCACATAGGTTTTCCCATCAATGACAACTGCGCCATCTTTTGACACTTCTCCATTAATAATCAACTGCACTTGGTCCTTGGCGGATTCCGCCGAAATGGCGGTCCCTCCCATTATTGAAAAGGCCATCACTAGGGCCATCACTTTTCTCCATTTCATCACTACTAATCCCTCCATCGTTATCTGTTTAAAACCTTCTGTCGTACATTTATACCTAGCTCAGCCGCACAAGTTGCGCTGTGTTTCACAAATTGTCCAAAGTTTTTACATAAGGAGCCAAATCTTTAGTTCCAGCAGCATAGGTGATAAAATACGACTGTAGAATGTCCTAGTACACAAAGTCCGGAGGGATAATCCATAATGAGCCTAACGATACAAATGCTTGGCACAGGCAGTGCCTTTGCCAAGCATTATTACAACAACAACGCGCTGCTGGACAGCGGAGAAGGCAAACTGCTGATCGATTGCGGTACAACCGCTTCTTTAGCATTACACCAAATGGGCGTCCCTTTGCCTGATATTGGCGCAATTTTAATCACACATATTCACGCAGATCATGTCGGAGGTTTGGAGGAATTCGGTTTTCAAATGAACATTCTCCATCGTCGCAAGCCTCTACTTTATATCGCCGAACCACTAATCCACCCTTTGTGGGAACATACGCTCAAGGGCGGAATGTCACAGCAAGGTATGATTGACAAGCTTGAAGATGTATTCGAGGTAAACGTAATAACGCCTGGTGTACCCACTACATTAGTATCGGGTATCCAGGTGGAGCTAATCCCTACAAGGCATATTCCGGGTAAAAACAGTTATTCAATATTCATTAATGACCGCCTTTTTTATAGTGCAGATATGGTTTTTGACCCTGATTTGCTTCATCATCTGGTGCATGAACGAGGATGTCGGAGTATTCTGCACGAGGTTCAATTACAAGGCGCTGGAGAAGTCCATACGACGTTGGACGAGCTGCTAAGCTTGGCGCCATCTCTTCAAGAGCGGATTCATCTGATGCACTATAGTGATGATATGGAACAATTCAGGGAGAAAGCAGGAGTCATGTCCTTTCTGGAGCAGCAACGAGTATATCAACTTACAGAGTTGGAACGTGCAGAGTAGCATGCTAAATACAGTTTGAACAATTAACAAAAAGCCGCCTGGCTTTCCTACAAAGGATAGCCAGGCGGCTTGCTGTTCTTGAATATAATGATGAACTTGTATTCTAATGTTGCGAGTTAAGGTCAGAACAATGGCAGTTGATCCAGGTTATTAGATGGATCTCCATCGGCATCTCCCCGAATTCGTTTGCTTCCATCCTTGGCCTTGAAAACGTTAACGCCTGCAATTGAGCCTGCTTCAATCTCGTTCAATGCTTGGTTATAATCTAAAACCCGACCGGTAGATGTCTGAAAAGACGTAAGGTCGCCATCCCCGTCTTTACGTACTGCTGTAATTTGCTCTCGTTCTGTATCAGCCATACTGTATCGCTCCTTATCCATAGTATTATAGTGGAGGAACTTTTACTAGCATGCACATTGTACAGATTTGTATGCACCTTACGCTGTCGACTACAACTTTTTGCGCATACGTACATGCGGTATTCCCGCATCGTCAAAAGGTTCATCGGAGATCGTCTCATAACCGAGCTTTTCGTAAAACCTCTCGGCTTGGCATTGGGCATCTAGCAGCGAGTATCTTAACCCCAATTCACGTGCACGTTCCTCCAGTGCTAGCAGTAATACACGTCCATAGCCTGCCGCACGATGCTCCTTGAGAACGGCAATACGTTGCATTTTAGCTGTATCTTCCTCATAGTATGTCAATCGACCAGTGGCCACCATTTCACCATGTTCACAAATTAGCAAATGATGGGCCGTATCTCCCAGCTTGTCATAATGGTCAATTTCTAAATCAAGAGGAACCTTTTGCTCTTCGACAAACACTTTGGTACGGATCGATATTGCCTCCTGTAGCTGTTCCTCTGTTGTTACACTTATAATTTCTGCGGCCATCATCTGTTCCCCCTATCATTAATTCCAAATTGCAAACTCGCTAAATTCGAATTATATATATAAATGGTCATGAAGTACAGGCTGACTTCTATTTTTTCACTTTACATATATGGTTAATACATGATATTATCTAATAACCGCAGGACGGTAGCTCAGCGGGAGAGCATTATCTTGACAGGGTAAGGGTCATGGGTTCGATCCCCATCCGTCCTATTCGTCAAAAGCCTTGATTCTCAAGGCTTTTTTTATTTGTCTAGAGATAAAGCGAGTTATCCTGAGAAAAGAAGATAGGTCATTGACTAAGATTTAGTCAATAACCTATTTTTTAATTAAAATCATACTTATAAGATAAAAAAGCCGCCCGGAAAAATAGGGTCGACTTTTCTGTATACTCAGATCATTTGCACTTTAACAGCACCACTTCTTCAACAAAGCCTTTCACCTTGATCCTTCTATTATATAGAAGAAAAAAAGCAGAACCATCAGCACAATACGTATAGAACTCTTAGATTACGATATAAACCGCCCCGCTCTCACTATCAATCTCCGTGGGGTAAGCAGTCACACATCCAGTATCCGGCTCTTGCACCCGGCCAGTGGAAAGGTCAACTTTCCAGTCATGGAGCGGACAATGGACCGCTGAGCCACATATCATTCCTTCGGATAACCGCCCCCCTTTGTGCGGACAACGATTCTCAAGCGCATGCACGCTGCCATCGCTCAGACGGAATACAGCTATCTCTGTATTATGAATGCGAACTGTCCTTGCTCCACGTCGGTCAATTTCGTTCAGATCAGCTATTCTGACTCTGTTGGTTGTCGTATTGGTCTCCATTTTGTCAGCCCCCTATTCCGTTACTGCCTTAAGTTCCGGCAACTGTACAAAATTTTTGCGCAGCTCTTCGTTGTGAATAATTTCGTGCCACGGATCAGTCGTCGTGCTTAACGTCTCTTCAATTCTGGTCACCAGTTGTTTCCTCGTCTCTGCATTCGCGAGTGCCTGTTTGACGGATTCAACTCCGACCCGTTCCACCCAATGGGCTGTGCGTTCGTTCCAATTGGCCTGCTCGCGATAATACTGCAGATAGGCACCGGTCCATTCCATTACTTCATCCTCGGTTTTAACGGTACAAAGCAGTTCAGCTGCCCGAACCTTAATACCGCCGTTACCTCCAACGTAGATCCCCCAGCCACCGTCAATAGCAACGACGCCTAAATCCTTTATCGTCGCTTCAGCGCAGTTACGCGGGCAACCAGATACAGCCAGTTTGACTTTGGATGGCGCATTCAGCCGTTCAAATGCCTTTTCCAACCGAATGCCCATACCCATAGCATCCTGAGTGCCAAAGCGGCAAAAGGTGTTACCTACGCACGTCTTAACCGTTCGCAGCGTCTTTCCATAGGCATATCCAGACGGCATATCCAACTCGGCCCAGATCCCCGGCAAATCCTCCTTTTTCACACCAAGCAGGTCAAGACGTTGGCCACCCGTAAATTTAACCAGAGGCACATTGTATTTTTCTGCGACAGCAGCAATTTTCTTCAGATCGGCAGGTGAAGTAACTCCTCCATAAATGCGGGGCACGACAGAATAGGTGCCATCTTTCTGTATATTGGCATGGTACCGTTCATTCGTGAATCTGGATTCCTTCTCATCCTCATAATCGATCGGCCATACCATACCTAGATAATAATTGAGGGCCGGCCGACATTTCGTGCAACCTTCCGGTTCGTTCCATCCCAGCACATTCATCACTTCTTTGACGCTCTTCAATCCCATCTCCCGAATGCCATCAATGATCGCTTCCCGGTCAAGCGTCGTACAACTACAAATCCCCTCTTTCAGCGTTTCTCCGGCTTCTGCGCCTGCGTATAGCTGTAAGAGTCCCTCCACTAATGGCTTGCAGCCGCCACATGATGCCGATGCCTTCGTACATGCCTTAATCTCCCCGACACTCCGGCAGCCAGCCGCAACCGCCTCTCCAATGTCACCCTTGGATACACCATTACATCCGCATACAATTTCGTCATCAGGCATCTGCTCCAGCATCATGGCGCCACTAGCTTCAGGTTGACCGGGATTGAAGCCAAGTAATAACTCTTTCTCTCGGCCAACCACCGACCCGCCACTTTTGATCAAAGAAAACAGCATGGCTCCGTCAGACGTATCCCCAAACAGAACGGCTCCGATCAGTTTTTCGTCCTTGATCACGATTTTTTTGTAGACGCCGCCAATATCATCCTGATACCGCAGGGAACGTGTTCCCGGTTCATCCTTGTAATGCCCTGCTGAAAACACGTCGACACCCGATACCTTCAACCTTGTAGAAGTGACGGAACCACTGTAGCCGGGAGTCTCCATTCCCGCGAGCCGCTGAGCCAGCACACCACCCTGCTCATATAATGGAGCTACCAGTCCGTAAGTGATTCCCTGGTGTTCTGCACATTCGCCAACGGCGTATATGCCAGGGACATTCGTTTCCATGTAATCATTTACGATGATGCCACGGTTTACAGGAATTCCCGCCGACACCGCCAGTTCAATGTCTGGTCTGATGCCTACCGCCATAACGATCAAGTCTGCTTCCAGCTCACTGCCATCGGCAAATTTCAATCCTTCCACGCGACGACGGCCCGTAATAGCCGCCGTTCGCTTATTGACCAGAAAAGTCATTCCCTGCTCCTCCAGCTCGCGCCGGAGCATAAGGGAAGCAGCCTCATCCAGCTGCCGATCCATAATATATCCGTTAATATGAATAACTGTGACGTCCATCCCCAAGTTAAGCAGCCCCCTAGCTGCCTCTAGCCCAAGCAATCCGCCGCCGATAACAGCTGCTTTTTTGTGCGTCTTTGCCGTCTCCATCATCGTTTCACAGTCACGAATATCCCTAAAACCGATAACACCCTCCTTGTCGGCCCCTGGAAGCGGCAGAATAAAGGCTTTAGAACCTGTTGCCAACAACAACAAATCATAAGAGATGCATACGCCGGAGCGCGACGTCACCTGCTGCTTTTCCGTATTGATGGCTGTGACAGGATCATCGGTATACAATCGAATATTGTTGTCTTCATACCAACTCCAGTCGTTAATGACAATATCCTGCAAACCAGCCCCTCCCGCCAGAACGGAGGACAGCATGATCCGGTTATAGTTTGGATGGGGCTCGGCCCCGAATACCGTAATCTCATAGCTACCTGGTGCAAGCTTCAGCAAATGTTCGAGAGTGCGTATCCCCGCCATTCCGTTGCCGATCAACACTAACTTTTGGATATCGTTCATCAGGTCACTTCCCTTCCATTTGTATCCTCAAAACATAAAAAGCCTGCTTCACATATGGGGATTCAAAATATCCCTCCACATGAGAAAACAGGCTCCATTGCCGTTTCATCGAATACGCCGTTGTATCCATCAGAGTATGGAATTAAAAAGTATTGTAGCTAATATATAATGCTTCAAATGATATGTCAACATTCCTTACGCATTAACTTATAAAAAATTATATTTTATCACCATGTAACATATCTATGACGTATAAAATATCACTCCCCTACAAAATTAGGATTGATTTTCAGTCCAAAACACGCCAAAATGGTTTAAAAGTCCGTTTTAGCTTGATGATGATGAAAAAAATAAGCAGGCAGACAAAATCTTATGTCATATTTGTTATCAATGATTACTATCCCCATCGCTAACTACCCTTCATGTTACAGAGAGGAGGAGCCCGCTTGCGTTCCTTGTTGGTAATTCACTTACATTCTGACTATGTATCTGAGCAGACACACGCCGTTTCCTCATGGCAGGCAGGACCTGAGCACCTTTTAGAGTCCAACGGATACCTAACCCTGCCCTGCCGCAATGAATCTGAAATCAAACAGCTAATTCTTAATGCAGACGCGGCGGTACTAAACATACCTGTCGGCACTATCAGCATATGGAGTGGCAGGCTGGAGCAAGCCAAAGCGATCCCATTGCTCTGGTGGTGCAGCGCAGAATCAGCGCTATCATCGACAGAGGCCTGTGAAGCTGATGTCACTGTCGATGGCATTCTAACCCCTTCTATGGCAGCCCATGAGCTGAATTGGGCTCTTCATTTTAGCGCCAAACGCTTTTTTGAACGCCAGCACTGGCAAAGTGAACGCAAGCAACTGACCGCTCGGCTGGAAGAACGCAAATGGATTGATATGGCGAAAGGAATACTTGGGGAAGTAAACGGTATCCCGGAAGCGGAAGCATATGATGTGCTACGCAAAAAAGCAATGAACGAACGCAAACGTATCGTTGATGTGGCCATCTCCATCGTCAAAGCACAGCAAATGCTAAAAGCATAAATCTGAAAGGGGTCCGAACATGAATATCATTGAAATATTAAAAGAAGTTGGTCGCGGCAAAAGGGGCGCCCGGGATCTGAATTACGCCGAAGCCGAAGCTGCTGCCGAACTTATTATGACCCAGTCAGCAACCCCTGCTCAAATCGGAGCTTTCTTTGCCGCGGAGCGCATTAAAATGGAGAGTGTTGCCGAGTTGGAAGAATTTGTAAACATCTGCCGTAAATATACCCATCGCTTTCCGATGCAGGAAGGGATTGATTTCGCCGGTCCGTACGATGGCAGAAAGTCTTCATTTATCGCCACCTTCGCAACGGCCTTTCTACTCGCCTCATGCGGAATTCCTGTAACGATGCATGGCAGTGCACCTCTCCCTCCCAAATGGGGTGTTACGCTCCCGCTTTTACTGCAGGAAATGGGGGTAACGTCCCGGAACATGACACGTGAAACCGCCATTCATGCCGCGAAGCTGACTGGTGTACTGTTCGTTGCCTCCGAACAGTGGTGCGCGCCCCTGCGAGATATGCGGCCCATTCGCGAAGAGCTGGGGCTTCGCACAGTGCTGAATACTGCCGAGAAACTGGTTGATTACGGTTCTTCCCCGTATATTGTATTCGGCGTTTTCCACAATACTGTGTTCGAGAAGACGGCAAAACTCATGCAAAATCTGAATTACCGCAGGGCTCTGATCGTCCAGGGGAGCGAAGGATCGGAGGATCTGTTCATCGATCGGCCGACCCGGACTTACCTGCTTGCTAACGGCGAGGTATCACTACAGGTTATTGATCCGGAAATGTACGGGCTGGATTCGGTGGTACCCGAGCATAACTGGACCCCCGCTGAACAGCTGCGCATTACGGAGGAAGTGCTGCAAGGCACAGCTTCTATAGCCTTTTCGAATCAAGTGTTACTCAACAGTGCGGTCCGACTGTTCGTTGCAGGGCGAGTCGACTCCATAGAGGAAGGTTTGTATACCTGCAAACCGCTGCTAGAAAACGGGGACGCCTGGGGTTTGTATTGTCACTGGCGGGAAGCTATGCTCAGAAAAGAAATAAAAACAGGAGCAAGCAGATCCGAAACCCGAATGCATTTTTAATTATTGGCGTCACGCAGTCTAGGGATTGCGGGCCCTAAACTGTCCAACCCAAAAAGGCCAGCTCCCTCACTCATACAAAGGGGGCTGGCCTTTTATGCAAAGAAAAAGTCACTTACTCAGTCCTGCTCTAGAACTCAGACCATTCCCCATTATCTGCACTGGTCGCGGCTACGGCCAGGTGAAGGGGACGGATGCGTACAGCAGCCGTTTTGAAGCCAGGCATCCGGCAGAACGGATCAAGATCGGGTCGGGTCGCCCGATTTACATTTTGTATCCCACCCCAATGCATGGGCACGAAGAGCGTATCTTCGCGGATATGTGGTTTGATCCGGCCGCGGACAGTGAAGCTGCCGCGCTGTGATGCTATTTCTACCCACTCCCCGTCCCTGATATGCCAGCGTCGCGCTGTCCGCGGATGAATTTCCACATAATTCTCAATCTCTCGTGCGGCCAGCGACGGACTTCTGCGCGTTTGTGCACCGGTCAAATAGTGAGCCAGCACGCGGCCGTTCGTCAAAATAAGCGGGTACTCCTCGGATATCTCCTCTCCTGCTCCACAGCTTTCAACCACCGTAAAAACAGCCTTTTGATCGGAATGGGCAAAGGTTTCCCGAAACATCGTATCCATACCGGCTCTGTCCGTAGACGGGCATGGCCAATATACCCCTTCTTCACGACGCAACCTGTCATATGTGATCCCATAATAATCGGCAGGACCGCCCCGGCTGGCAAGCCGCAGTTCTTCAAAGATATGCTCAGCATCCCTGTACGAGAAATAGCTGCCCTTGTTTAGCTTTGCAGCTACCTGACACAAAATGTTCCAGTCATCTCTAGCCTCGCCTGGTGCGGACCTCGCCGCTTCCCGTAGCAGAACGCGGCCCTCCAGATTGGTCATCGTCCCCGTATTCTCCAAATAAGACGTCACAGGCAAAACAACGTCGGCCATCCGCGCGGTTTCAGTGAGAAACATATCCGCCACAACCAGCAGATTCAGCTTTTTGAGGGCTTCCTCCACCAGCCGGACATTCGGGTTAGATACAACAGGATTAGAGCCCATCACGAACAAAGCTTGGATTTCTCTCTGATGGACAAGCTCCATCATTTCATAGGCGGACACTCCCTTACCCGGTAAACTGCTTGGTTTTACTCCCCACACGGACGCCACATAGGATCGATCTTCTTCATCCTCAATTGATCTGTAACCAGGAAGCTGGTCAGCCTTTTGGCCGTGCTCTCGCCCCCCTTGCCCGTTTCCCTGACCTGTAATAGCTCCATAACCGCACCCTTCCCTTCCAATCTTGCCAGTGGCCAGCACCAGATTAAGAAATGCACGCACCGCCATATGTCCATCTGTCTGCTGTTCAACACCCCTGGCCGTAAAAACGATGCCGGTCTCCACACTGCCAAAGGCACGTGCTGCCTGCTGGATCATTTCTACCTCAATTCCGCACAACGCAGCCGATTCGCTCAGATCCACACCCTTCAAATGAGTCAACAGCTGATCATAGCCGTTGGTCCGCTTGCGGATAAACTCTTCATTCGCAAATCCTTCGTCCACGATGACCTTTAGCATGGCATTAGCCAGCACAGCATCCATACCTGGCTTGATTTGCAGGTGCAAATCGGCAGCCGCCGCCGTTGGTGTCGCGCGCGGGTCAATTACAATGACAAACGCGCCGTTTTCCTTCGCCTGATGAAAATAAGGCATTAAGGTCGGCTGGCATTCAGCGATATTCGTACCTGCAAGCACAATACAACGAGCCAACGGAATATCAGCCAGTCTGCAGGTCAGTCCGCGATCAACGCCAAACACTTTACTGCCAGCGGATGCCGCTGCCGACATGCAGAAGCGCCCGTTATAATCGATATATCGTGTACCTACAGCCACCCTGGCAAATTTACCGAGTAAATAAGCCGTTTCATTGGAGAGTGAACCTCCACCGTAAATACCGATTGCATCGGGACCCTGTGTGGACAGTAGCGTAGAGAAACTGCTAGCTATAGTATCCAACGCCTCCTCCCACTTGACGGGAACAAGTTTGCCCTCTTTGCGTATGAGGGGCTGTACCAGCCTTTCCGCATGAGTCGCATGCTGATGCGCATTCATTCCCTTGATGCACAGCCTACCCTGCGAGGCTGCATTAGCCTTCCCTTCCGCCTTATACACTGTACGGATGATACCCGCAAGTGTCTCCGTACCCGCACTAACGGTCATCTTACATTGCACGCTGCAAAACGGGCACTGCGTATCCATTACTGACGATACATGTAGCCCAGCTTCCGGTTTGCCTTCTCCTGACTGACACATCAAAGTCACCTCCCCTTCGCCATTTTTCGGAATTTTATTGTCTGCACACGATAGAATATCGCCACAACTGAACTCAACCCATCACATCATCCTGTCAGCATTGTGGTCCGCAGGCTACCCGCCAGTCCACTTCGAAGAGCAGCGTCAAGCACACTTTCCCGTAATGCCAGAACGCCAGTCCTTTCAATCCACTCCCACATTTTCTCCCCATACCGGGCACTATGTCGGTATATTTGCAAGCAGGCTACAGCCATCAGGACCGCTTCTGCCGGGTCTTCCTCCAATCCAAGCAGCTGCCCCTGGCGAACTGGATGCTCTGCATGGCCACCGGCATAAACCTCCCAGCCTACTGGAGATCGGGATATTCCAATATCGTGGACAAGTACACCTGCCGGATACGCCGATCCAGGACAAATAGCAACTGTAACCAACGCGGGCAATGCGAGACTTCCCCATAAAGTTACCAACCGCTCTCTGAGCCAGGCTACTTCTACAAATGCCTGATCCATCAGGTCCGACTCAACAAAAGCCCGATTCTCGGCATTTAGGTTCGTAAAGCGCAGACCCGCAGAGGGCGCTTCTCCTCCGTACTGCGGTGTGACCTGAACCACAACACCAGCACCTAATGGATTTGTCGCAGATCTGTCGCGCAACCCAAGGGATTCCAAATAATAAAGTACAGCCGGCCGACACAATTCACACCCCTGCTGTCTAGTCCAACCGAGACGGGACACTACTTCATCTGGAGTCTGACAGGCTGCGTCCACCATAGCTGTTTTAAGCGAATCATGATCGTAATGCGTACATCCACACACAGGGACTACTTCTTGGGCGGTCGGAGTAACTACAGGTCCGGAAACTGTCGATTGGGACAAACTATTTTTGACCAGTGCAGCCACCAGCGGCCGACAGCCCCCACAGGAACCGGATGCTTTGGTCCGACTCTTCACCTCTTCCACCGTCTTCAGCTTATCCGTAGTGATCGCTCGCAAAATAGCCCCCTTACTCACGCCGTTGCACGCACATACCGTTTCCTCTTCCGGCAGTGCGGCTGCCGCATCCTCCGCTTTGCTTCCGCCGTTATCCCGGGATGTTAGCTCTGTAGCCGACGCGCCGCGCCGTACCATACCGAGCAGGGAGTTACTTTCCGCCGTATCTCCGAATAAAATGGCACCAGTGACAGCACCGGCATGCATCATCACTTTTTTGTAAACCTCCTGCATCCCGTTATACTCCATGACCGCTATCTCGCTTCCCTCTTCGCGAATGTCTCCTACGGAAAACAGATGAATCCCCGCTACCTTGAGCTGCGCATACGGAACCGTCCCTTCATAGGGAGCCGTTTCACGACCACAAATAACTTTTGCCAGCACTTTGCCCTGCTCATATAGCGGCGCCACTAGCCCGTATGAAATCCCGCGATGCTCAGCACATTCGCCGACGGCATAAATACCGGGAATACTCGTGCGCATATAATCATCCACGACAATGGCACGGTTTACGGTCAGACCGCTGTCCTGAGCTAATTCGATATTCGGTCGGATACCAACCGCCAGCACAACCAAATCCGTTTCCAACCTGTTCCCGTCCGCAAATATCAATCCTTGCGCCCTGTTTCGGCCTATGATGTTGACCGTTTCCTTCGCCAAATGAAACCTCATGCCCTGTTGTTCCAGCTTTCGCTGCAGAAGCACAGCCGCCGTCCGATCAAGCTGACGGTTCATAAGATACTGCGCATTATGAACAACCTCAGTTTCCATCCCTAGATTCAACAGGCCTTGAGCGGCTTCAAGTCCTAACAGCCCCCCTCCGATAACTGTGGCCTTACGGTATGTTTTGGCATATCTTGCCATGGTTTCACAATCATTCACATCACGAAAAGCGATTACCCCCTGTTTTCGAGCTCCGGGAATGGGCGGCATGAAAGGCAATGAGCCCGTTGCCAATATGAGCATGTCATAAGGTTCTTTGATGCCGGATTCCGTTTCCACCATCCCGGCTGCAACATCAATACGACAGACGCGTTCACCCGCGTACAACTTTACCCCGTTCTCTTCATACCAGTCCCAGTCATGGGTAACGATGTGCTTAAATGAGCTCTCCTCCTGAAGCATTTTGGACAGGAGCACTCGGTTGTACCCGGGACGGGGCTCTGCACCAAATATCGTGATTTGGAACCGCTCTGGCTCCAGATCAAGTATTTCCTCCACACATTTAATGCCTGCCATACCGTTGCCGACGACGACCAGTTTTTTCATCATATTAAACCAGCCCCATTCTCCGAATAAAATAAGACAGAAAAAGCCCTTCTCCATTCAATGGAAAAGGGCACCGTTGCCGTAAATGTCGGCACATCGTTGTGCCGATATGTATCTAAGATTACTGAATTGTGAATGTCATGTCAATATTTAATACATGAAAGCTATATTTTCACCTTATATTTAATTTTTTTACGATTTTGTGTTATGTATATTGACATAAAACAGATCCTTTTTTATAATTTGATTAAAATCACTCCAACGTGATCATACCAAGTCGACTCACAATGAGGTGTGTCAACCACGGCAATGAGGCCGCAAACCGTTTCCTAGATACCATGTAGGGGCGATTTGCGGCTTTTTCATGTTCAAATTACATTTTTCAGACAAAGAACAACAATGAGAACAGGAGAGATGGAGAATGAACAAAAAAAGTTTCTGGAAAAGCGGACACAAGCCCACCCTATTTGGCTCCTTTCTGTATTTTGATATCAGTTTTATGATATGGGGAATGATCGGACCATTGGCCGTTGTAATTGCTAATGATTATCCAATGGACCCTGTACAAAAAGCCAATCTTGTCGCCCTACCTATACTTGGTGGTTCCCTGCTGCGGCTCGTGCTCGGATTCATGTCGGATTATATCGGTCCGAAGCTCACGGGACAGATTGGTATGCTTGTCACGATAATCCCTCTCTTGCTCGGCTGGCTGTGGGTTGATTCGCTAGAGCACATGTACGTTGTTGCCCTGCTCCTGGGCGTAGCTGGAGCATCATTTGCAGCTGCGCTGCCGTTGGCCAGTCAATGGTACCCCAAAGAGCATCAAGGCTTGGCTATGGGAATTGCCGGTGCTGGGAATAGCGGTACCGTCCTTGCGACATTGTTCGCCAACCGCATTGCTCAACATTTTGGCAGTTGGGAAGCCGTTTTCGGATTGGCCATCCTCCCCATCTTAACCGTCTTCGTTCTGTTCAGTATTTTTGCCCGCAATAGCCCTCACCGCCCAGCACCAAAAAGTCTGTCGCAATATGCTTCGGTGCTCAAACAGAGGGATGCCTGGGTATTCTGTGCCTTTTACTGCGTGACGTTTGGCGGATTCGTTGGCCTTTCTAATTATTTGACTATTTTCTTTAATACCCAATATGGCCTCTCCGCGGTACATGCCGCCGATTTTGCGACCATTTGTGTGATTGCCGGAAGCTTCTTTCGTCCTGTAGGCGGCTTTTTGTCCGATCGGATTGGTGGTTCACGCATGTTAATGTACTTGTATGCGGGAGCCGGGATTATGCTCGCTGGCATTGCGTTTTTACCGCCACTTACCGTGGTAGTTGTGCTGCTGTTCGTAGGCATGATGTGCCTTGGCGCTGGCAACGGCTCCGTATTCCAGCTCGTTCCGCAGCGGTTCGGCAACGAAATCGGGCTCATGACCGGCATTGTCGGCGCTGCTGGTGGCATAGGCGGGTACTTCCTCCCCCTTATACTGGGTCATCTGTACAAATCAACGGGTTCATATATGCCAGGCTTCATCTCTCTGAGCCTAATCACGTTCTGTGCCTTTACCCTCGTCATCATAATGCAATTGAAATGGCGTAACAGCTGGATGCAACGCTCTGCTACAGTTACTGATGAAGCCGTCAATCGCATCGGAGAATTAAATGCCTGATGTTCATTAAACATAGAGCTGCGAAGCATTAAATTTTGTCCCTCAACCATCCCTATAGCCAAAAAATAGCTTAACTTCGTTTATTTAAAATGAAGTTAAGCTATTTTTCATGCACGCTTAATCGAACTGCGCCTATAAAACTATGATGATTATCACATTCAATCAAGATTTTCCGAAAATATCATGAAAATTAAATGAAATTTTCATTCAAAAAACATTGAAAATCGCTTTCATTTTCATAATTTTTCTTATGTAAACACTTATATAACCATTTTTCACACAACATACTTGTTCACTTGGTTTAAAATAAGGCGTATACTTGTTCACGAATTGTTCAAGGATTAATTAAATGTAATTTTTTAGAAAGAAGGAATTGGAAATGCGTGCTTTTCATTTTACGGAAGACGGATCTATCGAAACTAAATTAACCGGAAAAGATCTACTTGCCAACCCACTGCTGAATAAAGGAGTAGCTTTTACCCTGGAAGAACGGAAACAGCTTGGACTTGACGGTCTCCTTCCTCCTACGATATTAACTATTGAGGAGCAGGTTCAGCGGGTTTACGAGCAATTTCAGAGCCAACCGGATAATTTGCGTAAAAATGTTGCGTTAAATGATCTTTTTAATCGGAATACCGTTCTTTATTATCGTTTGCTCTCTGAGCACCTAAGCGAAATGCTCCCGATTGTTTATACACCAACAGTAGGCCAGGCTATACAGGAATACAGTCATGAATATCACAAACCTGGTGGTATGTATTTATCTATTGATAATCTGGCGGGTATTGGAGAGGCTTTTAAGAATTTGAACCTAGACCCTGATGATATCGACCTGATCGTAGCCACAGATTCCGAGAGTATTTTGGGAATCGGGGACTGGGGAGTCGGAGGTATTAATATCTCTATTGGTAAGCTTGCTGTGTATACTGCTGCTGCTGGTATAGATCCTAGCCGAGTACTGGCAGTTGTTCTTGATGCAGGTACAAACAACGAGAAGCTATTGGAAGATCCTTTATATATGGGGAATCGTCATAAACGTGTACGTGGAGAACAATATGACCAATTTATTGACACTTATGTTCAAGCTGCACTTTCCTTTTTCCCGAATGCCCTGCTGCACTGGGAAGATCTGGGCAATGTCAACGCACGGAACATTATCAATAAGTACGGAAATAGTATTTTGACTTTTAATGACGATATTCAAGGTACTGGAGCGGTTACGCTCGCAGGTGTAATGTCCGGTGTTCAATTGTCCGGAATCCCACTGAGCAAGCATCGGGTTCTAGTCTTTGGCCCAGGAGCTGCTGGAATCGGCAATGCAGACCAAATTAGCGCAGCCATGATGCTGGAAGGACTGTCAGAAGCAGAAGCAAGACGTAACTTCTGGGCTTATGATTACCGTGGCCTGCTTACCAACGAAACAGAAGGACTTTTTCCATTCCAAGTCCCTTATGTGCGTGATGTTGCAGAATGCCGTGACTGGGAACATGCTGAGGATGGCAAAATCCCACTGCTTGAAGTCATTCGCCGCGTAAAACCGACGATTATGATTGGTACTTCCGGTGTTACTGGGGCATTTAGTGAGGAAATCGTTAAAGAAATGGCCAAACATACAGAACGTCCTATTATTATGCCTATGTCCAACCCGACTCCACTGGCAGAAGCAACTCCGCAAGATTTGATCCACTGGACCGAAGGAAAAGCCCTCATTGCAACAGGAAGTCCTTTTGAGCCGGTGATCTATAACAATATTAAGTTTGAAATTGGGCAATCCAACAATGCTTTCGTGTTCCCGGGTCTTGGTCTTGGCGCAATCGTGGTAAAATCCAAAATTATAACAGATAGCATGTTTGCAGCAGCTGCCCATGCAGTAGCTCAAATGGTTGATTTGTCGCAGCCTGGTGCTTCCCTGCTGCCAAAAATCAATGAATTACGCGAAGTATCTGAAGCGGTAGCCGTGGCTGTGGCCAAGGCAGCAGTTCAGGATGGAGTAGCGCGTCATCAACCGGACGATATCGCACAAGCGGTTCGAGATGCGATGTGGGACTGCAAATATAAACCAATCAAACAATATGGTCAGGAAGCGGTCCTGGTTTAAAAAATAGCGACAACATCAAATTTGTACTTGCATACGCAAAGTGATTATTTAACTGATGTCCGCCTTTTTTGGCGGACATCTTCATTGGAGGCAACATCATGGCTACAGGTCATATTTTTATTATCTTAATTCCTATTTTCTTTGTCATTTTAATTGGTTATTTCGCAGGATTGTTTAAGGCTTTTAACCCTGCTTCTTCTAAGGGATTAAATACACTCGTGACGAAGTTTGCTCTACCTGCACACTTGTTTATTGGTATTACGACGACACCAAGAGAGACATTGATTCAAAAGTGGCCCTTTCTTGTGGCTTTGCTACTTGGTGTAATCGGCTTTTATATTGTATTGCTCATTGTTTATCGCTTAATTGCCAAAAAAGGCCTGACTGAATCCTCCATGTTCGCATTGAATTCAACACAGCCTTCTTTCGCATTCATGGGAATTCCGGTTCTGGGAAGCTTGTTCGGAAGTGCGGCAGTCGCCATCCCTATTGCGATTACTGGGATCGTCGTTAATGCCATTCTTGATCCGCTTGCAAGTATTTTGGGAACGGTCGGTCAGCGCAAAACAACAGAATCTGACGGCACTAAAGGCAACTTATTTAAAGTCACTATGAAATCAGTCCTTCATGGACTCAGCGAGCCGCTTGCCTGCGTACCCTTGTTTGGTGTCGTATTGACTCTATGTGGATTCCACGCTCCGAAACTTTTGCAATCCATGTTTGATCAAATCGGCAATATTACTGCTGGTACAGCCCTATTTGCCATCGGGGTAACCATTGGTATCAAAAAGATTACGTTCAGTCCAAAAGCACTTAGCATCGCTGTGCTGAAAGCCATCGTAATGCCTATAGTTATGCTCGGTATTGCTGTTCTGATAGGACTATCCCATGAGGATGTAACCAAAGCCGTACTGCTTGTCGCTTTTCCCGGCTCGGCTGTGGCTGCTATGATTGCTACCCGTTATGAAACACTGGAAACGGAAGCTGCATCTGCATTTGTTATTAGCTCAGTCTTATCGCTCATTTCATTACCTTTGCTCATTTCACTTCTTTTATAAGGGACAGAAACTTAAGAACCCTCAATGCAATCCAGGTATTTATAGGTATAAAGCATACCCGTTCGCCCTCATTTATCTTATTTTTTAAATATTGTTTGAACAATAAAGTGATTTAGTAAGATTATTTGGAAAAACAACATAAAATCCAGTTTTGCCGACAAGCGGCGGTCCCATCGTTTCATTCACTAGGGGCCGCCGTTCTTTTTAAATAACCTTCTTCTCTCCCTTTTAATAAATACCTAACATTTAGAAAGCAAATTGTCGAAATATATATGGGGTAGGTTGTATATGAAACTAAATTGCTAATTCAAAGGAGAAGAAAACGTGAAAAACTTGAAGTGGAGAACTATGTCCTTTTTTGGTAAAAATCTATTAATCTCTTTTCTTAACATCGTATTAATAGGTGCTATTCTCATCACATCCAGCTATATACTTCAAAAGAACATTCTCACCACGCAGCTGCAAGACCAAGTTAAAGTATTGACTAAAAAATGGGCAGAAGATGTTGACAAAACAAAAGTACAACAAGCATTAAGCGAAAAAGATTATAACGGTTCTGCTCAACAGGATTTACGCAAATTCCTAGATTCTATCCACACATTTTATCCTAATGTTGCCCAAGCTTACATATTTGGCACAGAACTAACAGAAGGAAATCAAACTTCCATTATTGGCGTTCCCACAAATTTAGTCCAAGCTTTCCAAGACTTGAAGTTGGATATTGGGGATATGTACACTCTTCCTGACGAAAATGCACAAGCTGTAAATAAAATGCTTCAATCCAATAAATCATCGTTGAGCAGCTTTTACTCGGACGAATATGGTACATGGACTACTATTGTTTACCCAATTACAGATGAAAGCGGTAAAATCACAAGTGCGATATACTTTGACGTAGACGCGAGCTCTGTACCTACCGGACTTCATAAATTGCTTGTATATGGTGTGTCATTGCTCATTCTGTTCCTTGCGATCTTCTTAACGATCCAATATTTATTGGTAAAACGGACCCTATCCCCGATTCGTAGCTTGATGAAGGGAATTGAGGAAGTCAGCGAGGGTAATCTGAATGTAAAAATCAAGACAGGCGAGGACGACCTTGGCATTATCAATCAAAAATTCAATTCTATGATCAAACGCCTTAACGATACAATGGTGAAAGTACAGAATACGACACAAGAAGTTACGGGATCTGCCCAGGAATTGTTAAGCATTAGCGAGAAAAACAGTACGAATACGAACGTCATTAACAGCAATATTCAGGAAATAACCCAGGGACTTGAAGCTCAGGATCACGCAGCACTTGAAAGTTCCAGATCTATGAATGAAATGTCGACAGTTATCCAAACGATTGCCGAAAGCTCCTCTTCCGTAGCGGATCAAGCTTATTCTATGGAAAAACGCTCCGTTGAAGGCAATCAGGTAGCCCAAAAGCTTTCCGCTCAAATGGACTCCATCTCCACTACAATGGAAAGTACAGCTGATTCCGTTAATGCGCTGCAGAACCGTTCTAACGAAATCAGTAATATCGTCAGCATCATTACAGGCATTGCCAGTCAAACGAATTTGCTTGCACTGAACGCTTCTATCGAAGCTGCCAGAGTCGGTGAAGAGGGCAAAGGTTTTGCAGTCGTAGCGGGAGAAGTACGTAATTTGGCTGAACAGTCTCAAGAGTCTGCCAAACAAATTGCAGAGCTCATTGAAGAAATCCAAAGAGAAATTGAGCAGACTGTAAAAGGTATCAGCCTTGGTACAAAAGAAGTTCACATTGGGCTGGAAGTTACGAAGCAGACAGGCGAAATGTTCTCTGAAATTTTAGATGCGTCTAATAAAGTGTCGTCACAAATTCAGGAGGTATCCAGCGCAACGGAGCAGATCTCGGCCAGCACGCAGGAAATGTCAGCTACCTCTGACGAGCTGTCTTCGACAGTTAGCAAAACAGTCGGCAGCAGCAAACAAATCGAGCATACCATTGGAGAACAGGCTGAGTCTATGGCTTCTATTGTCCAAGCTTCTGACAAGCTTACATTGATGTCCGGGGAGCTGGAAGAGCTCATTTCGTTCTTCAAGGTGAACCGGGAAGCCTAATTTTATAACTTCCAAGTAACTCAAGATAACAATAAAGAACCTCTAGTCTGCATAGAAAGCGAACTAGAGGTTCTTTGATATACTCTTACATACTTCTTAATTTACAAATCCTTCCAAAGCTGAGGTTGGCTTACCGTCAGCCTGCCAAGCACCTTTGTTATAACCCTGATTGTAACCTGGAGTTGCAGCCGGCTCCCAATAAAATACCCCTGTACCTTTGCCGCCTCCGATGTTCCGAACCTTTGTTTTGATTGCAGAAATAAATGCCTTGGAAGCTGCAGGTTCGTTATATTCCATCCCGATTTCACTGATGACAATACCTTTACCGTATTTGGCAATGAGGTTATTGGCATTGGTAATCGTCTGATCCACCTTGCCCTGCCAGTCAGAAGGAGACGGATACAGAGACAGCCCGATGAGATCAAACTGAGCTCCATTATCAATCAGCCCGCCGATATTCCAGTTCAACACGGAACCGTTATCCCCGTTGGCTAAATGTACTATCGTTTTAGTACTGCTGCTTACCGATTTTACAGCATTATTACCTGTATTGACGAGCCAGGCATAGTTTTTCATGTTCACCGAAGCTTTGCCGTCTTCCCAGAGCATTCCATTGTTCGTCTCATTACCGATCTGCACCCAGTCCGGTGTTACCCCCTTGCTTTTCATCGTGTTCATAACATAGACCGTATGAGACCAGACTGCATCCATGAGTTGTGTAAATGTGAAATTGCGCCACGCATAAGGTTTGTTCTGTTGCCCTGGATCTGCCCAGGAATCACTATAATGTAGAGTCAGCATAACGCTCATACCCAATTTTTTAGCTCGCTGCGCTAGTTCTGCTGCCTTTTCGGCATTCATGTATCCGCTTGCATAATCTTTCATGTCAGGATTTACCCACACACGGATACGTACCGAGTTAATCTGATAGTCATCTCGCAAAATTTGCAGTATATCTCGACGAACACCCTTTTTATCCTTCCAAGTCATACCTTGCGCTTCCATTCCTGCTACCCAGCTTATATCTGCTCCTTTGGCGAAAGCAGGGGCGGCCGAAGCCGCACCCAACCCTACAGAGCCGAACGGATACAATAAGCTGGATAGCAAGATCAACATCGCAAATACCATCGTGCGGTTACCTGTTTTCATAAGTCATCTCCCATCCGAATTGTATACTTCTCATTGCCTCTGACCAATCTACCAGTTCCCTCACTCGGGAAAACGACAGAGATCACACTTTAATATCATGTTCTATTTATTGCGCTCTGTCTTTAAAACCTTAACAGCGTAGGCATCCAATTGAACGCTACCATCTTCTATCGCATGATTTTCAAGCATATCCGCATAAGTTCGCCCATCCAACGTAATCTTTTGCGACTCATGCGTGAAATTTAGTATAAAAATATAATCATGAACCCCATCGGTACGAATCGCCGTATTCACTCCATGAGGCAACTTCACATTGAGCGCTTTACTGATTCCTGCATCATCAATTAAACTTCTGTAAAAATGACTGTGAAACAGTCCGGTGTTGCGTGATGCGATGTAATAAGCCTTTCCCTCTCCCAAACGGTTCACCGTCAAAGCCGGGCGTCCTGCATAAAAGTCTGAGCCGTACACAGCCAGTACCTCTGCACCCTCCGTATGAATGAGATCACACAATTCTACAGCTTCATACTCCCCTTGCAGATCCAGCTCATTGCCTTCAACCGGCAAAATGTGATTACGGTCATGATCATGCAACCCGTCAATCTCTTCCGACCAGATCCCCAGCGTCTTACGAAGCGGCCCCGGAAAGCCTCCAAGGAAGCACAAATCATGTTCATCTACGATACCAGACCAATAGGTTGCTACGAAAACGCCACCGTTTTCAACAAACTTCTGTATACGCTCCCCCACACCGCTGCGGACCATATACAACATCGGAGCTACCAAAAGTTTGTATTTGGAGAAATCTGCATCCATATGAATGACATCTACAGGTACACCCTGCTCCCAAAGTGCCAAATAATGCGCTTCAGCTGTCTCTTCATATTTCACACCTTTGTTGCGTGGTCCCTGTGAATCGTTGATTCCCCAACGGTTCTCCCAGTCAAAAATGACTGCGGCCTCCGCCGGTACCGATGTACCGATAACCTCCTCCAGTTTTTCCAGCGCATTACCGACCTCTGTCACATCTCCAAATACACGAGTGTGCTCATGTCCGACATGATCGACAACCGCACCATGCAGCTTTTCACTCGAACCGCGGCTTTTCCGCCACTGAAAATATTGAACGGTGTCTGACCCGTGTGCCACAGCCTGTAAAGACGATAGCAGATGCATTCCTGGTCGCTTCAGCTTGCTTACGTCTTGCCAGTTCGTCAAACTCGGTGTACTCTCCATGAGCATCCAAGGCTTGCCTCCCTTGATTGAACGAATAATATCGTGCATCATGGCGACTTTAGCAGCCTGACGGCTATCATCTCCCTCACGGTCATGCCACGTTGGGTAACTATCCCAGGATATAACATCGAGCAGATCAGCAAACTTCCAGTAATTCAATCCTTCAAAAAACTCCATTAAATTGGTTGTGACCGGAATTGCTGGATTTGCAGCCTTGAGCGGCACAATCTCATGTTTGATAAAATCTGCGGTCTGATCGGTCACAAACCGTCTCCAGTCCAAATTCAGGGCATGGACCTGTGTTTCACCGTGAGGTGCCGGGGACTCAACTTGGCTCCAATCCGTAATCGTATGACTCCAAAAGGTCGTCCACCATGCGTGATTAAGCTTGTCCAGCGTACCGTATTTATCCTCGACCCAAGCGCGAAATGCCTCCTGACAATAATCACAGTGGCACTCTCCACCAAATTCATTGGAAATATGCCAGCCAATCACAGCAGGATGGTTAGCATAACGCTCGGCCAGCTTCGTATTCATGATACGTACTTTTTCCCGGTAAACAGGCGATGTAGAACAGTGATTATGGCGAAACCCGTGCAGATTACGGACACGGTTAGCCTCCACACGCAGCACCTCAGGATATTTTTGTGACATCCAGGCTGGTCTTGCTCCACTAGGAGTGGCCAAAAAAGCATAGATTCCGTTCTCAGCAAACGAATCCAGAATACGATCCAGCCACTCAAACGTAAATACACCTTCCTCAGGCTCCAATGAAACCCATGAGAAAATACCGACAGACATCACGTTGCATTTGGCTAGTTTCATTAGACGGATATCCTCCGCTAACACGTCAGGGTAATGCTGCCATTGCTCCGGGTTATAGTCCGCGCCATGCAGCATACGTGGAACTCGCTCACTAATGGGAGGGTACTTGATTATGTTTTGATTCGTCACTACAAATCATCTCCTTCTATGAATTCTGTTACTCTTTGACGGAACCTAGCGTCATACCTTTAACAAAATACTTTTGTAAAAATGGATATACAATGAGAATAGGCGCTGCACCAATGAAAATTTGCGCAGCATTAACCGTCGTTTGAGAAAGTAATTCCATCTCTTTGGGACTCATGCTCATGGAACTCATGTCCTTCTGAATAATTACAGTTTGCAGGAACGTCGCCAGCGGATAGTCCTTCGCATTGCTCAAATAGAGCAGACCGTCAAACCAGGAGTTCCAATGAAATACCATACTAAACAGCGCAATCGTGGCAATGGAAGGCAGGGATATCGGTAAAAAGATACTAAACAATGTCCGAAAATGTCCTGCTCCGTCGATCAATGCGGCCTCTTCCATCTCTTTAGGAATTCCTCTAAAAAAGTTCAACATAAGGATGACCAGAAATGTGTTGACCGCTCCTGGCAAAACAAGTACCCAGAAGCTGTCCATAAGATGGATCTTTTGAATAACCATATAGAATGGAACCAGACCACCGTTAAAAATCATGCTGAATACGAACAACCATGAATATACGTTTCTGCTACGGAACACAGATGTTTCCTTTGAAAGTGGATAAGCAGCTAAAAAGGTAATAAGCAATGTTAAGCCGGTTCCCAATACAGTCCGACAGACAGAAATCCAGATAGAGTGCAGAAAAATTGGGTTATTCATCGTCTTCTTATAGGCTTCTAATGAAAATTGCACCGGCCACAGCCCAACCAGATTGGCATCTGCTGCTGATTTAGCACTAAATGATACCGCCAACACATGAATCAGCGGAACGATACACATGATGGACAAAATCACAAGCAAGCAAATGTTAAACACATTGAAGATGCGATATGGCGTTGTTTTATGATACATGACTCTCCCTCTTTCAGCCTCGTGGAATCAAAATATGCGGTAACCTGCCCATTTGTAAGCAAGTCGATAAGATATCAGAATGAGAATCATACTGATAACGGATTTGAACAAGCCGATTGCGGTGGCAAAGCCCATTTCCCCATTGATTAACGCTGTCCGGTAGACGAATGTATCAATAATATCGCCTTTTTGGTAAACCAGCGGATTATAAAGGTTGAAAATCTGGTCAAAACCGGCATTCAGTACATTGCCAAGTGCAAGCGTTCCAACAACGACTACCATCGGAATTAACGAAGGTACAGTGATGTGCAGCGTCTGTCTCCAGCGGCTCGCTCCATCCATTTCAGAAGCCTCATACAACGAAGGATTAATACCCGCCAGTGCAGCAAGAAATACGATGGTGTTGTATCCGAACTCCTTCCATATATCCGATACAATGACAGTAAACCGAAACCAGTTATTTTCTCCCAGAAAAAAGATAGGCTGGATCCCGAAACTACCGAGAATACGATTCATAAATCCATCTGTAGCCAACAGGTCAATCAGAATTCCGCCCAAGATGACCCACGAAAGAAAGTGTGGCAGATAAACCAGTGTCTGAATGGATCGCTGAAGGCCGACCTTGCGAATTTCATTCAGCAGTATAGCAAAAACAAACGGAACCACCAGATTGAAAAACATCTTTAACACAGCAATAATTAGTGTATTCCAGACGACTTGAAGACTGTCCTCCCGTTGAAACAAAAAGCGGAAGTTATCCAGTCCAACCCACTCGGAACCAGTTATGCCTAGCCAAGGTTTGTAATTTTGAAAGGCCATCACGATGCCGCCCATCGGAATGTAGCTGAATACAATTAAGAAAATGATGGCTGGCAGCAGCATGATATGAAATGGCCACGTACGTTGCAGACTTCTCATTGCAGTTCCTCCTGTAACTCTCATGGTATACTTCAATTATAAAAGCGTTTTCGCTGTCCCAACAGTTCAAAAAACCAACATACATGGCACAAAAGCAATCATTTTTTAAGTTCGCCAAACGAATGAAATTTTTTTCACACACATCATAATAGCGCATTCATTTCTACTCAATCCTGATAAAGCTGTAGTAAAAAGGCTGTCCACCTTGGGACAGCCCTCCTAACTATTACAACATCATGATTTTACTTTTCGACGCTTTTATACCATTCGTTTACTTCATTTGTAATTTGTTCGCCACCAGCTGTTTTCCACGTCTGTACAAAGGTATCAAAAGCAGAGATCGGCTGCTTGCCATAAATAATTTCATTGAAGGTCTGACTTTCAATCTTATCCAGATAGTCCTTTTTAGCCTTCATGGTTGGCGTAGTAGGGCCCGTGAACTGATCTTTCATGGAGATATCCTTCTGTTCCATAAGCACTTTGGCAGCTGCAGGAGTATCTTTCCCGTAATTCACCATTACATCTTTCTCCAGACGGGTCTTCGGTTCTGCGCCGTTAGCCAAACTTAACAAAGCCTTCATTTGGGCATCAGGTATACGCGCGCCATCACGAACCAGCAAATAACGAAAAGAGTTTACATAACCGCCTGGTATTTTATCGATAGACATTAGCTTTCCGCCCGCATCCAAATCATAATCGTAGCCCTTAAACAGCCCATTCGACAAATCACCGTCCGGTTTAGCATTAGCATAATGGTCAAACAAATAATTTTGATAAGTGAAAAAAGCTTCAGGATGCTGCATTTGTTTGTTGATTAGTACAACACCATTGGTATATTGCGTTCCGTGGCGCATGGCTTTGTTGTCAGGACCCGCTGGAATCTTGATCGGCTTCCACACGGCACCCGGCGCATTTTTGACTGTATCCTGAAGCGGCCAGCCGCTCATCCAATATGGTCCAGGAATCATACCGGCTGTTCCTGCGACTGTAGGTTCTGACGTTTTATTTTCATCCCACAATGCTGCTTCCTGAGGAATATATCCCTTTTTGAGCCACTCGCTCAGCTTTTGCAAACCCGGCTTCATGCCAGGCTGCACGGAGCCATATTCCAAACTGCCATCTGTGCCTTTGTTCCACTGCTGAGGTAGAGTGCCATATGCCCCGAAAATCCAGGATGGGTCACCCATCCAAGTGTTCATGGATGTTTTGAAACCGATGCTGAGCGGAATCACTTTGTTTGGTGCCAGTCCGTCCGGATTTTTATTTTTAAAGGCATCCATCACTTTTTCCAGATCATCCATCGTCTCTGGAGCCTTCATACCCAGCTTATCCAACCAATCTTGTCGTACCCACAATACATAATCATGGTTATAGGCAAAATCAAGCACAGGAATACCCATTTTTTTGCCATCTCGGCTATACTGATTCCATACGTTCGTATCCTGATTCATCGCCTGCTTCCAGGTATCCGAAGCGTACTTGTCAAACAACGGACCAGCCTCTGCAAACATACCAGAATCGATCATGTCCTGTGCCAGTTGCTCATTCTCCGTCCCCAATACAACGACGTCCGGCATCTCCTGACCGGAGGACATAGCCAATCGCAGCTTCGTAGCAAATGCGCCATTCGTATCTGTGACGGACCAGAGTGATTTGATATTAATACCGAATTTCTCTTTAGCCCATTTTGTCGCAATGTTATTTTCGATAGATTCACCATTTTTAAATTTTAAGGCGGGATCTACACCCCATACCGTGGAAATTGTGACTTCCGGATTGTATTTTTCTTTGTATACGTTTTCAGTTTTAGCTGTGCTGTCCGCATTCCCATCATTTTCCGATCCTGAGCAGCCCACAAGGCCAACTCCTAATACCATAGTTGCGGCGATCAACGACAACAACTTTTTTTTCGAATGAACTCGCATATTGTTCCCCCTCTAAAAATCATTTTCTACTCTTTTATTATAAGAGGGCTTTTCTTCGCAGCCTATGTCACAAAATAAATATTTCTGCACCTTTCCCAACTGATCTTTGCTGGTTTCGTCCTTACTGGTCCCATCTTTACTGGTCCCGAAATTCATGCGGAGTCATTCCGTAATGCTTTTTGAACATCTTACTGAAATATTGGGGATTCTGATAGCCCAGTTCCGTCGTAATTTCGTATATTTTTTTGTTGGAATATTTGAGCAAATAAAGAGCCCGCTCCATTCTCATTCGGATAATGTAGTCACCCAAACCTTCTCCGGTTTCAGCTTTATAAATTTTAGACAGATAGACTGGATGAAGATAAACCTGATCGGCAATCGTCTTAACAGACAGCTCCTGACCTTTATCCTGGGAGATGAGCTCCTGAACTTGCTTGACCACATAGCTTTTAGCGCTTTGCTCGCTTGCGGACCATTCAGATTTAAGTTTGTTCATCATGGAAAGTATCCACTCTTTGAGGTGGGGAAACGAATGAACCATTTTCTGCGCATGTAACGGATCGAAGCCTACTTGGTCCATCTGTGTAATGAAACGTCCTTGTTTGTGCGCTGTATACATAAAGGCACTCGTCACCGAAATAAACAGCTCATATAAATGTTCGCGTGTATATCCCACCTCTTCCATTTTTCCAAATACACGGTTCACTTTCGCTTCGGCCTCTTCCCATTGCCTGGACTCTAGCAGATGAGTAAGCGTAGGGTGCATATAAAGCCCCTCCAGTGACTTAACTGAGCTGTGTGGCTGTTCTGCCTGTTCTTCTATGAATAGCAGTGTATCCGTCTCCTCGTGATGGTTCCAGTATAAGGATCTAATCGCTGTCTGATATAGCTTAGACAGCTCCTCTGGAAAATTAAACCATCCGGTTAATGCAACGTAAATTTCCCCTTTCAAGTAATTGCTCACATTTTTTCGAAAGGTCTCAATCGCCGCACTCAAAAAACGATTCTGCTCATCCGCACTCCGTTCAGGAAATGAATTCCAATTCCCTTCTATTAATACAATTAAGCAATCATGCGGCGCTTTGCAATGCCAAACGTGAAAATCAGGTGCGAACACTTCTTCGGCAATATTTCCAATCGCATACTCAATTAAGGACACTGAATGATAGTCCATATCAGAAAAATGCTTCCCTAGCTGAATAAGCAGCATACTGGCAGGATGTCCCGTGCGTAGCTTGATTTCGTACTCGGATATTTTGCTCTCTATTTTTGGTACTGGCAAATCACGCCCGAGTAGCAAATCATGCATCAAATGGGTCCGCAGTACACCAAAATCGTTTCTGCGGCTATATTGTAATTGATGGACCTTGTCAAATGCTTCCCATTCTTCCTTTAGCGAATCCATGGCAGCTGACACACATTTGATAAACTCTTCATCATCCACCGGCTTTAAAATGTAATCAAAAGCCTTAAGCTGGAGCGCTTTTTTAGCATATTCAAAATCGGCATAGCCTGTCAGTAACAAACTTCGGATATGTGGCCATCGTTCGTTTACCTCAACAATCAACTCCAGTCCCGTCATGCCAGGCATACGAATATCCGTAACCAGAATATCAATATCGTACGCTTCCAGCACATCCACCGCTGCTAATGCGGAAGCCGCTTGATGAACCCTCTCGATGCCTAGCGTCTCCCACGGAATGGTAGCTGCCAGACTTTCTGTTACATAACTCTCATCATCTACTAGTAATATCTGAACCATCTGGTCCCTCCGTTTTAACTATATTCGAATTTGGCGAAGGCTCAATTAAACCATTCGCATGCTCTGCTTCTGTTGAGATCGACCATTTTAAAACTGCACGCAATCCTCCCAATGGAGACAAAGAGAATTCCAGTCCTGCATCTTCCCCAAAATGTAATCGCATGCGTTGATGCACATTCCACAAACCGTATCCATGATCCTCTTCCACAGGCTTGTCAAGCGTTGATGTCAGGGCAGTTATAGCTTCTCTACTCAAACCGAGTCCGTTATCATCCACAATCAGGTACATATACGAGCCAACACGCTCCGTTAAAATATGAATTATACCATCCTCCGCTTGAGGCTCTATCCCGTGCAGCACCGCATTTTCCACCAGTGGCTGCACTACAAGCGGCGGAATCAGCAGACTGCTGGCTTGTGAAGAAACATGAATTAAAAACGTTAGCCTTGGCATACGCATCTGCTGTATGTTCAAATAATATTGAACAAACTCGACTTCCTCTGACAATGGAACCAAATCCCGCTCCTGTCTTGTCGTATACCGATAATACCTGGATAAATTATGAGCCATGGCTACAACCGCCTCATGATTGCGCAGCTTTGCCATACTTGTAATAAACGAAAAACAATTATAAAAAAAATGCGGATTGATTTGTGACTGGAGCTGCTTTAGTCGCGCTTCCTTGACATGCAGCTGCTCAACATACACCTTCTCAAACAGCTCCTGAATCTGTTCGACCATCAGATTAAATTGACTAGACAGGAAAGCAAACTCGTGACTCCCCCTTAGACTTAATCGAACAGCATAGTCCCCATCCTTTAGTCTCCGAAATGCCCGCACAAGCTGAAGAATCGGCACTTGTACCTGTGAATGAAGCAAGTAAGCGCCAATCAAGCCTACCAGCAGCGAGCCAACAACAGTTATATAAAACAGTCGATTCGATGAGTAAATTGGAGACATCATATCGGACAAAGGCATGTAATCAATCAAATACCAACCAGTCGTTTGCGAAAGAACGGCATGAACCAGGTAGCTTTCTTCTCCAATTTTCACAGTCAGATTATCAACTTCATGGAGTCCCATTTTTTCCAATTTAGAAATCAGCTTTCCAGACAGCTCTTCATTTGCAGTACGATTAAAGATCACTCCTACGCCTTTTTTATAATAAAAAGGCTCCTTTCGACCATCACCTTTGAAGCGGTCAAGCATGTCCTGAATATTACTGCTGTCAAATTCAACCTTAATAATCGTGTTAGCGGTTTCTGGATTACCAAGTGAAGAAAACGGGGATAATGTATACAATGAAAATATAAATTGGTCCTTCCCGTATGATCTTTTTTTGGATACCTGCCAGCCGTCTTTTATCAGCTGATTTAGTTTTTTCTGGTCATATAAACCTGCTCCATTCTCCGATACAACCCGTCCAAGCGAAGGAGAATAGATACTCAGCCCGGTTCTCCAATTAGAAGAGCTTTCCTGAAGCCCAAGCTTGGTTTGGATCCGTTTGACAAGGTTAATTCCATCCAGATTGAGAACCTTGTCCTTCAAAAAAATCGCTTGAAAACTGGCTACATCGGGATCATGAATCAGCAGATGCGGCCAAGAGGAGATCATTTCAATATTCGTATTCACCTGGTTTTGAAAAAAAGTCAGCTGATTATAATTAGATTGATTCAGCTCCTCACGTAATACACCTGTCGTTGTCTGATTAGAATAGACATACAGGATCAGCATAGGTATAAGCAATACGATAACGATGGAGACGATTTTAGTATAAAAATTAAATTTAAACATGAGTTCTACACATCCTCTGCACAAAAAACAAGCATACTTAAATGGTATGCCAGAGCCCTGACCTTCGTTGCCGTCAGTACATACTATACATTATCAATGGTTGGCGGTGATAATATGTTTGATGCTAAGCAAATGGAATGGTTTAACCAACTATCCGCTGAAGACTTGGCCATTTTAGGTGCCGGCTTCAATACACTAGGTGATTTTTTTGATTTTCTGGCGTTGATTAAGGCCAGACAGGAAACAGCCCAAGGTAATAAAAAGTAATAGCACTATTTCACAACAAATTTCACACGAGTTCCATCCTCATACTCATCCAATTGGTGACTGACCCATGATCCTGCCCCACGATTATCCTTAGGGGCTATGTATTTGATATTTGCACCTTTGCCACCTTCTGAGCACATAGCCATCGGCCATTCGTCACGATCGTATCCTTTACGAGTGGGAACACCTGCAAGCGAATGCTTGCGATTTTGCTCGGCTCCTTCACGGTCAATTGTGCATACCGGTGATTTTCCCGCCTGAATGGCTTCCTTAATATGCTGCGCCGTTTCAGGGTAGCGACCTGACGGGAATTGCAGCGTAACCTGAGCCGATGAAGGCGGGTTCTCTCCTGTCATTTTTGTAAGAAGATTGCCTCCTTCAAACCAGTACGCGCCCAAAGCTAGCAGCACTAAAGCTATAAAACTTAGCAACTTTTTCTTCAATTTCCCTCTTCCCTTCAAGCTATTCCAGTAGATGCCTTCAACTAAGGTAATCCCTGGATTTTATTTTTTGTAACCCCTTACTGACTATAAAAAAAGGTTGAATATTCGACGACAAATAGTATAGAGAGGAGGTTGTACGAATGAACGATGAGATCAAACTGGCCGTGAGCCAAATGCAAGCCGTTGTAATCCGATTACTGAATGGAAGTACCGTAATTGGCTGGCCTAAGCTCCTATCTGACCAAGAAACTCAGCAATTCAAGCTCTATGATGACGAACACGTATATACGATTTCCGTTAATGACGTGGATACAGTCGCAAGAGTTATTGTATAAGATACAGGAAGCGACTTAATGAGACATCCAGCGGACAAGCCCAAACAAGGCACACCACAGGAGAAGACTGATCAGAATCCCCCAAAATAAACCTTTAAAAAGCTTCATACCATACTGACAACCTTTCCTACTGGGCTTTTCCCCCATTATAACATGTCAGAAAGACAGCTGTCGCAGCTTGCTCTTATATCATCTTCGTGTCATATATATTAAATTTTAAAATCACGACACAAAGGAAAGAATGAAATAATTCCGAAAATTAGGCCTGATCACCAGTGAAAATGCAATCATGACATAATAAAAGTCACATTTTAATCAAAATTTAATGAAAGTTTTCCGAAAATGATGTATAATTATTGACATAACAAAACGCACGAGGTGATCATCATGGCATTATTAAACAGAGTTCATGAATTAAAATTGCAACTGCCTAACGAGCATCATAGCATTTCCCAATACGTGGAGCATGCATTGCATTCGATTGACAGTTTTGTGGAGCAACATCGTCAATTTATAGCCGCTCAGGCTCTATATGGTGAAAAAATCAATGGTACGGAAGAAAGACTGTTCCGAGACACAATTTCTGAGATTAAAGCCCAACTGGTAGCTACTTTGGAAAAGACAGTTGAAGACTTCGCACACAAAGGCGATAAGCACTGGAAAAATCATTATCAGGACGGCGTAGAATAAGCTGAAAATAACCCCCGGTCTTTGGACCGGGGGTTATTTTGTATAAGTGGATGTGGCAATATACGTAGACTATTTTAACACTCTGGCCGATGTCGCTACAGTCTTACCACCATAGACTACTTTGATACTGGAACTTCCGGTATCAATCGCCTTCACCTGACCGCCAGTAACCTGTACGATCGACGGTTTGGAAGATGTCCATACCGCTGAGCTTGTCACATTGGTAGTAGCGCCTGAATCATAAACTGCATTCACACTAAGCACTTGAGAGGAGCCTTTAGGCAGCTTCAGGTTTTTATTGCTCAATACCAGTTTGAGCAGCTTAGGTGTGACCTTGATCTCAACGTTAAACGACTTATCTTGATATGTGCCCGTAATCGTTGCTGTTCCAATTCCAACGGCTTTAATGGAAGAGCCTTTTACGATCGCTACGGAAGCATTCGATGATGTCCATTTCACTTTACTGCTCAGCGTAGCTTTTTTACCATCCGTATATATGCCGATAACTTTGATGGACTTACTTCCTTTCAAATTCATATCAGCACTCGAAAAGCTTGGTGTCAATGTAGAAATGGCTCCTTCCACAATGACAGGTACTTTCACATATTTGTTCATATACATAGCCTTGATTCCAGAGTTACCGCCACTCACCGCTTTTACTTTACCATTTGCTACTGTAACTGCGGCTGTTGTACCTACCCAGCTTACCTGATTGGTAACATCCAGGATTCCGCCACCAGCCATGTGTGCTTTTACTGTCGGAATACTTGCTTCTTGGCCTGCAACCAATACATATTTTTTCTCAGAAGCGGTCAGCTTGAGCACTTTGTATTGCACAGTCACTGGAATATCCAGTTTGAGTGCACCTACCGTTGCTGTCAATGTTGCACTGCCTGGGTTCACTGCAATCAGCTTACCATTTGCTATTTTAACTGCACTTTCACTGCTTAAGCTCCATTTTACATCGGATTGAACTGCTTTTTTAGCCCCATTGACCAAATAAGCAGATATACTCGGAAGAGAAGTTTTGCCTCCTGTTTCGAGAGTCAGACTGGCTTTGCTTGAAACCAGTTTTTCAACCGTCGGAAGTACATTAATCTTCAGAGTCTTGCTCAAACCGTGATAGGACGCTGTAATCGTCGAATTGCCTGCATCCATCGGTGTGATTTTACCTTGCTCGACTGTGGCAACCAACGGATTGGAGGAAGTCCATTCTGCCGTGTTGGTCACATCTGTCTTGCCGCCAGTCAGGTTGACATCGGTTGCACTAACCTGAATTGGGGAGCTACCCAGAAAGACCGATTTGGACCCAGTTGCATTCAATACTAATGCCTGAGAAGAAGAACGCACATACACAATCGTTTGTGCTTTGAGTTCATCTTTGCTTGCTTTAATGTAAGTCACGCCTTTGGCAAGTGGACGAACCAGACCATCTTCAACGGTAGCAACAGCCGCATTCGAAGAAGTCCATTCGACACCGGATACATTTTCCGTCCCACCTCCAGTAAGTACACCTTGAGCAGTCAATTGCTTTGATTCTCCACCAATCGTCAAATTAATGGGACTAGACGGATTTAATTGCAGCTTGCTGTAAGGCGATTTTACTGTAATCGTTGTACTTACCGTTTGCTGCTCATATGTGGCAACAATCTTAATCTGCCCTTTTGACACAGGAGTAATGAGTCCCTTATCTACCTTTAAAATGCTTGAATCCCCAGAGATCCATTCTGCTTTTTGTGTAACATCTTCTTTGCCCTTTTCTGTCAATGACCACACTTTTAATTGAGCGGGGCTTCCACCCAGATTCAATGTAGTCGGATTTTGACTGTCCCACTGTACCGTGGAAGTCGTGCTCTCCTCAGCCCGGATCAAACCCGCTGGCCATGCTGCAAATACAAACATCAGCAAAGCAAGTAAGAAGGTACTCCGTTTGCTCATACGTTTCATACGCTCCATTCGTTTCTCTCCCTTAGTTTCATCTCTATAAAATAGGATATAATTAACAATCCCATTACTTTTATCGGTTAGCAGCTAACTAAATTGAACCCTTCATCAAAAAAAGGTGAATAATTACAGTTAAAGTTCTCCACGTAGTGACCTTACTACAAACAAATGCTCTTCTTTAGATAAGGTTTGTCCATCTTCAAGAATTACATCGTGTGCCGAGTGGCTAACCAGCTTTACATTATAAGCAATCAGCTGATCCTCTCTCCAAATCGTCACCGCCGACTGAAAATGAATGGCATTATCAAACTGTAACGGAACGCTCATTACATAACCGATAGCGTTCAGCTTCGCCGGATGGCGGCTTCTACGTTCACGCCCCGGAGGAAGCATGGTAATATGCGTAATATTTTCAAAAGGAATAGCAAGCATTTTCGGGCCTAAAATAACACACTTTCGTATATCATCCCATTTTTCAAGCGTGCCGCGCACCTTCTGGGTATGACCGTTGTTGCCGTGATATAAAATGACCTGACGTCCCTTCCACTGACGCATGTCCTCACCTCCAGTGCTAGCGGTTAGGAATCTCCCACCGAATAGGCTCCATTCCATGCTCCTGCAAAAATGCATTGGTACGCGAAAAAGGCTTGCTGCCAAAAAAGCCTCTGTGAGCCGCCAATGGACTTGGATGAACGGATTTCAGCACCAAATGCTTGCTGGTATTCACGAAGCTTGCTTTTTTCTGAGCATGGCTCCCCCACAAAATAAACACTGCTGGCTGCTCGCGTTCATTAATCGCTTCAATGACAGCATCCGTGAAACGTTCCCAACCTATTCCCTGGTGAGATTGCGGTTGTCCTTCACGCACGGTTAACACGTTGTTTAGCAGCAGCACACCTTGCTCAGCCCAAGGCACGAGGTATCCCTGATTCGGAATGGGAGTGCCGATATCATCGCGAAGCTCCTTGTATATATTTAGTAGAGATGGCGGTGTTCGCACACCAGGTCTAACAGAAAAGCTCAAACCGTGAGCTTGTCCCTCTCCATGATATGGATCCTGTCCCAATATAACCGCTTTGGTCAGATGAAATGGCGTTAATTTAAGTGCGGAAAACAAGTCTTCTTTTGGAGGATATACCTTATGTAACTTGTACTCTCGGGCTAACGTATACCTTAATTCATTAAAGTATGGCTTTTCGACCTCTTCTCGTAGTACATCATCCCAGTCATTTCCAAACATACCCCTGTCTCCTCTCAATATGTAGATCTGTGAAAACGGTAAGCTTTTTGATCCAAAAAAATAAGCTGAACTCCTCATCCGGAGCCAGCTTATTTATTCGTTACCTGTGTTATATGCCGAAGGACCAGGAAAATATCCTTACGGTAATCAGCTACCGCAGGTCTAAATTCGATTTCCTTATTATAACATTAACGATAATGATGTCAAGTAACTGAAAGCTTAATTCCCTCAGAAGAAAAGCTCTTTATTGCTGTATTTATTACGATTTTGTATGAGCATTCAGGTATTCCAATGCATTATATAACATAACAGCAGCTTCGGCACGTGTAATCTCGCTTTTTGGATGAAACTTTTCACTTGCATCCAAGGTATTGACCTTGTAGACTAGCGAGCGTTGAATGCTACCTTGGTAAGAAGGCTCCAGTTCGCTCTCATCCGCAATATTCGCAGGTGCGATTTTAATCATCGGAAGAGCGCCTGCTTTTTCCATGCCCTGAATCAGCATGTGGGTGAACTCTTCCTTAGTCAGGGTTTTTGAAGGAACGATATCCTTTGGAATCTCTACGCCATTATAATGCGCGTTGATAAAGGCTTCAGCATACCATGCAGTATCCTTAACATGGGTAAACAGTCCGCTGGCCTGTGGCGCCTTATTAAAATCAATAGCGGCCAAACTGAGCTGGAGTCCGCCGGAGATCAACTGAATGCCCTGGGCAGCGGTCACTTTAGATGACGGGAGAAACTGCGTGTCAGAGGCACCTTTGAGCAGACCCTGATCTTTAAGGGATATAATTTTTTCTTTGCCGCTTACGTTGTCCAAATCCTTGAATTGACGGTCTGCCGCAGACATTTGACCTCCAACGGAGAAGGACAAAATGGCTACAGTTGTAATGGCTGCAAATGCACTTTTTCTCATGTTCATGTCAAGTTCCACCTTGTAGTTGAATTAGGCCGCCTGGCCATTAACAACCTCTTTGACGTAGTTCAGGATGGAAAGGTTGCAAGCGATATCTAACAGAGATTTGAATGAAGATTGCCCGAACGCTCAATTCTTATCTTTCACGCCAATCACGATGACATCCCCCTCAAAATTATGCATATCAATAACCGTTACATTGCCCTGAAACGCTACCGAAGCTGCTGCAAATCGGCGGTATTCCAGGTCGATAATCGTAAAGTCATATTCTCTGAGATCGGCGTCTAGCTTCAGGACCGTGTTCACCGGCACATAAATAGCAATTTTTTCGAAGCCTCTGGTTGAGGCAACTCGAATCTCTTCCGTGTTTTTAAGTACTATGTTCCAAGGCTGCAAATCTACCAGTCCGTACATCTGGAACAGCCACTTCGCGAATCCATAATCCCACGCTCCCTCAAATTTAAGGGCAACCTGCCATTCATAGGGGCTATCAAAACCTTCCCCAGTAACTCCAAATCGTTTCCCTTTTTTGTGCCAGCTCCATATTCCATGTGCTCCGTAGGTTACGCCGGCTTCCGCACCGGACAAAAGACTTTGCCATGCAGCTTTACGCACGTCGGCACGGCCGAAACGACCGTATTCTCTCCGGCTGTATCCCATCATCTCGTAGCAAGGTTCCGAGTTTAGCACAGGCCGTGTTACCCGCTTGTTGTAGAAGTCCAACGCCAAGGTGTAGGCCTTGGACTGAAACTGCGAATTGTGACCTGATTGGTACATGTAAAAGTCCAAATTAGGATCGTTAATGAACTCATCCGGCAGATCCGCCAGTCTCCCCTGAATGTGGAGAGTAGTCAAGCACTCCGGACTATGTGTCTTCACAACGTGAAGTGTGGTGCGGTAATACTCGTTCGCTCGCTCTGACGGGAAGTCGGTATCCCCGCTCACAATATAGATAGGGTGATACTTTGAGAATCGGTCTGCCGCGTAACGCACATACGGTTCTACCGCCTCCAGAGGCATCTTTTTCTCATCACGAAGCTTGGCCGCCCATGTATCCGGGATATAATTGCACCAAAGCAAAACAAGCGCGGGTACAAATCCCTTGCTCACCGCCATCTCGACCATTGTCTCCGCCCTGTCAAAATAGTCTGGATTCAGCGAATAAAAATCGTAGCTCCCGTCCTCAATCCGTTCGAACGGTTCGTAATCCAAATCACTGCCGCTGGCATCCCACTGCCGCAGCAAATTGATTTGCAGAACATTAAACCCCTGGCTACTTCTGTAGTCAAGATAATCAGCCCATTCCTCCAGTGAGATGTTGGTAAATGCGCTCCAGACGGTATCCGCCAGATAGAAAAATGGAACTCCTTCATTGACAAAGTAACGTTTATTCTCCGCTATGCCAAGCTTTATCATACGGCATCCCCCTTATTGCTGTAATGACAGAAAACGGCGAACAGTTCGCCGCTTTCCCTTTTATTGCTCATTTATGAAGTAACGATACTAGCTTGGGCTCCAGCCGTTCCCTCCTGCTCTGACTTTTCCTGTGCTTCGCGTTCCCTGTTCAACGCTTGTTTATCAAGCGTTCTAAAAAACGGATAGTAAATCAGCATACAAACGGGAATGAGCAAAAGCTGTGCAACTGCAAGTCTCCAGCTCCCCTCAATAAAGCCCAGAGCAAAAATCGGAGTGCCAAATGCCGGGTAAATTCCGATGGGCGCAGGCAGCAAGCCCGCAGTTGTTGCAAAATAACCGAGGACGGCGCAGACGATAGGAGAACTGATAAACGGAATAGCCAGGAGCGGATTCAAAACAACTGGAATTCCGAAATTGAGTGGCTCGTGAATCGAGAAGAAAGTCCCCGGAAGGCCGAGCTTGCCAATCGTGCGTAATTGCTTGCTCTTGGCCAAGAAGACCAGCAGGAGAGCGAAGCCCAGCATCGGCGCATAGTTTGAGAAGATATACCAGAAAGCCAGCCCGATAATGTTCGGTAGCGGAGCTCCCGCCTGGAAAGCGTCGAGATTGGCAAGATCCAGGCTCATCCAGATCGGTTTGACGATGGCAAGCGTTACGATTGCACCGTGGATTCCGAACATCCAGAGCACCTGCATAATGATGAGGGCGACAATCATAGCCCCCAGTGATCCACCCAGTCCTTCCAGTGGCACTTGCAGATAGGTATAAATAAACTCATGGACCGTACCGAATGACGTATGCATGAATAGACCGGAAACGATAACGAATACCATAGCTACGAGTATCGCCGGAATTAATCCTGAGAATGTTTTGACAACGGTAGGCGGTACTCCTTCGGGCATTTTAATGGTCCAGTTGCGATCGACAATCCAGATATACAATCGGGAAGCGAGCAAGCCAACCAACATGGCGACAAACAAACCCTGCGCACCGAGCCACTGAAGTGGAAGCGCCCGGACTTTATCGAATGTTTGAATCGGCGTCAAAATAAGAAACGAGAGCAGTGCCGTTGCTGCAGGAACCAGTGGGTCCTTGTCAAAAGCTTGCGCCAGTCTGTAGGCAATGAAGAAGACTGCATAGAGGGCGACGATGCCAGTTGTCATCGTCGATCCTAATCCGATAATACCCTTGATGGGTGCGATGAGGTTCTGGTAAGGCTCCCAGGCAAGTGCGGAGAAAAGCGTCGAAAATGCTCCAATAATCAAAAAAGGAAGGGTGGACATCAGTCCATTTGATATAGCGCTCATATAGCGATTTTGCTGAATTTTCCCAGCGTATCTTTGCAATTTATGCGATAGTTTTTTTTCGTTAGCCATATTCCTTCAACTCCTGTTTTAGAGTTTCATCTGTTGAACAATAATCTAGAGAGCGCTTCCATTTGAGGAAATCATATTTTTGTACCAATGGAAGCTGTTCTTGCGAATCCGCCGCAATTGTCTCAGGTTGAACTCATCCCGGTCAACATAGACGAATCCGTAACGTTTGCTTACTCCCTGGTGGGTGCTGACCAGATCAATTGCGGACCAAGGACAATAACCAAACAGCTCCACCCCGTCCGTAATAGCCAGCTGGCATTGCTCGATATGCTTGCGCAAGTAATCGATGCGGTAATCATCTCTTACAACATCGCCCTCTTCCAAGGAATCAAAAGCCCCCAGTCCATTCTCGGTAATGATCAGCGGTAGCTGGTAGCGGTCATAGATCTTCCTAAGAGTAACACGCAGGCCTGCCGGATCAATTCCCCAGCCGAACTCCGTTCGCTCCAGATACTCATTTCCACTCCCAGCAAAAACACCCACTTCTCCAACTGAGATTTGCTGATCTCCCATCCCGCCTTTTTCTACCGAATTCTGGGTACTGGCTTTGACCGTTGCAGAGCTGTAATAATTAAAAGCGATAAAGTCTGGCTTCGCGGCGGCCAGAATGCTCATATCCCCTTCTTGAATCTCAGGCGTATAGCCTTTTTCCTCGAAGTAACTCCAGACCAGCGTATTGTAACGGCCAAACACCGCCATATCAAGGTATAACCAATTGCGGATTGCGTTGAAGTTATCAGCCGCCAGCACATCTTCCGGACGCGAAGACGCTGGATATACGCACGAGATGTTAGGGGCCGGTGCCACTTTAGCTTCAGGTAACATTTCTTTGCACAGAATCATCGCCCTGGCTTGAGCCAGAAGCATATGATGATTTTGCTGATACAATTCCTTTTTCGGATTCTTCAGGTTCGGGTCCAACGTTCCCAAAGCGGAACCGTGCAAAATCATCATGTTTTGTTCGTTAATAGTTAACCAATATTTCACCCGGTCCCCAAAGTGTTCGAACAATGTCTTCGCATACGTTTCAAATGCGTTGATTGTACTACGGTTCGACCATCCGCCTTCTTTTTCCAAAGCTGCCGGAAGATCAAAATGATACATGGTCACGATCGGTTCGATCCCGTATTTTAATAACTCATCAATTAAATGGTTGTAAAACTGTATGCCTTTCGGATTCAATTCCCCTGTTCCCTGCGGATAAATGCGGGTCCAGGCCACCGAGAAGCGATAAGCCTTAAAGCCCATTTCCGCCAGTAAGGCAATGTCTTCCTTATAGTGATGGTAATGATCGCTTGCCACCTTATAATCAGTGATCTCTTCCCGGGGCGGACGGGTGTCAATAACAGACGGCCCTTTTCCGTCCTCGTTCCATGCTCCTTCAAACTGATAGGACGAGGTCGATCCACCCCATAGAAAATTGGAATCAAACGCTTTCAATTTATGATATTTCATTTAACACCTCCAATGAAAAAGTGTTGATCTATATGTACAGACGATTATAGATTTAAGGCTTCGGCAAGTACTTTTTCACCATTCATCATGCCATAATCCATTCTGTCGATTACGCTTACCTTGATGCCTTTAGGCTCGTATTTGGTTTTAAAATCGTCTTCCAAGTAGCCAACCTGCGGTCCTATCAGCAATACGTCCGTTTTGTCCGCATACTCTTTAAAAGAGCTTTCGGAAGTAGCTCTGATTTCAACCTCAACATTTTGAGCCTGTGCAGCCTTCTGCATCTTTTGTACCAACATACTTGTAGACATTCCTGCTGCGCATACAAGCGTAATTTGTTTCATTGGTTATTCCTCCCCGATAATGGTGTGATGGATACTGTTGCTTCGTAACGGTTCAATCTGCTGTAAAGTTCCACGATATGTCTCGCCAGATCCTTGGTCGTAATGGCAGACATGAGATGGTCTTGTGCATGCACCATTAGCAGTGTCACTTCATGAGCTGTCCCACCCGCTTCCTGCTGGATCAGTCGCGTCTGCGATTTATGCGCTTGGACCAGCTCGTTCTTGCATTCTTCAAGACATTCTGCTGCCTGCTCCGCATTACCCTTCTCGGCAAAGCTGATAGCTTCCATAGCTTTACTCTTCGCAATACCCGAATTTGTTATAAGTCCCATTATGATTTCCTGATACTCGTCCATTGAATTCACCTCATGCATTTCATCTCTTTAGCTTACAGATTCAGTGTATACGATTCTTGCCGACTTCTAAACGCAACCCTTTTCCACTAGAAGCGGAAATGCTTACAATGGAAAAAAATAGAGAAGCTCTGCACGATGCTTGTTCAAAATCCAAGCAGATGTCGTGCAGAGCTTTATTTTAATACAGTTTATGTTTGACAATAATTTGAGCAAAATCCCCGTAGGTTTTGCATTCCAGCATTTGCTGGATAATATCCGAGTCGTCGAGTAGTCCCATCAGATGCTTATACATTTTCGCCGGAGGCTCGTCGCCGTTTTTGTTAATACTGAGCAGGCAGACGAACTGCACGGGCTTGCCGGACCAATCTATGGGAGATTTCAGTGTACAGACCGCCCATACCGTCCGGTTGCTTTGCGGAATAATAGGATGAGGAATGGCTATCAGATTTCCGTAAGCCGTAGGAGCAGCATTTTCCCTTTCCATCACCAATCCGATGAATCCCTCGGAAGAGCGGATCAATCCGGAAGCATGCATTCTTTCTCCCAAAAAAGTAATAACCTCTTCTTTTGTAGTAAAGTTATGTCTCAGAAATACAAGCTCTTCCATAATGTAGCGGAAAGTAAATTCGTTTTCATCCGTCAGCAGCTCTTCAATCTTATCGATGTCACCGCCGCCAAGCAGAGTCTGAACCACCACGACCGGAACGGATAATGTCTGCGGGATTGGAACTGTGCTTACCACAAAATCAATGCCATGCAAAGGAACCTGCTGCAACTTGTAATACTCGGTCGTGCCAGCAACCTCAAGCCTTTCACCGAACTTGCTACGTAGCTTGTAATACAGCAAGCGGGCACTTCCAACACCCGAAGTGCATACGACAAGGCAGCGTTTAGGTCTGTTGTTCATCTGCTGCCTTTCCATGGCGGCCCCGATATGAATCGCCAAATAACCCATTTCTGTCTCTGGTATGGTCAAATTCAGTTTGCTCTCGATTAACTTGGCACCTATGACCCCCGCCTGAAAAGCCAAAGGATAATTATTCTTCACATGATCCAGCATCGGATTACGGATATTCATCCTATATTTTACGCGGTTTAGCGCCGATTTCAGATGAAGACATATGCCCATTAACAGTTCTTGATCCCGGCTGATATTCAGGTTAAAGCCCCTGTCAATTTCAGCCAGCATTTCTCTGCCAAGCTCATAAATTCCCCGATCCAAGAGCTTCTGAGGCCCTGTCTCTTCTGTCTGTTGCTCCGTAACTCCCTCAAACCACTTGTTCCCGGCCAGATGCATGGCGATATAAGCAACCTCATCCTCCGGAAAGGTCAAATCCATTTGCTTTTCAATGTGGCTAACAATATGTTCAGCGGCTCGAAATTCCTCGGTAGCCCGAAAATCTTCCCTTTCATCGGAAAGCATCGCGACCCGGTTCCCATCGCGAATACGCTTGCAAGCTATAGCGATATGAATGGACAGGTTGTTGAAGGCAACATCCGACAAAGTGACCCCGTGGTTCTGGATTTGCTCCAGAATAATACCTCGAATGAGTGTCATTTCCCAAGGGGTAACCATTCTCGATGCGGCCTCCACGCCCCCAGCCCTTTCTTCTTCAGAACGGTTGACGATGAATTCAGACATGCAGAAACGTAAGCGAACCTCGTCGCCCCTCAGCTTGACACCGTAATTCGGGCGCTTATCAATGCCGATTCCGTAAGCCTGTAGCATATGCTTAACCTCTTTGAAATCATTTTGTACGGTGGATTTGCTAATGTATAACTCATCCGCCAACTCTTCGAGCTTCAAATAATTTTCTGTAAGCAGGAGGCGCGAGATTAAATAACGCTGTCGGTATTCAGGAGAATTGGGATCATCCGGTTCGTTATACAGGAACAACTGCTGTAGGAGCGTACGAAAGCTGCGGTCGTCCGTGATTTTCAGTTCATACCCCCTTGAACGAACAGGCTGAATCGATGCTCCATGCTTGGCCAGAAATTCATCCAGTTCTCTGATATCGCTACGTACGGTACGGGAAGTAACCTGGATCAACTTTGCCAGATGCTCGCTGTTGACAGGAGTGTCCGCAGCCAGCAAATGCTGTAGAATCGAAACCATTCGCGTATTCATTCAAGGTGACCCCCCGTTCTTTTGTCAAAATCTATCCTCTACTCAGGCCTGCTCGGTTAGCTCGCCTTTAGGTACGAAAGTGGCAGGAGCAGCACAGGAATTGCGCTCTACAAATTTCGTATCCACTGTGATTTTTGCTGTAACCTGCGTTCCCTGCTCAATAGTATCGGTCAGGAGATCGACAGCCAGAACGGCCATTCTTTCTTTTTCTACATGAATGGTCGTTAGCTCCGGCGTAACAATGACCGATTCCGTAATGTTGTCAAAGCCGATAATTGAAGTATCCTGCGGTACCCGGATGCCAAGCTCGCTCATGGTCTTCATAGCGCTGATAGCAATATAGTCGCATTCGCAGAACCAGGCCGTCGGCAAAGTTTTCCCGCTCTCCAGATAAACGGTTAACTGCCGATTCAGATCCTCCTGCGAAGTAAGAATGGTTGGCGCTACAGCCAGCATTTGTGCCTCCGGAATCTTCAGCCCCCGTTCCATGAGTGCCGCCAAAAATCCGCGTTTACGTTCCTCAAAATTATGAATTCGTACATTTGAAGCAATATAACCGATTGAGGTATGACCCATGTCGCATAAATAAGCTCCTGCCTGATAAGCACCCATAACATTATTAATCTGGATAAATTGTACGGGAAGCGTATCAAAGCAGGTATCCAGCACAATCAGATTCGGTAGCTTGCCATGAATATCACTGATCTGCTCACGGGTCAGATTGGTTCCCAGAACAATGGTGCCTGCACTGCGTTTCTCCTCTGCAACCATCTGGATATCCCTCTGGAAAAATTCTACGTCGACCGTCGAGAAGATCAACGAATACCCTTTTTGTCGGCAACGTTCCTCAATAAACTGGATTAATTCTTTAAAAAATGGCTGTTGATAGTATTCCTCAAGGACAATGCCCGAATTTGTACACACGAGAAAAAGCAAGGACTTATCACTTCTTGAAGCCGTTATCGTCTTGCTTTTGGGACTGTATCCTGCCTCGTGGGCTACCTGGAGAATACGTTCACGCGTATCCGGGCCAATACCCGGCTTGCCGCTGAAGGCCAGTGAAACAGCTGATTTGGATACGTTGGCCAGCTTGGCAATGTCTTCCATTTTCATGCCCTAATTCTCCATTCTAAATAAGATGAACACAGCAGTGAAGTGAATAAATGAAGTTTACACCGATTTGAGATGCGATGCAATAATTAGCTGAATTTATTTATATTTGTTTAGTTATTTTTTTTAGTTTTTATAACTAAATATCACTAAATAATTAATTGACACCGTTTTAATTCGATGTTACTATGGCCTCGACATAGAAATAGACATTGAATTTAGTTTTTACAACTAAACTAATTTGGTTTTGTTTAGTTTATTTATTCTATTTTGTTCAGCAAATGTTGTTTATTCAAGTACAGAGGAGACATGATCATGAAGAAATTAAAGTTGGGTTATGCTCCGACGCGCCGATTTACGTTCAGCGCCGACGATGCCTTTAAGTACAAAGTGGAAATTCGCAAGAAAATTGAGAGTTTTGGCATGGATATCGACATTGTAGACCTGGAGGGCCTTAATGAGGAAGGCTTGCTGTATGACGACCATATAAACGCGGATTTAATCGCAAAGCGATTCAAAGAAGAAGAAGTCGACGCTGTTTTTTTCCCACATTGCAACTTTGGTACAGAAGATACTGTAGCTCGTGTAGGCAAGGCGCTCGGCAAGCCTGTCCTGCTGTGGGGACCGCGGGATGAAGCGCCGCTTGCGGACGGCATGCGCCTTCGCGACACCCAATGCGGTATTTTCGCCACAGGTAAAGTGCTGCGAAGATTCAACGTTCCCTTCACCTATGTAACGAACAGTTGGGTGAATGATCCGGTTTTCGAAAGAGGCTTTACCAACTTTGTGGCGGCCGCCAACGTCGTGCGCCAATTCAAGAGCTTACGCATTCTCCAGATTGGCCCCCGCCCCGCTTCATTCTGGACGATGATGTGCAATGAAGGCGAACTGCTGGAACGCTTCGGCATTGAGATTCATCCCATTACCATTGTCGACATTCAGCTTAGAACCAAAAAAATCGCCTCCAGCAATAGCTCAGAGCTTCTGGAAACGATGGATTACATTAAAGAAAAACTCGATTACAGTGAAGTGACCGAAGATGATGTAAGACGGATAGCCGCTTTAAAGGTCGCCATGAAATCCTTCGCCCGTGAGACGGGAAGCAGCGCTATCGCAATTCAGTGCTGGTCCTCTTTGCAGGATGCCATATCTATTATGCCGTGTCTGGCCAATGCAATCCTGACTGACGAACAAATTCCGGTTACTTGTGAAACAGATATCCATGGAGCCATTACTTCCATTATGGTGCAGGCTGCCTCCATGAACACATTGCCAACCTTCTTCGCAGATATTACTGTTCGACATCCTGAGAATGATAACGGCGAACTTCTCTTCCACTGTGGCAATTTCCCGGTCTCGCTCTCCGTAGAGAACAAACCGAAGTTACGCAAACATTTTCTCTTCGACGACCATTCTCCCGGAACTCATGAAGGCGAAATCCGCGGTGGCGGTATGACCATTGCCCGATTTGACGGCGACCACGGTGAGTACTCCATGTTCCTCGGGCGTGCCCGGGGTATTGAAGGTCCTTATACCCGCGGCTCCTACGTATGGGTGGAAGTAAACGATTGGCCGCTGTGGGAGGAAAAACTCGTAAAAGGGCCTTACGTCCATCATTCCGTAGGTATCCACGCCAATGTGATCCCGGCCATTTATGAGGCCTGCAATTATATACCCGGCCTGACACCTGATCCGGTCGATCCCACGGAACAGGAAATTCAAAGCTGGCTTAGAGGATCCGATCTCGCCCGTAATAAGCGCCCGAACCTTCACGTTTGAGACGTCTAAAGCGACAAAGCCCATCCCTATAATACCTATCTTGAGGAGGACATTATGGAAATCCAGGAACTGAAAGTAAAAGCCGCACAAATCCGCATGGACCTGCTAACCATCATTCACCGCGCCAAAACGGGACATACGGGGGGATCGCTGAGCAATACAGACATTTTAACGGCTTTATATTATGAAATCATGAACGTTGATCCTGCTAATCCAAAATGGGATGACCGTGATCGCTTTATCGCCAGCAAAGGGCATTCCGTAGAATCTCTATGGTGTATTCTGGCCGACCGGGGCTTTTTCCCAAAAGAAGAGCTGGAGACCTATAGCCAGTTCGGCACCCGACTCATTGGCCACCCGAACAACAAGGTTCCAGGGATTGAAATGAACACCGGGGCCCTCGGCCACGGCCTGCCCATTTCCGTAGGCATGGCACTAGCTGCCAAGCGGGATGACCGTCCTTACCGTGTATTTTGTTTAATGGGAGACGGCGAACAGGCCGAAGGCTCCAACTGGGAAGCCGCTATGGCAGGCTCTCATTATAAGCTGGATAACCTGATCGGCATTATCGATCGCAACCGACTCCAGATCAGCGGTGCTACCGAAGAAGTCATGGGACTGGAGCCGCTGGAAGAGAAGTGGACTGCCTTCGGCTGGAACGTCGTCTCTATCAACGGCAACAATATGGAAGAATTGCTTAAGGCATTCAGGTCCGCCCCTGAAGTAGCCGGAAAGCCAACGTTAATTATGGCCAATACCACCAAGGGCAAAGGCGTATCGTTCGCCGAAAATGTCCCGGCATGGCATCACCATGTGCCTAATGATAAAGAATTGGAGCTGGCTCTCACAGAGCTAAAGGCAACGATCGAAGAATTGACGCAGAAAGGGCAGGTGCATTAAGCATGAATAAAATTCCTAATCGCCAAGTAATCTGTGACACACTGCTGGAGTTGGCCAAAGACGACCGTGATATCATGGTACTGGCCAGCGATTCGCGCGGTTCTGCTGCAATGGCTCCCTTTGCCAATACGTTCCCGCAGCAGTTCGTCGAGGTCGGCATTGCCGAACAGAATATCGTAGGCATGTCTGCAGGCCTGGCCCACAGCGGCAAAAAACCGTTTGTGACTTCACCAGCCTGCTTCCTCAGTATGCGCAGTATTGAACAAGTCAAAGTTGACGTTGCTTATTCGCGGACAAATGTGAAGCTCATCGGCATTAGCGGAGGCGTCAGCTACGGGGCGCTTGGCATGTCACACCACTCCGTGCAAGATATCGCAGTAGCTCGGGCAATTCCGGGACTGGCGATTGTCCTGCCTGCTGATCGTCACGAAACGAAGAAACTGACCGAAGCGCTTGTAAAATATGACGGCGGCGTATACGTGCGAATCGGGCGTAATCCCGTTGAGGACGTTTACGAAACCGATGATTACCCATTCGAAATAGGCAAAGCTATAACTGTGAGAGAAGGCAACGACGTTACAATTATTGGTGTCGGTGAAACCGTGCGAATCGCACTCGATGCCGCCAAGGCACTCAACGACGAAGGCATATCCGCCCGGGTAATCAACATGCATACAATCAAGCCGCTGGATGAAGAGGCGATCATTACCGCTGCACGTGAAACTGGACGCATCATTACCGTTGAGGAACATAGCATTTACGGCGGTCTCGGCGCAGCCGTGGCAGAAGTTGTTGTGCAGAATCACCCGGTTCCTATGAGAGTGCTCGGCATCCCGGATGAGCCGGCGATTGCCGGTAAATCGGCGGAAGTTTTCCACCACTACGGCATTACGGGTGACAATATCAAACAAATTGCATTCGAATTGATTAATAAGTAGAGGGCGAAGCATATGGAGCACAATCAACAATATATATTGGCCATCGACCAGAGTACTTCAGGCACCAAAGCACTCCTTGTAGACCATCAGGGTACAGTAATCGCCCGCAGCGGGATGGAGCATAAGCAATATTACCCCCATCCCGGCTGGGTAGAGCATGATCCGCTCGAAATTTATGAAAATGTCAAAATAACGGCCCGCAGCGTATTGGAGCAAGCCTGCGTCCACCCGTCCGCACTAGCTGCGCTGACAATCACCAATCAACGCGAAACGGCATTGGTGTGGGATAAGAGGACTGGTCAGCCAATATATAATGCTGTTGTCTGGCAATGCCAACGTACGGCGGACCTGTGCGCCGAGCTGAAGCAAGCTGGCCACGAAAGAACCATCCACGCCAAAACAGGGCTTATGCTTGACCCTTATTTCTCCGCTGCCAAGTTCAAATGGATCATTGAACATACGGAAGGAGCTGCCAACCTGCTGGCTGAAGGGAGGCTACTTGCAGGGAACATGGACAGTTGGCTGGTTTGGAAGCTTACCGGCGGTAAAAACCATGCAACCGACTTTACAAATGCCAGCCGTACATCGCTGTTCAATATCCACACGCTGGAGTGGGATGAAGAGCTTGCCCAGCTGTTCTCCGTTCCTTCTTCCCTGCTGCCTGAGGTTAAACCATCCGACGCTATTTTCGGATATACGGCAGATTGCGACCTTTTCAATGAGAAAATACCGATTTCGGGCGTCATTGGGGATTCACAAGGGGCATTGTATGGGCATCTGTGTTTCAAGCCCGGAACAGCCAAAGCAACCTTTGGCACGGGTACCTCTGTATTAATGAACGTAGGGAATCATCCGGTGGATGGCGGTGACGGACTTGTAACCGCTATCGCCTGGGGGGCCGGCGGAACTGTTACGTATGCGCTTGAAGCCATCATCCGGACAACAGGCGACAGCATCAAATGGACGCAGGACAACTTAGGACTGTTCTCTACCTTTGAGGAAATGCAGCGCTTAGTCGAAAGCGTTCCTGCAAACGATGGCGTCTATCTTGTGCCTGCCTTTGTCGGAATGGGCGCTCCCTATTGGAATCCCTACGCCCGGGCGGCAATTATCGGTATGAACCGTGGAACTGGCAAAGGACACATCGTCCGGGCTGCGCTGGAGAGCATCGCTTACCAAGTACGGGACGCTATAGAGTTTATTCAGGAACAGTCCGGGATTGAGTTGGTCGGCCTGCGCACGGACGGCGGGGCTTCCTCCAACACTTGGCTGATGCAATTTCAGGCCGATATTCTGGGCAACCTTGTGACCCGATCCACATGTGCCGAGCTGTCGGCCATGGGTTCGGTCTATCTCGGTGGGCTCGGCACAGGCTTTTGGTCCGATCCAGAGCAAATCGCATCCAATCTTAAAATGTATGAAGCATACGAACCAAAGATGGATGAGGCTACCAGAGAGAAATATTATACTGGCTGGCAGCGGGCTGTTCAGTCTGTATTGCAACAACAGCATGAATCTCCCGTTTTATAAATAATCTCTGTACTCCACTCCTCATATCTCCCCAATACAAACCAAACAAAAAGGGCCCTTGCTTTTACAAAGGCCCTTTTATTAAGTTACTCACTCGAACGATATAACTGACCCAACGCTTTTACAAACTCACGGGCTGCCGGGGTCGCTTCATCAAAAGAATGCGCGATAATTCCGATATCCCGCGAAATTTGGGGAATGATCTCTTTAACGATTAGTGTATGGGACACCGAGGAAAGCGTAAACTTCGATATAATGCCAATGCCCAACTTTTTTTGGACCATATGGACTAAGGTTTCAGCCGTTTGGACCGTGAGACTCTCCTGGAAAGGAATTTGCTGCTCATGCAAGGTGTTTAATACAGCAGATTCATGTCCTCCTTTACAGAATATAAGGTCGTTCCTGTTCTGTTCCAGAGAAACCTCATGTTCTGCTTGCAATGGATGATTCTCCGGCATGATAGCAACCATGGAATCGTGTTCAAGAATATGGACGTCATAATGATCGAAAGGAGAAGCTACTATTCCAATTTCAACAGTGCGATCCTCCACCCATTGTTTAATTTGATTCGTGTTTCCTTCCATCAGTTCAATGGTGACATCGGGGTATTGGGAGCGGAATAAGCAGATCGCTTCTGGAAGCAAGTTCGTAGAGGCTGCCGGGAAGGAGCCTATTTTTACTTTACCGCGTAAAAGCTTATTCTCCTGACACGCAAGCTGAACCATTTTATCTTCGATTTCCTTCATTTGTCTGGCCAGACTCAGCATTTCTTTTCCCACTTCGGTCAGTACGAGTCCATTCTGCTTGTCGCGAATAAACAATTTCACCTGCAAAGTATTTTCAAATTGGATCAAAGCCTTGCTAACCGCAGGCTGGGAAATAAACAGCACTTTGGAAGCCTCCGTCATATTCATTTTCTCCGCAACCTTCATAAACACTTCAAGATGATTCATATTCACAGACATACACCCGTTATAAACATACGGTTATTCCCTCCATGAAATAATAGTATTTCAGTTATATCAAATATACCTTTAACTGTCGTTTTAATTTGGGTGCTAGCGCATAATATTCTTTACACCTATATCGCTCCCTATCTAAATCAAGCTGGACTGGCTTCCCAAACAGATGTGGTGCTGCTTATTTTTGGAATAACTTCGGTTGCCGGAATCGGGTTGATCGGTGTATTCATTGACCGCTGGCTGCGTCTACTGGTACTTGTGAGTACCTTCGGCTTCGCTATCGCATCTTTGGCGCTGGGAATCAGAAGTCACCAACCTGCTGTTGTCTATTTAACTGTTGCCTTGTGAGAGCGCAGATGTGGCACAGTCTATGCTTGTAACCGCTTGGAATTTGGCCATTGGTGGAGGCGGTTTGCTTGGCGAAATTCTTCTGGAGACACTTGGAAGCAGCTCTTTCCCGTGAGCGTTACTGATTCTTATGCTACTTGCCTTCATAGTTTCGTGGCGTGCTAAGAATCACGAGTTCTCCCCCAAGAAATACCTATTGCCCTATAAAAACATTGACGGTTAGATGGCTGAGAATCACATCCACACTTGGCAAGAAGCTCAACGAATATGTAGATCAGGTTATAAAGAACCTTCCTGTCCATCTAACTTCATGGATTGGAAGGTTCTTTTATCAGAAGTCATAGAAGTTCTAAGATCCTTTTAATATAATACCTTCTCCAGACAGCGTGCCAATTCATCATCGGTAAGGGGCTTGCGATGCGTATTCTCCAGGTAGATATATTTCTCTGTTTCTGGCATTAAATATTGTTTGGACCACAGGAACATATCCGGACTGTCTCCCTGAAGACGAAGAAATCTCCGCACAGTGTCCGCATGAGAAATAGTGTTATCTAGATTGGTTAACCAATCTGCCCGGTAGAAATGCTCCCATCTTCCAGTTCCTGCGAGCGATAACGCTTCTTTACCCATCCGGTAGCTCCAAACGGCATGAGAAGCTAGTATAAATGCTCTTGGGTAATCTTTTTCAAGGAACAGCCCATAAGCGCTACATAAGCTTGCCAGTCCACGTGAACCACTCAGATGCAGTTCAATCTGCACAAGCAGTTGATTATACAGCCTGCGACATTCATCTTCAGGCAACTGCTTCATGATTCGTAGACACCGCTCTCGTAGTTCAACCCAATCCGGGATTGCCGACTCGGCTTTTTCCTTGAACCAGCGTACCTGTTCAGGAAAAGGCCTTTCTCCAGTAGCCCAGTACAGCCGTTCATCACTGCTTTCTTTGCCTTGTAGCCAATACCCCATAATTTGCCGAGCCGGATGGTGATAGAATTCCTCCCCTGCTCGATCATCCTTATGCGGGCCATAAACGATAGTGCAACGGGAATAATCCCGGTATAATTGGGAAATCTCTTGAAGCTGACTACTGTACAGCCGCCCGATAAAATCAGTAAGCTGCTCTTCGGTATCCACGTTACCACTCGTCCATAAATTTGCTACTAAATCCAGCGTATATACATGCGGCAAAATATTACCTGAATTGACCAGCAGATACTCGTCCGCCCCTGTAGTAAACGCTGCTGTTAATTCCTCTACAATCAAGCTGGCTGAGGAGGGAAATTGGGTTAGATGGTTCGACGCTTGCAAGTCGTGGAAGGTCACATGGTAATATACTCCATTCTTACCCCCATCCTGCGCCTCGGGCAATGCTGGTACACGATAATTGAGATTCCCATGGCGCCGAGATACCATTTTACCGTAACCATTGTCTGCCCATATTTTGATCACCCCTTCGGGTACTTCAATATGCCCCTGCTTGTATAACTCGGCAATCTCACCATACATCGCCATACAGCACACGGGCTGCTCCACAAATTCACAGATCATATTGTACTGCTTGCGAACCACATACGATATTAATTGTCCGCGTTTGTCCGGCGTATTAAAGGAAGGATCATCTTCCCAAAAAGGCTTGTCACCCTGCCCGCGAAAAGACAATACCCATACAATTTTCTCTTCCTTCTGTCGTTCAATCGCTTCCTGCCACAGCTGTTCAAACAACTCGGGATGCTCTCTGTAGCTAGCTTGTTTACCCGGAAAGGCGCGCAAAAACATTTCCGCCCCCAACGGCTCGGCATGATGATGTGTGATCCATAAGCCCATGTCTGCTGCAAGCTTATGATGGATACCTATGCGTGGTAAATCGGTTCCGGGAATCACCATATTTCCACCGCACCGCAGTAACGCTTCAAAAACGGGCTGCCACACCTGCTCCGTCGGTGGATAATCATCCTTCCAGCCAATCAAGCATACCTCATCATTGACAAACCATCCCCGATATCGGACCTTGGACGGTATACTGTCAACATTCTGACTTGGCAAAACGATGGTATCCCGCTTAGGCGGGAGAAGCTCCGCCCAGAACCAGAACGGCTCCACACCCAGAGCGAAACGGCTGTAATGAAGCAGTCCATAAATAATTCCTAATTCATCACGGCCAATAATATGAAGTACCGTTCCCTTGCTACCAGCAACAAAACGCAGACAATAGCCCTCTGGCCAATGCGGGCAGCTATCTCCTTCCTGCGCATAACGGATAATGATCGAGGGCTCTACTTCTGTTTGCAATGGCTTGCGGCCAAACACTTGCTTATGATCTCGCGCAATCATGTTCCAAGCGTGGGCAATGGGCACACTTTCATCGGTTTGAAGATTGTATCCGCTTTCAGATGAAATAGTTAGAGGTTCACAAGCTTTCATTTATTGTCATCTCCTATTTTTTTCAACTATGAGGATTCTTCTTGTCTTTATTTTATAGGTTGGCAACATACATATAAAGCTGTTCCAACGTAAATATAGCTTTTTTTCGGTAAATCACTTGAGAGTTGAAGCTTAATTCGAGAAAGAAAAAAGTAAGGAACAGGAGAGAAATAAGAAAGACTTGATTGCTACACTAAAAATGTTCCAAAAAACAGACTGCCCTTAAAGATTCAAGTGCAGCAAAAAGGAGACTTGATATGAAATTGAAAAAACGATTTGCCTCTTTGTTCCTGTTGGCATTGATGGCATTTATCCCGGTCCAGACATATGCTTCTGGGTCCGTTCCAACCACGCCCTCTGGAATTCCGATTTCCGAAATCGAAAACAGAACAGATCAAATTATGAAAAAATATATAGGAACAGCGATTCCTGGTGCTGCGGTTTCCATAGTAAAGGACGGGAAAATTGTTTTTTCAAAAGGTTACGGATACTCAAACATCGAGAAACAAATACCCATGAGTACGGAAACAACCTATATGGAGGCCGGTTCAGTATCGAAATTGTTCACCTGGACGGCAGTAATGCAACTGGTTGAGCAGGGAAAGCTGGATTTGAATACGGACATCCGCACATACTTGCCTGACGGCTTTCTCAAGCTTTCTTTTGATAAGCCTATTACCCTGAAATCACTGATGAGCCACACGGCAGGTTTTGAGGAGCACCTGGAAAAACTTTTGGTTCATGATCCTACTGATCTTAGGCCTCTCAAGGAGCATATCGCACCCAGAAATCAGCCTGAACAGATTTATGAGCCTGGAACAGTGATTGCTTATTCCAACTATGGGACCAACCTGGCCGGTTATATTATAGAACGTGTATCCGGAATGCCTTTTGAAACCTATATTCAGAAACATATATTTGAGCCTCTAGACATGAAACATTCTTACTTTACACAACGATATGATCTTATCCCGGAGGTTATCGAACATAAAGCAACAGGCTACTCCAAGAAGGATGGAAACTGGGTGGCAAAGCCCAATGTTTTCTTTAATGATGTGCCGGCGGGTGCGTTAAACATTACTTCGGAGGACATGGCTCATTTTATGCTTGCTCATCTGAACATGGAGCATTCCTTAAAATATTCGCTATTCAACAAGAATGAAACCCTGCGAGAAATGCATGAGGCTTCATATACCCACTATCCCGAGCTTCCGGGGAATGCCCATGGCTTTTGGGAACGGTTCGCGGGAGATTATCGTGTTATCGAGCACGGTGGAAATACAGATTCATTCTCCTCTCTGGTCTCTATCGTACCGGATCAAAACTTTGGGATCAGCATCCTGACCAATGTGGAAAATGAAATGTCCGGTGCGAGAAGCGAACTCATTGACCTGTTTGTCGGGGATTCCCACGCTACTCCGCAAGCGGACAGCACGTTGAAGCATAGCGCGGATGTGGCGGGAAAATACCGCTCTGCTCGTGCAGTATCATCTGATATATTGAAGCTTATACCCGTATTATCTAATGCGGAAGAAGTGGTCACAGCCAACGGCAATGGCGGAATCACTCTGAGTATTCCATCCATGAATATTCATGTTGATTATGTAGAAACCAAACCCTATTTTTTTGAACGTGTGACTCCTGGGAGCACTTCTTATGATTACGCGGGCTTAAACATCAGTCGTCTTTTTTTCTTAACCAATGCCGATGGTAAAGTGACGCAGTTGTCATATGGAGTGATCGATGACCAATTGCCGATCTCCTTCCTGCAAACATCCATTTTCAGTTATATTCTAGTGGGGGCATGCGGCATTTGGTTTGCGCTTGGGTTTGTTTTTGGTATTACAGGGTGGCTGCGGAAGCTCAAGGACGCAAGAAAGCAGAAGAGTACTTCGCGGCTTCCCTTCCCTGACAGTGTAACCGTAATACCATTGCTGGGTCTGCTTGTGATCGTCAATCTCATTGCTTCCAGCATCCAATTGATAGGCGACCCCTTTCAGCCTATGTCCAATTTCAATTTGAATATTATCTTTTTCTGGGTACTTGGGCTTGCCTTTGTACCGGCCGCTTATCTTGCTGTAAGAAAATGCAATATTTCCAAAACAACATTGTTAAGAAAGGTATACATCGCGACGCTGATTCTTTCGTTTCTAGCTATTTCGATTTTCCTGTATTCCTATAATTTCTACTTTTTGGCATAGCTCCACTTGATAAGCCTGCCATACCTTCTAGTATACCGATGAAGATTGTCATCGTGAACAACCCCAATCTGAGCTAAATAAAAAAACTCTCCTCTGCATCTAGCAGGGAGAGTTTTTAACACACTCAATGAGATTCAAATACGTGCCGATTTCAGCCTTTGCTTTCAGTATGTTGTTGAATCTGTTTATTCTGTTTCTGGCTGAGTATTTACCAATTTTATATGAACATCTCTCAATTGTTTCTCAGTAACCTCCGAAGGTGCTCCCATTAATAGATCCTGCGCTTTGCTATTCATTGGAAAAGCAATAACCTCTCGGATATTCGATTCATTTGCAATGATCATAACAATCCTATCAATTCCAGGTGCTATACCTGCATGAGGCGGCGGCCCAAATTGAAAAGCATTAAAGAGTGCAGGAAATTTACTCTTGATATCTCCATATGTATAACCTGCAATCTCAAAGGCTTTTACCATAATCTCCGTATCATGGTTACGGACAGCACCCGAGGACAGTTCAATCCCATTACATACAATATCATATTGGTACGCTAGGATATCAAGAGGATTCATATTCAGCAGCGCATCCATACCACCTTGTGGCATCGAAAAAGGATTATGACTAAACCCAATTTTATGAGTATCAGGATCCAATTCAAACATAGGAAAATCAACTATCCAGCAAAATTTATATATATCCTTTTCCAGCAAATCCAGTCTTTTTCCTAATTGATTTCTGACAGCACCGGCTATTTTTTCGACATTTTTAAGTTGGTCAGCAGCAAAAAACAGTGCATATCCTGAACTAGCTTGCGTAACATGTATTAATTCGTTTTTCACCTCTTCAGAGATGAATTTTGCAATAGAGCCACTAAGAGACATATCATCGTTGAACTTAATCCATGAGAGGCCTTTCGCTCCAGCCTCAATAGCAAAGTTTACTATATCGTCATAAAAGCTTCTTGGCTGTGCTCCACAACCAGGAACAGCAATAACTCTTATCGTTTTATTTTTAAATACTTTAAAATCAGTCTCTGTAAACAGCTCTGTAACATCATGGATAATTAATGGATTTCTTAAATCAGGTTTATCGCTCCCGTATTTGAGCATGGCTTCTTGATATGGAATCCTGGTAAAAGGCTTTGAGATTTTAAAATTTGTAAATTCAGAGAAAACTTCATATAGCATATTTTCAACTACATTAAAGACATCTTCCTGTGTTGCAAAAGCCATTTCCAAATCCAGCTGATAAAACTCGCCGGGTGATCTGTCTGCCCTTGCATCCTCATCTCTAAAGCACGGAGCAATTTGAAAATATTTATCAAAGCCCGAAACCATTAATAATTGTTTAAATTGTTGTGGTGCTTGAGGCAAGGCATAAAATTGGCCTGGATGCACTCTACTAGGAACTAAATAGTCTCTGGCGCCCTCTGGAGATGAACTTGTCAGGATAGGTGTCTGGATCTCTAAAAAATTCAAATCGATCATCTTTCTTCTGATACTTTGAATTACTTTAGAACGAAGTATAATATTATTGTGTATTTTTTCATTCCGTAGATCCAAGAAACGGTACTTTAATCTTAAATCTTCCCGAGCTTCATTTGCTAAAGATACTTCAAAAGGTAATGGATTCACTACCTTCCCTAAAACTTTTATCTCATTAGCAGCTAACTCAATATGTCCGGTTTTCATAGTGGGACTAATCGTATTTTCAGATCTGTTACATACAGTGCCTGTAACAGAAATAGTTGACTCTCTGGTGATCTTTGATACAAAATCTTTCAATTCGTTATTATCAGAAACAACAATCTGCGTTACTCCATAATGATCCCTAAGGTCAATAAAAATAACCCCGCCATGGTCACGCATATTTTTTATCCATCCTGCAATTCTCACTACTTCGCCGACATGTTTTTGATCCAATTCTCCACAGTTATGAGTCCTGTAACTATGCATGAAAAACCCCACTTTCTTTTATTCCCTATCATCTTAATGATTTCTATTTTTCTCCACACATATACTCACATTATCGTTAAAGCTTTATACCTCTCATTCAGGTATTCCGCAGTTTCAACCATTATTTTTTGTCCTATTTCGTCAACATGCCTGTTCTTCCAATTCTCAAAGACTGTTCCCTTAACCCATTGGTTAAAAGCGCCGAGGGCTGGTCCGCAGTGTACTTGATAATCAACCTTACTGTGTTTGTCTCCATTCATTGCAAGTCGTGTAGAATAAGTAAAGTACCATCTAAATATCAACGCCATCTTACGTTTAGGAATTCTTTCAGCTTTTTCAATGATCTCAGCCGGGTAATAAGCTTTAATATCTTCATATACTTGTTCAATACTCTTCTTAAAATACTTTTCTTCAATATATTTTTTGGTTCCGCTATCAATTTCATCTATGGAGTTATAATTACGGTAAAGATCATATAATTTATTCGCCCTGGCCGGGAAAAAAACTCCTTTTTTCATAACCTGAATCTTCGCTCCCATTTCAAACATATCTCCTGCGGGAGCGTAGTCTGTATCCTGTATATTTAACTGCTGGAGCAAATCCTTTACATCATCACTTGTCCCTGCTTCAACCGTACATTGGTTGATTGAGCCTGTCATGATAAAATCCGCACCCAGTATAAACGCTGCCGCAGCAGCTTGTGGAGTCCCTATCCCCCCGGCTGCCCCTACCCTTATACTTTTATTGTATTTATACTTAAGTAACGCTTCATCCCTCATTTTAAGCATTAACGGAACCAGTACATATGCAACAGCATGATCAGTATGCCCGCCTGAATCAGCCTCGACACACAGATCGTCTACCATAGGAATTTCCATCGCCATCCGGGCCTCATCCCGGCTTATCCTATTTTCCTCGAGCAGTTTATTTACGATATTCTGAGGCGCAGGACTCAAGAATGCCTCCACAACCTCGGGTCTTGATACTTTCGCTATAATCCTGTTCTGCGGTGTTACGATCCCCTTTTCATTTCGTTTCAAACCTTTCAATCTGTACCTTACCAAAGAAGGCGTTATACTCATAAAAGCAGAGGCTTCAATAGTTCTAACACCGTATTTTATGTACAAATCAACGATGTTATTTTCTATTTCCAGGTGATCGGGAACATGAATAAGATTCATTCCATAGGCTTCGCCTTGGTTCAATTCTTGCTGAATATACTTTATAGCTTCCTCAAGGGCCCCAATCTTGACTCCCCCTGCCCCAAAGAATCCCATCATTCCTGCCTTACCTGCTTTTACGACCATCTCTTTTGAAGATATTCCCTTATACATCGAACCCATAAGATACGCGTATTTAAGTCCATAATATTTTTTGAATTCGCTATGACCAAGAGACTCCGCCGTAAATCGTTGGCCGGATATACTATTCTTCGACTTTACTTCCTGTACCTGCTCGCTACGTTCCTCATCCTCCCTCACAATCAGCGGTTCTGCGTCTCGTTGTATTGCGTTAACCAACCCTGTTATGACTTTTCCAGGCCCAACCTGTATGAACTGGGTTACATTTTTACCCATTAGATATCTTATACTTTCCGACCATTTGACTGGACTTACGATCTGGTTGATCAGCGTACTCCTTACATCTTGCTGCCTGTAGGGTCTGGCATAGATATTTGAAATGACTGGTATTTTCAATTTTGAGAATTCGAACTGTGACGCATAGGCCTCAAATCTCTGTCTGGCATCTTCCAAATACCTGGAGTGAAATGCTCCACTTACATTTAAAATCACATAGTTTGTGGCTCCTGCATCCTCAAAAATTGGCTGCGCCTGCTCAATCATGTCCTTCGGTCCTGAGATGACAATCTGGCTTGGCGAATTAAAATTAGCAACATCAATCTCCCTTAAATTATTTTTCTCGATAACTTCTCTAAATACTTCCTCGTTCAAGCCTATGACCGCTGCCATACCACCACCGGTAGCCTTGACCATCAGTTCTCCTCTTTTTTTAACCAGCTTCAAGCCCGTTTCAAAGTCAAATGCCTCTGCGGCAAATAAGGCATTGTATTCACCTAGGCTATGTCCTGCAACATAATCGGGTTTTCTTCCAGTCTCTTTTAATTTATTAAGATAACTCAAAGCGTTTACGACAAATAGCGCCGGTTGGGTAAAATCCGTTTGTCCTAGTTGATTGGCAGGATCTTCAAGACACAGTTTCTTAATAGAATAACCAAGAATAGCATCCGCTTTTGCAACCAATTCCTGAAATTCGTCAAATAGTCCTACTCCCATGCCTTTGGCTTGAGCCCCTTGTCCAGGGAACAGATATGCGATCATTTGTGTCCTCCTTTTTGCTAGTGAATGCATATTAGTCGAATATTTCAAATAGACGATCCAAATTTTTCATATCGTTTTGAAAAGGTGAAAGAATAGAACAAATACTTGCCATTTTCTTGCTACCAAAATTGTACTTCACAAAATTAGCAAGAGTGCCCGAGGGGCCAAGGTCAATATAGATGACCCCGTCCCCGTCTCCCAGACATTTTAAAGCGTTCCGAAAACGGATAGGTTTTCTAGTGACATCCCAAAGAAAACGGTTGTCAAGGGATGTCGCCTTTCCTCCGTACATAGATGAAACCATATTTATAGTCGGATTCCTTAGGGGCTTAAGCTTTAAATACGCTGTATATTCCAAGGCTATAGGGTCCATTAAGGAAGAGTGAAAAGCAAACTGGACCGGTAATCTTTGACATATAAACTCATTTGCTATCAAGTAGCGTTCAATTCCTTCCAGTTCCTCACAGCTGCCAGAAATGACAAAATGCGAGTCATAGTTGATTGATGCTAACTCTGAATTGGCATTCAATACGGATATTTGGTCATACAGACTGAGGTCGCCAATTACGGCCAGCATGCCACCCTTTGGACAGTAGGTTTCTACCATTTCTGCTTGCTTGACAAGGCATTGAAGAGTATCTTCATAACTCATACAACCAGCCACAGCAACAGATGCAAACTCACCGAGGCTGGAACCCAAAACGTAATCAGGATAAATCCCCTTTTCCAGTAATACCTGTGTGAGGGCATACTCCACCATGAAAATTGCGGGGTGAGTATATAACAGACTATCAAACACGTCTCCTCTCCCACGGTTGTCGTCGTACAGCATTTTTAATACGGACCTGCCTGTAATATCCGTATGAATCTCATCCAGCTTGGTCATCCATTTTCGGAAAACTGGATTTAACTTAAATAATTCTCTTCCCATGCCGTAGTATTGTGAGCCTTGGCCTGAAAACATAAAAATCACAGATCTGTCCATTCTAACCTCCCACAACATACTCATTGATAAAATCCCAATAACTCCATTTAAAACGAATATTTCACAGTAGATTGCGAACTAATTGCATTTGGGAAGGTGTGGGATTGCTTTCGTTAAGAACATTCTCCATATGTTGTCTTATTGCAGGTTTGAATTTCGGCTCTGTTATGATATATAGCTGCCCTTTTTTGATTCCCTCAAACATCTGATTTGCTACATCCTCTGGAAGTATTCCATTCTGGACAGCCTTGCGGGCCAATTGATTAATGACTTGTCTTTCCGGGGGAAGATTTCCTAGTCCGGTCTGCTTACTCAGCTCCGTCGGTCGGTTCCGTTCCGCATCCATAATTTGGGTGCGTACGAACCCGGGGCAGACAACTGAAACTCCTACATTGGAACCTATCAATCTGAGTTCTTGGTGTAGCGTTTCAGACAAGCTTAAAACGGCATGTTTTGATGCGCTATATATGCCATTACCAGGGCCGGACAATAGCCCGGCGATGGATGCTGTATTCACAATATGACATGCGGTTTTCTGTTTCAGCATAATAGGAACAAAAATTTCAGTTGCAAAGAGAATCCCCCATATGTTTACGTTTATTACCCACTGCCAATCCGCCACCGTATTTTCCCATAATAAGCAGCCCGTTCCGGCGTCCACTCCTGCATTGTTGAACAAAAGATGCACAGCTCCAAATGTCTGAACCGTTTTTTGCGCTAATGCACGTATATCAGCTTCTTTGGAAATATCCGTCACCACGGATAACGTTTCTGCACCCATGTCTTTTAATTGTTTTTCGGCCCTTAGAAGGGCCTCTTCCTCAATATCCGCGAGGACGACCTTCATGCCCTCATTTACACATCGGTCCGCAATAGCACGGCCAATCCCACTGGCGGCTCCCGTAACTACGGCTATCTTATCTTTAAATTCCCTCATGATTTACCTCCAGAATATTTTGTATTTTCCATCTGATAGTGATCGGTTCCCTGTTTATGTTTAAAACAGGGTTATCGGTAGGGGGATTCTGCGAACATCTTTATCCTCATGGAGTGCCTCCCATGAAATCCTGCCCCCCTGGGTCCAATACATCGCTATATTTTCCATATTTTTCTCCTCTAGCAGCAATTGAGAAACGGTCTCTCCTATTTTCCCTGAGAGAAGCGCACTCGTATTTGAGTCTTCTGCACTTTCTCCTATAAATAAAGGAATAGATGCCCCTTCGGGCCCGTTGCCGCTATCGGCTATTTCGAGAAGTTCCCTAAGACCCGTGAGTAGATCCTGCCGCGTATTCGCTACGATTGCCGCCCGGCATGTCATCGCTTCGCGGCCTGTCTGAAGTGTAAAGGCAATATCTTGTAAGGCATCATCGCTCTGCTGCTCCAGATATCCCAGTAATTGATTGGCAAGCGCCATCAGTCTCTCCCGGTTTATGTCCGAGAGAATCACCACCTGGGGCTGATCTGCCACTCGTAAATGAATGTTGTCTTTTTCTGAAGGGATATATTCTTCCAGAATGAAATGCACATTAGAGCCTCCCGCACCAAAGGAGCTTACGGTTGCCCGCAACGGGAATTCCCGTTCTTCTCCCTGAATCTCAATTACAGGCCGCTCCCATTCCTGAACCTCCCGTTGCAAATAAAATGGAGTATTACTGAAATTAATATTAGGGTTAAGCTTCTCGGCCTTAATGGTAGGAACCAGTTTTCGATGCCACAATTGCAATATGACCTTGGTTAGCTGTGATATTCCCGAAGCCGCTTCTGCATGCCCTATATTGGATTTGACTGAGCCAATGGCACAAAATTGCTGCTCGGTCGTGAATTTCTGGAATGCTTTATTCAAAGCAGCAAGTTCAATAGGGTCTCCCAATGTAGAACCATTTGCGGCTGCCTCTACATAACTGATCGTCCGGGGGTCTATACCGGCTTTCAAAAAGTTTTCTTCGACTAGTTGCGCCTGCGCATTGGGGTTAGGGATTGTATATCCATTGCTATGTCCCCCATGATTGGTTGCCGTGGATTTAATAACCGCTAAAATGCAATCTCCATCCTGTACAGCCTTATGAAGCGGTTTTAAGAGTACCGCTCCAACTCCTTCCGCTGGAAGGTACCCATCCCCATCTGCAAAGCTTCTGCTATCTTCATGACTTCCAATCAACTGATTTTGACTGGATTCAATATACTTTTTGGGACTAGTCAATAGATTCCCCCCGCCAGCTACCGCTATTTGACACTCTCCCCTGATCAGGCTTTCACATGCCATATGGACAGCTACAGCTGAGGAAGAGCTCATCGTATCAATGGATATGCTCGGTCCCTGGAAATTGAAATAATGCGACATGGGATTTGCGACTGCAACAGACCCAAATGATGTTACCCGTTGGGCAGAGTCCGGTTCGATATCACAGGAGCAGTATTTGTGATACGTAGCGCCCACATAGACGCCAACCTTGTTCTGGTGCTTCTTCTGTAATGCCTCTCGCGTATATCCTGCACTTTCAAGCAAATTCCATATTATTCCCAGGAAAAGTTGCTCCATCGGGTCCATTAAACTGATCTCATAGGGGGTGAGATGAAAGAATGCTGGCTCTGACAGGCTTATTCGTTCCATGAAACCGCCCCACTTGCAGTAGGTTTTTCCCGGCTTGCTTCTCTCCTTGTCAAAATAAAGATCGTGCTCCCAACGATCTTTTGGAACTTCGGTAATGCAGTCCTTGCTTTCTTGGAGATTGCTCCAGAACTCCTGAAGATTTTCCGCCCCTGGATATTTCCCGGACACCCCGATGACAGCAATGTCCATCGCTCCTGTTTCTTGTTTCTTCTCCTCCTGAGCCTCTACCTCGGTTGCCGAAAATTGGGGACGACGGAATATCGGAGAAGGGGCTTTTACCTGCTCCATACCAAACCATTCAATCAATTCGCCTCGATGCGATTCCAGGAAATATTCTATTAAACTCTGGATATTCGGATATTCAAAAAGTAAGGTCCTCGATAGCGGGCCGAAGTTTTTTTCTAGCTCATCGGTTAATTCCATTGACTTTATGGAGTCAACACCATAGTTTTCTAGATTTTTGTCCTCTTCAATGCGATGTTCCGGCAGTCCAGTGGACGAAGAGAGCAGGCTCTTTAGGTAACTTGCCATTTTTTCACGCAGTAGCTCTTCTTCCTGGCTGGACACTGCCTTATTTGTTATAGAAGTTGGTTCGGCATTTTCACCCTCAGCTGTTGCCTGATCTATGCCAAACAAAGCGATCAATTGGTCTCGATAGGCTTCCACAAAATATTCCGTCAAACTTCGAATATCTGGATATTCAAAAAATAGAGTCCTCGACACCTGATCGAATGTTTTCTCCAGCTGGTCGGTCAACTCCATAGACTTTATAGAGTCAACCCCATAATTCTCAAAAGGTGTATTCTCTTCGATTCGATATACGGGCAGTTCGATGGACGTTGAAAGCAGGGTCTTCAAGTAATGGACCGTCTTTTCACGCAGCAGGTCCTCTTCTCTGCCGGACACTTCCTTGTTTGCTGCAACAGTTGTGTCGGCTTTCGCGCCTGCAACCGCTACCTGATCTATGCCAAACAAAGCGATCAATTGGTCTCGATAGGCTTCCACAAAATATTCCGTTAAACTCCGGATATCCGGATATTCAAAAAATAGAGTCCTCGACACCTGATCGAACGTTTTCTCCAGCTGGTCGGTCAACTCCATAGACTTTATAGAATCAACCCCATAATTTTCAAAAGGTGTATCCTCTTCGATTCGATATACTGGCAGGCCGATGGACGATGAAAGCAGAGTCTTCAAGTAATGGACCGTCTTTTCACGCAACAGGTCTTCTTCCTGGCCGGACTCTGTCTTCTTTGCTGTGGAGGAAACGATGTATGCTTCAGCTTCTGATCCGAGCGCCTGATCCCGGGATGCTTTGCCGCTTTCTTCAAGCTGTCCCTCCATGATCATCATGTTGCTGATTAGCTCTACGTCTCCTTCGATCACCATGACCTGATCCGGTATGCAGGCTATGCTTTGGTACAGGGCGCTCATTCCTGTCTCTGTCCTCATCGCATACATACCCACCTTCTGCATGGCCTTCTCCGTCTCCTGGTCAGGCCGCATTCCGCCATCTTTCCATAACGGCCAATTGATGGACAGCGTTTTGCCTGTACGCTCCATGGAGGATACCAAGGTATTGCGGTACCAGGCATATGCGTCCATAAAAGCATTCGCGGCAGCATAGTCAGACTGACCTGCATTACCACCCACTCCCGAACCTGACGAAAAAAGGATAAAGAAGTCAAGAGCAATGTCCTTACTGGCTTGGTCCAGATTTACCAGTCCCGCAACCTTGGGCGCCAGCACTGCCCTGAATTCCAGGCTAGTCTTTTTAATAATATAGTTATCCTGAATTATTCCAGCACTGTGCAGGATGCCGTTGATTCCGCCGTATGTCTGTTTGATATCTTCAATTAAGCCAACCACAGCTTCCTTCCGCGTGACATCCGCCTGCTTGTATTCTACCCGGGCGCCCAATGCCTTCAATTCCTCCAATGAGGTCTGCTTGTCCTGATCCAGTAGGGAACGTCCAGTAAGAATCAAAGTCACTTCCTTGGCCTGACGCGCAATCTCTTTAGCAAAAATAAGACCTAAACCCTTTGCTCCTCCAGTAATCAAATAAACCCCGCGGTCTTTCCATGGAATATCCGGTGTTTCTGACGGCATTTCTGCTTTACTCCAGACAGGAATCCAACGTTTGCCTTCTGCAAACCGGATGCGGCTATCCGCAGGGTGTCGGCTGCTCGTCTTTAGTATTTCAATGAGCCCTTCCATTTTTTCTGTACCCTCAACTTCAATTAACTGACCATGGATCTTTGGATTTTCCTTTTGCGCAGTTTTGAGTATGCCGCACAGCCCAGCGAAGAGCAGCTTTTCATGTTGAGGCATCGTTACAATCTGCACCAGCACCTTGCCTTTGGGTTTGTCATTCAGGATACTTTTTATTTTTTCAAAAACCTGGACGGCATACTTTTCGAAGCGCCGATCAACCTCTTCCATACCGGATTGCAGAGTGATACATTCCATTCCTGCCAAGGAGAACTCGATATCTCCTGCAGCAATGGTATCTGTTTCGCAAAGCATTACCACATGTCGTTCGTAAGTGGGAACCATCGTGTCCTCCGCAACCGCCTGTTCTTTCCAGAAGGGTTGGAGCATCATTACACCAGGTGTTTTCTCACATGCGCCCACTACCTTGTAGGAGCATCCTTTTATACGCACGCAGACTTGGCCTGCCTCATCACACAAATCAATGTCATACTTCTGCGTATTATGACCAGCCCCGCTTCCTCTGCTATACCGGATCAACGCCCACATTTCACAGGGACATTCCCGAAAAATTTCGAGTCTCTCAATGGCAGTCGGCCGTATTTTCTGTAGAGGGTCAATGCCTGAAGGCCGCATGATATTTTCATCATTCGAAAACAAGTATGCCGGCGGCATTTGCAATGCAGCATTTATTATAAAGGGATGCAAAACAAATAAGCCCTCAGTATTCCTTATACCGGAAGGCAACGATAGCTTGGCCAGCACTAACCCCTGTCCTATATGCACTTGTTCATTGGCCTGATGTCCCGAACTGTAGTCGGCCCCCATGCCCCACACTGCTTCATCGTCTATCCCAGGCGAAACATGCTGAAAGCACTCCATCTGCAAAGCCTGTATATCCCACGTTTCCGCTTCATTTAACATCTTCAGTTCGGCACTACCCTGGCTGTGTAAGACAGGGTCCCTGGCTTCTGTTAATCTGCTGTAGATTTTGAAGCCAATCGCTCCTTGATCTCCCGGAAAGAGCCCTATATGTATTTCTAACGGCTGATCTCCTATAGCGGGAGCATGTGTCCATACAATATCTTTAATAATGATGTTTGCCTGACCCTTCTCCTGTACTGTTAACGACTGCTCCACCGCTGCCCGCACCATTTCAAGGCATGCCGCTTCTGACAGGACAAGCTTTCCGTCAACTACGGAGTCCTTCAGATAAAACTCCTGGCCGCTAAAGGTTGAACTAAATCTTTGCTCAGAAAGTACGGAGGTGTTTTGATGCAGTAATGGATGTAGATGTGCAGCCACATTGGCGAACGGCTTTTCTTCATCTACATGTATCCAATATCGTTCTCTGGCAAAAGGATATGTGGGTAAAGGGATACGGCGGGGCTGGACATTACCGTAAAGTCTGCTCCAATCAATACGGACACCCTTGACCCACAAGTCTGAGATTCTGCCGTACTTTTCCGCTAGAATCTGTAAATCAATCGTTTCATCGAGCGTTTTCTCCTCTGAGGCCATGTTCAAGCTCTCCTTGTCTCGCTTGGCCTGTCCCCGGTAAAGCTGTGCAATACTCTGTCTTCCTCCAATAAAGCCCCGCAACTTGCTTCTAAGTTCCTCCACTGATTCAACGACCACAGCGAGGCGCTCTTCCATCGCCTCACGTCCTGTCTGCAAGGTATAAGCCACATTCACCAAATCGTGATCGGAAAACTCATTCCGATCCATTACAGTAGCCAATTGGCTTACCTGCTCCTTCAATGCTCCATCACTTTTTGCCGACAGAACTATGACGACCGGTCTTGGAGGAGTAAAGGTATTTTGAAAGTCATCCTGTTCCGCAGGGAGGTATTCCTCAAGGACAATATGGGCATTAGCCCCACCGGCTCCAAAGGAAGATATCCCGGCGATCCTCGGGTATTCCCGTTGTTCGCCATCCTCCTCCACTATCGGACGCTCCCATTCAGAAAGCCCCTGTTGGACTACAAATGGCGTTTTGGAAAAGTTTATATTAGGGTTCAGTTTTTGGGAATGCAGGCTAGGGGCAATTTTCCGGTTTTTCATTTGCAAGATGATTTTAGCGATGCCTGCAATCCCTGCGGCCGCCTCTAAATGGCCTATGTTTGATTTTACCGAGCCGATAGCACAAAACCCCGTGTCCTGCGTATCTTTCTTAAATGCCTGGGTAAGCCCGGTGACTTCAATAGGATCACCGAGCTCCGTTCCAGTACCGTGGGCCTCAATATAACTGACTGCCCGGGCATTTACGCCTGCTTTATCAAAAGCCTCTCTAATCAGTTCACCCTGTGCTACCGGGTTAGGCACGGTATACCCGTTTGTTTTTCCTCCATGGTTGATACGGGTTCCCCGAATAACGGCATAGATATGGTCCTTGTCTGCAATGGCTCGTGACAAAGGTTTGAGCAGCACAACCCCTGCACCTTCGCCAGGGACAAATCCATTCCCGCCTTCCCCAAAGCTTTTACACCGCCCCTCAGGCGATAGCATTCTCATCGTACTGAGAAAGATATAGCTTGAAGGATGAAGATATAAGTTGACTCCTCCAGCAACAGCCATTTCGCATTCACCGTTAAAGATATGCTCACAGGCCTCGTGGATTGCAGTTAATGAGGAAGAGCACATGGTATCAACCGGGATACTGGGCCCCTTTAAGTTCAAGAAATAGGATATTCTGTTGGCTACCGAGCTGAAGGAGGTTCGCGGAAAGACGGGTTGTCCTTGTTCCCACAGCTTTGGCCCGTATAAATTGAACCCCGTTCCGGTAATTCCTGCAAAGACGCCAATCCGGCCATTATACTGTTCGGCGAGCTGTTCCCTGCTATATCCTGCATCCTCGAAAACCTTCCAGCATTCTTCCAGGAATATTCGCTCCTGAGGATCCATACTCATCGCTTCCCGGGGAGATATATTAAAGAAGAGAGGATCAAAATCTGCAAAATCCTCCACAAATCCTCCATATTTACTATAGCTTTTGCCCTTCTCAACAGCTTCTTTGATGTCGGAACAGTAGAAACCTTCCCTCTTCCAGCGTTCCGCAGGGATTTCTGTTATACAGTCTTTGCCCTGTTCCAGATTGCTCCAGTACTCTTCCATATTTTTGGCCTGCGGATATCGTCCACTTACACCAATAATGGCTATTGGCTCGTGTTTCACACGGTCTCTGTTAGTAGCCGTGTTGCAGATACGATTGTTTTCTTCCTTTGGCAGGGGTGACAAAGAAAACTCGCTGGCAGCATGCAAGGTTGCGGAAATGGAGACGGATTTCTCTTCCGTCTTTATCGGGCTTCCGAGTCCTGTCCACCGTACGCATTCCTTGTGATAATCAGCAATAAAATATTCGGCCACTGCTTCCAACGTCTGATATTCATAAAACAAGGTCATTGATATTTCTCCAAAAATCCCCTGCAGCTTTTGATTAAGCCTTGTAATCATGATGGAGTCTATGCCATAGCTTTCTAAAGGCTCGCTGACATCAATTTTGTCAATGCTCAGCTTGGTAACTTCTCCAAACAATAGTTTTAGCTGATGTAAGGTTTTTTCAAGAAGCAGTTCAAGATTCACCTCTGAAGAAGCTGACTCTTCAACATATTCTTTCTCCTGTGGTTGGGACGCCAGGAAATACTTTTGCAATTTGGATTGCTCACCTTCTATTACTAATAACTGATTCAGGCCAGCGGCCAGACCGTTATATAAAGCCTGGATACCGTTTGAAGCTTGCATGGCTACCATGCCAATACTTTGCCAAGCCCTCTCCGTGTCATCGTCCACATGCATCCCTCCATCCTTCCAAAGAGGCCAATTGACAGATAGCGTCTGCCCTTTGCGCCCCTTTGAGGATACAAGGCTGTTTCGATACGCGGCATAGGCATCCATAAAGGCATTAGCGGCAGAATAGTCGGCTTGACCGGGGTTGCCCATAATCCCAGCTATTGAGGAGAAGAGAATAAAGAAATCCAGATGTAGCTCCTTGGTCTCCTGATCTAAGTTCACCAGTCCGGCAACCTTTGGTGCCATTACTTCCGCGAACTCTTCCTGTGATTTATTCATAATAAAACGATCCTGTATTACTCCAGCACTATGAAGGATACCATCAAGGCCTCCATACTCTTCCCTGATCTCAAGGATCAATTTGGAGACCTCTTCCTTCCGTGCTACATCTACCTGTCTGTACTCAACGCGGGTCCCCAGTGCCTTCAACTTCTCCAATATGGCCTGTTTGCCTTCGTCTAGATTTGAACGGCCTACAAGAACTAGCGTGGCTTCCCTGACTCGCTGGGCGATATCCTCCGCAAAAATAAGTCCTAAACCTCCTGCACCACCCGTAATCAAATAAGTCCCCCGATCCTTCCAGGGTACTCTTCCCGTTGTCTCAGTGGGTTTCATCTCGTTCCAACCGAGAACCAAACGTTTACCATCCTCATACCGTATCCTTTTATTCTTTGGATATTGACTGTTCTCTTTTAATTTCTCAATCACCTCTTCCAGACCTACAGATTCCAATTCTACGAGTTGCCCTACGATTTTCGGGTTTTCTTTCTCAGCTGTCTGCAGTAATCCCAATAGTCCTGCGAAAGGTTGCTGTGCGCTTTGTGCGGAAACTGCAATCTGTATCAGTACGCTACCCTTGGATTCCTCTGTGAGAACCATTTGCACTTCCGTGAGCAGCTGGAGGGCATACGCCTGAAAGCGTTCATCCATGCTGCTTTGGCTGGCATGCAGCTTGATGCAACGGGTTCCTTTCATGAGCGATTCAATGCTTCGCTCCGCGAAATGATCCAGTTCGCAAAGCACCACCAGATGCTGGCTAAATTCAGGGCGTGCCACTTTCTGATGAGCAACTTGCTCTTTCCAGAAAGGCTCAAGCATAAGGACTCCCGTATCCGCCAAGGACCCCGCAGTCCCTGTTCCGCTTTGCGGGGCCTCATGTGAAACCATTTGAGCTTGAAATTGGCGTATTTTTACAATGGCATCCTCTTTCTGTATCCGTCCGCTTTTTACCTCGCCTAGAATATATTGAAAAAAATCCTTCATCTTCTATTGCCTCCCAGCACGTAGAAACTTCTCATTTACGTATACATATATTGAGGATTTCACTGGCAGCCTCATCAACAGACAGGGTATCGTTCATCATTTCATCCAAGAGTCTGCCGCACAATATATCATCAAAGTCTACATCGCTCTCACCTTGCGAAAATAATGCATAGGCTTTTACTTGATCCTTGCTTTCAGAAGCCCAGTAATGCTCTTTAGCAAAAGGGTAGGTAGGCAGGCTGATACGGTGAGGCATCTTCCCTGTGTAAAGTTTTTCCCAATCCAAATTTATCCCTTTGGCCCACAGCTCCAAAAGCTTGGTATATTTCTTTTTGGAAATCCAAAGATCGATCATTTGTTGCAAGTCTTCGTCCCCCGAAAAAATAGACAACGATTCTCTGTTACGTTTAGCCTGTCCCCTATATAGGTTGAGCATGTTATGGCGTCCATCCACAAAACTCTTTAATTTTTCCTCAAGCTCTGCGGTAGATTCCACAAGTATGGCTAAACGCTCCTCCATCGCTTCGCGCCCCAACTGAAGCGTGTAAGCAATATCCGATAGGCTTGCGGAGAATAGCTGACCCTGAAGAGCATTCAGCAGCTGCCGTCCCTTTTCCTTAAGCTGCTCCTCGCTCTTGGCTGACAACACGATCATGACAGGTCCCTGAGAAGCGGATTCTGTTCCAGACTGTTCCTGATACTCGGGAATATACTCTTCAATCACGATATGAGCGTTTGCCCCGCCTGCACCAAAAGAAGATATTCCAGCCCGTCTTGGATATTCTTTTGTGATTCCATCGGTTGTAATTACCGGTCTCTTCCATTCCTCCAGGCTTTGCTGAACGATAAATGGAGTATTGTTGAAATTAATTTCAGGGTTCAACTTCCTTGAATGTAAGGATGGTACTAGCTGGCTGTGCTTTAGCTGCAACAATATTTTAGTCACTCCTGCAATGCCTGCTGCACTCTCACAATGGCCTATATTAGATTTGACCGCCCCTATGGCGCAGAACTGCTTATCCTTTGTGAATTTTTCGAAAGCCCTTGTCAGTCCTGCAATTTCAATAGGATCTCCCAGAGCTGTACCGGTTCCGTGGGCTTCAATATAACTGACTGTCCTTGCATCGACATCCGCACGCTGGAGCGCTTCTTCAATCAACCAGGATTGAGCTTGAGGGCTAGGTACTGTATAACCGCTGGTTTTACCTGAAGCATTAAGCATGCTCCCTTTGATTACTCCATAAATATGGTCGCCATCTGCAATCGCCTTCTCCAACGGCTTCAACACGATCGCGCCGACACCCTCTCCGTCGACGAATCCATCTGCCTGATCTCCGAATGACTTACATTCACCCGTTTTAGAAAGCATCGTCATAGCCGACAGCTTGATATAGTGGATAGGGTCTACAATCAAGTTGACTCCCCCGGCAATGGCACACTCGCTTGTACCGCTATACAGGCTTTCCAAAGCCAAATGGATCGCCGTCAATGAGGAAGAGCAAGCGGTATCTAAGGACATACTCGGACCTTGGAAATCCAAATGATAGGAAACCCGATTCGAGATGGAATTATATTGAGGTCCCAAACCGTAATTTCCGTTCATAACGCCTGCAAATACACCGACTCTTCTACTCTCACAAAGATTGGCAGGGGTATACCCAGCATCCTCTATGCTTGCATATGCTGCTTCCAGGAACAGTCTTTCCTGCGGATCCATTGTTTCGGCTTCTGCGGGAGAAATCTTAAAGAATAGCGGATCGAATAAATCAATGCCTTCGATAAAACCGCCCGATTTCGTATAGATTGTGCCCCTTTTCCCTTTTTCTTGGTCAAAGTAGGTCTTCCAATCCCAACGGTCTTTCGGAATTTCAGTTATGCAATTTTTACCTTCTCTTAGATTGTTCCAATATTCCTCTATATTACGAGCTCCCGGATAGCGTCCTGACATCCCAACAATCGCAACATCCCTGATATTGGAGGATCGTGTCGTTGGCTTTTCCTTTGTGCTGTCAGAAGGCTTAAGGAAACGCCCTCCCCGGTCAAACTTCATTGGGACAGTAGCGAGTAATTGCAAAGCAGGGACCTCTTCAACTCTGGAAGTCTCTTCGGTCAACTCCTGTTCCTTCATTCCTACCAGCTTCTTCAACGAGTCCTTTTGCGTTTGAAGAAGGTATGCTACTAGATCATCTATGGTGTTGTACTCAAAAAACAGCGTGCTGGCAAAATCCTCGATGACTTCACGCAAAACATTTGTGATTTGCACAACCAATATCGAGTCGATTCCATACTCTTCCAGGGCAACCGTTGAGTCGATACTTCCCGGTTCCATTTTTAGCGTCTCACCAAGCAAATGTTTAAAGTACGCCGTACTTTTTTCACGCAGCACATGCTCTACCTCTGCTTGTGCTACCTCTATTTTGGGTTGAGATTGTTGTTTCACTGATACCGTTTCTACGGTTCTTTTCTCTATCAATATTGATCTTCGTTTGTGCTGTCGCTTTTGCCGAACCAAGCCATCGCTTTGGGCTGCAACAATCTGCTGGCCCCAATCATGCGCCTCTTGCGCCGGGAAGAACGCTGCATGGAAGCCTTCTTTGTCCAGTACGGTTTCCCATATTTGAGGGTGAAGCCCTGGACATCCAGGAATACGCCATTCCGGATCCTCATACGCCCACCAGCCATCTAGCAATCCGAAGGTAAGGTGGGTAAACACGCTACTACCTGTGATTTCATTGAGCAGGAGCAAGCCGTTGCTTTTCAAAACCGCTTTAGCATTACGTAACGCCTGGCGGATGTCTTTTGCGGTATGAAGTACATTAGCGGCAATGACAATATCATATTTACCCGTCTCAACACCTTGCCCAGCAATAGGTTCTTCAACATTAAAAATCTGGTAGCTGAGATACGGATTATGCGGCCCATACTCTTTTTCCGCGTGCATCAAAAAGGCTTTGGAAATATCGGTATAGCAATATTCCTGAATGTGTTTGCGGTATGGGCGTAATTTCAGGAATAGCGTGGCACTGGTCCCTCCGGTGCCCGCGCCGATTTCCAGAATTCTGATTTCCGCAGCGGCGTCGGCCATAATCCTCTCCTGGATATAAGCGGCAGTAGTATCGGCAAGTACTTCATTAAAGTAGTCCACCACCAGATTGTTCTTGTAAATTCCTTCCACTAGTTCCATTGAGGAATTGGGAAAGATGACTTCAGTCGCAGGCGATTTTCCGGTAAGCACTTCCGGTAAAGCCCGTAGCGTTGTCTCAACCAAATTAACCCTTGCTCTCATCTGCGGATATTGTAGCCATGTACGCTTGCGCTCTTCCCATTCCTGCCAGACATCATCTCGATCCGTCAAGCTGGAGTTTCTACCTGATAGGTCGTTATCCATCTGTGCCAAAATCTCCATGCTCTCTTTCAGCCATTTGCCATATAGCTCAGGTAGTCCGAGTTTATTTTTGAACTCGTCGACAGACTGACGATCTGTCCCTGATAACCCCATGGACAAGAGCTGCTCCCGCAACAACCTGCTTAGGAGATGTTCCATCTCCCTTTCCTGGAGGTCGCCCATATCGTCTGCAGCATAGTTTTCGATAAAATGGCTTCTTGATTGTATTGCTGTAGCAATATTTTCCTGAATATCCCTGAGATTCGGATCCGAATTAGGCGGGTAGAGATCAATCTCTTCCGTCGGATTAGTCCCTTCCATCTCCAGATGTCTTGTTGTTTTCATAAGCCCCATTTGGTCTATCGGTGAGGCAAGAAGCGTCTCAAGCGCCTCCATCCCCTCCTGCGGGTCAATGAGCCCAACACCTATTTGCGCCAGTCTGGAGTAATTTTCTACCTCCTGCCCTCCATTTTGAGAGGCATTGTTTTCGCCGCTCCCCCAGTATCCCCAGTTCATGACCTTCACTGGACAACGCCATTCCTGCGAAAGACGATGCGCAAACGCGTCTTTAAAGGTACTTCCGGCAGCATAGCTACTTTGTCCCGGATTCTTTACATAGGTAATCATGGAAGAGAAGAACAATACGAAATCCAACGGCTCATTTTGGAAGACCTGAGCCATGCGTACACTTACATCAACCTTTGCTGAAAGCCCTGACCGGAGCTCTTCCTCCGTCAAATCTTCCAAGCCCTTCTCCAAAAATGAAATGGCTGAGTGGACCACTCCGTTTATGTTGGAGTACCGCTGTTTTATTTCCTCATATGCCCGCTGCAGCTCCCTTTCGTCTGCTACATCCGCCGTGATATAGCATGGAACAGGTCCCAGGCCTTCAAATCCGTCCAGTTTGGCCTGGATAGAGGCATCCTTTTGCCTTCTGCCTAGCCACACCATCTGGGCCTGGTAGGTACAGGCCATATACTTGCTCCAAGCCTCTCCGATAGTGCCGGCACCCCCGATGACCACATAGACGCCTCCGGTTTTGTATAGCGTCTGTCCTTTTAAACCTGAAGTCTGTTTGAATGGGACCAAGTGCTGCCGGTACCACTGCCCATTTCTGTAAACCCACATCCGTCCTTGTCGGTCCGAAGGCAGCGTAAACATATCGGATAGCGGCCAGTCATCATCGGATTGCAGGTCAAGGATACGGATTTTCCAGTTCGGATATTCTTTGGCCATGGTGCCTACCAGCCCATGAAGACTTGCGTGAGTCGGGTTGACTGTATCGTTCTGATCCATCGGCTGAGCTTGATTGGTTATCGTTGCCCAGCCTAGCTTTTTCGTCCCGTATCCCAATAAAAGCATCGCTTTGACCATTCTAAAGAAGAGAAGGACTCCCTGCTCCTGTTCCTTGATCAAGGACTCGGCAGTCACCGATTCGACGGAAACACAGGGTGCAATCCACAGGATATGGTCAACGGCTCCATATTCTTCTACCTTTGAGGCAACTGTTTCAATGGAATCGTGCGCTTGAAGCTCCAAGAAATGCGCCCTAGGATAATACTCCCGGATGGCCTGTCTGTCTTTGTCAGTACCACCTGCAATGACCAATCGGTCTGTCGGTGACGGGGAAACGACATCTTTTTTTACAGCAGCAGGGTCCCATTTCGGGATGAGCATTACGGATCCTACAAGCGGGTCGGCGGCACTTTCTCCTGCCGCTGCGCCTTGTGCATTTTCAATGCCGACTTCTCCTTCCAGCGCCCGGGTGGATAATCCTGTTATTCTGACGCAAATAGTTCCTTCCTCATCACACAAGTCAATATTAAGCTTCTGTACCTTGTCTTCTTTCTTGCTGCCCTCGCTGTATTGAATCAACGACCACATGTTCGGGGTGCATGCCCCATAAATCTCAATCTCTTGGAGGGCAAACGGCATATGAGGCGTAGCTGGTACAGCGCTACCCGACAACCCTCCGTTCTCTTGGCCCATAATTAGCCCGATGGATGCATGCAAGGCCGAATCCAGCAAGCTGGGGTGAAGAACCAAGCTGTCCGCCATATTAGAAATGAAGGAAGGCAATGCCAGCTTGGCTAGTACCCTGCCCGGATGTGTATATACCTTCTCCACACATCTGTATGCCGGGCCATAATCCATTCCCATTTCCTCGAAGATTTCATAACATTGCGATCCGTTAAACCTGTGTTGACCAAAATCTGCCTGTAACGCCTTAAGGTTTAGTGTCGGTTTTTGCTCTACGCAAACCTGCACCGCATCACCTTGGCTATGCACGGTATGCCCTCTTTCGCTTCCTACTTGCCCGCTATACACTTCAAAGCTGATTTTTCCAGTGTCTTCCAGGTAGAGCCTGGTGTGTACAGAAACTGGCTGGTTATCCACCACAATGGGCCGAATCCAGTTTACATTTTTCAAACGGATTCCTGTTGTGCTGTTGTCCATATCTCCTGTGGAACGTTCTACAGCCGCCCGTACCATCTCAAGATAGGCTACGCCAGGCAGAACCTTTTGACCTTTCACAACATGATCCTTGAGGAAAAATTCCTCGCCTGTAAACGTTGAACTGAACCGCTGTTCCAGAAAGTCTGAAGTGTTCTGATGCAGTAAAGGTGTCAAAAAGGATGATTGGGACGAAGCGGCTTCTGTTATTGCGGCGCTCTTTTCCTCATGTACGGGTATCCAATAGCTTTCTCTGGCAAAAGGATAGGTTGGCAGACTCATCCTGCGAGGCTTCACATCCTCATAAAGCTTGTTCCAATCCAAAATCAGTCCCGTAACCCAAAGTTCAGCGAGCTTTCCATACTTCCCTTTGTCCACCCATGCATCAATCATTTTAGCCATATCTTCATCGACTTCCTGAGTGACAAGCCCTCCTCTATTACGCTTTACCTGTCCTCTATACAGTTCTTCTACGCCTTCCTTTTTTTGTAGGAAGCCTTCCAATTTCCAGTCAAGCTCTTGGATGGATTTTGCAATGATCGCCAGACGTTCGTCCATCGCTTCTCGCCCGATTTGCAGCGTGTAGGCGATATCTGAGAGACTTGTATGCGGGTCATTCAGCTCTCTGAGTGCAGACAGCAATCTTTGCACCTGCTCGTCCAGCCTTTCCTTATTTTTGGCCGACAACACGACTATGACAGGATTCAGGGATACAGGCGCAGCTTGCTGCTGACTAGCTTCTTCTGGAATATATTCTTCGATAACCACATGAGCGTTAGAGCCCCCAGCACCAAAGGCCGATACTCCTGCTGCCCTTGGGTATTCTCTGGTTTCACCGTTGATAGCAACTACTGGTCTTTTCCACTCTTCTAACCCTTGCTGAACTTTAAAGGGACTATCGCTGAAGTCGATATTGGGATTTAAGGTACTTGCATGTAGCGAAGGCACGATTTGTTTATATTTCAACTGCATAAGCACCTTTGTCACCGCGGCGATACCAGCAGCACTCTCACAATGCCCGATATTAGACTTCGCCGACCCGATTGAACAGAACTGCTTATCGCCGGTATATTTCCGGAAGGCCTTCTGTAAGCCTGCAATTTCAATCGGGTCTCCCAGTGGAGTTCCTGTTCCATGGGCTTCTATATAGCTGATGGTTCTGGGGTTGATTCCTGCCTCCTTAATTGCCTGACCAATCACACGGGCCTGTGCGTTGGGGTTAGGTACGGTATAGCCGTTGGTTTTTCCCCCGTGGTTCACTGCAGTTCCTTTGATAACTCCATATATCCGGTCTCCGTCTGCTATGGCTTTGGCTAATGGCTTGAGCAGCAAAGCCCCGACTCCTTCTCCCGGTACATATCCGTCTCCCTGTCCGAAGCTTTCACATCTCCCATTGCTTGATGCAAAACTTCCCTGTCCCAACAATAGGTATTTGTTAGGATGGATGGAGACGTTGACCCCTCCTGCTACTGCCAGTTCGCATTCTCCATGCTGTAGTCCATGACAGGCCATATGAATTGATGTCAGTGACGAGGAGCACATGGTATCTACAGCGATACTTGGCCCTTGAAAATTACAAAAATACGATACCCGGTTGGCAACCGCCGAGGCATTCCCGAGAAGTCCAATCATCCTTCCCTTGGCTTGTTCCTGGGCTCCATAGAGTTGATACTCATGGTACATCACTCCGACGTAAACCCCGACATTGCCTTCTATGCCGCCAAGCTCCCGCTCTGCACAAAGGGTTTCTCTCGTATAACCTGCATCCTCTATCGTTTCATAAACGCATTCCAGGAATAAGCGCTCCTGCGGGTCCATCGTTTCCGCTTCCCTTGGCGAAATATTGAAAAACAACGGGTCAAACCAGTCCACTCCATCGATGAACCCTCCCCACTTGCTGTAGGTTTTTCCGGGCTTGCCTCTGTTTTCATTAAAGTACAGACTGTGATCCCAGCGTTCCTTAGGAATCTCTGTAATGCAATCCTTTCCATCCCTTAGGTTGTCCCAGAACTCTCGGATACCCAATGCTCCCGGATATCTCCCCGACACGCCGATAATTGCAATGTCTAATGCCTTCTTCTCCTGATGTGGCTGTATACCTGTCGGGAAAAGCCATGGACGCCTACGATTAGCCGATATCGAGACTAAAGGCTCTATGGTTGCTTTTATAGGTACTTTCGGGCCTGCATCAGGAGCCGTATTCTTCTCTGTCGCTTCTACAGCATCAATCAGCCGACCGCGATACGATTCAAGGAAATAACCCGTCAATGACCGGAGATTCTGGTATTCAAAAAATAATGTTTTCGGTAATGAGCCGAAAGTCTTTTCCAATTCATTGGTAAGCTGCATAACCAGTATGGAGTCAATCCCATACCTGTCCATTGGTGCATTTACATCTATACTTTCAGCGGGCAGCTTGATCACGGTTGAAAGTACCGTTTTCAAATAACCCTCCGCTTTTTCCCTTAGCCATTCTTCTCCGATAAGCGGTGCTCCTCCGCTTTCCATTACAGATCGGCCTGAGACATCAGTTTCCGAGAGCTGGCCTAAAATTGCCGCTTTAATCCTTTGGGGATACCCTTCGATCACCATAACCTGACTTCTGCCGGAAGACAGGCTTTGATACAAAGCTTTGATTCCATTCTCCGTTTGCATGGCAATCATGCCCAGGTCTTGCATCGCCCTTTCCGTTTCCAGGTCGACATGCATGCCTCCATCCTTCCACAGAGGCCAGTTTATCGACAGTGTTTGCCCCTGGCGCTGCTTTGCTGTCACCAAAGCATTTCGATAGGAGGCATACGCATCCATAAAGCCATTAGCAGCGGAGTAGTCAACCTGCCCTACATTGCCAAGGCTTCCTGCGCCAGAAGAAAATAAGATAAAGAAGTCCAGAGGCAGGTCTCTGCTGGCCTGGTCCAGATTCATCACTCCTGAGACCTTCGGAGCCAGCACTTCTCTAACCTCTTCTTTAGTCTTCTTGATGATGAAGTTGTCCCGAATCACTCCGGCTGTGTGCAAAATACCGTTAAGGCAGCCAAATTGCTCGACGATGCCATGAATTAGCCCGGTAACCGATTCGTTGTGGCCCACATCCGCCTGTTGGTACTCTATATGACCACCCAGCGCTCTCAGTTCGCTTAACAGAGCCTTTTGGTCCGCAGAAAGTGATGACCGACCCACCAATACGACGGTGGAGTTTTTCACATTGCGCACAATGTCTCTGGCAAAAATGAGCCCCAGGCCGCCTAAGCCACCAGTAATGAGATAGATCCCACCATCTCTCCACGGCAGGTCTGCATCTTCACGTAAGGCTTCAATTTCTTGCCACATTAAAGCCTGTCGTTTGTCCCCTTGGTACCGTATCCGTTCGTTATGCCGGTCACTTCGGTTCCCTTGTAGTTTCTCAATGATTTCTTCGAAATCATTCTCTACATCAAGCTCAAGCAACTGACCCATGACATTCGGATTTTCTTTTTGAGCGGTTTTCAGCATTGCAAAGAGCCCGGAATAAACCTGTTGGTCCTTCCGAGCGCGGGTTGCAAGCTGTATCAAAACTTTCTGTTTTGGGATGTCTAGCAGGATGCTTTGCAATTCTTCAAATATCTGAATGGTATAATCTTCAAACCGACTGTCCATATCCATGCTGGAGGACTGTAAAACAAGGCAGCGAGTACCATCCATGTGGGCTTCAATATCCTCCCCGGAGATACCATCCACTTCACACAGGATCACAACATGCTGGATATCTTCGTTAGCGTTCACCCCTGTGGTGACAGGCATCTCCTGCCAGATAGGCTCAAGCATCAGTGTACCCATATCCTCAGTGATGCTGGCTTGCCCCACATCTCCTTCCAAAGCTCTGGATAAAAGTCCTTTGAGCTGCACGCAAATCTTTCCGGTCTCATCGCACAGATCAATATCCACCTTGCTTAATCCATTCGACGTCTCTTCACTCCCATCGTGAGAGATCCGGGCCCACATCACTGGAGTGCATTTTTCGGATATCTTCAGTTCCTCCAAAGCAAAGGGTAACGCAGGCTTGCCTACAGGCAAATTTTCTTCCGAACCCATTACCAAGCCGATTGTGGCCTGCAAAGTTGAATCCATCAAAGCTGGATGCAGTACAAATTCAGTTTGAGTATGGAGTACAGCGGATGGTAGGGACAGCTTGGCCAGCACGTAATCCTTTCCTCGAAAGATTGCCTCAATGCCACGGTGTGCGGGTCCATAGTCTATCCCCATGGCTTTGAAAGCTTCATAGCATTGGCTCGAAGAAAGTGGTGTGAGGGTACAGTCTGCCCGTAAGACATTCAGGTCCAGATACTGTATCTCCCCAACCCTCTCCAACACAGCCATTCCCTGACTGTGTATAATACCTTCAGCGTCGGCCCCTTCCATCCCGCTGCATATTTCAAACGCAATCTCTCCATTGTCCTGGGGATATAGACTGATGAGTACCCTGACCGGTCCGTCTGCTACAACCACAGGCCGAGCCCATACGATATTTTTCAGCTGAATATGGGTCCCGCCTTCTACTACGGCCCCCACTGCCTCTTCTACAGCTGCTCGCACCATTTCGAGGTAAGCCACCCCGGGTAATGTTTGTTGACCCTTGATTCTGTGGTCTGACAGGAAAAATTCCCGGCCTGTAAAAGTAGAGCTATAACGTTGTCCGGAGAGATCGGAAATATTCTGATGCAATAAAGGATGAATTTGGGCAGTCATAGCCAGATTTACACTGCCTTGTCCAGTGTCTGTTTCGGATAACCAATAGCGTGCCCTTTCGAAAGGATAGGTCGGCAGACTGATTCGTCTGGGCTTGATATCTCCATAAAGTGCGTCCCATTCAATGCTTGCGCCATTGGCCCACAATTTGGCTACCTTATCAAGTCTTTTCTTCTCAGTCCAGGCCCGAACCAGGGTTCCGGTGTCTTCGTCCGAATCCAAGAGTTCGATTCCGCCACCTGGATAGTTCACACGGCCGATCAGCACTTTTTCCGACGAGTTTCCGTTAATAAAATGTTCAAGTTCATCTATCAGATTTTCTCTTGAATCCGTCAAAAACGCGAGACGCCAGTCCATGGCCTCTCTTCCCACTTGCAAGGTATAGGCCAGGTCCGTGAGATTAACGCTTTCGTGCAACTTAACAAAATTCATCATATCTGCTGCATAGGTTTTCAAGGATTGTTCACTTTTAGCGGACAGCACAAATAGTCCCGGGTTGTCTTTACCCACTGGGGGTAGATTCACCGCAGAGACTACAGGAACATATTCTTCAATAACCATATGAGCGTTAGTGCCGCTAAATCCGAAAGAACTTACGCCCGCACGCCGGGGTACTCCCGGTTCGGGCTCCCAGCTTTGCAGACTGGTGTTAATATAGAACGGGCTATCCTCCAGAGAAATATGCTCATTTAAGGATTCGAAATGAATGGTAGGCGGCAATTGGTGGTGCTTCATGGCCAGCAGCACTTTCATCACACTGGCCACTCCGGCCGCAGTCATCATATGACCCATATTGCTTTTCAGTGACCCCAATGCGCAATAGCCCTTCTTGCTTGTATAGGATCGGAATGATTCCGTAAGTCCCTCCACCTCGATAGGATCACCCAGCTTTGTTCCTGTTCCGTGGGCCTCTATCATGGAGATGGTTTCGGGATGAATGTTAAACCGTCGATATACGTCTTTTTCCAGCGAGATTTGTGAATTTACACTTGGGGCAGTTATTCCGTTGGTTTTTCCATCCTGGTTCATTCCCCATCCCCGAATAACTCCATATATGGAGTCCTTGTCTCTGACTGCATCAGAGAGCCGTTTTAATAAAATGACCCCAACTCCTTCTCCGGGGACAAACCCGTTTGCACGGGCATCAAAGGTAAAGCACCGTCCATCCTTGGACAGCATTCCTGCCTTGCTAGTCATAACATGCATCCCCGGACCAGCCATAATCATGACTCCGCCTGCCAGAGCAAGGTCACTTGTTTCTAAAAGGAGACTGTTGCAGGCTTCAGCAATAGCCACCAGAGAGGAAGAGCATGCGGTATCAATAGCCAAAGAAGGACCTTTCAAATTTAGCAGATACGAAATCCGAGCGGATAGAATTGAAGGAGACCCTCCCATAAGAACCTGCGCATTTAACCCCTGCCCACTCATGGACCTCCCATAATCACTGGCTGCACAACCTACAAAAACACCGCAGCGGCTCTCCGACAGTGAGGCTGGATTTAATCCGGCATCTTCAATGCATTTCCAGCTGCTTTCAAGAAATAGGCGCTGTTGAGGATCCATCATCTCTGCTTCTGCAGGGGATATATTAAAGAACAACGGGTCAAATTTATCTACATCCTCTAAAACACCCATCCATTTGCTATAGGTTTTTCCCTGAGCCTTGGGATCGGTATCGTAATATTCATCGATTGACCATCGCGTTGAAGGGATTTCCGATATACAATCCCTGCCCTGAGCCAGATTGTCCCAAAATTCAGCCAAAGTCCCTGATTCCGGGAATTGCCCTGCCATACCAATAATTGCGATAGACTCCTTATGTTCCTGACCGCGCGGCATATCTAGCATAGCTTTTTTAGAATCAGCATGCTTGACCGTTTTGTGGGAATCATTGCTATTCGGCAGCTGTCCATAGGCGAATTGAATCCGTTCTTTAACTTCTTGCTGATTCAGAAACGTTTTATCCTGCATTTTTATTTCTTTTTCAATAGTAGCCGCCAGCTTTTCTCTTATCGATTGGGCCATATGGTTTTTCAGCTCAATTAATGACTCCCTGGGAGACTCAGACAGTTTTCTTGCCAGCTGCATGGCGTGCGGCACCACTTCATTCCTCGGTACAACCGGAAAAGGAACCCCTTTGGTTTCCAGTTCCGAACCACTATATCTAGTACCTGTAAATAGAATTTCCTGTGCCATACTAACCCCGAATTTCTCAGGGAAAATCAGGGTCGAACCCGCTCCGGGAGTAAAGCCGTACTTCATAAAGTTAGTAGTATAGATGCTTTCCCGACTCATCACGATAAAATCGCAAAACATCCCCATGCACCAGCCAGCACCAATCCCATGTCCCTGCATAGCAGCGATGACGGGCAGCTTGCAATCCAAAGCAATCTTGTAAACATTGGTATCGCTATATTTCGCCTTTCCCTCATGGATAGCCAGCAACCCCTCTTGGGTGCCTCCTGTGGCAAAGTAGGTGTCATATCCCGTCAGAATCACAACTTTATAATTCTCGTTAGCCTGCACTGTCTCAAACGCCTGATTCAGGCCAATAATCAGTTCATCGGAAAATGTATTTTTGTGCACCGTGTCCTTCATTTTCAACAAGACAATCCCGTGCTCAAATTCCTGCAATTCAACCACAGACTGTACCTTCATTTGGGGGGCGCTTATCTCCTGCCCATCCTCCGACGTGTGGAAGCTGTCCAATGGTTGCAACGTGAAAGCCCGTCCTTCTGATAATTCCTGTGGACTGGCTTCCAATGATTCATCCGGGAGCTCGCCAATAAATTGAAGCAATTGTTTTTCAGCATCTTCATAATTGATTTCCCCTGCTTGCACCGCACGAAAAATATCTTTTGAATCCATAAACATGTCCTCCTAGCTGTATGAAATAGGACAAATATCATGTTGGCTGTCTACGAGTGTAATTGGTTGAATAACTGGTCGGCCTGTTCAAAATCTAACTCACCCTGCAGTACTTTCTGTAACAAGACTTGCATGGGCTGCTTAGGCTTCGGCTCTGTAGGATCCTGATTTGTATCTCCCGCCGACTTGTTCAATTCCTTTGCCAAAAATTTGGAGAATTCTTTAATGTTAGGATAGTCGTACACTCTGGTTGCCGGAATAGCTGTTCCAAAGCGTTTATTCACAGCCTGCACCCACTCTACACCTATAATGGAGTCCAGTCCCATATCAATAAATTGATCATCCCGGCCAATATCCATTTCATTCATACTCAAGGATTTCGCAAGACTTTCTACCAGTTCCTTCTCCAATGTTTCTATCCGTACAGCCGTTGGCGCATATGTCGACCGCTTTGCCTCATCCCTGGCAACAATGGGCGGCGGCGAAGAAGGCTTGGCCTCAGGTTGCGGCGGGGCAGGCTTGGATTCTGCCAGCACAGCTGACTTTTCTGGCTTATCTGCTACCATCTGGATGTTGGAAACGGAGCTTAGCAAAATGCCCTGCGGTTTTTCAGGTACTTTCGCCAAAGCCTGTCTCTGCACATTATCGTTGCTATGGTTAACTGCAGGAGGGCTGGAAACGAACTCTTGTACCGACACATCGACTACAGGAGTTTCCGCCTCGACGTCCCGGGATTCGCCCCCACGCGCGAAGATCCAATAGCTCTCCTTGGCAAATGGATAAGTTGGCAGACTAATCCGACGAGGGCTGGTATTCTCATAAAGTCTAGTCCAATCGAAGAGTAGCCCCTTCACCCAAAGCTCCGCCAGCTTTGTATACTTCCCCTTGCTTATCCAACTATCCACCATTTTTGCCATGTCTTCGTCTGCCTCAAGAACAGCTAGGATGTCTTTATTCTTCTTTGCCTGACCCAAATACAGCCCGTCAATATCCTCATTCCCCGCTAAAAAACTCTCCAGCTTTTCTGTAAGCTCACGGGTAGACTTAACTATGACTGCTAACCGTTCTTCCATGGCTTCCCGTCCCACCTGCAGAGTAAATGCTATATCCTCCAGGCTGGTTTGCGAGTATTCCGGCTCTTTGAGTTCAGCAAGCAGTCTTTGCACCTGTTCATCCAGTCGATCTTTATTCCTCGCCGACAGCACGATCATTGCCGGATTTTGCAGTGGAATGGTAACTTGTCTAGTCTCCTGCTCCTCAGGGATATATTCCTCAATGAGCACATGTGCGTTGGAGCCTCCGGCGCCAAAGGAGGAAATACCTGCGATTCTTGGGTATTCAACTGTCTTCCCATTCATTGTGACGACGGGTCTTTTCCACTCTCCCAGCTCCTGCTGAACTATAAAAGGACTATCGCTAAAATCGATATTCGGGTTTAGTGTTTTTGAATGCAATGAAGGCACGATTTGTCCGTATTTGAGCTGAAGGAGCACCTTTGTAACTCCGGCGATCCCTGCCGCGCTCTCACAATGCCCAATATTTGATTTTGCCGATCCGATTGCGCAAAATTGCTTATCCTCCGTATATTCCTGGAAAACTTTTTGCAATCCGGCGATTTCAATGGGGTCACCTAAGGATGTCCCGGTGCCATGCGCTTCGATGTAACTAATGGTTCTGGGGTTAATTCCTGCTTTCTTAAAGGCCCTTCCAATTACACTGGCCTGCGCATTGGGATTAGGAACTGAGAATCCGTTTGTCTTCCCTCCATGATTCACCGAGGTCCCCTTTACGACCCCATATATATGGTCGCCATCTGCAATAGCTTTGGACAGTGGTTTGAGCAGTACGGCTCCTACGCCTTCTCCTGGCACATATCCATCTCCGCCTTGTCCAAAGCTTTCGCACCGTCCTTTACTCGATACAAACCTGCCTTGCCCAAGCATCAGGTATTTGTTCGGATGAATGGATACATTGACGCCGCCAGCAATGGCAAGCTCACACTCGCCTTGTCGCAAGCTTTGGCAGGCCAGATGAATGGTCGTCAATGAAGAAGAACACATGGTGTCCACAGCCATGCTCGGACCGTGGAAGTTACAGAAATAAGATACCCGATTTGCGATGGAAGCCGGATTGCCAGGAACGGCAATCATTCTGCCCCTAGCTTGTTCCTGTGCCCCATAAAGCTGGTATTCTTCATACATGACCCCGACAAAAACACCCACATTCCTATCCTGCCCAAGGCCCCGCTCTAGTCCAAGCGCTTCCCGGGTATAGCCTGCATCCTCTATCGTTTCATAGACGCATTTCAGGAATAGACGCTCCTGAGGATCGATTATCTGTGCTTCTCTAGGAGAGATATTGAAAAACATGGGGTCAAACTGATCCACACCTTTGATAAAGCCTCCCCACTTGCTGTAAGCTTTTCCGGACTGGTTCCTGTCCTCGTCAAAGTGCATGCTGTGATCCCAGCGATCTTTGGGAATTTCCGTAATGCAATCCTTCCCATCGCGCAGATTGTTCCAGAATTCCCGTATGTTTTCTGCATCGGGATACATGCCCGACAAACCGATAATGGCAATTTCCTCTGATTCGCCTGCTCTTTTCGGTTGCGGTTGGAAACTTGCCTGAACTGGCATGAAACGCGATTGCTTCCGACTATCAGAAAGTGACCTTCCCGGGTCGTTTTCCATCGTAGAAGGCTTGAATTCTTTCGCAGGGTTGACCTCTGTCTCGATTCCAAGCAATTTAATCAGCTGCTTCTGGTGGACTTTAAGGAAATATTGGGTCAATTCCCGGATATTCTGGTATTCAAAAAATAAAGTTTTGGGCAGTGTTCCAAACGTTTTCTCCAACTCACGGGTTAGCTGTTTAATCATAATGGAATCAATGCCGTACTTCTCCATAGGGGCATCGGTTTCAATCTGCCTTGCCGGCAGCCTGATGGATGTAGCGAGCAATTGCTTTAAATAATTTGCCGCTTTTTCGGCAAGCAGGTCTTGTCCGATGACCGAACCCATCTCGCTTTCCCTTATCATAGAGGAGGCATCTCCAGCCTGATTCAGGGACGGTTGCTGCAGGAGCGTTTCTCTTAGCTGACTGGCATGCCCTTCCAACACCATGACTTGATTCTTTTCGGAAGCCAGGCTCTGATACAAAGCCCGAATTCCTGCACCAGTCTCCATTGCAAACATCCCCATCCCTTCCATGATCTTTTCTGTTTCCCCATCAATACGCATTCCGCCTTCTTTCCAGAGTGGCCAATTGACTGAAATCGTCCGCCCCTGGCGTTGTTCTCGCTCTACCAGCGTATTACGGTACTTGGCATAGGCGTCCATAAAGGCATTGGCAGCAGCATAGTCAGCCTGCCCTATATTCCCGAGGCTCCCTGCAACGGATGAAAAAAGGATGAAGAAGTCCAGCGGGATTTCCTTGCAAGCCTGATCCAGATTCACCAATCCCGTAACCTTTGGTGCCAAAACGTTTTGCAATTCCTCCCGTGTTTTTTTAATAATGAAATTATCGCTAACCATTCCTGCGCTGTGCACAATTCCGTCCAGCTTCCCAAACTCTTCCTGAATATCCCGAATCAAAACTTCAACGGCCCTTTTATCGGCGACATCGGCTTGTCGGAATACTACTCTTGCACCTAAAGCCTCTATCTCCTCAATCCTTGCTTTGGTGTCACCACGAAGCGGGGAGCGTCCGACAAGAATTAAAGCGGTATCCCTGGCCTGTCGTGTAATTTCTTCGGCAAAAATCAAACCGAGACTTCCGGTTCCGCCGGTAATTAAATATACTCCCCTGTCTTTCCACGGAATGCTGATCGCTTCCCCGGAGGCTTTAATTTCCGTCCATACGGCAACATGCCGTCTACCTGATTGATAGCGGATATGTGGTTCTATAGAACCGCGACTGTTTTCTTGCAGGATATTTATCAGACCTGCTGGATCCTGCTCCACATCCATTTCTATCAATTGGCCAACCAGTACTGGATTCTCCAGCCATGCTGTTTTTAAGAGTCCGGAAAGTCCCGAGAATACCTGTTGGTGATCCTGCACCGGAACGACAAGCTGAACCAATGTTTTGCCTTTGGATTCCGTTTTAAGAATATGTTGAATTGCCTCAAACACCTGTGTCGCATAAGTCCTAAACCGTGCATCAATGCTCTTCTCTTCGGATTGGAGAATGAGGCACTGCACCCCGTTCATTTGCGATTCAATAATTTCCCCGGAAATATATCCCGGTTCGCATAAAATTACCAGATGCTGTTGATAGTCAGGTGCTGTTCCTTCCAGAGCAATCGCTTGTTCTTCCCACACAGGCTCAAGCATCAAAGTCTCCGGTGCAGTCCATTCCTCTGGTGCCCCTGTCCCTCTTTCAGCAACTCGTGATAAAAATCCCTTCATCCTCACACAAACATTCCCCTGCTCGTCACACAAATCGATATCTAACTTTTGCAGCGGGCCATCCTGCCTGCTGTCTTCACTATTACGAATCCAGGCCCACATCTCTGATGTGCATCTGTTAAATACCTCTAACTCTTCCAATGCAAATGGTAAAGCTGGCTTAATGGAAGCTTTGCGATCACCTGCACTCATAATCAAGCCTATCGTCGCCTGAAGAGCGGAGTCCATCAAACTGGGGTGCATCACATAATGCTCCATCGTATGGTAAACGGAAGAAGGCAAGGACAACTTGGCAAGCGCTTGACCCACTCCGACATATATTTTCTCAATTCCCTGATGTCCCGGCCCATAGGAAATCTGCATCGCCGCAAACGCCTCATAGCACTGACGGGATGAAACGGAGCCCAGACTGCACTGCTCCAGCAAGGTTTTAATATCTATAGCAGGGACCTCTGCCACCGGAACAATTACTGCCCTGCCTTCACTTTGCACCACCAGCTCGGTGTCCGTTGCTCCAGACTTGCTGTAAATTTCATAGGCGATCTCCCCGCCATCTTGCGGATAGAGCCCAATACTGACATCAACCGACTCCTCCCCAACCACAACTGGACGGATCCAATCCACATCTTTTAACCGGATGGACGTCCACTTATCTTCTGGAGATCCTGCAACCTGCTCTACTGCCGCCCGCGCCATTTCAAGGTAGGCCACTCCAGGCAAGAGCTTCTGCCCCCTTATCACATGGTCAGACAGGAAAAATTCCTTCCCCGTAAAAATGGAGCTGAACTGCAGTCCATAAATATCGGACGTATTACGCTGAAGTAAGGGATGAATGCCGACTGCTGTCTCCCGTTCCAACACAACACCGCTTGCTCCCGTCCGTTTATTGATATCGGTTATACAATATCGTTCTTTGGCAAAGGGATAGGTTGGCAGACTGATACGGTTTGGTTTAGCCTCTCCGTACAACAGGGCCCAGTCAATTGCGACTCCTTTTACCCAAAGGTCTGCGATTTTTCCATAGCTGCCTTCGCTAACCAAAACATCAATCGTCGTGCCTGCACCCTCTCCGTCTTCACGAGCTCTAATTTCTTCTTTATGGCGTTTGGCGTGTCCCACGTGTAAGCCGTGGATACCATCCCGGCCTTCCACAAATCCTTTCAATTTCTCTTCAAGCTCCCGGAGAGAGCCTACAACGAAAGCCAAACGTTCTTCCATTGCTTCGCGCCCCACCTGAAGGGTATACGCTATATCTACCAGACTGCTGTCTGTGAACGGATGCTCCCCGATTGCAGCAAGTAATAGCTGCGCCTGCTCTAGCAGTTGTCCTTCACTCTTGGCTGACAGCACCACAATAGCCGATTTTGGGGTGGTAAGGGTAATAGAATTCTGCGCCTGCTTTCCAGGAATGTATTCTTCGATTATCAAATGGGCATTGGCACCCCCGAATCCAAAGGAGCTAACACCCGCTCTTCGAGGAATATTTTTCCCTTGAGTATCCCGCTGTGGCTTCCACTCCCGCGCCTCCTGAACGATATAGAACGGACTACCTTCAACTTTTATATAGGGATTAATTGCCTCGCAATGAAGGCTTTTGACCAGCTTTTTATGCTTTAACTGAAGCAGTACTTTTATGACACCCGCGATTCCAGAAGCCAGTTCCAGATGTCCGATATTGGTCTTCACCGAGCCCAATCCGCAATGGGATTCTGTGATCCCGGGTCCCTCTGTATTCTCATAAAGCTCTTTGAAAGCTGCTTTCAGTCCGTTAATTTCAATCGGATCGCCCAGCTCGGTGCCTGTCCCGTGGGCCTCAATGTAAGAGACAGTCCTTGGATCGATTCCGGCCTTTGTATATGCATTTACCAACACATCCGCCTGAGCCCTCGGATTAGGAGCTGTCAGGGAATTGGCCCGGCCTCCGTGATTGACGGCAGTACCCCGAATTACACCATAAATATGGTCTCCGTCCTTCTCTGCATCCTTCAGCTTTTTCAGGAAAAGCATGCCGGCCCCTTCACCACGCACGTAGCCATTGGCCTTATCGGAGAAGGTTTTGCACCGACCGTCCTCACACAGCATTCCTGCTTTGTTGAAGCTGATATGGAGTTCAGGCGTGATAATCACATTGACACCGCCTGCAATCGCCATCTCGCAGCTTCCATCCTCTATGGCTCTAACGGCTCGGTGAATGGCCACCAGCGAACTGGAGCAAGCCGTTTCGATAGGCTCACTCGGACCATGAATATTAAGGAAATAGCTCATTCGATTGGGCCCAACAGACGGTGCCATACCGCTGGAGGAATACGCCTCGACACCCACATTTCCCTGATAGATCATACCGCTGTAGCCGCTGTTCGCGGTACCTACAAAGATTCCTGTGCGGGTTCCCGACAGACTCCCTGCCTGAATGCCTGCATCTTCAATCGCCTTCCAGATATAGGTCATCAACAGACGCTGCTGCGGGTCCATGAGTGCGGCTTCCCGTGGTGAAATTCCAAAGAATAACGGGTCAAACTCATAGATCCCCTCAATAAACCCGCCCCACTTGATGTTTGTTTTATTGGCCTCCTGCTCAGGGTCACCGTAATACGTCTTCCAATCCCAGCGATCTTCAGGGATTTCAGTGATACAGTCCCTGCCTTCCTCAAGATTTTTCCAAAACTCATCCACATCCCGAGCCATGGGAAATACACCGCTCATTCCCACGATGGCAATAGGTTCAGGAACAGCCTGAGTCTGTTGCGGCATGGACAACACATTCCCGCCTGCAAACCGGAAACGCTGCCGTCTAACGTGGGTACTGTCTTCCCTATCATCCTCCACGGCCTGGACAGCAGGCTCAATCCGGGCATGCACGGCAAACTGCTCGCCAAGCACGGCATCATATTCGTCCACCAAATACCTGGTGAAGTCATGAATCGTTGTGTATTCAAAAAATATGTCCGGCGTCAGCTCAAGTCGGTATAAGTGATTGATGTTGTTGGTAAATTGTGTGAGTAGGATGGAATCGAAGCCATACTCACTCAGTTCTACATGTTCATCAATATCTTCAAGTTTGACTTTCAGCAATTTTGACACGGCCTGTATCATAGCGGCCTGTACCTTGTCCAGCAGATCCGGTACGGCATTGCTTTTAGGGGAAGCTTCTGAAATTCCTGTCACCTTTTCAGGCTGCCTAATCTCTGGAGTCGTGATTAAACCCATGCTTTTCTTCATTTTTGCGAGATTGCCTTCCATCACCATAACCTGATCAACGCCCGCGATCATGCCACGATACAAGGCCTGAACGCCGGAAGAGGTTGACATGCCGCTCATGCCTGTACGCTGCCTTACCAGCTTCTCCGTTTCCTCATCAATACGCATCCCACCCTCTTTCCATAGCGGCCAATTGATGGATAGCGTTTGACCCTGGCGCTGCTTAGATGCTATCAGAGTGTTCCGGTATCCGGCATAAGCATCCATAAACGCATTAGCTGCAGAATAGTCTGCCTGTCCCTGATTACCTAATCCTCCGGCTACAGACGAAAATAGAACAAAGAAGTCAAGCGGCAGATTCTTGCTTGCCTGATCCAGATTCACTGTCCCTATTACTTTGGGTGCGAGAACCTCCAGCATTTCCTCGCTATTTTTTTGGAGTATGCGGTTGTCACGAATGACTCCTGCACTGTGAATGATGCCATTGATGTTTCCGAATTCCTCCTGAATTTCCTGGATTAAATCGGTCACCGCCTGCTCCTGAGTCACATCGACCTGTCTGTATATTATTCGCGCCCCTAATGCCTCCATTTTCTTTATCTCAGCCCGTTTGCCCTCATCCAGCGCGGAACGCCCCGTTAAAATCAAGACGGCTTTATGGACTTTATCCGTAATCTCTTTGGCAAAAATGAGTCCCAATCCACCGGCACCGCCAGTAATCAGGTACACTCCGCCATCCTTCCACGGGTTACCCGCCGCTTCCTGAGAGATGTGAACTTCGTTCCAGCAGGAAACCCACCGTGTGCCTTTCTCGTACCGAATCTGGATATCCTCGAGGCTACGGCTGTTTTCTTTTAAAATGTCTATGATTGCTCCCCAGTCCTCATCCTGTCCCAGTTCTATTAACTGACCTACCAGTTTTGAATGCTCAAGCCGGGCCGTTTTTAAAAGACCGGAAAGTCCCGAGAAAAGCTGCTGCTCCTCCTGTCCGCTTATGGCAATCTGGATCAGCACCTTGCCATTGGGTTTTTCCCTGAAAATGCTTTGAATCTCTTCAACCACCTGGACGGCGTAATGCTGGAACTGTTCCGCGATTCCGTTTCGGTCGGGTTGCAGTACAATGCATTGCACGCCGTCCATCCGAGCTTCAACTTGTTCACGGGAAATCTCGGACGGCTGGCAGAGTAACACGACATGGCGATCATATACGGGCATTTCAGCCCCTAGAGCAATCCCTTGCTCTTTCCATACGGGTTCAAGCATCAAGTTACTGGAATTTGACTGAACATCCGAGGAAATCAAGTCCCTATTCAGAATTCTTGATGAATATCCTTTTATCCTGACACAGATGGCTCCAGTTTCGTCGCTCAGGTCAATATCCAGCTTCTGTGCCTTTTCCTCAGCTAGACCGTCTGCATTGTAGCGAATCAGCGCCCACATGATGGAGCTGCAATTTTTTATAATTTCAACTTCTTGAATGGCGTAAGGCAAAGAAGGTTTGATCTCGCCAGACCCCAGCGTCAAGCCTACGGTTGCCTGCAAGGCCGAATCTATCATACTTGGATGCAGGACAAATTTGCTTTGGTTGTCAGAAACGGAAGCCGGCAAGCATAACTTAGCCAGCACTTGACCCTCTCCCGCATACACCATCTCAATCCCTTGATGTCCAGGGCCATAATCCATTCCCATATCCCTGAAAACTCCATACAATTGTGTGGAGTCGAAGTTCCGACTGCATACATTCTGCAAGTCTTTAATATTCAGTGTTGGGACCTCCACAGCCGATCTTCGTGTAGCACTGCCGTAGCTATATATCACAATCCCTGCATCAGCTTCTGCGCTCTCCCCATATATTTCATAGGAAATCTCTTGATGATCATCCAGGAAAAGTCCGATGTGTAGCTGTAGTGGCCCATCCTCTACGATAATAGGCCGTGCCCAAACCACGTTTTTAAGGCAAATTCCGGTTGGCCCGCCCTCATCATATCCTGTTGCCTGATCCACGGCCGCCCGGACCATTTCAAGACAAGCAGCCCCGGATAGAACCTTGCGTCCATTCACCACATGATCCTTCAGGAAAAACTCCTGGCCTGTAAAAGTCGAACTGAACCGCTGCTCCGAGAAATCGGAGGTGTTTAGATGCAGTAAAGGATGGAGCGAAGCAGCAGTGACAGAAGTCATGCCTTTGCCTGCCTTGCTGTCAAGCTCAGGCGCCCAGCAGCGTTCTCTCGCAAAAGGATAGGTCGGTAGACTGATCCGGTAAGGTTTGATGTCCCCATACAGCTTGTTCCAGTCAATAGTTAGCCCCTTTACCCACAACTCCGCTATTTTTTTCAGTTTTCTCTTCTTGATCCAGGTTTCAAGCAACGATTTGGCATCTTCATCCGCCTCAAACATCACAATCCCGTCTTTGCTCTTTTTCACCTGCGCCGTTAGGACGCCAGAAACCAGATCATGATTCGCAAATCCTTCGAGCGCTTTTAGCAATGCCTCTTTTGAATCTGCCACAAAAGCCAGCCGGTAATCCATCGGCTCGCGGCTCACTTGCAGCGTATACCCCATATCCGAGAGGTTAAGATTTTCCCGGGATGCAATAAAGCTCCTCATTCTTTCGGCATACGTTTTTAGTTGCTTTTCACCTTTAGCAGACAAAACGAAGAGAACGGGATTATGGATATCGGCGGCTGCTGGTGATGTCGCAGATGTTCCAGTCCCGGGACGATATTCTTCAATAATAAGATGGGCGTTCGTACCGCTAAATCCGAAAGAGCTCACAGCGGCGCGCCTTTTGTTCCCGCGGGAAGGTTCCCAGGCGTTCAATTCTGTATTGACATAAAAAGGAGAATTATCAAAATCAAAATGCTCATTCGGGTTCTTGAAATTCAGTGTCGGTACTAGTTTTCTATGCTTCATGCATAGCAACACCTTTTGCACGCTTGCTATGCCCGCTGCTGCAGAAGTATGCCCGATATTGCTTTTTACCGAACCTATGGCACAGTAGTTCTTCTGATCGGTTTTCTCTTTAAAGGCGGTTGATAAAGCTTCCAATTCAATAGGGTCGCCCAGCTTGGTTCCTGTCCCATGCATTTCAACATAGCTAATGCTTTCAGGCTCAATCTGATATTTGTTGTATATTTCCCGCTCCAGCTCAATTTGGCTGTTTGTGCTTGGAGCGGTAATCCCGTTGGTTTTTCCATCTTGATTGATTCCGGACCCAATAATAACTCCGTATATATGATCCCGATCAGCCTCAGCATCCTTCAGCCGCTTCAGAACCAGCGCCCCTACTCCTTCCCCCGGAACAAAGCCGTTGGCGCTATTGTCAAACGTTTTACACCGGCCATCTGGCGACAACATTCCGGATGCAGACATGCCTACATACGATTCAGGAGTCAGATATAGCGACACCCCGCCAACCAACGCCATTTCTATCTCTCCGTTAGATAACGCCTGGCATGCCAGATGGGTTGCCACCAGCGATGAGGAGCATGCCGTATCTACGGATATGGCCGGACCCTTCAGATTGAGGAAATAAGAGATACGAGCCGCTGCAATAGCGTTACTGTTCCCAGTAGTATTGGTGAACTGCGCTTGATGCTTGTACCGCAGCATACTATATTCATTATTTAAAATTCCAAGGTAAACCCCGCATTTTTTATTTCCCAATTGTGAGCCACTATAGCCTGCATCCTCAATTGCCTTATATGCTTCCTGCATAAAAATGCGCTGCTGGGGATCCATCCCTTCCGCCTCGGTAGGAGAAATATTGAAAAATAACGGATCAAAATATTCCATATCCTCTAAAACACCCAGCCACTTGCAATTGATTTTCCCCTCTTGCGCTGGACGAGGATCGTAATATTGGCTTACATCCCAACGGTCCTTCGGGATTTCAATAATGGAATTTTTGCCTAGAGCGAGATTATCCCAATATTGCTGCACATCTTCCGCACCAGGATATCTTCCCGAAATCCCGACAATTGCAATTACTTCTTTATTTTCCGAAGGCATAGGCGATGAATCCTCTGCTACCTTTACCAGGTGGAATGGCTCGGAATCCTCCTTAGGCGATAGCCTTGGGGAACATTGCAGCGTGTCAGGTCCCTTCGAATGGACTTTCGCAATAGGCTTATCCGTGTCCGGGACTGTGCTCAAGGACTGTTGATTGGAGCTTCCTCCACGCTTATTGATTTCTTGTGCCAAATATGCAGCGAATTGGCGAATGGTCGGATAGTCGTAGACCTTGGTCGCTGCTATAGATGTACCATATCGTTTATTAATGTTTCGAACCCACTCTACGCCTATAATGGAATCTAGTCCGGTATCTATAAAGTTTTTATCCGCCTCAATCTCGCTCCGTTCCATATACAAAGCCTCAGCCAGGCTCACCGTCAGTTCTTCCTGTAACAGCTCTGCAGAGGCGCTGCACTCAGCCATGCTGGCCTGCGCCTGCTTTTCAAACGAAATCGGCATCAAATTCACCTGAATGGAAGCCTCTGCCGATTTCTCCGGCTCTAATGCAACGGATGACGGTGAATACTCTGCTGGAGAATGATCCGAAATAGACTGGGCAGAGAATGGCGCAATTGATTTGCTCAACAATTCCTTCTCTACAAATTTGCTAAAATCCCGGATGGTTGGATAATCGTAGACTTTTGTCGCTGTTATGGCTGTATTGTAATGCTTATTAATGCTACGAACCCACTCTACGCCAATAATGGAATCCAATCCAAGATCAACAAAGTTTCTATCCGAATCGATATCGCTCCGATCTATATATAAAGCCTGCGCCAGGCTTGTTGTCAGCTCCTCCTGCAATATTTCCGCCGATATTGCAGAAGGAATAGACGACAGCGCTTCCGTCTTCTTCTCATCCTCAAATGTGTGCGATGTCTCCTCCAGTGAAGTTAACATGATCGTTGTCCCCTCCTGGTTGGTAGACTTGCTTAGGTGCGGCTGACGGTCCAACAAATTCGGTAAGGATATGGCGCTTGGTTTTTCAGAACTATTCAAAAAACCGGGTTGTATTAGGGCTGTTGGCTGCATCGCATGAGTCTGGACGGGAATTGCCTTTTCCTGAGCTTCCGTAACAGCTCTTTCTACAGAAGAGACTCTTTCTACAAATGGGCTCATAATATCCGTGATCCAGTACCGCTCCCTCGCAAAAGGATAGGCCGGCAGGCTGATTCGTCGCGGCTTGGCATCCCCATAAAGCATGTTCCAATCCATCGACAGTCCCTTGACCCAGAGATCAACAACCTTCGAATATTTTCTTTTCCCTATCCAGGCAGCGATCGTTTTGTCCATGTCTTCATCTTCTACCAGCGCCGTCAGCGCCTCCTTATTCCGTTTGACCTGGCCCCGGTACAACTCAGGGATTCCGTCCCGTCCTTCCAGGAATCCTTCCAGCTTGTCCACCAGCTCCTGCATAGACCCTGCAATCACTGCCAGGCGCTCTTCCATGGCTTCGCGTCCCACCTGGAGCGTGTATGCCACATCGGCCAGACTGCTTTCGCTTAGCTTTCCTTCCCGCATAACAGCTAGCAATCTCTCAGCCTGCTTTTTCAGTCGTTCTTCATTTTTGGCCGACAATACGATGATCGCAGGCTTTTGAGCCGTAACGCTCATCGGCACCTTCTCTTCTGCAATGTACTCTTCGATGATGACATGTGCATTGGAGCCTCCTGCTCCAAACGATGAAATCCCGGCAATCCTCGGATATTCCCGCGTCTCTCCATCGATCTCAACCACCGGCCGCTTCCATTCCCCCAGCTCCTGCTGGACGACGAACGGCGTCTGACCGAAATGGATATTCGGATTCAATTCTTGGGCATGCAGGCTGGGAACCAGCGTCTGGTTTTTCATCTGCAAGATGATTTTCCCAACCCCGGCGATGCCCGCTGCCGCCTCCAGATGTCCGATGTTGGACTTCACAGAGCCTATGGCGCAGAATCCCGTATCCGGCGTATCCTTCCTGAATGCCTGGGTCAGACCCGTCACTTCAATCGGGTCTCCCAGCTCCGTGCCTGTCCCGTGGGCTTCAATATAGCTGACCGTCCGCGCATGGACCCCCGCTCGCTCCAATGCCGCCCGAATCAGTTCCCCTTGGGCTGTCGGATTCGGCACCGTATAGCCGTTGGTCTTGCCTCCATGGTTGATGCTCGTCCCCCGAATCACCGCATGGATGAGGTCCCCATCAGCGATCGCCTTGGACAGCGGCTTTAATAGGACGACCCCCGCGCCTTCTCCAGGGACAAATCCATTGCCTCCTTTGCCGAAGCTCTTGCACTGCCCGTCTGCTGACAGCATGTGGTTGGCGCAAAGTCCGACATAGCTGAGCGGATGGAGATACAGATTTACTCCGCCTGCAATAGCCATTTCGCATTCTCCACGGTACAGATGCTCACAGGCTTCATGAATCGCGGTCAACGAGGACGAACACATCGTATCGATCGGCATGCTTGGCCCTTGCAAATTAAAGAGATACGAAATCCTGTTGGCCACTGAACTAAAGGATGTGTGAGGGTATATTTGCGTTCCTTTTCTCCATAAATCAAGTCCGTATAGATCAAAACCCGTTTTGGTAATTCCGGCAAATACGCCTACCCGGCGGTTATGCCGCAACGCAAGCTGTTCCCGGGTGTAGCCCGCGTCCTCCAGCGCTTCCCAGCAGGCTTCAATGAACAACCTTTCCTGCGGGTCCATACCGAGTGCTTCCCGTGGCGCAATATTGAAAAAGCGCGGATCGAAATCCGCAAATCCTTCGATAAAGCCCCCCCACTTGCTGTAGCTTTTTCCATTCGCCACCGCTTCCTGTGAATCAGGATGGAAGAACCCTTCCATCATCCAACGCTCACGCGGGATTTCGGTGACACAGTCCTTCCCTGCTTTTAGATTTTCCCAATATTCGTTCATGTCCCTGGACCAGGGATACTTTCCAGCCATCCCAATGATCGCTATTGGTTCACGCATTTCCGCAGGGGCAGACCCGGCCAAGCTTCGGACGGGCTTCGCTGCCGCTTTTGCTGCAGATGGCACGGCTTCTACTTCTACATACAGCGGTGCCGCAAGTGTTTCCTCCACAGGCTGTATGTCATGGTTCATCCCGGTCCACTGCATGCACTCCTGCGGGTATTCCGCTACAAAATATTCCGTCAAGGCGCGCAAGGTCTGGCACTCATAAAACAGCGTCTGGGACAGCTCTCCAAAGAAGCCCGCCAGCTTGGCATTGAGCTGGGTAATCATGATCGAGTCGATTCCATACCTCTCCAGCGGCTCATGGGCTTCGATGCTGCTGACGCTCAGCCGAGTCACCTCTCCCAATAGCACCTTGAGTCGATATAAGGTTTTATCGTAGAGCAAGTTCGAATCCAGCTTAGGCGCAGTTGCCTGGATAGCATGGACATCGGGCTGTGAAACGGCTTTTGCCAGGTAGGCCTCAATTTTCTCAGGTTCTCCTTCCATGACCATCACCTGCTTCTTGCCAGAGGCCAAACTTTGGTACAACGCCCTCATTCCCGACCAGGTCTGCATGGCTGTAATACCCATGTTTTGCGTCATGATCTGTTCCGTGTCCGCATCGATCCGCATTCCGCCCTCTTTCCATAGCGGCCAGCGGATGGATAACGTCTGTCCCCGCCGTTGCTTGGCCCCTACCAGGGCATTCCGGTATTCGGCGTATGCGTCCATAAAGGCATTGGCGGTCGAATAGTCAGCCTGTCCCGGATTGCCTAGGCTGCCCGATATGGAAGAAAAGAGCACAAAGAAGTCCAGGTTCTGGCCACTGCTTGCCTCATCCAGATGGACCAGTCCGCTTACCTTCGGTCCCAGCACCTCCATAAATTCTTCACTAGTTTTTTTAATGATAAAATTATCGTGAATCACCCCTGCGCAGTGGATGATCCCATGGACACGTCCAAATTCCTGCTGAATGCTGTCCAATAAATCGATAACGGTGTTTCTATGGGTGATATCGGCTTGCCTGTACACCACGCTGGCGCCTGAAGACTCCAGCTCCTGTAGCCTCGTCTGCTTGTCTCGGTCCAGCGGCGACCGGCCCGTCAAAATGAAGGTCGCTGCTTGCGTCTGCCGGGAAATCTCTTCTGCAATCAGTAGCCCCAGACTGCCGGAGCCGCCGGTGATCAGATAGACCCCACCGTCTCTCCATGGAAGCCCCTCTTCTTGCCCAGATGTTTCAAGCCTGCTCCAGCAAGCGATTGTCCGTTGTCCGTTCTCATAGCGAATCCAGCCATCCATCGGGCTACGGCTGTTATCCTCCAGCTTCGCCAGGATGCCTTCCGCCTGTTCTCCCTGTTCCACTTCGATCAGCTGCCCGATGAATTTCGGGTTTTCCAGCCGGGCTGTCTTCAACAGTCCCGAAAGTCCCGAAAAGAGCCGTCCTTCCCCGGCGTTCCGCACCACAATTTGGACCAGCACCCTCCCCTCAGGCTTGTCTTTGAGTATGCTTTGAATGCTCTCAAAGGCCTGAATAGCATAGGCCTGGAACCGTTCATCAATCCGGCTCTTCCCGGATCGAAAGGCAAGCACCTGCACAGCTCCGTTCAAACTCGCTTCAAGTCGCTCGTGCAAAGCTTCGTCTGGTTCACAAAGCAAGACCATTCGCCGATCATAGGCAGGGACTTCGGCTTCCAGCGGTACATCCTGATTTTTCCATGTAGGCTCAAATAGCAGTGTACGACTACTCGTAACGGCAGGCGCTTCCGCAGCTCTGGCGACCGTTAATTTTGGTTCACGCTCTGCCGCTCTGCCGCCTGTAATTTCGTCCTCACTCCTAGGCGCCCAATACTGCTCTTTTGCAAAAGGATAAGTTGGCAACGGAATCCTAGAGTACTGTTCATTTGAAAACAAGCACTCAAAGTCTAACGAATATCCCTGAACATACAGATCTGCAATCGTAGTCAAAAGCTCCAAATACTCGCGGGTATCGCTTGCGTTTTGACAATTGTAAATACATTCATCCCCGTATCTTTTCAAAGATGTTTGTATGCGTTGATCTTTTTCGTGCAGTTCAGAATGATAAACTTGAGAAGCACTGCCTTTTTCCAGCCACTTTTTAAGGGACATGGCAAGCTCGCCTTGATTACGGGCAACACAGGCAAGACGATGATTACAGTGCTTTCTCCCAAGCAATAATGTATAACTCATATTACCGCAATCCGCCTTAGGCTCCTGTTCGCAATAGGCAAGCAGTTGCTCTACCTGCTGGCGCAATTGTTTTGAAGTCCGTGCCGACAACGGAATGAAATAACCTGGCTTTTCGGAATGTCTCCGTTCCGTCTGTGGAGCCTCTTCTATGACCATATGAGCATTCGTACCGCTGGCACCAAAAGAGCTGACCGCTGCACAGCGTCTGACTCCAGGCTCAACTTCCCAGTCCTGCAGATACGTATTGACATAAAAAGGACTATCCGCAAACTGAATGTTTGAATTGCCCGACCGGAAATTAAGTGTAGGAGGAATTTGCTTATTCTTTAATGACAATAACAGTTTGATCATTCCCGTAATTCCTGCCGCAATTTGCGTATGGCCAATATTCGTCTTAATGGACCCTATGGCGCAATATTCCTTCTTGTCGGTATACTTTCTAAAGGTTCGAGTCAGTGCCTGATATTCAATGGGATCTCCCAATTTGGTGCCAGTTCCATGTGCTTCCACCATCTGGATTTGCTCTGGGTGGATATGAAATGTATCGTATACATTTTGCTCGAGTCGCTCCTGAGATTTCTGGCTTGGCGCAGTAAGTCCATTCGTGGTGCCGTCCTGGTTGATCGCCGAGCCTGAAATCACTCCATAGATGTGGTCTCCATCAGCAACAGCTTCATGAAGTCGCTTGAGCACAATCGCGCCAAGCGCCTCTCCCGGAACCATTCCATCTGCCCTGTCATCAAAGGTATAGCAGCGTCCCGAGCGAGACAGCATCCCTGCCCTGTCACCATACAAATAGCAGCGAGGGGTCGTATGAATATAGACACCACCCGCTAAAGCCATATCCGTTTCTCCGGTCCATAAGCTTTGGCAAGCCAGATGAACTGCAACTAACGAACTGGAACAAGCTGTATCTACAGCTATTGCTGGTCCGTGAAGATTCAAGTAGTAGGATATTCTAGCGGGAATCACGGAACCCATATGACCCCAAAGCGCTTGTGGAGGCAGGTCTTCACCCAGCAATTGTTGGTAATCTCCCTCGGCACAACCCACATACACTCCACAGCGGCGACCCTCCATCCCTGTACCTGCATAGCCAGCATCCTCCAGAGCATGCCACGCTTCCTCCAGAAACAATCGCTGCTGCGGATCCATATAGGTCGCTTCCAGTCCCGAGATATTGAAAAAAAGCGGATCAAACTTATCAATATCCCCCAAAAAACTGCCGTGATTGCAATAGCTTGCATGTTTTTCCTGGTATTTCGAAAGATCCCATCGGGTTACCTCTTCCACTAAATCGTCACCGTTCTTAAGGTGATTCCAAAGCTCATATACATTATCTGATCCAGCAAACCGCCCGCTCATTCCAATAATCGCAATGGGCTCCCTTGGTGTTAAAGCTCTCTCTTTATCCTTCTTATTGGGTCTGTCCGGCTCAAAGGATATACTTGCCGTTTCAACAGGATGAATCGTATAATCCGTGTCTTTAAGTTTTTGGATGTCGCGACTTGCATCTTCCATGTTGTCTATTGGATTAGCGCTCTGGTCCAAGACTTGTGAAACTTTATCTCCATATTGGCTTAAAATGTATAGCGTCAGTTGTTTTACCGAACTGTAATCGAAGATGTCGGTGGTTTGCAAATGAATCCCCAGCCCCTGATTGACAGCCTGCACAAAGTTGACGCCAAGAATGGAGTCCAGGCCATAATCTGCGAAAGACTCATGAATATCAATCATAGTAAAGTCCACATTCAAAGCCTCTACCAGCTTCCCTACGATAAGCTCCTGGACATACTCTTCAGCCATCTCGCTTGTTACATCAATATCTGATCGAATTCCTTCGTCACGCTGTTTCATTTGAGATTTGTCGTGTTCAGGCTCCTGTTTGTTCCGAATCAGACCATCGCTTTCCGCCACAATAATTTGTTGACCTATATCATGCGCTTCCTGAGCAGGGAAGAAAACGGACCGGAAACCCTCCATTTCCAATACCTTTCGCCAACTTTCGGGATATAACCCGGGAGAGCCTGGAATGCGCAGCTCCGGATCATTATAAAGCCACCATCCCTCTAAAAGGCCAAAGGATAGATGGTTTAACAGAGAGTTACCGCTGATTTCATTTATAAGAATCAGACCGTTTTCTCGCAGCGCTGCTTTGACATTGCGTAACGTTTGGCGAATGTTCCGAGTGGCATGCAATACATTGGTGGCAATCGCAATATCATATCCACCTGTATCGATATCTTGTCCCTGAGCCGACTCTTCCACATTAAAAATCTGATAAGTCAGGTAAGGGTTTTGCGGACCGTACTCTTTTTGTGCATGTAATAAAAATGCTCTGGATTTGTCGGTATAGCAATATTCTTGAATATGCTTCCGATAAGGTTCGAGCTTCTGGAAGACCAAAGCGCTAGTACCTCCAGTGCCTGCGCCAATTTCAATGATTCGAATCGGTACCGACGGGTTATGCTTAATCCGCTCATTCAGATAGGAAACTACGATATCTCCCAACACTTCATTAAAGTAATCCGCTGCAGGACTGTTCTTATATATACCTTCTACCAGTTTCATAGAGGAATTAGGAAAAATGATATCGGTGGCTGGTATTTTCCCGGTTAAAATTTCCGGCAGTTTGCGCAAGGTTGATTCTACCAAAAATACCCAGGCTGAGAGATCCGGATTTTTCAGCCATGCCCCTTTCTTCCATTCCCACTCCTTCCATACAGCCTGCAGATTGACCGAAGCGGTACCCGCTACGCTATATGACTCTCCATTGCAATACAAATACTGATTCCGTACCAAAATCTCTATGCTTTCTTCAAGCCAACGATCGTATAAATTCAGTAAGGCGGTTTTTGTTTTAAAATCTGCGATCATAGCTTTCTTTTCCATTTGCGCATATGGACATAATCCCATCAAGCGCAAATGGCTCCATAACAGCCTGCATAAGATATCATTCATTTCCTTCATCTGTAAGCCTCCATTCCCGTTCAGCCCCTCGTGTCGCTCCGTCCTGTTCCGAGTAAGCTTTGCTGTCGACTGTAGTCGAGGACATTGTCTCGTATGCAGCCGCTAGGTAAGAAAGATCTGGCATCTTCTTTATTTTTACACTGGCAGAAATATGACTCTGGATGTTTTGGATATACGAAGGAATAGCTTTGGCATTTGAAGCATCGATGTCTTCCTTATTCATTTCCGAAACATTTGCCGTTTTGGCAAGTGTCTTTTGGGCAATGAACGAATCTGTTGGCTTTACAGCATCTGCAGATTCAATGGAAGCCAATTTAGTTTTAATATCCGTGATCCAGTACCGCTCTCTCGCAAAAGGATAGGCCGGCAGGCTGATTCGCCGCGGCTTGGCATCCCCATAAAGCATGTTCCAATCCATTGCCAGTCCCTTGACCCAGAGATCAACAACCTTCGAATATTTCCTTTTCCCTATCCACGCAGCAATCATTTTCTCCATGTCTTCATCTTCTACCAGCGCCGTCAGCGCCTCCTTATTCCGTTTGACCTGGCCCCGGTACAACTCAGGGATTCCGTCCCGTCCTTCCAGGAATCCTTCCAGCTTGTCCACCAGCTCCTGCATAGACCCTGCAATCACTGCCAGGCGCTCTTCCATGGCCTCGCGTCCCACCTGCAGCGTGTATGCCACATTGGCCAGACTGCTTTCGCTGAGCTGTCCTTCCCGCGTAACGGCTAGCAATCTCTCTGCCTGCTTTTTCAGTCGTTCTTCATTTTTGGCCGACAATACGATGATCGCAGGCTTTTGAGCCGTAACGCTCATCGGCACCCTCTCTTCTGCAATGTACTCTTCGATGATGACATGTGCATTGGAGCCTCCCGCTCCAAACGATGAAATCCCGGCAATCCTTGGGTATTCCCGCGTCTCTCCATCGATCTCAACCACCGGCCGCTTCCATTCCCCCAGCTCCTGCTGGACGACGAACGGCGTCTGACCGAAATGGATATTCGGATTCAATTCTTGGGCATGCAGGCTGGGAACCAGCGTCTGGTTTTTCATCTGCAAGATGATTTTCCCAACCCCGGCGATGCCCGCTGCCGCCTCCAAGTGTCCGATGTTGGACTTCACAGAGCCTATGGCGCAGAATCCCGTATCCGGCGTATCCTTCCTGAATGCCTGAGTCAGACCCGTCACTTCTATCGGGTCTCCCAGCTCCGTACCTGTCCCGTGAGCTTCAATATAGCTGACCGTCCGCGCGTGGACCCCCGCTCGCTCCAATGCCGTCCGAATCAGTTCCCCTTGGGCTGTCGGGTTCGGCACCGTATAGCCGTTGGTCTTACCTCCATGGTTGATGCTTGTCCCCCGGATCACCGCATGGATGAGGTCCCCATCAGCGATCGCCTTGGACAGTGGCTTTAATAGGACGACCCCCGCGCCTTCTCCAGGGACAAATCCATTGCCTCCTTTGCCGAAGCTCTTGCACTGCCCGTCTATCGACAGCATGTGGTTGGCGCAAAGTCCGACATAGCTGAGCGGATGGAGATACAGATTTACTCCGCCTGCAATAGCCATTTCGCATTCTCCACGGTACAGATGCTCACAGGCTTCATGAATCGCGGTCAACGAGGACGAACACATCGTATCGATCGGCATGCTTGGCCCTTGCAAATTAAAGAGGTACGAAATCCTATTCGCTACCGAACTAAAGGATATTTGGGGAAATATTTGCGCTCCCTTCTTCCATAATTCCGGCCCATAGAGCTCGTAGCCCGTCTTAGTAATTCCGGCAAATACGCCTACCTGGCGGTTATGCCGCACCACAAGCTGCTCCCGAGTATAGCCCGCGTCCTCCAGTGCTTCCCAGCAGGCTTCAATGAACAGCCTTTCCTGCGGGTCCATACCGAGTGCTTCCCGTGGCGAAATATTGAAAAACAGCGGATCGAATTCTGCAAAACCTTCGATAAAGCTCCCCCACTTGCTGTAGCTTTTTGCATTCACCGCCGCTTCCTGTGGATCAGGATGGAAGAACCCTTCCATCGTCCAGCGCTCACGCGGGATTTCGGTGACACAGTCCTTCCCTGCTTTTAGATTTTCCCAATATTCGTTCATGTCTCTGGACCAGGGATACTTTCCAGCCATCCCAATGATCGCTATCGGTTCACGCATTTCCGCACGAGCAGACCCGGCCAAGCTTCGGACAGGCTTCGCTTCCGCCTTTGCCTCAGCCGGCACGGCTTCTTCCTCGGCATACAGCGGTGCCGCAAGTATTTCCTCTACAGGCTGCATGTCACGGCTCATCCCGGTCCACTGCATACACTCCTGCGGGTATTCCGCCACAAAATATTCCGTCAAAGCACGCAAGGTTTGGTACTCATAAAACAGCGTCTGGGACAGTTCTCCAAAGAAGCCCGCCAGCTTGGCATTGAGCTGGGTAATCATGATCGAGTCGATTCCATAGGTTTCCAGCGGTTCATTGGTTTCAATGCTGCTGACGCTCAGCCGGGTCACCTCTCCAAACAGCACCTTGAGACAATGCAAGGTTTTGTCGTAGAGCAAGCCTGCATCCAGCATAGGTACGCTTGCCTGGTTAGGTACAGCTGCCTGGATGGCACGGACACCGGCCTGTGAGAAGGCTTTCGTCAGGTAGGTCTCGATCTTCTCGGGCTCCCCTTCCATGACCATCACCTGCTCCTTGCCGGAGGCCAAACTTTGGTACAACGCCCTCATTCCCGACCAGGTCTGCATGGCTGTAATGCCCATGTTTTGCGTCATGATCTGTTCCGAATCCGCATCGATCCGCATTCCGCCCTCTTTCCATAACGGCCAGCGGATAGATAACGTCTGTCCCTGCCGTTGCTTGGCCCCTACCAGTGCGTTCCGGTATTCGGCGTATGCATCCATAAAGGCATTAGCGGTCGCATAATCAGCCTGTCCCGGATTGCCCAGGCTACCCGATATGGAAGAAAAGAGCACAAAGAAGTCCAGGTTCTGGCCACTGCTTGCCTCATCCAGATGGACCAGTCCGCTCACCTTCGGTCCCAGCACTTCTATAAATTCTTCCCTTGTTTTCTTGATGATGAAGTTATCTTGAATCACCCCTGCACAGTGGATGATCCCATGGACACGCCCATATTCCTGCTCGATGCTGTTCAGTAAATCGATAACCGTCTTCCTATCGGTGATATCGCCTTGCCTGTACACCACGCTGGCCCCTGAAGCCTCCAGCTCCTGCAGCCTCGTCTGCTTGTCTTGGTCCAGCGACGACCGCCCCGTCAAAATGAAGGTCGCTGCTCGCGTCTGCCGGGAAATCTCTTCTGCAATCAGTAGCCCCAGACTGCCGGAGCCGCCAGTGATCAGATAGACCCCACCATCTCTCCATAGAAGCTCCTCTTTTTGCCCAGATGTTTCGAGCCTGCTCCAAAAAGCGGTTTTCCGTTGACCTTCCTCATAGCGAATCCAGCCATCCATCGGGCTTCGACTGTTGTCCTCCAGCTTCGCCAGGATACCTTCCGCCTGTTCTCCCTGATCCACTTCGATCAGCTGCCCGATGAATTTCGGGTTTTCCAGACGGGCTGTCTTCAACAGTCCCGAAAGTCCCGAAAAGAGCCGTCCTTCCCCGGCGTTCCGCACCACAATTTGGACCAATACTCTTCCCTTCGGCTTGTCTTTGAGCATACTTTGGATGCTCTCAAAGGCCTGAACAGCATAGGCCTGGAACCGCTCATCGACCCGACCTTTTCCGGATTGAAAGGCAAGCACCTGCGCAGCTCCATTCAAGCTCGCTTCGAGTCGCTCGTGCAAAGCTTCTTCCGGCTCACAAAGCAAGACCATTCGCCAATCATAGTCAGGGGCTTCGGCTTCCAGTGGTACGTCCTGCTCCTTCCAGGCAGGCTCAAATAGCAGTGTACGGCTAATCGCAGGCGCATCCACTGTTTCGGTTCTTACTGCTCCGGCCTCAACCTCAGGAGCCCAACAGCGCTCCTGAGCAAAAGGATACGTAGGTAGACTTATTCTTTTCGGTATGACATTGGAATATAGCAATCGCCAATCTAAATAGAAGCCTTTGGTCCACAACTCTGCCAGCTTGTTCATTTCACGATTTGCAATCCATTTGCTCATTAATTCCTTGAAAACTTCTTCCTGTTCAAATAATTGCACTGAATCTTTTGACTGATTGTTTTCTCCCCTCCAGCAATTCTCGATAGATTCTTGTTCATTCGTGAACGATTGGAGCTTTTGTACCAGCTCGCTCGTATTCTTTACGATAAAAGCTACCCGGTTTTTCATTGCCATTCGTCCTGTCTGAAGCGTAAAGGATACATCCGACAAATTAATGTCTTCAGAAGCTATCAAAAAATCTGAAAGCTCTTGTGCATACACTTTAAGACGATGATGATTCCTTGCAGATAATGGAATCAGATATACAGCTTCTTTGTTCACAGAACTATCTTTAAATCGTTCTGATTCAGCATTGACTACAAATTGTTCGAAAATCGCATGAGCGTTAGTTCCGCCTATTCCAAAGGAGCTTAACGCCGCCCGATGAGGAGCCGACGCCTTCTCCCATTTTTGGAGACTATCAACAACATAAAAGGGTGAATCAGGAAAATTGATATCAGAATTCGGTTTTTCGTAATTAAGTGAAGGAGGAATCTCATTATGGTATAAGCTTAAAGCAACTTTAATGCACCCCGCCAAACCTGCTGCAGTATCCAGATGCCCGATATTGGTTTTGACCGATCCAATACCGCAAAATTGTTTTTTGGTTGTATACTGCCTGTACGTTTCATTTAAGGCGGCAAATTCAACAGGATCGCCCAATTTGGTTCCAGTTCCATGCGTCTCGATATAACTGATGGATTCGGGATGAATTCGGGTTGATTCTATCGTCTTCTGAATAACCTCAGCCTGACCTTTGACACTTGGGGCATAAAACCCTAATTTGTCGGTTCCATCGTTGTTCACACCTACTCCCCGTAAAAGCGCATAAATATGGTCACCGTCTCTAATGGCATCTGGGGCTTTCTTCAGTAGAACAACCCCAACCCCTTCTCCGCCAATCATTCCATCTGCCGACTCGTCAAAGGCTTTAATATGTCCGTCACTGGAAAAATTCAAGCCGGGTTGATGCACATAGCCTAAACTGGTGAAAGGAAAGATCGTGGATGCTCCGACTAAAGCGTATTTGGCTTCACCGGATAACAGGCTTTGCGAAGCCAGACGCAATCCGACTAATGAGGAAGAGCAGTTCGAGTGCACAAACAGACTCGGACCTTTAAATCCCAATTTATGAGAGATCATGGTAGGAATTGTCCCACCCTGTGCTAAAATCCAGGTTACATATTCATCCGCGTTCTTCAGGACATTAGGTGATTGCGACGCCAAATTTGGAATAAATGCTTGATAGAAACTGCTGCTTGCCGACATATACACACTGGTTTCAGGAATTTCTTTGCTAATATAGCCAGCATCCTCAACGGCTTTCCATGAATGCTGCAACAGCAATTTCATTTGAGGATCCATAAACTCTGCATTTTTCTGTGATAAGCTGAAAAACTCAGGGTCGAAATACTCTTTTCCTTCAATCGTGCATCGTCCGGGAACATAGCCTCGATTCCCGACGATTTCTTTTTCCAGCCCTAATCCAACCAATTCTTCCTCGGAAAAGAAGCGGACACTCTCCACCCCTGCCCTCAAATTGCTCCAAAACTCGGCATGGTTTTTGGCCCCTGGAAAATGACATGAAATCCCTATAATTGCGAGACTATCCTCAAAGTAATCTGGGTAGGGTGGCTTGAGGTCATCTTCGCCTGAAACCATTTTCGGTAAGGCTGTATTTTCAGCTGTATCTGTTTGTTCCGCTGTATGTGATTGTTCCGTTTGAGAATCAACATTCTCGCTTCTTGTTTCTGTAATGTAGGCACTGAGTTCCTTAACTGTCGGATACTTGAACAATGCTGTCACCGAAATATCGCATTCCAACAATTCCTTGACCCTTCCGATCATCTCTGCTGCTGAAAAAGAATTCCCGCCTACGTCAAAGAAAGCATCATCTGTACTTAGATCATCAACATTCAGAAGTTTTTTCCACACCGCTAGAACCTGATGTTCAACATCTGATTGTGGTAAATGGATCTTTCTTGTTGTTGCTAACTCGATCCTGCGATTCATTAATTCTTTTCGATCTATTTTCCCATTAGGGGTCAAAGGCAGCTTATCTAGCTCTATAAAAAATGCTGGTATCATATAAAAAGGCAAGAAAGTTTTTAAATAGTTTCGCACTTCCTTCGGATCAAGAGGAGGCTTACCGGACTCGGAATTGTTCAGCAAACAGTAGGCAATAAGCTGCTTATTTCCCTCCTGTTCCTTGGCAATCACGACACAATCATCGATTCCTGGATATGTTCTGACCTGACCTTCAACTTCACTCAGCTCGATCCGAAACCCGCGAATTTTCACTTGATAATCCATCCGTCCCACATACTCAATAGAGCCGTCCGAAAGCCACCTGCATAAATCTCCAGTTCTGTAGAGCTTGGTTTCCGGATTGAATGGGTTGTCTATGAACTTTTCAGCCGTAAGCTCTGGCTGGTTCCAATAGCCTCTGGCCAATCCGCTGCCCGAAATAAAAAGCTCTCCCGGAAGACCGACAGGCACAGGTCTAAGATGTTTGTCCAAAATGTAAATCTGGGTGTTTGCGATAGGCTTACCGATCGAAATAGGCTTATCTGCGTCGATCTTTTGAATTGTAGACCAAATTGTGGTTTCAGTCGGACCGAACATATTCCATGCGTCACAGCTGTTATGAACAAAATAAGATTTCAACGTTTCCGAAAGGGCTTCCCCTCCGCAGAGAACTTTCATGTTCTCTTCGTTCTTCCAGCCGGCTTGAAAGAGCAGAGTCCAAGTCACAGGAGTAGCTTGCATGATTGTCGGTTTTATTCTTTGAATTTCCCGCTTAAGTCTTTCGGCATCCTTTATGTTTTTGGAGCTGCAAATATAGCATTGAGCCCCCTTAATCAAAGGCAGATATAATTCCAGTCCCGCTATATCAAAGCAATACGTTGTCACCGCAAGTAGTTTGTCCTGCTCTGTTAAACCGGGCTGCTCTCCCATGGAAATAAGAAAGTTGGTCAACGCTTTATGTGAAATCATGACCCCCTTGGGTTTCCCTGTACTTCCAGAGGTATATATCACATATGCCAAATGGTGAGGTTGCACTTCCCGTTTGATTGTCTTTCTACCCTTCACATCACTTTTCAGATGATCCCAGTCTTTATCAAGGACAATACAGCTAACGTTGTTCCCTTCCAAGCGTGATACTTTCTCCAACAACCCCGATTGCGTAATAACCAGTGAAACATTGGAATCCTGAAGCATATACTCCAATCGGTCCTCCGGATATTCCGGATCGAGCGGTACGTAGGCTCCACCGGCCATCAGGATTCCTAACAGCCCAATCACCATATCTAAAGAACGTTCCATGCAAATCCCCACAAGAGTATCAGGAGTTACCCCATGTTTCTGCAAATATAAGGCCAGTAAAGTGCTCTTTTCTTTTAGTTCCCCATAGGTAAGCGATTCCTTTTCATATACAACTGCAATAGCTTCAGGTGTTTTTCTTGCCTGTTTTGCGAATAATTCAGGGAAGCACTTATCAGGATAACTTGTTCCGGTAGCATTCCAGTCATTAAGGATGATGTCCTTTTCCTCTGGTAAGAGTAAGGAATGCTCCTCCAAGGGCCAAGCGGGATTCTCCATAAGTGCTTCCGCTAATTCTATATAACGCTCTGCCATCTGTATGATGGTTGAATGATCGAACAAATTGGAGCGATATTTAATATTTAATATCATTTCCTCTTCCTGCTCTTGCAGTTCCAATACCAACTCGTATTCGCCTTCCTGGTGAATTTCTTCAACCAATTCGACGAAAAAGATATCTTTATATGGCTTGCAAAGCTGCTGAAAGCTTGAAGTTGGAAGGAAGTTTTGATAAGAAAAGGCTGCTTGGAAAACAGGTGAGCTCGTCTGCTTCCGCGGCACATTCAATTCTCGGACCAGAGCCGGAAAAGGATACGAGGCATGATCCATTCCATCGACTACTGTCAGCTGCAATTTTTTCATGAAATCCAGGAATGTCTCTGTTTCCGATATCTGACTCCGGATTGGAAGCATATTGACAAAATAGCCGATTAAATTATCAAAACGCTGCTCCGGGCGCACCATAACTGGCATTCCAACAATGATATCTTCCTGTCCCGAATACTGGTTAAGCAATACCGTATACATACCTAACAAGACTGTAGACAAGCTCGTATATTGCGCTTGGGCAAAAGACTTTACCCGTTTGACCCATTTAAGCGGAAGCGGCTTGGAATATGTTTGTGCTTCCATGCTTTGAGCCGGAAAAACAGAGCGGTCATATGGCAGCTCCAGGGTCGGTAAAGCACCTGACAGCTGTTGTGTCCAGTAGGAACGATACTTCTCCCCTTCTGCACTCGCTAACATCGTTTGCTCCCATTTAACAAAATCGCCGTAGCTCGCTGCGGGTGGAAACACTGTCGATGTCTTTCCCTGTACCACGTTTTTATAGGCATCTAAAAAGCTTTGTGTAAACATGCCGAAAGAACTTCCATCAAAAATAATATGGTGGATGACAACCAGTATGAAATGTTCCTGTTCAGATCTGGACATAACATAAATACGCATCAAAGGATCCTGTTCCAGCACGAATGGTTGCTTCGCTTTATCCCTAATAAATGGAATAATCTCATCTGCTTCCAAGGCTGAAATATCCTCCACTTGCACATGAAGCGGCTGCGTGGGCTGCAGCTTTTGATAAGGTATCCCATTTTCCTCTTCAATCACACTTTTTAAAATAGGATACTGTTCTAAAACGATGTGAAAAGCCCGTTTAATGCTCTCAATCTCAATCTTCGTATTAAACCGGAGGCATATTGGTATATTGTAAGCATTCATCTCAGGGGACATTTTATGTAATAGCCACAACCCTTTCTGAACTTCAGAAAGCGGATTCCTTCGGAAACTGAGCGAATTTTTCTCAGTATTGACCTGTACAGTGGATTTATCTTCTTCCACCTTTTGGGCTAAATATGCCGATAATAGTTGAATCGTCGGGTTCTCTAAAATTTCTCTTGCTTTGACCTTGATCGGATAGGACTTCTCAAGGCCGCGTATAAGCTTCATGACAAGAATAGAATCGATGCCATAACCATGAAGATTTGTATTCAAATTCATTTCCTCGTGCTTGAGATTCAGTTCCCAACACAAAAATTGCACTATATACTCCTGAATCTTCGATTGAACCAATGAAACGGCATTTATGGTACTGTCATGGTTTTCTGCGGCGGTTTCTTCCATATTCGAATGTGATAGTGAGAACGCACTCCGATATTGATAAAGTGCTTGAAGCTCTTGTTTGATATAAGCATTGCGGCAGATCTTTCTTTGGATTTTCCCACTTCCAGTTTTGGGTATACTTCCCTTAAGCAGCAAATAGATATCGTAAATTTCAAGTTGATGCGTATTGGATACGGCATTCAGTATGTTTTCGACCAGACGTTTATATTCCTGCTCATGAAGGGGCGCTTCAATTTCCTGTACGACGATTACTTTTTCCTGACCATTGATTTCAGAGGAAAATACAGCGATGGGCAAGGTCAACTCTGGCATATTTTTTTGGATGGTCCATTCAATATCGACGGGATGATGGTTTTTGCCGCGAATAATGATGACTTCCTTCTCTCTACCGATGACATAGATATGATTATCCGCAATAAAGCCAAGGTCCCCGGAACGAAAAAAGCCGCCTTCTTTTGTATCTGAAAGGGCTACCTCAAAAGTGCTATTCGTTTCTTCCTTCCTGTTTAAATATCCCTCTGCCATCCGTGCGGATTTAATCCAAATCTCGCCGACTTCCTCCGGTAAGCATTGTGTATGCCTTTCAGGATGAACAATTCGTATTTGCGTCGGATCTTCAATCTCCCCACAGCTCACTACGGACTTCGATTTATTCTTTTCATCCGTGTATTGGACTCTTCGTTGCTCCAAGCTAGGGATATCCAAGTTAAGGAATCTCATCGACTGACCTGGTTTTATACTGGCGACAGGGCACAGCTCCGATAAGCCAAGGAGGGGACAAAATATATCCTCTTGTAGCCCTAATTCCCGGAATTTATGGATGAAGTTCTCGTAAGTTTCCTTCCGGATGGGCTCACCTGCACATATAATCGCTTGGAGATGGCGAAGTGAATATTGCTTAATTGAAGCTATGTCCAGTGTGGAGCAGCAATAATCGAACGCAAAATTTGGCGCTGCCGTATGGGTAGCCTGATACTTGTCAATCATATGAATCCAATTTTCCGGATTTTTAGCGAAGCTTTCTGGCGGGAGAATAATGCTCGACGCCCCGTTTAAAAGTGGGACTAAAATATTGTTATGCAGTCCAAAAGCATGAAATTGCGGCGTCCAGGAAACGACACGACTATTCCGGTCAATTCTCCATTGCTCGGCCTTGGCCTGATTCATCACACAGCTGTGACTGAGGATTACGCCTTTTGGCAAGGATGTCGAGCCCGATGTATACATCAAAAGAGCAGTATCCTGCGGCGCTGGCATTCTCATCTCTATCTCAACGTCAACGGTGTCTTCTTGAAAGATTTCATCAATATTCAGGATACGGATTGAATTAAACTCCCTCCGTGTTTGGAGAAATGCTTTGAAGTCCGTATTGGTTATGATACATACGGCTTGGGAATCCCTATAGATAGGCATCATCTTCTCAAAGATTTTTTCATCCGGCTCCGAATCTGTAATAGGTGTAGGTATGGCCACGATATTTGCATAAAAACATGCCAGCATGCTGCTGATATATTCCAGACCCTGAGGAAATACAAGAAGTGCCCGTTCCTGCTCAGCCAGTTCTTTCAATAGGATATTGCCCAAAGCCTGTATTTGATGTAGAAGCGTATTTCCGGAAAGAATTTGAGGACTCTGGCCTTCTTTCTCAAACGTAAATAACTCTTTTTCAGGAAATTTCCGGCAAGTTTCAATAAAAGAAGCGATCGGAATATCAAGGTTCCATGTTTGGTCATGTTTTCGCATCATTCTCCACCAACTCCTCAAAACACAAAGTTTATATAACATGAGCTAAAGGCTTATCACCCTGTCCATTTTGAGCTATTATTCACGTTTGAAGCATTGCCAGGAGTTGCCTGCTAAAATATATCAAAGAAAAAACGAGTGATGAGGAAGGCTATATGCCTCTTTCACACTCGTTGCTGGTTCGCATGAACAACCGCAAAGGCGTTCAACGAATCTCTATTTGGTTATTTTCCAAACAAGTTGATAATTCGTTCTTTAACCTCCGCTTGATGAAAGGTCTTCTCATGCATGATAAGCTCTTGTTCTACGATTTTGGGAAGCTGTTCCCGGAGTGGAGCAACCAAATGATCCTTTAGCGTGATTAAAGAAAATCTGGGTTTCTCGGCTAGCTGCCGGGCAAGATCCATTACATAGCCCATCACTTCTTTGCGGGGCAGGGTCGGAAATGGAACTCCCCGTTTTTCCAGTTCAACACCTCGATAATTGCCCCCATTTAACAATAACTCTTCTCCCAAGCTGAACCCTAGTTTTTTAGGAATAATATACGTGGCACCCATTCCCGGTGTGAATCCGTATCTCATAAAATTAGTCGTGTACACACTTTCCCTGCTTAGGACTACAAAGTCAGAAAATAGCCCCATTACAAAGCCTCCGCCCACCGCATGTCCCTGCATAGCAGCTATCACTGGAACTTTACAGCCCAATGCAAGTGAGTAAATATTTTCATCGGTAAACTTCGAGATTCCTTCATGTAAAGCCAACAGTCCCTCTTGCGTCCCACCCGTGGCAAAGTAATTATCGTATCCTGTTAGAATTACGACTTTGCAGGTTGAATCTTCTTGGATCGTCTTGAACGCTTGTCTTAGTCCATGGGTCATTTCAAGCGTAAATGTATTTTTATGAACTCTATCTTGCATTTTCACTTGAATAATACCTCGTTCGATTTCAAGTAATTCAACCACGGATTGTGACATTATGATCTTCTTCCCTCCTACATCCCCATCTTGTGGCGTAGACCATCAGTCCATCCACGGAAATTGCCCCGTTTCAACGTATCGGAAAATGCCCTTAAGATTTTGAGCGTCTGAAAACACCTCTTGATTGGACGCCAACGCTAGTGGTTTACACTGACGCAAATCGTTGAGTTCATCCATAAAGCGCTTGTAGCGTAAAATCCCATGCTTGCTCAATCGTCTGAGGCGTAATAAATGCTTGCGTAGCACCATCTCACTCTGAGCATCGTACGCATCAACCAACCCCCATACATGGGCCTGTTGAACCGAAACGAGCTGCGTCATTAGTGTTAAATAATGCGCTTTTTGGAATCCAATCCTGCGGACTAAAAATGGTAGAACGCAAGCAGGGAAAAGTCCAAATAGCAATTCTGACAAGCTGAACTGTGCCGTCTCGTCGGCTATCACAATATCGCTGGCAGCAATAAATCCGACGCCACCAGCGTTTGCTTTTCCTCGCACATGAGAAATCGTGATATAGGGCCCAGTTGCTAATTTTAACCACAGATCATACATAGGCTCTGGACTCATTGCATGTTCTTGTCCACTTTCCACTTTTTCACGCATTCCCTCAAAATCCGCGCCAAAACAGAACACCTCCGGCAAACCTTCCAAAACTACGATCGTAACTGACTCCTCACACAGTGCAAGTACATGCAAGCACTCCTCGATGAGGGTATTATTAATCGTATTATTTGCCTCCGGTCGGTAAAAGCGAATATAACAAATCGATTCTTGAAACCGAACCTGAATCGTTTGATAACTCATGATTCCCACCTGTATTTACGGTGGAATTCATAGATTTCTTCCAAATACAACCGCTGTCTCCCTTTCCCGGAAGCTATCACCCCCGGAATCAATTGAAAATCCAGCTTGGCGTTGCGGGTTCCAAACCGTACAGCGCCACTGCCTTTTAGCAGGGATTCATATTCATCCATAGTTAACTGATAGCGATCATTCAAATTACGCTCAATTTCAAAACGCCGCAGATGTTCCTGGCTTTGCGGCATAACAACCCCGCTATAAAATTCAGAGCAGCAGCCTGACCCGTAGGAAAAACAGCCGATTCGCTTTGGAGCATCGAATGTACCCTGATCAATCGTACCTGCCAAGGAGAGGTACAAAGTCGCCCCCATAATATTACCGACTCGTTGGCAATACGCCAATCCGGGCTTAACACGTTGTAAATAATCTGCCTCAATCTCATTTGGTTTGGATTTAGTCAACCTTCGCATCATCGTGCGATGCGCTCCTTTTACCATTCCGCCAAAAGGAGTATGAAAGGCAAGATACTGAAAGGTATCTTTATAATCCACTCCTTGCACCCGTTTTTGGTATTCCAAAAACGCTTGCTCGCAACAGTCCAGATAGGACATTAAAGACAAATCTGCATCCCCAGCCTCGCTATCTGGAATCGGCCGGCAAGTATCCATCACCTCATAGCCGTAATATCCATTAGCGCCTGCATCGATTTGAAAAACATGAGGATTTTCACTAATGAGCATTGCCACGGCCCCTGCGCCTCCACTTGGCTCAGCATAAGACCAATCCTCACTCAAGACATCCCCGCCTTCAGCAGCAATAAATCGTGAAATATCACTGGCAATTACAAGCGCTTTTGCTCCTGGCGAGACCTGAGAAAGAATAAAATTCACCGCCATTTGGAGTCCAGCAGTACCGGAATAGCAGGCTTGCTTGAGCTCGAATAATCTGCAATTCCGATTCAACCCCAAATAGTGGTGAATATATGTACTGATTGATTTCCCAAAATCAATACCTGATTCCGTACAGGTGATAAGCATTTCGATTCGGTTTTTTTCCGCTTCTGAAAGAGCGTCCACCAGCGGTTTTGCCGCATTTACTCCAAAGGTAACTGGATCTTCGTAAGGTAGGGCAACCGCCTTTTCTTTCATTAATAAATTTTCGAACCTTGCAGGATCCAATTGCCTGTGTTGGGCTAATTGCATAACATCCAGATAGGCAGAGCCACCAAAAACGTTCATTGCCTCAATTCCCACGACAACCATAATCGTCCCCCTCTCTCAAATACGCGACTCACATTTTTGCATACAAATGGCAGTATTGATTCCACCAAACCCCATGCTTAGATTCATAGTATTGTGAATAATTGCTGGTACGGACTCATTCCTCACCCAATTGCAGTCCAATTGGATAGGCTCCTCCAAATTAAGGGTAGGGTGAAGTCTCGACTCTTTCATTTGTAAAAGAGTAGCAATAATTTCAACAGTTCCTGCCGCGCTCAAGCCGTGACCGATAATGGATTTAGTTGCATTGATATAGGCATGTGACAATTTACAATCCTGTAATGCCTTTATTTCTATCTCGTCTCCAACGACCGAGCCTGTCCCATGGGGATTAATATAATCAATCTCTTCCGGTAGCAGCTTTGCTTTCTCCAAAGCTCTTCTAATCACTCGGGCTTCGCCTTCGTAGGAGGGATTGGGATTCCGGTTTCGATCCATTCCCATATCCCATCCTGCCAGTTTGGCATAAGGTTTCTCCCGAAGCCTCACGGCAGAATCGGCCCGTTCTATGACTACAACCCCGCAAGATTCCCCATAGATGAACCCGTCCCGCGATTGATCAAATGGTCGACACGCCATTGCAGGCTCATCGGCATATCGCTCGCTTCCCATCGCTCCCAAGGATCGCAATGCCTGGCATTCCATATACGAAATATCCATCAATGCCCCCATTGCAATGCAAACATCAACACGATCTGCTTGAATGGCCTCAATTGCTTGAATGATTGCGACTTGTCCACTCGCGGATGCACCACCGACGGTATAAGCTAACCCCTGAATACCGAACTGTTCGGTACATAGTCCGCACAAATCAGTATCCATAAAGGAAACCCCATAGGTCGGCGGTACAAAGCACATTTTTTCCCGGTAGGCCTCATAGGTCTGAAATAGCTCCCGTTGCTGAAAATTGGAGCCTCCAATCACCAGTCCAATACGGCTAGGATCAACGTTATCCAATTGGGCATCTTCCCAGGCTTCTTGAAGGGTTACCATGGCCACCTGCCCCGAAAATGATGCTGTACGTAACATTCGTTTGGATAATGCCTTCGGATAAGACAAGGGTGGCAGCTCCGCACCTATAAATGAAGCTTCACCTCTTCTGCCCGGGCGTTGCATGACGCCAAATGCATGCTGCCCTTTGAACAACGCCGAGGCAAAAGCAGCCTTCCCCTGCCCAATCGCCGAAGTCACGCCAATCCCCGTAACGACTAACTCAGACTCTTCATAATTTTTCATAATTTCGCATAAAGTGCATCTGTCAATTCCCCTATATTTTTCACGCCGGACAATTCGACGCGCGGAATATTAAGAGATAATGTTTCCATCGTCTTGTTTACAATTTCAGCCCGATCTACTGAATCTGCACCCAAATCCACCAATCGATCGCCATACTCGAACGTGTGATCTTGTAATTCGGGAAGCACTTCACGAATACAACGTTTAACGATATCGAATACTTCTTCCTTATGCATAGGTATCCTCCTAAAAAATAAATGATTTAAAACTCAACAAACCTAGTGTTCAGTAAACATGATCTACAAACGGATTTCGATGAAAACTTGCATTGAATTTTTCATAAAGCCGAGAAGTATTCATACTCCATTCCGTCTTCCTCGGTGCTACAATCGTGCAGATATAGTCACCTAACTGGTAAGACTGGGCAGCATATTGTGGAAAATGTGAAAATGTACTTTGGAAGTATCCATCCACAAACCTGGTCTCATTCATTTCAAGTACATGCAGCGATGTTGTAAAACCTGTACGTAATATTTTCGACAGGGCCTCCTTCACTGTCCAAAAAACCGTCAATAAAGCTGAGTACTCCCCTACTCCCCGCACGACAGAGATTCTTTCCTTTTCTTCCACCGTCAGTTGGCTTTCAATTGTCTTATTTCGCTTAGAATCAATCCTCTCAATATCAATGCCCATGGGATGTGCTTCGGGAAAAACAACAGCCGCTCCGATATAGTCGCAGTGGGCAATGCTCACCTGATAGCTGTGGACACCATTGATTCGAAGCATGGGCTGGCCGAAGACACCTGACTCCACACTTACGTTGCGCAGGTCTGGCTCGCTTAACAGCACCGAAACTGCTTGTTTGGCACTTAGCCTGCCAAGCACAAAGTTGGATTTCCGCCGATGGAATACCAAACTCTCGAAGTAACTACACTCATCCGAATGAAAGACTTCTCGATCAAGGGGAGCGTCTGCGTTATAATCTGCATGGACAAAACTGACGGCCGCCTTCATCACGGCATCTTCCCGCTTCAACATTAGTTGTTCTGCATACGAGGCTACGCATATCCCCCCTAGTAAACTACTAACTTAGCAGTCCAAATCAAAAAAGGCCTTCAAATCCCTTAAGGGTTCTGAAAGCTTCCTCATGGAGTATGAACTCGTCACGAGTTCTCCACTTTAAACCTTACTTATAATTTCCAAAGCTACTCTCACTAACCTGATATCACCCATAAATTCTAACTGAATGACCGCTTGTCGTTTATGTCTATCTATTTTCTTAACTATACTCCCCCTTCCTTTAAGTGGGCCATCTAGGATACATATATTGTCTCCTTCAATAATTCCAGTTGATGATTCTATACAATAGCTATCATTGCATAGACTTTCTAACATTTGTTTCTCCGAATCTCTCATTGAAGCTTCAAACTTCGAGTATCTCAATAAACGAATGATATCACTAGAAGTGCAAATCATTGAATTTGTACTGGTTACGAACTGCAAGTCAGGTAAATTCGACTCAATAAATACATAGCTTGGGAACAAAGGAGCCCATTCTTTCTTTACTATTCCTGCTACTTTAAAGAGTCTCTCTTGGAGTGGTATAAAGGGTTTGTAGACTTCAGAATCCAACCACTCATTAATAAGCTGCTTGACCTGTTCTTCCCTACCCGTTCGCACAAAAAACACGTACCAGCTCACTTAACTCATCTCCTATAAAAACGTACTGCCAAATCATCTCCTATAATGTCTACTACCCATATACATAGCTTCGCCCTTTCACTTATCCTACTTGATAAGCTACAATCTCTCACGATATATCCCTCTTTGATGGTTAACGTGACCCGCCAGCGATTAACCACAGAAAAGTTCCTTTATTTTTCATATAATCATATAATTGGAATAATGTTTTTCCATTATAATCCTCTACTCAAACCCTGTCAATTCACAGTTGATTGGAAACGGCCAAGTTCAGATTGGATTCGCAAACCTTTCTGAAAATGCTTAATTTGAAGTCATTATTATCTTTCGAATACAGCTTCAACGTTTCTGGCGGCTTATAAAAGAACTGATCCGAGTGTTTTACTCTAGTTAACTTGAGCATCTGGGGCACAGACAAATGATAGATCGTTATGTATTATTTTTTATATTTAAGATTTTCTCTCACCATTAGAACTGGGCCACAATACAGACTCATTTGAAATCGAACAGGCCCTTTTGGTTCGGACGCATTCTAAATTTAATAAAAGATTCCTTACTCGTAAATTGAAAATAAATATTTTCATCCATGAGGTGATTGAGTGTAAAACCAGGCGCTTTACCAAATGAATGAGCAGGATAAATTTGAATAGAGTCATCAATTTCTCGCTTTATTTTTTGAACACTATTATATAATTCTATTGGATTTCCTCCATTTGGGTCACAAAAGCCACAACCTTCAATGAATATTGTATCCCCAGTAAATAAGCGATCTGATAAAAGATAGCATACACTTCCCGCGGTATGTCCAGGAGTCAAAAGACTTTTAATTTCTGTTTCACCGACCTGGATTGAATCCTTGTCTTTAATTGAATGTAAATTTCTACATCTAAAATGATAAAAATCGATTTCGTTTGTTGACATGAATACCTGCGGGTTATATTTTTCCAGGAGTGGATTTACCAAATTAATATGATCCCAATGTGAGTGAGTTAATAGTATCGCTTTGAGATCGCCATTCAAATGTTGAAGATAGGACTCTACCTTTAATAAATCCCATGATGGGTCAACAATAGCTATGTCTCTTGTTTTCTCATCCATTACAAAATATACATAATTGATAAAATTCATAAAACAGGCTCTTAACTGTTCCATATGAAAAGTCAGATTCATATCAGCTTCACCGAACCACCTTCCCAATAGTTAATTAAAAACAACAACATTCTGATTTAAGGTTTTGGGCCACTTCATTTTTTAGAAATACTTACTATTTAATTATAAAGGCCTAATTTCGTTGTCCTATGATTATAACAATTGATGCAATAGAAAGGCTCCAACTCTCTGTTACAAGATCGCTTAATTTTTCCAAAACAAAAAACGCCTCTCCGTATGTTAACGGTGAGACGTTTTTGTTGGTTCTGTGTACCTGTTACGGAGTATTCCGCAGGTACACAGAACCTCGCGTTATTTTCGTTCATTTAACTTTGATGTGTCCGTTATAAATCAAAAATGCCGAGGACCGGGATCGAACCGGTACGGTAGTCACCTACCGCAGGATTTTAAGTCCTGTGCGTCTGCCAATTCCGCCACCCCGGCATAAATTTAGGAACGCTAATCTTCACACTTACTTGTCTTACAAGTATCTGAGAAACACGCATCTGATTAAGAAGTGTTCTCATTATGTAAATGTCGTTCAATTGGGCACCAACATATAATACGATAATTTTATCGAATTGTAAAGTGTTTTAAAAAAAAATAATAAAATTCTCTTTTTGTATAACTTGTGCACATTTGAATTACACTAATAAACGTCTTTCCAAACTACCAGAAGGGGTGTTACGAATGCGTGAAGGTATGATTCCAGCTGTTCTTGGAACGGTAGTATCGGCTTCAGGCGCTGTGTTGCTGAGCAGTAAGTACAAACTTGCAGCTACAGGCATTCTCGGTTTCGGACTGGCTCATGTTGTTCTGGGAGCGATTGATCTGATTGAGCATCGCTAGTTGTTTGGGAAGTACCGGGCGGGATTTACTCCCTCCCGGTTTTATTTTTATCAACGTTTAGTCTGGAGCACAAGCGTTTATGTAAAGTATAGAAGCTGAATATGCCTAATAAAAGGAGCTGTGATGTGCTATGAGAGATAATAACTCTGAAAAGAATCGTACTGACGATCAAATCGAACATAAACAATCCCTGGACAAGCGCGAGCCAGGATTTAATCGCATTCCTGACACCGATGCAGATACACCTGCTGCTACTGATATGATTGATGAAGCCATAGGTCGCGGGATAGACAAGTTACGTAACGATTTCACAAAATAAAGCATGGGTAATAAGACACAGGTTTGTGAGCAGTCCTTAATTCATTTGTTTTGATATGTACAGTGATTTCGTAAAATCACTTAAAGATCAGCATGATCCAGCCAATGATTGATATCCACAGCACGATGCTGATTAAGAGTCCACACATGATACCAAAAGAGAAATTACCTTCACTCTTCGGTACAGCACTACCAAATTTCAATCTAAGCTTCATTTGATTCCAGTTCATAGAACCCCCTCCTTAAGTTCTATTTCGGAATATGAAGCTTATTTTTGTAGACCTATAGTCATGTTTTCAAAAATAAAATAGGGTTTTTCGTCCTATCATCCTGATCGCGGAAATAGGATTACAGCTATACCGACCAAACAAATCAATCCACCAATGAAATCGTACAAGTCGGGTGTCTTTTTATCAATCCACCAGCCCCATGCAATGGAAAGAACAATAAAGACACCTCCGTATGCTGCATATACACGCCCAAAGGAGGAAAAAACCTGAAAGGTAGCAATGATTCCATACACAGCCAAGATTACTCCGCCGCAAAGTCCGACATACCATGTCTTTCCTTCACGCAGCCACTGCCAAATCAAATATCCTCCTCCAATTTCAGCGATGCCAGCCAATATAAAAAGTAAAGCTGCCTTTAACACCATTTCACATCCCTAATTCTTCAAATTCTTTTCGATTTTTTTGGATATCTCATTAGAGCACTCGACCTAAAAGGATAATCAATGCAATCACGCCAACCAGAATCAGCAGGTTGCTGACCTGACGCCATAAGCTAGGCACTCCCTCGGAGAGAAGCTTCCGCTGATTGGCATCAAAGTTCGCTTTGGCTCCTTCAGCATCTGCTGACCTAGAGAATGGTCTGTTTTCTTCATTCATAAGAGCACCTCCTTTTCAATCCACTTTAATCATACCAAACTTTTCCGTCGATTTCGCGTTGCTCTTATGCATATACTTCACATATATTTCTGATTGCATCTTCATATATGTGAAGTGTACATCCATATGTCAATATTTCGCTGAATATAAAGTATGATGTCGAATCAAGGTAGAGTGGGTATTTAGACGTCTTTCATTGCAGGACGGTAGTTATGGTATAATTTAGTCAACTTGTTCAAGATCGTAACCAGCGCTCATTTGTTTACTCAACTTATAATTAAATTGACATCTAAGAATCCACATCCCGGTTACAACCTGCATATTCTGTTTGTAAACCCAGGAGGAGGATACCGATGTCCCCAATCTTTATAGCAAGTTTAATGATGATGGGCATATTTTTATTTCAGGCAGCCATCGTTCTCGGCATCATACATTGGATTTCAAAACGAACCCAACGTCCAGCACAAACCAAAATGTATCTTGCAATGGGTTTGCTCGTTGTAATTTTAGGTTTCCTTGTGTGGGATAACTGGATACACTTACAGGAATTCAATGGATGGGCCACGATTAGTCTGCTGGTGATTATTATTAGCGCCTATATACAGCTTAGAAAGCAAAAAGAAAAATACTAATCCCATTACCATGCATCAAAGGAGGAGCGCCATGAAATCTCACTCAACACGCTTTTGGTTACAGAGGGTGCTACTGCTAATGCTTGTTTTACTCTTCAGCGGCTCTCAGCAATCATTCATTGTTGCCGATGCCGCCCCGCCAATTAATGTTCAGGCCTCTGCCAAAGCCAAGCAATTACTTGCCTACCTATCTAATGTACCGGATGATATGCTAATTTCCGGGCAGCATGATTACTTAGAGGCACCGGATGAACAAAATAACAAGCTACAACAAATCAGCGGACAATACGCAGGACTTCACGGCTATGAGTTTGGAGGATTGGCTAACCAGTCCCGTACAGCCCTACGAGAGCAACGTCAGCATGTTGTGAATAGTGCTATCCAATGGAGTCAGGACGGCGGAATCGTAGCTGTTACCTTCCATCAGGCGCTTCCTGGCAAACCTAAAACGTGGAAAAACGTACAAGCAAAAATTACTCAAGCTGAATTTAATCGTTACATCACGCCGGGTACCCCGCAATATAAACAACTGATCGCTGATCTGGATGAGGTGGCTTTGTCCCTTAAGACCTTACGAGACGCGGATGTACCTGTTTTATGGAGGCCCTATCATGAAATGAACGGCAACTGGTTTTGGTGGGGAAACAAGCAAAATTATGCTAAGTTGTGGAATCTAATGTATGATCGGTTCACTCATGTCCATCATCTGGATAACCTGTTGTGGGTGTGGAGTCCCAATGCTCCAAACGCATATAGCACTCCCTATAATTTGTCCTTCCCAGGTATTAACCGAGTAGATATTCTTGCAGCTGATATCTATAACAATGATTACAAACCCTCCTACTACACCGAATTGCTAAAGCTTGCGCAGGGCAAGCCTATGGGAATCGGAGAAAGTGATATTCTGCCAAGTGCGAAGGTGCTGCAAAATCAGCCAGCCTGGGCCTATGCCATGACATGGGGAAAGGAGCTGTCTGCAACCAATTCACAAGCAGCAATCAGACATTTTATGAACCAAAATAATATCATCACACGAGACCTTCTTCATGAGTCCCTACGCTGAAAGAAAAAAGCTTCCACTTCGCTCTAGGAGCAAAGTGGAAGCTTTTTTATACCAAATCCAAATAAAGCACTCTAACTATTTCTAATAACCTCTTCTAGATCAATATCGGCATACGCCTCTTCACCAAGATGTACGGATACAATGGTGTAGATCCGCTTGGACAGTCTAGACATCAGCCGATCACCCGGTGCTACAGAATATTCTTCCCGATAATCTCCAATTTTGTGAAAACCGCTGGACATATGGATGTACAAGTTGCCCCTACGTGTTTTACCATGCACCAACATCAAATCTCCTCCTGCTGTGTAACCAACCTAATTTCCCTGTTACATGTATATCGGTCAGAACAAGATAGGATATAAGTCCCTGGTACCCTCTTTCGTTTCACATGTTAGTGCACGTAAACGAAACGGGTCTGCCAGTGATGTGACAGACCCGTTTTTGTAAACCCATTTTCGTGATTTAGGAAGAAACTATTCTTGATAGGATTCTGCTATTGCATTCGCTGCAATGATTGCATTGTACACGTCAGCAGGACTAACCGGGAACGGCATGTTGACCATTGTATCATTCGATGCACAAGCAGCTTCAGCCACTTGGCGCCATTCAGCCTCAACAAATTCCTCTACACCCAAGTCACGAAGCGTCAATGGAAGGCCTACATCCTTAACCAGTTTAATCACGGTTTCCAGTTCTTCTTTCGGTGCATTTTCCAGCACTAGCTGGGTTAACAAACCGAATGTAACTTTCTCACCATGCTGTGCTTTATGAAGCGAAGGAACAGCCGTCATGCCGTTATGAATGGCGTGTGCTGCTGCCAACCCACCTGATTCTGCACCAACACCGCTCAGATAAATGGTAGCTTCAATCGTATCCTCCACCGCACGAGTATATACTTTCCGATCCACAGCACGTTTGGCCTTCACAGCATTTTCCAGCAACGTATCATAACAAAGACGAGCAAGTCCCAATCCTGTAGTGGAAGGCTTGTTCAGAACCAGGTTATCCCCGTTAGCCTGATAGCAAGCACGAGCTTCAAAATAAGTGGCCAGTGCATCACCGATTCCAGCTGCAAAGAAACGTGCAGGCGCTGCTGCCAGAATGCCTGTATCCGCCAGTACAACGTCTGGATTAGTAGGCAGGAACAGATATTCATCAAAAGAGCCATCTTTTTTGTATATAACCGCAAGCGCGGTACAAGGAGCATCTGTAGAAGCAATCGTTGGGAAAATAACAACAGGCAGCTTTTCATAATAAGCGGTTGCCTTGGCGGTATCCAACGTTTTTCCCCCGCCAATCCCTATGATAATGTTCGAACCATGTTTACGCACCAATTCACGGTTACGATCAATCTCTTCTTTTGTACATTCATATTGGAATTTCTCGAAGACCACCTGGTTACCAGCTGCTTCAATTGAAGCACCCGCCTCCTTTTGGGCCCTTTCAAGTATGAACTCATCACAAATGACAAAGGCTTTATCGCCATAATCCTTAATATAGTCATTTAACGACGAGAGTAGATTTTGTCCAGAAATAAATTTCTTGGGTGAAGTAACGGACCTTACAACGTTTGCCATGTAAATTCCTCCTCAGCTTTGACTCATACTCAAATTAATAATGATTTGGGCATGTGACCCTTTAACTATAAACCTCTTTTCACGTTATTAAAAGGCTTATTATGGAATATTTTATGAACAAATTGTGTATCTATTATACTTGAACAGTCGAGCGCCATTCAGAATACAGGATACCCATCATGATACGATCATAACTGTTACCATCACGAAGAACAGCAGAACGAACTCTACCCTCAAGCTGGAACCCCGCCTTCTCATAAGTTCGGATCGCTTGTGTATTGTACTCAATCACATCCAAGCCGACCCGATTTAAATTGAGCTCATAAAACGCATAACGAAGAATGAGACCTACAGCTTCTGCCCCAAAGCCCTTGCCACGGTAGTCCGTATTACCTATACCTATTGCCAGCTGCCCGCTGCGATTATTCCACTCAATTCCGTGGATAGCAACAAATCCGATCAAGACATCATCTGCCAATGTTCTTAATCGAAAATAGACCTCGTTAGAGCTGGGAGATCCTTCTGACTCCATCTGTTTCAACGTGTAAGGGAGCGCCAAATCCGTATCTACATTTCGCAGATACTTCGCATCCTCACCCCATTTGAACATCACTTCGGCATCTTCTTCCCTGACTGCGGCCAATTTTATTCGTTCTCCATAAAATAAATTTTCGATCTTAATGCCCCTTCAGCTCCTATTATGAATTGTGTGCCATGTTTTCTGTCATAATTGTCATGCTATCCGATGTCCGCAATATAAGCTCTCCCTTATGTACTCAATGTTTAAATTTTACAAAATAATCAAACATAACACAACCAAATCATTACAGTTGTCATTGTGTGATACACAAAAAGACCTTGCAGCTGCAAGGTCTTCATATTCCTAGTATTTAAATAACATAGCAACCAGTTGATATCCAGCTCCAATCGTCCAGAACAGTACATAATCACCGCGCCGGATACGACCCGATTCAATACCTTCATATAGAGCAATGAACGGGCTACTGGTACCTGTGTAACCATATCGATCACCCACATAAATCATTTGGGCATCCTCTAGCTCCAAGTGATCCTGAATCTTCAATACATTTGCTAACGAGAACTGAGACAGACAATAAGCCCGTACATCCCGAGGCGTCAGCCCATTCTTTTTTAAAATGCGTTCAAGCAGATCAAATGTAGGAGGCAAGGCCATATTGGCGTCGAACGGAAGCCACTGAATATATTTTCCGGGGGCGTTCCTTTGGAGTGTCGCCGCTAACCCCTGAGCCGGGTACAAAATTTTATCTATATTGACTGGGTCCGTAAAATACATAGAATCTATAAATCCGGTGTCTTCTTCTGTACGCTCCAAAATAGCCGCACATGCAGCATCTCCATAGTTCGCATAAGTAATCTCATCCTCCGGACCGGAAATGAGTGAATTATAATCCGAACCGATAATAAGCGCTGTCCGCACGTCAGGATTAGATAACATCGACCGACTGACTTGATCGACAGCGACTGTCATCCCTGCACAATTCGCGTTGGAATCCATCACGGCCACATCATGTCTGGCCCCAATCGCCTGGTGAACAAACAATGCATTCATCGGAAACAGTGACTCAGGAACTTGAGTGGAGAACACGATCATATCCACGTCACGGCCTGTCATACCAGCCTGTTCCAGAGCTTTTTGCGCAGCCGCAATTCCCATTGTTAGACCGTTTTCGTTCGGATCATCAATGATATAACGCTGTTTTCTACCCATATGCTCCATGAAGCGTCGAATATCTTTGCCCTGCTCGTCAAAATGGCGAACATAGTATTCGTTATCCAACGAATGGGACGGATGATACACACCCAGTGCTTTTATTTTGATATGGCTCATCAGGCTTCCCCCTTACACATACATCAGCGCATTATTGTACAACAATATCTACGTTGTTTAATCCTGCTTCGCGTGCTACTCGACCAAGCTGCATTTTAATAATGGTTTGTTGAAGGCTGATGCCAAAGATTACTTTGGTAAATCCAGTTTCTTTATAACGTACAAATGAGCCCTTCAATTTTTCCACTTCTCCCGGACCCAAAAGTGCCATCTGGGTACAATCTACCTTGAGTGTAAAGCTGGACGCCTGAATGGATGAGGTTTTGGCTACATAATCTTTTACAAAGCTATCATACTCCTCCTGGCTAAAAACTCCATTCACCGCCATATGTACCGTTTTCATGGCTTGATCTACTTCGATAGTGTAAGGATGTTGACTCATTTTAGAAGGACTCCTTTAATTTCATTTTTTTGTCTATTAAGAGTATCGGAATAATAGGTAGAATTTTTAATATTAAATCAGATAATTCACCACTAAAATATTACAAATTTGTGAATATAAAAAACCGTCACTGCTCCTAGAAGAAGCAACTGACGGCTAGAAATTTGCGTATTCTCATATGAAATTAATTCGTAAACGTATGGCGACCGAGTGAGATGACAGCCGGGCGACTTTTACTCCATTTGGCTGTAGCAATGGCCGGGTTGTAATAAAACAAGGACCCATTGGTCGGATCAGCACCATTAAGTGCCTGTCTGGCTGCACGGTACGCAGTCTTGTTGGGTTTCAGGCGGTATTGACCATCCTGTACAGCGGTGAATTGACCAGGCTGCAAAATAACGTCCGGGATCGAGCTTGGAAACTCACCGGACTGAACACGGTTTAATACGACAGCGCCGACAGCCACTTGACCTTCAAACGATTCCCCGCGAGCCTCAGAATAAATGATACGAGCCAGTTGATCCAGCGCGGTTACGCGCACCTCTCCGAAGGATTCCAGCTTGGCTTGTGTAGCCGCTCCGGCTACTCCATCAGGTGTCAGACCGTTATCCCGTTGAAAACGAGCCACCGCTTTACTGGTCAGAGAACCATAGTACCCAGTAAACCCAGCCTTGAAATAACCGAGCGAATGAAGCTGCTGTTGAAGCTCCAGCACCCGTTCGCTTTGAACCCCTTTCTTCAAAGCTGACGTTTGTGCTTGTGCTTGTCCTGGTGCGACTGACAATACAGTACCTAACATACATGCGCAGGACAGGATTAAAATAGATAACTTTTTCATATTCCAGACAACCTCCTCTTTCATGTTCTGTCCGGTGCAACCATTCCGGCCTGTACAACTCAGGGACGTTTATCCGATGATGTTTCTTATGACATAACTTATGCCTAGCTGCAGAAATGACGCGTGGCTACATACGGAATGGGACAATCATGCTTTCACACGTCCGTTGCAGTATACCATAAGCCGCATTTACGTATCATCCGGCTCTGGTCCTAAGACTACCCAAGCAAATAAAACGCCATCCCTAAAGGGATGACGTGTATTAAGAACAATGGATCATGTTCTGACCACACTTGAATACGTGACTTTTTTCGCTATTTTTCGCTTCAACTTGCCCGGGACCGGAGCCTGATTTCTACTAATTCAAATCACATATCCGCGCACACATACATGGGCGTATGCATAGGGTAGCGTACGATCATCAAATTTCGAATAATAGAAAGGCAGGAAACGACGCGTGGATTCATATATGGATTACACCTCCCCTACTGTACAATTTACCTATGATTTAAGAGACAATGTTTTGTTTCAGAAGGATGCTCAAAACTCGATCAACGAGCTGTCGATCCAGCAGCTGAATACATTGGCGAATGTATCGCTGCTGGATATTCGCCTTAGCACAGCTAATGTTGTGGAGCCTCACTATCACCAAAATGCCACAGAACTGGTATACTGCATCTCTGGAGCAGTAACCGTGTCACTGATTAACCCCTTCACCCTCGAGTTACGACATTTTCCGATCACACCTGGCCAAGTGGCTAACGTTCCTCAGGGATGGTGGCATTATCTGGTCGCCACGATGGACAACACTCATTTGTTGACCATTTTTAATGCTCCGACCCCTGAATTCATACTGGGCTCCGACATTTTGCGGCTAACGCCAAGTAACATTCTGGCTCATACTTACTGCCTGAATGAGAATAAGATTCAGGAAGCACTCGCCCCAATTAAAAAGCCTGTCATCATCGGTCCTCCCAATGACTGCAAGCAGCAGCCCCCCCGAAAACCTGGGATACATGTAAGGCTTGCCGATACTTCACCCCACCCTCAGGTCGCCCCCCAAAGAGGTTACGCCCATACCAATGGATATCCTGGCTTCTCTTTTAATCCCTATCAAGAATAGGCTAACTCTAGTCAGGCCTTAAGTTCGAGGGAATACCTTTTCCCTGTATGTTCGCCGTTACCATAAGACCGTCCCTCTCATAAAATGCCAATGTATAAGAGGGGGTGATGGAATGGACGCTTATTACAACTGTTTGAACTGCATGAATAAAAAAGTGCGTATTCTCACCGTTGACGGAAAACAGTACGAAGGAACCATTATGGATGTGGATCGTAATAATGTGTACTTAAAAAAAGAACGGAACGGACGTGTACAAACGTCTGCCTTTTATCCTGGCTACGGGTATGGGAATCAAATCTTAACTTTGAGCTTGTTCACCCTGCTGGCGATTGCGTTAATTTAATCTCTGTTCCATTGTCCGTTCCTGTCTATAGATGCCAATGTACCTCAAATGACAGCTGCCCAGCCCGGCACAGTTTGTGTAGGGCCTGTACGCTGTTATTTGAGGTGTTTTATCATACGTTCCATCCTCTAAAGCACTTAACCCCCCATCGGTTATATACCGATGGGGGGTTAAGCTACTCATTTCAATTTAAACCCATAAAGACTTAGTAATGATAACGAGCAAAATGAACAGTACCAGGATAGCTCCTGTCGATGTCCATACTCCTGGGTAGCCCCCTACTGAACCGCCACCACAACCTCTTTCACATTCACTCATGGTCATTGCCTCCTTCAATTCAAGGTACAACATAGCTTATGTATTGAGCTTTCCTATGGACCGGGCTTTTCGGCAATGTTATGAATGTTTTCGCTGATGGGCATTAGCCTACACCTTTCCTAGGCAGGAGCATAGGATAACACAACTAATCTTGAAGGAGTGAAGCAATTGAATTCAAATCAAATGCTCAATTACAACGTTAATCAACCTTTTCCTCACCATCCTACCTCTCATCACGTCGTGGTGCACCCTGTAGATCCATACGTCGTAGAAACATTAAAATCGGTGATCGGCAAGTACGTTGTACTTGAGACAACACGTGGCAGAATTGATGGATGCGTAGTCGATTGTAAGCCCGACCATGTCATTTTAGATGTATACGGAAAAAAATTCTTTGTTCGAATCAGCGAAATCGTATGGATCATGCCCAACTAAACAAATCAGACATTAAAAATCCTCGCAGATCCCGTTCCGGATTCGCGAGGATTGATCATGATATGATTTGGCTAATCGAGCTCTCCTGCCAGTGAAGCCCGGAGTTCATCTATCGTTCCGTTGTATTCATCCAAATCGACTTGGCCTTGAATACCCGGAACACTGCCTGTGCTACTGTACTGCCAAGCCCACCAGTTATTCCAAGCTGGAACCGCGGTCGGCTTTTGCGTAGTGCTGTATCGGGCTACCCACAGTTTATACATAGAAAATGTAGGATCAAACTTGGAAGCAAAAACATTGCCCGTGTATACGATTGGCTGACGCCCGGTAAGCCTCTCCATTTCATCCAAAAAGGCATGAGCCACTTCACTAATTTGTGCAGGAGTAAGACCTTTGGGGTTATTTTCATAGTCCATCACAGGGGGCAGATCTAGCCTGCCTCCTGCTGAATCTATAGCCCTGGCAAAATTAGCTGCTTCCTGACGAGCTCCATCCGCGGTAGTAGCATTCAAAAAGTGGTAAGCGCCAACCAAGATGTTAGCATCTCTGGCACCCTGTACATTTATCAAAAATTGATTATCTTGATATTTTGTGCCCTCTGTAGCTTTAATAAAAGCAAATGTCTTACCTGCCGCTGCCACTTGCTGCCAATCAATATTGCCATTATAGTGTGAGACGTCAATTCCTTGCGCGTGTCCATCAGAAGAAATCGCAGGTACAACAGGTATGGTAGGTATAACGTCCTCGGTAGTTGATGGCTCCTCCGTTTCCTGATCCAACGCTATAACAACCTTACCATCATCCGCATTGAGTACATGAAAGGGTGTGCTGTGATTAAGATCAACCACAATACGTACCGATGCGGGGGTTGTACTAAACATGGAGTATCTTACTTGGGAAACATCTGGATCTTCAGTGACTGGAAAACTTCCTTGTCCACTACTGTCAAATGATTGCGATGCTAGAAATTCCTCAGAAAACGTTGAACTAGGTATGTCTACAACAATACGGTCTGCATGAGTCAACGTAGTTACTTTGGGGGTTGCTTTTCCATTAACAGCTATAGTCAATTGGTGATTAGCGAAGCTAATTTGGTTTATAGCCGTACGCGCACTCTCTTTAGAATTACTTACAGCTGGAGTAGCAGAATGATCATGAGTGGACTCGCTATTGCGGCTTGAAGTAGGCGGAGTCGTCAGGAACACAGTTTTAAGCTCGTTGTTCCAGGCCACATCAATCCCTGTCTGTTCGGACACGAAGCGAAGCGGAACATAAGTCGTCCCCTCTCTAAGCAAAGGCGCTACAGCCAATCCCATTTGATGATCATTGACAGAGGCTATGGGATTGTTGACCTGAAGACTGAGGTTAAGATTTTGCTTATGTATAGTTATGGTCCCTGTCTTGGACTCCCAATTCACGCTATAACCCAATTCCTCTACAATGAGACGGAGTGGAACCAGTACATTCCCCTTTACTTCTTGAATCTGAACACCTTTGCCAACACTTATATCTTTACCATCCAACTGAAGATGTGAACTCGAAGATGCAGCATGACTTTCTCTTGGAAATGCTAGTAGAAACAGAAACAAAAAAGCAAATAAACAAATTTTCTTCATTATGTACCCTACCATTCTCTAAATTTTCGCTTATGAAATTCTTGCACTCTATGATTCTCAGGACCTCCATTTTGATAGACGCGAATCATATGTAAAAAGTTACGATTGATTCAGTATATATTTCAGTCTTATCATACAAAAGTACTAAAAAACTCTGCCAGCTATACAGCAAGCAGAGCTTTTTCCAGTTTTATTAATCTAGTTTACTAGCAATCTTATCACAAACGAATACTTCATGTTCACACTGTTAAAAATGTTAACCCTATAAGAATGATCGAAGTAACAGACAGTACCAGTAAGGGAAGCATTGCTTTCTCCCGCAAAGCCTTAAAGCTCACATTCAGCCCCATGCCTACCATAGCCATCGTTAACATAAAGGTGGTAACTTGAGAAATTCCGTTCGTCAGACTAGATGGAACTACAATATATTTTCCAAAAACATAGCTGCCCACAATACTTGTAGCCATAAAGCCGATGAGGAACCAGGGGAACTCCACTTTAGCGTCTGTACGAATTTTTCCAGTTCGTTTCATCCAAACCATTAAAACAAAGCTGAGCGGTATGAGTAAGAAAACACGCCCCAGTTTGGCTAATAAGCCCATTGCAAGTGCATCCTGTCCGGCAGGGGCTGCAGCTAAGGCCACATGTGCAATTTCATGTAAACTGATACCCGACCAGATTCCATATTGCATATCCGTCAAAGGAAGCCAGGGCCGAAGCACAGTAAATAAAATGGCAAATACCGTTCCAACCAAGGCAATGAGTCCTACCCCTATGGCTGTATCCTCATCTTTGGATTTTAACAAGGGAGAAACCGCTGCAATCGCTGCTGCACCGCAAACTCCTGTTCCAATACCAAGAAGAAGCGAAAGCGAAGCATCTGCCTTGAAACGTTTTGCCAGCCAAACCGTAAAAAAGATGGAAAATACAACAGTGCCCACATCACGCAAAAGTAAACCAAGTCCATGATGAATGACAACATCCATGTTCAACTTCAGCCCAAATAACACAATAGCTCCACGTAGTATTTTCTTTGCTGAAAACTCAACTCCCAAGCGCACAGCTTCAGGGTATCCCCACAACTGTCGGTACAGAATAGCGAGAAACATGGCACAAGCCAATGGACCTACATAATGAAAGCCTGGCAATTCGTTCAGGCCATAGCCTGCCAAAGCAAATAACATCGTGAGGACAATGCCAAATATACGCTGGAATAATCGACCTCTGTTCGAAAATAATTTGGTGTGTTGTGTATGACTGTTCATGGTGAACCCCTCCAATTCTACATGCATCCAGCTTAATATGTTTTTTGTCATAAGAAAAATAAATCATTATAATAATGATAATAAGTAAATAGATATTATGAATTTGGAGGAATGGGCCTTGGACCAATCTTTAATCGTATTTGTTATGGTCGCGGAGAAACAAAATTTCACACGAGCTGCCGAGGTGTTACACATGACCCAACCTGCGGTAAGTCAATATATTCAAACGCTGGAACGTAGCGTAGGAACCCGCCTCCTGGAGCGTAGCAATAAGTATGTACGCTTAACCAAAGCAGGTGAAATTGTGTATCATCATGCTCAGGAGATTATCCGTCTCCATACACGGATGCAGTATTTGGTGGACGAGCTGATGCATACAGCAAAAGGAAACCTGTCGATCGGCGCAAGCTACACGTATGGCGAATATGTGCTGCCGCATGTGATCGCGCAAATGAGGGTCCGGTATCCACTCATTCAGCCCTCCATTACCATCGGCAACACCCAGGAAATTGAAAAACTCATGATCCATAATCAACTGGATGTAGGCATTATCGAAGGAGAATTTCAGCATGACCATTTACACATCGAATCATTTGCTGATGATAGAATGTATATCGTCGTTCCGCAAAATCACCGTTTGGCTGGTAAATCTCAAGTGGATGTAAGTGAGCTGCAAGAGGACATCTGGATTCTGCGGGAAGAAGGTTCTGGAACCCGGGAAGCGGCTGAAAAAATGTTTGCACGGTTTCAGTTCTCCCCTTCTCATATGATGAATTTTGGCAGTACACAGATCATCAAAGAGTCTGTAGAAGCAGGCTTGGGGATTTCTTTGCTGTCCCAATGGGTCATTCAGAAGGAACTTGCTCTGGGAACATTAAAAGTACTGGATATTCGTAATCTTCCGGTTATTCGAAAATTCTCCTTCCTAACTCCTTCTTCGACATTTGAAACGAAAGCAAGCACCGCTTTTTTGGAGATTTTGCGAAGTTATAATGTGAAAAGGTAAAGTGCAGAAACAACGAAAAAAGCACCCATTAAGGTGCTTTCAACATAATCATTATCATGTTTTTTTATGAGGAAAGATGATCCTTACCATGATAGAAGAAATGAGAAAAATCAGCGTAGCTTCCTTGGAATTGTTGCATATCATGAGCAGCAATACCTACAAAATTTCCTGTAAAACCCCCGGATAAAAAGCTGATATCCTGCATTTCAAAAAGCCGCTTCCAAGCAGGTTTGTCTCCGACTCCATAATAAAATTGCCCGTGGGATGCATGGACTTCCACAGCTAAATGTATAGGAAGATCGTCCTGAAGCGTAATTGCTTGAGGAACTAAGGTAAATGTATTGGCTTCACATCGCATCATGCGCAGTACCTTCCCTTGCCCCTCCTCATAGCTAATATAGGCATACAAATAATCTTCTTCATTAAGGTACAGTAGTAGCCCCGCCATTTGTAAATAGCTTGTCGGCTTATACTCCAATGCTGTTTCTACCCGGAAATGATGATCCGTTTGCCGAATGGCAAGCACGTGATGCTGGAACAGACTTTGAATGGATTCTCCAGCCAGAATGCGAAGGTAGCCTGGGCGCTGGCTTAATGAACACCAGCTATCGTCCGCCAGGATACGCAATGTGTTCCACGTTTTATCTAATGTGGGTCCCTCGAAAAAATCCTTAAAAACATAACTCTGCTGCTCTTGCTTAACCGAGAACATCCCTTGAGGTGCGGGTACCTCCAATTGAGGTGTATGGCCCCCAGCAGTTAATCGCAGCCAGCCTTCATCATTCCAGTACACTTGCTGCAAGGCTGTTTCCCGTCCTAAAATGGCATATTTCCCCTCTACTGGACGTGTGCATAAATGAGCCATGTACCATTCGCCGTCTGGTGTTTGTACAAGACTGCCATGTCCTGCGCATTGTAACGGGAAATCAAGTTGATCACGTGACGTAAGCATTGGGTTGTGCGGGTCTACTTCATATGGCCCGGATATCTGCTTCGAGCGTGCTACGGTAACGGCATGCCCCGTACCCGTTCCGCCTTCCGCTGTAACAAGATAATAATATCCGTTTTGCTTGTAGATGTGAGGCGCTTCTGTTTTCTTTAAAGGAGTACAATCAAAGATTTTAACAGGCTCGCCAATGAGCTGTTGTTGCTTGCTGTCATACTCCTGCATGACTATACCGGAAGATTTATTGCTTTCCAACATGCGGTAATCCCACAATGCGTTCAACAGCCATTTACGTCCGTCCTCATCATGAAATAAAGACGGATCAAATCCGCTACTGTTAAGATAAACGGGGTCCGACCACGGTCCTTGGATCGTAGGCGCCGTCATCACAAAATTATGAACATCCTTGAACGGACGTTTGGTGCTTTTCACATCCGTATAGAGCAGATAAAAAAGGTCATCTGCATAGCTAAGCTGCGGTGCCCAAATGCTGCAATTTTTAGGATTACCTCTTAAGTCAACCTGATCGGTCAAAATATCTGTACAATGCTCCCAATTTGCCAAATCTTTGGACTGGTACACCCGCACTCCAGGCAGCCACTCAAACGATGACACCACAATATAGTAAGTATCTTCGACACGTGTAATACACGGATCGGGATTAAAGCCTTTTAATATGGGATTTTGGATCATCATGAGACCTCACTTCTCCTTACTTCCAAAATGTAACTTCAGCAAAAACCTGTTCCTTGCTCCATGCTTCTGTTCCCGCTTCAAAACAATCCGCCCACGGAACACGCTGCTTACGTAACGTAGCAACTTCATCGTGTCCGTTATATTCTTGATAACAGACGGTTTTCTCGTTCGCAACATTGTCCCAATTGTCCCAGCCACGTGGGTCAATATGATCGCCCATTTTACAATCGACAAATACGGTCTTGGCATATTCCCGCCACGGACGCCCCAAAAAAACCGGAGTAATATCAGGCTCTGCAGTTAGGTAGCAATGGTTGAATACATAACCATACGCTTGTCCTTGCGGCGTAGAGGCAGCTGTAACGTAGCTCGTTTGGTTCTTATGATGGCGTAAACTGCGAATTTCGCAATCTTCAAAATACGCGGTAGCCCCACCAAAAATAAAGTCCACCGTACCCTCTATATAACAATGCTGATAGAGCTGCCGATAGTGCCTATGATGCTCCTTCAAATGGATTCCACCAAACTGGAGTCGTTCTTTCGGTGCAGGAGGTAGAGGGCCTGTAAATAAAGTATCCTGGTGCCCTTTAAAGGTACAGTTTCTAAAGACCGTTTCATCACAATGAGCGTATACCGCAACGGCCTGCCCAATGGCTTCTCCCTGTCCTGCCGTGTTGGAAATTGTGAGATTTTCCAAGATCAGATGGCTACCGCCTAAAAATAAAGTAGGTGTCGCAAAGGTCCCTATTTCCTCACCCGCTTCATCCCTCTCTTTGGCATACCGATCCATTCGAATCTCTACCTGCCCGATGCCTATAATATGAAGATATGAACGGTAAATTCGTACCTCTTCCTCATAAGTACCTGATAAAATAGTTAGCGTTTCCATTTCGTTGGAAGCTGACTGCTCCAATACAGCAATCGCCTCCTGAATCGTATGGAAATCACAAAAGGATTCTTTTCCAACTAGCATGGTACCCCGATCCCTTCATTTGATTTACAGGTGTTCAGCTAAAAATGACTGCCACGCCGTTCGCATTTCCAACGTCTCCATATGTCCACCGCCCGCAATCACAGGCTGCCAATGCTCAGGGTGACCTGCCTCCTGGTAAGCTTCCAGCAGCCCTTTTGCCAAATGCTCGACTCCTTCAATAGGACACATCCGGTCATTTTGACCTGTTATACTCATCCGTGGACGAGGTACGATCCGCTTTTGAATATCCAAGGTGGTAAAATGCTTCAGCAAGCCGGGGACATAGGAGTAGAAGCCATGATGGTCCAATCCCCTTTTGGCGATCAGCGTATGGGCATCTACCTGTCCACAAATATCAACCGTGACCTGTATCCGTTCATCTAACGCAGCCATCCACCATGCCATGAGTCCACCCATCGACATACCGATTGTTCCGATACGAGAAGCATCAATGTCCTCACGCTGGCACATATAATCCACCAAACGACGGTTATCATACAGCATCATGCCCCACATCACTTGGCCCTGCCAGAGCATTTCCTTTACCAGCTCGCTCTCGGTTTTGCCTCCACGTTCATTAAATCCCCACATGTCAATGCAGCATACGCAGTATCCCATGTCTGTCAGAGTTGTAGCAAACGAGGGCTGCTGTAAGTAAGAACTGCTATGGATCAGTTCCTTGCGCCCGTTCGTATAATTGCCTCCATGCGAATGGTTAAAAACGACCAATGGGAACGGACCGTTCCCTTGTAAGGGTGTAGCTACATAAGCGGGTACAGACTCGATCCCGTTCAAGTCCAGCAGGAGACACTCCAGTCGATATCCCTCACGCTCTTCTTGATTCAGCAGAGTTGCCGTTACAGGGCGATCTGCCGGAAGGTCTCCCAACAATGCTTGCAACTTATCCACGTTGTACCTCCTTTCATGCCCTCCTAATTCATCATATTTTGTTCAGAAGGTTGTATCGTTACTTGTTCTATCAGCTTTTCGGGCTGAGCTGTATTCTTCGAATGGCAACGATTGATTTCAACGTCTTCCCCATTTTCAATATAAAAGGCAGGACCTTCATGATTCTCAATCGTCACATGTTGAAAACGAATATCCTTCACGTTACCTAGATAAAAACCACGGTTGTTCATATCTTCTATCCCTGTCATCATGGCCGGACGACCGGGAATTGCATTTTTAGCCATAGAAATATCAATATTGGAAAATGTGATTTCAGCAATATATCGTTCTGCAAGTCCGTATAAGAATCCAGCAGCCGCATGAACCTGTCGTGCCGTAATATCGGAAAAATGGATTCGTCTAAAGCACGGGGTTTCATCGGTAATCGGATAGGGATTTTTGTCCCACACATATTTGTCTTTGCCCCGAGGGCCGCAGAAATAATAAAGATTCAGAATAAATGGACAAATTACATCTTCCATCACAATGTTGCTGACGCGAATATCCTCGATGGTTCCGCCACGTCCTCGTCTGGATTTCAGACGTATGCCCCGATCCGTTTGCTTGAACACGCAATTGCTGATCGTAACATTACGAATGTCACCACTCATTTCGCTTCCCAGTACGACTGCGCCATGTCCATGCACCATCGTACAGTTGGTAATCGTAATATTTTCACATGGAATTCGCTCTTGTGTATCTTCAGTTCCTGCTTTGATCGCAATACAGTCATCGCCCACATCTATATTGCAGTTGCTAATACGAACATTGGAACAGGATTCAGGATTAATGCCATCCGTATTGGGGGAGTCCGCCGGGTTAAGAATGGACAAATTATCAATTGTAACGTTATAGCAAGCGATGGGGTTTACAGTCCAACTGGGGGAATTTTTTAACATAACATCTTTAATGGTAACCCGCTGACAACGGTCAAAGCTGATTAATTTGGGTCTCGGATACTGTAACTCCTCTGGATGATTGCGGTGCTTTTCCCACCACGGCTGACCATTTCCATCCAGCGTTCCGCTACCTGTAACTGAAATATTCTCAAGGTTCTGCCCATAAATGCATGACGCATGCACTTCCCGCTGAACGCCTTCCCATCTGGATTCTACTACAGGGTAATCAGCCAGTTCCGTACTGAAGGACAGAGTTGCGCCAGGGCTTACATGCAGCTCAATGTTACTTTTCAGAAAGATAGCACCTGTCAGATACGTCCCAGACGGAACAAAAACGGTTCCTCCTCCAGCATTGCTGGCCGCTTCAATGGCAGCCGCAATCGCTCCCGTAACCAGCGTCGTGCCATCCTGAACTGCTCCATAATCTACAATGTTATACAATTGCATTTCGTTCTCTCCTGTCTTTATATTTTGTGAATGTTAGATCCATTTTGTATTGGGAAGAAAGCATAAGCTGCCCCCGGATTTCAACATCCAAGAAATTATTCAAGGAGTCTGGGGGCAACAGCCATGCTCAGCTATTATTTTTTCGTTTTCTTATACGCTTCCTCGTACTCAGCAGTAATCCGTGATCCACCGGAGTTTTTCCAGTTTTCTACGGCTGCTTTAAATCCTGCTTCGTCAAGCTCACCCATAATAAATTTGAAGGAGGCGTCGGTAATGATTTTCTCCAGCTCTGTTCCTTGCTCATTAGCGGTGACTGAATCCAGTGGCACGGTTGGGTCCAGAACAGCAAATTCATTATTTTCTCGGACTAATTCATTAGCCAGTTCCTTCTCTGGATTGGCATCTTTTAAGTTGTAGGTCACTTCACTTGGTCTGGAGCTTGAAAACGGCTGAACATCTGCTTGCCACAAATCTGTATTCGTAATTTTGAAGGCTCCATCTTTTTCGATCTTATAATGAGTGCCTTCTATACCGCCGGTCATATACATATATACATCTTTGTCAATTAAATCATCTACAAATTGCAGCAGTCTCTTCAACTCAGCTTCTGTTTTTACTTCGGATTTCGGAAATGCCAGCAAACCTCCTACCCCGCTTCCCTCAGACCATACGTGGTATTTGCCATCTCCATTCGAAATCTTGTTAACCGGTACCAGCTTCAGCCCCTTTTGTAAGCCTTGGGACAAGGTTCTGAGGTTAGAGATATCGATCATGCCTGTATAAATACCTGCTTTACCTTGTGCAAATTGTTGCTGCTGGTCCGTTTTAGCGGTTACAGCAAAGTCTTTAGAAAGATATCCATTTTTGTATAATTTATTGGAATACTTTAAGGTCTCCAAATATTGAGGAGTATCAAATTCCGGCGTAAATTTTCCGCTTTCATCTACTTTCCAGCCATTAGGTGTGCCAAAGTAGGAACTTAAAGTTTTGAAGCTGCTGTAGCGTAGATCCGATCTGTCAACAAACCCAGTCGTATCATTTTTTCCATTTCCATCCGGATCATCTTCTGTAAACGCTCTCGCAACTTCATACAACTCATCCAGTGTCGTCGGCACCTTCAGTCCCAAGCGATCCAGCCAATCCTGGCGAATGACCAGACCCGCCCGAGCCAGATTCTTCTGGAACGGAACGCCATACAGTACCCCTTCAATGGATGCGGCTTCCCGAACTTCAGGCGGGATTTTCTTCAAATTTTCATAATCATCCAAATACTTTCCTACATCCCAGAATAGCCCTGATTTCAAAGAGCTTCGTACTGAAGAATTTGTCATCATCGTCAGAGTCACCATATCGGCCAATTCGCCGGATGCAAGCGCGGTAGTGATTCTCTCTTCTTTGGAAGCGTCAGGCACCCAATTGAACGTGATTTTAGAATTGGTGTATTCTTCAATTTTGCTTTTGATCGTTTCTGTAGGCGGAGAAGCTGTATGCAATACGTTTAACCAGGTAAATTCCAGTTTGGACTTCGGATCATAGGTTTGGCCGCTTTGATCCTCAGCTCCCTTGTCACCGCAAGCAGCTAAAAAAACACTCATGACCATTAGTACAGCAAGAAGGCCCGATACTCCCTTTTTCGTCGTGATTCCCTTTTTCATCGTGTTTGCTCCTTTTCTGTTTATATATTTATGCCATATCTTCCTCTTTCACCAGAACCTCTCGCTCTATTTTGCTGAACACCTGATGCGTCATCCACATCACGAGATAACCCATAATACTTGCTCCGGCAAAAGTTAGAATTCCTGGGTACAAGCCTAGAATCAATGCAAAAAGCACGACAATGGCTACAAAAAGAACAAGCGTATATTGTAAATACGAAAATCCAATCACTATCGACATTTTGACCTTCAGTCCGATACCTTTCCAATCATAGTGAGCCAGCAGCGGGAAAATGTAGGCCAAAGAGATGAGATACAAAAAGGCTCCAATAAGCGTCACCACACGAACATACCAGGACGAGACGTTGACTATATCCACGTAGAGCACGTAACCCACAAGGCTGTAAAGCCCGCCAATGATTGCTGCTTCTTTAAAGCTTTCTCTAAAGTAACGTACAAACGTCGAGAAAATGGCGACTTCCTCATTGCCCCGAATCCACTGCCTTAAAATACTAAGCATAGCAACGGTTGCAGGCCCAACGCCTATAAAACCCAAGCCCAGAATCGTCGCAACCGTCCAAAGCAAGTTAAGGTAGACCAGGCGCAGCAGGCGCATGCACCATTTGTTCATGTTTTCTACAAACCGTACCATTTTGCATCCTTCCCGTCGTCATTAGTAAACGCCGTCTTCACCAAATTTCTTGGCCAGTCGATTGGAGCCCATAATCAGGATTAACCCTACTACACCTTTAAAAAGTCCTACCGTCGTACTGAAACTTAATTGTCCATTCTTTAAGCCCGCAGTATAAATGTAGGTGTCAAAGATTTCGGCAACCTCGCGGTTTAATGAGTTCAATAGCAGATACATATGCTCAAAGCCCAAATCCAACGTGCTACCGATCTTCAAAATTAACAATGTAATAATGACTGGGCGGATCGCAGGCAAGGTAACGTGCCATGTCTTTCTCAGGCGTCCAGCTCCGTCCATCTCTGCTGCCTCATACAATTGCGTATCTACCACTGTAATCGCAGATAGATAAATGATGGTAGACCAGCCGAGTTCCTTCCAAATCACTTGCCCGATGTAGACGGTTCGCAGCCATTGCGGAGAAGTTAAGAAGCTGATCTTCTCACCGCCCAGCGCGGCAATCATTTCATTCAGCACCCCACCGTCTACGGTTAGGAATACATAAGAAATCGAAACAATGATAACCCATGACATAAAGTGCGGGATGTAGATGATGGTTTGAATAATGTTTTTAAAAAACATCTTCCTAACCTCGTTCAACATGAGTGCCAAAATGATGGGCAATGGAAAAAAGATTACAATGTTCAGCGCAAACAAAACCAGTGTATTACGAAGCAGCATAAAAAACGTAGGCTCGGTAAACAAACGAATAAAATGCTTCATTCCTACCCATGGACTGCCCGTGATTCCCTGAAAAGCTTGATAATCCTGAAATGCAATCACCAATCCCCCCATAGGAAAGTACTTAAAAATAATGAAGTACACCAGTCCGGGTAAAACCATTAAATAGAGCAACTTGTGTTTCTGCATTCGTAAAAGGCTTTCCGTCGTTCTTTTGTTCTTTTTCATTTTCATGTTTGGTGCGGGGACACTTGAAACTTTCATTAGTTCGACCTCCTTCAAACATTCCTGTATACGTTTTCAAGAGTACGCGATTTTCAGCATTCCGCATATAATCATCAAATGATAGCGTTTACAAAATTGAGTATACAGCCTACTTTTCAACCTTTTCACCTTAGCTAATGATTACAACACAACCTAATGATCATCCGCTTTTCTCCATGATTAGAGAACACCTCAAGATTTGATTATATACGGAATTCTTTCCTCTTGATAAGGTTGACATGTAAACGATTACGAGGAGGTCAACCACATTGACGCAACCATTACGAAAACAAAAATTACGAAAAAAAGAATCGCTGGGCAGCCGTATTTTCAACATTGTAAACAGCACACTATTGATTCTCATTGCCCTCACTTGTCTCTTACCTTTTTTGAATATCATCGCCAGCTCTTTTGCCTCAACTGAAGAAGTGATAGCCAAGAAGTTCATTTTATTCCCAGTTACTTTTTCCTTGGATGCCTATCGCTATATTCTGTCGACTCCCACCATTTTTAGAGGTCTCGGGGTTTCGGTTGGAGTAACGGTCGTCGGTACAGTTGTAAGTATGATATTTACTGCTTTTATGGCTTATGGATTATCCCGAAGATATCTACTTGGCCGCAATACGATTAACTTCATTGTAGTGTTCTCTATGTTGTTTAGTGGGGGGATGATTCCGACATTCCTGGTTGTAAAAAGTATGGGGCTTATCAATTCGTATTGGTCCTTGATTCTTCCCGTGGCCATTAATGCGTTTAACCTGATTATCATGCGTAACTTTTTTCAGGCGCTGCCAGATGATTTGGAGGAATCAGCCAAGATGGACGGGTGCAACGATTTTGGTATCTTCTTTAAAATTATGTTGCCGTTAGCCCTGCCTTCTATTGCAACCATCTCTCTATTCTACGCTGTTGCCTACTGGAATACGTATATGCACGCCATTCTCTATATTAATGATTCTGCAAAATGGCCGATTCAAGTCTTGCTACGTCAAATTGTAATCGTTTCCAGTGGTATGCAGGCAGAAGGAACTGCTGTAGATGTCATCCCGCCTGCGCAGACGATTAAGATGGCAGTCATTGTCATTGCGACCGTTCCGATGTTAATCGTGTATCCATTTGTGCAAAAGCACTTTGTCAAAGGAGCTTTATTAGGAGCGGTTAAAGGCTAATTGGCTTGCTTCATCTTTCGGTAAGCTCCCGGTGTAACCTGTTCCTTTTTCCGAAAAGAGCGGATAAAGTTTTGCGAATTATGATATTGCAGTCGCTCAGCGATTTCTTTAATCGTCATATCGGTCTCAACAAGCCATTTCTTGCCCATTTGTAACCGGTAGCCCATTAGATATTCACTAAACGTCGTTCCGTATTCTTTTTTGAAAATACTGCTTAAATAATTCGGATTGTAATGAAGTCGGTCTCCAATGAGTTCTAATGATAATTCCTGGTCATATTCAGCACGGATAATAGCCGCAATTTTTTCCGAGAGACAGCGGAATTGCTGGTTGGTCTTCTCCTTCATGCTTTTTACCATGGGGAAAATAACTTGCTCTATCAGCATACGTTCTATCTCTTCCGGGTTACGGATGTCCAGCAAACGATGATACAAGGCATGATTGTCTTGCGTCAGCAGCACTTCAATCCCTAATAGCTGCTCCAATTGGATGAGGTTATTCACAAACCGTACCAACAGCACTTCAAAGTTCATGGAATGATTGTTTTTTATCATCATTTCCTCCAATAAAGAGTGCACGGTATGGTATACCTGCTCTTCGTCCCCTATTCGGATGGCATCAAACAGTTTTGATTCCAATTCCGTAGGATAATGAAGCAGCACCGGACCTGAAATGACCATGGAAATATCTTCATAAAAAATAATTGATTCTTTGCCTAAATTTAAACGGTGATGCAAAGCTTGCTTGCTCATCTCACAGGCTTCTTTACTTTCTAATAAGTTATCATACGCAGTACTAATGCCGATGCTGATGGATACATTCAAATACTCTTTTACGTTTCGAACCAAAAGGGTCGCATCATCTAGGACTTGCTTTCTCATTTCCTGTTCGCTCTTACCTGTCAGAATTAATATGGTGGCCTGAGTGTTATCGTTCAAAATGATGGGAAGCATTCGCTGCTGCTCTGGAATCGTTTCTTCTACGATTTTATTAATAGCCAGCAGCAAAACATCTTTATCCGAGGGCTCTCGATCTCCCAGATTATCCAGTTGGACTAACAAGGTAATATACATTTGATTCTCGATCGGCGGATAACCCAAGCGTGGCATTTTTCGTGCCAATTCCTCTGCAGAAATACGTTTGCGGAACAGGTTGAGAATCAATTGGGTTTCCAACTGTGGCATTTCGGACTGAATGAGACTTTCCAAGCTTTCTTTCTCGGTTACAATGTTATCGATTGAATTAATAATCCATTCAATTTCATTTTTAGAAGGTTCATTTTTGAAAGCGAAATTAGGATTTTTAGGCAAGCTTCGTTTTATTTGCTGAAATGGCTTTGTAAAGTAAATGGCAATGAAGTACGCCACTACCACCATTAAGAGCGTTAATACAAGTCCCATCATGATGATCCCAAATTTGGTCGTTTGAAAGGCATCCGCAATTTCTTTCTTATCTAATACCGTTAAGTAAGTCCAATTGTTGTAAGCAGATTTGGCATAAATGACTTGTCGTGCAGGCTGCTGATCCGTTTTCTCCAAAGTTAACATACCTGTGTTGTTCGGCTTCACTGCAGCTTCTGAAATATGCTGAAGCTGTTGGGTGGACAATAATTGTTCAGCAGGCTGGGTTTCATACATTAAATCGCCTTGTTTATTCAAAATAAAAACAGCCATATGATCCTCGGTTTGAATCGTATGATTTAACGTTTGCAGCGAAATATCCGACAAAGCAATGGCTTGCTTCTTCTTAGAGAATACAGGCAAGGTATTAACAAAACGAATTCCTTTATCTGTTTTAACCCAGAATAGTCCCTTCTCTTGGTGGTCGATATAGGTACTAATCAGCTTTTCTCGTTCCGTTTTCGTCAAATAGGACAGGCTTCCATTGGAGATTCTCCAATTCTGATCCAGACTGATGAGTGAATATTCCGTTCCCTCTAATCCCATCGTAGCAATATAATTGAGCTGAGTATTCACATTCCGATACGCTATAAAATCTTTTTCTGTAATGGGATTTTTCACAACATCATTAAAGGAACTGGTCGTGCTATACGTATTAAAAGCATATTCAATCGTTTGAATTTTCTGCTCCAGACTATTTCTGATCTGTGCCATGTAGCTTTGCTTGGTATTGGAAACTCTCTCCACAACGGAGCTAATTGTTGTAAAATAGATGTAGCTGCCAAAACTGGCCACCAATCCTATTCCCAAAACCAGAATCGTAATAAAAATAGTATAGAACATTCTTCCTTTTTTCATTGCGCTCCCCCTCTGGCTCTTTGCATCACAACAAAATTATAGCGCTTTCATAACAAGGTTTAAATCATTTTTTTCACGTGTGCATTATTTTTTACATCCGTATCATTCCAATTTAAGTCGATTTTGTTTGGTTTGCGGCAGTTAAAAAGAAATTTGGAGGAGTTATTTATGTTACATGTTATTAGTCCTAAAGAACCGATTATAAAAGAAGAATTTCCGTCAAACACTTCCTTTCTCTCCCTCTATCCCGTAGCAGCTCATGAAGCTCGTCCTTTTATATTGGTATTACCTGGCGGTGGATACGAGCATTTGGCCTCACATGAAGGAGAGCCTATAGCTCGGTGGTTGAATGATCTAGGTATTCATGCGGGTGTGCTGGAGTATCAAGTCGGCGATTTCGAGATTATTTCCTTGTTGAAGGATGTAGAACATGCTCTGCAATGGATTCGCCAAACACCGCATGATTGGCTAGTCATCCCTGATCAAGTGGGGCTCATCGGTTTTTCAGCAGGCGGTCACTTGGCCTCCATTGTCTCCACTATAGGGATGGTAAAACCAGATCTTCTGTTGTTGGGATACCCTGTAATTTCATTTCATGAGCCTTATACACATATCGGAAGCCGTACACATTTTTTAGGGGAACAGCCGACGCTGGAGCAGCTCCAAGCCTTTTCATCCGATCGGCAAGTAACTTCACATACACCTCCAACTTTGATGTGGACTACAGCCAATGATGGCGCTGTACCGGTAGAAAATAGTCTGTTGTTCGCTTTTTCATTATCCAGAGAACGTATTCCGTTTGAACTGCATGTATTTGAGGAAGGGCGACACGGCTTGGGGCTGTCAGAGGACAACCATGAATGCCATCAATGGCTTAATCTGGCGGAAACTTGGCTTCAAAAACATGGATATGCTCAGGCAAGGCAACAGATGACAACTCGACTGTTTATCGCTGGGGACTCCACTGCAGCTCAAAAAGGGGCTACCGAAAAACCGATGACAGGCTGGGGCGAACACTTGCAAAGCTACTTGGCACCGTCTGTTCATGTGGACAATCGTGCCGTCAATGGACGAAGCACCAAATCTTTTATAGCAGAAGGCCGGTTAGCTGATATTGAAAAAGATATTCAAGCTGGAGATTATCTGTTTATTCAATTTGGACACAACGATGAGAAAAAAGAAGACCCCACTCGCTATACCGATCCTGATGGAGAGTATCGTCAAAACTTAATTCAATACATTCAGTCCGCTCGGGAGCGTGGTGGAATTCCAGTGCTATTGACCTCTGTAAGCCGCCGCCGCTTCAAAGCAGACGGTGAACCTGATCCGCTGGCTGTAGGAGCCTATCCTGCTGCCATGAGACAAGTAGCCGCGGAAACCAAAACACCCCTGCTCGATATTTTTAAAGCTTCTCAGCAGCTATATCGTTCAATGGGTGAAAAAGAGTCACAGCAGCTATTTATGCATTTGCCTGAAAAAGCGCATCCTAATTACCCCGCTGGTGTAACGGATAATACCCATTTTTCTGACGAAGGAGCAAAGCAGGTCGCCCAGCTTGTAGCGGAAGCAATTCGACAGTGTGCGGAACTGTCTGCATTAAAACAACGTATGGTAGAAAGGAATCTAGACAGCGATGAGAGGCTTGCACACCAACTTGTCAACTGAAATCAAGAACTAAATAGATACAAACACAAAACGGACTTGGAGCTAATCACTCTGACGTCCGTTTTTTATTTCGTGTGATCAAAGACTATACAGCTATGAAGAATAGTTCAAAAGTATGGTAAATAAAAAACTTAAATTGTTATATTTTAATTCTTTTGTATTTTATAGGACTTTAGAATCGTTTTGTTGTATTATTTTGACAACATTTGTCGAATTAAGTGAAATCCATAACTTTACATGGTATATTTTAGGAGCTCAGATCATACATAAGGAGGATTTTTTTATGAAAACTAAGAAAATATTATTATCAACAGCTATGTCTCTGGGACTTATTGGGAGTATTATCGTCCCTAGCGCGTCCGCATCTGTAGGCCCTTCTCCGGTAATTACGCCTGTCGTAGAAGTTAACGGAGTATACTACAGAACGGCTACGTTGCCACGTAATTATTCCTATGCGTTGTCAAATTACCCAGGGGATACTTATAAAGTGGCGAGCGGAAATGTCACCGTCTCCGCTTCCGGGGTGGTAACAACTACTACTGCAACGACTGCAAGAGTTGAGATTTACGGCGGTAACGGTAAATTGAGAATGGTGTACACTGTTAAGGTGTCCTAAGATAAAAGCAGTATAAATAGCACTGTCCGTTTATTCGGGCAGTGCTTTTTTTATGAGACGAAAAGAACTCATATTAGCTTTTTTATCAGCGGAACCCTTTATTAGTTTTCATTGAACTCTATTAACCGACTCTTGTGAAGTTTTATTTAAATGCTCCTCAAATTGAGTGCTAAATGCTCGAACTTCCTCTTTTCTAAACTTTCGTGAGATCAATAAAGATACCCCAAAAAATCTAAGTCTCCCTCACTCCAATCCATCTTTCCTACTTCTTTAATCATTATTCCATCAATTTTCTCAAAGTCTATTCCATTTGTAATAATTTTTTCATTATCAATTTTTAACCATTTAATTTTGTTCTTTACAGGCTTATATCCATTTCTTAAATACAAGTTCATATTATCAGCAAATAAAAGTATAAAATCAATATTTCGTGTAACGGATAACTTTTCAATTTCTAAAAGCAGTGCTGAAGCTATTCCCTGTGATCGAACATTTTTTGAAACACACAAATCAATTAAACCCAGTACTCTTATGGTTTCTCCGTTTAGATTCATTATCCTATAATCTAATCCAACATGCCCTATAAGTTGATATTCATGGTTAAAAGCTAGAAGTCTAAAATGTGGAAGTTGCTTGAAATAAATTCTATCCGTAGGGTAGATTTCTGAAAAACTGTCCATTAATAATGCTTGTATACTGGCTGCTAACTTTTCGCTTATGTCATGTTCAAAAACTTGATCTATTTTCAAAATACCACTCCCATCCTAGTACCTACTTTAGCACTCTTCTACATTTAAGTGTGACAACTGTACGTGAATTGCGAAGGAATACTTCCTACTTACTGAAGCGGGTGATTTTTTTCTTGTTAATTCTAAAGGGGCTGTTGTATTAATTAACACAAATATAATTAGTGATCAATTTTTTGAACAGCCTACTATTCAGATTTATCAAGTATCCAAAAAAGAAAAGCACATAGCAATAACGTTTGAATATGGACCATCAAATACACTGTTTTATGCTTATCAATATAAAAACGGTACATTATTTAATAAACTTTCCATTATGGGCGATCAGGGAGTACAAGTTGATATAAAGGGAACCGTTAAACAATATTGGAAAAAGTACAGACCTGAGGGAGGATGGGATTTAGCTATAGCGACGTATTCATGGAGTGCTTCAAAGAATAAGTACCTCGGAGCAGGACAGCTGCCTTAGTTAATCATCTCTATTGAAAAGCTCACGTTTAAAGTCATCTAAGGAAATACACTGGGACTCACACCAGCTTTCAGTCAGTGGAGTCCTCTTTTAGATCTAAAAGTAAACTCACTAGTCCCTAATATTTTCTAAAGTAGCGCTTCCCATCTCCTGTAGGCATAATAACCTTCTGGTCCCTACCCCGTCATTCTACCCGAAATGTAGACCCTTCCGTCCACACAATATAGTCAAATCAGGCATCGAAAAGACGATATAACGATCGCAAAATGATTTCTGAAAGCTGTCCGTTATCAAAGGTATGACTGGGAAACCGATAAGTTATCGGAATGGCATACTGTTCCTGCTGGCGGCATTGTCATAATCGAAGGAGTATATTCCATCCGAAAGGAACTAGAAGACAAATATGACTTCAAAGTTTGGGTTGATTGTCCACGAAAAATTAGGCTTTCAAGAGGTCTTGAAAGAGACGGAGACTGTACTCGTGGGAAGGATTATAATCGCTCCCTCATAAAGGGGCTACTTTCCTCCATTTTCTCACCCTCTATAAACAACAAAAAACCCTTGCTACGCAAGGGTTTTTGAGGAAATGGGCCCTGAGGGACTCGAACCCCCGACCAATCGGTTATGAGCCGACCGCTCTAACCAACTGAGCTAAGGGCCCTCAAAAAAATATGTATATTCACGTCACATATTCATAACAGCAACGTTAATTAATATACAACATTTTCTTGTGTTTCGTCAATAGTCTTTCGAAAATTTTCTTTTTAAAAATTATTCTCGTGGACTTACGGAATAAATCGGACACCATAACGACCTTTGCGCGAGCGGTACACCTCCACTGCGCGGGGATCATTGTAACCATACATCCAGCCGTCGTGCTCCAACCTTTTTGCCAGACATCCTGCCTGAAATTTAGTCGTGTACAGTCTGCCATAGTAAATCCAATACATCCGAGCTCCCTCTTTTCACATGATGGTAGGAGTTAGTGTAACCGGATCGAATTCGATTTACACGGCCTGAGCCATAACAATCTACAATGGTTAGCAACGAGTACGAATCGCTCTAATCATTAGCCCTGTTGGCCCCTATAGCTCATCTTATTTGCCAAAGGAAGCCGGATCCTGACGCCAGGAACGCAGCAGTTCCATCTCTTCTTCCTGAATGGTTCCTTCACGCAAGGCAACGTTCATCAGGGCTGTATAATTGGACAGGCTTTGCAGCTCCACACCTGCTTCTTCAAAGGCTTGAGTCGCTTTGTCTAGCTGGTAGCTGAAAATAGCTAGTACTGCTAACGGCTGAGCGCCTGCTTGTGCTACGGCCTGTGCTGCTTTAATGGAGCTGCCTCCTGTAGAAATGAGATCCTCGATGACCATAACCTTTTGTCCTGCGCTGATGCGGCCTTCAATTTGGTTCTCTTTCCCATGTCCTTTGGCTTTGTCCCTCACATAGGCCATTGGCAGATTTAGCTTTTGCGCTACCCAGGCCGCATGAGGAATCCCTGCTGTAGCTGTCCCTGCAATGACTTCGGTTTCGGGATATTGCTCACGAATGAGGGCAGCAAATGAGTCTGCGATCAGCTCGCGTACCTCCGGGTAGGACATGGTCAGACGATTGTCACAGTAGATTGGCGATTTAATGCCGGATGTCCATGTAAAAGGCTGTTGCGGGCGCAATGCCACCGCCTGAATACGTAACAGATGGGATGCGATTTGCTCGGGGATACTATTGAATGTGGTCATACTTGTATCATCTCCTCAATAATGTGTTCCGCTGCGGCACGTGGGTCTGCTGCTGCGGTGATAGGACGTCCAACAACAATGTAGCTGCTGCCTTGGGCAATGGCTTGCCTAGGTGTAAGCACACGCGACTGATCGCCTGCAGCACTACCTGCCGGGCGTATGCCAGGAGTTATCGTCTTAAAGTCTGATCCACATACAGCACGAATGGCAGGCACTTCCAAAGGTGAAGCTACCACACCATCCAGTCCCGCCTCACGGGTCAGTTGTGCGTAACGAACTACTGCATCCTGTACCGTACCAGGAATACCTAACTCCTTATTCATGGTCGTCTGATCCGTGCTGGTCAGCTGTGTGACTGCAATAATGAGCGGCATGGAAAGCGAACTGTCTGTGGAAATAGCTGCTTCTGCACCAGCTTTAGCGGCTGACATCATATTAACGCCTCCAGCAGCATGTACGTTGAACATATCCACACCTAGGCGGGTAATGCTCTCTGCCCCTCCCCGCACCGTGTTAGGGATATCATGCATTTTCAAATCCAGAAATACGGAGTATCCTCTGGACTTTAGCTGTTCTACAAAAGCTGGCCCTGCATTATAAAACAGTTGCATACCTACTTTTATATAACAGGGAATTCCCTCTAGCTGCCGAATTAACTGCTCAGCCTGTTGTGCATTGGGATAATCTAATGCAACCATCAGCCGTCCTGCCATCTGCTGAAATGCTCCATTCACCGTTCTACATCCCCTTTTCACGTCAATTCGGGTACATTTGCCCGTGATAAAGGACATCCGTCAGCCGAAGCTGATGAATGTCCTTCCCTGTGCTACTTATTTCCTCACATCTATTCGTAACGCATTAGTTGCTTAGGACCGGCATGGATTCGGATGTGAAATTGATCGTTTCCAGCATTCTTAGCAAAGCGCGTACTGTATCCAGTGAGGTCATGCAGACGATGCCATTCTCAACCGCTTCACGGCGGATACGGAATCCATCACGCTCTGGCGTTTTGCCTTTGGTCAGCGTATTGAAGACAAAGTTGGCTTCACCCGTACGGATCATATCCAGGATGTTCGGGTTACCTTCGCTCAGCTTGTTGATCGTGTTCACCGGAATATTGGCCTGCTTCATAGCAGCCGCCGTTCCACCTGTTGCAATAATTTTATAGCCCAGTCTGTAAAAGCCCTGCATCAACTCGACAGCTTCTTCTTTGTCCTTATCTGCCACTGTAATGATGATTGCTCCAGTGGATGGAATTTTCATGCCAGCCCCCACAAGTCCTTTGTACAGTGCTTTGGCATACTGAATATCGCGTCCCATGACTTCACCTGTCGATTTCATTTCTGGGCCCAGCGTCGGCTCTACACGGCGCAGTTTGGCAAAGGAGAATACCGGAACCTTAACCGAGACATAATTACTTTCAGGCCAAAGGCCTTCTGAATAACCTGCATCTTTAAGCTTACCGCCCAAAATAGCCTGTGTAGCCAGATTCGCCATCGGGATATTCGTTACTTTACTCAAGAAAGGAACCGTCCGCGAGGAGCGAGGATTAACCTCGATCACGTACACCTGGTCTTGATGAATGACAAACTGGATATTTACCAGACCGATCGTTTTTAATTCTTTGGCGATACTGATTGTAATTTCCACAATTTTTTGTTTCAGCTCGGCAGACAAGTGCTGTGGTGGATACACCGCGATCGAGTCACCTGAGTGAACCCCGGCCCGTTCTACATGCTCCATAATGCCTGGTACCAATACTGTCTCGCCGTCGCAGATGGCGTCGACCTCAACTTCTTTACCCAGCATATAACGGTCGATGAGCACCGGATGCTCTGGATTGATTTTAACCGCTTCTTCCATGTACCGCAGCAATTCCGTATCTGAGTACACGATTTCCATAGCGCGCCCGCCCAGAACGTAGGATGGACGTACCAGGACCGGATAGCCTAGCGCCTGTGCGGTTCCTACTGCTTCATCTACCGATGTGACCGTGTTGCCTTTAGGCTGTGCGATAGCCAGACGAGACAAAAGTTGCTCGAACTTTTTCCGGTCTTCCGCTTCATCGATACTTTCCAGACTCGTACCCAAAATATTCACGCCTGCCGCACTCAGCGGAGCTGCGAGATTAATGGCCGTTTGACCACCGAACTGGACGATAACCCCAATCGGTTTTTCCTGCTCGATGACATTCATTACATCTTCGAAGAAGAGCGGTTCAAAGTAGAGGCGATCGGATGTGTTAAAGTCCGTAGATACCGTCTCCGGGTTGTTATTGATAATCACTGCTTCGTAGCCTGCTTTTTGAATAGCCCATACCGCATGTACGGTGGAGTAATCAAATTCAATCCCTTGCCCGATCCGAATCGGTCCGGAGCCGAGTACGATAACTTTCTCTTTGTTAGATGGAATAACTTCATTTTCCACCTCGTAAGAGGAGTAGTAGTACGGAGTTGTGGCTTCAAACTCGGCTGCGCACGTATCTACCATTTTGTAGACCGGACGCAGGTTTTGAGCTAGACGGAATTCACGTACCTCACGCTCGGTTGTCATACTGTCGTTTTGGCCCATACTGCGAATCTCGGCGATAGAGCGGTCGGTAAAACCTTTACGTTTGGCCTGATAGAGTGTTTCGTAGGTCAGCTCAGACTCTCCAGCGATGATGGCTTCGAACTTGACGATTCCCTCTACCTTATCGAGGAACCACCAGTCAATTTTCGTCAAATCTTGAATCTCCTGCTGCTGCCAGCCGCGACGGAACGCCTCGGCTACCAAGAACAAACGCTCATCATCTGCTTTAAACAGGCGATCCTTGAGCACGTCATCAGACAGCTGTTCGGCTCCCTTAAGATGCAGACGGTTTACACCGATTTCCAACGACCGTACCGCTTTATGGATGGACTCTTCGAATGTGCGTCCGATGGCCATGACTTCACCCGTTGCTTTCATTTGCGTGCCCAGCTTGCGGTTGGCAGAAATGAATTTGTCAAATGGCCAGCGTGGTATTTTGCTCACGATGTAATCCAGTGTTGGCTCAAAGCAAGCATACGTTTGTCCCGTTACCGGATTCACAATTTCATCCAACGTGTAGCCCAGTGCAATTTTGGCAGCCATTTTAGCAATCGGATATCCAGTTGCCTTGGAAGCCAGTGCCGAGGAGCGGCTTACGCGCGGATTTACTTCAATTACATAGTATTGATAGCTGTGCGGATCAAGCGCAAACTGTACATTGCAGCCGCCTTCGATATTGAGGGCGCGGATAATTTTCAGAGAAGCGGAGCGCAGCATCTGGTATTCGCGATCTGACAGCGTCTGACTCGGAGCTACGACGATACTGTCACCAGTATGCACGCCGACTGGATCAAAGTTCTCCATATTACAAACAACGATGCAGTTATCATTGCCGTCACGCATGACCTCATACTCGACTTCCTTCATACCTGCGATACTTTTTTCCACCAAACATTGTCCGATTGGACTGTATCTCAAGCCAGAGCTGACGGTTTCACGCAGTTCTTCTTCTGTAGAGCAGATACCACCGCCTGTTCCCCCTAGTGTATAAGCCGGGCGAACGATAATTGGATAACCGATTTCGTTAGCAAATTCTAACGATTCCTCTAAGGTTGTTACAATTACACTCTCCGGTACAGGCTGTTCCAACTCGCGCATCAAATCACGGAACAGATCACGATCTTCGGCTTGTTCTATCGAATTCAGTTGAGTCCCCAGCAGCTTGACGTTTTCACGCTCCAGCACTCCGGCGCGAGCCAGTTCCACTGCCATATTCAGACCTGTCTGTCCTCCCAGCGTAGGAAGCAGACCATCAGGACGCTCTTGACGGATAATCTGTGTTACAAAATCAAGTGTAATCGGCTCGATGTATACTTTGTCTGCCATGTTGGTGTCTGTCATGATGGTTGCCGGATTACTGTTGATCAGTACTACCTCGACGCCTTCTTCTTTGAGCGCTTGACAAGCTTGTGTACCAGCGTAATCAAATTCTGCTGCCTGACCAATGACGATAGGACCGGAACCGATCACAAGTATTTTTTTAAGTTCTGTATTTTTCGGCATATTAGCGCTCTCCTCTCACTGCGGCGGCGATAGCAGCCTGACGCGGTTGCTTTGGATGATTTCTTTTGTGCTCACGGATCATGTCCAGAAAACGGTCAAACAGGTAGCCATTGTCGTAAGGTCCTGGTGCAGCCTCTGGATGATATTGCACCGAAAACGCGGGATGCTTGGTATGTTTAAGACCTTCAATCGTTTTATCGTTGTTATTAATATGCGTCACTTCAAGCTCAGTTCCTTGGATCGAATCCTCATTTACCGTGTAGCCGTGATTTTGCGATGTGATAAAGCAGCGTCCGCTCTCCAGTTCTTTCACCGGATGGTTACCACCGCGATGTCCGAATTTCAGCTTCTCCGTATCCGCCCCCGAAGCTAAAGCGAACAACTGGTGTCCCAAGCAAATTCCGAAAATCGGGTATTCCCCTAACAGTTCAGCTACCGTACGAACGGCATGGGGTACGTCTTTTGGATCTCCAGGGCCGTTAGACAGCTGGATACCGTCCGGGTCCAAGCGACGAATTTCCTCAGCCGTCGTATCATGTGGAACGACAACTACATCGCAGTCCCGTTTGTTCAGTTCGCGCAAAATGCCGCTTTTTGCACCGTAGTCAATCAATACGATCCGCTCTCCGTTGCCAGGACTGCTGTACGGATGAGGTGTGGAAGTCATAGGAACCTGATTACGCAATTCTTCAATGGTGAGGTCAGACATCATTTCTTTCAGTTCTTCCAGCGGCTGGGAACCAGTCGTCAAAATGCCCTTCATCGTGCCGTGATGGCGAATAATCCGGGTAAGCATGCGGGTGTCGATGTCGCTAATGCCAATGATGCCATATTCCTTCAGCAAATCGCCCACGCTGTATTGAGCACGCCAGTTACTTGGCGCCGGCTCGTAATGTCGAACAGCAAAGCCATGGACATAAGGCCGTACCGATTCAAAGTCATCCCGAGTAATTCCGTAATTGCCAATCAGCGGGTAAGTCATCGTTACGATTTGTCCGCAATAAGAGGGATCAGTCAGCACCTCTTGATAGCCTGTAATCCCTGTGTTGAAAACGACCTCGCCTGTTTTTTCACCTTCCGCACCAAATGATGTGCCTGTAAACAGCGTGCCGTCCTGAAGTAACAATCTTGCCTGCATCCCGTCTCACTCCTCTATATTGTTTCCTGCTATTAGGTTCTATTTAATTAGTGATTTCTATTTATTTTGCTTCGTCAGCAGACCATACCAGTTTGCCGTCTACCCAAGTTTTCACGGGCCAGCCTTTGAGCTTCCAGCCTGTAAAAGGAGTGTTGCGTCCTTTGCTGGCAAACGATTGCGGATCAACTGCCTGCTCCTGCTCCAGATCAATCATGGTCAGGTCAGCTGGAGCCCCTTCTTCCAGGCGTCCCGTATCAAGGCGGAAGACACGCGCTGGATCAGCAGTCATACGACGCACTAGAAAGTCCAGCGTCCACTGTCCGGTGGCTACGAATTTTGTGTACAACAGCGGGAAGGCTGTCTCAAATCCAACGATTCCGAATGGCGCCAGCTCCATACCTCTTGCCTTCTCTTCCTCACTGTGCGCTGCATGGTCGGTTACGACGATGTCAATCGTACCGTCTTCCAGTCCCTCGATGCATGCCTGCACATCACGTGGGGAGCGGAGCGGAGGATTCATTTTCCAGTTCGCATCCAGCCCAGGGATGTCCTCATCTGACAATACCAAGTGGTGTGGGCATACCTCAGCCGTTACCTTGATGCCAAAAGATTTCGCGTGGCGGATTAACCGCACTGACTGCTCCGTGCTGACATGGCATACATGATAGTGTGCCCCGGTTGCCTCGGATAGTAAAATGTCTCGTCCGACGTGAATGGCTTCGGATTCGTTCGGAATGCCTTTAAGTCCGTGGCGCTTAGCAAATTCGCCGTCCGTCACCGCCGCTCCTTCAACAAGCGTGTTATCCTCACAGTGTGCAATAATCGGCATATCCAGTGCTTTGGCCCGCGCCATGGCATCCTTCATCATTTGCGCGCTTTGCACCCCGACACCATCGTCAGTAAAGCCGATTGCACCCGCTGCTTTGAGCGCTTCAAAATCTGTCAGCTCACGCCCCAGTTCGTTTTTCGTAATGGCTGCGTAAGGAAGAACCTTGGCAAGCCCGGCTTCCTGTCCCTTTTTCAATACCAGCTGGACTGTGTCCACATTGTCAGTCACTGGACGTGTGTTTGGCATGCAGGCAATCGTCGTAAATCCGCCTTTCACCGCCGCACGGCTGCCCGTTTCAATCGTTTCTTTATATTCAAAGCCAGGTTCTCTCAGATGTACATGCATGTCGATTAAACCGGGGATGACCAGTTTTCCCTGGGCGTCGATTTTTTCAACTTCGCGCTCCTGCTCAGATGCCCCTTCTTCTATAAGTAGGCTGACTCCAGCATCTGCATTTGCGATAGCCAAAATTTTTCCGTCGGCGATTAGGATGGATTTCAATTCAGCCTCGCCCTGCTCGTTCAATACGCTTGCATTCATTATTAATTGTTTCATCTGAAATATTCCTCCGCTCAGTTTTCTGCAACTTTTTCCTACGATCCAATTGACAGCTTCTACAGCTTCATTGCCCGTTCCATAACCGCCATGCGGATCGGAACTCCGTTTGCCATTTGCGGAAAAATTCGCGATTGTTCGCTTTCCACAACTGCACTATCAATTTCCACATTCCGATTCACTGGAGCTGGATGCATGATAATCGTTCCGGGCTTCAGGTTCGCTGCTCTTTTTTCTGTCAAACCGTACTGCTCTCGATACTCATCCGCTGAGCGCAACATCCCTTCAGCATGTCGTTCCAGCTGTACCCGAAGCATCATGACCACGTCCGCCTGTAGTGCCTCTTGCATCGGAACATAAGGCGCGTACGCCGCAAGATCAGGTGCTTGCATATTATCAGGAGCGCAGAAGCTAACCTTGGCTCCGAATTTTTGCAAGGCCCACAGATTCGAGCGAGCGACACGGCTGTGCAGAATGTCTCCTATGATGGATACTCTCAAGCCTTTAAGCTCACCGAAAGTTTTGCGCATGGTGTACAGGTCCAGCAGAGCCTGCGTTGGATGCTCATTGTTGCCGTCCCCCGCATTAACCAGTGGGACACTGACCTTTTCAGCGAGCTCTTGCAGCACCCCGGCTGGCTTTAACCGGATGACTCCTGCGTCAATGCCCATGGATTCGAGCGTACGTACTGTATCGTAAATGGACTCCCCTTTTTCCACACTGGAAGCCGCAGCGGAAAAGTTCAAAACCTGAGCGCCCAGCCGCTTCTCTGCCATTTCAAAAGAAAAGCGGGTGCGAGTGCTGTTTTCAAAAAACATGTTGGCCGCAAAGCGTGATTGCAGTACTGGAACCAGTTTTTCTGGTTGAGACTCCCAATAATGAGCGCGATCCAGAATGGACTCGATTTCATTTCGGCTAAGTTCCTTTAACCCGAGCAGGCTACGTTCTTTAAGTTGACTGGCTGTTGTGATCATAGCTGTTCCCCCCGGTTCTGAATGATTGTCACTTCGTCCTTACCGTCCGTCTCTTGAAGGGCTACTACGATTTCCTCAGATTTGGAGGTCGGGATGTTCTTGCCGATGTAATCCGGACGAATCGGAAGCTCACGGTGTCCGCGATCCGCTAGCACTGCCAGCTGGATCATTTGCGGTCGTCCGCAGTGCATCAATGCATCCATCGCCGCGCGGATGGTGCGGCCTGTATACAGCACATCGTCAAAGAGAATGACTTTCTTATCATGAACCGATACGTCAGCAGGATTCATCAAAAGCTCTTTTCCATTTCCTTTAGCTTCGGCTACGCTGCTCCGGTCATCCCGGTAGGCTGTAACATCCAGCTCTCCCCATGGAATTGGTGCGCCTTCAATCTCAGCAATTTTTTCAGCCAGACGTTGCGCCAGATGAACTCCACGTGTTCGAATACCTACTAGCACACAATCGTCAATACCTTTGTTTTTCTCCAAAATTTCATGTGCAATCCGTGTCAATGCCCGACGAATCGCAATTTCATCCATCAGTACATGTGTTTCATTACTCATGCTTCCAGCCTCCTCAGGTGATGTTCCCTTCAGACCTGGTCCCGTGTTCGGATACAAAAAAGACTCCTTGCCCAAGTTTGGCAAGGAGTCTCGTGTGAACAGTCTTCTACTGTTCTCCGATCTCTCGGACACACTGAAGACATACCGCCGCAGCGGATGCACTGATCAGTGATCCATTCACGTTACCTTGCCAGCCTCACGGGACTGATTTAAAGGTGCTATTCAGGATTTCCTTTGTCCTGCTTCTCATAGTGTGAGATGGTTAGCCATCTCTTGGACAAAGTTCATCGCAACTACGAGAAGTATGACAGATTGAAAATCGTGTGTCAACACCCGTTCAACCGGAACCACCGGAAGCACTCTAATAATTATACAACTTCATTGTATAATTATCCATAGTTGTTTTTACCCATACCTTATCCCACAATAAAAAAACCGCCATTTAGGCGGTTTAACTTAATAATTTATTCAGGTTTGTGAATAGGAATGCAAATTGTCATTGTTTTAGCGACTACGCAAGGATGCTAACACATCCTCCATATCAGGAGGGATCGGTCTGTTGAATTCCATGTACTCTCCAGTGGATGGATGCTTAAAACCCAGTACCGCCGCATGCAGCGCCTGACCATCCATACGAACCCCTTTGCTGCGTCCATACATAGGGTCGCCAACCAATGGGTGTCCAATAAATTTCATGTGAACACGAATTTGGTGTGTGCGTCCTGTTTCCAATTGAAGTTCAAGCAGGGTATAATCCCCCAACCGTTCAATGACGAGAAAATGGGTGACTGCATGCTTGCTGTTACGTTCCGTCACTGTGAACAATTTGCGATCACCCGAATCGCGGCCAATCGGAGCATCTACCGTTCCCTGATCGTGGCTCAAATGACCGTGAACTAAGGCTATATATTTCCGAGTCACACTATGGTCCTTAAGCTGTGCTGCAAGTGATGCGTGAGCCTGATCATTTTTAGCCGCCATCAGCAGTCCTGATGTATCCTTATCAATACGGTGAACAATACCAGGACGTAATTCCCCATTGATGCCGGAAAGATCGTGGCAGTGGTACATCAGTGCGTTAACCAATGTTCCCGAAGAGTGTCCCGGTGCAGGATGCACGACCAGACCACGTTGCTTGTTAATAACAATAACGTCCGAATCCTCGTAAACGACATCCAACGGAATATTTTCCGGTACAATATCTACACTTTCTGGCTCCGGTACCGATAATACAATACGATCTCCTTCAGCCAGCTTGTAGTTCGCCTTGATCGCCGTACCGTTCACCAACACCCGACCATTTCCGATCCACAGCTGTATCTGAGAACGAGACACTTCCTTCATTTCTTCGGCGATATATTTGTCTATACGTGTTTTGGCATCCACGGCATCCGCTGTCCATTTCAGAGATTCACTCTCCAGTTCGTCTTCATAAGACAGACCTGCGGCTTCGCCGTTTTCATTCACTTCGCTCATGCTATGACTTCCCTTCAATGCTATCATTGCCATTTCCTTTTTCCCGACGCGATTCCAGCAATGTATCCAAAATAATCAGTGCTACACCGATGACAATCGCCGAATCTGCCACATTAAAAATCGGGAACGTATAGCTTCCAAAATTGAATTGCGCAAAATCAACCACTTCACCTGAAATAGCCCGATCCAAAAAGTTACCGACTGCTCCCCCCAGCACCAAACTTAGCGCAACAGGAAGTAGCTTTTGTCCAGCCTTGACTGTTTTTCGCAGGTACCAGACGATACCGATCACCACTACAATTGTAATCACGATAAAAAGCCAACGTTGACCTTCCAAAATCCCAAAAGCGGCTCCACGATTACGATGGGAGGTGATTAAAAAGAAATTGCCGATGACTGGTATTTGCTCGTACAATTCCATCCGCGTAGCCACCAAATATTTGACTCCCTGATCAATCAAAAAAATAATTAGCGCAATACCAAAATAAATCACAGTCCTTCGTCACTCCGATCCGCTTATATCCGTTGTTGAACCCATTTATTGTAGCATAAGCGTTCTCAGATCGTCCACGAAACCCGCAAGCATCAAGTACAGATCATCTATAAAATGAACTCCACTGCATTTGATTAGAATTTCCTATGTAAAAGAGGCCTTCCCGGTGCAAACTACAAGGAGCATACTCGACACAACGCATGCGCATGTAAACCTAGAACAAGGAGAGGATTCCATGTCCCCATTGACGGAGCAACAATTGCAGGGCTTGCGTAACGAACTGCTGGAACGCAAAAAAGAAATTGAGCATCGTTTGCAGGATAACGGCCATTACGGACTCGGCGATTCCCAACGCGATCAAACCGGCGAGCTTTCTCCTATTGATAACCACCCAGGAGATCTGGCTACTGAAACCTACGAGCGAGCCAAGGATATTTCCTTACTGGAGCACGACGAATTCCAATTAGAACGCATCGAATCAGCTCTGATGGCCATGGAAAAGGGGACGTATGGCATTTGTGCCGCCAGCGGTAAACCCATTCCCTATGAGCGCCTACTGGCTGTTCCCTATACCATTTACTGTAAAGAGTACAGTCCCGAAACAGAAGTGTCTAACCGCCGCCCAGTGGAGGAAGAATTTCTCGCTCCCTCGTTCGGCAGAACAAGTCTGGATGAGCGTGATGATCAAAACGGCTTCGACGGTGAAGATGCCTGGCAGATCGTCGAAAATTGGGGTACCTCTAACACACCAGCCATGGCCGAAAGTGGAGACATCCACAGTTATGATGATATGGAAATTGAAGCAGGCGACGATAATATGGGCTTCGTAGAACCATACGAAAGCTTTGTTGCTACTGACATTTATGGACAAAATGTTTCCGTTATTCGTAGTTCCATTTATCAGCGTTATATCGAAGATGGCGAGGGCGAAGGTCTACTGGAGCCGGATACGCACGAAGACGAATCGTGAACTTCAAAGTGGAGATCGCTGCCTAATAGGTAGTAAGCTCCAATTGTCGTTGTACAATTCGTACAATATCAGCGATATAATCACCGATAATCGGCAAATTCAACGCTCCGAGCACTTGCAGCACATAAATAATGGTAGCGGCAAAAAAAGTAAAACCTAGCGCGATGCCGATTCCCCTGGAAACGCCTGATATTAGATTTAGCCAAAGTAATCGCCAAGGCTTGTTCAGCAGCAAAGCATAATCTGCAATACGTGTCCGTTCCATCTGCTCTGACACAGCACGTATCAGCTTTTCAACACGACTTAATTGCTCTGCCTGATTACCTGTTTTGCTTTTATCTGCGGCTACGGCTGCTCCTTCTCCGTTCATCTCTCGGAGACTTCTCCCCTGTCTACGCCTTGATCGTGCCGTCATATGCACAATCCCCCTTTTCCCATGGCTGCCCTGAACGCAGCAAACGAGCCGAAGCACGTAACGGAGAAAAACCGTTTCCGATGCTTAGGCTCGTTTTTATATGCTGCCTGTTATTGTATTATGGGACAGGGGGCTTGTAATTATTCTCCAATATGAACGCCGATGGTTTTACCGTTCACATCCACATGTTCTGCCGGTTCGGCTTGACCAAATGTCACAGTAGTAACCAATACGTTCTCACGCAACACAGAATCGAAGCTTTCGATGGCCTGACGCAGCTCGTTATCTACATCCAACGTCAACGCCACATACTTTTCAATCGGCAGATCCAGTTTTTTACGATAATCCTGTACCGCACGAACCACTTCACGTACCCAACCCTCTTGCTCCAGCTCTGGCGTAATGTCTGTGTTCAACGCTACCGTTAAGCCATAACCGGAAGCAGAAGCGAAGCCTTCTTTCGCTTTTTTCTCCACCAGCAGTTCTTCGGCCGTAACTTGCAGCTCTTCACCTTCTGGAGAAGCGACGTTTAACACTCCTTTTTCTACAACAGAACGGGTATCCTCAGCAGACATTCCTTTGAAAAAGTTTTGTAGGAAACCGACATTTTTGCCGTATTTCTTGCCTGCTACTTTCAAATTCAGTTTCAGTGTAAAATCTACAAAGCCGCTATCGTCCGTCTCAACATGAATATGCTTCACGTTAATCTCATCTTTGATGATTTCCTCATAGCCACTCAGTTCAAAGTCCTGATCCATGGACAGAATCAACTCGGACAACGGTTGACGCGTTTTCAAACCCGTTTCGTTGCGGACGTTACGCGCCAATTCAACGACACGGCGTGCCGTTTCCATATCTCGTTCCAGTTCCAAATCGATCAAGGACTCATTGGCAGTCGGATAATCATCCAGATGAACACTTTCCCCGTTGCTTAGGTTGAGGTAAATATCCTCTGCAAGCAGTGGTGTAAACGGCGCAAGCAGTTTGGCAGTCGTTAACAACACTTCGGTCAGTGTACGGTATGCATCCAGCTTATCTTCTGTAAGACCATTGCCCCAGAATCGGTCGCGTGAACGACGGATATACCAGTTGCTCAGCTCATCAACAAACGATTCAATTGCTTTAGATGAGTTCAGGAAGTCATTTACAGCCAGCGCTTTGTCCACTACCAAAATGAGGCTGTTCAGACGGGACAAAATCCAACGATCCAACTTATGAGCCGATGGTTTGAACGGATGCTGTGCCGGATCAAATCCGTCGATATCCGCATACAAAGTCAGAAAAGCGTGTGTATTTACAAGCGTATCCACCAGCTTCGATTTAGCCTCACCTACAATTCCTTTGGAAAAACGTTTGCTATTCCATGGTGCACTATCAGACAGCAATGCCCAGCGGAAAGCATCTGTACCGTACTCGTCAATCACTTCCCACGGATCAATAACATTACCCTTGGATTTAGACATTTTCTGCCCCTGCTCATCCAGTACATGGCCTGTCGCCATGACAGCTTTATAAGGAGCTTTGCCAGTCAGCATAGTCGAAACCGCAAGCAAGCTATAGAACCAGCCACGAGTCTGGTCAATCCCTTCACAGATCATATCTGCCGGAAATTGCTGCTCGAACGTTTCATTATTTTCAAAAGGATAATGATGCTGTGCAAACGGCATGGAGCCACTATCGAACCATACGTCGATTACTTCCGGTGTACGAGTCATTTCGTATTTACCGCATTGGCTACGAACCTTAATATCATCTACATATGGTTTGTGCAGCTCGATGTCCGCTGGTACATCGCCAATCGCACGTTCCCTCAATTCAGCAATACTATGCGGAGCGAACTGTTCTCCAGTTTCCTCACAAACCCAGATGTTTAGTGGTGTACCCCAATAGCGATCGCGACTGATGTTCCAATCCACCAGCTCCTCCAAAAACTTGCCAAAACGTCCTTCACGTATATGCCCCGGGTACCATTCGACTTCGCTGTTGTTGGCAATCAATTGATCCTTGATCGCAGTTGTTTTGATAAACCAGCTGTCCATAGCATAGTACAATAATGGAGTATCGCAGCGCCAGCAGAACGGATAGCTATGCTCGTATTTTTCCTTGCTGTACAGCAACCCTTTTTCGGACAGCATTTTAACAATATCTACATCACAGTCTTTCACAAAACGGCCTGCAAAATCAGTGATTTCCTCTACATAGTTACCTTGAAGATCCACCACGTTGATGAACTCAACACCATTTTCACGACATACCCGGTAATCATCCTCACCATGCGCTGGAGCCATATGAACGATACCTGTACCGCTGGAGTCTGTTACGAACTTCGCACCCAGAATCTGATTACCCTTCTCAACCTGAAAATACGTAAATGGCGGGGTATACGTTTGGCCAACCAGTTCTGAACCCGATAGTGTGCCAATCACTTCATGATCGCCTTTAATTACGTCCTCAACCAGATTTTTAGCAACGATGTATACACCGTCTTCCTGCTTCACACGTGCATATTCCAGTTCAGGGTTGACGGCGAGCGCCACGTGACTCGGCAAGGTCCAAGGTGTTGTCGTCCAAGCCAGTACATATTCACCACTGCTATGCAACTTGAATTTGGCAGTGGCACTCAGATCCTTCACATCTTTGTAGCCCTGCGCTACTTCATGAGAACTTAGCGTCGTCTGACAATCCGGGCAATACGGACTCACACGATGACCACGATACAACAGATCTTTTTCATGAATTGTCGCCAAAATGTTCCATACGCTCTCGATATAGTTATTATCCAATGTAATGTACGGGTTATCGAGGTCAGTCCAGTATCCGATCGCTTCGGTTAGATCACGCCATTGTTGCTCGTACTCAAACACGCTTGCCTTACATTTTTTAATAAACTTTTCAACGCCATATTCTTCAATTTCAGGTTTGTGGGAGATTCCCAGTTGCTTTTGTACACCCAATTCTACCGGCAAGCCATGCGTGTCCCAGCCTGCCTTACGTACGACGCGGTATCCCTTCATTGTCTGATAGCGGCCTACAAAATCCTTAATTACACGGCCCAGCACGTGACCGATATGCGGTTTACCGTTAGCTGTTGGCGGGCCCTCATAAAACACAAAATTGGGCTTTCCTTCACGATTTGTGATGGATTTACGGAATGTGTCCTCTTGTTTCCATTTGCTCAGGATGCGTAGGTCACGAGACCGTGCTTTTTCTTTAACATCCACTCTGTTCATACCGTCATACTCCCTCTCTGCTCATCATGATTTCTCTAGCATTTCCTAAAAAAAGCAACAAAAAAAGCCCCATCCCTGTAAAGGGACGAGACTGTGCTCGCGTTACCACCCTGATTCCGTAAAAACAGACCATTCTAAAATACAGTCTCATCACGGCTCTCTGAGCCCCACTCAACTACAGCAGGGCGCCATTATAACGCATGGCAAACGGTGATTGCTTACACACGCCATAAAAAATCTTAAGCGCTTCAGCTCACTTCTCCGGGAGGATCTTCGGTCATGTTCTGAACGTTGGCTTGCACCGGAAGGCCAACTCTCTGAGGGACAAATCATGACGTACTCGTTCCCATCAACGAATTAAACATGTTAAATTCATCGAATATTAAATCAGCAACATCGTTGCCTTGAATAACAACCATCAGCCGACGGACGGATAATCATTGAATTCAGTATAGTATTTACAGTTATAGCCTGTTTAAAGATAAAAGTCAACCCTAACAAAGCCTAATAAAAGCTTGTCAGAAATGAAATTAGTAAATTTCTTTCATCTCACGCTCGCGCTCCAGTACTTCGCGTTCCCGGTTTTCAAGGGCTTCCCAGCCGTCTTGGCTTAACAAATCAAGCTGTGCTTCCACCAGTGTACGAAACCGTGCTCGGTAAATCGATGCCTGCTTCTTCAGTTCTTCAACCTCCAACGCGATCTTGCGGGATTTAGATAATGCTTCGTTCACAATACGGTCCGCATTTTTTTCCGCTTCCTTCACGATCAGTTGGGATTCTTTCTTGGCGTTGTTACGAACTTCATCAGCCGCTTCCTGCGCCACGATAATCGTCTTACTCAGCGTATCCTCAATCGTCGCGAAATGATCGAGCTTCTCCTGTACGTTCAACAACTCGGTGCTCAGTTCTTTATTTTCACGAATAACGCCCTCGTAATCTTTGATCACCTGATCCAAAAATTCATTAACCTGATCCTCATCATAACCGCGAAGCCGGCGGGCAAATTCCTTGTTATGTATATCCAATGGCGTTAATGGCATGCCGTCCACCTCCTATAAGATTGACAAAAAATACATTTTCCGCGTCACGACGCTCACTATCATCTATCGGTCATCATACTCCGTTTTGTGAATACTGTACAGAGCAAAATCGTTCCAGTTCTTCGCTATAGCTTAATTCTTTCGACAGAAAGCTCGTGATTCCTGCCTACAGCTATACAAACTTACCAATTTTGACACGGAATCTTCCCTTTTTTGTCATCCCGTCTGTTTCAAGCACTTTGAAACGCCCAAAACCCTGCATGGAAATAACGTCCCCAGCTTTAAGTGGAGTGGATGGATTCTCCTCCACCTTCCAATTTACCCGGCACCGTCCCGCCCGAATCGGTGTTAATATTTTACTGCGGCTTAGCTTGTACACATCGCTGGCAATACCGTCCAGTCGTAAAGAAGCGACAGTCAGATCTAGCGCCTCTAATGCAACTTCCTTCGTTCGCAGACTCGCTACAGGCAACAGTTCTGTCCATACATGGACACGATGTACCTGCTGCAAATGCATCGTCATAAAATCGACAATCTCTGAAGCTACCAATACATGGCACCCATCATCTAGTACATGAATGTCCCCGATTTTCCCACGTTTGATTCCAAGTCCCAGTAGGGCACCTAGATAATCACCGTGTTCAAGAGTAGCTACTTTATGATCGTCAGATGTGATGGAAAGGACCTGAATCTCCATCTCCTCACCGTCCAAATACGAATAATCGGGCGCAATAAGCGCCCGCTTTCGTTCTGAAGCCATATATCCGCCATCTACCCTAATCGTGACCTTGTCTTCCTTCGAAGCAAGTGTCTCCAATATGTACTGTTGGCGCGGGTCCAAAAAATCAGTCAGCTTCTGCTCATGATAAGCTCCCGCATGACTGATCCATTCGGAAGCGCGATCCACATAATCCCGTTCATCCGGGTGAAAATGCTCATAAATCTCAGTTCGCATAACTCCTCCTAGACGAAATTACCAATTAAAGAAATCAAACCGTATGACGCAAAACGCAGAGCAATCAGCGCAACGATGGGTGAAATATCAATCATCCCGAAGATTGGCGGTATAAACCTGCGAAAAGGAGACAAATACGGTTCCACAAACTTGGCAAGTAAATCGCCAATTACACTCTCTCTGGCATTAGGAAGCCATGACAGCAGAACATATGCAATGATCATGTACGAATAAATCTGAAATAGCCAGTAAATTACCTCGATCAAGAAAAGTTCACCTCATTCTGTTAAGTTCTTGTTCAGTGTCAGCCAGTATTTCCGTAATAGAGCCTTGAATCTCAACCGTATCTGGTGTACACAGAAAAATATTGTTCCCGACCTTGGAGATACCACCACCCAGTGCATACACAGTACCACTCAAAAAATCAATAATTCGCAACGCCTGATCCTTGCGAATTCGTTGCAAATTAACTACGACGGTGCGATGGGAACGGATATGGTCGGCAATTTCCTGTGCTTCATCATAAGAACGCGGCTCATACAGGACAACTTTCACATTTTTCTGTGAATGGATGCTGACAACATTAGTGCTCTTCTGGTTCTTACGTTTATCAAAGCTTGGGGTTTCAATTTCTTGATCTTCCGGCGTATTCATAACCTCTCGCTCTATAACTTCCTCTTCTTCCTGAAGCCCCAGAAAGTTCATGAACTTATTCATTACGCCCAATGGAAATCCTCCTCTCGTCCGACCAGTACGGAACCAAGCCGCAGCCAGGTCGCTCCCTCTTCAACCGCCACTTCAAAATCATTGGACATCCCCATAGACAAGTGAACGATGGGTTCTCTGGTCAAGGCTTGTCCATTTAACCTATCCCGTAATTCACGTAATCCCCGAAACACAGGCCGAGTTTTTTCCGGGTCTTCCTCATGAGGAGCCATCGTCATCAAGCCAATCACGTCCACATGCTCCAACTCGCGAATTTGTTCCAAAAAGGGGACAACCGCCTCAGAGGACAAGCCATATTTGGATATTTCCCCAGAAATATTGACTTGCACAAAAGCTTTAACTCGCAGTCCCAGAGCGGCTGCCTTCTTGTCCAATTCCTGAGCGAGCGATAAGCGGTCAAGCGAATGTATAAATTTAAATTTTCCAATCACATCTTTAACCTTATTCGTTTGGAGATGACCAATAAAATGCCACGTTCCCCGGTCACCCAACTTGCTCCATTTATCCGCAGCATCCTGCCAGCGATTTTCGCCCACATGCTCTAAGTCGCTATCCAATACCGATGTCATTGTCGCCGCCGAAACATATTTCGTGACAGCGATCACATTAACTTCATCACGCGAACGTCCGCTTCGGGCACATGCCGCTTCTACACGGGCATTCACTTCTTTAATTCGTTCCTCCAAAGACACGGGAGGACTCACCTCTCTTCCAGACCAATCCAACTCGCCATTCTTCCTGTGACGCCGCCTTCTTTGCGATATGAAAAAAACAAATCGCTACGGCTACTCGTGCATAAGGTAGTACATTCGATATGGCTCGGCAATATTCCTGCTTTCATCATAATGTGTCGATTGCATTGTTTCAAGTCAAGTAGTGTTTTTCCGTTGGTTAAGGGGAAGTAAACAGAACCTTCCCATTTATCATTACCCGGGCAATCATGCTCCAAAACCCGAATTTGGCTCATCACATGCTCATCCACCTCATAGGATTCAGAACCAATGGAAGGACCAATAGCTGCTAGTATATCAGACGGCTGAGATCCATATTCGTTTTGCATGGTCTGTACCATTTTCAATGCGATTTCCGCAACGGTTCCCTTCCAGCCTGCATGCGCCAACCCAATCACACGGCGGACTGGATCACAAAAATATAATGGTACACAGTCTGCATAAAAGGACGTCAGCAAAATGCCAGGTACATTCGTCAAAAGTCCATCTGTGTCCTGAAAAGCGGATGCACGATCCATAAAGCCCCGCCCGCGATCAGCAGCCTTGACCACGGCAACATGATGACCATGAACCTGTTCACCGCACGTCCACGCTTCAGCAGCAAAGCCAAGCTGCTCAGCAATGAGCCGACGGTTACGAATAACTTGCTCGGGGTCATCCCCTACATGGAACGCACAGTTCAGACTAGCGTAGGGCACCTCACTGACACCGCCATGACGACCTGTAAAACCCGCTGTTAATCCCTGAACCTGCCGCTCCCAAGATTGAATATATAACAACTCCGGTACGGGACGTCCGCCATCTTGCATAAGCGCAGTTCCCGTAGCCTCGGTGTTCACTACAAATGGTTCCATTCATTCTCACCTCTACTGCCCAGTGTACCAAAAAGCCGCCACCGTGTCTTCACAACACACTAAAATACGTAGATCTGCAAGTTCAGAAGCCCCGTCGGTCACTCCGCTCTTGACGTTCGATATACAACTTTTCCTCACCTTCACCCGACGGCTCATGCAATCCTTCCAATCGTACAAGCACAACATCCGAACCAATTTTCACAATGTTGCGCCACGGAATGACCAACTCGCTTCCGCCTCCAAACCAGCCCATAAAACGACTGCTGCCTGGAACCACAATGGCTTCAATTTTCCCCTGCCGCACGTCAATCTCCAAATCACTGATTTGTCCCAGACGTCGTCCATCTACAATGTTAATGACATCCTTGGTTTGAAACTCGGAAATTTTCATTGCTCTTACTGACGTTTCCGGTGCACTCACACGCATCACATCCTTTATTTCACTATATGAGCGGAAGAGCCCAAAAAATGTCCTGTAAACGCAAAAACGATCCGGGTAGGATCGTTTTTATCGCTGAATCATTCAAGCATTCATTTCATTAGGACTTTACATGTTTTTGCATTTGCTGTATAGCCGACTTCTCTAATCTTGAAACCTGGGCTTGAGAGATACCGATTTCGTCGGCAACCTCCATTTGCGTCTTTCCTTCATAAAAACGCATAGACAATATCATCTTTTCACGCTGGCCCAGGCGATGCATCGCTTCCCGCAGAGCGATTTCCTCAATCCATGAGACGTCTTTATTTCTGTCATCACTGATCTGATCCATCACATAGATTGGGTCGCCCCCGTCGTGATATATCGGCTCGAACAGCGAAACCGGATCCTGAATCGCATCCAACGCGAACACAACGTCTTCTTTGGGCACATTCAATGCCTCTGAAATTTCAAAAATCGTTGGTTCTCGCGAGTTCAGATTCGTCAGACTGTCCCGCACCTGAAGCGCCTTATATGCAATATCCCGTAACGAACGAGATACACGGATCGGATTGTTATCCCGCAAATAACGGCGGATCTCTCCGATAATCATCGGCACCGCATAAGTGGAGAACTTTACGTTTTGCGAAAGGTCAAAATTATCAATCGCCTTCATTAGGCCGATACATCCTACCTGGAACAAATCGTCCACAAACTCTCCCCGATTGTTAAATCGTTGAATCACACTCAGGACGAGTCGGAGATTGCCGTTGACCAATTTTTCTCTGGCTGATCGTTCATTATTTTGCTGAAGTGATGTGAACAACTCGCGCATTTCTGCATTGGTTAATACCGGCAGTTTGGCGGTATCCACACCGCAAATTTCCACTTTATTTCGGGTCATCGTGTCTTACCTCCCAAGGAGCAACATTAATGTACATTATCTCCTGAGGGCATTTTTTTATTCGCCGTTTCCATCGCTTCCGGATATACCCATGCATTATACCATTTTATTAAATTCTTTTCGTAAGCGCTTTATAATTCGCTTTTCCAGACGCGAAATATACGATTGCGAGATACCCAACAGGTCAGCAACATCCTTCTGTGTCTTCTCTTCTCCGTCTTGTAAGCCGAAGCGCAGCTCCATAATCAAACGCTCTCGATCCGTCAACTTATCCAGTGCCTTATGCAATAATTTACGGTCCACCTGCTCCTCAATATTACGGTAAATGGTATCATTTTCCGTCCCCATCACATCGGAAAGCAATAATTCATTACCGTCCCAATCAATATTCAGAGGCTCATCAAAAGAAACTTCCGTTCTCGTTTTACTATTGCGACGCAAATACATCAAAATCTCATTCTCAATGCATCGAGACGCATATGTCGCAAGTTTGATTTTCTTCTCTGGATCAAAAGTGTTAACCGCTTTGATTAGTCCAATAGCACCAATGGATACGAGATCCTCAATGTTGATTCCCGTATTCTCAAATTTACGGGCAATATATACGACTAACCGCAAATTTCTTTCGATTAGCATCGACCGTACTGCTGCATCTCCAGAAGAAAGTTTCCCCAGCAAATATTCTTCTTCGTCTCTCGTCAGCGGTGGGGGGAGCGCCTCGCTGCCGCCAATATAATAAATTTCTTCACTTTTCAGCCCAAATAAAAATAAAATACGATAATATTGCAATTGCAACGCTAGCCTAATTTTCATCTTCAATTTCATCTGTTCCCACATATCATTCTCCCCCTTTTGAAAATAGTGCAATTCCAGCTGTGCTCCGCCCATTTCACCATTGGATATTTCTCGTCGCCTTCAAACATCATTTTGTGTTTATGCTCGTCATCCTGATTCCGTAAAATGCTCACTAAAATGTGCATCTCGTTTCTGGTTGGTATCAGCACTCCCCTCTTCTTGTGCCGTCACATCCGGGTGGATGATGGCGCGATACTTACCCTCTGCTGACAATGTTCCCCCATCCAAGCCAATCAACACTCGATGATGTACAAAATGAACCCCATTCATCACCACCTCTACCCGGTCTGGTTTAATGGCCAGCATAAAGGAATGATTGCGGTTAATTCCACGATAAGGGACGAGACGAACACGATCCTGCCAGCTAAACGATTCGTCCCCCAGTTCCATCACCAGTTGGTCAGCATTCCCCTCAGAACATTTTCGGAGCCAGGAGGCGGGCAAATACGATTCCCACAAGGCCGCCTCCATGACCATCACGGGGGTTCGGGTCAAAGGATCATAGAGCTGGTTACCTGTATCCAACAAGCCTGTACACTCAATATGATCCTGCCCAATCCACACCTGCACTTGTCCCAGAAACCCACTCATCCTTTCTGTGCGCTGCTTTGAGGACTGCACAATACGAAAGAAAAGCATCACTCCGCCAAATGCGCATAAAATAAACCAGAATGCGATTTTCAGTTCAAAAGACATTCCTCCCGAAGCGGTGTACCAGATACCATTAAACAATTCCCCCGTATTTTGGAGAAAATAATGCATCCCCAAAATACCACCTGCAGCTACAAAATTGATCATGTAAAAAGCACCCATTGTACGAAGATACTTTTGCATGCTGCCAAATCCAAAAGCCACCAGCAGCATTATGACCGATAATGCCAGTTTGATCAGGAACGTAAATAAAAAGGACAGTTCCGGCACAAACATCATGACCACGTACATTGCGCCGATTCCAGCTGATGCCATCAACCTCCACCACACTGGACGAATTTTTCTCATCCAGGCGGTGACCATCAGCAGCACAGCATCAATGAACAAATTGACCAAAAAAATCAAGTCGATATAAACAACCAAGGCTTCACCCGCCCAGCGTTTGCAGGATAGGCTTAAGTATAGTAGTCATGCTGTTCAAAGTCTGTCTAACGGTGGGGACGGTGACCGACTAATTTTGTCGGAAAGAGGAGAAGCGCCTGAACTGCAGGATGCGGAAAACAGAAAGAAGCCCGCATCTCCAAGGAGAATGCGGGCAGTCTGAATTAAAACTAGTTATCGTTATTATTATTGCGCGAACGGTTACGTAAGAATGTAGGAATGTCTAATTGGTCACTGCTTTGAGTGTTACCAAATGGACGCAAGTTAGGAGAGCCTTTTTCCGCCGATTCGGAAGTAGCCGGGTTGGCTGCCGGTTTACGTCCCGGTGCCGGTTGACTTGGCTTGCCTTCAAAGCCAGTGGCAATGACGGTAACCTTGATCTCTTCTTTCAACTCTTCGTCAATGATAGCACCGAAAATCATGTTTACTTCCGGATCGGAAGCCGATGTTACAATTTCAGCTGCCTCATTAACCTCATACAGAGACAGGTTGTTGCCACCAGTGATGTTCATAATCACACCACGAGCACCTTCAATGGATGTCTCCAACAACGGGCTCATGATAGCCTTGCGTGCTGCTTCAGCCGCACGATTTTCACCAGTTGCTTCACCAATCCCCATCAAAGCGGAGCCACGCTCCGTCATGATCGTCTTAACGTCAGCAAAGTCGAGGTTGATTAGACCCGGTACAGCGATCAAATCTGAAATACCTTGTACCGCCTGACGCAGAACATTGTCTGCTTCACGGAATGCTTCCAACATTGGGGTTTTCTTGTCCACAATTTCAAGCAAACGGTCATTCGGGATTACTATCAAAGTGTCTACTTTTTCTTTTAATCCCTCAATACCAAGTTCAGCTTGATTGGAACGCTTACGCCCTTCAAACGTGAATGGTCGGGTTACCACGCCCACAGTCAGCGCGCCGCATTCCTTGGCAATTTCAGCAATGACAGGAGCCGCTCCGGTTCCAGTACCGCCACCCATTCCCGCCGTTACGAATACCATATCCGCACCTTTGAGCGTATTCATAATGAGCTCACGCGATTCTTCAGCCGCTTTTTTACCCACATCGGGGTTAGCACCGGCACCCAGACCGCGGGTCAGCTTATCCCCAATTTGAAGCTTATGCTCAGACTTCGCTAAATGAAGTGCCTGGGCATCTGTATTGACTGTGATGAACTCCACACCCTGAACACCATTTTCGATCATTCGGTTAACCGCATTGCTGCCGCCGCCTCCGACGCCGATCACTTTAATTTGAGCCAAGCTCTCCATTTCAAAATCAAATTCCAACATACTATTCCATCTCCCCCTCAATGTGCATGGATGGCCCGTCCATGATTGGCATAATTAGCAATGAACGTTATATAAATTCACTGAACATATTTTTTAAGCGTTCAATCAACCCCTGCTTTTGCTCGCCTTCCGCAGCGGGACTACTGCTTTTGGTTCGGTTAGTCGGCTTCTTGGTACTTCCGCCACTGTTGCTAACGCTAGTCGATCTTCCGCGATAGTAACGAATAGCATTATGCAAGATTCCAACTCCGCTCGTGTAACCCGGATCCCTTACACCGATAAAATCAGGTACGGCGATCCTTACGGAAGCGGCCAGTTCGCTTTGTGCCACCTGAAGTACACCAGGCATGGAGACGGTGCCTCCGGTAAGTATATAACCTCCCGGAAGCTCTGTGTAACCCAAGCGCTTAACTTCCGCCTGAATGAGTTGAAAAATTTCCTGCACTCTCGGCTCAATAATAGCAGCCAAATCCTGCTGGTTGAACTCCTTATCCACGTTACTGCCGATACGCGTCACTTTAAAGACGACATCGGCTGCCGCATCATCATACCATGCGCAGCCGTACTTAAGCTTTACTTTTTCGGCTTGATCGGTAAGGGTTCTCAGTCCGTAGGCAATATCATTGGTTACAAATTCTCCACCAATCGGAAGTGTAGATGTGGCAACAATCGTTCCTTCCTGGAAAATAGCAACATTCGTAGAACCTGCACCAATATCCACCAGGACCGAACCCATCACCTTTTCATCCTTCGAAAGAGACAATTGTCCGGCTCCAAGAGGCAGCAAGACCAGATCTTTAATCCTCAAGCCGGCTTTCTCAACGCAGCGCAACAGATTATGTATCGGGGTCTTGCCTCCAGTAACAATCGTAGCCTCTACTTCGAGACGAACTCCAATCATACCGCGAGGGTCCTGAATGCCTTCAAGGCCATCCACGACATACTGCTTGGCTACCACGTCAATAATTTCTCTCTCCGGTGGTACAGCAATAACCTCAGCTGCCTTCAGTACACGCTCAATGTCCTCCTCACCGATTTCACGGTCCTCGTTGGACACGGCTACTACGCCATGACTATTTTGCAGGCCAATATGATTGCCTGAAATCCCCACATACACTTCTGTTATTTGAATACCAACCATGCGTTCTGCGTGATCCACGGCGTTACGGATTGATTGCACGGTTTGATCAATGTCTACAATTGCACCTTTGCGAATCCCTTCCGAGTCGGCAGATCCAACTCCAATAATATTAAAGGTTCCATTATTCATTTCCCCAATAATAGCCCGAACTTTGGATGTACCGATGTCCAAACTAACAATGATGTCATTGTTGCTCAAGTCTGTGGCACCTCCTGACTCCAAAATGAATTTCGTTCTTTAAACACACTCTGTACATATTCAACAAACTCCATGCTTTCCCTCTTTTTTCTACAAATTTTTTAGAAGCCAATTTATGGTTGCAGTCACATAAAAATTTGAAGAAAAAAGAAGGAGGCAAGTCTATTACCCATAAAATCAATTCTAGCATTTTTTCACATCACTGAGTAGTATCTTTTTCTTGGCCCTCTTCACTCGTATCCGGTTTGAACGGAACGTAGGAATCCGCCTCCAACATGGTGATCAAACCTGGATCTTCTGTTTCTAGCACCTGGTTCAAATAGCTGATTTTAGAATTCAGTAGAGAAACGGTTGTAATAACCTCAAACTGGGAACGTGTGTACATTTTGATGCGGTCCGGAAAAGAAGGAATCGGCGCGGGAATAATTTCCGAAATATCGGCTGTCCATTCCCCCGGAATGCGTGATAAAGCATCACACAGCTTCGCTTTGTACGGATCATCAGATTTCCATTTGGTCAAAATAGGCTTTTCAACGGCTATTCCGCTACTCCCCACGCCCACGCTTGTCCCGTTCGCTAGAATAGCACGAAGGCTCCCGTCACTCTGCAACTCGTAAGCGACCGTAGCAAACTCTTTAATGTGAATAGCAATAATCCCCGGAAACTGCTTGTCCACTGTGACTTGCTGTATCGATTGAATTTCCCGCAGTTTCTCAGAGATGTCGGATGAACTGACTCCGAAATACTGATCTCCAACAGCCAGACCGCTTCGATTAAGAAGCTGATCTCGGGTCGAAAATACATTACCATCAAAACGAATTTCAGAAACCCGACTCAACGAAGAACGGAAAAAGAGAACAGCGAGCAGTACGATAAACAACAAAATGAGAAGAATAGCAATCTTCCGGCTTGTACTTTTTTTCGTTCTGTTCTTTTTAAGAACAGGTATTTGAGCATTTGGCATAGCTTCTCTCCACAAAAGCCTTTTGTCCCCCCGTTAACGGAGGGACATTACAGGCATTAATTTACGAAATCCAGCTGCTCCGGCACCGGAGACTGACGGCTCATTCGGGCACCCAGTCCCTGGAAAAGACGTTCGATTCGGTCATACCCTCTGTCAATATGATGAACCTGCTCGACAATGGTACGTCCTTGAGCCGCTAGACCCGCTATGACCAGCGCAGCCCCTGCCCGCAGATCGGTAGCCTCTACCGTAGCCCCGTACAGACGAGAAACTCCTCTTATAAAAGCAGCATTTGCATCAACCGTAATATCAGCACCCATTACATTTAGTTCATCTACATGTTTGAATCGGCTTTCGAAGACGGTCTCTTTCATGACACTGAATCCGTCCGCCAAGGAAAGCAGAACCATGACCTGAGATTGCAAATCCGTCGGAAAAGACGGGTAAGGGGAGGTAACGATCCTCTCCACTGCTTTGGGACGACTCATACAACTTACGGTCATTATATCATTCAAGATGCCGATTTGAACACCAGCCCGCCTGAGGACGTGAATCAGAGCAGACAAATGGGATGGATTGCAGTGGGTCAGCGACACACTTCCTCGTGTAGCTGCAGCTGCAATCATAACCGTTCCAGCTACTATGCGGTCAGGAATGACCTCATACGTACACGGATTGAGGCGACTGACCCCCGTAATTGTAATCGTGTCGGTTCCAGCACCGATAATGTGGGCTCCCATGGCATTCAAGAAGTTTTGTAGATCCTGAATTTCCGGTTCCCTCGCTGCATTGGTGATCGTTGTTCGTCCTTCAGCCAACGCAGCAGCCATCATAATATTTTCCGTTGCACCTACACTCGGGAAATCCATGTGGATGTCCGAGCCGATTAGCTTGTGGGCTCGAAATGTAATTTGCTCGTCTTTTTCCTCTATCTCTGCGCCAAGAGCTTTTAAGCCCTCTAGGTGAAGATCAATTTTGCGCTCGCCTATGGCGCAGCCTCCGGGCTGGTAAATGGAAACTTCTCCATATCTGGCGAGCAGCGGTCCCATCAGAAAGATAGATGAGCGCATTTGCTTCATCAAATCTTCTGGAATTTGGAACGTTCGGACGGACGACGTATCCACGTATACCGTTTCCTCTTCATGTCGGCATGTACAGCCGAGTCTTTCAAGGATGTGCAGCATGACCTTAATGTCTAAAAGATGGGGCACATTCCGAATTTCTACCTTACCTTGTGCTAGTAAGCTCGCTGCAAGAATAGGTAGTGCCGCATTTTTTGCCCCATGGATACGTATGGTGCCTGACAGGGGACGGCCTCCCTCAATCACCAATTTGTCCAATGTATCACCTCCGAGTTTACCGCTCACCCACTACGAAAACCTCCGGAACTAGCTTGATGCCGGTTTGAGATGATATTGTACTTTGAATATGCTTCATTAGGGTAAGCACGTCCTCTGCTGTCGCTTGACCGGTATTTACAATGAAATTGGCATGCTGTACAGATACCTCTGCGCCTCCCGCCTTCAAGCCCTTGAGACCTGCGCTCTCAATAAGACGAGCAGCATAGTCTCCTGGAGGATTACGGAATACGCTTCCTGCACAAGCTAACTGTAACGGCTGGGTCAGCCGGCGGCGGTCTTTAAAAGCCGCAAGTGCTGCTGAAATTTCCTCGCGGTCGCCCCGCTTCATCCGAAACACTGCCTCTGTCACCATTCCGCGTTGCTCATGCAACACGGAGTGACGATAGCTGAAATGCATATTCTCGGCATCGTACACAACCAATTCCCCTGTATCCAGCACAATCTCAGCGGACTGGAATATTTGTGACACATCAGACCCATGGGCACCGGCGTTCATGTAGACAGCCCCACCGACTGATCCTGGGATACCACCAGCAAATTCAAGGCCGGACAGGCCCTGCTTGCTGGCCATAACGCACAGTTTGACCAGTGAAACGCCTCCTCCAGCAACGATCTGTTCATCTTCAAAATGAACATAATCAAATCCTGGCCCCAGCTTGATCACAAGTCCCCGTATCCCTTTGTCAGAGACGAGCATGTTGGAGCCCCGACCCAACTGCATCCAGGGAATTCCGTGCTCGCTAGCCAGCTTCAATACTCTTGCCAGCTGCTCTTTGGTATCCGGGATGACAAGTGCATCCGCAGGGCCTCCAATCCTCCATGTCGTATATTTGGACAGCGGCTCATGCTCCAGCACTTTTCCGATATCATGCTCCGCTAATAATGGCATCCATTGCTGCATTGTACTGAAACCTCCTTGTTGCTTGCCCCGCATGGTTATAAGGCTCTCACCTGACAACCGGCAGCCTGAGTGATGGTCACAATCTATAGGGTATCCTATGTAAATACCATCCGGTGTGTGACAACCGCCCAATTCTGCGCTGCAGACTACCTTTTATGGGCAAGACGTTCCATTTCTTTTACTAAAATATCTGCTGAGTCAGGCTTGCCAAGCGCAGACGCCGACTCTGCCATACGACTCCGCCATGCCTCATCCTTCATAATTCCCGCTATAGATTGAAACAGGGCCGGGCCACTCAGTTCCTTTTCTACAATCATGACGGATGCGCCTGCCTTTTCAAGTGTACGAGCATTAGCCTCCTGATGGTTATTCGTCACATTAGGTGATGGGATCAGAATGGACGGAATGCCCAACGATGTGATCTCTGCCAAGAAGGACGCACCTGCGCGATTAACAATTAATGAGGTACAAGCCAGCACCTCTGGCATATTGTGAATATAGGGAAGCACGTGTAGATGATTGGGCAATGAGCCGATCTGATTCCGTATGCTATCCAGCGTTTGCTCATAATAAGATTCACCGGTTACATATACAAAATGGACGTCTTTCAGTTGCGAAAGTTGCGGAGCCATTGCAATCATGGCGTCATTAATGGCCTTCGCTCCCCTGCTGCCACCGACCACAAGGACGACCGAGCTGTTCATCGGAACCCCAATAGTAGCAAATCCCCGATCCCGGTTAGCCAAACGAACTGTTGTAGCACGCGGGTTCCCGGTGTACAGTACATTTTTAGCTTTGGGGAAAGCTCCTTCTGAGCCTTCAAAACTAACAGCCACTGTATCCACATAGCGACTCAGAAATGTATTAGTCAGCCCTGGAATTGCATTTTGCTCATGAATAATGCTGGGAATTCCCAACTTGGAAGCTGCATAAACGACGGGACCGCATACATATCCCCCCGTGCCAATAACGACATCTGGCTTAAATTTCTTTAATAATGCTTTGGATCTGCGAACCCCTTTGAAAAAGCGCATGATCGTTTTTATATTTTCCACAGACAAGCTGCGACGAAATCCTGTGATATCAATAGCCTCAAATGGAATTTTTTCCTGAGGAACCAACTTGCTTTCGAGTCCTCGTTGACCGCCAATGTATAAAAATTCAGCGTCCGGATCAATCTCTTCGCACTGTCTGGCTACGGCCAGCGCCGGATAAATATGCCCTCCGGTGCCGCCGCCGCTCAACACGACGCGCATAAACGTTCACCTCGCATAACGTGATAAATTTAGTAAAATGCCCAGAGCAGTTAGCATTAAGGTCAGAGAAGAACCTCCATAGCTGATTAAGGGCAGTGTTATTCCTGTCACCGGCATTAAACCGATAACGACACCAATATTAATGACGACCTGTACGGCAACCATTGCGACAATACCCACCGCAAGCAAACTACCATAGGTATCCGGAATGGTTATAGCAACACGCATTCCTCTCCACACGAGAACCAAAAAGAGCCCCAGCACCGCCATTCCACCGATAAAGCCAAGTTCCTCCGCCAAAATAGAAAAAATAAAATCAGTCTGCGGCTCAGGAACGTAGCTATATTTTTGTCGACTCATGCCAAGCCCCAAGCCCGCTAGGCCGCCAGGACCAATCGCATATAGCGATTGAATAATTTGATAACCTGCGCCAAGCGGATCGGACCAAGGGTCCAGAAAAGCGGTGATGCGCTGGAGCCGATAAGGTGCAGCTGCAATCAGTGCAGCAAACCCTGCTGCTCCCGACAAAGCCAGCAGACCGAGATGCTTCATACGCGCGCCTGCCGTAAATACGATGAGCATGGACGCTCCCATCATTACCGTGCCAGTGCCCAAATCGGGCTGGAGCATAATAAGCCCAAAAGCCAGTCCCATGAGTCCAAGCGGGGGCAACAGGCCGCGCGTAAAAGAGCTAATATCATAGTCAGGACGACTGAGCCAACGAGCGAGAAAAAGAATCATACCCAACTTCATAAACTCGGAAGGCTGAATGCCGAAAGAGCTAATACCGAGCCAGCTTCGTGCCCCGCCTCTTACTACACCAATGCCGGGAATTAATACGGCAACCAGCAACGCAAGACAGATCAACAACACAACCTTGGCATATTTCTGCCAGATCCGGTAGTCCGTTCTGGCAGTAAAGTACATCGCTACAAGACCGAGCCCTGCAAATAGCAATTGCCGCTTTACAAAATAGTAGGAGTCCCCGTACTCGTGAAAAGCGAGGACGGCGCCCGCACTGTATACCATAACCATGCCGATGGCTAATAAGCTTACAATACAAACGAAAAGCCATAGATCCGGCGCTGGACGAGATTGCTTCATCAGGAGGCCACCCCTTGCATAAAAGTAGGGGCTTATCCAACCCCCCTACTTACAATTTATGCGCCGCCTCTTTAAAAATACGTCCACGCTCTTCATAGGATCGGAACATATCCCAGCTTGCACAGGCGGGTGAGAGTAATACTACATCTCCCGTCTCAGCAAATTCAGCAGCCTTGTTCACAGCCTCCACGAGCGTAGCGGCGGCATCCTCCCCATTATCGACGACCTTGACATGCTCTATTCCGGCTTGCTGGGCCCGCTCAGCAAGCTTATGTCGTGTCTCACCCAAGAGCACAACGGCTTTCACACCTTCCTGCAAGGAAGGTACGAGCTCTGTATAATCAGAACCGCGATCCAATCCTCCGGCAATGAGTACAATGGGTTGCTTAAAGGAAGATAAGGCCATCATTGTTGCTTTCGAATTGGTTGCTTTGGAATTATTGTAATAAGCTACACCAGCGTGTTCTAAAACATATTCAAGCCGATGTTCGACGCCGCGAAAAGTACTTAATGGTTCCGCCAAATTCGCTGGTTCTGCGCCTGCAGCAATGGCGATTGCGCAAGCAGCAAGAGCATTTTCTACGTTAAAACGACCCGGAAGTCCAATCTCAGCTACGCCTATAATGGGATGCAGCACACCATTTCCATCGCGGTATACGATGCTACGTTCAATATCGTCCGTCACATCCGGTATGTATGGCGGGTCAGCAAACAACCCTTCCTGCAAACGTTCTGTCATAGAGAACGGAAGCAGCTTCGCTTTTATATAGGGTACGAGCTCCCGGCAGACGGGGTCATCCCAGTTCACCACCGCAGTATCCGCCGCCGTTTGATTGGCAAATAGACGCGCCTTGGATGCAACGTAGTCCTCCATGCCTCCGTGGTAGTCCAAATGGGTCTCAGCTACATTGAGCAGGCAGGCCACAGCGGGCTTGAAATCCTTTGTTCCTTTTAACTGAAAGCTGCTCAGCTCCACAACCATCCACTCGTCCGACTTGGCGTCCACAGCCGCCTCACATAAGGGCGTACCGATATTACCAGCCACGATTGGATTCATGCCGGATGCCTCTAACAGCTTGCCTACCCAAGTGGTCGTGGTCGTCTTTCCGTTGGAGCCAGTAATTCCGATGATCGGAGCTTTACATAGATGGTAGGCGACCTCAACCTCGGTCACGACCTCAATGCCGAGCTCGACAGCTTTCTGTACGGGAGGAGCCGTATAAGGAATCCCTGGATTTTTGACAACCAGCTTCACTCCAGGATGAATTAGCCCCTCTGGGTGACCTCCGCATAAAATGGAAATTCCCAAAGCCTCTAATTCAGAAGCTTCGGGACATTGTTCCCTATCTTTTTTATCATTGACTGTCAGCTTGGCTCCGGCCTGGTGCAGCACCTTGGCAACTTGCACGCCGCTTTTGGCCAGCCCGATAATGACGACTTCCTGATCTCTGTATGCGTCTGGATGGTTCATTTGTCTACAACCCCTTGTTGAGATAAAGTCCGAGTCCTGCCAACAACAGTCCTACAGCCCAGAATGTAATAACTACGCGCCATTCGGACCAGCCGGACAGCTCGAAATGATGATGAATCGGGCTCATTTTGAAAATACGCTTGCCACGTGTTTTAAAAGAAGCTACTTGCAAGACCACGGACAGCATTTCAATTACGAATACACCACCGATAATGAGGAACAAAATTTCGCTTTTCGTAACGATGGCAATGGCACCTATGGCGCCGCCGATTCCCAGCGAGCCTGTGTCACCCATAAACACCTTGGCAGGATGAGCATTATACACGAGAAATCCGAGTACAGCGCCAATCATAGCCGCTGAGCATACTGCTGCCGGAAGCGAGGTCGCCTGAATCGCGACAATGGCATAAGCAGCAAAGGCAATGGCACTTGTACCGGACAGCAGCCCGTCCAGCCCATCCGTGAAATTGACAGCATTGCTAATCGCCAGCATCATGATAATGATGAACGGATAATAAAACCAGCCGCCCCAATCAAATGACCATGACGTTCCAGGGATGCCGATCGCAGTACTATGATCATTACTAAGCAGAAGCCAGCACATGATCGCGCCAAACAATAATTGCCCAAACAGCTTTTGACGCGCCGTCAGACCTAACGAGCGTTTGAATACAATCTTGATATAGTCGTCCAAAAAGCCGATCAGCCCAAAACCCAGCGTAGCAACCAGCAGAACGTAAAAGTCCGTATTTTTGATAGCTGAAAACTTAAGAAAGGTCAGCGTAAAAGCCACCAGAATCACGATACCGCCCATTGTAGGCGTACCTATTTTTTTAAGATGGCTTTGTGGCCCGTCATCCCGGACCTGCTGGCCGAATTTCATTCGCCGCAGCAGCGGAATGAGCAGTGGAGCGGCAATGACCGCCAATATAAACGATACGACGATCGTCAGCAGTAATAATTGAATATCCATGGGAGTCTCCCTCTCGTCAACATCAGTTCTGTAGCGGACCGTTTTTCAGCGCATCCACAATTTCTTCTAGTCGCATCCCTCTGGATGCCTTAACCAGCACAATATCATTGGCGTGTAGATGAACCAGCAAATACTGGATCAGCTCTTGCTTATCTGTATAAGCGTGCACGTTAGCAGTTGGCATCAACCCTTGCGCACCCTGCGCAATCGAAGTGCCTAACGCACCGTAGGTAAACAGTACTTCTACGTCATGCTTTGCCGCGAAAATTCCAATTTCCTCATGGAATTGCTTTTCCTCAGGTCCCAGCTCCAGCATGTCACCAAGCACGGCGATTTTACGTCCGTCCGTTTTATACGCAGACAACGTCTGAATTGCAGCCTTCATTGAAGCCGGACTGGCATTATAAGCGTCGTTTAGCACGGTAAGTCCATTAGGACAGTTCACGACCTCAATGCGCATGCCCGTCAGCTTTAAAGACGACAACCCTTTACGTATATGGTCTGCATCGACATTGAAATGACGCGCTACCGCCAGTGCTGCCAAACCATTTACAACATTGTGCTGTCCAAGCAAGGGAAGCCGGAAAGCCTCTTTGCCATATTGGGCTGTTATAAATAAGCTGCCTTCTCCATCGGAAGTGATTTCAGTTGGATAGTCATCGTTACCTGCAACTAGCCCGAACGTAAACAATTTTAAACCTTCAGGCTTGACCGTTTCAGACTCCGCCAACACTTGTGAAAGCAGTGGTTCATCTCCGTTGTAGATCAGCAAACCACCAGCCTTAAGGCCACTTGTGATCTCCAACTTTGCACGAGCGATTTCCGCACGAGAACCAAGCTGCAGCAAGTGCGATTCGCCTATGTTCGTTATGATAGCTACATCTGGTTGGGCAATATTAGCCAGCAGACGAATCTCTCCACGTCCACTCATGCCCATCTCCAGAATGAGAATATCTGTATCCTGCGGCATGGACAGTACCGTTAAAGGCAAACCGATATGATTGTTATAATTCCCTTCGGTTTTGTGTACTTTAAAAGTCGTGCCCAGCAGAGCGTTTACGATGTCTTTCGTTGTCGTCTTGCCGTTGCTTCCCGTGATCCCAACGACAGAAACGCCGGTTTCGCGTAAGTATGCAGCTGCTAGATGCTGAAGGGCTTCTAACGTATCCTCTACCTCAATAGCGTTCTCAGCCGGAGGTGCTCCATGATCCTTTTGCCATAAAAATGCAGCTGCACCTGCCTCGCTTACGATCTGCTGCACATAATTATGCCCATCAAACCGTTCGCCCACGAGTGGAACAAACAACCCTTGGCTCTGCGGCCTGCGAGAATCTGTAAAAACGCCTTCGACCATCTGTTCGGTGTCCGCTTCTCCGTGAAGTATTCCTCCACACATAGATGCAATCTGACCGATTGTTCTTTTCATCACTTGGATAAACCCCTTATCGCTTCTTTGGCTACGATGCGGTCATCGAATTCATGCACCGTTTTTCCGATCAACTGGTAAGTCTCATGACCTTTTCCCGCAATCAATACTACATCGTCAGGGCTTGCCATTTCAACAGCTTTATGAATTGCAGTTCTGCGATCCACGATCAATTCGTATCGTTCTGCGGGTACACCTTCGTCGATCAACCCTTGTTCGATGTCTTTCAAAATCACTTTCGGGTCCTCTGTTCGCGGATTGTCGGAAGTAATAAACGAGTGATCGCTGTAACGCGCAGCAATTTTCCCCATCAATGGGCGTTTCGTACGATCTCGGTCGCCGCCGCATCCAAATACACACCATACTTTACCGACCGCAAATTCCTTTACGGTGCGAAGGACATTTTCCAATCCGTCCGGTGTATGGGCATAATCTACAATAACAGCAAAGGGCTGACCCGCATCTACAGGCTCTACCCGCCCATCTACGCCTGCAATAGACTCTAGACTGCGCTTGATATCCACCAACGAGATTCCTTCCAGCAAAGCAGCGGTAATGGCCGCCAGTGCGTTGTACACATTGAACTTGCCTACCATTCGAAGCTCAATATCGGTATCTCCTTTAAAAGTAGACACATGAAAGGAGGTTCCCTTGGAACCTATAGTGATACGAGATGCCTGCACATCAGACTCCTTTTCCACGCCGTATGTAATCACTTGGGCCGCAGTTTGAGCCTGCAAATAGGAAGAAGCCGGATCGTCTGCATTCAGAACAGCATATTTGCTATCGGATGCATCCCGCGAGAAAGCATTTCCCAACCTAGAGAATAAAAGTCCTTTTGCAGCACGGTACTCCTCCATTGTGTTGTGGTAGTCCAGGTGGTCCTGCGTCAGGTTTGTAAATATAGCGGTGCGAAAATCAGTTCCTTTGACGCGGCCCTGCTCCAACGCATGTGAGGATACTTCCATGACACAGCATTGAACCCCCTGCTCTGCCATATTTCCGAGATAACGTTGCAGTTCCACCGCTTCGGGCGTAGTGCCAGACATTGGGTAAGACTGACCACCGTAACGCATTTGAATCGTACCAATCAGTCCGGTGTTCACCCCCGCATCCTTCATAATCTTTTCAATCAGATAAGTTATCGTTGTTTTACCGTTGGTTCCGGTTATGCCGATCATGCGCATGCGTCGGCTCGGTGAATCAAACATATAATCTGCCAAAACCGCCATGGCATGTCGTGCATCCTTAACTACAAGCTGCGGAACAGGTACATCCAGTTCACGTTCAACGACCAAAGCTGCCGCCCCGGACGCAATTGCCTGCTCAGCATAGTCATGTCCGTCCACTGTAAAACCTGGCAAACACAGAAATAAATCCCCCGGTTGCACTCGACGTGAATCCGCCCCGATTCCTCGGCAATCCACTGTACCGTCACCCACCACACGGGAGACGGCCAGCAGTGAAGCCAATTGTTGAAGCTGCATCTTTCATTCCTCCATTGCTCTCTCGTTATTCATAGTATGGTATAAAATGAACCTATCAATCCCCCATGTAAATACGGATCGTTGATCCTCGCTCCAATCTGGAGCCCGGCTTCGGCGCCTGACTCACGACCGTCTTGCCTGACCCAGATTTCACGAGCATAAAGTTCATATTCATATCTTCGTACAAATCAGCTGCAGTAGCACCTACCAGATCAGGTACCGTTTCGATCGGATTTTCTCCATACTTGTACTCTTTGGCAATTTGATTGGTGCGAGGCGGTATTTTCAAGGCAATCAGCGCGTCCTTTAAAATATTTTGCACGATTGGCGCAGCAACCACCCCGCCGAATTGAATTCCCTTCGGGTTATCGACAGCGGTATAGACGACGATTTGCGGATCATCCGCCGGCGCAAAACCAATAAAGGATACAATATGCTCCGAGGAAGAATAACGTCCGTTAATGACCTTTTGTGCTGTCCCCGTTTTACCTCCCACCCGGTAGCCTTCAATGAAAGCAGGACGACCTGTACCTTTAGCAACGACGCTCTCCAGCGCTTCTCTTACCTGTCGGGAGGTCTCCTCTGAAATGACCCTACGTACTAGTTCTGGTTCTACTTTTTCCAGCACTTTTCCGGTTCCCGGCTGAACCCAACCTTTTGTAATGTGAGGCTTATAAAGATTACCGCCATTGATTGCCGCCGATACAGCGGTAACCTGCTGGATCGGAGTGACAGACACCCCTTGACCAAAAGCGGTTGTCGCCAGTTCTACAGGACCGACCTGAGGTAGCTTGAACAAAATGCCGTTGCCCTCACCAATCATGTCGATTCCCGTTTTGCTGCCGAAGCCGAAATTCCGAATGTACTTGAAAAGTGCTTCTTTACCTAACCGCTGCCCCAATGTTACAAAACCGGGGTTGCAAGAATTCTCCACCACTTGAAGGAACGTTTGGCTTCCATGTCCGCCTTTCTTCCAGCAACGCAGGCGTGCTCCACCGACTTCAATATATCCCGGATCAAAAAAACGGTCATTTTTGAGATTGACCTTCTTTTCTTCCAAGGCAGCCGCCAGTGTAATAATTTTGAAAGTAGACCCAGGTTCATATGTCATCCAGATAGGCAGATTTCGATTATAGATTTCAGGCGCATATTGCTTGTATAGTGCTGGCTCATAGCTTGGTCGTCCAGCCATGCCTAATATTTCACCCGTCTTGGGGTTCATAGCAATAGACAACGCGGACTTCGCCTGAAATTTGACCATGGCTTGGTCAAGCTCCCGTTCCATAATGGACTGCACAGACTTATCAATGGTTAATTGTAAATTCAGTCCATCCTTCGGTTCAATGTATTTTTCAGAAGAACCAGGCATCAGACGACCACCTGCATCTGATAAATACGCAATGCTTCCGTCGATTCCCCGAAGCTTACTGTTTTGCTGCTTCTCTACGCCTGTCAGCCCTTGATTATCAATTCCTGTAAACCCAAGAATATGAGCCGCTAGATCACCATAAGGATAATAACGTTTGTTGTCTTCAGCAACAACGATACCCGGCAGCTTCAAATCACGAATTTGCTGCGCTTTCTCCATCGTAATTTTCCGTCCGCCGGGCTGAAGTTTTTGGCTTGCTGTTCGTTTGGTAATCAGCTTGAGCACTTTATCCTCACTCATATCCAGCAAGGGCGCCAGCCTGCGTGCCGTTTCTTCCGGCTTCTTAATTTGCACTGGTATCGCCATGACTGTCGGCGAACTGACATTGTAGGTCAGCGCCGTACCCTGCCGATCCAAAATTTCGCCGCGCTTGGCGGCAAATGGAATATTGCGGCGCCACGAATCCTCAGCCTTGGCCGAGAGCTCGTCTCCTTTACCCAATTGAACATAGGCGAGCCGGATCGACAAGGCCGCAAACAGTACAAATAATCCCATTAGCCCCCATACCAGCCTCCGCCGCATGGTCACGTTAGATTTTTTCAAACGCGCTCCCTCCGTTCCTCAAATACTCATGACATGTCTTACCTCATGAATATTCAAAAGAACGGACATTAGAACAAGCTATCAGTTATCCTCGCCTTTAATCGCAGCAGCACTTTTCTCATCTGCAACAGCAGATATTCCTCCCTTAGGAGCTCCCGCGTCTGTTCCAGCATCAGCAGTAGTACTGGATTCGGTTTTAGTATCGGCCTCCGTTTTTGTTGCGCTGCCGGTCTGGTTAGCTGCAACTCCATTGGTCGAGTCCTGTGTTTCCTCCGGTTTCACTCCGGTCACCGTTTCTTTGGCCGGCTGAAGCGTCACGCTGACGATCCGCTTTCCATTTACCATTTGCGCCTTTTGAGAGACAACATAACCTTCGCCGCTTACCTGCACACCAACCTTCATAAGGGTCAGAACTTGAAGTGTGTCACGCAACGAAACACCTGTAAAATCAGGAATAGTCATGTTGGCACTATCCTCAGTCAGCAAGTAAATGCGTTGTCCGGGTTTCATTTTGACGCCTGCTTCAGGATATTGGCGAACAATTTTGGAGCCTTTGCCTACCGTTTCATAGGCAATTCCCTGTTTGAGCAATGCATTTTGCGCATCTTTCTTCACCTGACCAGTTAATGTTGGTACCGTTGGCAAATTCACTGTTTTTACAACAGCGCCACCTGATTTATTCGTTTTAGTTCCCGTTTTTGGAACCCCCATATATTGCAACGATTGGGATACGATTTTTTTAAATACAGGCGCTGCTGCTGTACCGCCGCCTACTGATTTGTTAGGTTCATCCATAACAACCAAAACAGCTATTTTCGGATCATTTACTGGTGCAAAACCTATAAAGGACACGACATCCTTCGAATGGTCATATACTTTTCCGACGACCTTCGTCGCTGTACCTGTTTTACCAGCTACACGATATCCGTCAATATAAGCAAGGCGTCCCGTACCAATTTCTTGGTCAGATACGACCTGCTCCAGATAGCTGCTTGTCTGGACTGCCGATTCCCGAGTAATCACTTGGCGGACTTCCTTCGGTTGAATCGTCTGAACTTCGCCTGTATCTGGGTTCATGATTTCTTTCACCAGATGAGGTTGCATCAGCTTCCCCCCGTTAGCAATTGCCGAAATTGCAGCTACCTGCTGGATTGGAGTTACCTGAACACGTCCGTGTCCATACGAAGCCGTTGCCACCTCGGATTTGTACTGGGTATGGAAAGTAATAGCTCCGGTAGACTCACTCGGAAGATCAATGCCTGTTTTCACGCCGAATCCAAAGTTATTAATATATTTCTTCAGCCTTTCGCCACCCAACTTATCCAATCCCAGATGGACGAAACCGACGTTACTTGAACGCTTGACCCCCTGAAGATAGGTTAACGTTCCCCAGTTACGGCTTACGTCACGAATATCCCAGCCTCCGACCCGAATCATACCAGATTGGTAGGATTCATTTGGATTGAACACCTTTTCTTGAACCGCAGCTGCCAAGGTGACAATCTTAAACGTGGAGCCAGGCTCGTAGATAGATTGAGTAGCATTATTACGGAAATATTCCAAGGGTGTACTCCCATATGTATTGGGATTAAAATTCGGGTAAGTCGCCATACCGAGAACATCCATCGTTTGGGGATCAGCAGCTACTACAGTCATCGTTTTCGGGTTGTATTTTGCAATAGCTTCCTGCATGGCATCCTCTATATAATACTGAATCGTATCGTCAATCGTCAGCTTTAAATTTTTACCATTTTGTGCCGGCTCATAGACACTTTCCGATCCTTGAAGAGGAACTCCCTTCCGATCCCGCTGATACAGAAGCTTTCCAGCCGTCCCCGAGAGCTCTTTATTATAATAAGCTTCCAACCCCATACCTGCTGTGCCATCTTTTCTTTGATAGCCAAGAACATGGGAAGCCAGCTTATTTTCCGGATAATAGCGTTTGGATTCTTGAACGGTGTCCACAGCTCCAATTACTTCATACTTATCCTTCAAATACTCTTTGAACGTATCCACTTGTGCCTTGACCTCAGGATCTACCTTCCAGCCCCCATTACGAATCTCGCGATTTTTTAAGTAGTTCCCCTTTTTATCCTTTGCAGAAAGATGTCCTCTCAGCTCATCCTCAGGCGTTTTGAGTAACTGGTGCAGCTTAGCTACAACCTCATTCTCCAAATCATACTCCTGAATGATGCTAGGATTGACAACTACCGTATAAGCCGGTGCATCCGTAGCTAATACGTTTCCTTTACGGTCCGTAATGGTTCCACGCTTGGGCTGAATCACCTGATCTCTTTCTACTTGATTAACTACCAGGTTATGCCAGTACTCCCCACTCACAACTTGAATCCAAAATACCTTAAGTAGCAGAACAAGAAAAAAGAGGGTAATACATCCCCCTATTAGCAGTGTGCGAAGCTTTATTCTTTTGACCATAGCTCAAACCTCTCTGCAAAAAAAATGTACGTCAGAGCATAGCTTGATGCTATGCCCTTAACTATTTGGCAGCCTGCTTTTCCACACGAATGGGCTCTCTTGTTGGTTCGATATATCCCTGTTGCTTTGCAGTCGGCACGATCTGATTTTCCAGACGCTCCTTTTGAATCTTCAGTTGGGCGATATTGGTCTGTAATTTGGAAATGTCCTTGCTTGCCGTATTAATCGAATAATTGATTTGATAAATGTGAGCGTACCTGCTAATCAACATACCAGCAATGACAATGCACGCTACAAGTGTCAATAGATACAGCAGCTTTTCTCGAATCGGCAGCTCTCTGCGGCGTGTAACGACTTTGGTGGTCTCACGATACCGTTGTTGCTGAACCTGTTCCTGACGGGCTCTTTCTTTTACAGCCAAATTACCGCGTGTATAAGCCATGTCGCCTCTCCTTCTCCATTAAATTTACAATTTTTCGGCAACTCTCAGCTTCGCTGACCGGGACCGTGGATTAAGCTCCAATTCCTGCTCTGACGCCACAATCGGCTTACGGTTCACCAGCTTCAGATCGCCTATCATTTTGTCCTCCAAAATAGGCAAATCAGATGGATAGATGCTTTTCGCCAAATACTCCTTGAAAATATGCTTGCATATCCGATCCTCCAGAGAATGGAATGTAATGACCGAAATTCTGCCTCCTGGAGCCAGACATCTTATTGCCTGATGCAAAGTATCTTCCAGTGCACCCAACTCATCATTCACAGCAATCCGCAAAGCCTGGAAACTGCGTTTAGCCGGATGTCCCCCGGTTCTGCGTGCCGCAGCCGGAATTCCTTCTTTGATAATATCGACAAGTTCCCCTGTTGTGTGAATAGGCTTGTTCAATCGACGTTCAATCATGATCTTTGCGATCCGCCGTGAAAACTTCTCTTCTCCGTAATGAAACAAAATACGCGCAATCTCTGCTTCCGACCATTCATTGACAATTTCGTAAGCCGTAAGCGAGCTACTCTGATCCATCCGCATATCAAGCGGTGCATCATGATTGTAGCTAAATCCCCGTTCCCCCTCATCGAACTGGGGCGAGGATACACCCAGATCGAACAAAATACCCTGGACCTGCGGGACGCCGTCTTTTTCGGGCAATCCCAGCTCGGTCAGCTTGTCCTGCAAGTGGCGGAAGTTGGATTTCACTAATGAAATCTTACCTTCATAGGCTGACAGCTTCTCTCGCGCATTGTTCAATGCCCAGTCGTCCTGATCAAAGGCAATGAGCCTTCCCTCAGGGCCAAGCTGTGATGCAATGACGGAACTGTGTCCTGCCCCTCCCAACGTGCAGTCCACATAAATCCCGTCCTGCCTGATGTTTAGTGCCTGTGTTGCTTCTTCTTTGAGTACGGTAATGTGGTGAAACAAACGGCTGACCTCCTAAATTACAATTCAAAGTTGAAATCAACCAATTTCTCAGCAATGTCGTTAAATGCTTCTTCTGATTGGTTGAAATATTGCTCCCAAGTATGCTTGCTCCAAATCTCTACACGGGTGGACACTCCCAATACGACGCACTCTTTAGTAAGCTTGGCGTATTCGCACAAATTCCCCGGTAAATTTACCCTGCCCTGTTTGTCCAATTCGCATTCAGTCGCCCCCGAGAAAAAAAAACGGGTAAACGCCCGCGCATCGGCCTTCATCAGAGGCAGTGCTTTAAGTTTTTTCTCCATGACAGCCCACTCATCCATGGGATACACGAAGAGGCATTGGTCCAGCCCGCGGGTAACCACGAACGAGGCACCGAGAAGTTCACGAAACTTGGCCGGTACAGTAAGCCGACCCTTCTCATCAATGCTATGTTGGAACTCCCCCATAAACATTGGTTTCGTCACCCCTTACCCCATTCTCCCACTTTGGCCCACTTTCCACCACCTAAGCATAATAGATTCGCTTTAAAAAATCAAAGACCTCTTTTTCATTACCAAAAAGTGATAGAAGCCGGATCCATACCCTTATGTCTGTTATTGTAGCCCTGCGTCACAAGATGCAAAAAAGCCCCTTACCCCATGAAGCCGGCCCCCGACAATATGCATCAGGTTTCGAAACAACACGGAATAAAGGGCTTACTCTCTGTCCATTATGCCAACCTAAACAAACACTTGCATTAAAAACGCAACACTTTTGCAGCGAAAATCGTGATGAAATAATCCGATTACGCGTTCCAGCTGTCCAAATAGATCTTTTGGTCTTCAGTTAACGTGTCAATTTGGATTCCCAGACTATCAAGCTTGAATCGAGCTACCTGTTCATCAATTTCATAAGGTACATTAATAACAGCTTTGCCTAGCTCATTGTAACGATCATTCACATATTTCAAGCCAAGCGCCTGAAGCGCAAATGTCGTATCCATAATTTCCGCAGGATGACCATCAGCAGCAGCCAGATTCACGAGGCGTCCTTCTGCCAGCAAATACATTTTACGTCCATCTTTAAAGCGATATTCCTCGATATTGCGACGCACCGTACGAATGGATTCGGAACGTTTAGCAAGCTCAGGCTTACTAACCTCCACATCAAAATGCCCTGCGTTACACAGCACAGCTCCATCCTTCATCACATCAAAGTGTTCTCCTGTAATTACAGCCTTGTTTCCAGTTACTGTAATAAAGAAGTCGCCCAGTTTGGCAGCCTCTACCATCGGCAACACATGGAACCCATCCATATGGGCTTCTACTGCCTTGATTGGATCAACTTCGGTTACAACAACGTTGGCTCCCAGCCCTTTCGCACGCATTGCAACCCCTTTGCCACACCAGCCATAACCTACCACAACCACTGTACTTCCGGCTACAACCAGATTAGTCGTACGAATAATGCCGTCGAAAGCTGACTGTCCTGTACCATAGCGGTTATCAAACAAATATTTGCAGTAAGCATCATTAACAGCCACCATCGGAAAGTGAAGTTGCCCTTCTTTTTCCAAAGCCTTCAAACGAATAATGCCAGTAGTTGTCTCCTCTGCTCCCCCACGGATCGTAGAAATCAGATCAGGCCGTTCGGATTGCAACAGAGTAACCAAGTCACCACCATCATCTATAATGAGATCCGGCTTTGTTTCCAGTGCCTTGATTTGCAAATTTTTGAATTCTTCCGGGTCCGGATTGTATTTAGCTAATACTGTAACGCCATCTTCAACTAATGCGGCGCAAACATCATCTTGTGTGGACAATGGATTACTACCCGTAATAGTTACCTGCGCTCCACCTGCTTGTACCACTTTAGCCAGATAAGCCGTTTTGGCCTCCAGATGTAGACAGATGGTTACCTTCAGACCAGCAAAAGGCTGCTCTTGCTCGAATTGTTGACGTATACGGTTCAATACTGGCATATGGGCTTCTACCCAATCAATTTTCAAATGACCTTCTGGGGCCAATTTAAGATCGTGAACTATGCTATTTTGCAGAGAATGGGAAGTCATACTTTGTTTCCTCCTTCATATTGGTTAAATTTGCTCCATGATAAATCCTATATAAAATAATAAATCATACATAAATAGCGCGATGCGTACCCAACAGATCCAATGGTACACTCATAATCATATCAATCAGGCTGAGACCATGACGGTTCAGAAAATGATAGATCGTATACGCCCGCTCCTGCGGCTGTCCAAATGGAAAAAGCGACCACTCAATACGATCCCACTGGCGAAGTGCTGTTTCATTTTGCCGAAGCAACGCTTCCTGAACTTTTGCCTCCAGATAGGCGATCTGTGCCAGAATCTTATCGCGGTTGGTTTCTCCGAGCGGTAGCAAACCTTTTTCAATCAAACCTGTCTGCTGCACAAGCGGTTCGTACATGCGGACAAAAGCTTCCTTAGCCCCGGAAAACTGATCCTGCATTCCAAGCTGATCTTGAGTGGCGATCCATTGCTTTTTCCGTTCCTCAAGTCCGTCTCTAACTTGACCAAAACTCAATTCATACTTAAGCATATGCTTCTCCACGCCTGGCTCTACCAACGTAAAAGACATTCGTGGCAGCAGTATCGGCATCTGCATCTCCAACACCCCGAAAGCATCCCGTGTAATCGCCCAGTAAGCAATCTCTCCTAGACCCAGCACAGATGCCAACACCGGAAACAGTGAATCCTGCATTAGAGGACGAGTTAGCACATTGTTACTAAAACGTTCGGGATGTCTATCTATCTCTTCAAGCAGTTCATCCACAGTAAACACCACCAGACCGTGTCGATCCGTGAATAGTCCAGCTTTTTTGAAAAGCAGCAAGCGTTCATCTTCATGGATATAAAAGAGATTCGCGCCACCTTCATGCACATCGGCTTGTAAATGATATCCATAATCTACGATCCGCGCAGCAGTCGTCCGGTAAGCCTGCTCCAACTCATCATTGTGCTGAACCAGTTGCTTAAAAACGGATGCTTCCAGCTTGCGTAGCGAAGGATCTGCTGAATCCAAGAGTACTAATCCATAGGTGCCGAACAAAAGGCCCAGCAACTTGGCAAAGGCTTCACTCAGTCCATATGAATCCGTTAGCCCGTTCTCAATCATGCGCATTATTTCAGCCTTATGTTCTGAATCTGGCAAGCTTTGCTCTATATCCGCTATCGCTTGCTTCCACTCAACAGCCTCAACTTTAATGGCACTAACCGAAGAACGGCGTTCAGGTTGCTTATTCAGCTTGATTTTGACGGCTTGTGGGTCATTTGCCATTACGTATGTATGATTGACCTCGTCCCAGTCATGATCTTCGCCAGCAATCCAGAAGACGGGAATAACCGGACGTCCAAGCCGTTCCTCAGCTTCTCTCGCCGCCTTAATTAGGGTAGCAGCTTTGTAAATGACCAGCATCGGACCTGTGAACAATCCGCTTTGCTGCCCGCCAGCTACTACTAAGGCATCTGGACTTTCCAGACGGTCCAATGAAGCACGAACCGCCTCATACGAATTGTATTTCTCATTGTATATACGAAGACATGCTACGATATCCTTACGGTTTAATCGCAGATGCCCCGTCTTATCCAGCCACTTCGCCCGTTGGGCATAAGCATCGGCGTGCAGCACATTATATTCATACAAGTCGCTTGCGCGTCCTGTACCCTGTATATAATCTTCTGCCAAAGCCGACCCTACGCGAAGCGTTTCCGGAATTATCTTCATGGGTCTGCCTCCTGTCTCCACCAAAACCTTACTGCTTGATTGTACCGAAAGCCCATGTCCACGTCAAAGCTTCCTACAAAAAAAACCGCCGAATAACTCGGCGGTTGGTGCATAAAACAAGATCAGGCGTAAGGCTCAGCTACAAAATGTCCTTTAGACACTTCGATGAGCGTGGCATTTTCCAGGTTATAAGCCCCTGTCTTGCTGCCAGATGCATCATGAATCGGGCCTGCTTGGTCGCCTGGCATAATAATCCGTTTTTTGTTGGCTTCTACTTCTGGATCAGGAAGTGGGATCGCCGACAAAAGCATTTTCGTATAAGGATGGATCGGATTTGCATACAATTCAGCACTTTCTGCAAGCTCGACCATTCTACCCATATACATTACAGCTACCCGATCACTGATGTGCTTGACCATCGACAGATCATGCGCAATGAACAGGTATGTCAGACCCAAACGTTCTTGAAGCTCTTTTAACAGGTTGACAACCTGAGCCTGAATAGATACGTCAAGAGCTGAAATCGGCTCATCACAAATGATGAATTTAGGATTAACCGCTAGTGCGCGTGCAATGCCGATCCGTTGACGTTGACCACCAGAAAACTCATGCGGATAGCGTGTTGCATGGTCAGGGTTCAAACCAACCAGATCAAGTAACTCTTCAATCCGTTTCTTACGTTCTGCACGGCTACCCGCCATATTGTGAATATCCAGTGCCTCACCAATAATATCAGAAACGGTAAAACGCGGGTTCAATGATGCATACGGATCTTGAAAGATCATCTGCATATCACGGCGCATTGCTTTCATTTTACTTGGTGATAATTTGTAAATATCCGTACCGTTAAAACGCACGCTACCTGCTGTAGGTTCATACAAGCGCAAAATCGTACGACCCGCTGTAGACTTACCACAGCCGGATTCGCCAACCATACCCAGCGTTTCACCCTCGCGAATATAGAAATTCAGGTTGTCCACCGCTTTGAGCACACGGTTTTTGCCAACATTAAAATACTTTTTAAGACCTTCAACCTCAATTAAATTGTTGCTACTCACCATGATCTCACCTCCTATTTCTTCAACTTCGGATCAAGCGCATCACGCAAGCCGTCGCCAAAAAGGTTGAACGCAAGCATAATCAAACTGATCAAACCTGCTGGGAAAAGCATCCGCCACGGGTAATACATCCACCCGGTCAGAGCCGATTCAATCATTGAACCCAGCGACGCCTGAGGAGCCTGTACCCCTAATCCAAGGAAGCTCAGGAATGCCTCAGAGAAAATAGCACTTGGAACTGTCAAAGTCAGTGTGACAATGATTGGTCCTACCGCATTAGGCAACAAGTGACGGAACAGCAAACGACCTGCACCAGCACCCATTGAACGGGAAGCAAGTACGAATTCTCGGTTTTTAAGTTGTAACATCTCACCACGTACAATCCACGACATGTTAATCCACCCCGTTACACAGAGCGCAATAATAATTGTAGTGATACTTGGCTCCAGTACAACCAGCAACAGGATCGTAACAAGCAAGTAAGGAATGGAGTACAAGATTTCAGAAAATTTATTCATGATTTCATCAACGCGGCCACCAAAGTAACCCATAATTCCACCATAAATAACTCCAATCATCAAATCAATCATTGCAGCAGCCAAACCAATAATCAAGGAAATCCGAGCGCCCATCCAAGTACGTACAAACATATCACGTCCCAGATCATCTGTTCCGAACCAATGTTCCGCCGAAGGAGGAAGATTGGTGCTCAACAAATCATTGGTGCGGTCATCGTATGGGGACAGCATCGGCCCAACAATTGAAGCAAGCACAATGAGAACCAACACACTCAAGCTCGTCATTGCCAGTTTATTTTTACGAAGTCGTTCCCAAGCATCTCGCCAAGCGGACAAGCTTTCGCGCTGAATAACTTCAGACTGCTTTTCATCCGCCCCGACCTTCTGGAAATCTTCCGGTTTTACCTGAAGCTTATCCAAGTTCACAGCATTATCTTTAACAGACATAAAGTTATCCCTCCTTCCCGCCAGTAAGCTTAATCCGCGGATCAATAAATCCATATGCAATATCTGTAATAAAACGCGCCACCATCAGCAAAATACCGTAAAAAATAGTAACTCCCATAATCATGGTATAATCGCGGGTTGTAATACTATCTACGAATACCTTACCAATACCGCCAATCCCGAAGATACGTTCAATAACAACTGAACCCGTAATAATATTGGCCGTCATGGGTCCCACATAGGTAACAACCGGCAAAATAGCATTACGTACAACGTGTTTGAACATAATTGTAATGGATTTCAAGCCTTTAGCTTTGGCAGTCTTAATGTAATCCGCATGAAGCACTTCCAGCATGCTGGAACGCGTTAGTCGAGCGATAAACGCAATTGGGGAAGCAGATAAAGCTGCAACAGGCAGAACGTAGTCCATCGGACCGTCAAAGCCCATAACATTAAACCAACCTAACTGTTGAGCGAAGAAAAATTGAATCAACGATGCTAGAACGAAGCTGGGAACCGCAATCCCCATGATAGCTAATACCATTGCAACGTTATCTATTAGCCTACGATGATACAAAGCTGCCAGCATACCTAGCAAGAGACCGACAATTATCGACACGATTATGGCAACAAAACCTAGTTTGAGGGAAACCGTAAAAGTTTGTCCGATAATGTCAGTTACACTTTGATTCAGCTTTTTCATAGAAATACCAAAATCACCTGAAGCAATATCACCTAAGTATTTAAAATATTGGACATATACAGGCTTATCCAGCCCATATTGTTCCATTAACCGGGCTTGAATCTCAGGAGAAGTCGCTTTTTCACTCATGAAGGGGTTACCCGGAATTGCTTTCATGAGAAAAAACGTCGCAGAGATCAGAATGAACAAAGATAGCAGCATATAGAAAAATTTACTGATCAAATAACGCGTCATTGCCCGTTTACACCCCCCATAAATTTTTTTCGACACCATTCGATTTTATCGAAATAGAATTGGACTGTCCAATCTACTTATTTGCATGGTTACATGATGATGGAAAAGACCATGACACACAAAAAAAACGGGATATATATGGTTCTATCCACATATATATCCCGAAGTAACTATCAAACTTCAGAATCGAGCTTCAGTTACTGTGTAATATACGCTCTTGTGAAATCAACTGCTCCACTAAAGTCAAGCCCAATGTCTTTTACATTCGGTTTCGTTAAAGAAACATTTGAGTAGTAGTAGATCGGAAGCATTACCATATCGTCTTGAACCAGAATTTTCTCCGCTTTCGCAAAATCTTCCATGCGTTTTGCTGGATCAGTTTCTTTCTTAGCTGCTTCAATCAAAGCATCATATGCTGGGTTAGCATAACCTGCATTGTTGTTGCCATTGCCTGTTGTCCACATATCCAGGAATGTCATTGGATCATTATAGTCAGCAGACCATCCACCACGAGCGATTTGGAAATTCAGCTTGTTACGTGTTTGGATAAATACGCCCCACTCTTGGTTTTGAGTTTTGATGTCAACACCAAGGTTTTTCTTCCACATATCAGCAACTGCCAAAGCAATCTTTTGGTGACTCTCGCTGGAGTTATACAGCAATGTTACCGGAGGAAGTGTAGTTACGCCTTCTTCCTTCATACCTTCCTGAAGCAATTTTTTCGCTTCAGTGAAGTCTTCTTTGAAGTAATCATCTTTATTCTCAGTACGGAATTCTTGAGATACTCCTTTGATACCTGGAGGTACAAAGCCGTATGCAGGAATTTGACCGCCCAATGTTACTCTTTCAACGATTGGTTGGCGTTCAATAGCCATCGCAAACGCTTTACGGATTTTAACATTATTAAATGGTTTTTCAGTTACATTAAACAGATAGTAGTACGTACTTGCAATCCCTTTTGCCTTAAATTCGTTAGGCAGTTCTTTTTTCACAGCCGGAATTTGGTCGGTAGGAATTTCACCGTTTGGCATACCTGCGTAATCGAGTTGTCCACTTCTATATGAAGCCAGCTCTGTTGCACCGCTATTTACAAGGGACATCGTAATTTTATTCAGCTTGATATCATCTTTACCCCAATAGTTTTCACTTTTGGTTACTTCGATCTTTTGACCGCTGTCCCAAGTCGTTAATGTGTAAGGTCCGTTAGTGATCATGCTATCTTTCTTAACAGCCCACTTATCATTACCTTTAACGGAAGGATTTACAGGGTAAAAAGTGTAGAAAGAAGTCAATCCCAAGAAGTAAGGAGTTGGGTGCTCCAGCTCTACTTGCAATGTATGGTCGTCAACAGCTTTAACACCTACTTCTTTAAAGTCTGTAACTTTAGTGCCTTTAAAAGATTTCGAAGTGCTCAGGTTGTAACCCTCAGCATTTTTGATATAGTACAATTGGTAAGCATATGGAGGTGCAGGAGCCGTGGAAGGATCCAATACCCGTTGCCAAGCAAATACGAAATCGCTTGCTTTGACTGGGTCGCCATTACTCCATTTTGCAGTATCACGAAGCTTGAACGTATAGGTTTTGCCGTCATCGGAAATTTTCCAAGATTCAGCTACGCCAGGGATTTCTTTGCCGTCAGGACCCATACGTACGAGACCTTCATACAAAGTTTTCAGAACCGTGTTAGTTTGACTATCCTGAGCTTGTGCCGGATCGAAGGTTGGCGGCTCGGAAGCAAGGTTAATGCGCAAAATTTGCTTGTCGGCCGGAGCCGGCGTAGTCGAGGTGTTTTCTTGTGCGCCCTTACCATTATCGTTCTTGCTGGAGCCACAACCTGCGAGCAGTGCACCAACTGCAAGAATGAGTGTCAAAAGGACTAAAAAGCTTTTCCTTTTCATCTAGCGTTTTCCCCCTAGTTCTAAAGTGGTATATGTTTATAGATTATACAACCAGCGGTCAAAAAAATCTACATTACATTTCTTCAAATTGAGCTTTTTTTTCAAAAAAACATGATTAATTCATATTTTTTCACCTTTTCATGTCATCTTATATCACATGATGTTGAATATATTCTTAAATATACCAACAACAGTCAACAAAATATACGCCAATGTCATCGCTATAAAAGTTAATCTCCAGACCGCTCTACATAATCTTTTACCATCAACCTTCCCTTTTATTCGATTTTGAGCTCCTCCAATTAAACCCAAGGCCAGTAATAGGAGCAGTAGAATCAAATAAAAACCGAATCGAGATGTAAAAATGACGTTAAAGAGTGCTGCGACGGAAAATATCAGAAAAAACGTGGTAATATCCATAGAAGTAAGTAACGATTTTTTTTTTTCCATTTTAAGAATGTAGCGACAAACCGCAAACACGATCAAAAACGGAAAAAAGGGAAGAATACTGAAAGTGATAATAGTACCTTGTATAAGACTCAACTGATCACCCCTCTTTTAGCCGCATGCCTTCAATTAATTGCCACAATACCTCATGAGTTGGTGCAGTAACTCCAGCCCGATCTGCCATCTGCACCAGTTGTCCGTTAATTGAAGCAACTTCCGTCATGGACTGTGCAAGTACATCAGCTAGCATGGACGAGTGATTTTCTGCCGTTGCCCGGCATACATTCATAATTTGCTCCCACCATGCGTTTTCCCAGTGGATACCATGAGCTTCATACACTTGAATGCCTTCATCGTACAGCCTGCGCATCATATGTATTCGAATAGGGTCCGAAAGCAGCTCGCCATTACGAACTCGCCATACCGCTGTCAGCGGATTGATCACAGCATTGATCAACAACTTGCGATACATACCGTTCTCGATTTCTTTCGACAAGCAAACGTTAAATCCTGCTGCAAGCAGCCGATTTAGCACACATTGATTAAAATTATTGTTCTTCGCCTCCTCCCCTTCCTCGGAACTACCAATTTCAGTAACACCCGATCCTGCATGTACAATAGATGCTACTCCCTGCCTCTTGGCTCCTTCAGTCGTCACAGCAGGGTATACCACAGCTTCAGGCCAAGCCTGTCTAATGCGTTCTATATGGCCGATTCCATTCTGCAAGCAAACAATTCCTGTATCTCTATCCATTTGAGCTGCAGGCTGGATCTGTTCTAATACTTCCTCAATCGCCCCCTGTTTGGTCATAAGCATTATCCATCGTGCTGGAGCCTGTGAATTTAACCGTTGCCAATCTGCCAATGGCGCTACCTTCAATTTATCCCCGGAAACATGTACTGCCGTCTGTCCCTCCTTATCAAACACAGTAATCCCTTCACGAGCAATGACGCGTGCCTGCTCAAGTGTACGCGTCCACAGCCTTACTTTTGTACCCGAAGCAGACAACCTCCCGGCAAACAACAATCCCAGCGAACCCGCTCCAATAATATCAATCACCTTTGTATCGTCTCGCTTCCATCTTTTTTTCTACTATATCATATGCACTCTAAAGAAATACAAAAAACGCCAACTACGGCAAAGCGCTAGTTGACGTTTTATTTCAATATTGCAGAAGTAATCTTGTTACTCAATGCGCTCCAGATTCCCATTGGCGTCCATTTTGAATCTGGATTTAAGCTCTTCCTCATCTTCAGTGATTAAAGCCAAGCGCCGAGCTCGGTCCATAATCTGAATCAGAGCTTTATAATCATCATTCACAACACGATAGTCGGTTTGTACATCATTCACTTCTTTGGACAGCCGGTCATTAATAGAGCGAAGCTGATTCAATTCTTCTTCCTTTTCCCGTAAATCTTTCTCCAGCATCTTAATCTGCCGATTCGTTTCCTGGACGGATCCCTTCCATTGGCGCAAGAAGCGAATTACTGCATCAATAGATAATGTATCCTCACTCGCACCATCCGTTCTGTATCCACCTTCGACTGTATCAAGCGAGGCAAAAGCCGCAACCTGTGATACACCCACCGGGTTCTGCTTACGGATATAACTGCGCTTCTGGCGCTGTGCTTTGGCAATACTAATCGCTTCATCGTAACGTTTGCGCACGCAGCTATTCCAACGAAAGCCACATGCTGCAGAGGTTCTTCCTATTTTTTGTCCAACCTCCTCAAACGCAGCGAGCTGCGTTCCACCTTCACGGATATGCCGCAATGTCACCTCCGCCAATATCAAGTCATCTTCCACACTCCATGCATCTTGTCTTATTGCAGTCATGCCTCTAGCCCTCCTAACAACATCCTGAAATAACCGTCTTCATGAACCGATCTTGCCGGTATTTGAATAGGGTATAAAAGCTGTTTATTCATTCCTATGCCTCTCGTAGAGTTCATAGAATCTATTTGATACTAAATTGTATTTCCATTTCTGCAAGAACTCATACGTGAACGTAAACAGTTTCGGGTTTCAAGCATGCTCAGACTGCTGTACAATAAAATGAATGGTTAAAGAAACAGAAAGGATCATATACATTACCATTAGTTTTTTTCGGGAATACATAAAAGGGGAAACCAAATGAACAAACGAATAAAAATCACAATCAGCACCCTGCTGACCACCATTATGTTGCTAACTTTCATATATGTACGTCCTACCCTGGCCGCTCCCTCCCATGAAGAAAGTCAGATTTTACAAGATAGCCTGTCGATTGTAGAGATAGACCATGCAATTGAGCGAATCAGTCAGGAGCAGCATACCCTTTTGCAGCGTCAGCAGGAACTGCGAAGTAATCTCACCGTTCAGCAAGAGCAAATGACCATACAACGGAAGCGTGCAGGTTCTGTGCTGCGATCTTATTATATGGGGGAAAGGGACAAACTGTTGAGTGTGGTGCTAGGGGCGAAAAGTATAAGGCAACTTCTCTCTCTGTACGATTACTACTTATTATTGATTAGTCACGATCAGGATGTGCTTCAAGAATACGAATCCAATTATCAATCTATGCGAAAAACAGAACAACAAGTCACCCAAGCCTCAATGGAACTGGAGACTGTCAAAACAAACTTACTGGCACAACGTAAACGCATTGCCCTGCTTCAGTCGCGTGTAAATGACGGCGTTAACGCCAGTAATGACCCGGATACCCTACGCAAGCTAATTGGCGAAATGACAGCTTATTGGGAGAATGTAGGTGTCTACGAGGTAAATAAGCACTTTAAAGCATTAGCTCAAGCTATGCAGAATTTACCACAATTCATTCAACAACAACAAGGTGCCATGGTTACAAATGGAAAAGTCATTACGATAAGCATTCGTGAAGAGGACTTTAACCGTTTTTTAAAGTCAGAAAATGAATTGTTTAATCACTTCAACTTTACATTTGCGCAGGATCGAATTGTGGTAGAAGGTCAGCAGGGAACGATGAAATTAAGGGTAGAAGGTCACTACACGCTAGAGAATGAGCCGAAAAATGCAATTTTATTTCATGTGGATCGATTGGTATTTAATGGTCTGGAGCTACCTGATACGACCCGCAACAAGCTGGAAAAGGATTTTGATCTGGGTTTCTACCCACAGCAGCTTATTTCCTATGTCAAAGCCACAGAAGTACGCACTTTAGCAGGAATGCTTGAAGTTAAGCTCGAATTAAACTTTAAGTAAAATTTTGCTCACCTTTCATTGTTCTGAATTTTTACGTGTATAAAACAAGAGACCCCGGGAGATTCCCGAGGTCTTTATTATTGTAATAACGGTAGGGATTTTATAGTAGATCGGCTGCCAACTGCGCAAGCTTGGAGCGTTCTCCTTTTTCCAACATGATATGCCCACTAATCCCTTCTTGCTTAAACCGCTCCACCACATAGGTTAGACCGTTACTGGCTGCATCCAGATAAGGGTGATCAATCTGCTCCGGATCTCCCATCAAAATGATCTTGCTCCCCTCACCCACCCGGGACACAATCGTTTTGATCTCATGTCGGGATAAGTTTTGCGCCTCATCGACTATAATAAATTGCCCAGGTATCGAACGCCCACGAATATAAGTAAGTGCCTCCACCTGAATACTGCCCAAGCCCATCAAAATTTTGTCGATATCACCTGATTTTTTGGCATCAAACAGATACTCTAGATTATCGTAGATGGGTTGCATCCACGGGCGAAGTTTTTCATCCTTTTCTCCCGGTAAATAACCAATATCCTTACCCATAGGAACAACAGGCCGAGCAATCAGCAGTTTCTTGAAGCGATGTTCATCCTCTACCTTAAGCAAACCTGCCGCCAGCGCCAGCAGCGTTTTGCCCGTACCCGCTTTTCCTGTAATGGTCACGAGAGGGATATCGTCATTAAGCAAAAGCTCCAATGCCATCCGCTGTTGAGCATTACGCGCGCTGATTCCCCACACCGATTCGTTACTTAAGTACAGCGGCTCTAATCGCTCTGCCTCCTGATTCACTTTCAGCAAAGCTGATTTTCCAGTTCCCATTTCATCTTTCAGAATAACAAATTCATGCGGATACAGCGTATAAGGTAGTTCCAGTGGCTTGATTGGTAAAAAACGGTTAGAGTAAAATTCATCTATGATGGACGGGTGCACCTGTATTGCCGAGTATCCGGGATATAGCTCACTTAGATCGCCTGTTCTATCGGATAGGTAGTCTTCGGTCAGCAGTCCCAGTACATCTGCCTTGATCCTGACCAGCACGTCTTTACTGACCAAAACGACCGAACGTGGTTCAGGCTGCTCCTGCTCTTCCAGATGATAATTCAAGGCGACCGCCAAAATCCGGTTATCGTTCGAAACCTCCCCGAACATCTCCTGAACTTTCAAAAAACTTCGGTGGTTTAACTCAACCTTAAGCCTCCCACCCTGGGGAAGTGGAACGCCACTGTGCAGATGACCTACTTCTCTTAACCCGTCCAACAATCGCGATACATTGCGGGCATTCCGTCCAATCTCATCCGCGTTGCGTTTTTTGGAGTCGATTTCTTCCAGAACAACAGCTGGAATGACAACTTCATGTTCTTTGAAGGTAAAAATGGCTTTCGGATCATGCAGCAGCACATTCGTATCCAGCACAAAAATTTTCTTCATTAAATCCCCTCCAAAGCGGCGTGGACAATCTCGTGTTTCATACCTATACCTATTCACCGGGTACCCAATACTTGCTGATTCCCTGAAAAAAGAACCCCAAAGCAGATAAAGCAACGAAAAGTTGTAGTGAAGATAGCTCTGAGCCTGTACATTTTTAAAATTAGACACAAAAGGCCCAGTGATTGCTCACTGGACCTAGACTTGGTTCACTATAACTTTAGACATACCTCAACCCCCTTATGTTATATAAGAGCTTTACTCGCTGCGAGTATAACATAAGAGAGGAGAAAGATACATACTCAGGAATTGGAAGAAGCTGCAGTAGTGTCGCTTGCTTTTTTAGCTAATTCCTCTTGTAGCGCTTGTTTGGCCAAATCGAGCTGTTGCTCATCAATGTACACATACGGGCTACGCCACGTTCCTGCCACCGGATTGTATTTCACATTTTGCTTGGAAATATTCCAATAGGTTTGTACGATATTTTTCATTTGCTGTGACTCGATATCTGTCATCATATTCTTATCAACCGATTTAATAATTGCGCTAAACTTGGTCAAAGCGTTAAAGGATTGCATTTGGTCAATTAGGGAATGAAGCACCTGATTTTGTCGACGATTGCGATCAAAATCGTCAGATTCAGCTGTTCTTGGACGACAATTCGATTTGCGGTAGCGAACAAAATCAAGAGCCTGATCACCGTTCAAATGCTTGGCTCCAGCTGTCAGGTTAATATCGGTACCATCTGCACGGTCACGATAACACATGTTTTTATCAACCGTCACATCTACGCCACCCAAATTATCTACTACATCTCTAAAGCCCTGGAAGTTAATAACCGTCACATAATCGATATCAATGTTTAAATATTTGCCGATCATCTTCTTCATTTGCTCTTCAGCAACTTCACCAGATTCTTTCTCTCTAGCCTTAAACACTGGATAATACTCATTCAACTTGCGTGGTTTATATCCATCCATTTCTAGACGCGTATCGCGCGGTAAAGACACGATGGTAGACGATTTGGTATTGGGGTTTAATGTAGCTACCATAATAACGTCTGACAAATAAGTCGGATGATCAGGGCGGTAATCGGTTCCCAGCAATAAGATAGTCAAAGGCTTAGCTTCAGCCAATTGTGTTTTGGGTACTTCCTTGTTGATCCCCGTATCCAAAACTTCCTCTACCTGATTGTAAATATAGTAGGTATAACCACCTACTGCCAAAATACCTATAATGAGCAAAAACAAGACAAACTTCATAAACGATCTGAAAAAGCTTTTTTTCTTTTTCGTTTTTTTCGGTTTGGCGGATTTTTTCCCGCTTTGTGTCCGGGGAGGCAATCCGTTCGAAAGATTACTCATGCTTCAACACCTTTTCCTGCGTTTTGAGAAATATCGCTTTCTCCAAGTTTACAATCCTAAAACACATACAGCGGCGCATCCCGTTCCCGGGCGTCGCCGCTGTGGCCAAAGACCAATCCAATCAATTACGTATTTGCTTGTGCTGTTTTACGTTGTTTCTCCGCACGCTCGCGTTCACCTTTGTTCAAGATCTTTTTACGCAAACGGATGGCATTAGGCGTAATTTCGCAATACTCATCATCATTCAGATATTCGAGCGCCTGCTCCAGAGAGAAGATAACAGGTGTTTTCAGTTTAACTGTATCGTCTTTTGTTGCTGAACGAACGTTTGTCAATTGTTTTTCTTTACAAATGTTAACGACGATGTCGTTATCACGTGTGTGCTCCCCAACGATCATGCCCTCATAGATTTCAGTACCTGGCTCCAGGAACAAAATACCGCGATCTTCTACGCCCAGCATACCATAAAATGTAGAGCTGCCGTTTTCCGTTGACACGAGAACACCCTGATGACGTCCACCTACTTGACCGCCAACAAATGGTCCATAGCTGTCAAACGCATGGTTCATTACGCCGTAACCACGAGTCAAAGTCAGGAAGTTTGTAGTGTAACCGATCAGACCACGTGCAGGGATCAGGAATTCCAAGCGAACCTGTCCGGTGCCGTTATTAATCATGTTAACCATTTCGGCTTTACGGGAGCCCAAACTTTCCATAACCGCGCCCATGCTTTCTTCCGGAATATCAATGAGGAGACGTTCGATTGGCTCCATTTTCTTACCGTCAATTTCCTTGACGATAACTTCCGGTTTGGACACTTGCAGTTCGTAACCTTCACGACGCATGTTTTCAATCAGGATACCCAGATGCAACTCACCACGTCCGGATACAATAAAGGCGTCCGGGCTATCTGTTTCATCAACACGTAAGCTGACATCCGTTTCGAGTTCTTTCAGAAGACGCTCACGCAATTTACGGGATGTTACCCACTTACCATCGCGACCTGCGAATGGGCTGTTGTTAACCAGGAAGGTCATTTGCAGCGTTGGCTCATCAATCTTCAGTACAGGCAATGCTTCAGGATGATTTGGATCGGCAATGGTTTCACCGATGTTGATATCTTTAATTCCCGCAATCGCCACAATGTCACCAGCGCCCGCTTGGTCAGTTTCAATACGTTTCAGACCTTGGAAGCCGAACAGCTTCTCAATACGCGCTGATTTACTGCTACCATCACGCTGCATAACTGTGACTGCTTGCCCCTGTTTAATGATACCGCGGTTTACACGACCTACTGCAATTCGGCCAAGGTATTCGTTATAGTCCATCAGTGTTACGAGGAATTGAAGAGGCTCATCTACTTTCTCAGTTGGAGCCGGAATGTGCTCTACAACTGTTTCGTACAATGCTTGCATGTTGTCGTCTTGCTTTTCAGCATCCATGCTGGATGTTCCGTTCAGCGCCGAAGCGTACACAACAGGGAATTCCAGTTGCTCATCATTCGCACCCAGCTCGATGAACAGATCCAGTACTTCGTCAATGACTTCTGCCGGACGAGCTGCCGGACGGTCAATTTTGTTCACTACAACGATAGGCGTCAGATTTTGTTCCAGCGCTTTACGCAGTACGAATTTCGTTTGCGGCATGCAACCTTCGTAAGCATCAACGACGAGCAAAACACCGTCAACCATTTTCATAATCCGTTCCACTTCGCCACCAAAGTCGGCGTGTCCCGGTGTATCTACAATGTTAATCAGGTAATCTTTGTAAGTGATTGCTGTATTTTTAGCCAAAATCGTAATACCGCGTTCACGCTCCAGATCGTTGGAGTCCATGGCGCGCTCCTGAACAGCCTCGTGTTCTCTAAATGTTCCGGACTGTTGAAGCAGCTTGTCGACAAGCGTCGTTTTTCCGTGGTCGACGTGGGCAATAATCGCAATATTGCGAATGTTTTCTCTTGCATGCATGGTTTGTATCCATATCCTTTCCGTATATCAAAATAGTGTCTCTATCCTGAAGCAGTGCTGATTCAAGGCTAACAATCGTTCTTTAGGCCCACTCCCTGCCAGCCTTCTATATGTTTCAGGCTTTGTACAGACAGCTTCTCTCTCCGATTCGCGTGAAAACCTTAAAATAAGCGTCAGAAATCTCCGACGCTCTTATCATATCCATTATATTATAGTTGAAATATGTCATAAAGCAAGACATTATTGCCTGTTCCGTAATTTACCGCCATAAAATCTCACAGCTTGTCGTTTTACCTTTTGCGTTTGCCACGGTTGTTTAGGACCAACCAGATTCCAGCTCCGATCAGTAAAACTGCAATAACATATATGATGCCCGTTCTTAGCAGGGTAATGACCAATAAAAACACCGATATCAACCCCAATATCACGCCCCCTGTATAAACATTACGAGAAAGCGAAATATCATTAATGGCGTACTGCCATAATCCAATCGCCACACCTAGAAGTAGCAAAGGCCATAAATAGGCCATTAAATTCCAGCCCCAAATATTGCAGAGCAAAAATAAGAAGCCATAAACCGACAAAATCCCTGCCGGCAGCAACATAAAGGGTGAAACTTTACGCTTCATGTACATTGCATGCAGTACGATTCCAGGTATTAAAAACAGCAAAGGCCAAAAGTTTCGTCCCAAGAAGGAGAACGTCCCCAGTTTCCCCAACAAAATAATCAGTCCTACGGCAACAATGCCCACTCCGATCATACGCTCTTTTCCGGAATTCATCGTGGTCTCCTTTGTTTGCTGAATTTGTTTTTAGGTCTTTTAATGTGATTGTTTTTAAGTATATTTTAGCCGATGTTTTCCAAAAAAACTACGTTCAAATATGGCGAGCTCGTAACTGACGATATATTCCTACAATGACAACTGCTGCGGCCAAAAGTCCCGGTAACCATGCATGTATTAGCTCCCCCGCACCTGCTAACCACACACCCAATCGGGGATCACGGAGTAGCATTTCTCCTGCCGTAAAAGCCAGGATTGCAGATCCAAGCAAAACAAGTACAGGGAACCGATGAAGCCAGATCGCAATCACGTTGCTGCCCCAGACGACAATCGGAATGCTAATTGCAATACCAATGACGATAATGGCGATATCCCCATCTGCTAGGGCTGCAATAGCTAATACGTTATCTAGACTCATCACAAAGTCCGCTACCAGAATCACCTGTATAGCCTTCCATATGGTTGTTTCTGCTCTGACTCCCACATGATCCTCATTCTCATAAAGCAGCTTAAACGCAATCCATAACAGAAGTAGACCGCCTGCCGCCTGAATAAAGGGTATGCCCAGCAAAATGACAGCTACAAAAGTCAAAACACAGCGCAGGAGGACTGCACCGACTGCCCCCCACCATATAGCTTGACTCCGCTGCCTTGCAGGCAAGTTTTTGCTCGCCATGGCTATAACAACTGCATTATCACCGCTTAATACCAAATTAATCATTAATATTTTCAACAGCAAAATGATATGCTCCATGTGTACAAACACCCCCATCCTACTTGTATGCGAAATAGGACGAGGCTATGCTTATAAGCCTTGTCAAATAAGTCATCATTTATTAAAAATTGATGTCAAATTTGTTGAGTAAAGACCTTGAAATCAATAACAAACAGCAATATAATGAATCGTATTTCCGAAAAACGGGTATTAAAATAAACAACATACAATGATTTTAGGATGTTTAATCAGGGAGATGAGAACGATTGATATGTCCGGACTTCAGTTCTTTTGGCTACTGCTTAATGTGATATTTATTGATCTTCTGCTCGCAGGAGATAATGCGATTGTAATTGGACTTGCCGCCAGAAAGCTGCCTCCTGCCACGCAAAAAAAAGCGATACTGTACGGTACCGGTGGTGCCCTGCTCATTCGCATAGCAGCCACCATTGTGGTACTCTGGTTGCTTCAAGTACCGTGGTTGTTACTCATCGGGGGTGTCATGTTAGTCTGGATCGCGTATAAGTTACTCGTAGACCAGGAGGACCATACCGAAGTCAAAGCGGGAACAACGTTATGGGGTGCTATCCGCACGATTGTTGTAGCCGATGCGGCTATGGGTCTGGACAACGTGATTGCGGTTGCTGGCGCGGCCCAGCAGCATTTGCTACTTGTAGTGCTTGGCCTGTTAATTAGCGTACCGATCGTTGTATGGGGTAGCACTCTTTTTATCAAACTGATCAATAAATTTCCCTGGATTATCTATTTGGGATCGGCTGTTCTTGGTTATACAGCCTCTAATATGATTACTGAAGAACGTAAGCTGGAACCCTATTTTACCGAGCACCCTGCGCTGCGTATCTTGTTTATTGCCGCAGTTATGGCTGGTATTTTGCTCACAGGATATCTTCAAAATCGCAGAGCAGTATCCAGTCGAGAAAAAGCCGTCTAAAATGATTCAAAAACTGTTTTAACTAAAATAAAAAGGCAGACCCAAATTAGCTGGTGGGTCTGCCTTTTTAAATTAAAACCAATCTTCCTGTATAACTTCCTCTTTACGCCCCTCTATAGCTCCACCTGCCTCCAGGACAAGTGTCTCCGTTGCAGCCACAGCCTGTTCAATCAAGGCATTTAAATCCCGAATAGAGGCTTCAATCTTTTGAACAACCCACAAATTCGGATTGGTGGTTGGGGATTTGGGAACAAACAATGTGCAGCAATCCTCATATGGAAGGATGGATAGATCGTAGGTGCCAATTTGCTTTGCGATTTCCGTGATTTCCTGCTTATCCATCATTACGAGAGGTCGCAGCAATGGTAATTCTGTCGAACGGCCAATCACATTCATGCTGGATAACGTTTGACTAGCGACTTGCCCCAGACTGTCGCCCGTCACGAGTGCCAGTGCTCCTTCACGCTCAGCCAGCATCGTTGCAATTCGTAACATAGACCGTCTCATTAGCGTAATAATCAGATTATCCTGTCCAGTACGCGTAAAGGCCGTCTGCACCTCTGTAAACGGCACAAGGTGGATTTTAATCCGACCCGCATAGCCTGCTAAGACCCTTGCCAATTCAATGACCTTTTCTTTCGCACGCTCACTTGTAAACGGATAGCTATAAAAATGCACACATTCAATTTCCAATCCTCTACGCATGGAAGACCACCCTGCTACCGGGCTGTCAATTCCACCAGACAGCAGCAGCATAGCTTTACCGTTCGTTCCTAACGGAAAGCCCCCTACAGCCATAATAACATCGCTGAATATATAGGCCGCCTGCTCTCTAACCTCCACACGTAACTCAATATCTGGTTGATGTACATCGACCCTCAACGCTTGAAACTCTCGCAAAATAGGAGAACCAATTAAATGGTTCATCTCTTGTGAAGAATGAGCAAATTCCTTCCACACTCTGCGGGCATTTACCTTGAATGTCGTTCCCTCGTCCACATTCAGCTCACGCATCAAAGCTACAGCGGTCTCAATTATAGCACCAAGCTCGACAGGAGCCATTTTGACAGGACTTATTGTCGTGATGCCAAACACTTTTTGTAACACTTGAATGATCTGTTCATAAGGCTCTCCTCCGAGAACCACATAAATCCGTCCAAATTCCTTCCGCAAAGAAGCACCAGGAAACGGTTTGAGTAGCAGCTTCACGTGATTCAGTACTGCCTTTTCAAAACGAGTCCGATTCTTCCCTTTTAATGTAAATTCACCGAAGCGAAGTAACAACATATCATAGTGCATTTTAACGTTTCCACCTTTCAAGGGATTCCAGCTTGGCTACAGCCTGTCGCAGTGCAAGTATAAGCTCATCGATATCCTGTTCCGTATGCTCATCACCGAAGCTGATACGAATGCCGCCAGACGCTTCCGCCTCATTGCATCCCATCGCCAGCAGCACCCGACTGGGTTCAGCCAATTTCGAAGAGCAAGCCGATTTGGTGGATACTACCACACCCAATTGCTCCAGCGTATGCAGCATTACCTCGGCCTTCATGCCCGGATACGAAAAGTGGACAATATGCGGCGCTTCTTCCCCGCTGTTCAGCCGCAGTTGACGGATTGTCTTCACTTCTGAGACCACCCGTTCTCTCCACTCGGTCATACGGCGTGCTGTCTCTACTTGCCGTTCGCCCGCCAACCGTACCGCCTTAGACATACCGACTAGCAGCGGTACATTTTCCGTACCTGCACGAAAACCCTGCTCCTGAGAGCCGCCACTATGCAGTGGGAAAAGCTCCACACCTTCCCGAACGAATAGTAATCCAGCACCTTTGGGTCCACGTAGCTTATGCGCAGAGAGGCTGTACAGATCAGCCTGCCAGCCCCGGATATCAACCGGTAGCTTTCCAAACCCCTGTACACCGTCAATATGAAATAGCACACGGGGGAACTGTTTCTTCAACACAGCTCCGATATCATGCAACGGTTGCACCCTTCCCGTCTCATTATTGACATGCATAATACTGACTAAAATCGTATCTTTACGGACAGCGGCACAAACCTGTTCGGTGCTCACATGCCCCTCCGCATCGACAGGTAAAAATGTAACCTCGAAGCCCAGATTTGTCAGTTGTCTGCAAGCTTCGTACACAGACGGGTGCTCTGTCGATACAGTAACAATATGCTTGCCTCTGGTCTGATACTGCAAAGCTGCTCCCTTAATAGCAAGATTGTTGCTTTCCGTTGCTCCGGATGTGAAGACAATCTCTGATGGATACACTCCCAAAGCCGCAGCACATACTTCGCGCGAACGCTTAAGCAACTTATCCGCATCCTCTCCATACCGATGCATCGAAGATGGATTCCCATAGTGGCGTCTCATGACCTCGGCAACTGTTGTAATCACCTCTTCAAAAGGTGGAGTTGTCGCCGCATAATCAAAATATTTCATTACACTCCCCTTTCTCTCCTATAACTGCTACAACAAAAAAAGACCAAAACAGGGAAAGGCCGCTACATTATAGCGACACCCTTTCCCCATATTGATCCTATCTGCGGACCTAATCTAAATGAAATTACGCACTTTTTTTCGTTATAAGCTATAGGGCTTAGATCGTATATTTTTCACGTGCATTTTGAATTTTGGTAATATATCTTTGCGTTTCCAGCGGAAGCTTGTCCAGTACAGCCATTAACTGTTCATCACTATTTACACCAAGCCGCTGCACCCGCCCGGGACCTGCATTATATGCAGCCAGCGCCATATTTTCTTGTCCGTTAAACCGTTTAATCTGGTAAGACAAATAACGAACACCTGCATCAATATTTTGAACAGGATCATATGGGTCACTGACTCCCAGACCTTGAGCCGTAGCATCCATAAGCTGCATAAGCCCTTTGGCTCCGGCCGAAGAAGTGACCGACGGATTAAATGAAGATTCCGTATCAATAACTGCTTTAATCAACGCTACTGGAATGCCGTATTTCTGACTAGCCTCGTTAATCAAATCATCATATGCTGTAGGTGTTGTGGGTCCGTCTGTTGCTGTACTGGAAGGAGCGGGATACAGTGACGAAGCCGTTCCCCTGGAAGGTCCCAATTGAAGCCATAGTAAACCGTTATCGTCTCTGGTAACATCACTTGAATTTTCTCGAGTCACAGCACCATCTGTTTCCAACTGACCTACTTGTTCCAGTAATCCGGAAAAAGCGTCCGTTGTACCCGTCTGGGTTGTAGCACTCATATTATTTAACAGCTGCATGTCTAACATGGACTTGGACACGCGCGGATCAATTTGCATGTGGTGTTCCCAACTTTCTATAGTTGTTATATCCCAAATAGCTTGTCATTACTGCTATGATACAACTTTTTACTATGTACTTCCATACCTTTTAATGAAAAAAAGCTCCGTTTCTGTCGAAAAGACAGCGGAGCTTTATAGATCAGCTTTAATGTAATTATATCACTAAGATGATTTTTCTCGGATATACAAAAGAAAACTGAGCTTTTTCCTCCAGTAGGGTCAACGAACGAACGGGATAAAAGCAAAATAACTCAATGTTGCCAGCGCCCCAAGACCAATCGACCAAATGCCGGTCGTTTTGCTGCCATTCACATAAGCAAAAAAACCTAAAACTGCAGCAATAGGCCCCAGCACAATTGACCACATAAACAATGAGGCAATTCCTGCAGCCAGACCAATATAGCCAGAAATACGACCACTATTGTTTATAATCTGCTCTTCACCTTTGATCTCATGTCGAGTCACAACTGAGCCGGGAGCAACCTCTGCTGCATATTCTTCACGATCATTACGGCGCTTGGCAGATCGTTCATGAATGTGACGGGGGTAATCTACACGTTTGCGGCTAACATGCTCTTCATTCTGATGCTTGTCGTTTTCATGATCTTCCATAATAAACTGCACCTCCAAATGCGAAATGAATCGCGTAATAAAATTCACACGGACTTCGGCTTAAAAGTGTGGCAACAGGTTGCGGCTGACGTGGCAGCCTTATCACGTTCTTCTGAACTGAAGCTTTCCCCCGCATATTCTTCTTTAAATTTCTTTCCGGCATGACCATCAACTTCAATCATGATCAAATCTGCCTTGCACAAGTTATTTTCTCCCCAATAATGGCAATTGGCTACGCTACACTTAACGATTGGCTTGGCCTCTTGGCTCATGATCATCACCTCGGATTCATTGTCCCCCCGCTACCCTGCACCTATGCGTTCATGGTATATGGCAGTTGGTGACATACGAAAAAAGCCGCTTCCTTCACCTCCTCCAAAATGGCAGGAAGCAAGTAGAAAACGGCTTGCTTGTCTTAGTTTTTGATTAGAAATGATCTTCCCCGTTGAATGCTTTAGGCATGAGTACGTCGAGTCTGCATCCGGCGCTGAGTCAAATAGTCACTTTCATAGTAAGTCAGATCATCACGCAATTCTTCAAAATTTTTCGTGATGTCCATGATCACTTCGCGAGCGGCTGGCACTGGCGTTTTACGGAAGCGGATAGCATCTTGTCCCGTATACGCATAGCGTCCATCCTCTGCGTAAGATTCATTTTTGGGATAAAAAAAGCTGTTCACGCAGTCATGGTAAACGTTATACAATGCCTTTTCCGCAAAATCGACGTCAAAATTGGCACGGCGTAAAGCCACACCCAGCTTTTCATAAGATACTTCGGAAAAAACAAGGACATGACGGAGATCCGACAAAAAGCCTTTGTAAAAAAGTACGGACTCCTCATTGCCATCTGTAGCCAGTTGCGGCAGAGCATGCTCATTGAGGAATGTTTCCACCCGTTTCACGGCAGTTTTCAGTCTCTCCTGCGCCGACTCACATAATTTTTGTACGTTGACTGCTGACATCAAGGCAGCTCCCCCTTATTTGTTGCTTGTTCATCAATTTGGTTACCCGAAAATAGTCCCTTCTAACCGAAAGAGCTGTAATTTTCAGTATTTATCCTACCACAAATGAGCATTGAAAGGTATAAAAACATGCCAACCTCCTCACGCTAAACCATAAATTTATAAATACTCAAGGAGGACGGTCCCATGTCTCGGCGAAAATGGTTAAAACCCCTGCTAGGAGCAGCTGCCGGGGTGCTTCTCATCACACTGATGCTGCCTTCCCGTGATCATCGCCCTACACCGCAACCCGAATATACGGCCAAGATGGTGCCACAGCAAGAGAAGCAGCTCAAAAAAGGAATGTTGGCTTTGGACCTGTCCGCTACGGATACCCTCACACGCATGGATGCAAGGCAGGATATTCAATACGTGATGCGGGAGCTTGATGGTAAAACTGCTGATCAGAAAAGACAGTTTACTCGCACGCTACAGCAATCGCACAGTCATCTTCATACGTTACTGTGGATTCACACACGCGACGGGAACACGAGCACCTACACGGGCAGCAAAGCACAAACTCGTCTGCTCAGTCATCCTCAAATCAACAGCAGCTTGGCTGCGGCTCGCCGTTCCGTCATGCAAAATAAATCCTACGAATCTGCTGCATTTCAGGCTGAAGGCGGTAAATATTTTGTCATGGCAGAACCATCGGCTGACGGAACATGCGGCGTTGCTGCCCTGGTCAGTCAGCAAGTATTGCGTGACGTGGAGAAGCATCAGCGGAAGAATTTACGTTTGATTCCCTATCCAAAAGAAGGCAGCTACAAAATCGAATCCGTACATCCCGACACATTGCACGATATTACTGTCAAGACGGGCCATGACAACGAAAATGCAAGCCATTATTTCGAAAACGAAATTGTCGTTCGCTTCCGTCACAATCCTGATTCACGACAGTTGCAGGAAATTGCAGCAGATTTACACTGTGCGCCAGGCCGCAAGCTTGGTTATACCTATGTATTTCATTCGGATAAGATGAACTTCAAGGAACTAAAGCAATATTTTTCAAGAAAGTGGAACCCGCTTTATACTGAGCCTCACTATATGTATCTAACCAATGAGAAAACACCTATCAAAGCGGACAGCTCTATCCCCAATGATTTGCTCTTTTCCCGCTATCAATGGAATCTGCCGGCTACTGAAACCAACCGGGGTTGGAAATTAAGCAAAGGCAGCAAGGACGTAATTGTCGCTGTCGTAGATACGGGAGTAGATTTGGATCACCCCGACCTAAAAGGTCAAATCCTTTCAGGTCATAACGTGGTAAATCCGTCTGAAAAGCCTTATGATGACGTCGGTCACGGAACGCACGTCGCTGGCATCATTTCTGCCCTCGTGAATAATGGTGAGGGGGTCGCTGGCATGACATGGTACAACAAAGTCATGCCGATTAAGGTACTTGACCAATCCGGCTCCGGTACGACTTACTCGGTTGCAGAAGGTATTATATGGGCAGCTGATCATGGGGCCAAGGTCATCAATTTGAGTCTGGGCAATTACGCACAAGCTGAATTTTTGCATGATGCGATCAAATACGCCTATGATAAAGATGTCGTATTAGTTGCAGCTACAGGTAATGACAATACGGAACGACCTGGCTATCCAGCAGCGTATCCTGAAGTATTTGCCGTTTCCGCTACAGATTCTTCTATGCACCGTGCATCCTTTTCTAACTATGGAGATTATGTAGACGTCATGGCTCCAGGTGCAAGTATTGCCAGTACGTACCCAGGGAACCAATATGCTGCACTGTCGGGTACTTCAATGGCCAGTCCCCATGTATCAGCGCTTGCTGCACTGATTCGATCCATTAACCCCGATCTGACCAACAAAGAGGTTATGGATTTAATGAGAAGCAGCGTAATTGACTTGGGCACACCCGGGCATGACAAATATTTCGGATATGGTCAAATTGACGTGTATAAAGCGTTGAAAGCAGCACAACGTCCATATGTTCCTTTGCAATTCTATCCACAGCATTTAAGTGACAAGTTAAAATCAATATTAAAGAAACTGGAAACGTAAGATTCCTTATTGGAAAAAAGCAGCCATGTTGCTCCATGGCTGCTTTTTTGGGCTTTATTAACGCTTGGAACTGCTTCGAACAGGACGCTTGCCATGGCTGCGAGTATGACAGCAAGGTTCTCCAGGGTCCTTTATACTCACCGGAAATACGTGATGAGGTACAGGTACAATGTGCGTCTGATTAACAATTTCAATCGGATGAACCACAGGCACGACTTGTGGGAAAAATTGATGATTTACAAATTGGATCGGCGGGCACACGATCGGGTCGTAAGGGCAATGACTCATAATGTGCAACTCCTTTCGGTGAATTAGTACAGCATATTATGAAGGCGGGTGCTGTGCTTGGATGTTTACCCCCTAATACAAATATCCCTTATAAAATAGGCTTCCGTTCAACAATGACCGAATGATCAAGCAGTTCGCCCAACAAACGGCACAGTTTGTGAAGACCTGTTTTAAGTGTTTCCTTGTCCGCATACGAAAAAGAAATACGGATATGATTACTGTCCATACCACCTGCATAGCATACTGCACCAGGTAAAAAGGAAACTCCTTCTCGGTCAGCCAGCCGCTCCAATTCTGGAATATCAACATTAGGTGGAAGCTTAATCCACACATTTAAGCCGCCTTCGGGAGCATACCAGCTGACCTCTGGCGGAGCATAGCGCTGGAGCGTATGCAACGCGACTGTCAACCGATCCCGCATTTGTTCCCGCAACCAAACAAGATGCTGATCAAGTCGATTCCTGATAAAGGGCAGTAGCGCTTTTTGCGTTAATAGAGGGCTCCCCAAATCCGTAGTAGACTTGGCAGCCACCAAACGATCCATTACACTGCCAGTGGCCGCTACACAAGCTATACGGCAGCCGGGAGCAACGGTTTTGCTAAAGCTTTTGATATATATCACATGTCCGGACTGATCATGCGCCTTGATAGAGAGTGGCGGCTTTGTTTTATAGTATAGGTCGGAAAATGGATCATCCTCAACAATGAGGCAATGATAACTTTGAGCTAGATCCAGTAATTGTGTGCGTCTGGCCATCGTTAAAGTTACTCCGGTAGGATTATGAAAGGTGGGTATCGTGTAGATCAGTTTTGGGGGATGAGTGTCACAGAGACGCGTGAGGATATCGATCCTCATGCCCTGCTCATCCATCGGAATCATAATTACTTTGGCACCACGACTGGTAAACACATCAATGGCCCCCGTATATGTAGGAGCCTCCATGTAGACAACATCACCAGAACCAACAAAGGTCCGTGCCACCAAGTCAATGCCCTGTTGGGCACCACTGGTCACGAGCAGCTGTTCTGCCACTGTGCATATACCGCGTTCGTTCAGGTGATCTGCAAACACTTCCCTCAGCGCTAAATCACCTTCAAAAGTCCCGTATGCTGCCATTGCATCGGGATTTCCAGAGGATAGACGTTGAGTATCAGCGATGATTTCGCGTGTAGGAAGAAGCTCCGGTTGAATTGCTGCTATATGAAAAGAATAAGGAAACTGTCTGCTATGGTTAAAGTTTCTCCATAACTGTGCGCGCGGCAAATAATCGATCAGCGACATTTGCCATGACAAATCCTGCGCTCCCTCACGTTGAACAGCTACCGAAGGCTCCGCTACATAGCAACCTTTTCCCTGTGTACAGGTAACCAAATGAATAGACTCCAGCTCAGCATACGCCTTGCTTACAGTTACGGGACTTACCGCAAGCAGACTGGACAGATGACGGACAGAGGGAAGCTTTGTGCCCTGAGGCAGCAATCCAGACTGGATGCGATCTGCTAATGTTTTGGCAATCTGTAAATATAATTTGACACTGCTATTGCGGCTGAGATCAATATGCATCGGAACCGTCCCCTCCAAAAATCAACTGTTACATTTAGACGTTTACTGTTATACTTCATTATCGATATAATACAACAAATTTCATAGTACAGTATAGAACACAGGAGATGATTGGATTGGAACACAAATTTTCGGGTATGGCTCGTACTCAGGGCTCGTCCATGGTAAGGGACATTTTAAAGCTGACACAGGGAACAGATGTGTTATCTCTGGCAGGCGGCCTTCCGGCCGATGCCTTTTTCCCCATCGAAGCTGTTGCTAAAGCCTATGAGCGGGTATTTCGTCTCGGCGGTACTACCGCTCTTCAATACGGCCTAACCGAGGGCTACATTCCTCTACGGGAACGTCTTGCAGCAATCATGTCATCCCAAGGCATCTCCGTCACCAGAGATAATATCATCATGACGACGGGCTCACAGCAGACCATTGATCTGGTTTCGCGTGTGTTGCTCGATCCGCAGGATACTGTATTGGTGGAGTCCCCTACTTATTTGGCAGCTCTTCAGGTATTTAATTCCTATGGTGCCAACATTGTAAGTGTAGATACAGACTCTAACGGTATGCGATTAGAAGATCTTGAAGCCAAGATCAAAAAACATCAGCCTAAATTCGTGTATGTCATCCCCACCTTCTCCAACCCGGCAGGAAGTGTTTGGAGTATGGAACGCAGAACGGGCGTTGTTGAACTATGCCGTAAATACGGCACTTTGATTTTTGAAGATGATCCTTACGGACGTCTTAAATTTGACGAAAACCTTAACTTTCCATCCCTTTTCTCAATTGATCAACAGCTAGGTGGAGACGGTCATGTGATGTACACTTCTACATTCTCTAAAACCGTTGCTCCTGGTGTTCGCTCTGGTTGGCTGGTAGCTAATCAAGCAATTGTCGTTAAGGTCGCCAATGCCAAACAATCTGCCGATCTGCACTCCAGCAGTATTGATCAACGTGCTTTGAATGAGTTATTGGACTTTTTTGATTTGGACGGACATATTCGTACCGTGTCCGCCGAGTACTACACTCGTATGCTACGTCTCACATCGCTGATGAAAGAACGTCAATGGGAAGGAATCACCTGGAATGATGCACTTGGCGGTATGTTTATGTGGGTTACCCTACCCGAGGGCTTCCGTTCTGATCGGTTGCTGCAACTCGCAATTCAGGAAGGAGTCGCATTTGTCCCCGGACAAGTCTTCTATGCTGACCTAAGTGGCAGCAACCACATGCGAATCAACTTCACGCATACGGATCCTTCCCTGCTTCCTAAAGCGGTTGACCGATTGGATCGAGCACTGAAGATGTACACAGAGGAAAGTGTGGTAAAAAGCGTGTGATGATGGAGTTGGCAGGATATGTACGTAAGGCCGCTTCACGAATCATTTGATTTTACGATCGCTGTTACCCCCTGATTCGTTTGGAATTTGAATAGTATAGTGGAATCTGGGACAAAGGTGCAGGCCTCGCTTCTACAGATTCAAATGCGTTGCTACGCTAACTACGTGCCTCATCCTCGAACGGTTTTACGGTAGAGGAAGTAAAAATTAAAATGAAAGCCCCCAGTAATTATGCTGGGGGCTTCATTCTAAGAAGGCACTATTTCTGCGTAAATACGGTATGTTAAAAAGGGTCTGCCATGATTCCCGTTGGAATATGACACACCCTTTTTAATTCAATAAATACATTTGGATTAAAAGCTTTCATGCAAACAGGTCATTTACAAAAGTTAAATTTATGCATTTTAAGGTGTTGCAGTGGGGAAAGTTTTCCGTAAGCCGGGTTCTGTGCTATTCGTGGTACAGACGGGAACTACCCTCCCACTACAAGCGACAATCATCTATCTAGGCCGAACATTGCTATCCAGCTCCAGCGACCAACCTAGACACGCCTCGGGCTAAGGCTGCTTCGCGAAGAAGCTGTGTCCCATTAGGTCTTGCTCCAGATGGGGTTTACCAGGAACGAAGTCACCAGCGTTCCTCGGGGTCTCTTACACCTCGGTTCCATCCTTGCCTGTGCCGCAAGCGGCCATCGGCGGTCCATTTCTGTGGCACTATCCTTCAACTCGCGCTGACTGGACGTTATCCAGCATCCTGCCCTATGGAGCCCGGACTTTCCTCTCGCGGCTCACGCCGCCAGCGATTGTCTGTCAAACTTTCCGAACAACATTACATAGTATACAGGGAACGCGCGTATGATACAACCCTGAAAATATTGTAAAAAGTAGAAAGCTCCCTTTATTTTCTCATAGGCGTTGATTTTACAAAAATTGAAAAGGCTCGGTTTCTACCTGAGATACATGTACTTCCGTTGAATAACGACCTTCTGCCAAGCGTTTGCGCATCCATTCTACGGTTTTAGGCTTCATAATCTTTTCAGCGTTATGTCCAGGGTCAATAATAGCAATCCCCGCCATAAGGGCATCCTGAGCCGTGTGATAGTCAATATCCCCCGTGACTAATACGTCAGCTCCCTTAAAGAGCGACTTGTTCACATAACGGCTACCAGAGCCCCCAAGCACGGCTGCCTTTTTGATCGTACGATCTAAGTCGCCCACCACACGTACATGCTCGACGTTGAGACCGTTTTTTACAACATCGACAAACTCCCGTAACGTGCAGGTTTCCTTGAGCTTGCCGACCCGCCCCAAACCAAAGCTACGGCCTTGCAAATCCATATGGTACAGGTCATAAGCCACCTCTTCATAAGGATGAGCCTTCAGCATCGCTTGAACAACTTTACTTCGTACACCCTGCGGTACAATGGTCTCGATACGAACCTCTTCACTACGTTCCATTTTACCCGGCTCACCCAAAAACGGCTGTGTGCCTTCACCCGGCACAAAAGTTCCGTAGCCGTCAATGTTAAAGCTGCAATGGCTGTAGTTGCCGATATGTCCAGCTCCCGCCCCTAATACGGCATCAAGTACCCGTTGATGATGTGTTTTGGGTACGAAAACAACAAGCTTGAATAATTGCTCGGTGTGAACATCCTCCAGCGTACCTTCACTTTGAATACCCAGAGCTTCCGCCATCCAGTCATTCATGCCGTCCTCAGCCGTATCCAGATTCGTATGACTGATGTAGACAGCAATATCATTCTTGATCAGCTTTTCATACAATCTGCCCGCAGGCTGATCCGTGTTCAATGCTTTAAGTGGGCGGAATATAATCGCATGATGTGCAATAATGAGATCAGCTTTTATGCGGATTGCCTCTTCGACAACCTCATCATTAACATCCAGGGCTACTAATATGTTTTTGATTTCCTTTTGCAGACTACCCAGCTGAAGCCCGATTCTATCGTCCGGAACTGCCAAGTATTTCGGAGCCAGCTGCTCCATGTAGCTAATCACTGTCTGTCCTTTGGCAAACATGCAAGTACCTCCTCTAGCTGTTCAATTTGCTTGCGCAATTGCTCCCGCTTATGCTGTGCGGATTCCTGATCTGATCGTGCCACTTGTGCCAGCACATCCTCAAGCTTGCGAATCTCCAATTTCCATTTATAAAAAAAGATTTCATTCGGTGCTTTGACCAATAGCGGTCCAAGTTGCATTAACAAATCCTGTGTCAGTACCAGCGAACTATCGGGAAGTTTCCATGGTTGATACAGCTCATCCTGTTTCAGTGGGCTTATCGAATCAGGTACGGCCGTCAGAATTTCATATATTTTTCCGTCTTCTTCCATAATATGTTCACTTGTTAGTACCCATTGATGTTCGATGAGCCAACGGCGTAAGATATCCTCGCCTACGTTAGGCTGTAGAACAAGCTGTTTCACTGAAACAAGCTTGTCTTTCCCTTGCTCTAAAATGGAAGCGATCAAGGCACCACCCATGCCGGCTATCGTAATAACATCAACCTCATTGGCCTTAATTACAGCCAAGCCATCTCCCTTTCTAACCGCAATGCGATCAGTAAGACCTGCTTCGGCCACCTGCTTTTGAGCCGCACGTAACGGACCATCGTTAACCTCACCCGCCACGGCTTGCGGTACTCTGCCACTACGCACTGCAGCCACAGGGAGTAGTCCATGATCCGAGCCAATATCCGCAAGTCTGCTCCCGGCAGGAATTTGTTCCATAATATATTGTAATCGTTGAGAAAGTTTCATGACGTCACCCACGTAATCCATTTTTTTCGAGTCCAAAATAAAATTCCTACAACAAATGCCAACTTCAGTATGCTGTAAAATACCACATCACCCGCCGCTTGATGGCGCAGGATAATCATGTCTGCTTCAGCCATGAATGCTAGTGTCATGCCTATAGCGAAATAAATCAAAGCGAGACGCGGAAAGCGGCGATGTACCCACCAGCTTAGCCAGATCAACAATACTGCGTGCAAAATCCAAAATGCCTCAAGCATCACTAAAGTTGCTGTAGGCCAGTAGCGGCCTATAAGGACCGCGTACACTAAAAGCAGCCCAGCAAGACCACAGTAATGAAGTAAGCTGATCCGCAAAGTTAATCCCACAAGACACCATACTACACCGCATAGGCCTACGAGCAAAAGAAACCAAACCCTAGCTTCACCTTGATGGAGCTGAATGATCCACACACCCGAACCCAACATAATCGCACTGCCTAAAGTGCTCAACATCGCACTCATACTCTTTTCGGAAGACCGCCAAAATGCGGCCACTCCATAGCAAATCGCAGTAACTGCACTTGCCGAGAATATTTGCATTGCCAACGGAAAAGCGGTAAAATAAAAACCGATCAAACAAATGCAGGAAATAATGACAAAACCAAGAAGCCAGGCGATCCCATGCCCGTGTCTAAGATATGTAAGCAGCCCGGTGTTGTTACGGTTCTGGCTCTGCGACGGATCTTCGTCCTCCCGATACAGGTTAGACAAAAAATCGCAATATTGCTCAGGGAGCAGCCGACTTCGCCGCCAATGCTCAATTTCATGTAACAGTATTGCCCGTTTTTTCTCCTGGTCCAAGCTTCTTCCCCTCCACCAAGGCTGCCATGAGATAAAAAAAGACCTCCTGCGCGCTTCAAGCCGCAGAAGGTCCGCAATGTTACGCTTCTATTCGAGGAAATCCTTCAGTCGCTTACTGCGGCTTGGATGGCGCAACTTACGCAGCGCTTTGGCCTCAATCTGACGAATACGTTCACGTGTAACACCGAACACTTTACCCACTTCTTCAAGGGTTCTGGTTCTTCCGTCGTCCAAACCAAAGCGGAGACGCAAAACATTCTCTTCCCGTTCGGTTAACGTATCCAGTACATCCTCGAGCTGTTCCTTCAGAAGTTCATAGGCAGCCGCATCTGCAGGCGCCAATGCTTCTTGATCCTCAATGAAATCCCCCAGATGTGAGTCATCCTCTTCACCAATTGGTGTTTCCAATGAAACAGGTTCTTGGGCAATTTTCATAATTTCCCGTACTTTTTCCACGCTCAGCTCCATCTCGGCAGCCACTTCCTCCGGCGTAGGTTCGCGCCCCAACTCTTGCAACAGTTGACGCGATACGCGAATCAGCTTGTTGATCGTTTCCACCATATGCACCGGAATACGGATTGTTCTCGCCTGATCGGCTATTGCGCGCGTAATGGCCTGACGAATCCACCAGGTTGCATACGTACTGAATTTAAAGCCTTTTTCGTAATCAAATTTTTCTACTGCCTTAATCAAACCCATATTACCTTCCTGAATCAGATCCAGGAAAAGCATTCCGCGACCAACATAACGTTTGGCAATACTTACAACCAGACGCAAGTTCGCTTCTGCCAACCGACGCTTAGCTTCTTCATCGCCGTTATTGATCCGTTTGGCAAGCTCCACCTCATCATCAGCAGAAAGCAACGGTACACGACCGATTTCCTTCAAGTACATCCGGACCGGGTCATTAATTTTAATACCGGGAGGCAGGCTCAGATCGTCATCGAAATTAAAATCATCCCCATCATTGTTTTCCGGGTCGTCATTTTGACGCAATCTGGTAACTTCTTCGTCGTTGTCATTCACAACTTCAATCCCCAAGTCACCCAGTTGCTCATAAAACTCATCCATTTGCTCGGGGTCCTGATCAAACGGCGACAGTTTTTCCATGATATCTTTGTAGTTCAGAGAAGAACTTTTTTTACCCAACTCAATCAGTTGATCTTTGACCTGATCCAGTGTTAGTTCCGTCTCCAGTTCAGTATGCTGATCATTCGCCATCTTTCGACTCCCTCCTCCCTAGAAACATCCGACCTCTGTGTGTTCATTGTCTCTCTAGGGCTATAATCTCACTTGCAATTTGTGCTGCGCGCAAAAAGTCACCCAAGCGCTCAGCGGCTCTCATTTCTTCCCTTTTCAAATCCAGTTGCTCCTGCAATGGAAATTTTCGCACCTGATGAATATAATCATCCAAAATGTGCGGTGCCCATACGCCTGGAGCATCCATCATCATGATCGAACTTACGTTCTTCTCCAGCCGGTCGTCTTGCAAAGATGAAATAAAACGGCTTGTATCTGGTAACTTCCCTTGCGCGTAATAGGCATATAGATAAGCAGCAATTGCTGCATGATCCTCAATATTAAAGGCGTCGCCCAGATGCTTTTCTACATACTCTGCAGCTTCTAAATCCTGCATCATCCAGTGAAGCAGCCTGCGCTCAGCCACATGGTAAGCCGGCAACAGATTAGGTGTGGAGACCTGCCCTTTTTTATGCCTACCATTATTCCACCCATTTTCGTTATTATCCCCAAAGTTCTGTTTTTTTTGCAGGGATTGACGCAGTAAATTGCATTCTTGCTTCAAGGTTTCAAAATCCACCTTGACTTCGGCTGATACTTCGCGCAGATACACTTCCCGCTCAGTCGGGGATGACAGAGGTGCAATGACATTTAATGCTTCGCGGGAATACGCGATTCTTCCTTCTTCCTCTTGCAGTATATGGTTTTTTTTCAGATATATAAGCTTAAATTTCACCGTTGAAACAGCACTTTCAATAATTTGACGCTGGAATCGTTCGCCGCCGTATTGCCGGATAAAATCATCCGGGTCCATACCGTCACTGACCAGCGCTACTTTCACGTGAAGTCCCGCATTTTCCAACAGCGGAAAATTTTTAAGCGCAGCAGCTTGTCCTGCCCGGTCACCATCATAACAAATAATGACCTCATCGCACAGTCCTTTTAACATCGTAGCATGGTGCTCCGTTAGAGCAGTGCCCATGGCGGCCACCCCATTTTGTACGCCCGCTTCCCATGCCGAGATGACATCACCGTAGCCTTCAAAAAGAACACTCTGGCGGAGCTTGCGAATTGAGGTTTTAGCATGATGAAGATTGTACAGCGTTCGGCTCTTGTTGAATAGCTTGGTCTCCGGTGAATTCAAATACTTCGGCTGTCCCTCACCAAGTATACGGCCTGCAAAGGCAATAACTTTTCCGTTGCGATTCCAAATGGGAAACATGATACGATCTCTGAACCGATCCACATATCCATCACCCTCATGCCGGGGAGAAATAAGCCCTCCCTTTTCCATCTCCACGGGATCAAAAGAACGCTTCTCCAGAAACTGAACGATCGTATCCCATCGGTTGGGTGCATAGCCAATTTGAAATTGATCAATGATCTTGTCACTGAATCCCCGTGAACGCAAGTACTCCATCGCTGGTTTGCCGTGCTCCGTATTTTTAAGCAAAAAATGGTACATCTTAGAAGTTAACTCATACGCTTGCAACAGCCTGTCCAACTCAGGATGCTGATGCGATGAATCACGTCCCTGCCATTCGCCGAGCGGGATATGACTTTCTTCTGCCATTGTCCTGACAGCTTCGGGAAAGGATAGTCCTTCGATTTCCATCATAAACTTGATGGCATTGCCTCCCGCGCCGCAGCCGTAGCAGTAAAAAATCTGACGATCCGGTGTCACGGTGAATGAAGGGGTTTTTTCGGAATGAAAAGGACAGAGGCCTTTCATATACTTCCCCTGCTTGGTCAAATGCACGTACTTGCTTACCGTATCTACAATATCATGATGTTGTAAAACCGACTCAATGATATCGTCCGGTATGTTACCTTGTCCGGCACTCATATTAACCACCTTCATCTCTTTAGCACGTAAATATAATTCGATACCGTTACTCATTCTCCTGCAAGCGAAGTAAAAGTTTTGTCAGTTTATGTTGAAAAACTTCACGATCCTCTAATGTAAACGGTTTAGGACCTTTTCCATAACGTCCTTTTTTCCGTTCTTTGGCAGAAGTATGACGTCGGTCAAGCATGAAATCTATCGAATCGTTTCGATACATAGCTCCGCGAAAAGACATCACTTCACAACCTTTTGCCAAGGCAAGTGCAGCAAGACCATAATCATTGGTGGTTACAATATCGCCGCGGCGGATATGATTGGCAATATAGAGATCGGCACTTTGGTCGCTTCGGTCTACTTTAACGATGCTTACGCCTTTGCTGCCCTGAATGAGATGATCATATGAAGATACCATAATAACCTCAATATGAAAACGGGAAGCTATCTCCGCAATTTCACTTTTAACAGGACAAGCGTCCCCGTCAACAACGATCCGCACATCCAGTAAAGTTCCGGTTCCCTCCATGAGCATCCCCCATCTCCATCCGCATTCGAGTAAAATACGGAACGGCTGCAAGATTACTCTTACACCGTTCCGTATATTTATACCCATTTTTTCAAGTTGTTCATACTACCACAACTGACGTTTAAACTACAAGCTTGGAAAAATCGGCAAAACGCTTCAGTTCTGAGTCAATAGCAGCCAGCAATGCCAAACGATTATTACGAACAGCATCATCCTCAGCCATAACCATAACGGAATCAAAGAATGCCGTCACCGCAGGGGTAATGGATGAAGCAAGCGCTAACGCCCGTGTCGCATCACCTTCCTGTAAAGCTACGCTATAAGATTCATAAGCGCTATACCATGCTTCGTAAAGCGTTTTTTCGCCTTGCTCCGTAAACTCACCCGTATTAACTGACTTATGAACTGCTTTAGCAGCCAGATTACCTACACGATTAAAGGACTCAACTGTTGCTTTGAATACCTCACCTGTTTGAACGGCAGTCATTAACGCAGTTCCGCGGTTAACAACGGAAGCGACGTCGTCATATCCAGCTGCAAGCACTGCATCCACAACGTCATAACGAAGTGTCTCAGACAATAGTTTCTTCACGCGTAATCCGAAAAACTCATGTAATTCTTTACGTATTTCATCCGCGGAACGTTTCATATTTCCAAGGTTGCCGTGCACATCGAGCGCGATATTGAACACATCAGACAACGTAGCCGAAAGCTTGCGATCCAACAATATCTGCACAATACCTGCTGCCTGGCGACGAAGCGCGTAAGGGTCCTGTGAACCTGTTGGAATAATACCGATGGAGAAGCAGCCTGTAATGGTATCTATCTTGTCTGCGATACTTACAATCGCTCCAGCATTCGTTGAAGGAACTGTTTCTCCTGCAAAACGCGGCTGGTAATGCTCAAACACCGCTCTTGCCACTTCTTCCTTCTCTCCAGCCTTACGAGCATAATCCTCACCCATCACACCTTGCAGTTCCGGGAACTCATATACCATTTGTGTTACCAGGTCAAATTTACAAATATCCGCTGCACGACTAACCGATTCCTGTGTATCTGGGGAAACGCGAAGCTTCTCTGCCAGAGCATCAGCAATACGGCGAATCCGGCGCACTTTGTCTCCAACCGTTCCCAGCTCTTCGTGGAAAACGATACTTTCCAATTTGGAGAGTGCATCCTTAATTTCCAGCTTCTGATCTTCTTCATAAAAGAATTTGGCATCAGACAGCCGCGCACGCAATACTTTTTCATTCCCTTTAGCAATGACTTCCAGCGATTGACTTCCTCCGTTACGTACCGTAACAAAGTATGGCAATAGCTCTCCTGTGTGATCCAGCACTGGGAAATAGCGTTGATGTTCGCGCATGGAAGTAATGAGTACATCCTTCGGAATGTTCAGGAACGCAGGATCAAAACCTCCGAACAGTACTGTTGGGGTTTCCACCAAATACAGCACTTCTTCCAGCAAATCATCCTTGACCGCAATCGTCCAATCTTTTTCGGCAGCCAGCGCTTCAATCTGCTTTACAATAAGCGATTGACGTTCCTCAATGTCCACAATGACATGCTGCTTGCGAAGCACTTCAACATAGTCAGCTGGACTTTCTACTACGGCATCCTGTCCCAGGAAACGATGCCCTCTTGTCACATTTCCTGACTGCACGCCGGCAATCTCCAAATTAACAATATCGCTACCAAACAAGGCAATCAACCAGCGGATCGGACGAACAAATTTAAAGTCATAACTTGCCCAGCGCATGAATTTAGGGAATGTCATGGCATGTAAAATGTGCAATAAACCTTCGGACAGTACATCCGCTGTTGGTACACCTATGCTGCTCTTAGTTGCGTAAATATATTCCACGCCTCCAAGCTCCTTGAACGTGAACTGTTCAGGATCAACACCTTGGCTGCGAGCAAAGCCTAGTGCAGCCTTGCTCCAGTTACCAGCCTCGTCGAGTGCGATTTTGCGGGAAGGACCTTTAACTTCTTCGTTAATATCTTCTTGCTTCTCCGCTACTTCCTTGACAAGTACCGCCAAACGGCGAGGTGTAGCATAAACCTCTACAGCACCATAAGCAATACGCGAACTGTCAAGCCACGCCGTCATACGCTGCTTCAACTGCTGAATTGCATTCGGGATAAAACGTGCAGGGACTTCTTCCAACCCGATCTCAAACAATAAATCCTTAGACATTTGCCGCACCTCCTTTCTTCAACAGCGGGAAGCCCAGCTTCTCGCGCTCCTCCAGATAGGTCGCAGCCACCTGACGCGCCAAATTACGCACTCGTATAATAAACCCAGTCCGTTCCGTCACACTGATCGCTCCGCGAGCGTCCAGCAAGTTGAACGCATGAGAACATTTCAGCACATAATCATAGGCTGGAAATACAAGATGCTGCGCCATCGCTTTATTTGCCTCTTCTTCGTACATATTAAAAAGAGTAAAGAGCATTTTGACGTCAGATACTTCGAACGTATACTTGGAATGCTCAAATTCAGGCTGGTGGAAGACATCACCGTACGTAATTCCATTGACCCACTCCAAATCGAACACATTCTCCTTGTCCTGGATGTAGGAAGCAAGACGCTCCATACCGTACGTGATTTCTACAGCAACCGGACTGGCATCAATACCGCCCACTTGCTGGAAATACGTGAATTGAGTAATTTCCATACCGTCCAGCCATACTTCCCAACCTAAGCCCCACGCTCCCAGCGTTGGTGCTTCCCAGTTGTCTTCAACGAAACGAATATCATGCTCCAAAGGGTTAATGCCCAAACGGCTCAAACTCTCCAAATACAATTCCTGAATGTTATCCGGTGAAGGCTTCAAAACTACTTGAAACTGATGATGCTGATACAGGCGATTCGGGTTCTCACCATAACGTCCGTCTGACGGACGACGAGAAGGCTCAACATAAGCTACGTTCCACGGCTCAGGTCCGATCGAACGTAAATACGTCATCGGGTTCATCGTGCCTGCCCCTTTTTCCGTGTCATACGGCTGTACAATAATACAGTTGTGTTCAGCCCAAAATTGTTGCAGCGTTAAAATCATCTGCTGAAAATTCATTGGTACACGCTCCCTTTCCAATTCCCTCAAATGTTGGTGATTTCTTCTCATAAGCTCGTATGTACAGGACTATTTTATCCCAAAAGCCTTGCTAGAGACAGCAAAAAGCCCCCGCCTCTACGCCTGTACAGACGTAGGGACGAGAGCTGACTCCCGCGGTTCCACCCTACTTGATTGCGATCCTACATCACCAATCAGATCGTAATCCTCTTTTCCGTGTCCATTCAGACGCTCCCGAGTGCCTTGTTCACGAAGAATTCCCACTGGGCTTACACCGTCCCCAACTCGCTAATTACAGAGAATACATCCCGCTACTTTCTCGTTCAATGCATCTGCTCCCGAAGGAGATATAGTAGGATATTACACGTTTTCAGCAATACAGTCAAGAGAATAGGGCGTTTCACATATCGTACTTGTCGAGCTGATCCAAGAAATTGCGGGATTTCAGCTTGACCTCCAACTGCATATCCATGAACTGACGCATGACATGTTTGATCTCCAGCTTTGTGGAGTCCTTTACGTCAATGTTGCCGAGCCGATTCAAATCCATTCTGGCGAACAAGCGCAGCAACTTCAATGTACGTGGAGTCACGCTCAATGCAGCTGGATCATAATGCTTGTAGCTCCGACACAAAACTCCGCCCAGCCTCGGACTGACAAACATATCTTCATCAGCACATTGTTGACCACTTGAAATACATGCATCAAGCTGAGGAGCATATCCGGCCGCCTGCAATATTTTAAATTCATAAATACTCATGACGATCAGCGGATCTTTGCCACTCTCCAGCGCCTCCAAACATGCTTTAAGCTGCTTAAACCAGAACGCGCCTGTTTCCTCATCCTGTAACACCCGATCGAGTAATTCACAAGCATAAGAAGCGTAAGCAGCTTTAGTAATATCCTCGCGTAATGTATGGTGGGATTGGATGATTTCACCGGCATTCAACGTGCCTAAGCCTGTGTTTCGAAAAAAAACGAATTCACCGTACGTAAACGGCTGCGTTAAAGCAGCGTGACGGCTTTTGGACTTTTTTGCACCTCTGACCAGCACGCCTGCTTTGCCTCCGCTTTCGGTGCAAAGCGTAATAATTTTGTTCCCCTCACCGTAATCCATGCTGCGGATGACGATTCCTTCCACCCTGTAAAGCATGCCTCTTCCCCCAAACATTCGCGAAGAAGCCAGTGGCTTGTACTATTCACGGGCTTCTTCATGCTCGTCCGACTCTCCCTCATCCGTGTCTTGCTCCCTTGTCACGGCGCTCTCCCGATATAACAGATACGCACCGACATCTCCAGTCATCGCAAAATACTTCCACGAAAAATCTCGCAATCGTATTCATCCTTTCTTCGGAAATGACGTTTGCATCTCAAAAATAGGATGATGCGAAGAGGGGAGAAGTATGCGATGAAATTAATGGATTACGTTGAAAAAGGCTACTGTATGAGGGTTATAACACCGCTCCGCTACAATGTGCACACAGTTACAATAACTCTTTTAAAAGCACTCCTTATTTCATCACTGGAAGAAAGGGGTAAAAAGAGCAAGAGTTAAGCGCCGCATATGCGCGGCGCTTTGAATGACCAAAAAACTGTTACTTATCTCAGTCATAGAGATCGGGACGGCCTTTTTATGATGCTTACAACAACTATACATATTTATTTAATATCAATTTTTTTAGCCTCAATAAACCCTTGAACTAAAGTGACGTAGAATCAAGTTCTGTTTTTAAGCGTCGCGATGGAAGCCAAGGTCACGAAGGACGCGTTCCTGGTTGCGCCAGTCTTTTTTGACCTTAACCCAAAGTTCCAGGAAAATCTTGGAGCCTAGCAGGTTTTGGATATCCTGGCGGGCCTGTTTGCCCACTTCTTTGAGCATGGCTCCCTGTTTGCCGATAATGATCCCCTTCTGGGAGTCACGCTCTACAAAAATAACAGCCATAATATGCACTACCCCATTATCCTGCACTTTCATGTCTTCAATCATAACCGCAATAGAATGGGGGACTTCCTCACGTGTCATATGCAGAATTTTTTCCCGAACCAGTTCGGAGATGACAAACTGTTCTGGATGGTCGGTAATTTGATCATCCGGATAATATTGCGGACCTTCTGGCAAGTATTTTTGCACCTGCTCCAGCAGGGTGTTTACATTGTTGCCCATTTTGGCCGAGATCGGTATGATTTCTGCAAAGTCGTACAACTTGCGATACTGCTCAATCAGGGGCAACAACGCTTCCGGCTCAATGCGATCAATTTTATTCAGCACCAAGATAACTGGCGTTTTTACTTGTTTAAGCTGTTCCGCAATAAAACGGTCGCCACCGCCTAGACCCTCAGCAGCGTCAATAAGAAAAAGTACCGCTTCTACTTCACCCAACGTATTAAAAGCAGTCTGATTCATGTAATCCCCTAATTTTGACTGGCGCTTATGAATCCCGGGTGTATCCAAAAATACAATTTGTGTGTCCTCTGTAGTAAATACGCCGTGAATTTTGTTGCGTGTAGTTTGTGGCTTGTCTGACATAATGGCGATCTTCTGCCCAATGACGTGGTTCATCAGTGTTGATTTTCCGACATTGGGTCTGCCAACAATTGCGACAAAGCCTGATTTAAAGTGTTTCTTAGCCATTTCATTTCCTCCAGCGCGATTAAGCACCTATTTTATTTTGGTTTTTCCATTAAAACAGCGAACTAATTAACGTTAACATAGGCCTATAAAACACAAATATACCAATAATTACAGCAAAAACCGCTGCCAGGAGCACGGCTCCGGCGGCGGTGTCTTTAGCCGCTTTGGCCAGCGGATGAATATCAGGTGAGATGAGATCCACCGCTGCTTCAACAGCGGTGTTGAACAGTTCGGCTACAATGACTATAGCGATAGCCACGCAGACGAATAACCAGTCGAGCCGGGAGATGTGCAGAGTTAAGCCTGCTACAATGACAAAGAGCGCCATGGCCACATGTATCCGCATATTTACTTGCGTACGCAGAGCGTACATCACGCCTTCTGCCGCATAGCGAAAGGTCATTCTCCAAGGCTGACGTCTCATTACCTTGTCAACCCCGCTTGAGCCAGTACAGCTTCCTGTTTGCCCATCATTTCAGCTTCACTCACATCATCCTGATGATCATAGCCTAACAGATGCAGAAAGCCGTGAACAAACAAAAAACCGATTTCACGCTCAATCGAATGTCCGTATTCTTCGCTCTGAGCTTGCGCTGTCTGTACAGAGATTATAATATCCCCCAGAACATCCGGTACATCATTCATTGAAGTTTCTTCATTCGGTTCGTAAATAATTTCAAGCTCTTCATCCAGTGTCTCCTTCATAGCAAAAGACAACACGTCGGTGGGACGATCAATTCCCCGATAGTCCCTGTTCAACTCATGAATTTGCTCATCATTAACGAAGGTAAGGGCTACCTCACCGTCTGTGACTCCTTCCACTTTGCCTGCCTCCTCCAATAAGGTGTTCAGCAACGTAATCAAGGATTCGTTAATTACCATATCGTTTTGTTCATTATTCCAAGCTAATTGAAGGCCCATGCCAACCGCTCCTTTTAATTCTAGTGCTCTAACCGTGCTTCGTGCACAAGTTATATTAAGCTTTTCCGTTTTCAGACTTGGGCCTTTCCTCTGGATACTCAATACGGGAATGGAAAATCCCCATTACTGTTTCCTTGAGGGTTTGAGCCACGATATCAAGCTCCCGCATGGTCAGCTCACAGTCGTTAAATTGGTGATCATCAAGACGGCTCTTAATAATTTTCTCAATCATGGATTCTACCTGTTCCACCGTCGGCTTCCGTAAGGAACGAACTGCTGCCTCCACACTATCAGCAATTCCCACCACAGCAGACTCTTTAGACTGAGCCTTCGGTCCCGGATAACGGAAATCATCCTCCGTGAAGTCAGGCTCTACCCCTCGCTCTTCAGCCTCACGCAACGCCTTGTGATAAAAATAGTGTAAGAATGTCGTTCCGTGGTGCTGCTCGGCAATATCGCGAATTGGCTTGGGTAGCTTGTAATCCAATTGCATTTCCACCCCGTCACGAGCATGGGCGATAATGATGGATTTGCTCAGCTTGGGCTCTATTGTATCATGTGGATTTTCCAACCCATTTTGATTTTCAATGAAGTACGAAGGCCTCTTGGTTTTACCAATATCATGATAATACGAACCAACCCGGCACAACAAGCCGTTTGCTCCTATAGCCTCCGCTGCGGCCTCTGACAGATTGCCCACCATTACACTATGATGATACGTTCCCGGTGTCTCCGTAAGCAGCTTGCGGAGCAAGGGATGGTTGGGATTCGACAGCTCAACAAGCTTCAGTGCCGACAAGATACCAAAGGTAGACTCAAAAAATGGCATTAGCCCAATAACAAGTATTGCTGTTATCAGACCGCCTGCAAAAGCAAAAGCTACCCCATAGAGCGTCGTCGTTTGAGTCCAATTCCCTTGGTCAATCAGTGCCAGAGAAAAAACAGACAGGGCCCCGAACAGGCATACCATGATCGCCCCTTTGAACAGTGTTGAACGCTGGCTGGCTCGATGGGTAGAGAAAATCGCCGCCAGACAGACCACAAGAGCAAAAAACCCAAAATTAAAGTCAAAAATTTGTCCCTGACGGACATTCAAAATAACACTAGCCAATATACTGAATATAACGGCACATACGAAAGCCAGCGACATATCAAGCAACAGCGTTACAAGCATAGCTCCAAGCGCGATAGGCGCCAGATAGCCGAGATAGGAACGTTCACTGTTCTGCAGTATGGAAATTAACATCATTGCCCCCACTGTAATCACAAAGATTAATACTAGCATGAGCAACTGCGCATTATTATACTTGAAGTTTCGTGTTCGTGATTGGAATTGACGAATATACATAAACAGGCCCAACGCAAGCATCATAGACAGCATCAGTAGGCCAAATTGTGGCCAATAATTGATTTTATCCTTGAGCAATTCATTTTCATCAAGCAGTGTGTAGATTTCCTGGGTAATAATCTCACCCTTCTTGACGAGTACTTCACCCTGTTTAATGTAAACTGTCGGTGTATCTTCACGAGCCTGTACCTTGGCGTCCTTCGTAGCTGTATCATCATAAAACTTGTTGGCGGTAATCACAAGCCTTGCAAGTTCCTGAACAACCTCCCGTGAAGTACGCTTAGTAAGCGAGCTTGTACTAACCCGCTCCGCTACCTTCGCTCGGGCTGTCTGGGCATCCGTAATTTGATCATTCATCAACCCTGTCACAATCTCACGGGCAACAGGCCGCATTTCAGCAATATCCTCAGATGTAAGGCGCGGAATTTTAATGAATGTCTCCTCTGGAATTCGGTACGTTTGCTCTTTCGTTTTTTCCAGCACTTCATCCAGCAACTTATCTGGGTAGGCATCCGCATTACGGCTGTTATTCACAAAATTTTGCACAAATTCCCGTGCACGTTGCGGAATCTCATCCTTATAAATCGAAATCTTATCTGCTCTGGAAACCTGATCATCCTGATTGAGCCGTTCAATTCGATCCAAAATACCAGTAATCAGGTTATCGTTGCGAACTGGCACAATGGTATACATGGGCTGCACACGTTCAGCTGATTCCTCTTGAGCCTTCAAAGTCGCCTTACTGTTAGGAAGCTGCATCGGGGCGACAATTTCCTTTTCACTCGGTTGATTTACCCGAATGTCATAACGCTCGGGAAGCAGCTTGGACGCAAAGCCTACATAAAAAAGAACCACCAAAAATAAAAACAGAAGATAGCGTGTCGCCACGCTATACTTCCATCCATTCATTCTATGCTGGAACGTTTTCCCTTTAGATAATTCCTTCGAGGTCATCTAAAACAATCCCTCTCCATCATCTTTTTCAAGGCAGCTACACTGCTCATTTTATACTTTTTCTGATCGTACACACCATACTCGTGATTGAATGGCTATCCATGATTTTCGGCAATACGGTCATAAGCAACAATGATTTTTTGAACTAGGGAATGACGGACAACATCCTCTTCTGCAAACTGGACAAAGCCTATTTCTTCAATCCCTTGTAAAATCGCATTCGCTTCAATCAGACCGGATTTTTTGCCACGAGGCAAATCAATTTGCGTAACATCGCCGGTAATGACCATTTTGGAGCCGAAACCAAGTCGAGTCAAAAACATTTTCATTTGCTCGGGTGTGGTGTTTTGCGCTTCGTCCAAAATAATAAATGAATCATCCAGCGTACGTCCCCGCATATAAGCCAAAGGAGCAATTTCTATTAACCCGCGCTCCAGTGCCTTTGCAGTCTGCTCTGGGCCCATCACATCGTATAGGGCATCATACAATGGGCGTAAATACGGATCAACCTTTTCCTGCAAATCCCCTGGTAAAAAACCTAAATTCTCCCCTGCTTCGACCGCAGGACGAGTCAGTACAATGCGCTTGACTGAACCTTCCTTCAGGGCAGCTACAGCCAGCACTACAGCCAGATAGGTTTTACCCGTACCCGCCGGGCCAATTCCAAATACAATATCGCGTTTCTTAATCGTGGTTACATAGTGCTTTTGTCCAATCGTTTTGACGCGAATCGGTTTCCCCCGGAACGTCGTCGTAATTTCACCCTTGAACAAATCGAGCAGCTGATCAGCACGCAAATCTTTTGCCAATTCAATCGCATAATGGACGTCCCTTTCGGTCAGTATATACCCATTGCGAATTAACTGGAGTAATACATCGAACAATTGTTCGAGCACTTCCACCTCGTGAGCATTACCAAAAACATTAACTTCTGCCTCACGAGATGCTATTTTTGCTGGAATAGCGGCTTCGATTAATTTTAAAAAGGAATCCTGCGGGCCAAATAACGCCTGTCCTTCTCCCGCATTGTTCAATGCAATTTGTATGCTGCGTTGTTGTTCTGCCAAATAGCCTCATTCTCCTTGGTTATGAACTAACGGAAGTTCTTCCGCAATATCCTGCTCCACTTCAAAAAGCACTTTCATATAAACTTTACCATTCTCTCTCTTCTCATGCAAAATTTTTTGGCTCATTATTTTCGTTCCTTTGCCGTATTTAGCTAAAATATCAGCTCGCGCGCCTTCTATTCCTGACATTTTCGCTTCTGCTTCCGTAAGCTTCTGCTCTTGTATCTTTGTCTCCCTCACACTTTCAGTCATCCAACCCATCGGAAGTTTGAAGGAACGCCAAGTTAGCGGATCATGTTCAACTGTTGTTTTATGTGTAGAATAAGGTATTTTCCCATATCCCCACAATTGTATCGCACGATTGCCTAACACCAGATACAAGCGGTCGTGACTGTTACCTGTATACGTGCTGCTGCGTTGCACCGTAGGACTGCTAATTTCGTATTCATGCCATACAAGACCCTTAACCTCTCCTTTGGCTACGACCTGCTGCTGATTCTCCTCATCTCCAAGCGTTCCCGAGATGAGGATGGCTCCTTTTTTGACACGTGTATTTTTATGCACGACAGGACGACCCTGCTCGGCAAAAATCTCAGTGACTACCGCGTCTGCCTTACTGATGATATGACGTGGGCTGTAGAGCGGCGCAGGGGTAGGCTGTGAAGCTTCAACAACCTGAATCGTTACCAAAGTACCCTGCTTTTCCACACCGATCCAGGATGCCTCTGGAAGCTTCTGCATGAGCGCACGGGAAAGCTTGTCTTGACTGGAAAGACGAAAGCTCCATTGAAACGGATACAGCCCCTCCTGTCGGGCGGCTTTGAGAACGGAGTCCGTCGAGAGCTTATCATTCCCCTTCACTTCAATGTCCCAGATAAGCGAAGACATCAGCAGGAGACCTATCCAGAACAAAGCCAATCCAGCCATAAAAAATTTACGTTTGGCAAGCCGTATAACAGTAAAGGGAAGCCCTTGCCGCTTCAGAACATGCATTTTACAGCCTGTCCTTCTCAAAAGCGGGCGTAGGAGGAAGACGTGCGGCAGCAGAAGGTTCATTTCTGCATGTCTAGTACCCATCGGCCGCACGTTCCAAACAGGTATATGGTGATCGGTGAGTAAATTAATGAAAGCTTCCACACTTTCGCCCTTGACAGCAAGGGTAACCGTGCCACGCAGCATTGCTAAAGCAGGATGTTTCACGAGCCTTCCTCCGTTCCTTCCATTTGGATATCTGTTATATGTCCCTCCACACTTACCTGCTCTGGCAGAATAGACGTAATGACTAAATCATGGCCGGACACCCTCAGCCTGCCTTTCTCAAGTGCAAGTACGAGCTGATTCGGTGTGAAATCCACCACGCCCCGGTGATTCTCCACATAAAGCTGGCGGCTGCCGATGAGGGTTAACCGCGGCAGGTCAAATAGAATGTCCTGCGGAAGCTCCAGCGTCTCGCTGGCCCACTTTCGCAGTTTGCGGCTCATCCGGCTCATACGGCGAAATCTCCTTTCCTGTCATCAAAACATCTGTTATCCAACGGCTAATGTTGTTTTGATGACAGCACGCTGCTATTTTTTCATCTTCTGTTATTGCCATTCGGTACCCATAGATGTTTCATGGCAGCTACGCTGCTGGCTTTTCATCTTATATTCTTATTATCAGTGAACGCCATTACACCAGCGCCACAGATATCTGTACTGTACATTTTATGATCCAGTCCCCGCATTTATGAGGCTAAACTTACAATTCGCAGCAGCTGCTATATTGCAGAGGAAAAAGATGTGTCCTTTCAAAATTTACAACAAAAAAGACAGCCTCATTTTCATATCGAAAACAAGGTTGTCTTTTTTTTATTTTCATCAGATGACACAGTTATTTTTCGGTATTTCGATTCAAAAGAGAGTTTTTTCTAGAGTATAAGAAGTAAACAGCCATACCAATGACAAGCCAAATAATAAAGCGAATAAATGTCTGGCCATTCAGATTAAGAATGAGCACCCCACATGAAACGATAGCCAGGATCGGAATATACGGAACTCCAGGACATCGGAAGGCCCTGGGCAAATCAGGTTGTGTTTTTCTCATAACGATGACGGCGACCGAAATCAGAATAAATGCTGACAAGGTTCCAATGTTCACCAAACTAGCTAACTCATCCAGCGGGATCAGCCCACCCATTAATGCAGATAAAGTACCAAAAAACAACGTGTTAATGTAGGGAGTTTTATATTTGGAATGAACCTTGGATAATATTTTAGGGACTAAACCGTCACGTGACATGGCAAACATAATACGAGTTTGACCATAGAGCATAACCAGCATGACCGTTGTCATCCCTAAGATGGCTCCTATATCTACAATACCTGCAACCCAGTTCTGGCCCGCAACCTGCAATACCAATGACACTGGGTGAGAGATACCTTCAAATTGCATAAACGGCACAATACCTGTCATAATCGCGCTAACAATAACATACAAAAACGTACAAATAACGAGTGAGAAAATAATGCCTCGCGGTAGATCACGAGCGGGATTTTTGGTTTCTTCAGCCGCTGATGAAACAGCATCAAAACCAATAAAAGCAAAAAACACAAGTGCTGCGGCTCCAAACACCCCACTGAACCCAAACGGCATAAATGGTGTCCAATTATCTGGCTTCACATATTTAAAAGCAACGATGATAAATAATAAAATAACAATAATCTTTACAATTACCATGAAGTTGTTTATCCGTTTTGATTCTTTTATCCCAAAATAAAGCAAGAACGTGATACCCATCAAAATTAAAAAAGCTGGGAGATTAAAATAAGTAGTTTGGTCTTTTAAAGTCCCCGGTGCGGCAGTGAATTCAAGCGGAATGTGAAGGCCAATTCCATTCAAAAATGATACAAAGTAACCCGACCAACCTGCGGAAACGGCGCTGGCTGCCAGCATGTATTCCAAAATTAAATCCCATCCAATAATAAAGGCCAATAGCTCCCCCATCGTAGCATATGTAAAAGTGTAAACAGAACCGGATACTGGAACGGTGGATGCAAACTCCGCATAAGCCAATGCCGCGAATAAACAGGCGAGTCCCGCAATCACAAAAGAAAGTACCAAGCCTGGACCAGCCGTAACTGCTCCCGTACCTGTCAACACAAATATCCCCGTTCCGATAATGGCTCCAATCCCAAGCATCGTTAAATCAAACGCACCCAGTTCCCTTTTGAGTGCTTTTTCCCCCCGCGTAGCGGCAATCAACTGATCAATGCTCTTCTTTCTGAACAAGCTATTTCCCATCTATCCCATCCTCCTAGAAATTAATTTTCCATTTTTATAATCTTGTTTTATCACCTCGATATAAATCAAATTTTAGCTAAATTTGGAGTAAATTTCATAAGTATCTATCATTGAGAACATTATATATAAAAAAGAAAAAATGAAAACTGCTTTTGGAAAGCTCCATTCATATTGTTACATTTGATCATTTTTCACGAATATATTTTCATAAACGAGACCCTAAATTAGACAAAATGCCACCATTTTAGATGACAACAAATGTGAGAAACCTAGGGCGCACAAGGGATTATCACATTCGTTGTCAGGTAATTAGAGCATTTGTCGTTAATTCATTTTTTATTCTGAGCATGCTTATGTATTCCTAAAGCTCACAAAAAAAGATCCGCCACAGCCAAAGCCGTGACGGATCCACTATCATTTTAACGTCTTCCTCCACCCATATAGCGCTTGGAACGCGGAGGACCTAATATTTCTGCCCAAATCACACCTCTACGCAGATCAGCCGTATCCACCGTATTACGGTCTTGCGAAGCTATCTCTGGCGCATCTGTAATTTCCCCTGACTCCCTCGCGTTGGATATACGATCGAGACGGGCTAAAACCAATCTGCGTTCTTCTTCCATAGCACGGATCCGATCCTCTAGAGTCGAACCGTTATCTAATGAATCCCGGTCCATCCGTTCTTCCGTTTCTGACCGATCGCCCACTTCTTCTATACGACGAGCTTCCATAACCACCCGTCGTTCATTAGGAAATTGACGTTGCAACTCCCCAGTAACATCCTGTTGGCGCTGCTCTTGTCCATGTTCCGTTGTGAAGGGTCTGGATGACGTCGAGGGCCCACGAGAACCATGATCACCACCAAAGGTGGGCATACCTTTTCGTGGCGGAGATTTCCGCCCTGTGCCTTGGATGCTTTTCCCCAAAAAGGACACCAAAGCAAAGCCAATCACGATCAGGATATACAAATGCTCAAAGATCCAGCTGATAAAGTTCATTACTCACCACCTAGCTGCCGTAATTCATCGGCTATGTCCCGTTATTAATCCCGGTTCTTGTTATCATTCCCCGAGTTCTCATTCGGTTTGCCTAAGGAGCCACGCATTTGCGTATCCGCCTCAATATTTTTCAAATTCATATAGTCCATGACGCCAAGTTTCCCGCCACGCAGTGCTTCAGCCATTGCCAGCGGCACTTCGGATTCGGATTCCACCACGCGTGCTCTCATTTCTACGACACGTGCCTTCATTTCCTGTTCCTGCGCTACAGCCATCGCACGCCGCTCTTCTGCTTTTGCCTGCGCAATACGTTTGTCGGCTTCCGCCTGCTCTGTTTGCAGAAAAGCACCGATGTTTTTACCTACATCAACGTCCGCAATATCAATGGACAGGATTTCAAATGCTGTCCCAGCATCCAAACCTTTGGACAATACAGTTCTCGAAATTGAATCCGGATTCTCCAGCACGTCCTTATGCGAATTACTGGAACCTACGGTTGTAACGATACCTTCACCGACCCGTGCAATAATCGTTTCTTCTCCGGCACCCCCGACGAGTCGATCAATGTTGGCACGCACGGTAACACGAGCTTTAACCTTCACTTCGATACCATCCTTGGCGACCGCTGCAACAGTAGGTGTCTCAATAACACGCGGATTAACGCTCATTTGGACCGCTTGCAGAACATCCCGTCCTGCCAGGTCAATCGCAGCCGCACGTTCAAATTCAAGCGGAATGTTAGCACGCTGGGCAGCAATCAACGCATTGATCACTCGGTCTACATTCCCTCCTGCGAGAAAATGGCTTTCCAGCTGGTTGATGTTCAATCCCAGACCCGCCTTGGTTGCCTTAATGAGCGGATTGACAATTCGGCTTGGCGTGACGCGCCGTAACCGCATAGCTACCAGCGTAATGATGCCAATACGCACACCCGATGCCAATGCTGAAATCCACAGCATCACCGGGAAGAAACTGAAAAATACGCTCAATACAATAATCACTACAACGGCAATCAGCAAAACGCTGACAATACCCGATTCGAACACTCGCATCATCCTCCATTAATCTAATTCTTTGTTATTTACTTGTTTAGACGCTAGTGTCAGCCTTGACCACAATTCGCCCACCTTCTACTTTGGATACTATAATCGGCATATCTGTAGCAATAAACTCGCCGTTCGTTACAACATCGACTCGCTCATCAGCAATCAGCACCGTTCCGGCTGGACGAAGTGGTGTCAGACTGACACCCCGTTGACCTAATAGCATTTCCCGGTTCACAACTGAAGAAAAGCCTTGTTCAGCCGTTAAACTTTCTTTAAGTATAAAACGGTTCCATATCCCTCGGTCCTTGAATACAACTGCGATAATCGCCACAACAGCAACCGCAGCTGCAAAGGCAATGCCCAAAGATATAAACGCATGCTGCATGTTGTATGCTGCCCGAACAACTCCGGCGACAAGGCTGACTGAACCCAAAATGCCCAAAATACCAAAGCTTGGGATGAACATTTCAAGTATAAGCAGAGCCAGACCGATAATAAACAACAACCACGTCTCCGAACCTGCAAAACCAGCGATATAATTGCCGAAAAAATACAAACCAAATCCGAGTATGCCCAAAATTCCCGGTACACCAAAACCGGGTACGAGCAGCTCAATAACGACACCCGCGATACCGATAAATAAAAGTAACGTCTGCACAATTGGGTTGGTCAATATCTCGGCTGCTTTTTCAGCCCATGTTCGCTCCACATGAATTACATCATCCGTGCTGTAACCCATCCACTGGATAACTTCTTGTTCGGAAGACGCGATGTGATCCGCATAACCCAACTTCAGCGCTTCCTCACTGGTTAAAGAAATGATCTGACCATTTTCCTTATTAAAGTTCATCTCTGGAATAGATACGGTCGTTTTGGAGTCAACCATACCTCTGGCAATATCCGGATTACGTCCGCCAGCTTCTGCGGCAGATGCCATGCTACTCTTCCACCAAGCTACCGTTTTTGGATCTGTGATAGCCTGCCCCCTACCGTCTACTAACGCTGCTGCTCCGATAATACTCCCCGGTTTCATAACAATCTTGTTTGCGCTCAACGCAATATAGCTACCCGCTGAGGCCGCTTCGCCCCTTATATAGGCTACGGTCGGAATTGGACTGTCTTTAATCAGTTTACCCAGCTTCTCCGCTGTATCTACCCGTCCACCGGGAGTGTTAATATCCAGTAAAATCAGACCTGCTTTGGAATCTGCTGCTTCTGCAAATCCACGTTCCATAAATTTGCCTAGACCTTGCTCAATTTCCTGATCAACTGGTATAACAAACACAGCTCCACCTTTAGTTTGGGCCGCCGCTGATTCAGAATGAACTAAGGGTAACAGCAAAACGGATACCATAATCCACAACGTTAAAAAGATCAATTTGCGACTGGAGTGGTGATGTTCTCTATGCATTTCTCTCCCCCCTTTCGACCTTTCTATGTTACAGCATACCAAACTTTGTTAGACAAACTATACAGTTTTCAGGATTTAATGTGAAATTATTGGGTATATTGCTAATCCTGACGGCTGTCAGATACTTTACGCACCCAACGGACATCACGTTTCATACAATTAACGATAGCGCTTACATATAAGAATCTTCTCACCATTACATTCTATGGTAGGCATCGCATATATAGAAATAACACCCTCTGTAAACAGAGGGTGTTGTGTTTTCCTGTTTGTCGCAGGTTTATTGCAGAAATTGCTGAACCGCTTGGTTCACGAGCTTACCGTCAGCGCGGCCTTTTACCTTAGGCATCAAGGCCGTCATTACTTTCCCCATCTCGGCTTTCGAAGAAGCACCGGTTTCCTGGATGGTCTGCTGTACAATAACTTTAATTTCTTCCTCAGAAAGTTGTTCGGGAAGGTACTGAGCGATGATCTCTATTTCTGCTTTAGTGCTTGTCGCAAGTTCATCACGACCGGCTTTTTCAAATTCATGGAGGGCATCTTTTCGCTGTTTGATCTCACGACTCAGAATATCAAGCACTTCGTTGTCGTCCAAATCCCGTTTCAAATCTATTTCAAGATTTTTAATCGTAGAACGAACCATTCGAATGGTGGAGAGTTTGAACTTGTCCTTACTCTTCATTGCTTGCTTCATATCTTCGTTCAATCGTTCGCTCAAATTCATGATTGCTTAGATCCTCCTAGAACTTTCTCTTACGAGCAGCCTCGGACTTTTTCTTGCGCTTTACGCTTGGCTTTTCATAATGCTTGCGTTTCTTCACCTCAGCCAATACGCCATCCTTAGCAATGGAGCGTTTAAAGCGACGAAGTGCAGCATCAATTGTCTCGTTTTTGCGAACTTTAGTTTCAGACACCAGTTTTCCCTCCCTCCGACCAGACCGTCCAAGAGCAATAACACGGTTCATCAAATTTTATTATAGGTGAAACGGAAACCAGGTGTCAACCTATAAGAAAAAATGAATACATAAAGGGCCATTTTTCTCCATTCACATCCGTATTACTGAAAAGACAAGCTCTGTCATTTTTTAAGAATGTGAGTCCGAAATACCTGTCAAGGCACCCAATTTGGCGCCGCCCAGTAAGTGATAATGCAGATGCCCCACCGCTTGTCCACTATCTGGGCCACAGTTGTTAATCAACCGATAGCCAGACTCGGCAATTCCTAACTTTTTCGCAACCTCAACCGCAACACGATGAATCTCCGCGATAAGAGGAAGATCCTCCTCTGTCACAGCGTTCATCGAAGGAATATATTTTTTTGGAATAATGAGCACGTGTACTGGCGCCGCAGGCTGGATGTCATGAAATGCGAGCACATTGTCGGTTTCCAACACCTTCTTACTGGGGATGGTTCCATCCACAATTTTCAAAAACAGATCGTCCATTCAAAACCCTCCTTTGGCAGTGAGCCGATCATAAGCAAATAGACAAAAACAGCCCTTGCTCTCGGCATTCAAAGTTATGTATTTCCCACACTGAATAGAAACATATACAGCCATGTTTGGTTATACTTATGTTTCTTTATGTATCATAACGGAAAAAGGGTCTTAATACCAGTTTCCCTTACTAACTTCCTCTATAATAGCTTTCACCCCTGCATCAATTTGATCCAACTGTGCGCGCGAAATACTTATGCGCAAAAATTTCTCTTGTTCCCTATAGCCTGATAAATAAAAGCCTTTGCCAGCTACAACCTGGATGTTCCTCGCGGAAAGACACTGTACCAAGCGTTCCAAATTCACCGTCCGAGGCAGTTTAAACTGCATATAAACTCCTGAAGTTACAGCTGAAGTCTGAACGTATCCGGCCTGATTGTATCGTTCCACAGCCTTGTTAAGAGCACGAACGCGCTCCGAATACAGTTTATATATCGTGTGCTTGTGGCGTTCATACATTCCATTTTTAATATAAATATCAAGCGCCGCCTGAGACAAAATAGATGTGTCGACATATCTTTTATAAGTGTTAAACGTCTTCAATAGGACTTCTGGCAATACCGCAACTCCTAATCGCAAGCCGGGGAAAATGATTTTCGAGAAGCTTTTCAAATAAATAACATGGTCCGTCTGGTCGTATGCATAAATGGGATCAAAAAGATGATCGGCCCCCAAATCTGCCATATAGTCATCTTCTACGATGTACACATCATATTTGGCGGCTAAGGCAGCTATCGCTTTTCGCTCCTCTGTGTTGTAAGAGACTCCTAATGGATTATGATATCTTGACATGGTATAAAAAAACTTGATGCTCTCGTTCTTAAATTGATTCTCCAATTCCTGAAAATCCATACCTTCCGCTGTCCGGACGATGGTACTGACGGGAATGTTCTCTTCCTCCAGAAAACGCAAATATATATCGTAACTTGGCTGCTCGACCAAAACCTTTTCTTTGCCATTGGGAAACGGCATTTTAGCGAGTATCTCCAATGCCTGCTGAACACCCGAAGTAACGATAATCCGATCCATTTTTGCAAACACCTGAGTATCAGCCAAATGGGAAACCAACGTATGACGCAGTGTTTCCAGCCCTTGCGAATCGCCATAAGTGAACAGATGATATTTGTAGGTGTCAATAGCCTGATTCAAACAATGTTGGAAATCCAGATAAGGGAATACATTCAAATCCGGGGAGGCCGAAGCAAAATCAACGGAGTCTTGAATATGGCTATGGTGTAAATCGCCCGAATTTTCCACTACATAGTATCCACTTTGCGGTATGGAATAGATGGCGTGTTTCTTTTCAAGTTCAGCATATGCCCGCAGAATCGTGCTTTTGCTGCACCTGTATAATTCAGAAGCCTCACGGACCGACGGCAACTTGTAACCTGATTTATATTGTCCCTCGCGAATTTTAAGTTCTATATCCAATAAAATTGAAACGTATTTTTTCACAATATCCTCCCACCTGCTCTTTACATACTCATTACATGCTCATTTCATTACATGCTTATTCCGTCTTATGTTTCTTTACACGCTAGATGTTACCATGGTTTATGAATAAACAGGATACCTCATTTCATTGAACTGTACTAATACAGTTTCAATCATTGGATCATATTCGGGATGTTTTACGTGAAAAAGAGGCTGTTTCTTCATAATGGAAGAAGCAGCCTTGCATGGTGATAATGTATGGATGCGCCTTAAAGTCACTTGTACTGCACAAGAACTGTAGGCGGGAGAGAGCAGGAATTCACTATGTCTGACGACTAAGAAAATAGGATTAGTAATAAGGCAGCAAGCTAATTGCTGTCAACGCTGCAAGTGGCAGAATCAAACGATTAAAGCGACGGCGTCCGTATGGGAACCCATATGCATAAGCGGGTGCTGGATACGGGTACGGAGGATAAGACGCATAGCCACCATAAGCACGGGAGCCGCAGCCACAATTATTAGGCGGATATGGGAGATTAACATTGACATTCTCCATCTCGTCTCCACCCATAGGAACGGCTAAGTATATCTTTTCATCATCCACATGCTCTACAATGCCGTCATACATTGTCCCGTCCTTCACCCATACGCATACATAACGATGCATATGCTTTTGACATAGTGTTTTAGCATCCGTCTGTTCCGGTGCTGTAACTTTTTCGGTTGTCATGCTTTTTTCCATGGTTGTTTCCTCCTAGGCTCTTGCATGTATACCGTATGTTATTCAAAAACGGGCTATTTGCTACATCAAATTGGGCGAATTCCGGCTTGCAAAAAAAAAGAAGCACCCCGGGAGCTCTTGGCAGAGCCCCTCTGAACGGACGTATGATGGGAAGATTTCTTCCGCAGCATACGTCCGCCGGGGTGCTGTATGATTAACTTGTCGGCTTGGCTGTATTATAACAATAGTTTGAAACTGTATCTGTGACCTGTATCACATTGCTTCAAAAAGTTTCCATAACCACACGTGAGCCGCCTCCAGCCTGCTCTGCTGGCAGAACAACTAGCTTGCGCGGAAGACGGGCCCGTAGTTCAGGCACATGACTAATCACACCAACAGACAATTGATCGTGGTGCAGCTTTTCCAGTGAGGTGATCACTGTGTCAAGCAGCTCAGGGTCCAACGTTCCAAAGCCTTCATCCAGAAAGAAAAATTGCAGAGGGTATTGGCCCCGCAATTGAATTTGAGCCGACAGCGCAAGCGCAAGCGACAAGGAGGTCAGGAACGTTTCGCCACCGGACAAGGTCGATACCGGACGTTTGACCCCACCGTTGGCATCGTCACTAATGACAAATCCACCGCTGGAATCTACCTCTAGCGCGTAACGCTGCTTGGTCAGAAAACGCAGGCGGCGTGAAGCCGACTGACTGACCTGCATGAGCTGCTCCTCGGCAATATATTCAACAAAGGCATTGCCGCGAAAAACAGACTGGAGCTTGGACATTTTTTCCGCTTCGCTACGCAAATGTATACGATTGGACTCCAGCTCCATCCAGCGGACGTGCCGATGCTGCAAGTCCTCTAAATCACGCTCAGCCTTGGCGCGATTCTGAAGCGCCTCTTCATCGCGTGCACGGCAATCACGTAGCTGTGCAGTGGCCGTTTCCCACTGTTCCTCTGATACCGTTGCTCCATTCAGCTGCTCTTTGACATGTTTTAAGCGGGAAGACAGCTCTTTTTCCCATTCTCGATGCAAACTCACTTCACGCTCATAGCGTGCGGCTTCTTCCGGTCCCAGGCAGCATTCCATGACCTCTGCTTCCGTAGCGAAGGAGGATGCTTCCAGACGGCTGCCCCAACGGGACTCTGCCATCTGACGTCTTTCTTCTGCCGAGTCGGAGGCCTGCCGGGCAATCAGTGAAGCATGAACGGCTTGCTGCTTGCGTTCTTCCGCTTCGGTACGGCGGCGTGCCGCGGCTTCGGCTCCGTTTTTAAGTCCCAACAGTCGCGAGGTCGCTTCTTCCAGCAATGAAGCCGCTTGGCCATCTCCAACCCACTTTCGGAGCTGTGCTAGCTTTTCACGAAGCGAATCATCTTTGCTTTGGAGCCCTGTACGGCGGGCAATAATGATTTTATCCTCCTCGATGATACTCTGCTGTATCTGTTGAACACGCGCCGCCTTTCCTTCGAGGAAGGTCACACTCGTCTCCAGCCGGGACCGCAGCTCTTCCGCACGCCCGTCGCGCTCCTGCATGGCGCGGTAACGCTCCGCGGCTTCGCCCGGAGCGACATCCGGCAGCTGCGCCGCCCATTCGGCGCGCAGCCCCTCGCTGCGCGTGGTGCATGCCTCGCGCTTGCTGCGTGCCTGCGTCAGCGCTGCAGCTGCTGCCTCCTGCTCGGCGGCAGCACGGATACGCCGCTGCTGTCCGGCGGCGTCTGCCTCGCGCAGCGCCTGTGCCTCGGCAGGCAGCATATGCGCACGTGCGGCTAGCTCTGCCGCAGCACGCTCCAGCGCCGTGCAGCTCTCCGCCCAAGCGGCGGCACCGCGCGGCTCTGCTGGCGCTGCCGCAGGCGTGAAAGGCTCGCCTGTGGCGGCAGCGCCGCTGTCTGCGGTGGCGGGCAGTGCCAGCAAGCTGCGCTGCTCGTGCAGCTGCTGGCGCAGTGTGAGGCGCAGCTCCTGCAAACCAAGCCGCAGGCGGTGCAGCTCATCTGGCGCAGCGGCATCCGCGCTATGCGCCGCGACGACGGCAGGCGCGGGGTGATGCAACGAGCCGCACACTGCGCACGGCTCGCCTTCGCGCAACTCGGCAGCGAGATGCTGAGCAAGACGGCCCAGCTCCTCGGCACGGAGCTCGTGGCGCAGTTGCTCTTCCTCGGAGGCCAGTGACGACATATCGACGGTGATCTCTGCCTCCAACGTCAGCAATGCCTCAATGCCATCAGCTGCCTGTGCAGCAAGGGCAGAACGCCGTGCCTCTGTCTCCTGTGTCTCCTGGTCCGTCAGCTGTAAACGTTCGTCAGCTTGCACAAGCCGATTCTCCTGAGCGGTGTACTCCAGTTCAGCTTCACGCAATTGCTCATTCGCGACTTCCAGCTGTTGCAGCCGTTGCACAGCCTCTTGCAGCATACGCCGCTCATCTGCCCGCACTTCATTTTGCTTTAGCTCCTGTTGAAGCTCTTGCTGTCGCTTCAAGCCTCGCGTCTGTAGCTCTTGTTCCTTTGCGAGTCCTTCTGCATGTTCAGCAAGGGTTTGTTCGCTTTGCACAAGCTCGGCCGCCAGACGTTCCCGTTCGGTCCGCAACGCTTCCGTATCACGCTCCAGTTGAAGCGCCTGCTCTAGTTGGTCGATCCGAAGCAATAGCTTCGGTTCTTCGGCACTGAGTGCTTGCCGGGCCTGCTCATCTGCTTGCGCAGACACAAGCGCAGCCTCCTGCGCGGTAGCGGCCAGGACTTCCATTTCTTCGGCAGTCTTTTGCCGTTTTTCCGCTTCAGCAATGGCTTCCTTCCAATCCGTCAGCGCAGGCAGCAATGCCTCGGCTGCAGTTGCTTGTCGAAGCTTGCGCTCCAGCAAAGCAATGCCCGGCTCCTGTGCTGCCAACTGCTCCAGCTCGTTCGATCTTTGGCTGAGCTCGATGACCAGCTCACGGGTTTTGTTTAGCGCCTCCGATTCACGTGAGACACGCTCTAGCTCGCGACGCGAAGCTTCTGCATTGGCAATCGCCTCTTTGAGACGCAACTCTACATGTTCAAGCGCTTCAGCACTCGCATCCCCCAGCCCTTGCTGCTCCGCCTCTAACGCTTTCAGTGCGCTATCGTTATCTTTCACACGACGGCTTAGCTTCTGTGCAAGTTGATCTCCGTACTTCTCCAGATGGAATAAACGCTGTAGCATCTGTCTACGTTCACTGCCTTTTAAGGACAAGAATTCCGCAAACTTTCCCTGCGGCAATACAACAGCTCGTGTAAAATCGTCCATTTTCAGGCCGATATACTCCTCTACACAGCGCGTCACATCCTGCACCTTATCAGCAAGCACTTCCTCGCCATCCTCTGTTAACGCAATAAAACGGCTAAGCGTATTATTAACCGATACGCCTCCAGCACGTTTGAAACGTCGTTCTACACGGTAACGACGAGGCCCTTGAGCTGACATTAATTCAAACGTAAATGCAACAGACAACGTATCCTCAGCATGATTCATAATGCCTTGTGTACCATTCACTGCCCGCTCCACTTTACCGTACATAGCCAACGTAATGGCATCCAGCAGCGTTGATTTTCCACTACCCGTTGGGCCAAAAATTCCAAACAGTCCAGTTTCGGTCAAATCGTCAAAGCGAATTTCCTGTGACTCCCGGTAGCTTTGCAACCCCGCCAGTTTTAGAAGGATTGGTTTCATGCGTCATCCTCCTCAGCGTGCTCTCTTGCATCATCCTGTTCCACCAGTTCCAGAAACAACTGCACTAATCCGTCATCCGGCTTTGCTCCACCTGTCTGCCGCTGATAGAATGCCCGGAACAACTCATGCACTGGCAGTTCTGATCGTTGGTGCTCCAGCTGTGCGGCAGCCATTTCTGGATACATTGGGCGAATATGAATGATGCCTTCACGGCTTTTGCGCAGCCGCTGAATATCTCCCATCGACATCGCTTCATCCAGCGTAATTTCCAGATCAATAAAGGCATCGGCATCCAGTCCTTCGTCCAGCCAGCGATATACTTCCTCCAGACCTCCCCGTGCACGCCACCTCACTAATGGGCGTCCACTGGTAATATACAGTTCCTCGACCTGAGCAGGCTTGCCAGCAACCACGTCAATTAACGTAACCGATTTGGCTTGTCCGGCTTCGGAAAAGCTATAAGCCAGCGGCGAGCCACTGTAACGCATCAGCCCGTCTCCCTTCACATATTGGGGACGATGCAAATGTCCTAGAGCCGTATACTGTGCCCCAATGCTCAAAGCAGACGGATCTACGGTATACGCCCCCCCGACCTGAATCGGACGTTCCGAGTCCGATTCCAGCCCGCCGAGCACATAAATATGGCTCATCGACAAATTAACGGTGTCAGGCCGAAATGCTGTACCCAGCTGTGACATCAGCAAGCCCACACGGCGGCTGTATGCCTCGCGCAATACTGTTTCATCTCCGTCTTCAGACAATAGCTCGTTCAGACGAGACTCGGAGGGATATGGCAAGGCTGCAATGCATGCCATTTCACCCGTTCGCGGTGTATGAACGCGTACCGCTTCCCCATGGGGCAGTCCCAGCAATGTAATTCCGCGCCCGCTCACCAGCGGTGTGACCGAGGATACCCTTTCCGGCTGATCATGATTGCCCGCAATGACGACTAGTGGTCTTCCTCCAGCCGTAAGACGGGCAGACGTTTCATAAAACAATTGCTCGGCTGCGGCCGATGGATTGACTGAGTCGTATACGTCTCCAGCCATCATAATCAAATCGGCCTGCTGATCGTCAGCCATTTTCGCCAATTCTTCCAAAAACGCCTCCTGCTCCTTTAAACGGCTGCGTCCTTCCAACGTGCGGCCCAAATGCCAATCACCTGTATGCAAAATCCGCATGCTATTCCTCCTCTCCCTATCTATATAACTACAGCCGTACACTCTCTCCAGCTTCTAAAAAATACAGCCACTTCTCAGCAACCTTTTTGCCTGTAATCTCTTCGATCACACGGGCATACAGCTCCAATTGAAATCGATATTGGTCTGTTAAATGGGACAGTGTACGATATTCAGATATCCGATCTGTTTTATAATCTACCAGTACGAGTCCTTCAGGAGTTTCAAATAGACAGTCAATAATCCCGTTCATCAGCACCTTATCGCCGTCCTGTCTACCTTCCGAATCTGTTTCTTGTCCTGGTGACATCGATGGTAAGCTGTGGTTCCAGTAATCGGTTGCCCGCATGGTATAAGTAAACGGAAGCTCTCTTTGAACATGGGATGCTCCCAGCATTCTGCTACCCAGCTCACTAGTGAAAAAGCGTAATATTTTATCCGTATCTAGCGCCTCTGCATGAACATCCAGTAACATACGCTGATTGAGCAAACGAGCCTTGGTTTCCTCAATAACTTCGGCGCTCATCCCCCCATCTAGTGGCAAATGCAGCATCAACGTATGATAGACTGTTCCTCGTTCCGTTGGAGTCAGACGCTGATTCCCCATAAACTTAGGTCTGCGCAAGTGTAATTGACTTCCCCCAGTGTGAGAATCCTCCCGATCCTCCGGTAACTCTGCTAGTAGGGAGGTAGATAGATTCAGCCAATCGTCCGAACCCATCTCCTGCATTTCCAGCCATCTTTTCATCTCAGTAACCGATGTATTGGCTGCCGTCTTGCCAGCCCGTTCATACGGATAAATCCAGGAAAGAGCAGCTTCAATATCCGTTTCACTCTCTTCGTTCAAGTCGATTAGCTCCGCATTTCTCAGTGCTTCTGTCTTCTTTTGGCGCTCTTCTCCCGACACCTCTTCCTCATGATCTGAGTTCACACGAGAGCCGGAAAGTGTTTCCGAGGCCACGATTTTAAATAACCAGTCTGTTCCCGGCATATGTTCCAGCCTGTGATAGTACCCATCCTGATCACCTGCGGCTTCCCTCAACAAAGTAGCAGAAGGATGCCGAATCAAAGCGGGACCTACCCAGTCCAGATAGCTGCGGCCTGCCGCCAGCATATAGTCTGGTAAGACAATTTCCGTATGTTCTTTGGCACGTGCCCAACCCGCTGCGCGCGAAGCGAGATCCTTCACGGTTCCGGTCATAATCAGCTTTTCGCGCGGACGTGTAAGCGCCACGTATAACACCCGCATTTCCTCAGCCAATAGCTCCAGCTGTGAGCGTCGGCGGATCGCTAAATTAGGCAGCGTAGGGTAGCTGACACGATTTTGTTCCTCCACATATTTAGGACCAAACCCCAACTCCTTGTGCATAAGAAACGGCGCATTGAGATCCTGTTGATTGAACATTTTTGCTGTCCCGGCAATAAACACGATAGGGAATTCAAGTCCTTTACTTTTATGAATGGTCATAATGCGGACAGCCTGATCGGGTTCAGTCCCTCCGCTAATTGATCCTAAATCACCGCCTCGCTCCCGTAGACGGGAAATGAAGGTCAGAAATCGGAACAATCCTCGGTTGGACGTAGAAGTCTCATACTGTCTCGCTCGGTCATATAGCGCCCGCAAATTGCTTTGGCGCTGTGAGCCGCCAGGCAGTCCACCGACCCAATCCAGATATCCTGTTTCCTCCAGCACATTCCAAATCAATGCACTTAAGCTGCCTTGTCTGGCTTCATGCCGCCAGGCTTCCAAATTACGCAAAAATGAACGTAGTCGGGCAGACAACGTATTCCCGTCATTTCTATTACCAAAGTCAGATGAAGATAAAGAGTCCTCTGGGAAAATATCCAACTCCATGATGTCAGCTGAAATCCCTTCTTCGCTTTCTTCCAGTAGGTCAGCCTCAGCCGCCGCCAGTAATGCGCCATAAAACAATCCATCCGGCTTCTCCAACCGAATTTGTGCCAGTTCATCTTCGGTCAAGCCGACAATCGGCGAACGAAGCACGGATGCAAGCGGGATGTCCTGCTGCGGATTATCAATAATATGCAGTAGAGACAACATTACCTCAACTTCCGTTGCTTTAAAAAAGCCTGTCGTCTGCTCCCCGGAGGCCGGAATGCCCTCAAGCCGCAGTTCCTCCACAATTAGGGGGGCCCACACGCTTGCGGAACGAAGCAAAATGACGATATCACCGTAGACTGCCGGACGCATCGCTTTTAATCCTCTGTCGTAAATCAACAGTGGTTGTCCAGTGTCTCCGGTCAGTTCTTTAATCCGTTGCGCGATCGCACGAGCCTCTAACTGTGCCGTTTCTAACTCCACAAGCTCAGCCAGCTCACTTTCCTGTAAAGCAGATTCGTCCCCCGTTTCGGACAGCTCCGAAGCCTCGGAAAGACCATGTCCACCCTTATCAACTAACAACAGCTCAGGTGCGTATACAGATGCGGCGTCTTGATCCGACTGGTCGGGATAGGATGCGCCGTGTACCAGCCACGCTCGTTCATCGTACTCAATTTCCGCCACATCCACACTCATAATCTGGCGGAACACCAAATTGACCGCATCGACAACTTCCTCCCGACTGCGGAAATTACGCGCCAGATCAATTAATAAGCCATCTTCCTGCTCCTGCATGCCGTACCGTTGATACTTATTCAAAAACAGACCCGGCTCCGCCAGCCGAAACCGATAAATACTCTGTTTCACGTCGCCCACCATAAAACGGTTACCCGGTTCCTCCCGTGATACCAGCCTGACGATATCTTCCTGTACGGTATTCGTATCCTGATACTCATCCAGCAGCACCTCGTCGAATTGCGCCTTGTATTCGAGCGCAGCGTCGGAAGGTAGTAGCTTGTACGGAGTAGAATCGGGATGTCGTAATATTTTCAGACAGTAATGTTCCAAATCCCCGAAGTCCACCAGCCCTTTTGACTGCTTGTGATGTTGAAATCGTTCCCCGAATACAATCACGGTTTCTATCAATTCGTCCATCAGCGGAGCCGCGGCGTGCAGCTCCTCCCAATAGGCTTCTGCTCTCCTGCCAAACAGGGAAGCCTTCATATCTGTAATCATTTTTTTGGCTGCTTCACGCAGCGTTTTAACCCGTTCCTGCAATGCAGGCTCGGTCTGATCTTTTTTGACGGGCTTGAGCTTACCGAAGGAAGCTGTCTGAAAATGATCATATAGAGATGCCCACGGCTGTGTCTCCAGCTCCTGTAACAATCCCTTCACCATCGCCGCATCCTCTTGCAGCGTCACGGCATAAGGTGCAGGACCGCCAGGCTGCATAGCTGTTTCATGCGCCTGTTCCAGCAAGCTCGCTGCTCCACGCAATGAAAGTGCAGCATCCGCCAAAATACTGCGAACCCAGGGAGTCTCTCCCAAAGCGGCTACATCCTGTACACGAAATGCTGCCGCTGTCTCCCGCAGCCAATGTTCTGGCCAAGGATGACTTTGAGAAAAATCATACAGCCGCTGAACAAGCACGTACATTGCATCATCGGTGCGTTCTCCACTGAACCAGTCGACCAGTCTGCGGAATGTACTGCCTTCATCATGAGCCTCATATTTCTCCTCAAACAGTTCTTCTAGAAGCTCCTGACGCAGCAATTCTGTCTCATGCTCATTCATAATCCGAAAACCGGGATCAAGGGGAATGGCCTGATAATGCCTGCGGATGACCTCCATACAAAATGAGTGAAGCGTCGTAATCGAGGCCCGATTCAGCAACGATAGCTGGCGGCGTACATGCTCACTTTCCGGTTCCTGCTCCAGTACACGTTCCAACGCTTCGCGTATCCGTTGACGCATTTCGGCGGCGGCAGCCTTCGTAAAGGTCGCTACCAGTAACCGATCCACACTGAAGCCGAGCTGGGGATCGACGATTTTACGAATAATACGCTCTACGAGCACCGCTGTTTTACCAGACCCTGCCGCTGCCGCGACCAGCATGTTATTACCAGATTCCGAAATTGCACGCCACTGGTCATCACTCCACATACTGCCTTCCGGCTTCGGCATGCCTTTAGTGTTTGACGTGCCTATCATTGGTCCATTCCTCCTTTCCCTTCCTGTGTATGACCCAGCAGATTCCAGATCTGATCCTTACCGGGTTTACCCCATTGATTGTAGCCACTACCGTCCAGACTGTCGTCAAATTGACAAACAGGCTTAAAAGAACAGAAGGTACAAGCCGTCTCTTGCTGGATACGATAAGGTTCAATGGCCACATCGCCCTCTGTCATCCGTGTGCCAATCGTCCGGATATTATGACGTACCGAAGCTAGCAGGCTGTCCCACTGTTCCGGCGAAGCAACCGAAGCACTGCTATAAAAACTGCCGTCTGCTTTCACCGCAACAGGTAAAATAGAGGAATATCCCTTGTCCAATGCTGTATCCATTTGCCCAACTACATCCCGATCCGCGAGCAATAATCCCTTCATCTTAAAACGTTTTAAAAGCTCCTGACGGGCCTGTTCTGCGCTAAGACCGTTAGGCGACTGCAACATCGGATTGTGGACGTGAAAATACAGTGTACCCGCTGGATAAGCTGTCTCGCCCAACCATTCCTCCGCCGCATTCAGCAGCACATCCAGGTAGGTGAGCATCTGCAAGGACAGGCCATAGTACACTTCATGCAGCTTGAGATCCTTTTGGCTAGATTTGTAATCGATGACACGCAAAAGTAACCCCTTTTCTCCCTCTGCCACATCTACACGGTCAATCCGTCCGACAATTTCCATTACAACGCCGTTATCTAACCGGAAGCTTAACGGAGGAAGCTGCTGACCCGGCCCAAAGTCTAACTCCAGCCCAATCGGCTCAAAGCTACCTCTTCGCGCATGTTCACCTAAAATCAACGAGGCACGGCTCACGATGTCTTTCAATTTACGCAAAATGTAGCCATACCGCTTGGAGCTCATTAAAATCTCGCCTTGCAGACGAGGAGCCAAACGCTCCACTGTACTTTCCGCCTCTTGGCGGCATTCCTCCGTGCTGAGACTGCCCCAGCTGACATTGCGTTTACGCAAATTGATCGCCATCTCTCCAAGCGCTGCATGAAATAATTGTCCGATATCCGGGGCCTTCAGGCGATACATTTGACGTTCCTTCAAACGAAGACCGTGAGAGGCAAAGTGCGAAAATGGACATGCCACAAAACGTTCCATACGAGATACGCTGGTACGCAGCTTGCTGCCGTACAGACGGCGGCTCGTTTCCTTCTGCATTTCGGCATGGTTCTCGTAAAAAAGTGAGGTCAACAGCTGACGCAGCTTGTCCTTCTCACGCCCTTGCTGGCTTGCGTACCAGTTATATACCTCCCACCAAGGGGATAAAATGTCACTGCCACGCCGCCAATGCCGTAATTGCGCAATGAGCTGCGGTAAAGCCTCGGACGGATGAGAAGCATACTCCCATTGCGTCGTCCAAGCATCCCCAGGCAAAGGGTATCCAGCCAGTGGACGCTCGTCCAGACTAGGAAACAGGTGCCGCACATGTCGTACTAACTCAGACGGCAGCAACGACTTCCCTTCTTCATCAGTCACTGCATAGCTCATCCACAGGCTTTTACCGGCTGAAGTAAGGGCCGTATAAGCGAGAAAACGTTCGTCCAACAGACGTCTTGTCATATCCGGCGCCAGCTCTACGCCTCGTTCGTTTAATGCCGTACGCTCCTGCTCATTCAGCACACCGTCCTCATGGAACACAGCCGGCATCACACCTTCGTTCATACCTAGTACAAAGGCATGTTGAATACCGGACACACGTGTACGGTCCGTGTTTCCGACTAGAACCTGATCCAGAGCTGGCGGAACAAGTCCCATACGGAACTCAGCCAATCCCGTTTCCAGCACACCCGCAAACAAAGAGGTATCCAGCCTCTCATCACCCATCATTTCGACAATTTGATCCAGTAGTTCAAGCACCGCATCCCATACTTGACGATGCTCCTTCGCCTGCTCAGGTTTTCCTGCTTCCTCTGCCTGATGAATGAAGGCGTCCAGCTTGTGGCCGATTTCTGCATCCTCCAGTAACAGATATACCGCTTCACACTTCTCAAGTGCAGTTCGTGCCTTGCCGACACGTTTCTCAAACGCACGTAAAGGCGTCACGATCACATCCCGGCACAGTTCCATCAAATCCAACGTTTCATCCCGTTGACGGCTCCGTTCCTGCTCCTCCAGCTCCAGTGACAAGCTGGGCACAGCCTGCCACGGGCGACCGTCTGTCCAACGGCTGCCTTGTATTCCGCAGGCTAGTACATAGTTTTCCAAACGGTCCATCTCCTCACGACTTACCCGACCATCCAGCGGCAGGAGAAGGTCTGTTTTGACCGCACGGAATACATCCTCATATCGCCAACGACGCTGCACGATATCCAGCGAAGCCCGAATCAATTCCACTAAGGGATGATGCAAAACACTTCTCCGCTGATCCAGAAATACTGGAACCTCATATTGTTTGAATATCGGTTCCACCCATGGCTCATAATCTTCAATATGACGTACAAACAGGGCCATCTCCCGATAACGAGCGCCCTCATCTCGGGCCAGACGACGCATTTCGCGTACAGCCCCTTCCAGCTCTGCACGGCGATTAGCCGCAGTGTACAGTTTTATGCCTTCCGGCTGTTCTTCTGTCCACTGCTCTCGTAGCTGCTGCAGCCGCATCCATTGTTCCTGATTCCGTAACCCTGTACGATGTTCAAAGTTAGCCTCCAAATACGCCAACGCCGGACGCTCCTTAAATCTCGGCAGCGGATCAGGGCGCAGTAATTGTGTCTGCGTCTCTATCATCAGCTCGTCTGCCATTCCTTTGAGCTTTACATACGTAGCCGCTGAGGGATGAAACAAATCCAGCTCATGCGGAAGCTGTCCGCTCTCGTAGCTGCGGTTGCAAGTCAGCGCCACCGTCAACGAAGAAGCGTGCAGCATAAGCTGCTCCACCACCTTGTATTCATGTGGTGTAAACCTGCGGTAGCCATCCATCCAAATATCTGCCCCACGCACAAGGGAAGACTCAGCAATCTGTTCTGCCAGCATGCGCAGCGTATCTTCACCGTCAATATATTTAAGCGTCAGCTCTCGTTCAAAATCCTCATAGATTAGACTGATATCTTTGAGCTTGCCGCGCAAAATCGGAGTTGACTCTCCAGCAGCGTTCATTCGCTCCAGTTGCTCCGGTACAGACCGAGTATCATTTCCATACTGCTTTAGCTCCGTAAACAATGTATTCAACCGATCCACAAAGCCGAGCTGGTCTCCCGAATCCTTAAACAAACTCAGTTCATCCTTGCGACGACGAATAATTTTATATAAAAGCATCTTCTTGCCTTCTTCCGTTACAGGCACCAGTGCTGAACCCCCGGTTTCCTGCATAACTAAATAGGCAAGACGATGAAATCCCATCACTTGGGCGCGCACCGACCCCTGAATACCGTTTCCGGCTTCTGTAAGTAACGCATGCTCAGAAGCAAATGACGATTGCTCCGGTACAAGTAACAGCATAGGCTTACCTAGCGGCTCCTCGCGTAACATAGACGTCATTTCATTGCGGATTAACGTACTTTTACCACTCCCAGAGCGGCCAATCAACAAGCGAACCGACATGATGCGGCCTCCTTTCCAACGAACAACATTCTATTAAACAGTATAGCATATCAGGCAAGGGAGAAAAGAACGTACGTTTGCCATGTTGTAGCAATTCTTCCTCCCTCTAAAAAAACAAATCAGTCCCGCAGATTGGCTTGGTGCATGCCTTCTCTACAGGACTGATTTATACCTAAACGAGTCTATTTTACCTATTTAATCACCAAAAAGGCGATTGACTTTGACCTTGTATGAAACCTACAGCTGTGTCCGGCTGCGCACCTCAAAGATGGCGAATTTCAAGTAATGGCCTTCCTCCACACCCAAAATTTGAGGATGGTCTTTACCAGCCGCTCTCCAGTCTACCAGACGAAGGATTTTGCCGGCATCTGCCGCCGCTTCCTTAATGGTATCTAAAAACAACTCTGGCCGCATATGGAACGAGCAGCTCGCAGTCACCAGATAGCCGCCCTCATTGACCAGCTTCATCCCGTGCAGGTTGATATCTTTATATCCACGTGTAGCTCCTTTGACAGCGTTCTTCGTTTTGGCAAAGGCTGGCGGATCAAGAATGACCACGTCAAAGGTGCGTCCGCCACCTGCTGTCAGCGGCTTGGATGTATCTCCTTTGCCCCCGGCTCGTGCATTGCGTTCCTCTACACCTTTCACTTGATTGCGCAAATATTGAAAAGCATCGTCGACGACAAACTCGACGCGTTCCTCAAAACCGTTCAGCTTGACATTATCCCGCGCACTTTCAATCGCATGCTCAGAAATATCAAGACAAGTTACTTTTTTAGCACCATGTTTACATGCATTGAGCGTAAAGCTTCCCGTGTGCGAAAAACATTCCAATACGGTTGCGCCATCCCAGAATGGGAATTCAACAACCTTACCACTTTTATTCACTGGCTTCATGACCGTTGTGCCCGCATCCCCTGAGTCTGCAGCTACTTCTTGTAGCGTAATTCCACTACGTGCTCCCCAACCTGTCATCAACGGTGCTATGGCCGCACGATTTTCACGCTGGTCAAAGAAATAACCCGTCTTCTGGCCCTCTACAATATCAACCTTGATTTGCAGGCCATTTTCCGTCACTACCACATGACGCGGACAATCACCGTACAAAGGACCCTTCGTTTGTTCCAATCCTTCCAGCTCACGGATGGATACATCACTTCGCTCATATATACCAACAGGACCCACTACTTCAACGAGCGCATCCCTGATTTCTTCCCTGCGCCGATCCATGCCAAGCGTTAACAACTGCACGACTAACACATCACCAAATCGATCTACAATCAGTCCAGGCAAAAAATCAGCCTCGCCGTACACCAACCGATAAGCGTTTCCCCCGGTCACAAAACGTTCGCGGTGCTCCAGACATTTGCGAAAGCGTTGGGCAAAAAAGTTTTGATCCATTGCTTCCAGCGGCTCGTAGGACATCACACGCACTGTAATTTGTGAAGCTGGATTATAGTAACCTGTCGCCAAATAACGCCCCTGATGGTTAACGATACTGACCAAATCGCCTGCCTCTGGGTCCCCTTCGATCTTGGCTATTTCGTTTTTAAACACCCAAGGGTGTGCGTGCTCCAGCCTTTTTTTACGGCTGCGTTCTAATATTACTGAAGGCAAAATCCTTCACTCCCATTCTTGGATTACTCAAAGTCCTTAATATCGTTCCGTAAAAAAGAGCTCAGCCATGCTTGTCATGGCTGTCCCCGACAGATCATAGGCTGTTACATAAGTATTTTCACCTAGAAAAGGGGGCTATGCCCGTGTTTATACATGTTATACTCCCACTGTGCGGCGGGCTGTTTATTTTTTTGGGCGGGATGAAGCTGATGGAAGCAGCCCTCCGGCATTTGGCCGGTCCCTTCCTCACCCGCTGGCTGAACCGCGCCACAGTTTCACCTTGGCGGGGCATGCTGTTCAGCTCAGGCATTACGGCCCTGCTGCAAAGCAGCACCGCCGTAACGGTGCTGACGATCGGACTGGTCAACGCCGGGCTGTTGACCTACGGCCGCACGCTCGGCATCATTCTCGGCACCAATATCGGCACCTGCCTGACCACTGAGCTGATGGGGCTCCAGCTTGGCATGCTGGCTGTTCCGCTGCTCTGCGGCTCACTGCTATGCTGGAGCACTGCCGTCCTGTGGGGTGAAGCTGTCCCCAGTCGCCAGTATGCGTCCGCTGGAGCTTCACCCGGCTCCAATGGGCTTAGCCGTCCGCAGGCTGTACAATATATCAGCCTCGTCTTTGCTGGATTTTCGCTGATTCTGGCAGGTATCCGCGTAATGCAAACAGTCGGCCCCTGGATTGAGCAGGCCGGACTATTCCGCTGGTTTCTTGATCACGCTGCGGCCAACATGTGGTGGGCCTTCGCTGCTGGAGCCTGTCTGACCGCGCTGGTTCACAGTAGCGCAGCCGTCATTGGCATGGCGATTAGCCTTGCCGCTGCGGGAGCCTTGCCAGCCGATGTGGGGATCGCCATCGTCATCGGCTCCAATGTAGGCACCTGCGTAACCGCCCTGATTGCCGCTGTTGGCGGCAGCGTGTCCGGCAAATTTGTGGCCTGGTCCCACGTGCTGCTGAACGTAGGCGGAGCCTTGCTCTTTATGCCGTTGATCCCTAGTCTGGAGATGGCCGCTGCCTGGATATCTACCGAGCCCGGAGCCAAGGTAGCCCATGCCCAAACTCTGTTTAACGTTATTAGCTCTCTGCTGGTTTTGCCTCTCTGCTATCTACCTGTGTGGACGCGTTTAGAGGATCGTATATCTCCCGACAGAATCAAACGTTAATTCCTAGCATGGACAGCGCCTTGCTTAAAATGACATCATTATTGTCATATCCACCCTGGCGCTGGAGACGCCATGCTTCCTCAGGCGTATGCCACGCAACTCCTTTAATTTCTTCGATCTGTGCCTGTAAATCCCCATCCAGTGCCTCTACGAGATAATAGTGTACTTCTTTATCTACTTCCCCAAATTCTGGATGCTGATACGTATAAGCAATCATATCTACATGCTGGATAATCCGCCCGTTCAACCCTGTTTCCTCGCGAATTTCACGTAAAGCCGTCTGTTCGATTGTTTCTCCCAACTCCATTTTCCCTTTAGCCAAGGATACCTTACCATATCGGTCAGTAATGAGCTGAATTTCAAGCTGCTCCCCCTGTTTGCGAAACACAACGCCGCCTGCGGAAATTTCCTTTTTTGCTGCCATCCTGTAATCTCCCTTCCTTGCGCAACAAGGATTCCGTCCTCTCTGTAAGGAAAGGCGAAATCCTTGTCTGCCATCTCTATTGCCTGTTCAGGCTTTTTTTGTTCTTACAGAGCTGTTTGCAGCCCATTCTCTAGTACGCGGACCAATTGGCCCTCACTTTCATTAATACCTGCCTTCGTCAGCTTCACGCGGCATACCTTGCCAACCAGATCCTCAGTACCTTCAAACGCCAGTTGGATATAATTGTCACTATATCCATGGAGTATGCCGCTATCTTCGGTCCCTTTCGGCGCAACTTCCGGAATGACCTCCAGCACCTGACCTACAAACTTCTCAGCATACGCCAGTTGCATTTGCTCTGACAGTTGTATCAGCTCATGCACTCGTGCATTTTTCACGTCTTCGTCCACCTGATCCTCCATACGCGCCGCAGGAGTTCCACTGCGCTTGGAGTACGGGAACACGTGCATTTCTGAAAAATCGATTTTTTTCATCAGCTCATAGCCATTGCGGAACATTTCATCCGTCTCCCCAGGGAAGCCGACAATCACATCCGTAGTAATCGCTACATCTGGCATTGCCTTGCGAATCATAAGCATTTTGTTATAAAACTCTTCTGTCGTGTACTTGCGACGCATCCGTTTCAACACGGTGTCGTCCCCCGCCTGAAGCGGTATGTGAAAATGACGAACCAGCTTGGTGGAACGGTTCAGTACATCAAGCATTTTTTCATCAATCTGGCTGGCTTCAATCGAACTGATACGGATACGCTCCAGCCCTTCCACCTTCTCCAGATCCCACAACAGATCAGATAGGTCATAATTATCCATGTCGTCACCATAACCCCCAGTGTGGATACCTGTGAGTACAATTTCCTTGTAGCCTGCGTGTACCAGTTGACGCGCCTGTGCAATAATACTCGCAGCATCACGACTACGGGATAGACCCCGCGACCACGGAATGATGCAGAAGGTACAGAAGTTATTGCACCCATCCTGAATTTTCAAAAAGGCCCGAGTATGATTAGCAAAATCAGGCACATCCATTTCCTCAAATACACGCGTTTTCATAATATTGCGCACGGCGTTCACCGGTTGACGCGTTTCTTGAATTTCCTGCACGAACGGAATGATTTTGTCCCGATCCTGAGTCCCGATAACGAGATCTACGCCAGGAATATCCATAATTTCGGCAGGAGAAGTTTGGGCGTAACAGCCCGTCACTGCCACAATGGCATCTGGATTCCGGCGAATCGCGCGGCGAATGATCTGACGACTCTTTTTATCACCGGTATTCGTAACGGTACATGTATTGATAAGATAGACATCAGCAGTCTGCTCATCAAAGTCCACCTGTTCATAACCTTCATTTTTAAACAGCTGCCAGATCGCTTCTGTATCATAAAAGTTTACCTTACAGCCCAATGTGTAAAATGCCACTGACGGCATATTAAACCCCTCCCATTTCTCCTGTCTCATATAAAATGCATGCCAATGCAGCCATTCCTGCGGTCTCCGCACGCAAAATACGTCTTCCCAGTCCTGTAGACTGTGCCCCGGCCTGCTCGGCCTCCAGGCTTTCCGCTTCAGTAAAGCCGCCTTCCGGGCCTACCACCAGCAGAACTCGCGGCATGTCCGTCGACGCCCATTGTCCTGCCAAAGGCTGGATTACATCCCGTAGCTGTTTACCCTGCTCTTTTTCATAACAATAACATATCAAATCATACCCAGCAAAAGAAGCCAGAAGTTCTTTCCACGTCATGGGCGCGCTAATTTCTGGAATCCGGTTACGGTGGCTTTGTTCAGCCGCTTCCTTCACAATCTTGCGCCAACGCTCCAGTCGCTTGCCTTCTTTTTTGGCATCATACTGCACGACCGTACGCTCGGACAAAAACGGTACAAACCCGGTTGCTCCGATTTCTGTACATTTTTGCATCACCGTCTCCATCTTGTCTCCTTTAGGAAGACTCTGAGCGATAGTGACCTGCACATGCGATTCAGAGGTCATCTTCAGCGGCTCAATAATCGTCGCCGTAACATGATCCTGCTCAATCGTATCCAATGCAACCAGCGCTTCCCTAGATATCCCGTCACTAACTATAATTTTGTCACCACTACGGCCCCGCATGACTTTAGCGATATGTCGCGCGTCCTCACCCGCAACAATCACGTGATCTTCTAGAAATTGCTCTGCCGGAATAAAATAACGCTGCATTCTCTCTCACACCTATTCCTGGATTTTGCAAAATCCTCATTCTAAAAATAACTGTTATCCACTAACGTTCCGTACAAAATCCGAATAAATCACCAAGCAACATCATATCATCTTTTGCGCCTGTATGACCAGTCTGTTCCCTCTTCCATTCAGGTTATACCTACCTATTCTCGTAAAAAAAGGAGCCCTTAGGCTCCAAACAATCCAGTGATATAAAAAGAGAACTGCAAAAACTGTATATAAATCATCTGGGCCAGCGTGTAAAGAGGTTCAATTGTTACAGCTCGAACCTGCGGAATGACCAGGATAAGCAGAAAAATAAAGATCGACCACTGTTCAAATTGCTGAAGTTTACGGCGTACAGGAGTGGGGGCCACATCTTCCACAATCCGGTATCCATCCAGTGGAGGCAGTGGGATCAAATTAAAGATAAACAAAAATAGATTTAAATTGATCAGAGCATTGATAAACAAATAGATTGCTTGAGCTACCCGTTGGTTCTCCATCCCCGGCAATACTTGAAAATGAAGGAGCACGGCATAGATCAAAGTAGTAACAAATGCAAGCAGCAGATTGCTCAGCGGACCCGCAGCCGATACGATAATGCCCATGAGGCGCGGACGGCTAAAATTGTCACGATTAACCGGAACTGGCTTGGCCCAGCCAAAGCCTCCGATCAACAGCAGCAGCGTACCCAGCAGGTCAATATGCACTGCCGGATTTAAAGTCACGCGCCCAAGTAACTTGGCCGTAGGGTCACCAAATTTATTGGCATAATACGCATGTGCAAACTCATGAACCGTGAACGATATGATCACAGCCAGTAAATAAAAGGGAAGAACATTTAAATTTACACGAAAGATATTTTGTAGAAAATCCATACTTACCTCTTTCTCGCCACAAACGCCAGCCAATCTTCATCCCGGCTTATTTCGGCAATCTCAAAGCCAGCTGCTTTCAAAGCAGTTTCGACAACCTCTTCTTTGTTCTTCCAAATCCCTGAAGCAATATAAATACCACCTGGTTCCAGGGCTTTATATACATCATCAATGAACAGCAGAATAATCTCTGCCAATATATTAGCTACCACTAGCTTGACCGGTAACTGGATACCCAGCGTTGGATCGCTTGCATTAAGCACAGATAGCAAATCACTTTCTTTAATGGTGATGCGTTCCTCCAGTCCGTTCAAACGCGTATTTTCCCGCGCACTGGATACTGCCACCGGGTCCAAATCCAAGGCAAGTACATGCTTCGCTCCCAGCTTTACAGCTCCAATGGCCAAAATACCGGAACCCGTGCCGACATCAATAACTTCTTCTCCACCCTTAATCACAGACTCCAGCGTTCTCAGACAAAGGGATGTCGTAGGATGCGTTCCGGTCCCAAAGGCCATACCAGGGTCCAGCTCAATGATTTTTTCCTCTTCACTCGCAGGCTCATAGTCTTCCCAAGTGGGTTTAATCGTCAGACGGTCCGACACACGCAAAGGCTTGAAATATTGCTTCCAAGCATTTGCCCAGTCATCCTCATCAACTGTTTTCAGCTCATACTGAACCTCACCCGGATCAATATCGAAAGTTCTCAATTCTTCGACGCGCGGCTCAATCTGCGAACGAATACGATCCATATCCACTTCTTCGGCAAAATAGCCTTTGATGATCGCTTGTCCTTCAGGTATGTCGTTCAAAGGCCGATCATACCACTGTCCATAGGACGTATCCCGCGGCTTGTTGAGCGAACCGGATTCTTCAATGGAAACCCCTCCTGCACCTGCTTCGTGCAGAAAATTCGAAATCATTTCGATGGCTTCTTCGGTTGTATGTATTGTAATTTCATTCCACAACATGGTTTTCATTTCCTCCTCATTTCACATGCATACATTACATTGTACTATATACATGCACAGGAGTTCAAAAAAGCTAATATTATCGAAGTTCAAAATATTTTTTGTAGAGCTTGTATATATTGTCCACTCTTTTAGTCCAAGCACCCTTAACTCTAGTACATACAATACAATATACTAGAAAAGGAGTGATTTAGTATGGCAAAGACGGTGTTAGATTATAATGCCAGTGTTATTACACCTATCACTAATGGTATAAATCTTCCTGTTCCGATTTCTCCAGCCGGACTTGGAATTGCTACGACGTCTGTATTTATTGATCCTGCTATTTCTGGAGCTGTCAACAACCGAGTAGAGTTAAAAGCCTCGATTGGACTACGCTTTGTCGGTGCCGGCAACATTAGAGTGCTTGTACGGATTTGGAGAGCCGGCAAGGAAATTTATTACGGACTGGAATCCAATGTCTTCGATAACAATATTATTCTTAATGTCGAAACGGTAGACGTTGCGCCTCTGGGCGTACAAAACTACCAACTGATTATTGAAAATCAAACGCCTGCGACTACTGCTTTCGTCGCCGGTCCTCTTGTTTTTAGTGCAACAGCATACAGCGGATAATGAATAGAAAAAGGAAAGAACACAAATAAGACGGGCTATCCCACAAATCATCCTTATTAATGGAGATAACCCGTCTTATTAAATTCTACTCATTGTCGATTATGATACGCTGCTGACGACGGTCAGCTACTTCGCTACGCCGGATCGCTTCTAGATCCTCAGCATCTGCCTGATCTGCCGAGAACTCTACATCTTCATTTTTAGCAGATTGCATGCGTTTGATTTTCTCCGTTTTGGTCAGCACTTTATCAAACCGTTTGTTTTTGGACATCGGTCACTACTCCTTCCAAACTTTTCACAGCATTCCACCCGCTTGTTCCACGATGGACATCGCCTGATGATGAATGGATTCATCCACCACAGCAGTCAACAAAATATCACGGCCCGTCGGTCCGCCCTGTCCTCCATCACTCATGCCACTGGCGGACGGATCAGCTGCAGCCAGTATTGCTGGAGTTGCATCTGTAAAGTCCACGCCCTGTGTCAGTGAGGACAAGCTGCTAATCTGTCCTGAAAATACAGGCAATCCGGCGTTGCCAGTAGACTGCCGCGGATACCGGCTAAATCGGTCTATCGACACATCGGCTACCCGGAGAGCTTCCAGTTTTCTAGCGGCTCCCTGTGCTTCCTCAGGACTTTTGAAATACGCCAAAATATTTTTTTCGCCCATCTCAAAATCTCCCTGTGTAGTATTGAGCGCAACTGCTCTTCAAGAGCATAGAGCGTTACGCTTTGTTATATCCTGCTCATTGGCGCGATTTTATATTCCCTACGAAGGCTAGACGGATCAGGCGGTATCGAGAACAGCAGGCCAAGACTGTGAACCATAGTTTGTGAAGAATATAACTTTTACGGGTGTAAAGTAGCAGCCGGAGCTTCACCTGACTTGGCCACTCCTGTCTCCCATGCAGCACGAATGACAGCATCCCGTACCTTTTGAACCACCTTCGGATTAAAAACATTCGGTATGATATAAGTTTCACTTAGCTCCTCAGGACAGATCGCATCAGCGATGGCAAGTCCGGCAGCCAGTTTCATTTCCTCATTAATCGTCGTAGCATGGCAATCTAGAGCACCCCGGAAAATTCCCGGGAAGCACAGCACATTGTTAATTTGATTTGGAAAATCGGAGCGGCCAGTAGCAAGCACACGTACATGAGGTGCGGCTACAGCCGGATCAATTTCCGGCTTCGGATTCGCCATGGCGAACACAATAGGATCAGTTGCCATGCTCTGTATATCCTCCACAGTCAGTATATTCGGGCCTGACACACCGATGAATACATCAGCTCCCACAATCACATCGGATAAACTTCCACTTAAATTGTGCGGATTAGTCATGTTCGCATACTCTGTCCAATGCGGGTTACTGTACTCCACGTCACGATGAATAGCTCCCTGTCGATCAACGCCAATCAGATTGCGTACACCTGCCTTAAGCAGCATACGGGAGCAGGCCATACCCGCCGCACCGATCCCTGCAAATACAACTTTGACATCCTCCATTTTTTTGCCACATACCTTTAATGCATTGACCAGACCCGCTAATACAACGACTGCCGTACCATGCTGATCATCATGAAATACTGGAATGTCCAGTTCCTGCTTCAACCGTCTCTCGATTTCAAAACAGCGTGGCGAAGATATATCTTCCAAATTAATGCCGCCAAAGGCAGGAGCAATCATTTTGACAATTTGAACAATTTCATCAGCGTCCTTCGTGTTGAGACAGATTGGGAAGGCGTCAACACCTGCAAATTGTTTGAACAACACTGCTTTACCCTCCATCACAGGCATAGCCGCCTCCGGTCCGATATCTCCTAATCCAAGTACCGCAGTTCCGTCTGATACGACTGCTACTGTATTCTTTTTGATCGTTAATTGATACGCTTTGGCTGGGTCATTGGCGATTTCCATACAGATTTCAGCTACACCCGGCGTATAAACTTTGGACAGCCCCTCCATCGTTTCAATTGGCTTCTTTGGTAAGGTCTCCATTTTGCCACCTTCGTGTAATTCTCTAATTTCATCTATTAAACTGCTCATATTTTTCTCCGTCCTTCCATGTCTCTATTTGGATATGAATCTCAGTCCTGTGTATAAAACTCATCAGCTCCATAATTGGAGTAACAAAGTTGCTAAAATGACCGTGCCTGCCCCTCCAATACGTGTTGCAATTTGCGCAAAAGGCATCAGTTCCATCCGATTGGACGCAGACAGAATGGCTACATCTCCCGTGCCCCCTAATCCACCGCGACAGCTAGTCACCAAAGCAGCTTCTACGGGATACATGTGAATCCATTTTCCTGTGAAGTATCCGGTAACAATCAATGCAACTACAACAGATGCGCAGGTGATGGCATAAGGAACCGTTAAAATCCCAACTACACTATCCAAAGGTACATACAAAATTCCCAATCCCACCATCAAGGGCCACGTCAGACTTGCCGTTATACATTTGTACAAGTGAAAAGCTCCCTGCTCCAATGTGTTCGGCATGATCTGAATACACTTAATTAATGCCGCCGCCAGAATCATGAGGATCGGACCTGGAATATGGAGATACGGTTCCAGCAACTTACCCACAATAAAGAAAGTGCAAGCTAACAGCAGACCTCCTCCCATCAATGGAAAAGAAATCGATTGCTCCAAACTTGCCGGAGCTAACTTATCTGCATCTTTCTCCAGTTTTAATAATCTCCCGTTACCTGAAGTTTTCGGATTTTTCTCTGCTAATCTCTTCAGAACACCAGCACCTATGATTGCAACAATGTTCCCGATAATTGCAGCCGGGATAAACTGGGATACGAATACTGCGGAATCCTTGCCCAGCACCAATCCATACGAAATGGACAACGGTAAAATGCCTTCCCCAATCCCACCGGAGATAATCGGAATGATGATGAAAAAAAATGTATGATAGGCGCTATAGCCAAAAGCCATCCCCACCACCATCCCCACGGCAACAGCTGCAATAGATCCTATAATAATGGGGGCAAAAATTTTGACAATTCCGTTCATCAGCATTTTCCGATCCATGCCAAGAATACTTCCCGTTACTAGACATGCGATGTAGAAGTAAAGAAAATTCGAGGTTTTCATAAGCGTGTGTACAGCACCCATCGCAGATGGACTGAACATATTCCAAAATACCATTAACGATGGAACCATAAGAGATAAAATGGCCGGCCCGCCAATATGCTTAAGCAACGGAAGTTTGGCCCCTAAATCACTGAGAAGTATACCTAAAATCATGATGACGGCAAACCCGCCCAACAGATCGTTCGGAAGTCTTTCAGTAATTGCAGCTGCATAAACAATTAGCGCGATCACGGCATAGAGTGGAAGAGGAATAACCCCCACCTTTACCCTACCCAGCATTCTGATGCCATCTACAAAATTTTTACTCCATCTTTGCCCCTTTTGAATGACAGGCTGATTCGTAGCATTTTCCATAAATCTCCCTCCATAAAGTGAAGAATGATGATCATGTTTCCATTCTACACCTTGGAAAACGCTTTATTTGGTTTTAAAACTAATCATTCACTTTTGTAATTAAAGTAATCAGAAAGAAGATTTAAATAAAACTATTCATGATGCCTTCTGACTGTGGCAATATTCGGTATTGGTAAACAGGACGCCCTATGGTACCGTATATGGTTTCCATGGAAAGAGCCTCAATCTCTGTCATAAAAGCCAGGTACTTGCGCATAGACACCCTGGATATTCCTGCACTTTCCGCAATATCCTCGGTGGAAAATAGCACCTTATTATGCTGCTGGATACAATTCCATATCATAGCCAGCGTGGATTTAGTTATGCCTTTGGGCAAACGTGCCAATTCTTTAGTCAAGCTTTTATGATAAATCAGTCGGTCCAGTTCTTCCTGCGAAAGTAGGCTGCGCTCACGCACGATGCTAATGTGCTCTCGGTACCCCGTGAGGGCCTCCAAAAAACGGTTAAAGTGGAACGGCTTAATCAAGTAATCCACCGCGCCGAAGTTCATCGCTTTTTTGACACTGTTCATGTCACTTGCAGCCGAGATGACAATGACATCTATATTTACACCTGTCTCCCGTATGAATGACAGTAAATCGAGGCCATTGCTTTCCTGCATATACACATCTAGCAATATCAAATCAATGGCTTGTTCAGCTATATATTTCTTAGCCTCTTCCACAGAAGAAGCCCAACCCCCACATCGAAAACCTTCCACCTGCTCCATATATTTGCGGTTAAATTCCGCAACCATCGGATCATCTTCTACAATCAGGACATTAATCATGTTCATCATTCCCCGCTATAATGTATGGAATCGTAATCTGAAAACAGCACCCTTGCTCGGCTGGGATCAACTTTATACTTCCCTGTAATCTTTTCACGCTTTGCGTCACCAGATAAAGACCCATCCCTCGTGACTCTCCCTTGGTCGAAAAACCTTTTTCAAATATAGCCTTCACAAGCCCTTCCGGTATACCCGGACCATTATCGCACATGATACAGGTCAGATAGCCGTTCTTCTGGCTTTCCTCAAAATAAAGTGAAAGGGTAATCCGTTTGTGCTCCAAAGATTCCATCGCCTCCACCGCATTATCAAACAGATTGCCAAGAATAGTAATCAGTTCATGCGTCGTCTGAGTTTGACTGGATTCGGGCAAGTAACTACCTGGAGTCAGTTCAAAATTCACCCCTACTTCTCTGGCCCGGCTTAATTTCCCCAACACAAACCCTGCCATAACTGGGTCCCTGATCTGCCGGGTGATGGAGCCAATCTCCACTTGATGATGCTCGACGGCATCCATAATGTAATGCTCCAGTTTATCGTACATTCGCAAGTGTACCATCCCCATAATGACATGCAGCTTGTTCATAAATTCATGAGCCTGCGCACGTAGTGCTTCCGTGTACAGGGACACTCCTGTCAAACGTTCCGCAAGCTGGTTCATCTCCGTTTTATCCCGAAAGGTTACAATTGCTCCCACAATTTCCCCTTTGACCCGTATCGGAACACTGGTGGTCAGCAAGGTTATTCCACCCAGCTCCATTTCCTCATCCATCTGTGGAGTACTCGCTTCCAAGACCTCTTGCAATCGAAAAGCGGATAAATAAACGGTAATCTCCTGTCCGGAGAATGAGAAATCTTCAATCCCCGCTTGCCTAAGCAGACGTATCGCTTCTGCATTCATCAGCATGACGCGACCGAATTCATCTACTGCAATAACCCCTTCCTTGATGGATTGCAACATAGCGCTGCGTTCCTCCAGCAAGCGTGCGATTTCCGGCGGCTCCAGTCCGACTAGCATATTTTTGATTTTACGAGCCAGCACAACCGCACCTCCAGTACCAATCAACATTCCAGTGCCAATGGCGATAGCAATAAGACGGTTGTTGCCTTCCTGAGCCATCTGTACATCTTGCATGGATATACCAACAACAATCGCCCCTACCTGTTTCCCCGTTAAACTGAACACGGGGGAAAAGGCTCGCATGGACAAGCCCAATGTTCCCTTCGCAACGGACACGCTCTCATGGCCATGAAGTGCAGTATACTCGTCTCCGCCGACAAAGGCTTTGCCGATCATCCTAGCATCCGGGTGCGTTTTACGAATTCCCTTCATATCCATAGCCACGATAAACTGGATGTGATTTGCTGCTGAAACCCTCTTCACATACTCCTGCATAGAAGGAGACGAACCCGTCCCTTGCAATTGCTCGACAATAAGCGGCGTATGGGCGAGTGTACGCGCGATGGACATTGCCTTTTCTTCCAGTCCCTTCTCAGTTTCATGTTCCACTCTCTCAGCAAATAACAGGGTTACAGGCAGAAGCACAAGTGCCATAACTAGACATACTAGCAGTGTAATTAGGCCTCTGAGCTTTAATAGCGGTTTACCCCGACGTAGCTTGAGCTGTACATTTCCGATGGAACTCACCCCTTTCTACTTGATATTAAGTCTCAACAGTTCAACATGCCTATACAAAAATGGTTATGTATGTGTTTACGTGAGTATAAAAAAAGGAACTATCCCGCAATTGCGGAATAGTTTCCTTTGATTCATGGTTGAAGCTCCGCGATTCCTAATTGGGCTTAGTCGCCTCGGAAGGCGCGCTTCACACGGTCAAAAAAAGACTGCTCATTCTCATGTGTCTGCTCTCCGCTAAGCGAAGAGAATTGACGCAGCAAATCCTTTTGTTCTTCACTCAGCTTACTAGGCGTTACCACAACGACCTTAATATGCTGGTCACCCTGACCTACGCCACGCAGTTTTGGCACACCTTTTCCTTTAAGACGGAAGTAAGTACCTGTTTGCGTACCTGCTGGAACTTTCAGCTTCACTTTCTCGGTCAACGTTGGGATCTCGACTTCATCTCCCAATGCTGCCTGTGAGAACGTCAGCGGAATTTCACAGTAGATATCGTCTCCCTCACGCTCAAAGAAGTCGTGCGATTTCACACGGAACACGACGTACAAGTCACCTGCCGGTCCTCCGTTGACACCGCCTTCGCCTTCACCGTTAATACGCATTTGCGCGCCGTCATCTACACCCGCTGGAATGCGGATATGAATTTTACGTTGCTTGCGTACCCGACCCGAACCGCTACAAGTCGTACATTTTTCTTTAATGATTTTACCGGAACCGCCGCAATTGGAGCAGGCGCGTCGATTAACCATGCGACCAAACGGTGTATTCTGCACCACTTCTTCCTGTCCGCTGCCGTGGCAGACGGAGCAGGTTTGTGGTTGAGTACCCGCTTTGGCTCCCGTACCGTGACACGTATCACATGTTTCCGTACGTTCAATATGAATGTCGGTTTCTTTACCGAACACCGCTTCCTTGAATTCAATCGTCATCGTATATTGAAGATCGTTCCCACGCTGCGGTGCATTCGGATCACGTCGACCATTGCCGCCGCCACCAAAGAACATATCAAAAATATCGCCAAACCCGCCACCGAAGTCGGCGCCACCACCGAAGCCGCCTCCCATGCCCTGGTTCGGGTCTACATGACCATACTGATCGTATCTTGCCCGCTTCTGACCATCGCTGAGAACATCGTAAGCTTCTTTCACTTCTTTAAATTTAGTTTCCGCGTCCGCAGCCTTGTTCACGTCCGGATGATACTGACGCGCAAGCTTACGGTAAGCCTTTTTGACTTCTTCATCCGAAGCGCCCTTCGCGACGCCTAGCACCTCATAATAATCACGCTTATCAGCCAATGTTCCACCCCCATGCCTACAACGTGTCTGCACTACATATAAAAGGAAAGCCAAAGGCACGGGATGACCCGGCTTTGACCTTCCCATCATTTCAAGGCAGTACAACCCGTAATATGCTTATTTATCTTGGAAATAACTGTTACCCTTCGGCTAATTGTTATTTATCAAGGCAGCTACGCTGCAATTACTATTCAGTATATCATAACGCATCGGTGTACCGTAAAGCTACCACTACCCGATCCGTAGCTTAGTCTTTCTTCTGGTCTTCGTCAACAACTTCATAGTCCGCGTCAACCACATTGTCGCGGCCTTTGCTGTCTGCTGCGCCATCTTGAGCTTGTTGAGCCTGTGCTTCTTGAGCAGCTTGCTCATATAGCTTCACAGACAATTGCTGAACGATTTCAGTCAGTTCTTCAGTAGCTTTTTTGATGTCTTCCAGGTTGTCGGTTTCCAGCGTTTTTTGCAGATTTTCTTTAGCTGCATTTGCTTTTTCGACTTCGCCTGCATCCGCTTTTTCGCCCAGATCTTTAATCGTTTTGTCTACAGAGTAGATCAGTTGATCCGCAGCATTTTTCGCTTCTACCAAATCTTTGCGTTTTTTATCTTCTTCCGCATGCAACTCGGCATCCTTCATCATACGTTCTACTTCCTCGTCGCTCAAGCCGCTGGAAGATGTGATCGTAATTTTTTGGCTTTTGCCTGTGCCTTTATCTGTAGCGGATACGTTCACGATACCGTTCGCATCCAGATCAAAGGTAACTTCGATTTGTGGTACACCACGTGGTGCTGGAGGGATATCTCCCAATTGGAAACGACCCAGTGTTTTGTTGCCTGCTGCCATTTCACGTTCACCTTGCAACACGTGAATTTCTACGCTAGGCTGATTGTCGGCATATGTCGAGAATACCTGCGATTTGCTCGTAGGGATCGTCGTGTTACGATCAATCATTTTAGTAAACACGCCACCTGCGGTTTCAATACCGAGGGACAGTGGAGTTACGTCAAGGAGAACGACGTCTTTCACATCACCAGTCAGTACACCCGCTTGAACTGCCGCGCCCAAAGCTACCACTTCATCAGGGTTTACGCCTTTGTGTGGCTCTTTACCTGTCAGCTTTTTGATTGCTTCTTGTACAGCCGGAATACGTGTGGAACCGCCGACCAGAACGATTTTGTCGATATCGCTGGCACTCATGCCTGCATCTTTCATTGCTTGACGAGTAGGTCCTAATGTACGTTCTACCAGACCTTCAGACAATTCTTCAAATTTCGCACGAGTCAGGTTCAACTCCAAATGCTGTGGAACGCCATCAGCTACTGTGATAAACGGCAAAGAAATCGTCGTTGTCAGTACGCCGGACAGTTCTTTTTTCGCTTTTTCCGCTGCATCTTTCAGACGTTGTACAGCAGCTTTATCTTTGCTCAGGTCGATGCCTTGATCTTTTTTGAACTCATTTACGAGGTAATCAATAATCACTTGGTCAAAGTCATCGCCACCCAGCTTGTTATCGCCGCTTGTTGCTTTAACTTCGAAGAAACCGTCGCCCAGTTCCAGAATGGATACGTCAAATGTACCGCCACCCAAGTCATACACGAGGATCGTTTGGTCTTCGGATTTTTCCATACCGTATGCCAATGCAGCTGCTGTTGGCTCGTTGACAATCCGCAGAACTTCCAGACCAGCAATTTTACCTGCATCCTTGGTTGCTTGACGTTGACCGTCATTGAAGTAAGCTGGAACAGTAATAACAGCTTGAGTAACCGTTTGTCCCAGGTAAGCTTCAGCATCGGATTTCAGCTTTTGCAAAATCATAGCGGAAATTTCCTGTGCGGAATATTCCTTGCCGTCAATGCTTTCTTTATGGTTTGTACCCATGTGACGCTTGATGGACATAATTGTACGATCCGGGTTCGTAATTGCTTGGCGTTTTGCCGTTTCCCCTACAGTACGTTCTCCATCTTTTTTGAAACCAACAACGGAAGGGGTTGTGCGTGCGCCTTCCGGATTTGGAATAACGACCGCTTCGCCGCCCTCCATAACAGCCACACAAGAGTTGGTTGTACCTAAGTCAATACCGATTACTTTGCTCATCGGACAATTCCTCCTTCTGTATATACGAGGCCCGCAGGCCAGAATGGTTGAATCAAAATGATGTATTTCTAATGTATATTGAAAAAGCTACATGCTCACTTTTACCATCGCTGGACGAAGCACCTTGTCCTTCAGCATGTATCCTTTTTGTACCTCTTCAACGACGATGCCTTCCTCATGCTCTTCGCTCTCCACCTGCATAATAGCCTGATGGAAATCCGGATTAAACGGTTGTCCCACCGAATTCATGGCCGTTACACCCTCTGCCTGAAGCACACTCTCAAACTGGCGGAAAATCATTTCCACGCCTTTGCTGAATGACTCAGACTCCGCTCCTTGCGGTGCTGTTGCCAGCGCACGCTCGAAGTTATCCAAAACAGGCACCAACTCGGTAACCAGCTTCATAGATGCATATTTGGCAAGGTCTTCTTTTTCTTTCAGCGTACGACGGCGAAAATTATCAAAATCCGCCTGAGCGCGTAAAAACCGCTGTTGATGCTCTTCCGCCTGTGCGCGAAGCTTAGTCAGCTCTGTTTCGCTTTCTTGGTCTTCCAGTGCTGCCGCTTCATTAACCGGCTCTTCCTGCTGGCTCGTTTCGGCGGCTTCCTCTGTGCTTACATTTTGTTGTTTTTCTTCTTGGAACGCTTGTTCTTCCTTCAAAATGTTTCACCTCCTTCAAGTCATAACTACCTTTACAAAAACACGCAACAATGCACCCGCGCAGGATACAAACCGTATCCCGGCGCGGAACATGTAGTACCGCAACCTATGCGGTCTTGTTCTATTTAAACCGTTGCGTTAGCATTGCGGTCAAATCCTTAGACAGGATACCCAAAATATTAATAACTCTCGCATATTCCATCCGTGTCGGACCCAGTATGCCTATAGTGCCCAACGCTTCTCCGTCTACTGCATACGTAGCAGTAATCAGGCTGCAATTGGCAAACGCCTCATGATCATTTTCAGTGCCGATGCGGACTTGAATTTCAGGTGCCCCGGCAACAGGTGTCATTAGTTTAAGCAGCGTTGGTGTTTCCTCCAGCAGATCGAGAATATGTTTAACCTTTTCTACATCTTTAAATTCAGGTTGATTGAGCATGTTCGTCGCACCGCTCAAATACAAGCGCTGATCCGATTCATTATCCAGTGCTTTATCCAGCACCTTCATAGCGTCCTCAAAATGAGACACATGCTTCTCCATCTCCTGACCAAGTGCGGTGTAAAGGCGCGATTTAAGCTGATAAATCGGCACACCGACCAGCTTGCTGTTCAGTAAATTCACAACCTTCTCCATCTCGGAAATCGAAATTCCCGGTGGAATATCTACCGTTTTATTCTCCACCTGACCGGTATTGGTCACGATTATCGCCACAGCCGTCGTTTCGTTGAGCGGCAGCAGCTGAAAATGACGCAATGAAGTATGAAAAACCTCCGGCCCAAGCAGGATGGAAGTATAATTGGTCATATGGGACAAAATGCCTGACGCATGCTGGATCACTTGCTCCATTACATTCAGCTTTTCGGCGTAAAAGGCTTTCAGTTCCCGCATTTCCATAGGCTTCAGTGTATTCAGTGGCACCAAATGGTCCACATAATAACGATAGCCTTTATGAGACGGGATGCGTCCCGCAGAAGTATGGGGTTGCTCCAGATAGCCCTGTTCCTCCAAATCCGACATTTCATTACGGATCGTGGCCGGGCTGAATCCGACATCCTGCCTTTTGGATATGCTGCGGGAACCCACTGGCTCAGCCGAACGAATGTAGTCATCAATAATCGCATTCAGAATGAGCCTCTGACGTTCGGTTAACAAGCGAATCCCCCCTTGTTGTTTATCCATAATAGCATGATTGTTAAATGGAATCATTAGCACTCGTTCGCGATGAGTGCTAACCGATAATACAAAAATACCAAACCGACCTGATCATTGTCAAGTCAGATCAGTATTTTCAATAAACAAGATTTATTACAACAGTTTAGTTTACTGCAGCAAATGCAAACCGTTTACACTTTTTTGCGAAAAATCTCATTATTCATCGTATTAATACCGTATTTATGTATAGAGATTCAAAAAACAGAAAATTCGTTCGAGACTATGTCTTTATACCGTTACATCTTCTTTGTGCTTGAGGAGGAATTAAATTTGAGAACTAATCGCCGCAACCCTTTATACGCATCGATCGCACTTTTACCTACAATTTGTATGTTTCACATTTTAATCAAGTTGTTTCCGTATACAGGGCTAGGAAGAATAGCTGCTTTGCCATTAGTTTTCATCCTCAATGCAGCCCTTATTATTTCAGTCATCCATTTAATTCGTAAATTAAGACCCCTATGTTATGCCTTGGTCTTGATTCCTACAATACTTTTAAGCATGTGGAATACCATTTTATTTTACCCTCAAGAATTCAGTCCAAGTATTCCCAAGCAAATAAAATACAGTATATCGGCTATACAACATTACGATGATTTAACACTAGGCGATTGGGAAGGATATACATATAGTCCAAACAGAACCGGAGCGTCTGAAAGATATGTTGTAGCCTTGTATAAATATAAACACCGAGTTCCATTAGACGGCACTGCATACTTTTATAATGATACTGATTATCATAAGAACCATCCCATAAGAAGTCTTAATGGAATACCTTCCGAACTGGAGCCTCATCATCAATTCATTTGGTGGTTGCTCAAAGCATATGAGAAATGAACCAGGATTAAACAATGTAGGCTGTATAACAAACGCACGATTATGGCCTGATGAAAAAAGAACTGACCTCATTATTGACAGGTCAGTTCAGTACTTTCAACACTGCGATTTCATCACAATTGTTTTGTTTACTACAGTGAATGCAGTCGGTCCATACCTTTTCAGGGAAAATCTCTTTACTTACTACATCAAAACCGTTTTTTATAAAAAAGGAGACCTCGTAGGTCAATGCCATAATTTTAGGAATACGTTGCCGCCGTGCTTCTATAATAAGGCCCTCCACGAGCTTGGAGCCAATACCCATACCTTTATGTCCCTCAGAGATGCCAAGGGAGCGAATCTCTACCAGATCAGCGCCCAATTTGCATAAAGAACCACAACCAACAACTTCGCCGTCCACCTCTGCAACAATAAATAGCTCCAGTTGGCGCGTAAGCACTTCCCTCGAACGTGGCAGCATAATCCCCCGCTCTGCATAGCCGCTAATCATTTGATATAAAGGCTCCACATCCTCAGGAACCGCACTTCTGCACAATACATCTTTACACACTGAAGCCATCTTGCTCTCCTCCTGCCGCTTGCCGCATATAATGAATAAATATACAACATCGCGCATAGAATCGCAATACTCCATTTACCCTGCTTTGACAGAATGTTGTTATAAAATGATTGTCCCAGCTTACGAAGTTGAAACGTACTGTATTGAAGCCTACGACTTATGAATTTACCGTGATTGAACCGATGAACTCTGCAAATACATCATTTCCGAATAAAATGCCGCGTTCACTCAAACGATAACCGTCCTCAATTGATTCGATTAACCCCGCATTGAGCATTTTCCCGAGAGGAGCAGTAAACGTATCCTCCAATGCCTGACCGAATTGAGCTTCAAAGCGGGACTTGGATACGCCCTCTAGCATTCTCAAACCGACCATAAGAAAATCCTCCATGGCTTCCGCCGCCGGCACCTCAAAGCTATCCAGACGTGGTAAACCATTACGACTAGCCTCCACATAAGGGTTAATGCCTTTAATGTTCATATGACGCTCTCTGCCAACATATCCATGTGCCCCAGCGCCGAGACCGTAATAGTCCTCATTTCGCCAATAGGTCATGTTGTGCTTGCTCCCCAAGCCTGGTTTTGCGAAATTACTAATCTCATACTGCTCATACCCCGCTTCTTTCATGCGACGCATGAGGAGTAAATACATTTCCAGTTCGTCATCCTCATGTGGAAGTGGCAGCTGATTTTTCTGGTACAGCGTATGGAAGAGTGTGTTTTCTTCAACCTTCAAGCTGTAGATAGAGTAATGAGGAAGCTCCAGCTCTAGCGCTCTACTGACGCTTTCATGCAGCATCTCCACCGTTTGGTTCGGCAAACCGAACATCAGGTCAATCGACAGGTTGTCCAAGCCAACCTTACGGGCGTTTTCCAAACTGCGATATACGTCATCTGTACTGTGAATACGACCTATGCCTGTGAGTAGCTCATTCTGAAAAGCCTGTACACCAAAGCTGAGTCGATTGACGCCGCCTTCTTTCATCACAGAGAGTTTTTCAAAATCAGTGGTGCCTGGATTGGCTTCCATGGAAAACTCAATATCTTCCGCCCAATTTGGGAAATAGGTTCGGACGCTCTTCAGGAAATATTCCATTTCTTTCGGGTTTAGGGTAGTTGGTGTTCCGCCCCCGACAAAAATGGTTTTAATCTCTCCTGGCGGGTGAAGCTTGACTGTATGTTCCATCTCCCGTTCCAGTGCATACAGATATTCCATAACAGGTTGATCCTTGAGCACATAAGAGTTGAAATCACAGTAAAAGCATTTATTCGTGCAAAAAGGTATATGCAGGTAAACCGCTTGAGGCGCGGATGAATGTTCATGTTTTTGTATGGATGCGGTCATACCGATCCTCCTTGTCAATTCAGTGTGTGGTGATTGAAAAAAATGGCGAAGAGGGGGGAGAACGCTCCGTGGATGGATCATTCTTCCGATCGCTGTTACCCCCGGATTTTTTCTTTGTAAATAAACTTAATAGGGTAAAATCCGGGGATAAAGGCGAACGCTAACGCTTCTTCAGAACGATTCCATCCACTCTGCTGCTGCCCACCACCATCGGTCATTTTTTGTGATGTAGGTGTTGCAGTAAGAGTAAAGTATCTTTAAAAATACGCTAAAGATACTGTTGTTATACTATTTTTGCAACTGAGATAACAAATACTCCATCTCTGGATAGCTTGCTCAAATAAATAACGTCCATTCTCCATGCACGGCAAATGCCCCATGAAAGAATGGACGAATACTTCAAGCAGCTTTACTCATCTATTTTCAGTACCGCCATAAATGCTTCCTGTGGTACTTCTACGTTACCGACCTGCTTCATACGCTTCTTGCCCTCTTTTTGCTTTTCAAGCAGCTTCCGTTTACGGGAAATATCGCCGCCGTAGCATTTGGCCAAGACGTTTTTACGCATCGCCTTAACGGTTTCACGCGCCACGACCTTTGTTCCCACAGATGCCTGGATTGGCACCTCGAACATTTGACGCGGGATTAGCTCGCGCAGCTTCTCACAGATAATACGTCCGCGATGATAAGCCCGATCTCTATGCACGATGAACGACAGCGCATCGACCTGCTCGCCATTCAACAAGATATCCATTTTCACCAGGTTGGACTGGCGATAGCCTGAAATCTCATAATCAAAGGAAGCATAACCTTTGGTACTTGATTTAAGCTGATCGAAGAAATCATATACGATTTCAGACAGCGGAATTTGATACGTAATGGTTACCCGTGTCGTATCCAAGTATTCCATATTTACGTACTCACCACGTTTGGTTTGACAAAGCTCCATCACCGTACCTACGTAATCATTAGGGACGATAATACCTGCTCTTACATAGGGCTCTTCCACATGTTCAATCCGTCCGATTTCCGGATAATTCGATGGATTGTCGATCTGGATCGTTTCCCCATTCGTCAACTTTATGCGGTAAATAACGCTTGGTGCCGTTGTAATCAGTGGAATGTTAAATTCACGTTCAATCCGTTCCTGAATAACGTCCATATGAAGCAAACCAAGGAATCCACAACGGAAGCCAAAACCCAACGCGCTTGATGTTTCCGGCTCAAAACTAAGCGAAGCATCGTTCAGTTGTAGCTTTTCAAGCGCCTCACGCAGATCGTTATACTCCGATGTTTCGATTGGATACAGACCGCAATATACCATCGGATTAATTTTCCGATAGCCTGGCATCGGTTCTAATGTTGGATTTTTTGCATCTGTCACCGTATCCCCGACACGCGTATCACCCACATGCTTGATACCAGCAACGATAAAACCAACATCACCGATGTTCAGCTCGTCCACGATGCTCATACGTGGCATGAAGGCTCCTACCTCGATAACCTCAAACGTTTTATCGGTCGCCATCATTTTAATTTTGGAACCTGCCTTGATGCTACCATCTACGACGCGGACATACACAATAACGCCTTTATATGGATCATAATGCGAATCGAAAATAAGCGCCTTCAGCGGATTATTCGGATTCCCTTGCGGAGCAGGTACGCTTCTGACCACCTGTTCCAAAATTTCCTTGATACCGATTCCAGCTTTGGCCGATGCGTGGACAGTCTCGCTCGTATCCAAGCCGATAACATCCTCGATTTCCTGCTTTACCCGTTCAGGATCGGCACTTGGCAAATCAATTTTGTTAAGCACCGGCAGAATTTCCAGATTGTTGTCCAACGCCAAATATACGTTAGCCAATGTCTGTGCTTCAATACCCTGTGCCGCGTCTACAACTAGCAAGGCCCCTTCACAGGCCGCCAAGCTTCGGGAAACCTCATACGTAAAATCGACGTGTCCCGGTGTATCAATCAGATTCAAAATGTACTCTTCGCCGTCATCGGCCTTATAAGTGAGTCGCACTGCCTGGAGCTTGATTGTAATCCCGCGCTCCCGTTCCAGATCCATCTGATCAAGCACTTGCTCCTGCATTTCACGGGATGTGAGTGCACCGGTGTATTCCAAAATCCGGTCAGCCAGCGTGGATTTACCGTGGTCTATATGTGCAATGATACTAAAGTTCCGAATTTTACGTTGTCTTGCCAATATGTCAGTCATGCCTTACCCCCACACAATGCCTAGTGTCAATCAGCTTATTATAGCAGTTGTATAGGGGGTCAGCAATATTTCTATTCTGTCACTCCGTCAAAAACAGACACAACCCATCGAATCCCCTGTCTTGATAGGTTTTGCAGCAGCCCAGCCGTTTTGTCCGCCATGGTATCCACCGAAGCTTGTTGTCCCTTGACGGATAACAGTTCACGCGGTGTCTCCAGGTCCTGAGTATTGACATGCTGCGCAGTCGTCGAATACCACCTGGATGCCCCGAGTTCCGTCTGCTCCTCATTTTCTTCCCTTCCACTAGCTTCATTTATACCCGCTCCCGTTTTCGGCTCAACCTTAACATTTCCACTTGTGCTATACGTACCGCTATATGCACGAGCGTTAGCTGCGGGTGTATCCTCAATAACCGTCTGTTCATATCCGACTTTCTGTTGATTTGCCGATTGAATCGTATCCCCGTTCCATTCCGGTCCATACACTGAACGCAGGCCAGATCCTGCCAGTTGCATACCCAGTAGAATACCTGCCCCCATGAGCAATACAAATCCAAGTGCTTTCTTACGAAAATGTCCAGACATTACCTTTCCCCCTTACCGCTACCTCATTTAATTGCCGCTGTTGCTCTTTTTTGTATCCGATACGTTAGTGCCCGCTTTCTGAGCTTTCTGATCTTCCCAATACACTTCGCCGATCATGTCCGCCAAAACGTCTGAGGTGCGTTTCAACTCCTCCTCGGTGTTGTCAATACCCCCTATTTCAATTAAGATGCTATGCGAAGATAAGCTTTGATTGTATTCACCGTTGTTGCCTTTGCCACCATCTTTCCCCCATACACCACGTGATACGCCATGATACGATTTTTCCAGCTTTTCATGAATACGAGCAGCAAAAGCTTCATTTTCGCGCCAATTTTTGTTGTCATGCCCAATAATAAAATACACCTTGGCATAAGAGAGTCCATTAATGGTTGCTGTTGTTTTTCCGTGACGTTGAGAATCTCGATGAATATCAAGCAGATAAGTTAAACCTTTATTTCCAGCCAAAGCTTCCTTAACTGTTTCGCGTGAATATTTATAGGAATAGTTCCAGTTATAATTTTGAACTGTAGTGGCATAATCCTTGTTTACATGCAGTGTGGATATCCCTTGCTTTTCCAGCCTCTTTTTTACGAAGTCTCCTACCCTTGACACATTGGCTGATTTAGAACCTGAATTGGGGTTGGGACTGGTTTTGCTGAGTAGTGGGTTATATGCTTCTCTGGGATGAGAATGGTAGATTAATATACGCTTGTCCCCTTTGGCCGTATCACCTGGATGATCCTCACGTGCCGGATCTGTTTGCGGTGTTGTCGGAATATCCGGCGTAGTAGTCGGTGGGTTCTCAGATGCATCTGAGCCACCAGGGGCATCCGTCGTTCCCTGATCGGGCTGATAATCCGTAGGACCCTCTACCTTTGTGTTCCCCGAACCCTTGCGCAGCAAGACAGGCGCTCCCGCAGACATGCCAGGAATCTCACGAGAAATGAGACTTTTGGGATCCTGCGGATTAATACCTGTAAGCATCTGAAAAACAAAAGGCGACCATTGTTCACCCGACAATGAAGATTGCTGCTTCTTTTGTGCCAAATGAGGTACTTCCATACCTAGCATATCCGCAAAAAAACCGCTAGACACCGAACCTGCCAATCCTTTCATCGAAGAAACAGGAGATGTTTGTAGACGATTTTCTGCCAATCCCCCTAGCCCCAAAACGACAAATAAAAGCGCCGAGCCCATGATCAGCAGCACAAGCGTATGTCCCATCGCCAAAATTTCGATACCTTTTCTTCTCCATCTTCCGACGTTCCAGGTCTGAATTTTTTTCATGTGAGCCTTGTCCTCCTTCGTCCCGTCGAAACCCGCTTTATATTCGGAACATAGGGTTCCTATCTGCTGCGGAAATCTCTTATACTTCAACTCTATGAACGGAGAACAATTGCTAGAACACAAAAAATCTCTACCACAGGTTTATCACCTCCCTTTTTGAAAGAGATTAGATTCCTGTTAAATAGAGACTTTTGGTATGAAATACGATTTTACCAACCCTTGATTAATGCGTATAGGCGGCGACATTGCCAGGATCAACAGCTTCGTGCAGAGCAGCGTTCAATCCAGTAGCAATGATGTTCGCGATATCTTCAATAAATTCATCGATCTCTTTAGGAGTCACAATCAGATCATGCCCCAGCGGCTGCAGTACCTCTCTCACCAGCCCAAGTCTCTCAGGTTCTGAAATATCGTCCAACATCCCCAGGATTGCTTTTGTAGAAGCCTTTTCTTTGGTAAAATGTGTTTTCATCAGTTCGATTACGTTATTGACAATGGTAGAAGCGTAGCATACCGTCGGAACGCCGATAGCGATACACGGAACACCCATAATATCCTTGGTGATACCGCGCCGCTTGTTGCCAATACCTGAACCTGGATGTATCCCGATATCGGCCACCTGAATGGTCGTATTGACGCGCTCCAGTGAACGTGACGCCAGAGCGTCAATGGCAATAATCAGTTCTGGCTTTGTGCGATCCACGATGCCTTGAACGATTTCACTGGACTCGATCCCCGTAATACCCAGGACACCCGGTGCAATTGCGCTCACATCTCGATAGCCCGGGTTGATTTGATCAGGTGTCAGTTCAAAAAATTGACGAGTCACCATCAAATTTTCAACGACAAGCGGACCCAACGAATCGGGAGTGACGTTCCAGTTGCCCAGACCTACCACCAGTACCTTTGCCGTATTAGAGATCCCTATTTTTTGTATAAAATGTTCCATTTCTTTTGCAAATGCAATAGCTACACGTTGCTGGAGCCCCGTGTCGCCTTCACGCAAGCCGGGTACTTCCAATGTGACGTAATGCCCTTGTACCCGCCCAATACGGTTGGCTCCTTCTTCATTCAGTACGTCCAGCCGTGTGATTTTGATTCCGTTATCTTCCTCCACGTTCTCACTTATGCCCGACAGAGGTACAGGCTGATCCCGTTCGGCCAGTTCTCTTGCCTCTAATGCCAAATCCGTGCGTACCGCATACTTCTGCAAATCCAGATCCATCTTTTAAGCCTCCTTGGATACCATCTTTGACTATAGTGTGCGAGACACCCAACAGGTTTATGCACATCCATTTTCATCCTGTAATTCGCATCGCCTCAGAATGTTTTCTTATTGCAATTTGAGGTGTGGCATGCTAAAATATTTTAAGTTGTGAAACGTTTGTGTTCATAAGTAATGCCTTTACAGGAGGTGAATGTAATGCCAAACATCAAATCCGCTATCAAACGCGTTAAAACTAGCGACAAACGCCGTGCGTTGAACGCTTCCCAAAAATCCGCGCTTCGTACAGCAGTAAAAGCTGCCGATACAGCGTTGGTAGGTAACGAAGCTGAAACTGCTGCTGCTGCTTTCAAAGTAGCTTCCCAAAAGCTGGACAAGGCTGTAACTAAAGGTCTGATCCACAAAAATGCAGCTGCTCGCAAGAAATCCCGCTTGGCGAAAAAACTTAACGCTCTTACAGCTCAAGCGTAAGCAAGAGCTACTTTCATACGTTAATGAAAAAAACCTGACCAGCCTTGGCTGATCAGGTTTTTTTAGTTTATAACTTTTATTAATTTATAGAGTCAGCTTTCCACGCTACATGAGCTGACTCTACAACAGCACATGGGAGATTAGATTGAAGCCCCCGCACCCATTTTCATCAAAAATAGCTCCAGTCCCAGTACCTTGTCAACGACACCTGTTTTCATATGATAATCCAACTCGCCCAATTCGTAGAGAAGCTGACGCAGCTGCTCAGGGCGGAACCTCCGCGCTTGGTCCCCTGCAACTTTCACCCCATAAGGATGCAAACTAAGCTGACTGGCAATTTGTTGCTGGGAATAGCTTTGACCTGCCAGCTCTTTGACCTGCAACATAATACGGAACTGTCGCGTGATCAAAGCGGCAATCTTGATCGGTTCCTCTTTTTGCTTAAGCAACTCATAAAAAATACTAAGCGCCTTATCCAGCCGCAAATTAGCCAGATCCTCAACCATCGCAAATACGTTTTGCTCTGTGTTACGAGGCACCAGGGATTCTATATCAGCGGATGAGATCGTTCCCTGTGCTCCTGCGTACAAGCAGAGCTTGTCTATCTCGGCAGCCAAGGATTGCAGCCCGGTACCTGTGAATTGAATGAGGCTTTCAGCAGCTCCTGCAGCCAATTGCACTTCTCTTTCTCCTGCACGCTTATGGATCCAAGCTATAAGATCATCTCCACCCATTGGAGCAAAAGCAATAACCGAAGCATCACTTTTCAGCTTTTTGACAATCTTTTTCCGTTCATCCAACTTTTCAGCCTGAACCGTAAAAACGATGACGCTATAGTCAGTCGGGTTATCCATATAAGTCAACAGCGTCTCAAGCCGGTGCTCTATCTTACCGCTATCTTTGCCTGCTGCAAATACACTGGTATCCCGTACAATAATCAGCTTCTTTGGCACCAGAAAAGGCGCTGTTTCCGCCTCCTCCACGACCACCTCAATTGGCGTTTCGGTTAAATCATAAGGAATGATGGCGAAGTCACGATGCTCCTCTTCCACCACTTTCTCTTTAAGCATCTCAACAAACTGCTTCATTTGATATTTTTCACTGCCGTATAGCAAATACACTGGCGAAATGTCGCCTTTGCGAATAGCCTTAGAGGCTGTTTTTACATCCATTTTCCGTTCCCCCCACCCACTGATCGTACCCGACATCCGACCGGAAGGCAAGTCATGATACAAACGAAGGGACCCTGCCTATAGACAGGATCCCTTCACCACCATCTATATCAACACGGCAGCAGAAAGCTCTAGAAACTTTCGGCCGTCGGGATACGACGTCGGTTCATATAGTATATTCTCAGTTTTTAAAAGTGTGCCAACTTACGGAAACTATTTTCCAGTGCTGCGCGGGACGGTGTACGTATATTTACTTGCTGTCCCATCCTGCTCCGTCTCATACATAAAGGTCTGGCTGTCTTCTGACCAGCTTCCTTTGACCCAGGCACCTTTTAGAGTACGGACTTCCAGTGTTGTTCGGTCTACACCGTTATCAGAAAGCTTATACACTTTCAGCTTTTTGCCCTCAATAGCCACCGCATAGCTACCATCTGGCGAGTTGAGCTGATCTGTAGAGGCAGATTGGGCACTATAGCTGGAAGCATTATTGTTGTCCGGAGAGACCAGTGAATTAGATACAAATCCTTCTTTACGAACCGGGTCTTGCGACACGGATGATTGCTGATCATTAGAAGCTGCATTGCTGCTATCCGTTCCCAAGGCATTGCCCGAATCCTTTGTGATACTTTTGGAAGTCGTTTCTTTCGACGTTTCATTTGACGCAATTCGATCCTGTACCTTCAAATCCTGACTAAGCGACGAAGAAGAATCATTCGTACTTGTGTTACCATTATTATCGTCCTGAGCGGTACCCGTACCCGCTAGGGGTGCTTTTTCCATTTTCGGTTCCACCTGTTCAGCAGGAGCAATCGTGGATCGATCAGATTTTTCCTGACTTAACTGTTTGTCCTCAGATTTAGGAGCATCTCCAGCAGACGGATTTTCCTTTGTCACCTGACGATCCGTACGTAGCTGTCCCTGCCCTTCATCCTGATGAGAAGAATGTTCAGCTGGTGCAGACTTCGTCGAATCTCCCTCCCCAGCTCGCTGATCGTCACGTTTCCCAGCATCCCGTTTGGAAGAGTTCTTTTCATCGTTTGCATTGGTTGCACCTTGTTTGCTCAGGTCAGGATCTTTATCCGCAGGTAGCTGAGATGCATCCGTTCCTTGCCCCTGCTCTGACGGCTGCTGTGTAGAATCCGAACCAATGGCTGCATCACGGCCTCCACTGCCATTGGCTGTACCTGGAAGAATTTCCGTCTGATTCTGCGGATTCGTCACTTCGGGCGTCTGGGTTGTAAGCATGCCTTCCGCATCCTGCACTGTTTTAGGCTCGAAGTTAAACACTACAATCCCCAGTACAACAGCAGCGGCAGCCACGCCCATGGCAGCGCGTCCAGCCATTCGGTTCCACCAAGGTGTAGGCTGGGTACTTTGTCTAGGCACTGGTCCAGGTTTTACAGCCACAGGCTGCATTTCCTGAAGCGCACTTCCCTGCTCTTCACGTGCGCGGTCAATGGCATCAAGCTGAGGCATGATGGAATCCACCAGGCTGAACGCCGGGGAAACCGTAGGCAATTCCTCCAGCTCGCGAGAGAGTGTCTGAAGAATAAGAAATTTTTCCGCACAGTCCGGGCAAGTCGCAATATGGTTCATTAATTGGGACGTCTCTTCTTCGCCCAGCTCATGATCCACATAACGCTGCATCCAATCCATCACCTCTTCCCCACACTTCATCCTGATACACCACCTTTCTGATATTCCTGAAGTAGCCCTTGCAATTGCTGTCTTGCACGATATAAGTATGACTTGACCGTATTTAGCGGCAAATCCAGAGAATCTGCAATCTCGTTATAGGAGAAATCCTGCAAATATCTTAAGACAATTACCGTCCGGTGGTGCTCCGGAAGTTGTTGTATAGCCTCACGAACATCCTGTGCCATGTAAGTGGTCAACACCTCGACCTCCACGTTTTGGGGATCGTTGAATATCATGTCGTGCTCGTCAATGGAAACCGAGGGCTTCGTTCTTCTGAATTTGTCGATGCATATATTCGTTACAATGCGTTGGACCCAAGTTTTAAACTGCGCTTTTTCCTCATAAGAGTTAATTTTGGAATAGATCCGTATGAGGGCTTCTTGTGAAGCATCCATGGCGTCCTGCTCATTGTTTAGAATGTAATATGCCGTACGGTACACATGCTGTTCTATCTCTCTTAATAGGGTAATGAGAGCGTCGCGATCGCCCGATTGAGCGGCTCGAATGAGTCCCTGCTCTACCACAAAGGATCCCCCTCTCCCTGCAATATTACAGACGTATCCATTTTGCAAATTGTTGCAGGATAGACGTCTGACACTAATTTTATTTTTTTAACAAAAAAAATTATACCAAAAAGCCCAGATTCCCCAGCGTATCCTCCCTTAGAATAACAGAAAAAGGGAAGGTAGTCACCTTCCCCTAGCTCCTACATACATCTAAATGCTAGCCTATCGAGCTGCAAGATCATATTGTTACTTCTTGGAAACCAAAAAATCAGATATGAGTTCTAATTGATAAGTCAGAGCAATCGGATCTTGAAAATAAAAATCGTCGATTGAGTATTGATATACTTTACCTGATTTAACGGCAGAAAGGTTATTCCACACACTTTTAGATAAAATATCTTTTCCTTGGTCTGTTCCGTCGCCTCTAATACCCAACATTAAATAATCGGCATCGCCCAGCATCTCCGGTAAAGCCTCTATTGAAATGCTGGCCCATCCCTTCTCGAACGCTGCCTTTTCTACCTTCTCAGGAGCATGAAGTCCCAGCTCATCATAAAGTACGGCTCCTCCACGTCCATAAGATTTTCCATATAGATATAATTCTTTTCCTGTAATCTCAAAAATAGCGATTTTTTTGCCCGAATCAATGACGTCAGACAAAGCCTGTTTCTTCTCAGCAATCTTGGTTGCAAAATCAGCCAGGCAATTCTTCGCTTCCTGCTCCTTGTTTAACACTTTGCCCAGCTCCATCAGACGGTCCTTATATTGATATTTACCATATGGAATAAACACTGTAGGCGCTATTTTTTTCAGATTTTCATATGCTTTCTCATCATAGGTAATGATCAAATCCGGTTTCAGGGTGATCACCTTTTCAAGGGACAATGCGGAACTGTCACCGATATTTGCAACACCATTCAAATATTTTTTATAGTATGGAGCATCAAATACAGTGTCTGGAGCTCCTACAGGTGTAATATCAAGTGCTAGCACATCACCTACATAATCATCGACTGCCACTACGACACGCTGGGGATGCTCAGGAAGAGTAATTGTACCTTTATCACTTTCATATGTACGTGTGGCAGCTTCATCTCCAGTTGATGTGGTCTTGAGAGCAGTCGATTGACCGCTTTCTGTTACAGTCCCACCCCCACTTGTAGCGCATGCGTTCAATACCAGCATTAACGAAATGATGAACAAACAAGCTGATGCTCTGAATTTAAAATAACTCACAATATTCCTCCCATTAATAATGATTCTCATTTTCATTACTCATATGATTCTATCAAAGCTTACAGCTACTGTCCATGCAGATTGGATTCAAAGCAAACAGCTCACTCCTGAGAGTGAGCACCCATTTTAATGTGTTGTTGTACTGATAAAAAAGGATCGAAAAAACTATTTAGCGTTGGTACCGCACACTCAGTTTTCCTTGCTGCGCTCGAATCTGTATCTCTCCCATCGTATCTGTTCGATATATAGCAGAATTAACTGCCGATAAACGTTCCAATACCGCTTCATTCGGATGTCCGTAAGTATTGGTCGCACCGACCGAAATAACAGATACTTTCGGGCGCCAGTAGGATAACCACTCTTCCGAGGTGGAGTACTTGCTGCCGTGATGTGCTATTTTCATGACATCTATAGCTTTCCTTACAGCCCCCGTTGCTCCCTCATCTTTCACACTTGATGAAAAACGAGTTAATTCAGAGAGCAACGACGACTCTGCTGCATCATCCATATCTCCTGTGAACAAAAAAGAGGCTCCCTCCATCTCCAATATCATGGCAACAGAGTAATGATTCTGTTCCTTCATAACAGGCAACTGCTCAGATTCGTTCTCCGGTAGTGTAAACGGATAGAGAAAGCGGATTTTCGTAGCCTGGTCTGGTTCCCATTCCATACTATGATGTGCACCATACAGCTTGATCTGCTTGTCTAAAGCCGTGTTCAACAGCTTACGGAATGGGGTTTTATCTGTCAGGGTACCGTTAAAAAACAAAGTAGATACGGGAATCTGGTCAAGCACAGCCTGTAGTCCTCCGGCATGATCATGATCTCCATGCGTTAAAATGACAGCGTCCAGGCGATGCACACCTCGTTGCTTTAGCAAGGGTACAATCGTATCTTCACCCACCTCGTAGGGATCTGCACGCTTGCGCCAAGCATTTTTCCCTGTCGCAAAATCCATTGTACCCCCACCATCAACCAAGATATGTTTCCCGCCCGGTGTTGTAATTAAAATGCTGTCACCTTGGCCCACATCCAGATATTGAACAATTCCCGTATTTTCCTCACCAGGAGATTGGTAACCTGTATACAATATTCCAAGCCAAGCAATAACACTTAGAGCCAGTGCCAAATGACGATAACCATTCCACTGTCGACTTGCAAATTTCCCTGCTCCCTCAGGTTCAGGAGCCGTATGCAATATAGCCGCCCATTCTGGAGAAGCTGCTAATCCTGTATATATAGGTGATGAAATGGCAGTAGAATTCAAGACGGTAATGTCGTTCGTTTGCCTGCGGGATGTCAGCCACCTTTTGAGCCAGTACAAAACACTGTACAGAGCTGCGTAATACGCCATGACCCACAGGATGGAAGAAGACGGCCAAATACTCACATAAGCATCATCTACATTCAGCCATTTCACTAGTAAAAAGGTCAAATCGTTCAATTGCTCTGCCGGCCACGCAAGAATACGAGCCCCATCCCCCCACAAAAAGGAAAGCCCCATCGCCACCGTACCTAATGGAAGCACGATATATGTAATAAGGGGTACAAGCACAAAATTGGCCGCAAATGATAACAACGAAAATTGATTAAAGTAGAATACTGTCATTGGAAACGAAACAAGCTGTGCCGTAATTGTAATCGCAACTTCACCGCCGATTAGGAAAGGCCATTTGGCGAAAAACGGCTTCATAAGCGGCATATAAATGAGCAACCCACCCGTCACCAAAAAGGAAAGCTGAAAGCTGACGCTAAGTAGATAATATGGATTCCAAATCAGCATGAGCAACGCGGATATACTTAGAATATTAAGTCCGTCTTTGAGCATACCTCGTCGGGCTGCAAACAAGCCGATCATCGCCATAATTCCCGCCCTCACAACAGAGGGAGAGGCACCTGTCAGCAGGACATAAGCCGGAATGAGTATCATCACGACCGTAAGAGATGTCTCGCGGCTAACTCTTAGTAGCTTGAGTAAATATAATAGTGTAGCTGCATATACCGCCACATGCATGCCCGATATTGCTAAAATATGCGTTAAACCAAGCTGCGTAAACTCGTTATACGTTGCTGGGTCCAACTCATCTGTTACCCCAAGTACCAGTCCTTTCATATATCCTGCGTGATGAAGTGATGTAAATGCCGATTCCATTCTCTGCCCTAGCTGCTCCCTAAGCTGATCATTCCATCTGAACAAAGTGTAGCGGTTCCACAGTGAAGCCTCCTGCTTCTGTAACGAGGCTGCCCCATCGGCTTTGAAAAGCCAGTGGATTTCCTGTGTGTGCAGGTATTCACTGTAATCAAAGCCACCAAAGTTCCCCGCTTTTGCAGGAGCCTTTAAGGTGCCACGCAGTAGGATTGCATCTCCACGTTGCCACGCTGCCGCAAGTTGCTGTTCCTGCTTGGCAGCCAACTTGATATGAACAATGACCTGTTCCGAAATTAGTGCACGATTCTCGTCCTTTTTCGAATGACTTCCGTAGTGATTGATTGAGGTGACTCTCATCTCAAACTGTGTTCGATCACCATCTACCTGTACTTCAGAAGCGATAAGCCCTGCTGCTTGAACAGACATGTCTTCCACCATAGAAGACGATACATGGAGAGCATCGGGAATACTGCTAACATTATGCGTATCATGCCAATACCAATGAAATCCACCCCCGCTGATTGCAAGCCAAAGTAATACCATATGCCGGATGGGGATTTTCATCCATAAAGCTATAAGCGGAAAGATCAGGGTAACCCCCGCCCAGAGCAACAAAAGCATCCGTCCAGAATACAGACATGCTCCCGCACTTCCTGTAATCCAACAAACAGTAAGGGTCAATATAGGTCTAGTTAACACAAGCTTAGCTTGAATACAATCACCTTCCGGTAGCAAACATTGCTTTTTGTCCAAAATAAGCAAAACAAAAAGAACCTCTGACAAAATAGCATTCGTCAGAGGTTCTTCCTCGTTTACTTTTTAATTCATTACATCCATCAGCGTTTCTTTCGGTGGATGATAGGTCTTCAGCATACGAAAGGCGATTCCCTTTTCCTCCATCATAGCACGAACCTTGTCGGCATCTTTGGGATAAGGTCTGTGGTATACAATCTCCACAATACCGCTGTTCGCCAACATATTGGCACACGTCCAGCATGGCTGGTCGGTGACATATACTGAAGAGCCTTCACGATCAATTCGGTCAGTAAACAGTAGCAGGTTCTGCTCCGCATGAATAGTGCGAATACAACGCTGCTTCTTAACCATTTCCTCGCGCCCATCACGTTGAACGACCTCATACTCCTCTGAGATCATACAGCCTGCCTCAGAACAGTCAGGCACCCCGGATGGTGCTCCATTATAGGCCGTCCCCAAGAGCTTTTTACCTTGTACAAGTACGGCTCCAACATGACGCCGCGCACAGCGCGAACGGGTGGATACCATATAAGCGATATCCATGAAATAGGTGTCCCAGTCCTTGCGTACATCTGCACTCATTTCCATCTCTCCCGTATAAACAAGTTAAAACGTAAACCATATCCGCTACCGCCGTTCTCAGGGCCTGTACATTGTAATCTTATATAAGTTACAAGCTGACATACGGCTTCATTTTCGCCAACATTTTAGCTCCGATTCCCTTTACATGATCCAAATCGTTCACACGTTTGAACGCCCCATGCTGATTACGGTAGTTCAAAATAGCCTCGGCTTTTTTAGCCCCAACCCCTGGTAGCTCCATTAACTCGGCAGCAGTCGCCGTGTTGATGTTTACCTTTTTTTCGCCGGAAACGGGTGTAGTAACCGAATCACTTACCGTATTGGTCCTACTCGTCGTTGCACCACTCGAACTAACAATACCTGTGTCTGAGCTCGGATTCGCAACACCTGACTGCTTTACGGTACTTGAATTTCCCGCAATAGAGTTTTCGCTCACAGCAGCAGATACACCAGTAGAAATCTGCACAGTATCACGTTTCACATTGTCAGCGGCTTCGGCATTCCTACTGCGCTCAGCTTTGTCTGAGGGTTCTTTTACAGCAGGCTTTTTCTGGGCATAGTCACTGCTGCGCTGCGACTCATTTGGCTCTGAATCCATCGCCACAGCCTGCTCCACCTTATGGTTAAGTAAAGTCCACTCTTCTTGCGGCTCAGAGCGCTGTCCTCCGGCAAATAAAATAAGTCCACTCCCGATTACAGCAAGCGTTATCGCTGTTCCTGTCCATACGCGTTTCATTTCCGTATCGTCCCCTACTCCACATGGATTTCGGGAAATTGAGCCGACTGAAAACACCGTCTCAATCAAACAGAGCAAGTCTGTCCAATTCCCGTTAAACCGGAGGGTGCAAACAACCTCCATACGGTCTCGCTGTGAGCATTTTTACAAAAAAGTGGTACGACCCCGGGCACGATCTAACATGCTCAGACATAAAATTCGTCATGTCGGCCAAGACCAGGCGCATACACTAAGAAGAATGACAGCTGACAGCACAGCGTCTATACCGCAAAGTATGAAAGGAGGACGTTGAACAATGAAAGTTGGATTTATCGGGACTGGCAGCATGGGAAGTCTGCTAATTGAGTCTTTTATTAATTCTAACGCACTCAAGCCGCAGCAAATATCAGCAAGCAATCGAACGCATTCCAAGGTAACCGAGCTAGCCCGTCGTTATCGAGGTTTGCATGCAGCCCAAAGCAACCGTGAAACGGCAGCGGAAAGCGATGTTTTGTTTATCTGTGTGAAGCCGCTGGAATCAAAAGCCGTAACGGATGAAATACGCAACGTCATTACAGAAGAGCAAATCGTCGTATCTATCACAAGCCCGGTGCAGATTCGTATTTTGGAGCATGCACTGAAAGCCAAAGTGTCCAAAATTATTCCCAGTATCACCCACCAAGTGGGCAGCGGAGCCTCACTATGCATCCATGGAAGCCGGATTACAGAGGAGGACCGCACCCTTCTGGAAGAGCTTATGTCCCACATCAGCAGGCCGATTCGGGTTAAAGAATCTTATACTCGAATCACGTCGGATTTTTCGAGTTGCGGTCCTGCTTTCTTGGCCTTTTTTATGGACCAGTGGATTCAAGCCGCAGTTCAAGCTACAGGTATAGACCGTACGGAGCTATGCGCCCTGGCCGGTGAAATGATCATCGGCACTGGAAAGCTGCTCACGGAAGGCGGGATGACACCAGCCGAGTTACAGGCCAGAGTAGCGGTTCCCGGAGGTATTACTGCCGAAGCTCTCGCACTGTTGGACATCAGCCTGCATAGTGTCTTTCCCGAGCTGATACAGGCCACGCACAACAAGTATGAAGAAGACATGCAAAAGGTGGATGTCTCCTTCGGCTTAAAGCCAATTAACCGGCAACAATATTAACCAGCTTACCTGGTACAGCAATTACCTTGCGGATCGTTTTGCCGGCCAGTGCCTGCTGAACATTGTCCAACGACACAGCGAATGCTTCCATCGCTTTAGCATCAAGATCCTTGGCAATCGTTGCACGCTGCACAATTTTACCATTCACTTGCACAACAATTTCCACTTCGGCGTCCACCGTCCATGCTTCATCATAAGCAGGCCAGGCCGCGTAGGTAATGCTATCATTGTGCCCCAGCAGCTGCCACAATTCCTCGGCCAGATGGGGTGCAAGCGGCGACAGCATTTGCACGAAGTTTTCCATTGCTGCACGCGGCAGAAGGTCTGCTTTGTATGCATCGTTGGTGAAGATCATCAGCTGGCTGATCGCTGTATTGAAGCGCAGTGCATCCAGATCTTCGGTTACTTTTTTCAGCGTTTTGTGCCAAGTACGATTGAACTCATCGCTACCGCCGTCATTTGTAATTTTATCGTTCAGGCTACCATCCTCGGAAACAAACAGGCGCCATACGCGGGACAGAAAACGATGTGCTCCCTCTACCCCATTCTCATTCCATGGCTTGGTCGCTTCCAGCGGCCCCATAAACATCTCATAAATACGCAGCGTATCGGCGCCAAACGTATTGACAATATCATCAGGATTAATGACATTACCGCGTGATTTACTCATTTTTTCATTGTTATTGCCCAAAATCATACCCTGGTTGACCAGCTTATAAAAAGGCTCTTTCGTTTCCACTACGCCGATATCATACAGTACCTTATGCCAGAAACGGGCATACAGCAAGTGAAGAACCGCATGTTCCGCTCCGCCAATATACAAATCAACAGGCATCCATTCACGTTGTTTCTCTTTGGATACAAGCTCTTTGTCATTTTTCGGATCAATAAAGCGCAGGTAATACCAGCAACTGCCTGCCCATTGCGGCATTGTATTTGTCTCGCGGCGTGCTTTCATACCTGTCTCAGGATCAATGGTTTCGATCCAATCTGTTGCGTTCGCCAGCGGGGATTCACCTGTACCTGAAGGCTTGATATTGTCCATCTCCGGCAGTACGAGCGGAAGTTGGTCCTCAGGAACCGTTTTGATCGTTCCATCCTCCAGATGAATTACCGGAATCGGCTCGCCCCAATAGCGTTGACGGCTGAACAGCCAGTCACGCAGGCGATAGGTGACTTTGCCGTGTCCTTTGCCCTCGGCTTCCAGCCATTCAATCATCTTCGGAATCGCTTCCTCGTTGGTAAGTCCATTCAGCGGGCCGGAATTGACGTGCGGTCCATCCTCAGTATATGGCTCATTAGCCACATCTCCACCTTGGACAACCTCAATGATATTCAATCCGAATTGCTTGGCAAATTCCCAGTCACGCGCATCGTGAGCAGGTACAGCCATAATCGCTCCAGTTCCGTAGCCTGCAAGTACATAGTCAGCAATCCAGATCGGCAGCTTTTCGCCGTTCACCGGGTTCACTGCATAAGCTCCTGTGAATACGCCTGTTTTATCCTTGGCCAGATCCGTACGCTCCAGATCGCTTTTACGAGCAGCTTGTTCACGGTACTGTTGCACAGCATCCTTTTGCTCAGGCGTAGTGATAATATCCACCAATTCCTGCTCTGGTGCCAGCACACAGTAGCTTGCGCCGAACAGTGTATCTGGACGGGTTGTAAATACTGTGAGTTGCTCGTCATAGCCTTCAATTGGAAAACGAACCTCTGCCCCGGTAGACTTACCGATCCAGTTCCGCTGCATATCCTTAATACTCTCAGACCAATCCAGTTCCTCCAGATCCTCCAGCAGACGATCCGCGTATTCCGTAATTTTCAGCATCCATTGACGCATTGGTTTACGGACGACCGGATGACCGCCACGCTCACTCTTACCGTCAATAACTTCTTCATTCGCTAGCACCGTTCCCAGCGCCGGGCACCAGTTCACAGGTACTTCAGCTACATATGCAAGGCCGCGCTTGTACAGCTGGATGAAGATCCACTGTGTCCATTTGTAATAATCAGGATCCGTCGTGCTGATTTCACGATCCCAGTCGTAGGAGAAGCCGAGCGATTTGATTTGACGGCGGAAGTTATTTACATTTTTCACCGTAATTTCGCGTGGGTGCTCCCCTGTATCCAGCGCATGCTGCTCGGCAGGCAGACCGAAGGCGTCCCAACCCATCGGATGCAGTACGTTGTAGCCGCGCATTCTTTTATATCGTGAAACAATATCCGTAGCTGTGTAGCCCTCTGGGTGGCCTACATGTAGGCCGGCTCCAGATGGGTACGGAAACATATCCAAAGCATAAAACTTCGGTTTGCCCGGCTCTTCCCCGGTACGGAACGTCTTGTTCTCATCCCAATATTTCTGCCATTTTGGTTCAATACTTTGCGGTTGATAGCCGTGCTTCGGCTGTGTGTCTGTCATTGTCTTTTCCTCCTCAAACGGTATGCAACAAAAAAACCTCTGCATCCCGTAGCGTGTCAGCGCTAGGGACGAGAGGTTATATTCCCGTGGTACCACCCTAGTTAGCAGAAAGCGTTCTTCGCGTTCTACTCCCTTTGCACCTGATAACGGAGGTGATCCGATGCGGGTTAATAACAGGATACAAGCACCTGTATAGGGCGTTCCTGCGTTGGACGCATATCTCCGAGGCGAGTTCACTTTGCACTGTCAACCGGCTTGCACCACCCGCCAGCTCTCTACATGTCCAGACAAAGCTACTATTCCTCATCAGCGATTGTTTAACCGTTAATAATGGCACTATTATATTGAAAACCGCGAAAAAAGTCAAATAAGGACTACCTTTGGTGTTAAAGACCCTCTTCATACTAATTGTTCATGACACATGCATACGAATGTTTTATAATGATTTCGAATTAAATCGCTTCAAGTTGAGATGAGTTGAGATAAGAAAGGTGAGCTGAGAAATGGCACAGATTAAAATTTACGGAATAAAAGAAACTCTAAATCCAATCAAAAAGCAACTTTCAGAGGTGATTCATTCTGCTGTGGTGGATGCGTTCAAATATCCTCCTGACAAGAGGTTTCAACGTTTTTTTCCTATGGATCAGGAAGACTTTATATATGCCGATGGTCGCTCTGAGGCGTACACCATTATTGAAATCAGTATCTTTGAAGGCAGAACGACAGAAGCTAAGAAGCAACTCATTAACCTGTTATTCCAAAGAATTAACGATCTTTTGGGTATTTCTCCACAGGATCTTGAGATTACTATATTTGAAACACCCAAACAGAACTGGGGCATTCGGGGTGTACCGGGTGATGAGCTTCAGCTGAGCTATAAAGTGAATATATGAGTGCAAAAAGACGCCCTTCATGTCATCATGAAAAGCGTCTTTCTTTTCCCATACTCGCTAAATGAAGCCTTGCTATTTTACAGCAACATAAAACAGTCTCGCCGCGTCATCTTCTGCTTCTACCCATTCAAAATCCGCATATACCTTCACATCACGAAAACCCGCTTTGGACAATTCTGCCTTCATCCAGTCTGGGTCATAGGCACGTTGAACATGTATTTCCTCGAAACGCTGGTATAGATCGCGTCCTTCTTGTTCTGCTTTCGCAAAGATACTAAGATGATGCTCAATTTCACAACGGGGAGTGTCCAACGCACATGTCCAGATATACGAGATAGAGCGTTCATCCAGTACGAAAGGCTGCTCTTCATCATAACGTAAAAACGTCTGAGGATGATGTACATCGAACAAGAAGGTTCCGCCAGGCTTTAGACCAGCATGCGTTCTGCGAAAAGTAGAAATTATATCTTCTTCCTCCAACAAGTAATTCAGACAATCGCAAAAAGAAATTACAGAATCCACAGGCTCGGGTAAAATCCATTCTCTCATATCCTGCTGTATCCAGCGAACGCTTCCCTCACGAAACAATCGCTGTCCCTGTGGAGTGGTTTCCATTTTGCGACGGGCTACTGCCAGCATGTCAGAGGATAAGTCGATTCCAGCCACCTCGAAGCCCGAGTTAACCAGGGGGATCGTAATTGAACCCGTTCCGCAGCCCAGCTCGGCCACCGTATGAGGCATACCGTACTGATCCCAAGCCTGCCGTGCAAAGCGCAACCAGTCCGGGTACGGCATGTCCTGCATCAGCTCATCATACACATAGGCAAACTTCCGGTAAGAAGCCATTTTTTATTCCCCATTCCCGTCCTTCGGTTCAGGTATATTCTCCACCAGGTAGGTCCAGTTTTCCTTTTGTGTAACCAGTCCTTCCTTCATCAGCTTGCCCATCGCACGCTTGAAGGCGGATTTACTGATACCAAACCGTTGCTTGATAATATCCGGCGGTGTTGCGTCGGAATAAGGCATGCCGCCGCCCGGACGCTCTTTCAGAAAAGCAATCAACCGCTCCGCATCCTCATCACGGCCTACTTCCTTGCGTGGTGACATCGCCAGATTGACCCGACCGTCTTCCCGAACAAGCGTGACCCGTACCTTGACCTCTTCGCCCAAGCGAAGCATCCGGTTACGCTCCGAGGAATGAATCATTCCAATCGCGCCAAAACCAAGCACACCTCCGTCCACCAGGACGAATGTGCCCATCTGAAGCGGCTTGTACACAGTCGCCTGCACCCACGTATTCAGCCACGAATCAGGGGCGTGGAAGCACAACGGAGCCAGCTCCTGTTCCCCTGCCAGCTTAGCTCGCAATCTGCCTTGCTTGTCATGCTCCATAATGGCATACACGTAGTCGCCCACCCGAGGATGCAAATCTCGGTTTTCTGGCAACTCACGAATCGGCAGCAAAAGCTGACGACCCAATCCCATCTCCAGGAAACAACCCAAACGCGGATGCACATCAGCCACTTCAAGCTTTGCCATTTCGCCCAACGACAAGAACGGCTTTTTCATAGTTGCGGCCAAGCGGTCCTCTGTATCGTGAAAAATAAATACCTCCAACCGTTCACCAACTTCGATTTCACGTGTCAGCTCCGTATAATGCAGCAGCACATCCTGCTCACCAACAGTGAGAAAGTAACCGAAAGGAGATACCTCACGATCCACCATAATGGTGACATAAGTACCGGCGATCAAACTCATACCTTTTCCACAACCTTAGCATCCGACCAGAGTCGTTCAATGTTATAGTATTCGCGCTCGTCGCGATGGAAGACATGCACTACGACATCCCCCAAATCCATTAGAACCCAACGGGCGGAATCCATTCCTTCGATTCCTTTGATGGTTACACCTTCATCATGAGCGCGTTTGCGAATTTCTGTTGCAATCGCCTGTACCTGTGTATCCGAATTACCGTGGCAGATGACAAAATAATCAGCTACTAGTGATATTCCCCGCAAATCCAGTGCGACAATATTCATTGCCTTTTTATCATTTGCAGCATCAACCGCTGTTTGCATTAATTGCTCATTAGTTAGGGTCATTCATGAACCTCCGTTTTTCTCTGTTTTAGTTGTTGAATCAAGTCATTGCGCGACAAGACTGTCAGTGGAAAAATAACCTTTTTCTTTTCCAGCAGCAATGTAATCGTGGAGTCAAATCCAGCGATAAGGCCCTGCTCCAAGCTTTTCTTTGCCTGTTTACGGATATGCTCAACCCCCGGAAAATCCCGTCCCGGTTCGATGTAATCAGCGAGACACACGACTTTATCCAGCAGGCTCATATCTACGCGTCCTGACGTATGCCAGCGGATCGCATTCCTTATTTCCGGATCATCCACTCCGTAATCTCTTGCTGCAACGCAGTATCCTACCTCTGAATGCCAGAGCTGCTTGTCATGTTCCAAAAGCTCCTGATCACATTCGGGATGACTGCGAATCACCTCTTCCATCTGCTGGACAGGCCAATATTTCGCTACATCATGCAAAATAGCCGCCAGTTCGGCCTTATCCGGATCTGCTCCATATCGCTGCGCAAGCTCAACTGAGGTATGCATAACACCTAGTGTGTGCTTCCAGCGCTTTTCAGGCATTTGACCAGATACGGCTTCCATTAATTGCTCACGGCTGTACTTCATACAAACCGCCCCTTGTAATATAGTCATGCACACGATCAGGCACAAGATAACGGATGGTACGCCCTTCCGCAGCACGCTCTCGAATATCCGTCGACGAAATGTCCACCACTGGCATATCCGCCAGCAGTACCTTGTCCTGCAAATAATGCGGCAACTCATCCAACGCAAGCTGGAACCCTGGGCGCCGAACACCAATAAAATAAATTCGCTGCGCCAGTTCCTCAATTCCCTGCCAATGAGGCAAGTAGTTCACCATATCCGCACCAATAATAAAATAAAAATCCACAGCAGAGTGCAACTCCTGAAGCTCCTTGATCGTGTCAATGGTATAGGATACTCCCCCGCGAAGCACTTCAATATCCAGCACTTCAAAAGCAGGATGACCCGCTACCGCTTCACTCGTCATCTCCAGACGCTCCTTACCGCTCGCCCCCGCCTGATGCTTGTGCGGAGGAATATGAGAAGGCATAAACCATACTTGATCCAGATCATAGGCATCTCTTGCCGCTTCTCCAGCCAGCAGATGTCCAATATGAATTGGGTCAAATGTACCACCCATAATACCGATTTTCATAATTTTCTCCCCGCGTGTTATCCTCTAGGCAACTCGATTTCCTTATGATCACGGGATTCTTTGTACAAAATAATAGTGCTCCCGATGATCTGAACAAGCTCAGAACCTGTCTCCGCGGCCAGTTCTTCCGCAATTTCATGTTTGTCGTCCAAACAGTTGTTCAAAATTTGCACTTTCATCAGCTCACGCTTTTCAATCGCATCGTTGATGTGACGCATAAGATGCTCATTCGTACCGTTTTTGCCTACTTGAAAAACCGGGTCCAAATGATGCGCCATTGAACGCAAATATCTTTTTTGTTTACCTGTTAACATGTATATTTAACCCCTTCGTCGCCACATATGCAATGCAGCATTTCCATAATTTTAATGTACAATCTTACTTACGACAGGCTACTCAGCACAGCCGCTCTCATTTGCTCTACAGCAGGGACAACCCCTGTAAAATACTCAAAAGCCACAGCCCCCTGGTACACGAACATGCCCAAGCCCCCATGTACAGTGCAGCCGCGCTGTTCACGGCTTTCCCGTAAAAGTCTCGTTTCCAGCGGATTGTAGATCAAATCACTCACAATGATTCCCTCCGGAATCAAGCTCGTTTCCAGTGGAAGTTCATCCGATAAAGGGGACATTCCCACCGAGGTTGTGTTAATCAACACATTCACTGTGGCGAGCACGCTCTTGGCATCCTCGTTAGAATAACCCCTCACTGGGATCGCCTCCGTCGTCCACTCTAATGCCAGTTGCTCAGCTTTGTCACGTGTTCGGTTCAAAATAATAACCGATTCCGGTTGCTCCTCCAATAGAGCATGAATTACGCCACGAGCAGCCCCTCCGGCTCCAAGAACAGCAATTCTTGCGCCCTTCAAATCGACAGAAGTCTCTTCTTTGAGGGAACGTACGTAGCCAATTCCGTCCGTGTTATAGCCCTTGAGCCGTCCATTGTCGTTCACTATCGTATTGACAGCGCCAATGAGTCTGGCCCCTTCATCAATCTCATCCAGATATTTCATAACCTCGACTTTATGGGGAATCGTCACATTGACTCCGCGGAAATGCATAGCGCGAATCCCCTTCATGGCATCTTCCAGCTGATCCGGTTTGACATGAAGAGGTACAAAATCTCCTTCAATCCCCGCTGCCTGTAAAGCTATTTTATGCATAAGAGGCGATTTGGAGTGCTTGATCGGATCACCCAATACGCCCAATAGTACAAGACCTTGTTCGGTCGCTTCAGACTCCCCGCTGTTCATCGTTGCTCTCCCCCATATTGCAAAATATTAGGCCGCACAAATACATGAATGGCGGCAGGAACCAGTACCTGTTCCTTGCCGCCCTATAACATGGTTACAGCAACGTTATATCAACGCAGGCCGCAAAAGCACACGGACTCCCCGAGGAGCATGAACCGCAACCAGAGCTCCGTTCTCGCTATTCACTCTGATCCATCCCAAACCGGAAATGTAGATGTCCGATGGAGATTTGCGTGGAACGCGGAACTCATGTCTTGTCCATTCCGGCATTTCTGCCAATTGATCGCGTGTTGGCGGAGATAACAATTCCCCGGCATGATCAGCGAACAACTGATCAGCCCGCTCCAGCTTCGTGCGATGTATTTTAAGACCACCGTTAATATAGCAGGTAAATGATTGGTGCTGACCCTCCACAAAATCAAATCGGGCCATACCGCCGAAAAACAATGTTTGTCCGGCATCAAGCTGATACGCAGCAGGCTTCAGCGGCTTGTCCGGCATAATAGCACTCAAGTCCTGACGGGAGACAATCTCACTGAATCGCCAAGGGTATACAATACCCGGAGTATCAATAATGTGCTTGCCGTCGTCGAGCGGAATATTCACCATATCGAGTGTAGTCCCCGGGTAACGGGACGTTGTGAGTTCCTGCTCCATATCGCTATAATCACGAATCAAGCGGTTAATAAGCGTCGATTTACCCACATTTGTCGCTCCGACTACATATACATCACGGTTACCACGGAGCTCAGATACCACATCCAACAGACGGTCAAAGCCCTGATTTTTTTTAGCAGAGCACAGTACGATTTCTTCTGTGCGTAGTCCTTGCTCCTTCGCTTGCTTTTGTACCCAGTTACGCACCTTGTTCCAATTCGTTACCTTAGGCAGCAAATCGGTCTTGTTCACAGCCAGTATAACCGGATTGGAGCCTACAAAGCGTTGCAGACCGGAAATCAAGCTACCTTCAAAATCAAAAATATCTACAATGTGGATGACGAGCGCATCCTTGTCCCCAATCTGGCTGAGCAGCTTCAAGAACTCATCTTGATTCACCGTCACTGAAGACGTCTCATTATAGTTTTTGATCCGGAAGCAACGCTGACATATGACAGGTTCGCGAGTAAGCAATTTTTCAGGAATATATCCCGGAAGCTCCGGGCTAGTGGTCTGCACGGTGATACCGCAACCACTACATTTGACGGCAGTGCCGCCGTCAGGTCTTTCAGTCATTCTTCTTTTCCTCCTCAAGCCATAAGCCTTTCTTACGTAACCTTGTGAGCGCGATTCGCTCCAACCTCCGATTAAATCGGGTCATGACTCCTTCATCATGAATGGATATCGGTAGCACCAACACCGTATGCAATCCCAATCGGTTACCTCCCAATACGTCCGTCAACATTTGGTCTCCGACCATAATAGTCTCTTCCGGAGTCAGCCCCATCATACGGATGGCTCTACGAAAAGACGAGTTGGAAGGCTTCCGTGCGGCATGTATAAATTCAATGTCCAAAGGCGTAGCAAACACGGATACACGGTCCATATTGTTGTTAGACACGATGACAAGCTTAAAACCCGCCTGTTTGACCTTCTCAAACCAGGCCACCAGCTCGGGAGTCGCATTCGGCGCTTTTGCGCCGACCAGCGTGTTATCCAGATCCGTAATAATGCCGCGATATCCTTGAGCATACAAGCCTTCAAGATCAATATCAAAGACGGTATTCACCCGTAATTTGGGCATCAGCATTTCAAACAACGTCGGTCACCTCAGTTTCATACGACAAACTATACCATATTACTATGGCTTAGTAAAAAGCTATCCGCAACAAACGGACAGCTTTTTCACTAAATATATAGCTAAAGATTAAAATAGACGGCAAATTGAACCAAATCAAAAATAGACTAGTCTTGATCCTTCTGATCCGTCGCAGCTTTTCGTCCAGCCCATCGTTTTATCCATCCTTCTTTGTGTAACAGAGAGGCTTGCTGGCGAACCATATGCCAATCTTCTGCGGTTACGGATGAGGGACTATAACGCGCTTGTTCAAATCGTCCAAGCAACTGATGTAAAATAGAAGCTTGTTCCGGTACTTCTAGCGACCATCTATCAACTGATTCCCTCAGCGTCTCGTGACTGGCGCGGACAAATCCCTTTCTTCGCATGTACCTTAACCAGTGCTCAGTTTCGACGACCACCTTTTCATCCGGGGTCAGCGGCTTACCTCTGCGTAAACGCAGCAGATAAAAGTGAATGTCTGCCCGATTACGCCAGACGATATAAGCAGCCCACAGCAGCAGAATTGCAGCAGCAGAACCTATAATTACAGGATGAATCTTTGAACCTTCCTCCGGATCAGTCTGCGGGTTCTGCTCAGGCTGTTCTGGTTCAGGCTGATCTTTAACCTCTGGGGCTTCTGGAGTCTTTGAATCCTCCTGTTCCGTAAGCAGCGGCATATCAAAGCCAGGCGTAGCTTCTACAGGAACCCAACCGTATTCACCTAAATATACTTCCGCCCAGGAATGAGCATCCGCATTTGTCACGGAGTAAGAGGACATATTTTCGTCACCTTCGCCCGTTGTTGCATCATCTGAAAACGTCTGCTGACCAGGTGCATACCCTTTAACCCAACGGGCTGGAACCCCAACAGAGCGAGCCATCATGACTAATGAGGTGGAATAATAATCGCAATAGCCCTCCCGAATCTCAAACAGAAAGGCATCCACAAAATCTCTGCTTCTTTTCCGTGAGAGGTCCGGATTGTTCGTATATGCATAATTTTGCTGCAAATACTGCTGTAGTAATCCGACTTTTTCATATGGCGTTTTCGCCGTTGACGTTACGTTCTGAGCCAAATCACGAACCCGCCGTGGTAACTCATCTGGAATTTGTAGATAGGCTTCCTGTTTGTTTTTTCTGTACAACTCATTAAAAGTTTTTGTGCGTAGCTCTTTCTCAGGGATCACAGGGACATGTGATACCAGAGTATACGTTTTAGGATAAGCAGTTCTTCGGGAGGATGGATTCCAAAGCAGTTCCGCCTGTTCCGGGTTCCAACGTAACCCCTCTGCCCGTGAATCTCTGTCCACCGATTGAACACGCTGCACCGAATAGGCGCCAAACAGAACAGGATAGCTCTGGTCATTTTGCATCGTAATGGTCTGAACGACCTGCTCAGTCGAATGCCGCGTTTCTTGTGTGTTTTCAAGCTCTGCGGTCATCGGCACATCATTTAGCGTTTGATCATCGTTTCCCCCGTCACTCCAGCCTGTACCGGAGTAGGTTCGTTTCGTTTCCCCCCGCCAATAGCTTCGTTGAGTGGTCGTGATGGTCATGACAGGAGAATAATCAAAATTAAAACCTCCACCCAACCGATTATCCTGGCGACTATACCCTGATGCGGTGTTCATCCGCTGATTCAGTGCCCCAGATCCATTGCTAATCCCGGCGGTGGTTGAGCTATTTCTCTGGGTCCACGCTGTATAGGGATCCGTCAAAGCTGGCTGTACCTCGGGCATATTGACACCAGCCATAATAATGAGCGCAAAAATGACCGCAATATTGGCTGCTATTTTATATGGATAGCGTCGAATATGCTTCCACCCTTGAGGATAATGCTGCCGAAAATACTGCAGATGCTGTGTCACTAGCCAACCCATACCAGCAAAGACGATCCAGGCAACCTCCTCCCACAACACAGTTGGCGTAAAGGAATCAAGCACTGCCAGCGCGGCGATATTAATACCCACAAAAACAAGAATCCGCTGTTTCGTTGTAACGATGAGCGGCACCATTTCAATAACTAGCCAAGCGATGAGGGAAAACCAAATATAAGGAGACATATTGGATATAAATTGGTCCAGGCGATTGGCTACCCCTCCGAAGGGGATAATGATGGAGTAAGACACCAATGTCCGATACAAAATAAAAAACAGCGCCGCCGCCTTAACAATAAATTCAATCCAAGGACGAAATGGTAGTACAATCTTCACCAGAGCCAGCATTGTAATGGTCATCAGTACAAGTGCTCTCGTCTCTTCCAGCCATAATTCGGAAGCAAAAGAAACCCATTGCATGGCAATAATAATAATCCATAAAAATGTAAAAGCGGGGGCCCAGGAACCCTTTAACGATTGTAACCAGCTCTTCATAGTGTCCCTCCCCCCATTACAGCCGGGAGCTCTTCAAGGCTCTCAACATCGTAGCCCTTGATTCCCCTTGCACGAAGCATGCTCATCCATTCTTCAGCTTCTCCCTCAGCAGAACCTTCTCCGATATAGACATGGCACGGAGTCATCCCTCGGGTATCGGCCCAACGAAGAAGCTCCATCGCCTGATAATCATTCAGCGGACTAATCAGTATAAAATAACAGCCTTGCGGAAACTGGCGCACACTGCTTTCTACAGCGGATTTCAAGCTACCTTGTGAAGTTGTGTGTATGTCTACCAAGTGATGCATCATTCGTTGTCGTTCCATTGTCTGCTCACTTGGCTGAAAGACAGTGCCTTTTTCTCCAGCTGTGCACAATCCAACCCCCATTCGCTCCCGTCCACCATATTCCAGCAATGAAGCGGTAGAGGATACAGCTAGCTCAAACTGTTCGGCGTTTACATAATGCTTCATGTGTACGTCCAGCACAAGCATCGTTTTTGGAACGGTCTCATGCTCGAATTCCTTGGATTTCCAGCTACCTGTACGAGCCGTCGCATTCCAATGGATGCGCGAAAACCGATCTCCATATACATAGTCCCGTACACCGTTAATTTGTGTCGTCTCACGCCGCGTTCGAGTTTGAACGGTCTGCGGTCCAGACATCCTTGAGCGACGGTCATTCATCTGCCAATACGGAATGAATACCGTTCGGGGCAGCACCCGAAATTCACCGCGTGCGTTCAAGCTGCCTTTGTGCTCCAACAGACCGAAGATGTCCTCACTCACACATTCAGTTTCCTCAAAGTGGTAGCTTCCTCGCTCTAAAGCGGGAGTCTGAAATGTAAGCTGACCGCCCCCTTTTAGACTAGGAATGACACTGTCCTCAAACGACCAGGATTCACCTGTATGCCGCTTGAGGACCTCACGGACAATGACATAGGGTAACGGAAGAAAACCAGGAATGCTGAGGCTCAGCTTTACATGCACCTGATCTCCCGCATGCAGCAGTTCTCCAAACTCCGAGCCTTGCGAAAGCTGCCGGGAGCCTTGCACACGGCGAACTCCACTCAGACCAACGATCCATAAATAAACGATTAACAGCGTAACCATAGACAACAGCATGACCGACGTCTTGCCGCCCTGAAACAACAAATATAGCAGGCACACCACCCATATGACCACCAGAAGCCAGATGCGGCCTGACAGCCGGGGAAGCCTGCGCTTCCTTTTGACCATATTCATTCCCTAAGGACGCTCCATTCGTACGGGTACATGAACCTGCCGAAGGACAGCTTGGAGCACGGACTGGGCATTGGAACTGTCCAGACGCGCCTCGGGACGCAGCAACAAACGATGCGTTAGCACATAAGGTGCCAGCGCCTTCACATCATCAGGCAGCACATAGTCACGGTTGTCCAGAAAAGCGTATGCCTTCGCAGCCATTACAAAAGCAAGCGCCGCCCGGGGGCTAGCTCCCAGCAGCACGGATGGATGTTCTCTTGTCGCACGCACGATATCAAGTAAATAGGACGTCACTGCTTCGTCCATATAAATTCCTCTAATTTCCTGCTGGATGTCAGCAACCTGCTCCATATGAGCTACAGCCTCCAGACGGTCTGCTGGCTGGCCTGCCTGATGATGAAGCAGCATGTTTCGCTCCGTCTCCATGTCAGGATAACCCAAGCTGATTTTGAGCATAAAACGATCTAACTGTGCTTCCGGCAGCATATAAGTGCCTTCAAAATCAATCGGATTTTGTGTCGCACACAGCATAAAAGGATGAGGCAACATATGAGTGTCCCCATCCACTGTCACACTGCGTTCCTCCATAACCTCCAGCAGAGCCGACTGGGTTTTCGTCGTCGCTCGGTTAATTTCGTCCGCCAGCAAAATATTAGTCATCACAGGACCCGGACGGAAATAAAAACGCTCGTCCCGTGGATGAAATATGGATACCCCTGTAATATCACTCGGGAGAATATCAGGATTACATTGAACACGGCGGTAATCACCGCGCATGGATTTGGCAAGCGCCTTGATCATTTGCGTTTTCCCCGTACCCGGAACGTCCTCGATCAGAATGTGTCCACCCGCCAGCATAGCCGTAAGCAGTAATTTTATTTCAAAGGATTTACCTAATATACATGATTCCAGATTAGAACGGATTGCAGATACAATCTGCACAGATTCTTGACGTACGGGCATAGCTCTGTAAACCTCCTAGATAGCAACATGTTTCCTATTATTGTACATGAAGGCGGGCACAGAGTACACTTAACCCCCTGCCCGTATTATTCAAACTCCATCCTTCTTTCGATCTTTCATGTGCAGAACAATTAAAAACCCTTCGGTCATTAGATCCGAAGGGCACATGTATATAATCATTTATTTTTATGTCATTTCTAAAGTACGCTGCTTTTATATGCTTCCTTTTGGACGAACAAACAAGCATGCCAGAAAAGAGAAAATAATCGCAGAGGAAATTCCTGCACTTGTCAGACTAAAGATCCCTGTAATGACACCCAACCATCCGTCCTTCTCCAATTCGGTTAATGCGCCGTGTACAAGTGAGTTACCAAAACTGGTAATTGGAATGGTCGCACCCGCCCCTGCAAATTTAATAAGCGGATCGTATATCCCAACAGCATCAGCAATTGCACCTGCAACTACCAACGTACTCATCGTATGTGCCGGCGTCATTTTGAACACATCCATCATCAACTGGCCCACGACACAAATGGCACCACCCACTAAAAAAGCCCATAGAAATATCATACCGTTCCTCCCGCTTCAAAAGCTACAGCATGTGCAACACAAGGAATGCTTTCACCCTGCTGTGTAGTCAAAGGAGATAATAACGCTCCGGTCGCCACGACCAGTACCTTTTGCAGCTCTCCTTTTTCGATCCGCTTCAACAAATGCCCGTAGGTTACAACAGCCGAGCAGCCACAACCACTGCCTCCTGCAATGACTTTCTTTTGCTTATTAATATCGTAAATCAGTAAACCACAATCATTAAATTCCGTCTGATTCATATCGAATCCATCTTTTTTGAGCAGCTCCTTGGCAATCGGTAGCCCCACTGAGGCTAAATCGCCCATTACAATGAGATCATAGTAACCAGGGTCACGGCCAGTATCTCGAAAATGAGACAACAACGTATCCGCAGCCGCGGGAGCCATGGCTCCCCCCATATTAAAGGGATCTTTAATACCCATGTCCATTACACGTCCAATGGTAGCACAATCCACCACCGTCCCTGACTTGGCATGTCCTACAATTGCGGCGCCTGAGCCGGTAACAGTATACTGAGCCGTAGGGGGCTTCTGTGATCCGTATTCATTAGGATAGCGGAATTGTTTTTCTACAGTACAGTTATGGCTGGTCGTACCCGCCATCACGTAGTCACCGGCCTCTGAGTCCACAATAAGTGCGGCTAAGGCTAAGCTTTCCATTGATGTTGAGCAGGCTCCAAAAACACCCAAATAGGGAATGGCCAGCTTGCTAGCCGAGAAGGAGCTACTGATAATCTGATTCATCAGATCACCACTAATAAAAAACTGCACTTCTTCTTTGTTCAAATTGGCATTAATTAGCGCCAGCTCTGTAGAATGCTCAATCAATCTACGTTCCGCTTTTTCCCACGTTTTCTCGTTGATTTCTATATTGTCATAAATATAATCAAAATCTGTGGATAACGGTCCCTCTCCTTCATCCGGGCCCACAACGGTGGCACTTCCAATGATGCGCGGTCTTGATTCAAACTTCCAGGTTTGTCCTCCCTGTCTTCTCATAAGTGATTGCCTCCCACACCAAGGATGGCATATATAACGCCTACGATAAATGCGGCCACCACCCCGAATACGATAACTGAGCCTGCCAGCTTGAACATATTCGCGCCCACTCCGAGCACCAGTCCCTCAGAACGATATTCCAATGCAGCCGAACACATGGAGTTAGCAAAGCCTGTAATTGGCACAGCGGTTCCCGCGCCCGCCCATTGGGCAACCTTATCGTAAACCCCGATACAGGTTAATATGACCGCCAGCAAGATCATCATGGATGAGGTTGGCGGGGCGGCCTCCTTGGCTGATATGTGCATTCCTGCCATAAAAGCCTCTTGAATCGCCTGTCCAATCACACAGATCCCGCCTCCAACCAGAAAAGCGCGCACACAATTGGCAAATACTTTTCTCGAGGGTTCATGCTTTTGTGAAATATTCTGATAGTCCTTCTCATTTATGGACAGCGGCGACGTATTGGTACGAAAACCGCGCTGCCCTGATTTAGCTGGCATCATTCACCACCCCTTGTCTGTAAGTTTTCGCGCTTGGCGGTTCGAATTGCTTGGGTCTTTTTCATTATGAGCTTTTTGGAGAAATGTTATGTCAGGAAAATGATATCGTGGACATTCGATACAAATCCATTCATACTGAATACATGACGACCACTGGTTAATTAATAAGGAGTGAGGTATACATCATGGAATCAAAAACATTGGAATTGTTTAAAACCTTAACGGAGTTTCCTTCCATTCCTGGACATGAGCGTGAGTTGCGGGCATGGGTTAAGGAACGGATATCCGGTTATACCGATGAAATCGTGCAAGATCGATTGGGGAGTCTTTTTGGGGTGCTACGCGGTCAAGAGAGTGGACCACGAGTAATGGTGGCAGGCCATCTGGATGAAGTCGGTTTTATCGTGAATGGTATTACGGAAAATGGAATGATTCGTTTTCATCCGGTTGGAGGCTGGTGGAGCCAAGCCATTATGTCACAACGTCTTCAAGTATTAACTCCAAAAGGCCCAGTTATCGGTGTAGTTGGCTCTGTCTCGCCTCATTTGCTGGATGAATCGCAACGCAGCAAACCTATGGACATCAAGCATATGTATCTGGATATCGGCGTAGACAGCAGACAAGAAGCGCAAGATCTGGGGATCGTACCAGGAACGGCCATTGCGCCGATCTGTGATTTCACTCCACTGGCAAATCCTAAAAAAATCATGGCTAAAGCGTGGGATAACCGCTACGGTGTAGGCTTGGCTATTGAACTACTTGAAGCGTTACATAAAGAAAAAGAAAAGCTTCCCAATACATTGTATGCGGGGGCCACTGTTCAAGAGGAAGTGGGACTGCGTGGTGCACGCACAGCGGCCAATCTGATTCAGCCGGATATATTCTTTGCACTGGATTGCAGTGCGGCTAACGATATGGGCGGCGACCCGAATGCTTACGGGCACCTCGGTAAAGGCGCACTGCTGCGGGTATTTGATCCGGGTATGATTACACATCGCGGAATTGTGGAATACGTGCAAGACATGGCGGAAACTCACAAAATCAAGTATCAATATTTCATCTCCACAGGGGGAACCGATGCAGGCCAAGTACACTTGAGCGGAATTGGCGTGCCATCCACCGTCATAGGCATCTGTGGACGATACATCCATACTTCCTCGTCCATTATTCACACTGATGATTATGATGCAGCCAAAGAGCTGATCATCAAGCTGGTTCAAAATCTGGATCGTACAACGCTGAATACCATTATTGAACGAGCCTAAGGTGTAACAGAGAATCGCAATCTATAAAAAAACAGTCAAGACACGTACAACGTGCATTGACTGTTTTTTTAATTTAATAGAAACAAAAGATAGAACATATCAAATCAAATGCTTATAACGAAGCAAAGCAATCACTACAAGTACAGTAGTTAAAGCAACGCAGACGTTTTCTACCTTAGCTCCCTTCCGGGTTCCAGTACTCATCAATTTAAATCGCAGCTTCCATTTAAACGGCGGCAAAGGTTTAATTCCATTATTCGTCAAGGAATCTGCCAGTAAATGCAGCAAGTACGCCATACCTCCAGCCAGCCATATGCTGTCACCGTGCAAACGTGTCGTACCATAAAGCAGCGCAGTCCATGCGACGGTTCCGTATACCGTATGTGTCAACCCCCGATGTGGGACTAGCGTACAAATGATCAGCAGACACCCGGCGATATAATTCCAAGGTGCATATGATTCTCCATACCAGGCTAGGCCGATACCAATTAAAAAGATAATAACCTTGCGCATGGATCGTGAAGGCATAAAAGAAGCACTGATCATCAGCAAAGCCAACACAAGATTCCATGGAGGTGGAGCCAAACGGGTAAAAAATACCCAACCAGCAGCCCCAATCATTAGAAGCTGTACGAGCCTAAGCATTTTGGTTGGTAGCGCTCGGCTCACGAGCATGGAGTTAGGCTCGTCAATATCCGGCAACAGTGAACCGACCACAGCAGCTGCCACGGCAGCCGGGGTCACTTCGTATCCACTTAGAGCTAATACCGACAGGGAGACCCCGGTTCCAATAATCAAATGGGCTCTTCCCATCATGGTGCAAAACATCCTTTCGTTGCAGCATACAACAGAGTTCAACATCACTCCATTTGAATCAGCATGATTCGATTGTATACGACAAACAAAAGGAGAACAATAGTTCGCTTATTCTATTTAAAAGACTTCATTCAAAAGTCCTAGTTTCGTCCCCATTATTAAACCCCTCCTCTGTGCTTACTCTCCAGTCAGCCCTGCCCTCTGTTATAAGGCTACATCTTCCTGACCTTATCGCGGCTGCCCTGCAAACTTTCTGCGAAAAAGAGCACAGTTCAACCATTTCCCAAAAAACAAGACATATGGCCTATGAGTATGTTGACAAACATCTTCAATATTTTCTTTTTGCCTCAAAGTCCTATTGTACAATTTGAAATATTAGGTAATATAGTGTTTATATTTACTATATGAATCTATTAAATGAATAAGGAGGAAATGATTATGCAAAAAAAATCGACGTTCCGAAAGTTCAAAACCATCGGTCTGACATCGTTGCTAAGTCTTGTATTATTCGCCCTTCCCGCTTCAGCTGCTTGGAATGATACATACACGGGGTACGCCACATATACGGGATCAGGTTACTCTGGAGGGGCATTACTGCTTGATCCCATCCCTTCGGATGCCAAAATTACAGCGCTTAACCGCACACAACTGAATTATAACGGAATCAAAGCTGCATTAGCTGGAGCCTATTTGGAAGTTCAAGGTCCCAAAGGGAAAACAACCGTATATGTAACTGATCTTTACCCTGAAGGTCCAAGTGGCGCGCTCGATCTGTCCCCAAACGCGTTCAACCTGATTGGAAATCAAATAGACGGAAAAATCAATATTTCATGGAAAGTTGTCAAAGCTCCGGTTAACGGCAATGTCTCCTACCGCATTAAAGAAGGCAGCAGCCAATGGTGGGCAGCCATTCAAGTACGCAATCATAAATATCCGGTCTTGAAGATGGAAGTCCAACAAAACGGACAATGGCTCAATCTCGAAAAACAGGATTACAACCACTTTCTAGGTACTAACTTAGGAAAACAACCTCTGAAAATACGGATTACGGACATTCGTGGTGTCGTGCTGAACGATACAATCCCAGCTCTAGCGGAAAATGGTACAGGCGGAGCCTATATCGTTAAAGGTAACGTTCAATTTCCTGACTAATTGTAGTACCGTTATCTTTCCTTCTTTTATTTAAATAGACAAACCCGGCCGGGAACCGACGCAATCCAATGCGTATAAGTGTTTCTGGCCTTTTTACGAAAAAATCATTATTTTTCACAAAGAGTCGGTTTGTTCACTGTCCTGTTCACAAGATCACACGTATAATGAATACATAAATAGGGTGTACTTTACAGCTACGTGCACACAGACAGGAGGCCTGTTCATATGAGCAATTTCAAAAAGCATCACAAGCTTCACAGCAAATTGCTGGTCAGCATTACGTTATGTATTACGCTAACGTTGCTGGTATCCACCACTGTGTATTATTTTTACTATATTCGCGTGGAAAAGGAGCAGGCATTCGAGGCCAATCACAACAGCTTGACGTTGAGAAGCAGAGAGGTTATTAACATGACATCTATTGCTCAATCGTTGGCATTCCAAATGTATCGCAGCAGTACCCTGTCCAAGTTGTTGTATTATCCAAAACCTAATGTATATGATGTAACCGCTGCCATGACCGAATTGAACAATTATCTTAACTCTATGCCGTATATCGAATCCATCTACGTGTTTAACCCTAAAAGCGGCACCTTCTACATTGCTTCCTCACAAGGTCAAAACGGGCTATTCAGCAAACATGAACTGGCTGATACAGATATCATTCGCGTGCTGGATCATTATCAGGACTATAAACCCTTTACGCCTATTCCACGCACGTATCCACTGCTGTCTGCCTCAGACTCCAGAGCTGAAGTAGAGCAAGCAAGCCCAGATATCGCAGCCTATACGTATTTATGTTATGACGCAATTAACTCGAACGAAGCAATAAATTCGGCTGTGATTGTGAATGTGTCGGCGGCATGGATGAACAAGGAAATGGCGGCGAATCCAATCTCAGGCGGGACCGCTTATATTTTAGACGATCAAGGTAGACTGTTGTCTGGTACAACACTGACAGACGAAACTTTGAACGAAAAAGAACAGCTATGGCTGCACACGAGAGTCAAAAAACAAGAAACAGGCTATTTTGTAGAAGACTTTCATGGTAAAAGATCCCTCATTTCCTACACCTCTCCAGATGGACTAGGTTGGCAGTATATTAGTGTCACACCATATGAAAGCGTTATCAAAATGGCAAGTGTTATTCGTAATGCGATGTTACTGATAGCCGCCATCATTGCATTGGCAGGATTCGTGGCTTCGTGGCTGCTGTCCAAAATGCTGTATACGCCTATTGGCCAAATTGTTGTGCATATGAATTCACTGGAATCAGAGAAACGAAACAGTATGTACACGATCCGGCAAAACATTTTAAGAAATGTGATCCGGGGAATCCGAAATCTTCCTGCTGGGGAAGAACCGGAACGATTGCGCGAGCTTGGGATTACGTTCCAGTTCGACAAAGACTACCGCCTTGTGCTGCTGCGCATAGATGAATATACCCGATGGCAAAGCGAACGTGGACCTGATCTGCTACCCTATAAGTTTGCAATCATGAACATTGCTTCTGAAATATGCGGACAGACGTACCAGGTGGAGACCGTTGATATGGATGAGGACAGTGTACTGCTGATGCTTAACATTCTCGATCCCGCAGAACATACAGACACTGTACTGCTAGAAACTTTATTACGCCAAATACGTGAAGCTTGCTTTGAATATTTGAAGCTGAGCGTTTCACTGACTTACAGTGCCATCACAAGTCAACCAGAACGGCTGCATCTGCTGTATCGCCAAGTACAAGACGCATCTATGCACCGATTTTTTCAGGGGCACAGATGCATTATTAATGCGCAAAACACTACAGAGGAGGATATCCAAAATACTTACGTATATCCAGCCGATAAAGAGAAAAAAATGTTAGATATGCTACTGTCTGGTCATACAAAGGATGCACACAGTATGTTCAAAGAATTATTGATGCATATGGAAAAATATCCTTTTTCCTCTGTTCAAGTGGCGATATCCCGGCTCATCATGAGTGTAAATAATGCTGTTCGGCATATCAGTGAGCTCAATGGATTTGCTATAGAATCTAAATCTGAATTACCATCCGCTGATCGGTTAGAGACCGCTGAGAATCTTATTGATCATTATCAATTGGTCTTTGATCATATTCGCTCCAGTCTATCGGAAAAACGAAACACGAAGCAGGAACGACTGGTACGGCAAATTAATGAACGAATGGAGCAAGCCTATACGGATCCCAATTTTTGTCTCAATCAGATTGCGGAAGAACTGGATATGTCGCCGATCTATGTCAGTAGGCTATATAAGCAACAGACCATGTCAACTATCGTGGACGTCATCCAACAACTTCGTATTCGCAAGGCCTGTGAGTTGCTGGAACAGACCGACTGGTCCGTAGCTGACGTAGCAGAACAAACCGGATTTGCGAGTAGCTCTTATTTCCATCGTATGTTCAAACGTAGCTTGGGTGTAACACCGACAGATTTTCGCCGTTCTAAAGCAAATGCGCAATAAGTAAACTGCTCTACACGCCTGCTCCGAGAACGGAACATTGCTCCCAAAAAATAGACTGACATTAAAAAAGCAAGCCTCCAACTTTCTGGAGACTTGCTTTTTTCTTTATCACAATTCTTTATGTTTTATTTAATCCCCTTCTCCTTTACATAGGCTTCCCATTGTTTTGTATATTCGGTTTGAATTTTCTCCAAACCAGCTTGGTTTGCCTTTTGCAAGAAGGTCTGCAAGCCTTGATCTACATTGTCGATCAGTCCAGCTTGGAGCGGATACAGATATTGCTTCTCAACCTGTTCTAGAGCTGCTTTTTCTGCTTGATATGTCGTGTAGTCCTCTGCAAAGCCTGTAAACAGGTCAGGCTTCTGGATTTTATCCAGCTCGGCAAAAATTTTCTTCACACGGTCAAAGCCAGAATCAAACAGCATGTATTCCGGGTTACGCCAAGCCCAACTATTCATACCTTCGCGTGAAAATCCATTAGTACTGCCGCTACCTATCATTTGGTAGTAACCATCTTTGACTTCGTAGTTTTTGCCTTCAATACCATATTGCGTGAGCAGGTTATAGCGTTTGTCCGTCACCAGCTTTTCATAAAAGGCCAATGCGCGCGCTGGATTCGGGCTGCTTTTTGGAATCGCAAAGCCGTTATGAATCGGATGCACTGGAGTTGCATAACCTGTCGTCAAAGGGAATGGGTAGTACTCGAGCTTCCAGTCCGGGTGAGATGCTTTGAGCTTAATGACCATATCATTAAACCGGGTTGGATTGTCACCGAAAATACTCGCTGCTTTACCAGAAGTCACTTGATCCTGAAGCGTATCTTTTACGTTTAATACGTTTTTGGGAATGAATCCTTTATCGGCCCAGCGTTTGTAAGTGTTCAGCTCTTCCTTTTGTTCATCCGAGCCCCAAAATTTATATACCTCTGTTGGTTTTTCGTATTTAATACCGATACCGTAAGGCAGTGTGCCCACACTCTTCGTTACTAATTCGGTATATCGATCATGCAGATTTCCCTTAATATCGCTGTTCAGAGATACGGTTTTCATATTTGGCTCATGCTGACGTATCCCATCCATATAAGCCTCATAACTTTTCATATCTGTCGGTTTAGGCAAATTGTACTTCTCACGTAAATCCTCACGCCATACAAAACCGTTTGTGACATATTCTTTATACGTGCCAGGCACGGTATAAATTTTGCCTCCGATTTTAACTCCATCCCACATGTCCTGAGGCACAAATTTTTGCAAGGCAGGTGCAGCCTTAGGCAGCAGATCGTCTAGCGGCAGGAATGCGCCCTTTTTGGCATAGGCCTGATACTGCGTCCAATCTGCAGTGAAGATCAGGTCGATAGGCTGACCCGAAGACAATAACAGCTTATATTTTTGATCCCAGTCTGTCCACGTCGTATAGTTAAATTTGACGGTGGCATTCAGATCTTTTTCCGCCAACTTATTGATCTCTGTCTCAATGGTAGGCAAGTCCTTAGGAGCATCCCCCAGCATATAAAATTGCAGCTGTACTTTCTGGGATTTATCATCCTCTCCATTTGCTTTTTGAGCGCTGTTTCCACTACCTCCTCCACATCCGGCTAATAGCGCCGTGATGACCATTACTGCAATCAGGATGGACATGCGTTGTTTTCTTTTCTTTGTGAATGTCATGTGAATCCTCCCTTTGAAATGGTAGTCTGATTAAATAAAACGCTTACAAAGAGTGCTATTTAGATGGCACAACGTCAGCACGTCATGCCATCACAGTCCTTGAGTGCCACTTTAGCCTTTTACCGCACCAATGGTCAATCCCTTAACAAAATAGCGCTGTACGAACGGGTACAGCAGCAAAATAGGTCCGGTAACCACGATAGCCATTGCCATTTTGGTCGACTCTGTCGGCATATCGTTGGAAAGGGTTACGCCAGTACCTGCACCCATTTGAGCGATAAATTGCATGGAGTTAATTACATTATACAGATAATATTGCAACTGGTATTTATGCGGATCGTTAATAAAGAGTGAGGATGAGAACCAGTCATTCCAGTAAGCCAAGGCCAGAAACAGTCCCACAGTGGCAATACCCGGTGTAGATAAAGGCAACACAATTCGATAGTAAATTTTAAAATCACCCGCACCGTCAATTTTAGCGGACTCGAACAGCTCTTCCGGCATGGAGGAACGAATGAAGTTTTTCATTAAAATGATCAGAAACGGAGTCATCAATCCCGGGAAAATAAGCACTGTATACGTATCAAGCAATCCTAAATACTTCGTCAGCATAATGTACCAAGGTACCAAACCGCCTCCGAACAGCGTCGTAAAGTAAATATAGAATGAAAACGCATTACGGTATTTAAAATCTTTGCGTGCCAGCACATATCCTGCCATCGTCATCAGGAACAGGCCCAACGTCGTACCTACAACCGTGGTAAAAATCGTCACCCCGTATGCCCTTAACACCTCTTCAGGAAAGGTGAACACCGTCCGGTAACCTTCCAGTGAGAATTGCTGTGGTATAAAGTGATATCCATCCCTGATAATCGATTCATTACTGGTCAGTGAAGCCGAAATAATAAGTAGAAACGGGAGTAAACAAGCAATGGAAGCAATAATGATAATCACATAAGAGATAATTTTAAAAATTCGAGTGTATACATCCTCTTTGATCGCCATCCGTTTGGGTCCTCCTTTCTAGAATAAGGCATACTCGTCGTTCAACTTGCGGATGATATAGTTCACGGTCATGATCAGTACAAAGCCGAATAATGATTGGTATACGCCTGCCGCCGAAGCCATCCCCACATCAAAAGTCACTTTCAGCGAACGGTACACATAAGTGTCCAAAATATCCGTCGTATTGTACAGCACCCCATTGTTGCCGATTAACTGATAAAAAAGATCAAATTGTCCTTTCATAATACTACCAAGCGCAAACAACAGCAGCACAACGAATGTCGATTTAAGCATAGGAACGGTAATGTACCAGATTCGTTGAAAAATGTTGGCCCCATCCATTTTAGCTGCCTCATAATATTCGTCACTGATACCTGTAATCGCTGCCAGATAGATCACCATACTGTAGCCGAGATTTTTCCATAAATAGAACAGGATAATCAGGAAAATCCATACCCATGGTTTGTTGTATACATCCACGCGTTCACCACCAAATTGCAGCAGCAGCGTATTCAGGAAACCATTATCATAATTAAATATGTTATACACGATAACACTTAGAATAACGAAAGAAACAAAATAAGGCAGGAACATCACGGATTGAGCGATCTTTTTAAAGTAGCGGCCTCTCAGCTCATTCAGCAAAATAGCGAGAACAATCGCTAGCACGTTACCGAGTAAAATAAACGCTGCATTGTATCCGACCGTATTCAATGTCAGTTTTGTCAGCGTGCCGGATTGCCATAGAAAGCGAAAATTTTGGAGTCCGACGAACTTGGCATCAAACAGGCTGGTATTAAAGTCGAACTGGGTAAATGCATAATAAATACCCACCATAGGAATGTAGGAATTAATGAAGAAAAAAATTAAAGTGGGCAACAACATCAAAAATAATACCCGATTGCGGAACAGTTCATAGAAGAACCCGTGTTTTCTACCCGTTCCCAGCCTCTTACCGTTCAGGCGGGAATCCGTTGTAAGCATTGCAGAATTTTTGGGCATAGGCTGATTCAATGTGAGTCACTCCCCCTCTGTATACGTTACCGACAGCAAAGTTTGTAGCACCGCCGCCGTATAACTATATTTTATGTAAGCGCATTCAAAATGAAAAGTGAAGCCTCTCATGCTTCATGAACAAAGGAGTGTCCTGAGGAGTGAACAATTCGGATATTTGTGAAGTTTTGTGTAATATGAGGCGTCTAATCGACGCCTTAAGCCTATTCATAAAGCATATTTGAACGATCTAATCTACTCCTTTTGCCCACCCTGGAATGTGGTTTCATCCTGTTTTACCCAAAATCCGATTTTCTTTGCCTGCTCCAGCAGCTCAGCGGCATTATCCTGCGGCTTATATCCGATTAGTTCTTCCAAGTAGCCAATGTCATAATAATTATCCGTATTGGCTGACGTACCGTACAAATTAAGATAGCTCATCTCCGGACGAGCTTCGATACAGCAGACAGTCAGACGGATCATATCGCGCTCGGAGATCCAAATATGAGCGGCGCGCTCCGAATGGGGCCGATCATCTCCAGGAAAATTTCCGATACGGATATTCATTGAAGATATTTTGCCCTGATCGGCATACAGCCGTCCTAACAGTTCAATGTAGCACTTACTCAATCCATAAAAACTGTCGGGTCGGTAGGGATCTTCTACATCTATACTTTCGCCTACTTTATAAAACCCTGTGGCATGATTGGAACTGGCAAAAACAATGCGTTTTACCCCATTTTTCACCGCAGCTTCATACAGCTTGTAGGCTCCACTAACATTGCCAGACAGCACTTTGCCGAGGAAATCCCCTTCATCCTTGATCCATGCAAAATGCAGTACCGTATCCACTCCGCGTGTAAGCTCAGCCAGTCGTGCAGCATCATGTATATCCATTTCCACAATCCCTGCCTCTTCATCCCTCTTCACATCAGCAGCGATTATTTCATATTTACCTTCCGCTTTTAGCCCTTCATACAATACTTTCCCAATTGTACCTGCTGCACCTGTAATCAACAATTTTCGTGCCATCGTCCGCATCTCCCTTCTTTGCTTGGTTGTATGCTGTCATCCATATCATAATCTTAACCAACTCCCCAGGGAGGAAACCCCTTAAACTCTCGAATTAGGCAGGTCAAAGCCCACGTAGCTGTGTCTCCTGTCGGCATATAAAAAGGGACCCTGCTACTGTGCAAGAGTCCCTTGTTGTTACTATAGTTTCAAGTTCTATCTTTCAATCTCTTGGTTTCAACTACTACGCTCAAGCTTGTCGTACTACTCTCGCTCTGCGATTAACCAAATAAATGCTAAGCCCGATTAAGATTAACCCGATAAGCAGGAAAGCCGTAATCGCTTCGCCCAGCACCAACGAGCTGACAAACACCGAGATCACAGGCACCAAAAACGTATAAGACGCAACCTTACTCGCATCCCCTGAATTAACAAGTGTGAAATACAGCAACCAGGAAAGTGAAATTCCCAACACCGTGCCGAATATCAGCCCTGACACATACGGGACATTCCATACGATATCCGACCAGTTTTCCGTCACCGTTCCAGCTCCCGTCAGCACGATGCCTCCCAGTGTACATTGGAATGCAACCAGCCACAGCGAATCCACACGCTGGTTTACCTTTTTCACATATACCGTTCCCAATGCCCAGCTCACGGCTGTAATAATGGCGATGATTACACCTGCCACAGCCACATGCCCTGAAAATCCGCCCACACTGACAGCTGCAACGCCCAAAAATCCGATGATCAATCCAATCACCTTGAGTCTGGACATCGCTTCCCCTAGCCACATCCATGCAAAAATACCGACCAACACAGGCTGGAGATATACCAGCACAGAAAACAAGCCGGAGGGGACGTACATCAGTCCCACTGTTTGCAGGCCATAAAACAGTACCACGTTAAAAATACCTGAAATAGCATACACCCGCCAATTTTCTTTCCAACGAATGCGATTCCATCTCGGTACTAAAATCACTCCCAACAGCAGACCGCCCAGCAGTGTACGTAGCCCTGCAAACAACAGTGGAGGTGTGAATTCCAAAGCGACTTTATAAATGGGCCAAGAAATGCCCCATAATACAACCAGCAGCGCGATCATCATTATCCGCTTGGCTGTCGTTAACTCTCCCATGACGCTCTCGCTCCTCTATGAAAAAAATCACTAGACTTTATATACTACGCCTACAGAACGACTTTATCAAACAAAAAATATGTATTGGAAAGCTCCACCTTTCATGCCCGCTTGTTCATCGAGGTATGTCTTCGGACAGAGGAATCCAGTCATTTTCCTATGTTACAATATACCAAAAAGATAGATAAAGCTTATAAGGATAGGAGGTTGTCTGCACTTGATTTATATCATCAAATTTTTGTACAGCTTTGTGCTCCCTCCCGGTTTGTTCATCCTGGTGATGGCAGGGCTCGTGATCTGGCTATGGAAAAGGGCACGTATACCTGCCGTCGTATTGCTTCTTGTCACATTGCTGCTGTATGTTTCCTCGACCAATTTGGCTGGAGATTTGTTAATCAGTAGCCTGGAAAAACAGTACTCACAACCCCGTACCGTTCAAGGCGATGTCATTGTCGTACTTGGGGGCGGAGCCACACAGGGAACCCCCGACATCAATGGACAAGGCAATCTGCTAGGATCTGCGGCTAATCGACTGCTCACTGCGGCCCGACTGCACGAAGCAACAGGCTTACCTATTCTTTTCTCCGGCGGGCAAGTGTTTGGAGACAGTGGTAATGAAGCAAATATTGCGCAGAGGCAGCTACTAGGACTCGGTATTCCGGCAAAGGACATTCTGATCGAAAACCGTTCTTTGAACACACAGCAAAATGCCGTATATACATCGCAAATTTTGGGAAAACATCAACTCACTAGACCTGTTCTGGTGACCTCCGCTTTCCATATGCCACGTGCTGCACTGGAATTTCAGCGTGCAGGCATGCAGGTCATAGCTTATCCTACCGACTATCTGGCAAGTGAAAAGCTGGCACTGTATGCTGGCAAGCTCTCGCCGTCTGCTGGGGCCATGTCTACAACCGGAACAGCCCTCAAGGAATACCTAGGAATTCTTGCATTAAAGCTTAAATAATGTGATGTCTAATTGTATGCGGCACACAGCACAAACAAGCGTCTTGCGCTCGCAGGTATAAGCCTGTAAGCTAGCAAGGCGCTTGATCTACCATTTCATATTTAATCCAAGAAAATATCCGATATTTGTTCTTCCGATATGACCTTAAAGCCTTCCTTTTTTAACAAAGCCGAGGTTACCCCGTTACCTGCTATTTTACGGTTTTCGAATGACCCATTATATATTGCTGCTGATCCGCAGGACGGGCTATTTTCTTTTAAAACAACAAATGTTGCGTTAACCTCTCTGGCTATATTCAGGGCTTCGTACGCACCTCTAATGTACATATTGCTGACATCGTTGCCTGAAAACTCGACCACCTTGGCTGTGCCGTTCAGCACATCCTCCCCTGTCCCTCCAACAATCTCAGCAGGCTCTCTCGGAGTCACAAAGCCCCCCAAAAGCTCAGGACAGATTGTCATAGCCTTCTTTTCCTCTACCAACTTCTGAATATGTACATCCAGGCTATCCGTCCCGTTATATCGTACCTTCATGCCCGCCAAACACGAACTTACCAGAATCATTAGTTCCACCTCATATCCATTGCATTCACTATTAAGTAGTTAAAGTATAAACAAATTTTCTCGTAGAGTCATCGTGCGAAAATTTAGACTCGCCACTACGTCCGCGTTCCGTAAGGTTATTCGTCCAGCTGATGTCATAATCATGATCCTGCGCTCTACCCATACCCTTTTGAATTCTGTTCGAAATACAAGTAATGAAAAAAGGCCCTGATTAGGGCCTTCAAATACTGCGGGAGTTCAACGGATCTCCTTTGTCATTTATCCCTTCTGTTTGACTTTCAATGGCCTTGATCAGTCCGATGGTACCGAAGGATATGAGGTCCTCCAAATCTTCACTGGTTTATCAAATTTAAGGAAGGCGGAACGTGTACTCATCCAAAATAACCTGATAAAAACAAGCCGGAGGCGCATGTTGGGCAGCACTACGGCTTATTTTTATTGTTGAGGTTCACCCTGCTCGTAAGTAAGATAAATTCACTCTTGCTATAAGTCGTAATTTAAGATATATTATTAATTAAATAATCAATCATTTAATTAATAAAAGTTTAGTTTAGAGAGAGGGGAATACATTTGGCAAGACCCATCAATGAAGAAAAAAGACTGGAGCGGCGTAAACGTATCCTAGAAGAAGCTGTTGTCCTGTTCGCAGAAAGTGGATATTCTAATACCACAACGGCAATCATTGCGCAGAGTGTAGGAGTGACTCCTGGAACCATTTTTCAATATTTCCCTAGCAAAGAAGCTTTATACTACGCCGCTGTTCTTGAGCCGCTTGCTGATATTCAGGCGAAATCGCTTGCTTGTCTACAACAAGAGGAGACGCCGGGCGTATTGATTAAGAACATGGTGGCAGAACAATTCAACCATATCTACTTCTATATAAATGAATTGCGGCTTGTTCAATCTGTCTTAGGACAACGAATAAGATTCCCTGAACTTACACAGAAGGTCCTTGAAAGTATAAAGGTAATGACAGATGCGATCGAATGCGTCTATGCCAAGGGACAGTTAATGGGAGAATTCAACAAAAGCTTTTCTCCAGCAATGATCTCTCGTGCCTATATCTCTTTCTTAAATGGAGTGGGCTTAACTCTTGCAGAAAGTATTATTCATCATCCCGAGTGGGAAAATCTGAAGGGGCATGCCTTTTATTTGTTCGCACCCATACAACCTAAAGAAAAACTGGAGGAGTCTGAATGAGTCAGGCATCATTACAACCCGATCTGACATTTAACGTTCGTGTAAAAAAACGAAAGAAAATTTTATGGAGCCTAGGGATCGTGCTTTTGCTTGTGATGGCTCTTATATTTTTTATATCTTATAAAGTAGTAGACACCTTGTTGCACCATCCTAGAGACACTAATGTCAGCTACGGATTGCATATCGATAAAACTCCCTACGAAGAGGTCGAGTTCAAGAGTTTGAAAAATGATAATACGATTAGAGGCTCCTTCTTTCCTGCAAGCGGTCTTTCTGGTAAAGAAAGTAATAAGACGATTATTGTCGTCCATGGATATACGAGCAATCGTTTAGTCAAAGGGCGGACCCAAAAGTTAGTAGAGCATTTCGTTCCGAAAGGCTACAATGTATTGGCATTTGACCTCAGCTCACAAGGTAAATCCGATGGTGATTTGATTACACTGGGCCTCAATGAAAAATACGATTTGCTAGGAGCTGTAAGCTATTTAAAATCGAGAGACCATACGGGTGATAACATTGGAGTTATTGGCTTTTCAATGGGTGCTGCTACTACTTTGCTGGCCGCAAATGAAAATGATGACATCAAAGCCGTAATTGCAGATAGTCCTTTTCGTAATGCTGGTCTATTTCTGAGAGAGGGTTTGCCCTTCTTTTCAGGTTTACCTGCGTTTCCATTCAGTTATACATCGACATGGATGGCAAATTGGGCCTTTAAGGTTGATCTTGATTCCATATCTCCTATGGATGCGGTAAAAAAGATGCAAGACAAGCCAGTTATGCTTATTCATGGTACTGGAGATCAGCAAATTAGTTATAAAAATACAGAAATTATTTACGAGTCCTTAAAAGATAACCCAAAAGCAGAAGTATGGTACCCGCAAAATACGGAGCACATCGATGCCATCAACCATTACCCCATTGAATATTTCAAAAGAGTAGATCGCTTTTTGGATGAGTATGTAGGAAAATAAATTCAATCCAAGAGAGCCAACTAGCGAAGGAGCTTGTCCTGATGAAGTGAAAATACCCAATAATATCAAGCATTTTTATCCTGTAGTGTAGAAAAACACTACAGGCTTTTATTTGCGTTTTAAATGAAAATACATAGCAAAATAGTTATTATTTAAGCGAAAAAAAACAGTGTACGAGTACTGAGCATGTTGATAAAAACAAAAAGACAAGCGTATGCTGTTCACTGGTCAGGAGAAGATCCTTTTTAGAGATCATTTGAACAAAGACCCGGAATCGAATTAATGAACTAGAAAACAACGCGTTCTCTACATGAGCAACAAAGAATAGTTCATCTGATATTTCCCATCTTGACAGTATTAAAGATATTCGGGAATTAAAGCTTATTGAACGAGTAACCACACTTATAGAAAAATTGCCTAGCGCTTTTCAGCGTAAAGGAGCAGTTGTTTTTATAGGATAGCCTTATATAAGAATATTGGATGGGCAGAGGGGGATGCAATTTAAACACGCCTCTGAAAAGAAGCAAGTAATTGAACTATGAAAAAGACCTAAAAAGGCCCTGTTAAGGGCCTCAAGCGGCTTCATATATCTCCTTATCCATTACCCCTTCTGCTTGTAAAATTCATGGTACAGCTTCATTAATGCACGCTTTTCAATGCGGGACACATACGAACGCGAAATCCCCAGCTCTCTGGCAATTTCCCGCTGTGTTCGTTCCTCTCCTCCGGCTTCCAGGCCGAAACGGCCAATCACCACTTCTTTTTCACGCTCATCTAAAATATCCAGGTTGCGATAGATTTTACTCTTCTCGATTTTAAGTTGTACTTTATCTACAATATCGTCCGCCTCGGTGCCGAGGATATCAATCAAAGTAATTTCGTTTCCTTCCTTATCAGTCCCTATAGGATCGTGGAGAGATACGTCTTTGCGTGTTTTTTTCAGAGATCGCAAATGCATCAGGATTTCATTTTCTATACAACGGGCTGCAAATGTTGCCAGCTTGGTGCCTTTCCCGGTCTGAAAGCTTTCAATGGCCTTGATCAGTCCGATGGTGCCGATGGATATAAGATCCTCCAAATCTTCGCCGGTGTTATCGAATTTTTTCACAATATGGGCCACCAGCCGTAGGTTATGCTCAATGAGTGTGTTACGGGAGTGTGCATTGCCTTCGGCAAACAGCTTTAGGTGTCGAGCTTCCTCTTTCTCAGTCAATGGCTGCGGAAAGGCGTTGTTTTTCACGTAGGAAACGAGTAGCGTCAATTCCTTGATGAACAGAGCGATAGCGCTAAATAGTCCGGGCACGGATGACACCTCCTGAGGTAGTTGCGAACTTACCGGCCTTTGTTACTTACCGGGCTTGCGGTCTGTTTATTGTATGTAGGCAGGTGCCCATCCGTGCCTGTACTCCGAAAACTGCTCCGTAACAATTTGCCGGATATCTTTCTGGAGCAACCTCCAATACTTAATTCGAAGCATAGAGATCTCTTCGACACAAATCAACGCACTCCATATAGCCAGAGGAAAACCCGGGATACGCTTTACATTATTCATCACTTGGTTTCCCCATTTTCTTTCAGTAGAGTATTAACTTCTTTCTAGATATGACAATGGAAGTGGCGAATAGACCATTGTATCTCCATCTTCATCTCGTTTTAAAATAATAGCAAACTCAGCACCATTACTTTCATCGCCTCTTGGCAACGGAAATATCATAGCCGGACAACGCAACTCATAATTATGAGGAAATTCTTTTCGAAAGTTCTCTAAAGCATAATTCAGAATCGCATCTATTTTGTCGGTAAGCACATTAAATCCACCTATTACAAAATCATTATATTCTTGGGAAGCGGTGTACTTCTCAAATAATTTTCTTTTATATTCCTCAACAGTACTAAAACAAACTTCCCAATCCAAAGGGAAAATGCCATCTCCCAAATAATAAGTGTATAACTAGTATGCATTCCATCATCAAGGAATATATTCATAGAGAGTTTCATATAAATGATATGAATCAACCTTTTCGACACATTCAAAAATTAAACTTAAGGAGGAATTTCAACATGGCAAAATTCAGTCAAAATCCAGACGACTATACTTTTTCCGTGGATCCTGTTGTTATAGCAGAGGAAAATGTTTCAACGAACGGAGATTCTAAAAATACTTTTCCGAAAAATGTTCTAATCGATAATAATCTATATTGGGAAAGTAGTTTAAGCGGTAAAGGTGGAGAAATCATCTTCAAATTAGATACAGGTAAGACGATCAATGATATTCTTTTAGCTCAACCATCTTCTCGAGCTTTTATACTTTCATTTTCTTTTTACGGCTCTAATGACGGAGAAAATTGGTTTAGGTTAGGTGAAGTCGAAGCTTTGCCAACCACTGCAAAAACAACCTATCAATTTAGTAATGAGATTCCTTTTTCATATTATAAAATAACTGTACTTTCATCTGGGATGAGTAGTACAACCTCCTATTATGGTATACGATATATTCAGCTAAAAACCGCACTCATTAATGGTGTTCCTGCCTACAGAGCATCCAATATAAACCCCGCTATTGCGGAATAAGTTAAGTTAGTACACACAAAAAAAAGGGCTGGCCAACGCCGCCCCTTGATTCGTTCTATTTCATTTGAAGCATGTTATAAATCATCTCAGCCGCTTCCGCACGTGTGACCTCCTGCTTGGCCCGAAAGCTACCATCTGGATATCCTTGTACTAAATTTATCTCCGTTAGACCAAGCACATCCTTTCTGGCCCACTCGACAATTTGAGAGGAATCCGAGTATGCACTGCTTTCTTGCTGTGGTGTAGCCTTGATAATGTTATTCACCATTTTAGCCGCCTGCTCACGGTTAATGACCCGATCTGGGCCAAATTCTCTAGTACTAAACCCGCGAGCGACCTGATCTTTAATCGCCGTTTTGAGAAGATCAACGTACCACGCCGATGGATTGATATCCTCGAAACCTAAAGTCACATCTGTTTCGAGCGGTAATTTCAAGGAACGGACCAGCATAGAAGTGAACTCCATACGCGTTACAGGTCTGTTCGGCTCAAACAGCGTGTGGGTTATTCCCTTTACTATACCCAAATCGGCAAGCACATTTATTTTTTCTTTATTAAATATCCGATCAATGTCACTAAAATGATTTGGCTTCTTCTCAACGGTTGAATCCTGAATGTGCTCTGTTTCTATCGGTTCCTTTATAACAGGCTGAATCGGTTTTACACTCTCCGCCCCTCCTGCTCCGCCACCTACGTCCACAGTATTACCCGTTGTTTTTCCATGCGCTTGTTTTGCCTCTGTGCGTTTTCCTTGACTATTTTCTGCCCAAAGTTGAACTGTATACAACTGCTTCTCTTTAAGTTGTCTCCAGATATAGCTTCGATCCTTACCACGATATAGCTCTGTTCCTCCTTCACTGGCAAGGACGAAAATATCATTCTCATGGTCTGATTCCCAATGGATGATAAATTCACTATTCGTTGTTTCCGTCTTCAAAAACGCAAACGCTGGAGACGGCAGCGTCTCGACCTGACCTTCTGTCTGCTTACCTTCACCACTTGTGTTCACTGGCTTAATGGTAATACGATACACTGTAGAACTGTCCAATCCATCTACTTTAAATTCATGGGTGGTCGTATGACCGATAAGCACCTCGTTTTGGTAGACATTGTAAGCATCTGCACCCGAAGCTTCTTTCCACGTAACAACCAAATCGGTATCTGTTACTTCTTTCACTGTCAATCTATTGTCTGGTATTTGACCTGGCAAAGCGCGAAGCGTAAAGGGAGCTATATTACCTACCCCCGTTGTATTCACGGCCTGTATACCAAACGAGTAAATCATACCAGGCTGGATATCTGAAAGCTTAATATGGGCATCTCTGGTGTTAAAAACTTCCCCCGTATCTTTACGGGTTACAGTATATTGAGAAGAGCTCTTGATTTCATCCCAGCTCAGTGAAATCTGGCCACCCTCAAGTTCTGTAACATTAACATTTTGTACTTCAGGAGGAAGTGTCAGCAGCTCACCCAACGCTGGCTGGCTGAAACCACTACTGTTCCCACTGCTCACTTGAAAATCATAGTTTCTCCCACCTGTTAAACCAGATACAACCACACGTGGTTCCGTACTATAATAATTTTGACCGTTGATCGTTACCTTATATTGAGTTGCCCCATCAACCGGGGCCCATATCAATGTGGCATCGTGCTCGCGAACATCTTCAGCTGCAAGTTGCACAGCCGAATCAGGTAGTGTTAATGCCTTGATAGATGTATCTTTACCCGTGCCACTTCGATTGTAGGCTCGTATTTTAATATTGGCAGATCTACCAGCAGGCAAGCCCTCAAACGTATAAGAATGGATACCACGCGCAACCCGCACCTTCGGTTCATCGTTAACATTCAAGATGTATCCTTCAGCCCCCTGCACATCCTGCCACGAAACACCGATAGCATACACATCCTTCGTCACACTCGATAATGTCGTTACTCGATCAGGTAAAGTGATAACTCCCAGATGGGCATAGTCTCCGAATCCTGTTGCATTTTCAGCGGAAACGTTATAACCATACTCTGTTCCCGCCTGAAGATCAGTATCGGTGAATTCTGTATACACATCGTTATAAACCGATACTTCGTCACGTTCTAGGGCGTAGTAGGTGGCAGTGATTACAGAATTCCACTTCAAGTCGATTCCATCTTCTCTTACAGTTACATTCCGAAATCCGTTCGGGCTGTCTGGTAGACTTAAAAAAGATACATGCTTTGCTGTACCCTCTCCAGTGTCATTAATAGCTGATACAGAAACATCGTAATATTTACCAGGCTTCATTCCCGTAATTGGATTATACACATCCTGTGTAACCGTATCCTTAAATATGATTTCTCCCGTACTTACGTCTGCTGCTGTAATATTATATTTGTTAGCTGATGAGACTGGCGTAAAGTCAGCCATGATTTCTGCAGAATGACGAGAGACAGGTCGTAACTGGACATGCTCAGGGGCATCAGGTAACGTTAATATATGGACTCGATTGGAATAGGCATTGCCTCCTACATGATTACTAGAACGGACTTCATATTCGTATTGCCGTCCTCCTTGTAGCCCTCTATCTGTAAAAGAATTTGTCGGATGCGTAACATCCCAAACCTCATTAGTTGTTAGATTTCGGACTGTATAAACGTAACCATTATCAAGACCAGACGGGAGAGTCCACTGCAAATCAGCTTCTGTATTTCGTATGGATGTCGCAGAGAGCACAACCGACTGGGGCTGCTTTTGAATACGAAGTGCACTGCTGACCGTTTCATAAATGTTACCCACCCTGTCTTTGACCTTGGCATGAACATACCATTCACCTTCATCTGAAAGATCCATCTGGATTGTTGTATCGGCTGAAGCATCCCAGTTTTCTGGTGAATCAGGGCTGTTCGTGATTTTATACTGCATTGTGGATGACTCAATCCCCGAATGCTGATCGGCATATCGTATCCTCACATGAATATGGGTATCTTTCCATTCACGCGAATCCGGCGTCAGTTGAATCGTCGGTGGTTCCAAATCAATATAAGATATTGCGGATACTGGATCACTTCGATTCCCAGCTGCATCTACAGCTTGAGCAGTCAATTTTACGATACCCGAACCATTTAATATTCCAGACGAACCAGACACATAGGTGCCAGAACCCAATTGATATTCATAATGTACTGCTGTAGTATCCGTCGCACCCGATAGAGTAAACTGCACTGGCTTATTGGTATATCCGGTAGGTATCGTCACCTCGGAAAACGTAACTTTCGGAGGCGTTGGCTTGGTTCGATCAATCATGACCGATTGAGTCACGATTGGACTAGACACGTCGAGATTATTGATCGTCCGCGCTGATAATTCGTAAATCCCTTCTGCATTTAATGTAAAAGTACCCTTGTAGGTCAACCACTCCCCTGATGGAATCAAGCGATACTGTGTCATCTTAATTCCATTTGTAAGGTCACTTCCTGAATCAATGGTAATATTCACATCATGGTTCGTTGGGCCTGTTTCACTAGCCCGGATGACAGGAGCAGTCGGTCCCTTTTTATCAATGGTGACTTCTTTACTTACTTCTCGGCTCACATTACCGACGCCGTCAATGGAGCGTGCATGTACCGTGCTTTTGCCATCTTTATTCACATGAAACACTCCATCATAGTCCTGCCAATCTTGATTCACAACGCCCGTCAAACGAAATTGAGTATGGGCTAGTCCAGAATAATCGTCTGTTCCCGGTTGTAATGAAATCGTATAGTCATTACTGTTTCCCGTTGCGTTTAGGATGGGTGGAGTTGGTGACATCTTGTCTATTCGGACATTCCCGGAAGAAAGACCACTATACTGGTTATTCACGTCTACTGTCCGGGCATAGATCGTATTTACACCGTGATCATATACAGTAAAGGGACCTGTGTATGGCTGGAATGCTCCTCCATTCAGGCTATATTCATAGTATTTTAGCCCTTCAGGAGCCACGTCCCCATTTATCCACACGGTTACGGGTTCTTTGGTCCATCCTGTAATCGCTTGTCCCTCTGTACCTGCATGGATCTGAGGTGGTTTAGGCATTAGGTCCGATTTGGGAATAACACGGATTCCAAACTTGGATATTTCATTGCTTGTCTGTTGGTTAGTTCCCATCGCTCTGAAATATCGAACATCCCTTAATGTAATAGAGTCGGTGATATCTATCCATTTTCCCTGGTAAAATCTATCGGCATAGAATTTCGTTACATTAGTCCATGTGTATAAGTTCGTTCCGTTAGGCCTCCAACTGTCGCCTGCTGCGTTATTAGATGTATATATATCAGTATGATACGACCCTTCAATGTAAACAAAAATTCTATAATCAGAAGTCTTAATAGATCTTCCAATATCAATAAAACGATTTGTCGGCTGCGTAGTACCATCACATTTATACCTGGCCGAACCCATGCCAGTGTATACTTCCGTTGCTCCTATCCCACTTCCTGACCAAGAGCCCCAACTGTCGCCTCCACCCGGCAAATTGTTTTGGCAAAAAGGTCCTCCCATGATCTCCTGAGTAGCAGCTGATACCCTTTCCGGAAATATGGGAATTATCGTTAATAGTAGGACTACAGCCAAAAATCCGTACACCCACTTCCTATACTTCCTTACCTTTCGCTTATTTTTTCGATACATACACTTCTCCTTACTTTATTTTATTTTCAAAGAGTTTTACAAACTCGCTTCGGATAAAATAGAAAAAGCACCTCAAACGAAGGCGTTAATGCCTAAGTTTGAGGTGCTTCCTCTATATCACGAGTATGTTTTGAAGCTATTATACTTCGTTCCAATCAGGTTGTAAACAGAACTGACAAATTATTTGAAGGTGTTAATGGACCTGAACGCCTAAGTTCCGAAAAAATCCTCGCATATTCTGCATGTAAGAATCCTGAGTAGCGGAAGATTCCTTAAGAAGATTTTGCATACTGTTCATAAAAGCAGAAGCTGATGTCGTATCCGCTTTGTCAAACCGATTGTTTAGCGGTGTGTTATTGAGCAACTCTGCGTTCTGTCCCGTACGTTCCTTGTATTTCTCAATCCAATCGGGATGTTGAGGAACCTTTTGCGCAAAATTTAACAGTTGGCTCAGCCCATTTCCTCCACCTTTAATATCATTCATGTACGCAGTATATTTTTGAGGATCAACCTGCTTCATCACTTCCGACAGCTTGACATAATCCTCAGGAGCACCTGACGGACGATCTATTGGAGTCGTGTAGCTAATATCTCCGGTCTCTGGATCAGTGGATCGTGTCAAAGCAATACTAGCAATCTGGTTCATGGTTTCCAGAAACTCTTTGGCCTTGTCGCCTTCCATGTAATGATCGGCAATATACTTGGATTGAGTAACTCCCATCTCCAGCAGCACAGCTCGTTGACTCTCATCCGTTACTGTTCCGTCGACGATAAAATTAGATTCAATCATACTGTACACTGCATTAGACACTTCTTCTGGCTGACCTTCCAAAACCCGGTTTAATGAATCATTGATCTGTGTTGTACCGAAATACTTGGCAGCCTGTGATACAATAGCTCCTTCCGCCAACTGTCTACCGGCTTCACTAATCTCCACGGAGTCTTGAACTACCACTCTGGAGACCTGTTCTTCATGAAGCTGGGGTGGTGGAGCTTGCTTGCTTGTCGGATTGATCCGTAAGCTACTTGCATTAAGAATCGCTTGCTGTGCTCTAAGAGGTCCAAAATTCATTCTATTTCCTCCTGTCATGTTTGTAACAGGCAATCTAAGGCGTATGTATAGTGTAATGTGACCCTGTTTCTATATATATCGGACAAAGCATATATGGAATGAACATATGCTTTGTCCTAAAATTGAACAAATATTGAAACGAACTACTTTTGTTTCAGATATAAAATATTCAAGCAACAAGTTACCTTAAGTGTTAGCTTAACCCGTCCATCAGCCGCCATAAATACTATAGGCAAAGTGATATACAATATCTGTGTCTATAATCGAAGTACCTGACACCTGAACGGCTACCCCTGATAGATCATAGTAGTGTGTAAAACTGATGGCTCCAGACAGGTATTCCGCTATACTTCCAGTGGAAGATGGCAGGGAAAGAGTCACACTAAAGGCTCCATTCTGGTCCGTATAAGCTGTGCCTGTACGAGTACGATTCCCGCTGCTTTCAGTCCAGTTCTGATTCAACCATGTCACATCAACAGGCGCATTTGCCACTGGATAACCATCAGTTGTCTTAACTACACCCTTCACGGTAAGGTTGCTGCGTTGATTAACCCGATAATGACGACCATATGAGTAGTTCGGATAATCATTAGGACCATTAGCAGAATCATAGCCGGTAATTTCAATTTTGCCAGCCCGAAGCACTGGCTTCAGTGTAAGTGTGTACAAATGATTGGGTGAATACTGATTGGTTGTGTACACTCGCACATAGTAGGTTCCTGTATTTAAGCTGACATTATGGTTCGTTTGCGGCAAAAGCGCCATTTGGTTTCCGGTAAGAGCTCCGTAGACTTCCGCTTTGTAGCCATAACCGTCCGAAACACTGTCAAGCTTTACGTTCAAAGCATCATAATTGCGGCTGGCAGGGATCGTAACTTGGTACCAGTCATTATCAATGCCTGAATGAATGGAGCGTGAATTAAGCGATGAACCGCCCGTACTAAAGGTAAAGTTATAGGCATGGAAAGCACTCTCATCTGGTTCATATGCATCGTAGCTGGAGCTTGTATCGACCGTTAGATAGAAAGGATCATTGATGCTGGAACCCTTTTTGGCATGAACAGCAATCGCATATGCCTTTTCATATCCGGTAGCGTTACGGATTCCTACGTTCTCAGGAAGTGAGGCAGCCCCCTGTTCATAATTGTTAAAATAAGTACCATAGGTGGATGCGTCAATGGCATTAGGATTAATGTCACCTGTCGTCATATCAAACTCATATAAGTATAAGTCATAGTCAAGCTGGGCTGAAAATGGACCATCCAACTGGGACTGCAACAATTCACCAGGCTGCAAATAGATCGGATATAAAAATTGTGTGCCTCCCTCTTGCGTAATCGTACCGGAATACGTAGCAGAGGAAACTGTGGCTGATGCAGCCATTGGGTTTGCCTTCAGCGAAGAAATGGGTTCCCTTTTCAATGATGTTGTCTCTGGTGTCTTGAAGTTGAGATTTTCTTGCATGACATAAACCGAAGACGTAACGTTGTCTGGCTTGTCTGCTCGCGTTAAACGCTTAATCACGTCTTCATTTCCAGTTGTTAGCTGAATCTCGGATTCCGCCTTAATCGCTTGATCCGATGCAGCCTCCGTGCTTTCACTCGCATTCGCAGTCATTCCGAAAGCAAACAGGAGCATCATGCTTAACATCACTGCAATAGCCTTTTTGAACCTCTTCATACTGAAATCCCCTCTCAAATAGTTTAAGGAATTCCCGCTATCCCCGGATAAACCAGGGTGATTTCTAGGCTGTATGGCTCTATCATAAATCATCTTTGGTTCTATTGGAATATATTATGCAAAACAATTTCTATTTGTAATCTATGAAAACAAGACCATTTTCTTATTCTTGGTGAATAAACATGAAAAGTCGCTCTTTCAGAAATGGAAAGCCTCAGCTAACCATTCAAAAAAAGCGACTCTCATGAATCAAAACTACATTAAAGCATATCTTAATTTCTCAAGCTATAAGCAAACAGATAAACAATGTCCGTCGCACTAATCGAAGTTCCATCGACCTGAGCGGCAACTCCTGTAAGATCATAGTAGTGTGTGGAACCAATTTCACTTATATAATCTACATTTTTTCCTGTCGATTGTGGAAGAGAAAGGGTCACACTGAATTTACCGCTATCATCGGTGTACGTAGAAGCCGTTCTCGTACGGTTACCGCTGCTCTCGCTCCAGTTCTTATCCAGCCATACGACCGTGACAGGAGCATTGGGAACCAGTTGACCATCTGTTGTTTTCACAACACCGTTCACGATCAGACTGCTGCCTCCGTTAATACGATAATGACGACCGTAAGAATATGTCGGATAATCATAATAGCCATTGGAGTTATAGCCGGTAATTTCAATTTTGCCAGCTCGAAGCACTGGTTTAATCGATAGTGTATACAAATGGTCGGCTGAATACTGACTTGTGCTGTGCACTCGTACATAGTAGATCCCTGTGTTTAGGGTAACATTATGATTGGTTTGCGGTAGAAGCACCATTTGATTGCCAGTAAGAGCTGCATATACTTCCGCTTTGTACCCATAGCTTTCCGAAGTGCTGTCCAGCTTCACATTTAATGCATCATAATTACGACTGGCCGGCACTGTAACTTGATACCAATCGTTGTCTTTAGCGGAATGGATGGTGCGGAAGTTAATCGAGGAGCCTTTGTCGTTAACCGTAAAATTATAAGCATGAAAGGCACTGTCATCGGGCTCATAGGCATCATAGTTGGAGCTTACAGCTACAGTTAAATAGAAAAGGTCATTGATGCTAGCCCCCTTCTTGGCATGAACCGCAAGCGCGTAAGCCTTTTCAGCTCCGATCGAGTTGCGAGCTCCTACGTTTTCAGGAAGAGAAGCAGCTCCTTGCTCATAATTGTTAACATAATTCCCGTAGTTGGAAACATCTATTGGATTGGAATTAATATCGCCTGTCGCCATATCAAACTCATACAGGTATAAGTCATAGTCAAGCTGGGCTGAAAATGGACCATCCAACTGAGCCTGTAACAATTCACCCGGCTGCAAATAGATCGGATATAAAAACTGTGTGCCTCCCTCTTCTGTAATCGTACCGGAATATGTAGCAGTGGACGCTGTCGCTACGGTCGCTGCGGCTTTAGATGATACTGAGTTTGCACTGGCTTTGAGCGAAGGGGTAACTCTCTTTTTCAATACAGATTTCTGTGGTGTCGCCAAGTTAATATTTTCTGTAATGGTGTACACCGAATCTGTGATACTGGCAGGCTTGTCCGCGCGTGTTAATTGTTCAATAACACTTTCCTTATCAGTTGTTAGCTGCACATTGGAAACTGCTTGAATCGCTTGATCCGTCTTCACCTCTGGGCTTGCACTCGCGTTCGCCGTCATACCGAATGAAAGCAGGAGCATTGAGCTTAGTGTAACTGAAACCACCTTTTTAAATCTTTGCATACTGAAATCTCCTCTCAAATGTATTAAAAAAAATCAACCATTCTCCAAATATATACAGGGAAATTCTAGGATGTCCTTTTCTATCATAAAGTAATTCTGGTTCAAATGGAATATACTTCTTAAAACATTCTTATTTGTAATTCCATGTGAATAGGTTTAGGTTAATCAACTTAATTTTGACACTATTTTACCATAAAAATCCTACCATTCTCTTATTTATACGATATAATCAAATAATATGGATAGTTCTTTAAGACTATTAAATAAATCGAATTACCCATAACATACATAAAAAAGGGGAATACAGATGAAAAAACTTAGCGTGTTTATGTTAGTATTATGTTGCTTCTCCATTTTGGCAGCCTGCTCTACCGATCCGATAAAAAAAGATTTAATCACGTATGTAAATGATGGAATGCTTCCTTTGGCACAAGATGAAAAAGCAGTTACTGATAAGTATGAAGCTGTGACTGGAGATAACTTTACAGATGATGTTACACTATATAATGCTTTAAAAGACGATATCATCCCGGAATACACCAAATTTGTTGATAAGTTAGAAGCTGTAAAGACGGAAACTCCTGAGGTAAGAGCCGTCCACGAAACCTACATCAAGGCCGCCAGTACTCAAAAGGAAGCCTTCATTAAGATGCTCGATGCGTTGGATAAACAGGATCTGAACTTAGTCAATGAAAGTAACACCAAGCTCAGCGAAGGTAGAAAGCTATTCAGAGATTTTGGTGAACAAGTCAACACACTTGCTAAAGAGCATGATGTGGAGATGAATAAGAAATAAATAAAAAACTCCCTTTATGGGAGTTTTTTTATACTTCAGGATTTTGCAAAATCCTCACTTATGAATATTCGAAGCAAATTACCGCTTTACTTAATTCTTGGTCGTAAAATAAATAGACGGTATCCGCCCCACACGCTTGAAAATAATACCCGGTAATGGAACCGATATAGGCAAAAGTCTCACCATTGGGACGTTTAGGCACATGAAGCAGATTGGTTTGCTCGAATTGGAGCATCTCTTCCAGAGATTCGTCATATTCCTTGATGTAACTTTGAGCCTTGTCAGACTGAAAAGCGACATCATCCAAAATTCCATTAACTTCAGGGAAACTCAGCCCCCAACCGCTGGATTGCTTTTCCTCAAAATCACGGGTGAGCTCTTCCACAGACTTTTGGGCCTCCCCAAAGGAGGAATATGGATAAATTTTATTGTTTTCCAGGAAAAATGCTTTGCGAGCTTGGTAGTCTTGTTCATTAGCCATATACACCTGTTCCAGTCCGTCCAACGCCATAACTTCTCTCTTCATACGTAGGTACGCTTTATCCCCGGTAGACTTCAGCGCTTCATAGGTGGCTTCCAATTGCTCTTTCTGATGAAGACTAAAATAATTCCAGTCTGCTTCGAATTTGTATTTGCCGTCAATTACATCGAATCCCAGCATATCTTCCTTGGTAAATAAGGTATGAAATTGCTGAGTATTTTCACCCACACAGCCTTCGTGGATTTCTTTTACGGAAACAAAATGAAGCCACTCGTCCTGCTCCGGGAATAAAAACTGAAGATTAATCGAGCAAATCGGTAGAAAGTGCTTGCGGTGATGTTCAAGATTACCAATAAATACGTCCTCATATGCTGGAAACCGTTTGATAAATCTCTCTGGTATGTTCATGGATGCTCCCCCTATATTGTATGGTTTTCCGGCAGCCTTCTGATCTGAAACGTTCCTTCAATGGAAATCACACTATAGAGTTCATCAAATCCTTCTTCGTAGCTTGGGATCTCTAGTTTACTCATTACACTTTTAATACCGATTTCAGGAATATACTCTTTGCCTGTGCGCTGCTCATTACGCTTAATAGATTCTGCAAAATCGGGCTCAAAATAGTAGCCAATAATTTTAAATCCCTTATTTATACAAGCATCTATATATTTCTTCCGTTCTATAACAGTGGCATTTGTATTGTCTACAACAAAGCGCTGCATTGTTTCGATGGAGGCATGTAGATAAATATTTTCCCTATTCCGTGTTTTAAGCATATCAAGGTTTATTCGCATATGTGTTTTGAAGAAATGTTCTTTATAAAATGTCGACTTGCCCGAAGCCTGAATTCCTATAAAAATGACACACTCCAAATCTACACATCCTTGTCCAAGTATACATATTGGTTAATATAATCTCTATTCTGTGAAAAAATCGGTGTCTCATGATCAACATCCCACTTGCTTCTGACGGCTTCGCCTTTGTTGTACTGTTGTTTGGTAATGCAAATTCCCCGCTTTTGCCAGACTGGAATATCGTTCCAGTTTAGCCCTTTTTCCACAAAAAGCTTGTCTTGTAGCTGATTTCCGTTCAATCCTTCTAATTCTGAATGCCTGAAATGGGCTTGAGCCACCATAGAAATGCTGTTTTTAGTAGCATCTTGCTGTCTCCATAGAAAGTAGTTTGTAACCTCATCCTGGGGCAAGACCCATGCTCTCGCATCAAAAGTAGCTAAAGGCTGACCTGGGTAAACCTTTTGGATTTCCTCATTAAATTTGGCTGTAGCCAGAGAAGCAGATATGGACACCATCTTTTGAAGATTATTTTCAAACCAGGATTGCGTCGTTAATTTGTCATAATTCGTAAGAAGCAGTGAAATTTCATCGCTCTGATGATACACCAGTTTACATCCCATAATGTTATAGGCCAAATATTTACACGTCTCCCATAATGCAAAAATTAGTTTCTCATCAAAAGGTTTCGTCATCCCACGTGTAAAGGTATGAAAATGCGCACCATCAATTCTGATGATTACAGGTAAACGGCGTGTTAGGCTTAATCTATAGGCATTTTCATATTCCTTCATCCTATTTCCAAAATCATTTCTTTTCATAAACTATGTAGGTTCCTTTCATGATCCATGATTTGCGCATAGAGTAAAAAAATGTATATATCCCCCAATTGACATATATAAGAATTGTAACAAATTGGCTGATACATCGCTAGGAATTAAGCAAGACAACAAAAATTAACAGATGGACTTGCAGAGTCTTTCGTTTTTTCTTGGTATCTATTCCCCAAATGTTAGGCTATAATAATTTCAGTTTTTACTTTATTCCGATATGAAAAGGATGATATATATGAGCCAAAATCCATCTTCCATTCCGCGTCCGTTAGTCAGGGCTAATCAATGGGTAATTGTTTTATCTGTAGTTTTTACTTGGATTACAGGGGGATATGGGGTGCTAGTTATTCCTCTTATCGCGGGGTTGCTCGGCGTCCTTTTTAACTTCAATCCAGTAATGCGGATAGCCAAGCTTTTCTTGAAGAAAAGCCCCTCCTCGTATGTGCAGGAGGACCGAGAGCAGCAAAGGTTTAATCAGCTTCTTGCCGTCTTTTTTCTGTTGGTCGCTTGGGTAGGATTTATGCTCCAGTGGAGTATTGTCGCTTATGTATTCTCGGCCATGGTCCTGGTGGCGGCCTTGGTGGCTATCCTTGGTTTTTGCATAGGATGTTTTGTTCTCTACCAATGGTCCCAATATCAATATCGAAGAAGAAAAAACGTGTAAACAGAAACAGCTCTCTTTTCATTCCATTAGGACATCGTTAATTAAATCGAAGTTGCAGCCGAACTCTCCGACAATATGGATGCTATGTCGGTTCCGCCTTCTTTTTATTTTGCAGTAATATTATCTTCAAATACAAAAACGGAGATGGCTATATCTTCCTCCACTTTAATATCTGAAAAGAGGTGCAGCAGCCGGGAATCCATGTAATCCTCCAGTTCTTTATTGAAGTGTGTGGGATATATTTTTTGAACCATTTTGGTTCGGGCTGCATGCACCATCTCTTTCCCGGATTCTTCTTGTGCTAGAAACTTTTCAGATGGGGTTAAATTTCCATACAGCATCGTGATAGCCATATTATCTACAAAGGTCGTATGTATGCGTTCCGGGCCTTTCCCAAACAGCTCTTTACGTACTTTTCGAATAATTTCGTTAAAACCCGTTTCCCTTCTCATATCGCACCGCTCTCCTAAAATCTACTAAAATCCCTATTACTATTTCCATCATAACCGATTCCTATCATATAAAACAGAGACTAGCGAAAGTGATTTTTGGAACATGATTTTATCTGCAATTATAAGCGTTCATTAATTTTGATTAACATTTCCTCTAAAATTCGCTTCTCCTCTTCGGTCAGGGCTTGAACAATTTCGTCCTCCACCTTTTGGAAAGAGTCACTAAAAGCTTCAATCAATTCAATGGCTTTTGGTAAAACATAAATATTTTTTTGCCGTTCATTATTGGCCGGGATTTTGCGCTCGATGAATCCTTTTTGCTCAAGACCTTGAAGTATGCTTGTAATGCTGGCTCCGCGCAGATGAAACCGATCGGCAAGATCCTTCTGAATTAAATCATTTTCTTGATTCTCGTAGATATATTTAATCATTTTTCCTTGTTGAGCATTTAATCCCAACTCTTTTATGCTCTCGTCCGCTCTTTTCTTTAACTTAAGACCAATAATCTGAAACAAATCCAGATAAACCGTATCCTTTTGGGTTTTCATAATCATATCTCCTCAAATTATTAGAAGTCTAATTGTCAGTAAATAAACTATATAAATCTCTAAACTGTTTGTCAAATGAAAATTAGTTTATTGACAGTTATAAAACTAATAGTTAGAATTCTAAGTGTTTAAGATTGAACACTAAGGAGGAACGACATGAAGAATGTAACTCAAAGCTCTACGGTAGAAAAAGTTACAGCGATTACGAATGTACGTATTTTCGATGGTGAAAAAGTTATTGAGCCCAGAAATGTTGTCATCCATGGGGAAACCATTATTTCGGTAGGCGGAGACCTTCCGACACATGCAACGATCATCGATGGGGAAAATGCGACATTATTGCCCGGCCTGATTGATGCGCATGTCCACACTTCAATCGGTGGGTTACGAGATGCTTTAAAATTCGGCGTCACGACAGAACTCGAAATGAACGGCAGTTTTACAGAAAGAGGGCGCAAGATCCAGTTGAAAAACGTGAATGACGTCGCCGAAGTCCGTTCTGCCGGCACAGCGATCACTGCTCCAGGTGGTCATCCGGATGAATTATTGCAGGATGAGGATGAAATTCCGGAGTTCGTATTAAAGGAATTGGAGAAGTTACCTAAGGAAGACCGGGAAGCTATGCTAGCCGCCTACGCTCACGATCACGAAGAGGTGCCCCAAGTGACGACAGTGGAAGAAGCGATCAAACATGTGCATACCCAGGTGGAGAGTGGCGCCGACTATATTAAAATCATGATTGAAGAAGGGACGGTCTTGGGTGCCCCTGGACTACCTATTTTAAGCGACGAGATTTTAAAAGCAGCCGTGGCAGAAGCCCATAAATTCGATAAAATTGTCATAGCCCACGTCTTGACGGCTGATTCTTCGCAAACCGCCATCGATATGGGAGTCGACGGATTGGGTCACTTATTTCTCGACAGGCCCGAATGCACATCCGAGTTGGTGAAATCCATAGCGGATTTAGGCGCATTTGTTATACCGTGCTTAGTATTGAACTCATCCATTCTGGGAAATCCGGCATCAGAATTGGCGAATGATTCACGTGTTTATTCCAAATTAAGTCCAGAATGGATCGATATTTTGAACTCAAGCTTCCATACTTTCCCGCAAGGCAATTTGGAGAATAGCTTTAAAAATGTGATGGATCTTCACCGTGCCGGTGTGGATATTCTGGTCGGGACGGATGTCGCCCCCGTTCCTGTTCCCAATCTTGGCGGTCTTGCTCATGGAGCCAGCGTTCATCATGAAATGCAATTGCTGGTTGAGGCCGGATTTACTCCCATAGAAGCGCTTCAGTCGGCTACTGCGAAACCGGCCCGTTGCTTTGGGCTTTACGATCGCGGCTGTATTACCGAAGGTGCGCTCGCTGACCTTATACTAGTAAACGGTGATCCGACAACCAACATCTCGGATACCTTGTCGATCAAGTCCGTATGGTTCAAAGGTGTACAACAACTATGTTAATCAGAGCCTCTCGAACAGAAACAACCATCTAATCTCATTTGTACGACTTCCATTTTTACTTTCCGAGGATAGCTTAATCTTGTTGCCAACGCAAAAACACCTCCAAAGTTTATCCTCATATCTTACGACATGGGGATTCTCTTTGAAGGTGTTTTAATTGCAAGGAACATTGTAAAAACGTACAAGCAGCGGCCCCACATAGTTTCGCTATGCACTAGTCATAAAATATAAGGCTTACTCGTAGGCACCGATGTTCACCGCGGCTCCCTGTACTCTGGGCTTCCCGTCAATATCTAGTGTTCCAATGATGGCACGGTCCGTGTTCCCGGCATCGATCGCCGGTGACGAAGACTGCAAATGGAAGTCGCTGTTCGCGGCATTCACGAATTTAGGATCGGCAAACAGAGAATGCGTATCGTTGCCGGTCCCCGATTTGTACGCGGAGAATCCCGTATACTCTTTATTTTTCCAGATCCAGTTAGCCTCCGAACTGCCGCTCGGAGCGAAATATAAATTATAATCCACAACATTGCCGGAATTTTTGGTGTATCCATTGGAGATCAGCATATCTGTGGAGCTAGCCACGAAAATATTGTTTTTGATCACATTGTTTCGCGTATCGTACTGAACCAAAAGCTGGCCGCTTCCGTCGTCAAATGTATCGTTCTTGTATAGCGTATTGTTCACGATCTTGCAGTTTACCGTTGAGCCGCGCTCCTCATTGTAACCGCCCATGGCAATACCAGTCAGCCGGTTGTTATATATCACGTTGCTGCGGACTGTAATATTGTTGGTGGCTTTGCCGGCATGCTCGGAGGCCATTTCGACGCCGATGTCGTTGTTGTAGCTGTAGTTCTGCTCGATAATACTGTCCTTGCCCCCATCTACATAAATACCACCGGCCGAGTTGTCATCGCTCTTGTAAGATGGGTTATTTTGAACAGAATTATTGTACACCCGGTTGCCCTTCACTAGCCCGTTTCGCGCCTGATCGTAAGCAGTATTCGGCGCAGTTCCCTCAAAGCCGATCAGATCAATCCCGATGTTGTCATTATCGTGAATGAGGTTGTCGGTCACCGCAAAGCCGTCCACGTTGCCGTTTAAAACGAGCGATTCGCTGGAGCCCAGCACGAGATTGTACAGCTCATTACCGCTGATCGTAAGGTCGTGAATCGAAGCCGGAGCTTTCGTGCCATAAACAGCGATACCGTGAGCGTCCCGGCCCAGCCGATCTTTGCCGGTCGGGGTGACCGTGTTTTTGATGTCATGGATTTTGTTGTTGGACAGATTAATGAAGCCGCCCGAACCGTGGACATAAATACCTACAGGCACCACGTTCTTGGAAGCAGTGGTAAAATTGCGGATTTCAACCCCCTGAACAGTAACGTAATTGACATCGGCCAGTTCGATCAGCCCTTCGTTCCCGCTGACCGAAAGTCCGCTGCCATCAATAATGGCGGTCTCTGTCCCATAGTTGGTGAACACAATTGGACCCTGCGAAGCGGAGCCAGAGCGGGTAATCTTTAATTTCTGCTTGTACACGCCGCCTCGGACGTAAACCGTGCTGCCCGCAGGAGCCACGTCAGCCGCGTGCTGCAACGTCTTCCACGGCGCATCGTTCGTTCCGGCATTAAAGTCGCTGCCGCTCGTGGACACATAATATTCTGTATCGGCCGCGGAGGCGGCGGGAAGCTCCACATTTCCTACCGCCAGACCAAGCCCCAAAACCATGGCTAAACCTACCAGAAACATTTGCCCGAATTTCTTCATGGTTCCCCATCTCCCTTTGCTTATTTTTTTGTAAATTATACCACAAAAATTCACCGAATCTGTTACGCCTGCAAACGGAGTACCGCCTCGACCTTCCGCGAGTCTCCAGTACCTCGAATGCCAAGAGTTGGAGAGTGAATGAAGAAGTCTAAGAGTTTTATTTTCTCAAGACAAATAAAACACAGCCTACCCTATCGGCAGACTGCGCATGTTCTTACTCCAAAAGAGCTAATCCTTTACCAGTCGATTTGAAAGCATCAACATAATAAAAGAGAATAAAATGATGACAGCTACCCAGCTCCAAGAGAGTGTCATATTTCCGACCTCGGACGCGGTGTAAATCGCTGTAGGCAGGGTTTGGGTCTGTTCAGGAATATTACCTGCAAGCATCAGCGTAGCGCCAAATTCCCCTAACCCTCGGGCAAATCCGAGAATGTATCCTGAAATGAGCGGTCGGTAGGCAAGGGGCATCGTAATGTGGCGAAACACTTGCCATTCGTTGGCACCTTGCGCACGTGCAGCCTGCTCTACCTCAGGGTCTACAGCTTCAAAACCTGCTTTAATGGTACGGTAAGCCAGTGGAAAAGCAACAACTACGGCCGCCACCACTGCAGCTCCCCATGTAAATACAATCGTCTGCTGGAACAGGCTTTCGAAGGCTGTGCCGATCCAGCTTTTCCTTCCCAGCAAGATGAGCAAAATAAAGCCGACAACAGTGGGAGGCAAAACGAGCGGAAGAAGTAGGACGGTCTCGATCACGCTGGTTCCCCTCCGCGGCGTGCAGTTCGCCATCATCCGCGCTACCACAGTAGCTAATAAAAAGACGATGATGCTGGCGACGACAGCAACTTTAACAGATACGATAACCGGAGGAAGAAAAGCTGACCAATCCAACGGAACCCCCTCCTTTATCTGTGAATTCTATTTTCCCGCCATTTCTGTAGGGGCTGAAAATCCATCTTTACTGAACACACTCATAGCTTCATCTGTCCGTAGAAAATTAAGAAACTCGCCTGCTTCCTGGCTGTGTTTGGTTGCTTTTACAATGCCTTCAGGATACAGGATGGGTGCATGCAATTCCTCAGGCACTTCCAGTGCTATGACCGTTTTATCAGATGATTTGGCATCCGTCAGATAGACGAGTCCTGCATCGGCGTTGCCTGTTTCAACATAATTTAATACCTGTCTTACGTCCTTGGCGAATACCATCTTAGGTTCCAGCTTGTCCCATAGTCCAGCCTTCGTTAACGATTCTTTGGAATACTGTCCGGCGGGAACGGTAGTAGGCTCCCCAACAGCCACTTTCAGGTAAGAAGGACCCATCAAGTCATTGAGCGTAATGCTTTTGTTATCTGTGCTTTTCGCCTTATCTTGTGGAACAACCACAACCAGTTTATTTTGAAGCAACACGTTATCCTTTTCCACCAATGAAGCATCCGTTAATGCCTTCATTTGCTTCATGCCCGCCGAAATAAATACGTCAGCGGGTGCGCCTTGTTCAATTTGTTTTTGTAATGTACCAGATGAAGCGTAGTTAAAGGTAAGTTTGATATCTGGGTGCTGTTTCTCATACTGGTCCTTGAGCGTATTCAGACTATCTTGAAGACTTGCAGCGGCAGATACGACTAGTTCTGTCTTGGGTGCAGACTGTGCCGACTGTACAGCAGCCGGAGACGAGCACCCCGCCAGAACCCATGCCAACAATCCAACGAACGTGAATATGTACCCAAATTTCTTTTTCAATTTGTTCTTCCCCTATCCTATAAATTCCAAAATGAGATGACGAAAATGTGATGGCGAAAATAAGAAAACATTGTACATCTCATAACGGGTCGAATCTATTGGGTCAACCCAAATATTTGTGATAAATCGATCTCGCCTCAGCGATGTCCTTCGTGCCATGAATTAAGACGCGTCCATCCTGAAAAAGAACAATTCGATGCGTTCCGATAACAACGGATACCAGGTATGGATTATGCTCCACTTTGCCCCCCTGACGGGATAACAAACGTGCCGCTTCATTCAGATCACGTACAGTACCCGGGGCCGGGCGGATTTGAACCGTATCTCGTCCGCACAAGACAGCCGTTTTAGCCTGATGCTCCGATTGTAAAAAAGGATACACAGGGTACTCACCACATGTTGGACAATCGGCTTTCTTCATGGCGCTGATTTGGATCGCCTGATGCTGATTGTTCCACAGATCGAAGGAAATCAGCTTACCCTGTAAGGCTGATTCGTTCCCGGTGAGCAGCTTCAATGCCTCGGCGCTTTGATAAGCCGCCACCATCTGTACAGCCGGGCTAATCACACCGACCGTATCACAGGTCGCACCGCCGAGCGGTACGGTTCCGAGCAGGCAATGCAGGCACGGTGTCTGCCCTGGCACAATGGTAAAGGTTGTCCCATAGCTGCCCACACACGCCCCGTAAATCCAAGGGATTCGATGCTTGACCGCATAATCGTTCATAAGCAGACGTGTATCGAAATTGTCGGTGGCATCTACGATGAGATCCACCCCTGCTGCGATATCGTCGATTTCATCTAGCGAGACGTCCCGGACTAGCGCACGAATGTCCACGTCCGAATTGATTTGCTGCAATCGCTTCTGCGCGGCCACTGCCTTGGGGATCTGATCACGGGCATCCGCTTCGTCATAGAGCTGTTGGCGCTGCAAATTGCTCCAATCTACATAATCGCGGTCTACCAACGTCAGCCGTCCGATGCCCGCTCGCACCAGCATGTCAGCATTGGCAGTGCCCAGTGCGCCGGCCCCCACCATCAGCACGTGCTTACTACGGATATTTTGCTGGCCTGTCGGTCCAATTTTCGAGAATAATTCCTGTCTAGAATAACGGGCATGAGACGCATGCGCATGTGCTTGTGCAGCAACTTCTATTTTCTGGATTTTGTCCATTTCTGACATCGTTGGTTTACCCTCCATACTTATCCATTGATAGCTACAAGTTGATCAGACAAGCTAAAAGCTCAGATGTCCTCGTCCTTATTCGAAAGCTTTGGGGTACTTTGAGGATTCCAGCCACCCAGCTGATGCCCCTTCCATTCTGAGCCGTCCTCCCACACTTCCTTTTTCCAAATCGGTACGATTTGCTTTAACTGTTCAATGGCATGGCGGCTGGCTTCGTAGCAAGTATCGCGGTGTGCAGCAGAGACAGCAATCACCACACTCGTCTCTCCAATTCTGACCGTGCCAAGCCGATGTGTAATCGCAGTACGTGTAGAAGGCCAACGCTCTGCAATTTCGTCACCAATCTGCTTCATCGTGTTCATGGCCATCGGGACATACGCCTCATATTCAAGCAGCACCGTTCGCTGACCTTGCGTGAATTCCCGAGTCGTACCATTAAAGGTCAGCGAGGCGCCATGAGAAGGGTCGAGCACCTTTGAGGTTACTTCATCGGCATCAATCGGGTCGTACGTAATGGCAAATAAACCACATTTTGAAACGACCGTCTCCATCCCGGGTGCTGACTGATGAAGAGCAATTGCATCTGATGGAAGCACAAGTTCATCTGGAGAAGCCAGCTTTTTATGATGGGTAAAAAAAGAACCTGGCAGTTGTGAAGTCACTTCCGGGTACAGCTCATTCAGCCTTTTTCGAATGTCTGCCATGGTCACCGTTTCATGTGAAAGTTCTACCGTGATCACATCACCAAGTTGCTCCGCCATACCTGCGAATAGCTGAATACGGTATTGCATATGATCTGCCCCCTTGCACCTATTCTATCGAATTCATCTATCTATATAATAGAATTTACCCTCCTGAAACCGGAGGAATAATCGCAATCTCATCATGTATACTCACGAGGTCCTCAGGAGCGGCGTAGACTTGATTTCTGGCAACAAAAGAACCCTGCAACTGAGCTGCCGATTCAGGGAAACACTCGGATAGCAAGTCTTTTAATGCGGCAACGGTCATCGTTTCTTGCTCAGTAGGCACCATAATTATAGGCCCTCCCATCTGTTCCGCAAGTCCGGCAAATACTTGAATATGATAGTTCATTTAACATGCCCTCCTTTTCAGTACAGTGAATGTCCACCACATATGTACCAAGAAAAACCAACATGAATGAATACCCCGAAAGGTTTTATTCCATGCTGGTTAACTATGACGGTGTACATTGAAGATTTTTATATTATATTTTAGATTCGACCAGTTCATCAATCCGTTCAGTATGCGTATACACATTCAGAGAACGACTGCGTATAAAGCCGACGGTCGTAATCCCCAGATCCTCAGCCAACTCAAGTGCAAGCTCTGTAGGAGCTGACTTGGACAAAACAACTTCACAGCCAATCTTCGCAACCTTCAACAAAATTTCAGACGAAATGCGTCCGCTGAATACTATGATTTTGTCTTGTAATACAATATCATGTTTTAAGCAATGTCCATAGATTTTATCCAGCGCATTGTGTCGGCCGATATCTATTCTGGACAGGATCATCCCGTCTTTATCGCACAACGCTGCATTATGAACACCACCGGTCTGTTGGAACGTAAGTGCCGAGCTTTGCATTAAATTCATCAAGCGGAAGCAATCGTCAAAGGACAGTGTAACATGGGTGTCATTCATTCTTTTTGCCACTTTGGCATCATTCATAAAATAAAAGCCCTGTCTACTTTTTCCGCAGCAGGAGGTAATGTACCGTTTGGAATGAAAGTTTTGATAAAACTCATTCATTCGACGGGTTTTAATATGAACAAAACCTTCTTTTTCCTGAACCCAAATATCTTCAATATCATCGTACCGTTGAATGACGCCTTCAGAGGCCAAAAAACCTACCGCCATATCCTCCACATACTCCGGTGTACAAACCATGGTAGCAAATTCCTGCTGATTAATTTTGATGGTCACCGGATACTCCGTCACCACAGTGTCTTCAAAACGCTTGATCTGACCGTCACGATAACGTAGAATCTCACGTTTTACCTCAGCTGGCTTTTCCATGTGCTCCACTCCCTTGTTTCTGACAGGCTGGCTCTTCGGCTCACCCGCCAATGTGTGACATTTCAATTTTAGATGTTGCTTGCTGTGTATGATTCAGCCGTTCCTCTGAATAGCGGTCGGTACGTTCTCTCCAAACACGCTCAATGTAAGCTCTAATCTCGTCATCGGACTGTTCGGAACGCAGCATCGCGCGAAGCTTGTACCCTTGAGAGGCAAACAGGCACGTGTACAAGGAGCCTTCAGCAGAAATTCTCGCTCGTGTACATGTGGAACAGAAGGCGTCCGTAACAGACGAAATAATGCCGATTTCCCCGTCGCTGTCCTGATACCTGTAGCGCGTCGCCACCTCACCTTTGTACTGGGGTGGGACAGGTTCTAACGGCATATGCTCGTGAATGGCTTCGATGATCTGCTGCTTGGAAACGACCTGATCCAATTTCCAGCCATTGGTGTTGCCTACATCCATAAACTCAACAAAACGTAAAATATGCTTTTTCTTTTGGAAATAGTCGGCCATGGGAACAATATCCTGATCGTTAAAGCCCTTTTGCACGACCATGTTTATTTTCACCTGCATCCCTGCTTGAGCCGCAGCCTCAATACCATCCAGCACCGCCTTTACACTGCTTCTGCCCCCGTTCATTTGGCGGAACCGATCATCATCGAGCGAATCCAGACTAACCGTCACTCTCTTTAGTCCCGCCTCTCGCAGTGCTACAGCATATTTAGGCAAAAATACGCCGTTTGTCGTCATTGCAATATCCTCAACCCCATCGAGTTGAGTTAACGAATGAATAAGCGAGGATAAATTTTTCCTCAGCAACGGCTCACCACCAGTAATGCGCAGCTTCGTAACACCCAGCGAGACAAAAATACGGGAAAGGCGCGTAATTTCCTCAAAGGTCAATATTTTTTCTTTTGGCAAAAACGGATAGTCATGGCCAAATATTTCTTCCGGCATACAATATCGGCACCGAAAATTACATCGGTCTATGACGGATATTCTTAAGTCCCGTAACGGACGATTCCATTGATCGTCGCTCCGGTTCGCCATCCTGTTCACCTCAATCCGTCTTCATTAATAAAACTCTTTACACTCTAAATTGGGACGGTATTTCCATTCATTTTATACTGAACCAAAAAACCGGCATCACAACAACTTCTTCGCTTATGAATATCGAAGAATCTGCTAAATGCCGGTTAATTTATCTACATCAGGATTTTACGAATCCCACATCATGTGATATAGAAAAATCAAACTAACAAGCGCTGCGACAAATAAAATATACGCGATTCCCACGTACACTCCATTTACGATTGCTCTGAAATAGATTACATTCCTATTGTTAGCAATCCTGGAACGTTTGTCAATGATTTTTCGATTTCTCAGGCGATAATCATTATCAATTAAAAAATTAATAATGTACCGTTGAACTATCTTAAATTTTACGTTATAGTTACACGAGATGAAATGCAGAAAATGACATATCTAAGTTATTCAGAAGTTATTGATATACAGACGGTGCGTACTGTTTGTTATTAATACATATTCAAATGGCGGATTGGCCTCCAGGACCTAGAGCTTGGTCACTACTCCACCATAAACACAAGTGCTGGAACACGAGCACTTGTGTTTATGGTGGAGTTTTTTTATTCCTAATTTTTAAATTTAAAATCTGAAAGGAGCCTGAACCGTGACTGATAGTGCGATCAAAATTACATTAAACGGACAGGAACTGAAAACGAAGAACAGCGCAACGATTCTTGAAGTGATTAACGAAAATAACATCGCCCATCCCCAGCTGTGTTACGTTCCCGAAGTCGATCCGATCCGTACCTGTGACACATGTATCGTGGAAGTGGACGGAAAACTTATGCGTTCCTGCTCGACACTGGCTTCCGATGGAATGAATATTCATTTACATTCGGATCGCGCGAAAGCAGCTCAAACCGAGGCTATGGACCGATTGCTGGAAAATCATCTCCTCTACTGCACAGTGTGCGATAACAACAACGGTAATTGCACTTTGCATAATACAGCAGAGCTAATGGAAATTGAACATCAAAAATATCCGTACCAACCGAAAGTTGACCCGACAGAAGTAGATATGTCTCATCCCTTCTATCGATATGACCCCAATCAATGTATTGCATGCGGCCAATGCGTAGAGGTATGCCAAAACCTTCAGGTCAATGAAACGCTGTCCCTCGACTGGGAAGCTGAACGCCCTCGCGTCATATGGGATGACAGGGTTGCGATTAACGATTCCTCCTGCGTCAGCTGCGGTCAGTGTGTAACCGTCTGCCCATGCAATGCCTTGATGGAGAAATCCATGCTGGGAGAAGCAGGCTTCATGAGTGGCATGAACAAGGATTTATTAAATCCGATGGTGGATTTAATAAAGGAAGTGGAGCCGGGCTATAGTGGGATTTTTGCTATTTCCGAAGCCGAAGCAGCGATGCGTGAAACCCGTACGAAAAAAACGAAAACCGTCTGTACGTTTTGCGGTGTAGGTTGCAGCTTTGAGGTTTGGACCAAAGGCCGCAAAATTTTGAAGGTACAACCTACCTCTGAGGGACCTGTTAACGGTATCTCGACATGCGTAAAAGGGAAATTTGGCTGGGATTTTGTGAACAGCGATCAGCGTTTGACCTCCCCTTTAATTCGTCAAGGGGACGAATTTGTGGAAGCTACCTGGGAAGAAGCCTTGAGCCTGATGGCCAGCAAAATGGGAGCTATTCAAGAAACTTACGGTGGCGAAGCACTCGGCTTTATTTCTTCGTCCAAATTTACCAATGAAGAAAACTATTTGATGCAGAAGTTGGCTCGTCAGGTCTTCCAAACGAATAACGTCGATAATTGCTCACGGTATTGCCAATCTCCTGCGTCATGGGGGCTGCAATACACCGGAGGCATCGGTGGGGACAGCGGTACGATTAAAGACATTGCCAAAGCAGGTTTGGTCATGCTGGTCGGTTGCGCGCCGGGAGAAGGACATCCAGTGCTGGCTACTCGTATCAAACGTGCGCATAAGCTGCACGGTCAAAAGTTGATCTCGGTCGACCTGCGCAAGCATGAAATGGCAGAACGCGCAGATCTGTTCATTCGTCCGAAGCAAGGTACTGATTATGTATGGTTATCCGCTGTAGCCAAATACATCATTGAGCAAAACTGGCATGATGCAAAATTCATTGAAGAGCATGTAAACTTCTATCCTGAATATTTGAAGTTGCTAGAGCGTTTCACCCTGGAATTTGCCGAACAGGAAACTGGTATTTCCAAAGAGACACTGATTGAGGTAGCGACTTTGATTCACGAAGCCGACGGCACTGCCATTTGTTGGGGCATGGGTGTGACGCAAAACATCGCAGGCTCTTACACTTCGATTGCAATTGCCAACCTGCTGCTGGTGACTGGAAACTTTATGCGTCCGGGTGCAGGCGCATATCCGCTTCGCGGACATAACAATGTGCAGGGTGCTGCCGATATGGGTACGATGCCGGATATTTTCCCGGGCTATCAGCCCGTGACGAACGATGTCATTCGTGCCAAGTTTGAAGCGGCCTACGGCGTACAAATTCCAGGTCAACGCGGACTGGACAACATTCAGATGCTGGAAGCCATTGAAACAGGTAAGCTCAAAGCGATGTATATCGCTGGAGAAGAGATGGCATGGGTGGATGCCGACTCCAACCATACCCAAGAAATGCTGGCGAACTTGGATTTCCTTGTCGTTCAGGATGTATTTCTGAGCAAGACAGCTGAATTCGCTGACGTTATTTTGCCAGCCGTACCTTCACTCGAAAAAGACGGAACCTTTACGAACACCGAACGTCGTGTTCAGCGTCTATATGAAGCACTCCGCCCTCTAGGAGACAGCAAACCAGATTGGTGGATTTTCAGCCAATTTGCCAAGCATATGGGATTTGATTGGGATTACAGCCATCCAAGTGAAATTTTTGAGGAAATGGCGTCGCTCACTCCATTTTTCTCCCAATGTAATTATGACGTTTTGGAAGGCTGGAATAGCTTCCACTGGGGATCGCCGGATGGTAGCAATACACCGTTGCTGCACACCAACGGCTTTAACTTTCCGGATAAAAAAGCGCGTTTGGGACTTTTCGAATATGTACCACCGAAAGAGTACCCCGTTGAATTCGATTTGACCTTAAATAATGGTCGACTGCTCGAACAGTTTCATGAAGGAAATATGACGACCAAATCAGCGGGTATTCAGCTCAAACTTCCAAAAGTATTTGTGGAAGTGTCCCCTGAATTGGCTGAGGAGCGCGGAATCACTAATGGATCGCTGGTTCGATTGGAATCCCCTTATGGTGCGGTCAAGCTACGCGTTCTGGTTACAGACCGCGTGCAGGGAACTGAAATTTATGTGCCAATGCACTCTACCAGCCATGATGGTGCGGTCAATCTGTTAACTGGTGGAGCGTTCGATGTGGTCACCCGTACACCGGCCTATAAACAAGCCAAAGTACGGATGCAAATTTTGGAGGTAGACGGTCAAAATCCACTACCACGTATCAATCCGCGTTACAAAAAACGTCATCCGCAAAATGGGGTTGAAGTGGACCGTAAGTGGAACCGTCCCGGTTATGTCGATTTAGTGGATCAAAAATAAGGAGGTCAAGCCGTGGCTAAGCCTATTTCAATTGTGAGAAAACGCGTTCTGACAGAAGAAGAACGGCAAAAACAATCGCTGGATAAGCTTACTGCTGATCTGGCGGACAATGGGGCGGCATTGCAGAAGACGCTTGAAATCGTACGCGAGCTGCACGACAGTGGTCTTCTCGAAGCAGCTCAGTCTATGCTAAAAGCCAAAGAAAGCATCGTCAAAATCGCTGTAGGACAAGCGACGCGTAAGCCTGTGACGAACATCATCAATAATCTCATGGGAGCAGCAGGGATGCTGTCTGAGGTAGACCCCGAGCTGATGAAAAAGCTGACAAATAGCGTTACCAATGGCCTGAACGAAGCCGAAGAACATCTAAAGCAGAATAAAAAGACTCGTCTGCGCGATCTTATGAAGGCGATGAATGATCCAGATGTAAACCGGGCAATGGGATTTGGTATTCATTTTCTCAAAGGAGTGGGAAAAAGTTTGTCTGATAAATAATTCATAGAGCGTGAAGATGGAAGACTAGTAAACAACAGACAATAAAAAGAGCTGGCTCCGAAAACGGGGGCAGCTCTTTTTATTTATTTTTTATCCACCTGCAATAGCGTCACCGTTTTAAGAGAAACAGCATCTTTTATTTGCTCCTCTGCGATGACCTTGAGCTTAAGCAAACTGGCAATCTTCGACGTATCCGGCTTGGAAAACAAGCGCCATAGCTGCGGATCAGGCAGTGAATCATACAGCTTTGTATGATCGTATTCCTTGCGGTGCTGCTGTATAATCTTGACTCGGTAGTTGCCAATTTCCCAATCTGATACTTCCTGCTGTGCACAATGAGCGGTAATGTCATTACGCAAATCAGTCAGTTCACCTTCAATTTCTTTTTGCTTTTGCTTTAACTGGTAATAGCGACGTACCTTGTTTTCCAATCCCATCACGCTCCTCTGCTTACATATGTATGTTTGCAGAAGCGTTTTAGGACAAGTTTTGTAATGTTAGGATTGAAGGTATAACTGCAAAAGCATTTCCCGGGTAATGGAAAGATCCATAAGTTGAGATCATTATCATCCAAACTTTATTTAGGTATATTCGCCCCTGGATTTACAGGCCCCGCTTCTTGGGATTTCCCCTTACGCTTCATATAATTGGCCCAGTATGCCGTCAGAATAGGTACCAAAATCGAGGTCACAATGACCGAAGCAGCAACTAAGGCCGTTGCAGATTGCGCAACAGGCAGGAACTCAGGCTTGATATTGGCGACAATGACTGGATTGGCTACTGCTGCTCCTGCTGTACTAGAGGCTGCAATTCCTGCTGTACCGTTGCCACCACCGATATATTTGTCCGCCAAAATCAGTGGAATACCTGTAATGATAATGACAAAAATACCCAATAAAATACCAAGCATACCTGTCTGGACAATGACACTCAGGTCAATGGAACAACCAAGTGCAAAACCGAAAAATGGAATCAAAGCTTGCGTTGCGTTCCCAAAATATTTTCGGAAATCATGATCCAGATTGCCCAACATAAAGCCGACCAAAAATGGTAATACCGCCCCCACAAATGTCTGCGGTTCAAAAACGGCCAGCCCAGTGCTACCCAAAATAATCATGGTCACCAACGGACCCGATTCCAGTGACATCAGTACAAATGCTCCTGCCTCTTCCTTGGAGCCATACTGCTGCATAATGGAGGCGTATAACCCGCCGTTCGTCATATCCATAGCCGAGATCAGCGCCAGCACCGACAAACCTGCAAATAGTCCACTTTCTACACCACCAATAGGCAGCAATCTGGATGCAATGATCGCCACTACCCACGCAACCGCGATTTTAGTCAATACGAGCGTTCCTGATTTACGCAATACAGTACCCGTCGCTCGCACATCTATAGAAGCACCCATACAAAAAAACCACACTGCTAAAATGGGTACCGTACCTGTCATCAGCCCCTTGGTAAAAGATCCAAAATAGTCGCCTGCCCATGGAGTAAATGTATGAAAAAGTGCGCCAATAAACAGCGGCACCAGCATAATGCCCCCTGGAATTTTATCAATGTTTTGTTTGATTTTCATTACTTCGTTCAATCCTTTCGTTTTTGCCAATGCAAAAACAAGGCCGTATTACTTGCGGCTCAAGCCGAGCTCGGGAATCAGTCTTGCGAAGGTATCATGACTCTCCTTCAGTTGCTGCGCGAATGCCTCTGCATCCTGGACACGCAATCCCAACCCATGCTTACGCATTTCCTCCCTGAATTCCTCGTCTTTCGTCCCCTTGATCAGTGCATCCGTCAGCGTTTGAGCAACTTCATCCGGTGTATCCTTGGGTACAGCCAACCCTCTCCAAGTGCCGATAAAATGTACACGCAGCCCAGTGGCTTGCTTTAGTGTCGGCACTTTTGGAAACGCTTCCGAAATAGTGTCTGCCTGGATCGCCAGTATGCGAAGTTTCCCTTCGTCCACGTATTTCTTCACTTCTGCGGGACTGACGGGTACAGCATCCACGAATCCGCTCATCAAAGCGGAGACGGCTGGGCCTGCTCCCTCATAAGGGATATGGGTAAAGCGGACTCCGCTTTTCTGCTCCAGCATTGCGGCAGCAAGGTGCCATATGCTCCCCGTGCCTGCATTCCCCATTTTGAGCTTGCCGGGATGGGCCCCAGCATCCTCCAGAAATGCCTCCGCTGTCTTCCATGGTGCATCCGCCCGGACCGTAATGGCGGAAGGGTCCATATTGGTTTGAAGCAGCGGCTTAAATCGCTCATAGGTGAGCGGTAGCAGTCCCAAATGAGGCAACGTAGTCAGCTCAGCGACCAGATACGTTACGGTATAACCGTCCGCCTGCGCCTCAGCCCCTTCCATCAGCCCGACAGAACCGCCTCCTCCCGTTCGATTAACGACGATTATCGGCTGACCGAGATGCTTTTCGGCGGCTTTCGCCAACGCTCTCGCGGTAATATCTGTACCGCCTCCAGCCGCATAAGGAACGACGAGTGTTATTGGCTTCGTAGGAAATATACGGCTGTGATCCTGCAGGGTGCGGTGATCCACATATTCACTGATACTCAAGGCAGAAAGCATAGCTACTCCCGCCGCAACCAGCACATATTTTTGCCATGGCTTTTTCTTCATTATGTTTCCTCTTCTCCAAAAATGAACTGGGCCCGTCATGCGCCCGTTTTCACCTCCAACGTTTTCGGTCTTGTTGTTTGCGTTTACATGAAGTCAATGTACCGCAACGTGGAGGGCTACAGCTATCGCTTAATCTTCGTATTTATCTTCTATTTCGCCAAAGTATCGGCCTTTTGACCGATCTGCATATTCATTGGAAGATTTGCTGATTTGTCTGAATTTCCCTGGGGTCACTTGTTTGTGCTTGCGGAATACCCGAATAAAGCTGTTCTCATTTCGGTATCCGACCTGTTCTGCAATTTCACCGATTTTCAAATGGGTTTCACATAGTAATGTGCATGCCTTTTTTACGCGTAATCCAGTCAAATAATCGTAAACGGTGGTCCCCGTTTCTTCCTTGAACATGCTGCTCACCGAGGACACGCTCATGTGAACATGATCCGCAATTTCCTGAAGCCCGATGTTCAAATGCAAATGATGTTCCATATATTCGATCATCTCTTGTACACGCACAAAATCTTTGGACTGAATGCGACCGTGCCATTTTTCTTCGATATCAGTCAACATAATGACCAGCAATACCTCAATGTCTTGAAGGTCTAGTGTCAGAATCTGATTCCAGTGGTAATCAGCAAGCTGATCCGGCGGCGTCACACTCTGAGTGGTACACCATTTTAGCAAATCTTCCAGCAATTCATGAACAAACAAGTAAACCTGGGCTGGGGATGTTCTGTGGAGTCGAAGTTCTTCTACCCAGTGGCTGATTAACTTTACACTTGCACCAGGTTCCTGTGACTCCAGGGCACGAATCATTTCCACACGCCGATTGTCCAGCAATGTTGAATCCTGAATCTGCTCCTTTGACTGTTCATCCACTGTGTTATCCTTTTTCACACTTATGCTGCTGTCTATATTCGTATATGAACGTCCATACCCCTCATACAAACGCAAATTAAGGGCCTCTTTTCCTTTTATAAAAGACGCCCGTGCCTCTTGAATATCCGTGACCATATGACCAATCCCTATAGAAATAGTCAAAGGAAGATACTCACCGACAACCTGAATCAGCCTATCCACACTTTTCTGAAGCAAAATGCTCTCTTGGAGATCAGTCTCTGTACCAACTTCATTCGAACTCTCACTGAACTGTAACAGCACAATAAAACCACTTTCCTCCTCCGGCGAGCATACTGCTTTCCAGTAAGGTTCGAGCATCTCTAGCAAAATATTGTTCAGCGCATACTTGAGCAGCATTTTATCTTCTTCTGGAAAGCTTGCAGCCCACGCAGAATACCGGTCAATGGACACGATCATGACAAACAAAGAATGGCCGTCCCAATCGGAAAAATACTGTTCCCATTTCATACGCATTTCCTGTATGCCCATTCTACGCTGGATGACATCTTCCATATATTTGGAACGCAGCTCCGGCAGGCTTCGCTCTACCACCAATGATTTGCGGTGAAACTCTCCAACCAGTTTGCTAATCACAGGTTCCAGGTCATACAATCCTCCTTGGCGCGTTCCCTTATTGCCCGAATTTAATAGGCTATTAATTTTTTTCATGGGGCGAAAAGCTGCATAATTGTAATAGTAAACTGCTGAGCACCCAGCCAGTATGGAGATAAAGGCAAGCCACAGCATCATATTGCGCGCCAGCTTTACATTTTTCAGCAGCTTGTCCATCGGAACGAGCGATACTAGACGCCAGCCCGTTACATCTGAAAAGGTTTGGTTGGCCATATATTCCATGTCCCCTATCTCCACATAAGCATAGGGGCTCACATCCAGCTCTTTCAAAATCCTGCCCATATCATTTAAGGGTAAGGACGATCTCAGCTTGGGATAGATTAACTCGCCCTCCAGATCATACACGTATTGTGAGTTGGATAAATGAATATAGAGTTTGGAGAAAAAACGGTCATAATCCAGATTGATTAGCACCGCACCCATGACCTGACCATCCTCTACTATGGGCCTGGCCAGCGAAAGCAGCTCTACTGTCCCCTGCTCACGATCAGTGCCATACCATCTCCGCTTAATCAACAACGGCTTTTTTTGAATGTCTTGAATCCAGGGAACCCATGTGGTATCCGGTGCCTGTTTCCAATCAGGCATGTAACCATAATTGCTGGATACGAGAGCATGATTGTCCAAAGAAATAACTTCAACCGAATAAATTTCTTCGTGCGAAGAAAGGGTTTTCAAGTATTTGTGAAGCCGATCTATGACGGAGGCCTTGTCTTCCAGCGATTTCCCATCCGTTTGGACACGTACAAACGCCTCTACATCCGGATGATATGCCGCGTCCAGCGCCTTGTTATCAGACTCACGAAAAGCCCGATTGGTCACATCCAGATTGATTTGCAACAATTCTATATTGGGTGTGTTCAGCTCGGTATCCAAACCTTCACGGTATCCTGAATACGATAGCAAGCCGATCACGCTAATCACAAGCGACACGCACAGAGTAAGCAGTAGAATCAATCTTGTCTGTTTATTTTTCAGTATCAATCGAAGCTTAAGTCGCAGCATTCCCGTAACTTCATCCTTCCGGACTTCGTTGTCCATCTTCCTCTGACCCATATACTGGTTACATATTCTCCCTATTACTATTTGACGCAAGAGTCGGAATTCCCTGCCTATGTAATTCAAACTTAATATAAGGAACAACATTCATATAAAAAAGAAGAAGTCTCCCTGTACAAGGTAGAACTTCTTCTTTGGCACTGCTTGTATTCATTATTCAGCAAAAACAGATACTTGCTTCACAGGTTTTAGCTTGTCTTTTCCACCTGAAAACGATCTAGCTCCCGCTGCATTTCCTCGCGAATCTGACGAAGCTCTTTTACCTTCTCAGCCGATTCCTCAAATGAACGCTTCTGCTCTACCGTGGAAGCCGTAATCTCTTCACTGCCTGCGGCGGATTGCTGAGTGATTGCGCTGATATTTTCGATAGCTTGCTGTACCTGTACGCTCAGTTCTCGCGATACATTCATGTCCGTTGATAACTTGCTGACTTGGCCGGCAATTTGCTGCACTTTGCCACTAATCTCTGTAAACGATTCGCCGGTTGAGGAGGTTGCCTTCTCCTGCTCACGGAACAGCTCCTGACTTTGCGCCACAGAAATCTTCACCTTATCCATAGCCTGCGTGATACCGTCAACTGCGGTATAAATTTTCTTTACAGCAGACTCTGATTGATTCGCCAGCTTTTTCACTTCATTGGCAACAACAGCAAAACCTTTTCCTGCTTCACCTGCACGTGCAGCCTCAATAGAAGCATTCAAGGACAACAGCGATGTTTGGCTGGCAATTTCGGAGACATATCCAGTCATGGTTGTAATCTCGACTGCATTAGCCTCCAGCTCCTTGACCGTCTGCTCCACTTCGGACATGGCTGAACGATTTTCTGCAACAATACGCAGTTGATCGCTCATGACCCGCGTACCCTGCTCAATGACACGCAAAGCATCCTCACTATACGCGGTCGATTGTGTGGTTTCCAGTAGATTCGATTCAAACTTCTGCTGCATCTCGTCCACAACGCCAACTGTCGACGACAGATCCTCAGCAATTTTCTGACTGCCTATTGCCAGTTCCTCTGTTGACGTGCTGACTTGTGTCACAATTTCCTTCATGGCCTCATTATGCTGATCAATATCCCGAGCCATCAGATCGACACGATTACCCGCCTGATCAATGGAGAGTACAATGCTGCGCAAGTTCCCGATCATCACCCGGAAAGATTCATTGAGCTCGTCCAGCTCATCTCGTCCCTTGGTTTGGGCAAGCTGCACTGTCAGATTTCCCTCAGCAATTTGCTTTGCGGCATCCGTTAATTTGCGTGTTCTAAGGGCAAGCTGCCTGGATGTATATGTATTATATAGCCCAACCGCCACCAGAAGTATAACTGCACCTGCCAAGGCCAATTGCCATGTAAAACGAATGCTCTTGGTCAAATCTTCTGTGTATTGGTCATAACGTGCCTTGGTCAGCAGATCCAGCATAAATACATCGTTCTGAATCCCTTGGGCACGCATGGCCTCCCGCTTGGACTCCGGGCTGTTTTGGGTACTCATGGCTTTCTCCGTTGCTACTTTGAATTGGCTGAATTTTGTTTTAATCGTATTCAGTCGCTTTTGCTGCGCTTCGGTTTGCAACATACCCTGTGAAAGCAAAGCAATCGTCTTTTCAGACTGAGTCAGTTGATTTTGCACATCGGCTTTGTTGCTCTCCGTCATGGAAGCTGAATAATTTTGCAGTGCCTGCCCTGACTGAATTAAATAGGCATTGAGCTGCTGTACATTCAACATAGCCGGAACCAGATTACTACTTTGCGAGTTAATACGAATTAATTCAAAAATGATATATGCCACTAAAGCCAGGCAAGCGATCAAGGAAATCATCGCGTTCAGTACCAGTTTACCTTGCAGTTTCATCAGCCTTCATCCTCCGTTTGCGAAAATTTATTGGGTGGGAACAGTCAGTGTGCCGGATTTGATTTTTTCCTTTAAATCATCCAACAACTTTTGCTGATCCGGACTCAGTGTCACGACACGAATAGGCGCCAAACCTACACCATCTTCTGCAAGACCAAACACCATATCCTTCTCCGTAAATTTTCTTTGATGATCTGCAAAGCCTTTGATTGCTGTATAAATTGCAATGTCTACATTTTTAAACATCGAGGTCACTACCGCTTTTTCCGCAATAAAAAACTGGTCACTATCGACCCCGATGGCTAATTTTTGCTGCTTTTGCGCTTCCTGTAGCGCACCTACACCCGTAAGACCTGCGGCTGCAAATATAACATCAATCTGATCCTGATTAATCATGTCATCTGCAATTTCCGTACCCAGTTCCGGCTTTCCAAAATCTCCTGCATACGTTGCAGTAACTTTGGCATTAGGCTTGACTGATTGCACCCCTGCGCGATACCCAATTTCAAATTTTTTCAACAAAGGAGATTCCGCACCTCCGAGAAAACCTACCTGTTCGGTTCGACTCGTCAAACCCGCAACGACCCCAGCCATAAAACTGCCCTCTTCTGCTTTGAAGCTAATAGAGGCCACATTCGGTAAATCTGATTTCTCATCCACGATTAAAAATTTACGGTCTGGATATTTTTTGGCAATAGATTCTAAACTGTCCTTCACCATGTAACCCAGCCCAATGATTAAGTCTGCTTTTTCTTGAGCAAGCTGCTCAAAAGCCGCATCATACGTCTTGGTCTCAGTTATTTCCCGGTATTCAAAAACAATCTTCCCCTCATCCCTTGCCTTGACCAAACCTCGAAAAGCCGCGTCGCTGTAAGATTGGTCACCCAGACCAATATCTGACAGTACGATTCCCACCTTAATGGGCTGAGCCTTGGTTTGTGCTGCCGACTGCCCACATGCACTTAGCAATAATGCAAAGACTGTGACAATGGGAATCCACCTAAAATTCAACAATTTTGCTCGCTTCTTCATGACATATCACCTCAGCATAATTTGGAAATCCCCAACATCTTTATATCGGTTATAAAAGCATATTTTTTCATAAGAGTTTCTGTAAATTCATTGTAAATAGAACATGATAAATAAGATTATTTTTCTCTATATGTAAAAAATGTATATTTTTATACTTCTTTTATTATACGAACTGTCCAAATTCACTTATTTTCGTTTATATCGTAAGAATAAAGTGTAATTTGGAAAACATAGGTACTCTGAAACCATCACTCTATTTCAATTCGAAAGGAGCAACATTAAAAATGACTTCGACAGATTTAATTCCACAGCCCAAAACTTATGGTCCCTTAGGTAATCTGCCCTTGATCGATACACATGCCCCTGTCCAGTCTCTGGTTAAGCTTTCTTATGAGTACGGTCCAATTTTTCGCATGGATCTGCCTGAAGGAACGAACATTTATATTTCCGGTCATAAGTTGGTCGCAGATGCTTGTGATGAATCCCGTTTCGACAAACAAGTGTGGGCTCCATTACAAAAAGTACGAGCTTTTGCAGGAGACGGACTATTCACAAGCTGGACTGAGGAACCGAACTGGCGCAAGGCCCACCAAATTTTGCTGCCAAGCTTCAGTCAGCGGGCCATGAAAGGTTACTACAATATGATGCTTGATCTTGCTGTTCAACTGATACAAAAATGGTCTCGGCTCAATCCCGATGAAAGTGTAGAGGTTCCGGAAGATATGACCCGGCTGACTTTGGATACGATCGGATTATGCGGCTTTAATTATCGTTTTAACAGCTTCTACCGCGATCAGCCCCATCCGTTCGTGACCAGCATGACACGCGCATTAGATGAAGCGATGGGTCAGCTGCAACGCCTCAATCTGCAAAACAAGCTGATGTTATCGAAGAAAAAGCAGTTTAAACACGATATCGAAACGATGTTTTCGCTGGTAGACAGCATTATTCAAGAACGCAAAACCCTTGGCAACCAAGGAGAAGAGGATTTACTGGCACGTATGCTGGAAGGCAAGGACCCGGAAACTGGTGAGACGCTGGATGATGAAAATATCCGCTATCAGATCATCACTTTTCTCATCGCCGGTCATGAAACGACCAGTGGGCTTTTATCCTTTGCTATTTACTATTTGCTTAAGAATCCGCGAACGCTAACCAAGGCCTATGAAGAAGTGGATCGCGTGCTCACCGATTCGCTGCCTTCTTATACTCAGGTTCGTGAACTCAAGTACATAAGGATGATACTGAATGAAGCTCTGCGACTATGGCCGACAGCGCCCGCCTTCTCTCTCTTTGCCAAAGAAGATACGTTGCTCGACGGAACCTACCCACTTAAAAAAGGTGACAGCGTCAATGTACTCATTCCAAAACTGCACCGTGATACCGAGGCTTGGGGCGAAGATGTTGAGGAATTTCGACCGGAGCGCTTCGAGGACCCATCCGCCATTCCGCAAGATGCCTACAAACCGTTTGGCAACGGTCAACGCGCCTGCATTGGACAGCAGTTTGCCTTACAGGAGGCCACTCTTGTGCTGGGTATGGTACTGAAACATTTTGAGCTGATTGATCATACTCATTATGAGTTGAAAGTCAAAGAGACGCTCACACTCAAGCCGGAGGGCTTCACCATTCAAGTACGCCCGCGCAGCACACAGACTGCTGTCATGCTGCCAGGTGCCGTTCAAGAACTTCATGAACAAGAGGAACACAAGGTTGCACCCCCCCATGCCGAAAAGCATGATACTTCTTTGCTGTCTTTGTACGGCTCGAATCTGGGTACAGCTGAGGGACTTGCAGGTGAACTAGCCGATTTAGGTCGAAATTGGGGTTTCAACAGTAGCATAGCAACTCTGAATGATCGTGTGGACAATTTGCCTAAAGAAGGCGTGGTACTTATTACAACCGCATCTTATAACGGGCGTCCACCGGATAATGCTGATGCCTTCGTAGAATGGTTGGAGCAGGCAGACGAGGGGCAGCTGGCAGGCGTAAGGTACGCTGTATTCGGCTGCGGCGACCGCAATTGGGCCAGCACGTATCAGCGTATTCCAAGGCTGATCGACGAGCTGATGTCTGCCAAAGGGGCAAAGCGACTGTATGACCGGGGTGAGGGCGATGCCAGCGGTGACTTCGAGAAGGATTGGGAAGTCTGGAACCACGGCTTATGGCCGGATTTGTTGAATGCTTTCGGGGTAGAGCACAATGATACAGAACCACAGGACAGCAGCAGTCTGAGCATAGAGTCCGTCAGCGCCATACTCAGTACACCTCTTGCAGACAACTACGGAGCAGTTACTGCCGTCGTTACAGCGAATCGTGAGCTACTTGCTGCTGAAAGTGAACGCAGTACACGACATCTGGAGCTCAAATTACCGACCGGATTGTCCTATCGTGAAGGTGACCACCTTGGTGTGTTGCCGCGTAATTCTGCTTCGCTGGTCAAAAGGGTGATGCAACGCTTTAAATTACAGGAACAGGATTACATCGTATTGAGAGGCAGTGACCGGGATGCGGCGCATCTCCCCTTAGATCGGCCTGTCAGCATAGGAGATTTGCTCACTCTCAGTGTGGAACTGCAAGAACCGGCAACGAGAGCCCAGCTACGGCAACTGGCATCCTTTACAGTGTGTCCACCGCACAAGAAAGAAATTGAAGCTTTGCTGGAGGACACATCCTTCGAGCAAGAGATACGGCAGAAGCGCATCACGATGCTGGATATTCTGGAGAAGTATCCAGCCTGCGAGCTGCCATTTGAAAACTTTATTGCGCTCTTACCGCCACTCAAGCCCCGCTACTATAGCATCTCCAGTTCACCTCTTGAATTGGCGAATTCGGTGAGTATAACAGTGGGCGTCGTGCGTGGACCAGCCCGTAGCGGACAGGGCGAATACCTAGGAATTGCCTCTAATTATTTGGCACAGCTCCAACCAGATGATCCTATTGTCATTTTTGTGCGTAAGCCTCAGTCGGGCTTCCGATTGCCAGAAGACCCGACCGTGCCTGTCATCATGGTCGGTCCGGGCACTGGAGTGGCACCATTCCGCGGATTCCTCCAGACACGCCATGTACTTAAGGAGAGAGGAGAACAGCTCGGCGAGGCTCATCTATACTATGGCTGCCGTAATCCGAAGCTTGACTATCTGTACAAGCAAGAGCTGCAAGCTTGGGAGCAGGAGGGAATCGTTACGCTTCATACAGCCTTTTCACGTCTGCCCGATCAACCCAAAAGATACGTGCAGCATGTCATGAAGGAAGATGCGGACACTCTGATTCACTTGCTTGATGAAGGAGCGCATCTGTATGTATGCGGTGATGGTGGCCGGATGGCTCCCGATGTAGAAAACACCCTTTGTGCTGCTTACGCGGAAGCACACCATACCAATAAAGAAGAAGCACAGCAATGGTTGGATCGTCTCCAACAGGAGAAACGCTATGCTAAGGATGTCTGGACAGGCATCTAATGTTAACAATATAAGAGCAAGCATTATGTTAAAAAATAAAAGGGACTGATTACTGGGCTTCGATCTCGTCACCAGTAATTCAGTCCCTTTTATGATTATCTTTCACTCCATTTGGAAGCAATCACTTCGGTTTTACTTTCTATGAGATCCATGACTTCCTCGCGGCGTTTCGTCTTAAATAAATCAATCATGTCGATCAAGTCGTTGCGGTCTAATAATTTAACCCCGTTGACAGCAGCAAGTGTTTTACAGGATTCCGTATACCGGCCGGAGGTGATGACGAGGGACTTGTCAGCTGCATAATAACGCATAGAGGTATAGATCTCCTGCACTGCTCCCAGGCCTACCGGATGTTGTACCCCATAACGTTTGGCCTGTATGACAACTCTGACGCCTTCACGGTCTGTAAAAACCAGATCCGCTCCAAAATCCCGGCTACTGGTTGTTTTATAGATGTCCTTATAGCCAAGCGTGGATAATAACCGTTGCAAATAAAGCTCAAATTCCGAGCCATCCTCCATACGATCTATATCCTGAATTCCAATTTTGCGTGGGTCCAGATCACGTAAAATCCGATTTCTGCGACTACGTATCAGTCCTCTGATGATGAGCGCAAACAACACTAAAAGTACAATGAGTCCTATTCCTAATTCCTTGTATGCCAATAATTTCTCTAGCAACATCCAACTCTCCCTTTTCTACCATAAGCGTAGCCATATCATCCTTGACAGGACACTCCCCTATGCACGCTGGCTCCCGTATTACATCTGTGTTATCACATAACAATAGCCCCGCCAGATTCGACGGGGCTATCTTCGTCTTGCCTCAAAGCTGTCTAAACTCCATACTCCGCATCATTATTCGCGATTCAGCAAAGATTCTCCGGCAATACCAGGCTGAGTCATTTGGTACGGGTCCAATATAATGTCCAGCTCCTCCTCGGTCAGTACATTGTACAGCAAGCACAACTCACGCACCGATTTCCCAGTCGTAATTGCTTCGCGAGCAATACGTGATACCACCTCATATCCAAGATGCGGATTAAGCGCTGTAATAATGCCTACACTGTTCTCTACATATTCACGACAACGCTCCACATTCGCTTCAATTCCTTCCACACAATGAATGCGGAAGACGTGGAAGCCCTGCTTCATAATTTCCAGCGATTGCAGCAGATTGTAGACCAGTACAGGCTCCATCACATTCAGCTCGAGCTGACCAGCCTCAGAAGCCAAGCAGATTGTATGATCATTACCAATGACTTGGAAAGCAATTTGGTTAATAACCTCACACATCACCGGATTTACCTTGCCCGGCATAATGGATGACCCTGGCTGACGAGCAGGCAGACTCAGTTCTCCCAGACCTGCACGAGGTCCGGAAGCCATTAACCGGATGTCATTTGCCACCTTAGACATATTCATCATACAAATTTTCAAGGCAGCAGACACTTCAGTATAAGCATCCGTATTTTGTGTAGCATCTACAAGATTTTCGTCAGCTTCCACAGGGAAGCCACTGACTTCTGCCAGTACCTCTGCGACACGCTGAATATAACGACGGTCTGCATTCAGGCCAGTACCCACCGCAGTTGCACCCATATTAATCGTTAGCAGGTGCTGCTTGGTCGCACGGACGCGTCCGATATCACGACCCAGCACACGCGCATAAGCCTGAAACTCCTGCCCTAATCGTATGGGCACTGCATCCTGCAAGTGAGTCCGGCCCATTTTAATCACACTATCAAACTCATTTGCCTTCCGGGAAAATGCTTCCTGAAGCTCACTCATGGTGGCTAACAGCTTATCAATCATACTTAATACAGCCAAGTGTACGGCAGTAGGAAAAGCATCGTTCGTCGATTGCGCCATATTAACATGATTATTAGGACTGATCTCCTGATAATCTCCGCGTTGCTTGCCAATCAGCTCCAACGCGCGGTTCGCAATCACTTCATTTGTATTCATATTAATGGACGTGCCTGCGCCGCCCTGAATCGGATCGACGATGAAATGATCATGCAACTGTCCTTGTATAATCTCATCAGCAGCCTGAATAATGGCCTCTGCTTTGGGGCGATGTAAACGGGTTAGTTCCATATTTACCGTCGCTGCTCCCTTTTTCACGATCGCCATGGCTTTAATCAACTCAGGGTGCAGTCTTTGGCCTGTAATTGGAAAATTTTCTTTTGCTCTCAGCGTTTGTACACCGTAATAGGCATCTGATGGCACTTCCTTGGTACCTAAAAAATCATGCTCCAACCTCATATTCTCTGATTCCTCCGCTGTGTTTGCTACGTTCTTCAATTCAGTACAGCCAAATTGACATAAAAAGACCTTTTCTGATCCCCTCTTTATTATACGTTTCTATTCCCGTGCTTTTCCAGTCGAATAAACGCGGAAAAAGTTATGTAATCCTATGACAAGTTATGATTACCCGTATATACCACACTTATTCGGTAAATGTTCAGCTATGACTAGAATACGGATTTAATGGCTTATAATAATATCGAGTGGCGTGCAGCTGACCATCGGCTGATTGAGCATAACCCGGAATAACACCAGCTTCTACGAACCCGATCGACTCGTATAGTCCATTGGAAGGATCACCCACCCGCGTATCGAGCACCAGTAACGTTCTATCCTGACTTAGTGCCTCTTCTTCCGCTACCTTCATTAACTGTCGTGCGATCCCCAGTCTGCGTCCGGACGGATGCACCATAAGCTTTGCAATTTCCGCACGATGAATAGCGTTAGCTTTTTGAGCCAAATGAAGCTGTACCGTCCCTACAGGCACTCCGTCCTTCTCAGCAATCCACAGAACTACACCGTCCTCAAGTACATTGTTCCAATAAGTTGCTGCTTCCTCATAACCTAATGGGGGTAAGAAACCTATAGATGCACCGTCTGCAACCACGTCGATTAACAGTCGACTCAGTGAATCTGCCAGGGCTTCGCTCAGAGCTTGAACAGGGTAGACTCTCATTTCGTTAGACATTGTGATTCCTCCCGGTGAGTTCGATAACATACAATAAAGAAAGCAAACTATCTTTTGAGGATAGCTTACTTTCCATAATACTTCGTTTACTTCATCATTCTTATTTCCATTACTGCTCTGCCATATAAAAGAACTCCCACAGATGACCATCCAAATCCTGAAAGCTCCATCCATACATAAAACCATGATCTTGAGGTTCGTTCGAGGGCTTGCCGCCTGCTTCCAAAGCCTTGTGGACGATCTCGTCCACCTTTTCTCGGCTCTCTACCGATAAGGCAACAATCGCTTCTGTACTTTTTGTGGCATCTGAAATTTCTTTTGTCGTGAACGCTTTAAAACGTTCTTCAACCAATAACATGACAAAAATATGCTTACTAACAACCATACAGGTTGCATGTTCATCAGTGAACTGAGCGCTGAATTCAAATCCGATGGTAGTGAAAAAATCAATGGACTGTTGCAGGTTTTTAACTGGTAAATTCACAAAAATTTGTTTAGCTGTTACTCCCACGACATTTCACCTCTTCATTCGTAATTCATTCTACTGTATCATACTACCTCTCCACAAAAGATAACTTAACTATCGTATAAAGTCAATCAATCTGACATTTGTATAGTGAAGTCTCCTATTCCCAATGTAGCTTATCCAGTGTGCGTGATAATACAGCCGCTGCTTCTGCCCTCGTCACGGATGTAGCCGGGCCAAAACGGCCTTTCTCGTCTCCCTTCATAATACCTAGTCCAGACAAAGTCTTCACAGCCGGAGCTGCCCATGTAGAAATCTCCTGCGCATCCGATAATGATACGGATATACTTTCACTCACTTCTCCTGTATTTTCTTCTGTGTTCCCAGCGAAGCGCAAGGCTCTCACTATGATCACAGCCAGTTCCTCCCTCGATACCGGTGTATTAGGACGGAAGCTTCCGTCAGCATAGCCGTTGATCAGCCCGGCTGCTGCTGTGGTACGTACGGAATCCGTATACCACGATTCGGTTTGAACGTCGTCAAAGCTCGTCAGCGTGCGATCTGTACGCTCCAGTCCAAGCACACGAACCAGCATCGCTGCCAGTTCAGAGCGTCGCATCTGGCCTTCAGGCTCAAAATGCACGTTCGCTAAGTCCCTTTCACGAGTCGCACTAGCTGTAGAGGCTGTTGAATGGGTCCCCGTCACAAGCAGGCGAGTTGCCAACCGTGTAATGTCTTGCTGCGCCCAATGGCCGGATATATCCATGAACGTTCTGACTTCACCAGAAGCCCCGCCATCAAGCACAGCGTAAGTCCCTCCCGAACGTCCATACACGGTTATTTCCTCACTCGCAGCGTGAAAAGGAACAGGTTGATAGGACAGCTGTCCGGCTTGGTTGGTCGATACCTTCACTACAGCAAGCTGGTCTGCATCGACCGTTGCAGGAACACGTAACAGATAACGTTCATACCCACTACCAGAGTCTCCGTTACCTGCCAAAAGCTGTTTCCGTCCATCCTCACTTCTCAGTTCAGCTGTGATATCCAAAGCCTGTAACAGTTTGCGCCCTGTCGGAACATCCAAGCGTTTAGCCAATTCTTCGTTCAAAGCGACGGAAACATTCAAGGAAATTTGTTTTACAGGCACCTGCCAGGTATCAGCCAGTTTCTGAAGAGACAAACGACTTGTTGCTACTTCATATCCACCCTGTGGCGTTTCCACTCGAAGAGTACGAATACGGTCGTTCAAGACGGCTCCCAAAGCTTCACCGTTTAAATGAACCTCGTACGTCCTCGCTTCTACTTGCTCCCCTGCACGGATCACAAGCGTACCCTTCGCGCCATTTTGAATGGCCTTTTGTATTTCAGCAGCTGTTACTTGAGCAACTGCCTTTTTCAGTCCGTTTTGCTCCACTCCGATCATTACAGACTTGACTTGCACCACATTTGTACCAGACAGGCTGCTTCCATTGGGTTCACTGCTGGCAGTCTGACCCTGCCCATTTACCGTTCCATTCATGTTACTGCTACTGCTATTCCCAGCGTTGGCGTTTCCAACGTTATCCTGCTGATCCTCATCGTCATCGTCATCGTCATTTCGGCCACTCCCACCATCTGTTGGTGGTTCTTCCGTTTTGCGCGGCAAATCTATTTGCGCAACCAACGGATCATGATCGCTTACCCGCCCGTCCGCCGCACTAAAGTCTGCATTCATATGAACGATATCCAGCACGGATGTTTTGCTCAGTGACGGGCTGACCAGCATATGATCCAATGTTTGCGAGTTACCTTCATAAATATAGGAGTACCGTTCCTTTTCATCCAAGTTGTCAATCAGATTGGTCAATCCCTGCCCCCGTAGCAAAGCCAGCGTTTCCGAAAATTGAAAATCATTCAGGTCACCGAGCACCACTATATTGGCCTTAGGGTTCACTTGCAGTACCGACTTTACAAAGCCATTCACAATCGTTGCAATCTTCGCACGCTGTATTTCGCTGCTTCGCACAGGTGGCTGAATTCCTCCAAATGGCGCTTGATCGCCCCCTTTGGAATTAAAATGGTTAGCGACCACAATCACCTGCTGGCCTTGAAACTCAAATTCAGCGGCCAACGGCTTGCGCGAGTCTTCAAATGACGCATTCAGGGGATCAATCCGACCCGGGTTGAGAGAGAGTCCCTGCACTCCATAAGTGACAGACGTAACTGAATCCCCCTTGGGCTTGTCGGTCAGCGTAACACGTTGCGGATTGTACAAGAAGCCAACACGGATGTTGCCACCGGGGGCACCGCCATCCTTATTATTTTCAGGGGCAATATCTGTAAAAGCGTACTCCGGGCCTCCATGAGCACGAATCGCCTCTATGAGCACTCGGAAGCTTTCGGAAGCGTCTGTGGTGCCATCGTCTTTCTCACCGTTATTATCCTGCACTTCCAGCAATCCTATGATATCCGGATGATTCAAATTTACGGCAATAGCCTGCCCCAGCTGATCTATTCGTTTTCCATCACCGGGATCGAAGTTTTCCACATTAAAAGAAGCTACTGTCAGCTTACGATCATCGCGTAACAAACGCGTGTTGGCTGGCTGGAGGCCGCCAGGTACAACATCCGGCATACGCTCTGGCAGCAGCTTATAATTGCTAAAGCTATAGCTCACCACACCTGTGATAGGACCCGCAAAACGATCGCCTGTCTTCAACGATGTCGAAGGCTTCGCATCAATCAGAATCCGTTGCGGGTTCAGACTTCTTTCTGTCAGCATGAGTCCGCCTGCCTCCGTTACAACCTCACCTGTGTTTGGACCGTTATCAATTCGGACTGGAATTTCATAACCATAAGGACCAATCACAGTGGCATCCTTCAACTCTACACGCATGCCTTCCAGGCTTTCGAAAAAGTCCAAGCCATCCTCCTGTGGATCAAACACCGTCATTCCGTCATGATCCACAACAGATGTCGGCATCACACGTCCCTGTTCACCTAGCAAAATTGGAGATGGCAATGGACGGTCATTGGCAATTACCTTAACCGAAGAAGCCACAATTTCTGTGGTCGTCAAGTCGATTGGCTTACTTCCATATGTTCTTTCCGTGTATTCCTTCACCGAACCGCTAACCCTTACCTCATCCCCTACCTGTGCACCGTGACTAGGCTTGTACACTAGAATGGCCTCGGATGTTTTTTCATCCTGATCCACTTGATCATCCATCTCTTGGATATAGAAGCTGCTCCCCTTCACCATTGTGACAACGCCTTCAATATCCGCTACTTTTTGTCCTTCATATGGAGAACGGTGTGCTACCCCCTGTATATCGTGGATGCGAAGCTTTTTAGGAAAATAGACATCTGCATATACACTTGCCCCTACAGTTACGGGTGAAGGTTGCACCTCTTTTCCTGCAAAAGATGCAGGCTCTGCCGAAGCTTTTCCACTGGACAACCCTACCGGCCCTCCAGCCGAAAGCACCAGTATGACACTGAGCCATGTGATTCCGAACCTTTTTAATTTCGTGGGTAATATTTTTACTATGTATTCTTGTTTCATCAAAAGATACTCCCCTCCCCATTTTTACTATGATTACGCTTACAAATATATTCTTCTTTTAAGATACCATAAATTAGTCAATTTAGTACCTTAATTATGTAAGGATTTTGCAAAATTCGATTCCAGTCGCTCCAAAGTGCAATATATAGACGCACTAGACCACTTCGGTCTATATATTGTTCATTGGAAGTCGCTTATTGGATTTTTGCAAAACCATCATATAAAAATGAATTCTTCTTGCCGTAGCATATTCAGATCAAATTATTGTAAACTTGTTCTAATACAGAAAAAGGTGGCACATAAGCTATGGAGCATTTGCTTAACGATCAGGTTAAAAACATTCAAATCAGCGGCATCCGCAAAATCGCCAACAAAGTTGCCGCATTACCCGGAACCCTGTCATTAACGATCGGACAGCCGGACTTCCCTACCCCTGCGCATATTATGGAAGCTGCCCATCGGGCGATTAACGAAGGACGCACCTCCTATACACCTAATCCGGGACTGCCGGAATTACGAGAAGCCGCAGCGGCGTTTGTAGCTCGTAAATACGGCCTAAATTACCGTGGACAGGATGAGGTTATCGTAACGAACGGAGCCAGTGAAGCGCTGGATATTACCTTACGCACGATTTTGTCACCCGGCGATGAAGTCATTCTGCCAGTGCCGATTTACCCAGGATATGAGCCATTGATCCGTTTGTCAGGTGGCATTCCAGTGTTGGCTGACACCCGCAACAGCGGATTCAAGCTAACGGCAGAGGTACTGGAGCCTTATCTGACTGAGCGGACAAAAGCAGTCATTCTCGGCTATCCTTCGAATCCGACCGGACGGGTGATGAGTCACCAAGAACTGGAAGCAGTCGCGGATTTACTCAAGGAACGCGATCTGTTTATCATTTCGGATGAAATATACAGTGAACTGATTTACGATACCCCCCACGTGTCCATTGCAACTCTGCCAGGTATGCGTGAGCGCACCATCGTCATTAACGGTCTGTCCAAATCACATTCCATGACGGGATGGCGCATTGGTTTTACACTTGCACCCGCTGAAATTACACAGCACATGGTCAAAGTCCATCAGTACAACGTAACCTGTGCCAGCTCGATTAGCCAATATGCTGCCCTGGAAGCCTTGACCACTGGTGTCGATGATGCACTTCCGATGCGTGAGGAATACCGCAAGCGTCGTGATTATGTACATGGAAGGCTGACAGACATGGGTATCCCGCTGGAGAAACCCGAGGGAGCCTTTTACCTTTTCCCTTCCATCGCGCATTTTGGATTAAGCTCTATGGATTTTACCTTGAAGCTGCTGGAAGAGCATGGAGTGGCTGTCGTACCTGGAGATGCCTTTTCTTCCTATGGCGAAGGATACATTCGCTTGTCTTATGCTTACGGGCAGGATGTGCTGGAGCAAGGGTTGGATAAAATAGAGAGGTTTGTTAAAGGGTTATAGGGAGTTAAGGCGGGAGGAGGCGCTACGCAGTCCATTTGATCTTCCGATCGCCGTTGCGGTGGGATTCTTGAATTGGATAAAACATTTATAGGTAAGAATCCCACAGCAAAAGCGAACACTACCGCTTCTCCAGATTCAAATGGCCCGCTTCGCTCACTGCCCGCCTTAAAATCCCACAATTCTCTAACGTGTGTGGGAGACGCAGGGGTAAAAAAATACTCACCCGCTTTACACGGTGAGTAAACATAAAAAAGGCCTCTGAGCCACCCGTACAGGTGGCTCAGAGGCCTTTTCGCTCTTCCACTACTCCCACCGGCTATCGGCGTAGGGATTCATGGGTGCGTACCTTTAAGCACGGTGCAGCGGAGGGGGCGGAATGGTGCTGGACAAGCGGAGCGGTCGCCTTTAAATTCCGATTTTCACCTTTAAATATTCAATCATAAAAATCGGAATTTAACAGCGATGGTAAGCACCATCCGCCACCGCAGCGACCTTTAAAGCACCAACCCCTAATCCCAACGTTACTCCCCTACTTTAAATGCATTTTGAATTGCAGGAACAATTCATTATAATGAGCGAGCTTGCGCTTGCCTAGATTGTTGTATACTTCCAGCTTATCTGTAATTTCGGACGGAGGGTAAAAACGCTCGTCGCCAGAGATATCTTCAGGCAACAACTTCTTTCCATCCTCGTTGGGTGTGGAGTATCCTACAAACTCGGCATTTTGAGCAGCTACATCGGGCTGCATCATGAAATTGATGAACTTATGGGCCGCATCCACATGCGTAGCAGTTTTTGGAATAACCATATTATCAAACCACAAGTTGGAGCCTTCATCTGGCACGATGTAATCGAGCTTCTCGTTCTCATCCATGATTTCAGACGCATCACCGGACCATACAACGCCGGCAGCAGCTTCCTCGTTTGCCAGCAGCATTTTAATCTCGTCACCGACAACCGCTTTGACATTAGGCGCTAATTTCTCCAACTTCGTCAAAGCCTGCTGTAAATGTGCCTCATTCGTATCGTTCAAGGAATAGTGAAGGCTGTTCAGTGACATCCCTACGACTTCCCTCGCACCATCAACCAACAGTAGGTTATTACGTAGCTTTGGATTCCACAGACCGTTCCAGCTATGAAAATCAATGCCTTTCGTCAGCTCCGGGTTAAACACAATCCCGACTGTACCCCAAAAATATGGTACCGAGTATTCATTATTCGGGTCAAACGAAAGGTTTAGAAAATGAGAATCCACATGCTTCAAATTCGGCAGCTTGCTGTGGTCCAACGGGAGCAACAAGTGCTCCTGCTTCATTTTAGCCAAAGCATATTCCGAGGGAACCGCTACATCAAAGGAAGTTCCTCCCTGCTCGATTTTCGTCAGCATCGCCTCATTGGAGTCAAAGGTCTGATAAATGACAGTAATCCCCGTCTCCTTCTGAAACCGTTCCAACAGCTCGGGGTCAATGTAGTCTCCCCAGTTATACACCGTCAGTGTGTTGCCACCGGAGTAGCCTTGACTGGAATTAAGCCATGCGGCCACCCCCATCAGACCAAACGAGATGATGAAAATGGACAGAAACACGCGCACAAGTGACTTCATCTAGGCACCCCCATTTCTGCCGCAGGCTCTTTTTTACCATTACGATTCGCCTTGCGCATAATAAAGTAGTAACCCACCACCAGCAGCACAGTAAACAGGAAAATGAGCGTGGATAGCGCATTGATGGACAAGGAAACCCCTTGACGGGCACGTGAGTATATTTCCACCGATAAGGTCGAATAGCCACTACCTGTCACAAAAAAGGTCACCGCAAAATCATCCAGCGAGTATGTTAACGCCATAAAGAAGCCCGCATAAATCCCTGGCTTGATAAAGGGTAGAATCACCTTGGTCAGCACATCCATTCGGCTGGCACCCAAATCACGCGCGGCATCGACCAGAGATGGACTCATTTCCTGCAACCTCGGCAGAATCATAATGACCGCAATCGGCACACTAAATGCAATATGGGATAATAAAACGGAGTAGAAACCCAGCTTAATCCCGACCATCGTGAACAAAATGAGGAAGGAAGCGCCAATAATGACGTCCGGGTTCACGATCAATACATTATTGAGCGACAGCATCGTGTTTTTGACTCGACGGTTCTGCATCTGATGAATAGCCAGCGCCCCCATAATGCCAATAATCGTAGCCAACGCAGACGACAGCAAAGCAATCACCAAGGTGTTAATGACAATAATGATCAAACGGGTGTCTGCAAACACCTCTTTGTAATATTGGAGTGTAAAACCTTCAAATTCATGCATCGTCCCGCCACTGTTGAAGGAATAGTACATCAAATACAAAATAGGTGCGTACAACACGAGAAAAACAATCACCAAATAAATATTCCCGAATCGGTTTTTATTTACCATGCCGCACCCTCCGTTTCGTTCCCGAGGTGAGCAGCATAATGATCCCCATCGCCAAAATCAGGAACACGGCAACCGTAGAGCCCATACCCCAATCCTGAGTAACCAGAAAATGCTGCTCTATCGCCGTCCCCAGTGTAATCACACGGTTACCTGCAATCAGGCGGGTAATCATAAACAGCGACAACGCTGGAATAAACACAGCCATGCAACCGGATCGCACACCCGCAAGCGTTAACGGGAAAATAACCCTGCGAAACGCGGTCCACTTGGAGGCTCCCAAATCACGGGCTGCGTCCAGCAATGAAGGGTTTAAACCTTCCAACGCGTTATAGATAGGCAAAATCATAAAAGGCACAAAAATATAAACCGACACAAACACAAAGCTGGAGCTGGTAAACAATAATTGCTGACCACCCAACCCAACCATACCTAACACCGCATTCACCGGGCCATAGGTACCAAAGATCCCGATAAAAGCATACGTTTTGAGTAGCAAGTTAATCCAGGTCGGCAAAATAATGAGCAACAGCCACAGTTGCTTATGCTTGGTGCGTGTGAGCAAATATGCTGCCGGGTAAGCAACTAACAGTGAAAATACAGTGATCAGAAATGCATACCAGAACGAGCTAAGCGTCATGCTCAAATAAACAGGTGTCAGAAACTGAGCGTAGTTGTTGAAGGTGAGATGACCATCCACATCAAATAATGAATAGTAAAACACAAGTACAACCGGAGCTGCCACGAACAGCACAATCCATAAATAGTAAGGCAGCAGATACGCTGCTCTTGTATTACCGGACATGCTGATCCACCTCTTCATAGGCTTCCAGACGCCGATCAAATTCTTCCTCTGTTTCCCCGAACCGCATCACATGGATCGCTTCCGGGTCAAATCGCAGACCGATTTCACTGCCCAGCTCCGCCTTTTTGGTAGAATGTACGAGCCACTCCTGACCCGAATCATCATAGCAGCTTATTTCATAGTGAACACCTCGGAACAATTGGGTATCCACTTTTACACGTAGCTTGCCTTCAGCCACACTCGTAATCTCCAAGTCCTCTGGCCGGATCACAATTTCAATGGGCTCGTTCGGACGTAATCCTCCGTCAACACATTCAAACTGTCGACCGTTAAATTCCACTTGGTAATCCGCAATCATCCGTCCTGGGACAATATTGGATTCGCCGATGAAATCAGCAACAAACCGATTAATCGGCTCATCATAAATATCATTAGGCGTACCACTCTGCTCAATCTTACCTTTGTTCATAACAAAAATTTCGTCCGACATGGCCAGCGCTTCCTCCTGGTCATGCGTAACGAAAATAAAGGTAATTCCAAGACGCTGCTGCATTTCGCGCAAAATGTACTGCATTTCTGTACGCAGCTTTAAATCCAGTGCAGACAACGGTTCATCCAACAACAGAACATCAGGCTCATTGACGATAGCCCGTGCGATGGCTACACGCTGACGCTGTCCCCCGGACATCTCAGAAATTTCTCGCTCACCGTAGCCTTCCAGATTGACAAAGGACAACGCCTGTGTCACCTTCTCCTGAATGTCCTTTTTGTTCATCTTTTTGATGCGCAGACCAAAGGCTACATTTTCAAACACATTCAGATGCGGAAATAGCGCATAATCTTGAAAAACCGTATTGACCTGCCGCTCATTGGCTGGAACACGATTAATGAGTTTTCCATTTAAATAAATAGAGCCTTCTGTCGGCTCCGCAAAACCTGCAATCATACGCAGAATCGTTGTTTTACCACAGCCGGAAGGACCCAGCAGTGTATAAAATTTACCACGCTCAATCTCAAAGCTGACGTCCGCCAGCACTGGGGGATCGTTGTCATATTGCTTGGTCACCCGTTCAAATCGGATGATGGTTTGCTCTCCCATAACACCCTCCTTCAAAAATTCGACTTCATTCCATTTCATTCTTTTCATTAAACATAATTATTCAGGGCGTATCATTTACCCTTGAGACTTCCATGTAAAATAGTCTGTCAGCACACGAATGGCTACACCAATCGCTTCCTCCGCAGGTTCCAGCTTCGCATGATGCAAACCATAAGGCGTATCAACACCAAGCCAGAACATCAGACCGGGAATTCGCTCCAGAAAATACCCAAAGTCTTCTCCGGTCATCGCTTCTCCGCATTCAATAAGCTGCACATCCTGCCGATTACGGACCCAGTTCATAAATTCCTCGGTCACCTGAGCTTCATTGTACACTTGCAAATAGTTTGAGCCATAGTGAATCTCTGCATGGCATTCAAATCCAGCTTCAACACCGCGTACCAGCGCTTCAATCCGTGATTTAACCAGCATCATTGTATCGGCTGACAACGTTCGAATCGTACCCTCCAAACGGGCGGTTTCCGCGATAATATTTTGCTTCGTGCCTCCGCTAACCTTACCCACGGTAATGACCGCTGCATCGAGTGGATTCACATTACGGGCTACAACCGTCTGTAATTGTCCCACCAGTTGGCAAGCAGCCACTACCATATCATTCGCCTTGTGTGGATACGCAGCATGCCCGCCCATACCCTTCAGGTCGATGAAAAGCTCCGACGTATTGGCAAATAGGATGCCCGGGCGAGTCGCAATGGTACCGACAGGATATTCAGGTGCAACATGCAGCGCGACAATTTCATCGGGTAACCAGTCTGCCAGCTCCATGCTGTCCCGCATAGGCAAGGCTCCGCCCGGCCCTTCCTCAGCTGGTTGAAACAACACAACCAGGTCATCCTTAATCGGATGGCTTGCAAAGTGAGTAACAATTCCCAATCCAATCGTCATATGTAAATCGTGTCCACAAGCATGCATATAGCCGGGATGAGTCGAACGGAAATCGTACCCTGTCTCTTCTTCAATCGGCAAACCATCCATATCACAACGATATCCATAGCGGCGTTCAGGAGCTGTTCCATGAATGAACACTAACACGCCCGTACGCCATGTACGAATTTCCAACCGCTCCTGAGGGAGCGTTTCCAAATAATCCAGCAAATATTGTTGTGTTTTGTACTCCTCAAAACCCGGCTCGGGAATTTGGTGTAAATCTCTTCGTATTTGGACAAAAGAACGATAGTCGACCGTACTCATTACCGCTACGCCTCCTCTTTATAGCTCATCAGCTCTTATCTGGCAAAAGAACAAAAGGACAAAAGCCCGGCGCAGCCGCCGAGCCTTGTCCGTTGTGCTTCGTCCCTAAGTTATGCTGTCAGTGCATCATGCTTCTGACAAGGAATCGTTCACCTTTGGTACATAAAAAACTTTTGCCTTCTTACAGAACGCGCAGTTCTTTCAAAATTTCAGTTTTAGATTTGGTCTTATCGTCGACCTGTTTGATCACACGTGCAGGTGTACCCGCCACTACGGAGTATTCAGGCACATCTTCAGTTACGACAGCTCCAGCTGCAACAACTGCACCTTTACCAATTCGCACGCCTTCCAATACGACCGAATTCGCACCGATCAATACATCGTCTTCTACTACAACTGGCTGTGCAGATGGTGGTTCAATGACACCCGCCAGGACAACGCCTGCACCGATGTGACACATGTTACCTACTTTAACACGACCGCCCAGCACAGCATTCATATCAATCATCGTGCCTTCACCAATGGTGACACCGATGTTAATCACTGCACCCATCATGATGACTGCATTGTTACCGATGCCAACCATGTCACGAATATATGCGCCTGGCTCAATGCGGGCATTGATGCCTTTCAGATCGAGCATAGGAACAGCAGAGTTACGGCGGTCATTTTCCACCACATAGTCTTCTTCTTTCGCGTTTGCGCTATCCAGTACAGGCTTGATATCAGCCCAATCCCCAAATACAACACCACTGTCTCCAGAAATAAAAGCTTGAACATTCTCGCCAAAAGATGCGGAAGCCAAAGCTCCTTTTACATATACTTTAACAGGCGTCTTTTTCTTGCTGTTTTTAATCACGTTGATGACTTCTTGTGTATTCATTTCGATGGACATAGTAAATCTAACAACTCCTTCATCGCTTCATACGACTTCGCAAGCCGGAATGATCTTATTCTCTCATCCTTTATAGCACAAAAGTGCAGGTCTCGCAATTATAGATTAGACCCTTATAGCTCTAACCTAGCCCTTAAAATAACTATTTTCAGCGGCATGACTGCCTTAAATTCATAATTGTAAGCCGCCGACCACCCCACACCAAAGTAGGGTTATTTATTAGCTTGCAGGCTCTCCAGCGATGTATAAATGAAGGATTCGAATCCTTCAGCAGGTTCACCTTGTGGAATGTTCACTTTCACGATGAAACCGCCTGTTTTATTTTCTACAACAATATATTGTTGTGTCATCTTCGAACTGCTCGCTTGTAAGAACAGACGGCTACTGGACAGCGCTTGAGGTACGGCTGTTTTGTCCAGCTTTTGCACCTTGCCGATGGAAGCTAGATCCTTTTCGCCTTCTTTTTGAAGCTCATCCAGATTAAAATCGGAGGGCAGCTTTGTAATTTCAGCATAATAGTTATCATCTACAGCCAAGGCAACACGGTTTTGATCGGGAAACAGGGACATCGGATCAAACACATACAGTGAATATCCCTCTCCTTTTGCCAATGTTGCTGTCTGCTTTTCCTTTTTTCCTTCAAGGGTAAGCTCAAAAGCTTGAGTTTTCGAGCGTTCCCCGCCTGCTTGTTGACCAGAACTTCCGTTTTGACTGCTATCTGTTGCAGCCTCTGTTTTTTGTATTTTCGTTAAAGTCAGTTGCTTCGCCGTCGCGTCGCCCTCTACTGCTTTCTCGTTATATTCAAACGCTACTGTATCGCCTTCTTTAAGACCAGCTATTACCGTGTCCAGTCCCTCCCCCAATTGGAAGGATTGGGCTTCGCCATTGGTTTCAATTTCAACCGTATGGGGGTCAGCAGCTCCATTGTATACACCTGTGCCTTTTTTAACCTCCGGCTCAGCGATTGGCTCCGGTTTAACTTGCGGCTGCTGTTGCGTTTGCGGTTGGTCTGACCCTTGAGGTGCGGTGTTATTGGTTTGCGGTTTCGTTCCACAGGCTGACAGAGCCAGCACTGCTACTACAGTCAGTAGTATGATTGAAAATGTGTTTTGTTTTTTCATAAAATCCACCTCCACTATGATAGACGAGCTTGTGCAGCAAAAGTTCTACGCAGCATCTCACTTAAAATCCTACCTCCTGCTCCCGTTTATAATATTCTCAGGATTTTGCAAAATCCTAATACCACGGGAATGTCAGGTACGGTATAATGGGCTGTATTAAACCTATTTTTCGAGATACCGCTTGGAAGGAACATAGACGTATTTACTTTCTTCCATACGGATGGAGCTGCCACATGAATCAAGCACACAAACCGTCGTTTTCCTTTGAATTATTGTACATCATAGGTATTATCGCTATTTCGTTCTCCTCGATCTTCGTAAGATGGTCTGAAGCCGAGGTGTCCGTCATCGCTATGTACCGTTTGTACCTAACCAATCTGATCATGCTGCCTTTGGTCTGGAAGTACCGCACTGAGCTATTTAGCCTGACCCGCAAGCAGTGGATGCTGATCCTCTGGTCCGGCATTGCGCTAGGGCTGCATTTCTTACTCTGGATGGGCTCACTGCGACTGACCACCGTTGCAAGCTCTACCGTTATTATGACATTGGAGCCGATCCTTGTCATGCTCGGTTCTTTTTTGTTTTTCCGGACGGGCACGAATCGTGCTATGCTCATCGGAATGGGTATGGCTTTTATCGGCTCACTGGCCATCGGAGCTGGAGACTTCCATGTCTCGGGACAAGCCCTGCTCGGGGACGCACTGTCCTTCTTGGGTATGGTAGCCGTGTCCATCCATATGCTGATGGGCAAGCATCTGCGCGAGCATTTGAGCGCGTTTGTGTATAATTTTTGGGTTTTCGCCATCGCAGCCACCTCACTTGCGCTGTATAATGTGGTCAATGCCATTCCTTTTACCGGATACGCTCCACGGGAATGGGGACTGTTCCTGCTGCTTGCCATTGTGCCTACGCTGTTCGGACATTACCTGTTTAACTGGCTGCTCAAATACATTAACGCCACCGCGGTGTCGATGGCGGTACTCGGCGAACCCGTTATTTCTTCCCTGCTAGCTTGGGTGCTGCTCGGGGAAAGGTTGTCTACTTTACAATTTGGTGCAGGCTTTTTCATCCTGTTCGGGGTATGGATTTTTATCCGATACGGAGCGGATTTTAAAAAGAAAGTCATCCACCAAAGTGAGTTGCCCGACACTGAGCATCCCCTGAAGGTCAGCTCTTAACTTATTTACCCCATTTTCATAAACCATACTCAACGGATTAAATTTACTGTTAAATAAAGGAAGGCGGAATCCTCTATGAAATCCATCGTATCCAAACGCTGGCTGCTGGCCCGATTGTATGAGCCGGACATGATCATTGCTGACTGCCGTTCCCTGCTCGGACAAGCCGGGGCTGGACGGACTCAATTTAATGAAGACCATATTCCAGGGGCGGTTCACTTCGATTTGGAAGAAGACCTTACTGCTCCTCTTGGTGAGCATGGTGGTCGCCATCCATTACCTGATGCGGATACACTTGCCGCACGTCTGAGTCGTGCCGGAATCAACGCATCTTCACGCGTCGTCGCTTATGATGACCAAGGGGGTATGATGGCCTCCCGCTTCTGGTGGCTCCTGCGCTACCTCGGGCATGAGCAGGTGTACGTACTGGAAGAAGGCTACAGTGCCTGGAAGGAAGCAAAATTCCCCGTTACGGCAGATCAGCCGATTCGCATTCCCTCGACCTTTGTGGCAAATGTTCAGCCACAAATGCTCACAAGTATGAAAGAAGTACAACATATATCCGAAGATTCTGCTCCTGTTGGCTCCTATATCGGTTTTTCACCTATACTGATCGACTCCAGAGAGCGGCCGCGCTACCTGGGACTGGAAGAGCCCATAGATCAAGCTGCGGGGCATATCCCCGGTGCGGTGAATTACTTTTGGAAAGAAGTATTGGACGAAAAAGGCAGCTTTAAAAATGCGGAACAATTGCAGCAGCACTTTGCCGACCTTGATCCAAACGCAGAAATTATCGTGTATTGCGGTTCTGGCGTATCCGCCTGTCCCAATGTACTGGCCCTGAATGAAGCTGGATTTAGTAAGGTCCGTTTATATCCGGGAAGCTGGAGCGACTGGATCAGCTATGAGGAGAATCCGGTGGCGACCGGAGAGGAATAAAAAGTTTTCAACGGATATACAGGTTCTAAAGACAAATACACTGTCCTAAGCGATTAGGCTTACGGCAGTGTATTTGCTTTGTTTAAAAGTACAAAAAAATCCACTTGAGATAAGCGAAGCAATACAACGATGTAGTTGAAGTTACTTGCTTCTTAGAATAGCTATCCAATCTTTTGAACAAATATATATCTTAATTCATATTTTTTCTGTTGTTTTTCTGCATATATCAGAGTCTCTCTTATGGAACCCGTTTCTAATATATTCAAATCATTAAAATGTTCTTTTAAATCTTCTTCAGTAAAGAAGTGAGCATATTTCCCTTTCTTGTATTCATATGTTCCTTCCTCAATTTCCCTACCCACACCATTATTAAAATCACAATCAGAAAAACATGTGAAATACATTACTCCCAATTCCTTCAAATGCTTCACGCAATTCTGTATCAGTTTTTTTCGGTCCTCTAACAAAAATAAATGCAATAAATCATAACAATATATTCCATCATACCTTTGGCATGTACTAAACTCTAATACCGATTCTTGAATAAAATTCGTTTTTAAGTCCCATTCTTTTGCTAGATCTATAGCTGAACTAGATATCTCAATTCCATCAACCTGAAAATAAGAAGAGAACGCCTTCGTATTTCTTCCATATCCAGCACCAGGAACCAAAATATCATGTACATTATTCTTTTTGAACAAATCTATAGCTTGGGTTACAGTTTGACTTGGTTCACAACCCCAAATCATCCCTTCTTCAGTAAATCTTTTGTTCCAATAATCCCCCACATGATTCACCCGCCTATATACTCACATAGCTTTTCTTTTAAGTTCATCAATCTGTCTGATATGATGTTGATCATGCCAGATAAAATCTCTTAAATATGATATTACAGTAAACTTCCCGTTAGCATATTCTTTAGTAAACTTGTCGTCTTCAAAACTCTCTATACTCTCCAATATCATGTTACGGTACTGAATAGTCATTTTAATTAATTCTTCTTTCGTTTTTGTTTTTCCATATTCAATAGCATCCTGATTAAATTGTTCAAAATCCATATGTGTTAATGTCAAAGGTTTATTGTTTAATATCGGATTTATTGCTGCTTCAAAAAAGTATTTATCCCACAGCAGTATATGACTTACGACATCCTGAACTGACCATTTACCTTCAGCGATCGTTATTTGCCAATCCATTTCACGAATCTCAGAAACAAAACTGATCCATTCTTTGAACTCCTCTAGTAACCGTGACTTCTCATTCATGGTATCACGCTCCTTTTTTCAAATTGCAATTATTTAGATAACGTTTTTGTATTCACGCTCCCCCAAAGGGGTTGTCTGCTGAAAATCCTTTTTCGAGACTCCTTCTCGCAGACCTAGGCTCCGTAAGGAGATGCAGTTGAATATTAAGTATAGGATATCCACCACATTTTTTTGAGCTACTAACATCTTCTAATCCCACATAACTCACCTGATAAATAAGACGAATATTCTGTCCTAACCAAACCAGAAAATCACTCTTACATCTTCAGCATTCCCTAATTTCAATAATTTTGGAATTGTTTCATTGATGAAGTTCGAACATGTATTCATAATATTTCTGTATTCCATAAATTGATCACAATAATAATTTTCATCCCATTTAAAATTAATTAAATCCTTCAATAATAGCCAACTGTGGTCATAAAAATCATCTTTATCCTCGAATGCAACTTCACTCAATTGAGGGGAAATATCCACTGGAAGACCTCTTGGCAAAGATTAAACTTTAGATTATGATCATTCCTAGTATTCGATAGAATACTAAATAAATCATAGTTTCTATCCCCACTGTAAAATTCATAAGGATCACTTGGTTTCAATTTAGAAGTCTTGTGTTCTGGATACAGATAGTAATAAGGGTTAACAGTCCACTTATCTACACTTAACCAAGTAGCAGTATCATTTAATTCTTGCTTACTCTTTTTGATTTTTCTCCAAGTACCATCAATCTGTTCACATTCGTCTCTGAAGTACCTTTTCTCTACAAAAAACCAAATGTCTGTACCCACATATAGCCTCCCACAATGTTTTTTGCATACACCCTACTTTAAAAGTCTCTGTACCGTACCAAAGGAAATCTTCATATTAGGTGTTATACTAACCAAGATTTATCACTGAACTCTTTAGAAAAAGTTGCTTCTGCTTCATATTGTTTTTGGTATTTTATTGGCTTGCTTAATTAATTCCATGCCTTTGTCAATGCCAGTATATGTTGATCCATTTGGTAGCAATGGAAGAAGCTTTAGTCCTAAATATCCAAAATCGCATCCATAATCTATGATCTTTACAGGTTTATTTATCTTCCAAACCCTTTGTATAAGAAATTCCAAGTAATCATCGTTATAGTACAACCAGCGGGTATTTCTTAGATAATCAATTTTATTGTCCCAGTAATATCAGACATAAAAATCCCCCTTGTTATTTAATTTGGCGATTTTCAGCTAACGTTTATGTATTTATCCCCCGAAAGGATTAAGGTGCTTCAGCACCGAGTCAAATACTTAGCCTTGCAAGGTTGATCGCCTGAGCCCCAGAGAGATAGCTTGGAGAAGTATAAATTTCCGAATTTTCAATTCGAAGATGTACATCTGCCCAACCAATATTACTTAGTGTATAAGTAAATTTCATGTATACTCTCCTTTTCAATATTACGGTTATTTCGGCTAACGTTTGTGTATTCACGAACATGAGAACCTTAAGGCTCTGAAGGAGCTGCCCGCTACATGGTTAAGTTCTCAGACGGTCCACTGAATTCGCTTCTTGAGCCGCATCTAGTGGACCAAGGAAGCGAAAGCGACTACAGTGTGAATACGATGTTAGGTGGAATGCACTGAAATACTCACATAATTAATTCAATTTTCCCTTTAGGCTCTACTCGAACTAATACCTCTTCTATAGTCATTTCTGGAGTTATAATTATCGTTTTGTTTAGGTTCCGACTTAAATCTTTTAGAAAGTTCATGAGTACATCTATTTTTTTCTCTGAGTCTATCTGTATTGGTGAAATATCAAATTCAATAACGCTTCCTTCATAAAAATGCCCACAAATATCAATTTCACTATATTCAATAGTTATCCCAATACTTGCTTCTTTTTTAATTCTTAACAATTCAGCAATATCCCTAATTCTAGTTAGTAGCCCATCTATAGTTACCTGATAATTAATCTCACTACTTTCTAGGTAATTAAAAATTAAAGCCCATACTTGGATGTCTGTATCCAATATATAAATATCCCTTAGACTTCCATCTTTAAAGAATACTTCATTTAATACTTCATCGTAATTCATTCAAGCCTCCTAACACTTCGCATTTCACCTAAACGTTCTTGTATCTACGAACCCTCACCACCTTAAAGGAACGTTAGCGTCTGGCGCATCATGGTTAGATGGTGCAGGTTGTCTGCTTGATTCCGCTTCCTCGGGCAGAACAAGAAGCGCCCTCAACGCAGCGTCAGATACTGTGTTAGGTGATGTATGTTCTTCGTAAAACTACTATCCCCTTCTATTCTTTATTAATTCTATCTGCTCGTATCCAGCTCATTTCCTCAATGTTTAATAATTCTTTAAACTCTTCTACTAACTGATGCTCAGATTCCAGTTGTGTATAGTAATTATTATTCAAAATATCGTCTAATTGTTTTATTCGCTCATTATCTAGTTCAAAAAATCTAAATGTTTTTAGATTGCAATTTGTAAACTGTTTTGCTATTTTCTCATTGTATTCATTAGATCTCAGAACTTCTTCAATTAATTCAGTTCTGATTTTGTCCCCTCTAGGGTCTACATATAAAAATTCAATGTGATCTTCCTCTGGATATCTTTCTTCTGCAAGCTTAATAATTGAAGTATCTAATAACACATATGATATATGAAGACTTGCTATCTCTTGTGAATTGTAAACTACACGGTATCCCCAACAGTGATCTTCAAAATTATAAAAATATAACACTGGGATTTTTTCTGAAATTTGAAATAGACTTTCTGGAATTTCTTCACTTTCTTCTGTATCTTTGGTTACGAAAACAAACCATTTGTCATTTAAATCCTCCGCGTATATAGGATCATGCTCAAGAATTGCTTCTTTATATTTCAATAGTGATAAGCTTCCTGAAGTCAATTCACTCATTGTTTTGGCTCCTTTTTGTTTTTTTAGTCATATTTCAGCTAACGTTCTTGTATTCATGAACCCCTAAGGGGTTGTCTGCTGAAATTCCTCTCCGAAATCCACCTCGCAGACCCATACTCCGTAAGGAGCCGCTGCTTGAATATGATGTTAGGCGATACCCTTGATCTCTTTTGAGTTCCTTAAAATAATCCCTATTACTACTGTATTTTAACTTCTCAAATCGACAACCATCGTGATTGATGAATCAACTTTCCCAACTTCTTTAAATCCGAATCTCTCGTAGAGTTTCATTGCCGCTGCATTGCTCGGATCAACACTGAGGGATAATTTTTTTATATTCCTCTTCCTAGCTTCTTTAAATAATTCATCCATTAAGGCCATTCCGATTTTTCTTCCCCTGTATTCTTTTAACAAAGCCATTCCTAGTTCGGGTACATCATTATCAATAAATCCAAATCCCTTATTATCCTCGTTAAAATATCGAACTGTTATTGATCCGACGGGTTCACCCTCATGGTTCATTGCTATAAATCCAAAATCCCCCTCTCTTCCCCAACCTTCAATATACTTTGATATATAAGGGTCTTTTATTATCGCTTTATCGAATGGCTCTTGACCTTCTGGGACAAATAATGATTCATATAACATCTCCCATAAAAAAAACACATCATCTTCTATTATTGGTCGGATTCTGTATTGCATCATTAAAGTTACCTCATTTCTAGATTCTCAAAGGTTTCACCTAACGTTTCTGTATTCATGAACCCCAAAGGGGTTGTCTGCTGAAATCCCTCTTCGAAATTCAACTCCCAGACCTAGGCTCAATTGTGGACGCAGCTTGAATATAATGTTATGCGATTCCTCTATCCTCTCCGAATCAACGTTCCAAAGATTTGCTTGCTTCTGTTAATTCATCATTTACCTCTAAATATTTCAATGTTTTTTCAATATCGTCGTGGTCCATTGTATTCGTTATAATTAGATGTTTAATATTAAATCCTGGTGATTCCATTTCTTTTTTAAAGTGATTTACTAATTTTTGAGGGGTTGTCACCAAACTCCACCGTTCACTTCCATCCGAAAAGGTAAGGGTCACCTCCACCAAATCAAACTCCTTTGGATCATCATCAAACTTCCATGTTTCTAAATAAGGCACTTCTATATTTCCTTCAATAAAAAATGCTTTTGATATCCAAACTGCTTTCCCGTGGTTTCCAATGATTCTATACTTATCCCTGTCCTCATTTTTTACGATGTATTTATTACCTCTTGTAAGTGCATGAGCATAAACGCCTATACTCATACAAGTTATGATTGGTCCCTCCATCAATTCACTTCCATACCGTATTTAATTTACTGAGGTTTCGCATAACGTTCCTGTATTCATGAACCCCAAAGGGGGTGTCTGCTGAAATTCCTCTTCGAAATCGACCTATCAGGCCAAGGCTCCGTCAGTAGCTGCTGCTTGAATATGATGTTAAGCAATGTCATTGCCTTCCATGATTATTCTGACACATCTGTTCCAGTCTTTATCATCTGTATTGATTTCTCTTGTAGGCACTTTCGATTGTTTGGCTTGTTCTCTTAACATATTTTGTGTTTCCAATAATTCGTTTACTGACATTTTTACTGCTTCAGGCTTGTTTATCCATTCACTTGGATTTCTGCTTATAATTCTTTCTTCAGCCATTTCAGGAGAAATAGTTAGCAATATGCACTCTGCACCTAGAGATACGAGTTTTTCTTCAATTGTCATGACTTCAATGTGGTCTGAGTTGGAGAAAGCTACCCTGTGATTAAGGTGGAATCTTTCTAAAACGTAAAATAGTCCTCTGGCCCTTCTTGATGCAGGCCCTAACTGTACAGCCCATTCATTGAGCTTTGTTAACATTTCTGTTCTTTCCTTCAGTAAGGTTAAATGCTCTTCTTGAGATAATCTTAAAAACTTCCCATGCTTGTTATTCAATATTTGTGTGTAATGTTCACCAAGAATAACTACACTTCTCTCTGCCGATTCATCCTGTGATTGGTACTGCTTAATAGCCCTCAATACCGATGTCTTACCCGCATTAGAAAATCCCTCAAGAATTACTCCTTTGATATGCATGCTTTTCCCTCTCTATACCCAGCAATGACTTCGCTTAACGTTCCTGAAATCATGAACCCCTCAAGAGGTTGTCTTTGTCTGCCTGATCAAACCTCCCCGGAATGCCTCTTGCAGACCAAGGCCGTCAGGCTTGCAGCAATAATAGTTTGTTATGAGAATTTACATTGAGTTACCTACACATTATCTACTCAAATCTTCTAAAAGCCCTCTGATATTCTTTCTAAAATCTTCAACCTTCATTTTGTTTCCATAATGGTCTAATATGTCTTTAAATATCCCACTTTCGACACATAACTCAAAATCATTCAGTTGGTCAATTAATTCATTAATGACTTCACCTGATTCCATTTGTTTATAGAGCTCTGTATATTCTTTCAACATTTTTATATCTGAATCATAATTGCTATAAAACATTGCGAAAAAATGCTCTAATGTAACGTACTCTTCATCCGTTGTATTCAATGTTTGTCACCTCATAAAATGTAGTGTAACTCCTATTTGTTTTGATTTTTAATGTCCTTCGCAATTTCTCATAACGTTTCCGCATTCATGAACCCCAAAGGGGTTGTCTGCTGAAAACACCTCCCCAAAATCCTCCTCGGTTAGGCAGTAAAGGGTTATCGGCGAATATACTCTCCTGCTAATAAATCTACTTCTTCGAAACCGCTACTTTAAACTTCGCTCCGGACCAAGAAGTCATAGCCACACAGCGTTGAATATGTTGTTATAGGATAGGGACGCCTACTGATATACTTACTAATATTCTTCAAATTTGTATTTTGTTAATTTATTTATTTCAATTACTTGTTCTTTATTAAAATAGCCCATTAGGCAACCTTGATCTAAAATTGAAATATACAATTTCATGGATTGTTCAGTCTTTATTAGTTCGTTAAATTTCTTGAATATCTCCATATCCAACCAATCATCATCTACTTTCATTTCCCATCTGATAAGTTCATTCATATATTCAAAAGAAACCCATGCAGTACCATTCTGAATATCTACGTAATCCGTTATATTATTTAAATTAAGTTTTGTCATATTCTCTAATCGTATTATTATTCTTGCATAGTCTCCATGGTCCTCAATACATTCAGTATCTAAATACCAAATTTCCTCAGATACATTTATAAATTCACCATTCACTTCAACTTCTCCACCTAAAGTAAGTAGTAGCAAGTTGTAGGGATCTTCTTCATATTCATTTCTCGAAAATTCTTCCAAAAGTAATTCTTTCTTTAAATCTGCACTCATGAAGATGCCCAATTCAGAAAGTTTGTTTAGTTGATTTTCAAATATTGTTTTCTTTTTCTTAAATAAACCAAACAACTTAAACACCTTCTTTTTATGGTTTGCGTCCCTTTTCTATAACGCTTGTATTCATGAGCTCCGTCAGGGGTTGTCTGCTGAAATGCCTTCTCGAAATCTATCTCGCAGACTAAGGCACCGTAAAAGTCGCTGCTTGAATATGATGTTAAGTGATGTCTTTGCCTTCTACAAATCAGTGTACATTATTATTTTTCTATTATTCTAAAAGTATTATTAATAACTCTTTCATAGTTTTCCCATTCAAAATAAAAGGGACCTAGATTTATTGATTTGTTCTCATGCTCCAACTTGAAATCCTTCCATATTACAATTTCTTCTTCCCTGTCAATTTTCACTGAGATATAACCACACTCTTCATCTCCACACCAAGGACATACAAGTATTGGATATCTATAATACATATGCTCATGTGGTTTCTTTAGCAAAAAGTATTGAATCATTTCTTTTTGGTGATCTTCGCTTCCCCATCCTAAGGATGGAACCATATCGTGCTTCTTGAGCATTTGGTAAAGTGATCTTCCATCAATAATTAAATCTGCAAATTTTGTGTTCTTATTCCCATCTTGCTCTGGGTCAAATTCATCATATCGGCTATAAAGTTTAGTTTGTAGAGTATTTATCGTTGTCATTGGTTTCTCCTTGTTGATTATCATATATAGATTTCACTTAACGTTGATGTATTCACAAATCCTCACCGACTTAAAGGCCGAAGGCCTAGCGTGATGCGCTTAGTCGGTGCAGGCTTGTCCTATCAGTCACTTCCTCGCCTAATGCTTCTTGGACCAAGGGTCGACTTGCCTCGGCCCTTAGCGTTGAATGTAATGTTAGGTGAAGCATTGTAACTTCTTTGAATCTGCTTTAATTATTATTTTTCTGATTTGCTCGCTCTTTTATCGTTTTAATTACTCCTCTATATCTTTCTACATCATATTGAAAATTCAAGCCATACGTAATCATTATGCTCTTTAGATCATCAAATTTATGTATTAATTCTTCTAAAAAATCTATTATTTGATCCCAAGAGAAAGCAAATTTATTAGAAGTCTTAACGAATTGTTCCTTAAAAGGCGATTGCTCAGTTAACCAAAACAATCTATCATCCTCATGACTGACTTCAACATAGTATCCCCCACAACCAAATATACCGCAAGTACAAGTGAACATAGGATACTTTCCTGGACAAATTAATGATTTTAAAAATTCGTCTTCAACAAACACTTCATCTTCGTGCAACTTATTTCCGTTTATATATAAAGCTATCCTCCAATCAATAACATGGACCATTCGCCCATTGTGTCTTGTTATATTTTTGTATTCTTTTCTTATGTTAATTTCCATATCTACTGACAGTACATCAAGTTTATTTTCATCTACTTTTTTTAAGAAAATCTTCATGGCTCTCCCCGAACTTCATTGTATGATCACAATATTTCGCCCAACGTTTCTGTATTCATGACTCCATCAGGGAATTTCTGTCTGCTCCTGCCTCTTCGAAATCCCTCTGGCAGACCAAGGCCACTGCATGACCCGAAGCATGAATATTATGTTATATGATCATTACATCTTCTATGGAATACCTACAGTCCTTAATTCAGCTTCCATTATTGCAAAGTATACATCCATGGCAATTTAAATAGATGTTATGCTTTTCGCATTTGGGATACCCTCTTGGAATTGTAGGGTTATCATCCCCCTCTTCAATTTCTGACCATTCTATATAATTGTCCATGTCAACATCTTCTTTATTAAATACTTTAACCATTAAGCCAAATTGATTCAAACAATTAACAACCCAATCTTGACGTGGTTTATAGCTTAATTTGTCCCACCCTAAGCCATCTGCTGCATTTGAAATCGTATCTAGTATAAAATTTTTCTCGCTTTCAAAGGAGTCTATAGTCCAAGGCATTTCATCAATATCAAAACCAACTGTTCCTATTCCAACTACAGACTGATCCCTTTGTGCTAGCCAAATAATTATTTCTTTTTCTCGATTCGTTTTAGCTAGTATTGATCCACTAATAGCTAGAACTTCAATAAAAACTGAAGTTAATCCATTTGACATACCTATGGGGTCAACTACATCATTTAATTGTTTTGGTAATGAAATGGTGTTCGCCATACTATCCTCCACTCCTTTTTAACTTGGTTTACATGGTGATTTTCATCTAACACCTCTGTATTCATGAACCCCAAAGGGGCTGTCTGCTAAAATGCTCTGCGAAATCCATCACGCAGACCAAGGCTCCATTCGGAGCCGCGGCTTGAATATTATGTTATATAATGTATCTGCCTTCTTTAACTGCTGGCATAATGCCTATATGGTGTTATAATAGATGTTCTTTATGTATATGTGATCCCCATAACGAATCTCTTTTGGATAATCTTCACTGTTGGTATCCAACTTCAGTAAATCATCATTACTCTCATTCATTTTACTTTTGATCTCTGCCCTTAAGTGAATATTATTGAGGATATCCCTTATTCGCTTATCATGATTAATTTCACAACGAACTCCTAATTTCACCATGTTATGTTGATCAGTAAAGTCATTGAACAAATCTATTAATATAAAACTATTCTTATCGTATTTCGTGAAAAACACAAAAACATCTCCCTTCCCTGCTCTGGAAACACCCTCTCCATATGATAAATACTGGTTATATAATTCCATAATATTAAATCTTATATTTAGTTGTCTCATTAATTCCTCTAAACTAAACACCCCATCTGTATCATCTATCAAATCAAAAAACGGTAAATAGAAAGAAGATTCAATATATCTCTTCATTCTTGCTTCCTTTCATTATTTCACAAAGTTAACTTTTGCATATATTTCATATAACATGATATATGTTATCTGATGTACGGCCTTCTTCGAGTGTTTTCTCTAATATTGTGTTCTCTGTGTTGTGGACTCCTTTAACCATTCATTTAATCCATCTGTACTTATATAAATATCAGTTCCAATTCTAATAAGGGGAAACATCTTACCAGAATATGAACCAGTGGTCTCTAACATATTTTCCTCACTAGAAATGATTGTTCTTACTTGGGGTTCAGTTATATTTAAGTAACCAGCTGTTTCTTTGATTGTCATTAGTGGTTTATATTCTTTATGATTTGTTCCGTTTTTGTTCAGTTCTCTGTCTCCGGAATGACTAATAAACAAGCCAGTAATAACAATAGAGAGACCTAATATGAAAGAACTAATTATTGTACTTAGATTTAGTCGATTCATTGCTCTTGCCTCCTATAAATAAATGAATTGTCGTATTTCAGATAACACTTCTTTATTCATGGGCCCCGTCAGGGGTTGTATGATGAAATCCCTCTCCGAAACCCATCCTGTAACCAAGGCTCCAACGGAGCCGCAGCCCGAATATTATGTTGTCAGATGTCAGTGCCTTCCACGATTTCCTCAACGTTAATTTTTGTTTAAATCCTTTGTCAATATTATTTCCAGAGGTTCATTCTCAAACATTAAACATCCAGCATCTCTATATCCAAGCTTCCTATAAAAATGTTGAGCTCCTTCATTCGACTGTGTTGAGGTCATGACCATTTCAAATCCTTTTTGTTTCATTAATTCTTCCCAATAGTGGACAACTTTTTTACCAATACCTGTTCCTCTATACTCCTCATCTATCCATATCATATTCATAAATGGTGTATTGTCCCAAAAAAATCCGTATCTCATCCAACCTATTTCTTGATTGGATTCTCTGATTATTAGAATTTCATTTTCTTTTATTTTTGGTCTTATCAGTGTCTTATGTATGTGCTTGTCTCTTAACGAGATATACTCATAATCTGATTCAATCGCAAAATCAATCTTCATTGTAAATCCTCCCTTTCACTCTTCTCATTAAATATCTTCTTGGTAACACTTAGCACTGATGTCTCATAACGTTTGTACATTACATAAGTTTATAAAGTCTTTTTAAAAATGTATAAGTCACCTTCTTCTCTAACTTTAGTAAACCCACACTTTGAGTAGAAGTGATGATTCTTCACACTCCAGCTAGGAGTATCCAGCCACCATTCAGTGCTGTCTGGAAATTCACTTTCAATTTTCTCCATCACCTTCGTTCCGATTCCTTGATTTTTATAATTTGGATCAATAAAGAGTCTTCCTAGATTATGCACTTGATTACATTCTACGAATATCAAAGCTCCCCCGATTATTTCTCCATTAAAGAGCACCTTGAAATATTCGCAATTTTGCATCATCTCTTCTTGCCAACTTATGGAGTCATATCCTATTGGCCCAACGATTTCGTTGTTATTAAAATGCTTTGATTCATCCTCAAAACTGGCCTTTTGTATTTCAGCAAGTTTTTGTGCATCATTTTTTCTAGCTTTTTCTAATGTCAGCACCAAACATACCTCCATTGTCTTTTTACTTTTTTCCTTACACAGGATTCGATGCTTGAATTTTATGTTATCAGAAGTTACCGAACTTCTTCACTATGCATTCAAAATCAATCCGCAAATTTTTTAATCAGTGAATTTTCTTATATGGTCTTTTTTCATTTTGTAGTTTGATTATTAGTTCATATGCATCTCTTTCACTTTTCTGAGCTTTTAGTGACTCTTCTTCTGTTATTTCTATTTCTATCATTTGAACCACTATTCCACCAGCATCAAAAATAATGAATATTCTCCCATCTCTTCGAACTATATTAATCCCATAATTGGCAAAGAGTATATCCATAAAATGACCTCCAGATCTTTCGTGTTCTTTATACTATAGTTTTTAGTACTTTTGAAATCTTATTATTATGTTTTAGTAATTAAAGAATTTCTGATAACGTTTGTGTATAAAGCCTCTAAATTAGAGACTCAAATGGACGATGTTGGTTCATTTCCCTCGACACCACAATTCAGCAATTTCCAAAATTGTTCAACCATGACCGATATCGAACGGGTAATCCACCATTCCAATACCCCTACCGCCGCTGAAATTAAAAATTGCACCGTAATGTCCCTATTCATTTCCTGATCGAGGTTGATCGAATCCAGATGCTCGCACAGACTTTGCCGGAACATTGTCTCCATTTGGTTCCGAAAAACCGTACTTCCCTTGTTCGTCAGCATTATAGAGTAGAATGAAGCATGCTGCTCCAAATATTCAAACGTGCGCAGTAGTGCGGTTTTGGAAGGGAGATGAAAGAAGTTATCTTCAGACATACAATTGCGTAGTAACTCGTTAATTTGAGCTTCCATGCATTGATCGCGCAGATCGTACTTGTCAGCGAAATGCAAATAAACCGTTCCGCGATTGACATTCGCTTCCTCCGCAATTTGATTGATCGTAATTCTCTCGAATTCCTTTTCTGACATCAGCCTCATAAAAGCATCAATAATGGCTTGCCTCGATTTTTGAATACGCCTGTCCATATTCTTCTCCCCTTTGTACTATCCGAAAAAATGAACACTTCGAAGTTCTCTGTTGAAAAATCAACAACCACGCTTGTTTTAACCATTGAACCCCATGTACCGCTCTGATACATTCACTTTATAAAATTTATGTTGATGATTCAACATATGTTCAATTTTAGAGGAGCTGTAATCCTGAAAGCTATTGCTTTACAATCTTTGGAATGATTTAATTCACATGAATTAGGAGCGTTTAAAAATTGAAACTTACAGGAAACACGATCTTTATTACAGGCGGCGGTTTGGGAATTGGACGTGCGTTAGCAGAAGCTCTCCACAATCTTGGAAATAGAGTTATTATCTCCGGTCGACGTAAAGAGCGGCTGGAGGAGACGATCAAAGCGAATCCCGGCATGTCCGCAGTGGAATTGAATGTACAAGATCCTGCCAGCATAGAGGCGGCCGCCAAGCAGTTAATCGAAGAATACCCGGATGTTAATGTCTTGGTTAACAACGCCGGCATCATACAGTCCGATGACGCGGCGGGCGAGATCGATGAGGATGTTTTGATTTCGACTGTCACTACAAACTTGCTAGGTCCCATTCGGTTGACTTCTGCATTCATCGAGCATTTGAAGTCCAAAGAAGAAGCAGTTGTCATCAACACGACTTCAATACTTGGATTTGTACCGTTAGCGACAACTGCTGTATACTCCGCGACGAAGGCAGCACTTCATACCTATACGCTGTCCCAAAGGTACATGCTTAAAGACACATCGGTAAAAGTAATAGAAATTGTGCCCCCATGGGTTCAAAGCAACAACGATGAACCACGGGCGATGCCGCTTGCTTCATTCATTGATGCAACAATAAAGATACTTGGCACGGATACAGACGAAGTTTTGGTGGAAGAAGCGAAAATGTTTCGAAATAACCCAGGCCCGAACGAAAATGTTTTTGTGACCCAGCTTAACGATACGATGAATTCTGCACCTCCAAAGATTCATTGATCCATCTGTAATTTAATTTTCAAAAATTTAGAAGAACATGAAGTAGACACTCAGCTCCGTCTACTTCATTTCATTTTATTGCAACTTGCACGTGAAGTAAGAAAAAGTTCCAAGCGGTCACACCAATATGTTTGCCCCTTAAATAATTCCGTTGATTTCACATAACGTTCGGGTATTCCTGAAGTTCAAGCAGCTTAAGATGACCATCGGGAATGCTCGTCCGAATTAGCAGGTCTAATGTGTCCGGTGAATCCGCTCCTCCGAAATGCCTCTTCCAGGCCAAGGGCCGGGCTTGTCCCGGTCAGAGGCGTTGAATGCGATGTTAGATGACGTTAACCCACTTCTTCGAGTTGCATTCAAAGTAATTATTATTCTTGTTTCCATTTATGTGTTTCGAGTAGTTTTCCAGTTTCATAATAATACTTTATTACTTCAAGCATAGGAATTAATCCTATACAAATGTTATCGCAATAATTGCCTAACTGACCACCAGCAACCAGAAGAATTTCATTGTTTCCCTGTTTATCGTTCATAAGAGTATATATATTACCATCAATTGTAATAGACACTATGAAATATTCCGGTCCGCCTCCAACTAATGCTGAATCTGTGTCTGATACCTCAAAAAAGACTAATGTAAATTTATCTCCATCGAGTTTTCTTAAAAATCTTAAAGTGTCTGCCCATGTAGGATTCATAACTATTTCTTCATTGAATGTGCTCCCATTCCATTCATCAATACTAATAGATTTAATCATCTTTTCTTTGCATCCTTTTTAGATGGTTTTATTTATTTGGGTGCTTTCATCTAACATTTCCGCCTCTATGACGTGACCTGACCCTAGATAGCTTATCTTAGGTCAGGTCGTGTGTTATCTGAATATGCTTCTGTGCTTGACACCTAATAACTTACTAGAACTTCTTTCAAAGTGTCAAATCCCTAGATGTAATATTATTAAGTCGTCATTATCTTCAACTAGATTACATAAGGTAATTAGTTCAGAGAGAATTTTTAATAAATTAGCTTTTCTTACTTCAATTTTTTCATATTCACCTTTATCGATTTGGTCTCTCCAAAAATAATTCCCTGTTAACTTTATTTCATTTGGAGCATTTTTAAATATCTCATACCAACCTGTAATAATTTTCTTTAGTACACTCGCTCCATTTGAATACATAACTGTTAACCCACAGTAATTCAAACCGAATCTATTTTCAGTTTCATTTGGTATCCACTTTAATGTATCTGAAAAATACTGAAAGAGATCATCATCTAATTCAACTAAATAATCGATACCTGATTTTCTTTTATTAATTCTCCCATTGTTATTCCTAACAATTTGATTTAATTCAAAGCCAATTTTAGGAGCTATAAGAAACTCATGAATTAATGGCATTCTATTCACCTGTTTTCTTAAATGCTAGTCTTTCAGATAACGTTCCTGTATTCACGACCTCAGCATATGCTGAGGTGTCCGGCTCCTGCCGGACCAAGGACGAATGTCCGCAGCGTGAATATTATGTTAAGTGATCTTCCTCTGAATTACCTATCAAATACGTCTTGAAAATATTTATCCATTAATCCTTTATTCTTAAATCTGTCTTTAATATGTTCTTTAATATGTTCTTTAGATCTTAAACAAGCATTTCTATAACCTTCACTTCTCATATTGTCCGCAAGAAAAACCATTTCAATTATTGGATCACTTGGTTCCAGCTCGTATGCTTTTGAAAGCATGTTTTTCCCTATGCTTTCCCAATACTCATAGTCTCCAAAATGATGAGGAAACAAAGTGATCATGTAACCGAAAATCAATAAAAACTGCGTCTCTGTCGAGAAATTACGTATCCCTTCTTCTGTAACTTCGCTTAATGTCAATTCAATGATTTCATAATCGTTATCATTAAGCCCCTGAGTAATAAACGTATTTCCAGATTCGACGCTCAGATACCAGGATATAAAACCTAAATTCAAGCATATACTCAAGTCACGCTTTCCTTTGTCCCACTCACTTTTCGTTGACAAAAAGGCTTCTTGATACTTTGTTGCAGTCTCAAATTCACTTATTTGATCTCCATCAATCATCCTTTAGCTTCCTTTCAATTTTGCCTCGGAATTTCACTTAACGTTCCTGTATTCACGACCCAGCGTAGGCTGGGTGGCGAATGCCGGACCCAGGGCGTAGGCTCGCAGCGTGAATATTATGTTATATGAAGTCCGTTTAGTTGTTTAGCTTACCCAACAATGCTTTTACACTTAAAGTGTTATTTTCTTTGTCTTTTGTTGTCCATGCCACAGTCATATTAAATTTCTTGAGCAGTTGAATTAACTCGGCTATATCTTCAACAGCTCCATCAGTATAAACATATAATTTTCTTAAAGTTTTATCTTGAGGCTTTTTGTTTTCAGGAAGTTTCACTTCGTGCTTTAACACTGTTTTATCAGCTTCATCTACTACTTTTAACTCGCTTATTATGCTTCTACTTTTTCTTAATTCAGTAATTTTGTTGTCACGATTTATGCTTTGAGGAATGCTACTATTAAGCTGTTCAAGAAAGTTCTTAAAATCAAAAGAACCTGAACTTGAATTTAGCTGTAATTCCTTTATCAGAACTTCTTTCAATTCATCTTTTATATATACTTCAAACTGACCTTTACTATGGTTACCATATACCTTTACAGGCTTTATAAGGTTGGTGTTTCTCAGATATATAAATAATTTGTCTTTTGAATCTTTGTCTTCATCTGATAAAAACATCATAAATAAGAATCTTCCTTTTCCAACTTGGGTTTCAAAGATTAATGTTTTATCATCCGATGCGATAGCCTCTGCATAAATGTTATTCAATTTATTAAAATTAAATTGTGTTGTCATTTCTGTTCCTCTCATTTTTTAGGATTTCATATAACGTTTCTGTATTCATGAGCCCCAATAGGGTTGTCTGCTGAAATGCCTCTTCGAAATCCATCCCGCAGACCAAGGCTCCAACGGAGCCGCAGCTTGAATATTATGTTATACGACGGAATCGCTTCTAGACTCTGCCCTCACTATTGATTTTCTCTAGGTACATATTCAATCAGATCATATAATTTGCAGTTAAATGTACCCCATAACTTTACTTATAAGCTATTTTCATGGTCTATATCCAATTCTAGCCCAATGATGCCTTAGATATTTAATATTTATTGGTATTTTAGAATCTTTAATAGCTTGACCATTAGATTCTATTATCTGATTTATTGGACTATGATAATAAGATAGTCTTTCAATATCTATAGAAACAGATAAGTTATCATCTAAAGTAAATAAGCCAATTTCAAATGCTTTATCATGAAATAAGCAAAGGCACAATCCATTGGATGTATCTCCTCTTGATTCTGAATTATCAGACCATCTAGCAATATGAGCTCCAATCAGAAAACTGCTATCAGCAACTTCACAATTTGGAAAACAACAAATATGATTAAAATTATCGCGAACATTTTTAGAAAAATTACTTTGCCCTATTCTAATAGGTAGAGTTTTTTGACTTTCATATGTATTGGACTGATCAATTACCAATCTTTCTCTAACAGTAGTATTAATATTACTGTTACTAAATAAAATGTTGTATAATTCTGAATCCACTTCAGATAGATATGCCCCATTTTGTCTACGTAAATTTCCGTTTTGAATTACATAAAATAAGAGTTTCTTTTCGTCTGAACTCTTAGCTTTATTTACATTGAAATAATACATCAATTGATTTTCTTTTTGAGTAAAAAGTGTACTTAATTCGATTGTCTGATCAAATGGTTCAAATTTTTTCAAATTCACTCTATAAAAAGTATCAGCGTAACTCCAATTTGGTCCAGGATCAGGTGGTCTTAGTGTTGTGGTAAAGCCATCTGTTTCAGCAATTGAATGTCCGATGAATTTAGAATTTGAGTCTCCTCTTAAATGTAAGATAATATCCCCTTCTTTTACTCGCATTAAACTATCCCAATATGCCCATATACGTCTGGTATCACCTACTATTTTATATGCTGGTGACCAAAGGCATTTTGTAAATCCCCATTCTCCTCCCCCATGTACTTCGTCCTTTGACATCTCTATCCAAATCATAACCCTAGCTCCTTTATGAAATATTCTCAGGTTGTAATTCATGCGCCCTCGCTAGCTTTAGGGGAAAAAATTAACGTAATACATGCAGTCAGCAAACCGTACATCTGTTTTGCTCTGCTTCTCTAAACCAGAGTACTCAGAACTTTGATGTACAATAAAATTACTCGGTTCTTTCGGATAACGTTTCTGCATTCATGTACCCAATGGAGTGGTCTACTGAAATACCTCTCCAAATCCTAATTCGCTGACCAAGGCTCCAAAGGAGCCGCTGAATATTGTGTTATACGATGAAATTGCTTCTCGAATCTGCCTTCACTATTGGTTTTCTTTCGGTACATACTCAATTAAATCTGATAATTTGCAGTTAAATGTATCGCATAGTTTGAATAAGGTTTCCAGCTTTGTTGTTTCTATATTCGTTCCCCTATACAACTTGTTGATTGAATTCCGACTTAAGCCCGATTTCGCCATCAATTCTGTTATATCATCTATTCGATGTTGTGCCATGAGTTCTCGTATATTGCACTTGATTACGTTCATCTTTTCCCCTCCATAGTTCTATCTTATCTTCCAAATTAGCAATCATCAACGAAAAGCGAAGTTTTAACTCTATAAAGTCAAATATTCACCTTGTAATTAACTTTATAAGGTTATATAATAACTCTATAGAGTTAATCAAAGGAGGAATAACATATGATTAATACATTAGAATCATTAACAGAGCCGCTTATAAGAATACGTTTAGAATTACTCTATACTGAGCTTCTGGAGTGTCATAAGGAGTACACTCAGCTTTCTTCGGAGACAGATCAATATTTCAAAACGCTTCGTGATGCTTTGCCCGATCAACTTCAACATACGGTTTTTCTTTACGAAGACGCCCAAATTTCTCTCCAATCCATCCTAGAAAGAAGTATCTACATACAAGGTTTCAAAGATGCTCTACAACTATTCAGTGAATTGCAAAATTCTAGTATTTAGAGGGCCATATGACCCTCTTTTTCTATTGTTTTTGATTCTGTCGTCTAACGTTCTTGTATTCACGACTCCCCACCAGCTTAAGGACCCGGAGGGTCCGGCTGCGCTTGCGCAGTTAGCCGGCGCGGGTGTGTCCGCTGAATCCACTTCCTCGATATACATCGGGCGGACCGAGGGCCGAATGGATCGAAGCGTGAATATTATGTTATCAGAAGTTCATGTTCTCCCTGAATTACTTATACCGTACGAATTTAAAAGAAATTTTAGTTAAAGCATTTTACATATCCAATTCATCAACTGTAGCCATATTGTACTTTTTATTATTAATGGACCACTCTAAAATTAACTCCTCTGACAAACTTAAAGGATGTGTTTTCTTAATGTGCTTTAGATAGTGAGTTCTTTCATCTTCGGGTAGTATCTGACATGCAATTAACATGGCTCTACGACTCCACGGATCTAAAGCCGAGTATAGTTCTTTGAGTTCCCTTATCCATGTAGAAGCTCCAGCTTCATGGGCGGCAAAAATAATCTTTCTTTTAGCTTCTGGTGAAGAAGACTTATATAAAGAAAGCAATTTTTTTAGATGATTTAGATCAGAATTGCATGCAAATAAGTTCAAGATCGCTATATAGAAATACTCGTTAGCCTGAATAAGCTCATCCTCAAGCATTGTTACTACCTGATCCCCTAATGTTAGAAAGTCATCTTCAAAGTTTCTACTTGCTGTAATTAAATAATGACAAACATCACTAATAGCTGGAATTAATCTATTGATATTTTCTATTGTATATTCGATACCACCTGGTGCACCTAATTGACCGAGTCTTCTATATAACCATCTTATTTTTTTATAATCTGGCTCTATTGCATTTAGATATTTTTCTAAAACTTCATTGATGTTATAATCAGCAAACAATTCCTGATCCTCTGGGTCCAGTTGTCTAAAATCTATTCCTTTATAGGAACCAGTGGTATATTTTTTTAAAACCTTAATCATTTGATCCTCATTTTCATTTAACGGATTATCATTTAGCATATTTTCGCAAATTCGAGTAAATGTTTCCGCTTTGATGATGTCGGTCTTTTGCTTTTGTAATACAAGTTTTTGTTGTTTATCCAATATTTCAGCCATCTGATAAACAGTAATTTGTGCTTCTTTTTCATCGTCGCAAAATACATAAATATCATCTGCATAGCGACAAAAGTCAATTCCTTTTATGGATAAACTATCGTCAATTGGAATTAAGGTCATTTCAGCAAGCAAATGTGAAGAGTGTGGTCCTATAGGTATACCTCTAGATACAGTTTTTGTGATATCCTCCAGCAAACGCATGATAAATTTATTTATTGAGTTTGGTAATCCTGATTCTCCTAATTGATTTTCCACAGTATGATGGTATATCTGATTATAGAAATCTGATATATCCATTTGGACTACATATCTTTTTCTCTTACTTTTTTGTAAGCACGATGTCCAAAATTCTTTCCATGAATTTTCATTACTATAAAAGGTTCCATCTCCCTTTGGAGCGAATCTATAACTAAATACAGTTTCTTCTTCCTTGGGTCTCCTACGATTTTCGATCAAATGACCGTATTCAAAGATAACCGCTGCTATTAAAAGACTATCAATTGGATCTAGTTGAGTTGCAATTCTATATGACAGTTCTGTTTTAGGTATAACGAATCTTCGCGAGGGACTAAATTGATGTTGTGTTATGTCATAATCTTTTAACCTTGTTATTACCTTCTCCTTAAGATCGTTAAAGACATTAATTTCTTTGGGACTTGGAAATAGATCTGTATCTTTTTCTAATTGCAGATGGTTAATAGCCCATTTTATGGATTCTTCTTTAAGCTTCACAGTACTTCCCCTTTCATCTCTTGACTATGTAAATATAAATGCCTTTTTATGATATTACTTTTCATGAATTTCTGATAACGTTTCCGTATTCACGACCCAGCGCATGCTGGGTGTCCGGTGAATGCCGGACCCAGGACGAATGTCCGCAGCGTGAATATTATGTTATGTGATGCTCCTTGACTTCCTGAAATGCTACATCAATGTTTTATTAGATCTCTCAATTTATCTTTAGTTAACCAAGGTCTTCTTCTGTGCAGCATTCTATGGCAGTTTGAACAAACCATTGCGATATCTTCTACCTTGGTTTTATGGTCTTCATTCAACTCGGATACTGGAATTACATGGTGACCTTCGATAAAGTCCTCTCCTAGCTCACCGTATACAGAAGAAAAATTAAAACCGCATATCTCACAAAACAAATTACCATCGTTTTTCTCTTTAAATATTTTTTTTGCCTCTCTTACGACCGCTGGTCGTCTCTCTCTACTTAAATGCAACCTTAATTTTTTCTTGCCCTCAGGAAATCCGGTATCATCTTCAGTTATTTCAATATTTTCTTTGTTAGCTTCAAAATCCTTTAACCCCCATATGCCATTACCTTTACCTTCAACAGAATAAAAAACATCTCGTCTCCCTACACTATCTTTCGTATTATCATAAATAGTCCTTCTTACAGTATTTTTCCAAGCCTTTGTTAGCTCCATTTGCTTCCGATCCTCAATCTGAGTATAAATATCTTGTAATGTCCCTTCACCACCAAGCTCATTTAATGCCTCTATTATCTCTTCCAGCCACGATTTAGTGTTATTCATAAGGATCAGTCCTTTTTGTTTTAGTTTTACAAGGAGTTTCACATAACGTTTCTGTGTTCACGACGTCCATTCACCCTAAGCAGCCTGAGTCGTGCGGCTAGCACGATCTCGTCCAGCCGTGATGCGGTTGGGTGAATGGATGTGTCCCGGCAACCACTTCTCCGACTTCTCTTCCGGGACCAAGGCGGCTTGTCCGCCGATGCGTGAACACTTTGTTATCGGATGGATATGCCTTCCTGAATAAACTCTAGATTGTCTTAATAATCTTTTTTGCCCTTATCGATAACTGGTTAATGATGTAACTTGAATAATCGTCCTCTATCTTATTCAAACAGAACATTAATGCCTCAATAAAATCTAAATCTATACTCGGACTACCTTCATAAAAATATCTCCATATAGTGAAAGAATCTTTGTGGTAAGTTAATAAATTGTTAAAATCATTCTCATCAATTCGATCGTCTACTTTAAGAATTTCAGATTTAAGATTGTACGCATTAATCGTTCGATTCATAATATCTTTTCGAGTAGATTCATCAAGCGTCTTAAAAAGTTTATATAGATCATGACCTTTTGGTGCTTTTCCATTGAGAGATTGACAAATACTCTTTAGAGCAAGCTCACATGAAAATGCTGCTGTAGTAATTGCAGGGACAAAATAAGCTGAAAAATAATCGCTATTATATTCACACTCTTCTAAGTGTTTATTCATTAAACATTTGTACGACAAAAAATATGCAGTTGCAGTTGCATCAACAACTCCGCTAATTATCTTCATTGAAACATCTCCTCAATGGTTTTTAAAATTGCATATCTTTCCGATAACGTATGTACATTCCTGACGTTGGTTTCCCTTAGATAGCTCTTATCTTTGGGAAATCAATGTGTCGTCTGAATCCTCTCCCCTGAAATGCCTCCGGCGACCAAGGGGCGAATGCCCCGCAGTAGGAATGTGATGTTAGGCGATGCAGACAGTTATACCCGAAAAATTCCTGACTTCAGTCTTACGATCTCATAGTTATTAGATCTTATATATTCCCATACCGGTTCTCTAAATTCTTTATAAGAACTTATTACTTTACTCTTCGGATCTATAGTACATATTCGTTGATTTCCCATATCACAGACGTAAAGAAGTTCATCGTAAAAGTATATACTTTCAGGTAAGTTAAATAAGGTTCCTTCAATGTCTCCTATAGAATACAATTCTTTGTATGTTTTAAGGTTATAACACTTTATTGTATTCCTTGTTGGGTAAACAACCCAAATCAGATCCTCAGAAACAGCAAAACTATAGACTGTATCAAACATATCTTGATGGATAAATTGTAGATTTCCGTTACTATCAAACTTATGAATGTCTGATTGTTGGTAGTTTGATACATAGACGGAGCCATCTAATGACCTGCATGAATCAGTTAGATTGTCCTGAAAGTAATTCATGATTTCAACATAGTATGGACCGTACTTATGATAAAAGTATTCTTGTTTAGAAATAGTATTCACCTGTGAATTGGACCACTTAGCATAACCAAGCTCTTCACCTTTTTCACCCATTAGATGAAAATAAACCTCTTCTTCATCCTCGAATATTCCCCAGCCTCTTCTATGTATTAACTGCATTATATTCCTTCTTCCTTAAGCTCAGTTTCGCCTAACGTTTCTGTATTCACGAACCCCAACGGGGTTGTCTGCTGAAATCCCTCCTCGAAATCCATCCGCAGACCAAGGCTCCGAAGGAGCCGCTGCTTGAATATGTTGTTATACGACGGAATTACATCTTCGAGTTAACCAACATCCTCTTATATTCTATTTTTTCATAGGTCTGTTAGATGTTCCAAAAGATCTCCAGGTTGGCACTCCAATGCCGTACATAATTTATCAATGACTTCTAAAGAAACATACTCATTCGTGTTGAGTTTTGCCATCGTTGCTGATGAAATCCCCGTCATTTTCAATAAATCTTGTTTCTTAATCTCCCTGTCAATCAATAATTTTTGAAATGGTTTATAACTTATCATTTGGTACTCCTTCGTATTCGAATTGAATTTTTCTTTAATTATATGAAAATATATTTCCTTAATCAAAAATATCTTTGATATGTATTGACTATATTTTTCATTATGATAAAATAATATTCAATAAGTTGAATTTTTGTTCGCAAAATAAAATATAATGGACGGTGATCATTTATGCACAATTCTTTAGAAGTCTTACTTGATTCGGTGATTCGTAATCGAATTGAAGCCTTATATAGCGATCTTCTCAAGAATAACCCCATCTATAATCAATTCTCATCTGACCGAAATCTTTACTTCAAACAGTTACATGAACTTCTACCTCAGGATATGCATAAAACTCTATTTCTTTACGATGATGCAGACCTCTCTGTTCAAACAATCCTAGAACGTGAAATCTACTTGCAAGGTTTTAAGGATGCTCTTCAATTACATAATGAATTAAATATAACTTCTACTTGAGAACCAAACGCTTCTCTTTTATTTGATTCTGTCGTATAAAGTTCCTATATTAACGTCCCAGCGCATATGCTGATTGTCTAGCGAATGCCCACGCGTGAGATTATGTTATACGACGGCATTACTCCCTAAAAATGATCTTACAAATTAAGTAATGTTTAAGCTCAAAAAAGATCCTCCTTTATGGAGTTGTTTTAAATGCCACAAACCAACTCATAAAAAAAGATCTCAAAAAAACTCTTTAAATAAACCTTTTCCTAAAATAAACTCAATTCAAAACCATTGATAATTCCCATCCAAACCATTTTTCGTAGTAGTCATCATTAACTATTTTAGCTTGAATTATATCTGCTATTTTTACTTCATCTCTTATATCTTTAACATATCGATCAGCAATCCTCGAAATGTGTATTGAGCCATTAGTTCTTATATCATCAGTTTTTATATCTACTAGAAAGTAATGATTCTCTATTTTTTTTACTACACAAGATACTACATCGCCATTTTTTAAATAATCTCTGTTATTTAAAGCCTGTGAATACTCTGAAACAACCTCTAGTAAAGTCTGTGTAACCTCTCTACTGCGGTGCAAGTTATCCGGATTTATGTTAGGATTCCTCAATATTGCCTCGTCTAAACAAGAAGTAGCAATAATAAACAGTTCCTTCAAATCGTTATCCGACTTGATTTTCTTGAATAAAGCTTCACATTGCCTTTTTAGATTACGACTGTTCGGATGAAGCATTTCCTTTCCAACTGATAAAGCCTTCATTGCACAAACTATGTGATACTTAAAGCGTTGATATTTGGGCTTTGAAACATCACCTGACTTTATATAGTTATTTACGAAATAGTGAAAATAAGCAGAAATATAGTATGGTTCATATAAACTATCATTAACAAATAACTGCCTATTGTAGTTTTGTAATAACTCTCCATAATAACGATGTGTACTATGAGGAGAATTTAAAAACATAGATATATAGGAGTTTATTTGAGTAGAGAGTGTAACTACATTATTTTTATTGATATTGTCTACTAAATCATATTGTTTGGATCTTCTTTCGTAATACAAACGATACTGCGGCTCTATAGAATTATAGTAATCCTCTAACCCCTTATGAAATGGTCTAGTGGCAGCAAATGCTTCTGACTTAACTTCTGTTTGTCGATTAGTTGTATAAATGATTCTATCTAAGACTTCTTGATTCTCTACTTCAATTATTTTAACAAAGAGATGCATTGCATCAGTAAATTTATCCTTATTCTCAAACAATACGTAGCTAGTTTGACATCCATTTACAATTTGGTAGTCGAATATTTCTATTTCGTCTCCTGTTGATTCAATTTTCTTTGCAATTATTGTAAGCCCATTATTAAGTACAGAAAACCATTTTTGTTCATTAGTATCATTAATAGTACCGCGAATTTCTTTATTCACCGGATTATACCCCTGAAAGTCTCTTACATTGTCTTCAAAAATATTTCTTAACATATTCCCTTCGTTATCTTCTAATATATTCACAAAATCATTACATTTAACTAAACCACCATATGCTTGTTTTATATTAAGCATACTAGGAAATGTGAATTTTTTTTCCATGACTATCATTTTACTTATTTTCTTTTTCAATTCCTTGTAGGTAATTATTATTTTTTCATTATCATATGGATAAAAATTAACATCCCCAAAATCTTGCGTCTTCTCAAAATAATCGCACTCTATTTTCACTCTATCATTAAGATTATTCTCACTATTCCATTTACCACAAGTAATAAAAAACAGATTTAATTCTGGCTTGGAAGAGAAATCAATACTTTTTGTATAAATTTGATCCTTAATCTCTATTAACGCTTCAATTTTATCATTTGTTTTTGGTCTTTGTTCTTTAGGTAAAAAGAAACTCTTAACTCCAAAACAGAAAGTTCCTATTTCATCACCATCAAACTTATCACTTGTTTTAGCTTGTAAAAAAATAAACTTCACATCAATTTTAGCAGAAAGCTTTAATGCTTCATTTAGTGTGTCTTTATCATTGACTAGTATGTCATTTACTATTATTGCTATACCATCTAGTCCAATTTCTCCAGCGTCAGTCATCGTATCTTCAGGAGAAAACCTTTCTATAACATATTTATTAACAATTAATCTATTACAAAAGTGTTCAAAAGCTACCTCTTGCTTTAAATGTTCAATTCCGTATTCTTTGATGTGCGTATCAAGAAAACTTTTAACGATTTGATTCAATTGAATAACCTCCACTTTCAAAGTTGATCTCACAATTTATTTACATATTCTGAATGTTCACTTGTAATCCTCTTTTATTTTAGTATGAATTTTCGTTTCAATTCTGTCGTATAACGTTCCTGTATTCGTGACGCCCAGCATATGCTGGGTGTGTCTGCTGGAATTCCTCCCTGAAATCCATCCGCAGACCAAGGCTCCCTTGGGAGCCGTAGCATGAATATTATGTTATACGAAGGATCATTTTTCTTTGATAGACTCTCTACCTTAAAACTTAAATCTTTCTTTTATCATTTCAGCTACCTGATTTGCTTCCAACCCACTGTTGTTAATCCTTATATAATTTTGTTTAGTAATCTCTCCGGGTAATGAATTCAACCTATGTTTTTCATGAGTTTCAATCAACTCAGCCTCCGACCACTCCACATTTCGTTTAGTTGGTTTATGTATCAATCTATTCTCAGTCGTATTTCGTTTTTTTCGTTCTTCCAAGTCGGCCTCTAGTTCAACCAAGTACACGGTTCCTCCTCTCGATTCAAATAGGTTTGAAACCTGCTCAATGTAGTTCCAATCACTTTGAAGATCAAATGCCCATACAAACGTAAATATGAGTCCTTCCAGTTCACTTTTGGACACTTCTTCAAAAATCTCTTGCCTGATTAGACTAACCAGACGCTTTCCGGCAGGTGTGCCGTAATCAAAAAATAGAGACACAAAATCAATAGACATGTGATTATGAAATAGTTTTAAATCTGTTGTTGCTTCTAAACATTGCCCTACTGTCATCTTCCCCACTGCTTGGGGGCCAAAGATTATAACCATCTTCATTTAAATAACCTCCATCATAAATTTCACTCTAATGATCTTTCGTATAACGTCTTATTTACGAACTTCCGAAAGAATACTCTCTTTGTCATATTCACGAACTTCGTGAATCCTGCACTTTTCTCCTTATTCCGGCACTTTCTGCGTTTCAATCCTCCAGCCCGCTCATCCGATCCAACGGACTTTGAATCCGCCCAATGTCCCGTCTGCTCACATGTGTATACCGCTCCGTCGTTCGCACACTCTGATGCCCTAGCAGTTCCTGAATATAGCGAAGATCAATCCCATTCTCCAGCAAGTGGGTCGCAAAGGAATGCCTTAGCGAATGGATACTCACCTGTTTGCGAATGCCCGCTTCAGCCAGCGCTTTTTCAAACACTTTCTGCGCTGAACGTTCCGTCAGGTGGCGGCCTTCCCTCTGCCCTGGAAACAGCCAGTCTGCTGGCTGCTCCCCCCCTATATACTGCTCGACCACCGCAAAAGCCGCTTCGGATAGCAGCGTTTGCCGATCCTTCTTGCCCTTTCCCTGACGAACTTTCAGTACTTTCCGTTCACGGTCGCAGTCTTCAAGACGCAACCTCACCACTTCGCTTACCCGCAGCCCGGATGTATACGTCAGGTACAGAATAGCCTTATGCTTTAGATTTTTCACTGCTTTCAACAGACGCATAACCTCATTCAGGGACAGCACATCTGGCAGTTTACTCTCCTTTTTCGGACGAACATAGGCGGCGGATTTGGGCTGCTTTAGCACATGGCGAAAGTAAAATTTCAGCGCGCTGATCGCTTGGTTAACATAAGCGTACGAAAGGCCTTTTTCGAGCAGCGCCAACGCATATTTTTGCACCGTCGCATCATTTATGCTTGCTTCGGTCCCTTGCAATCTTGCAAAAAAGCGTTCCGTTTGCGATATGTATGCTTTAATCGTCTTGCTGCTGTAGCCCCTTGCCACCAATGCATCGCGCATTTCTTGCCGCTGATCCGGGTTCCATTCACCTCGTTCAGAAGAAAAGGGAACCGCATCAGCCTACGCGTCCCGCCGATCGTTTTTTTATCCCGATAAAGTAGGTTTATCTTCATCTCACTTGCCTCCTTAGTATATCAGCCGTTCAAAAAATTGGAAATCTAATTTTACACAAAAAAAAGGGACTTAAGATGGATATTCATCTTAAGTCCCTGATTCTTTCGGAGTAAATTATTGATCCATTAAGTCCAATTTACATTATCATAAAATGTCTTACCTTTACTTGTCCAGTTCCTCCGTCACATCATACCATAGCATCGCCTCCACCTACCATGTTACTCAACCTTGAACTGTTTTAATTCGTCTTGAAGCTTATTGGACAATTGGTTTAATTGTTTGGATAGTTCAGCAACCTGTCCGAAGCTTTCCAATTGTTCCTGCGTGCTGGCGCTAACCTCTTCGGTTGAAGCGGAATTCTCTTCTGTGGTAGAAGAGATGATCTCCAACGCCTGTAAAATCTCATCTTTGTGCTTGTGGACTTTGGAAGTGTTCGTGCTGATCTGGATCATTCGCAATTTCAAATCTTCCAAATCCTTGTTAATGCTAAAGAATACTTGCTTCGTGTCCTCCACCGATCTCGCGTTTTCTTCTGCAATTTTCAGACCGTGAACCGTATGCTCAACTGATACACTGGTTTTTTCTTCGATGACACGGACCTTCTTGTAGATTTCCTGTGTCGCCAGTGCAGTCTGCTCAGCCAGCTTGCGAACCTCCCCGGCAACAACAGCAAACCCTTTGCCCTGTTCTCCTGCACGTGCAGCTTCAATGGAAGCATTGAGCGCCAGCAGGTTGGTCTGCGTTGCAATTTGGTTGACCGTATCGACGATGCTGGAAATCTCATGACGGCTCAGATCAATCTCCTGAATAATAGACGACATCGCTTGTGTGGAATTGTGATTTTCTTCCGCCCATCTGGATAACTGATCTACTACCGCAAGCCCCTGTCCGCTTTGCTCAGCAGAGATTTGTACCATCGTTTCAATGGCTTTGGCATCATTGGCAATTTCGTCAATTTGGCCGGATAATGCACCAGTTTTTTGTAAAATGTTATCCGTTTCGATGGATTGGTAGTTCGTTGCATTGGCAATTTCATTAATTGCTGTCGCAGTATCGTTCATCGTGATCGCGGTTCTGGAAGAAATGGATTGCAAATCATGAGAAGACTGATTCAAGACTTGAGCTGAGCCGCCCACCATTTGGAGCATGCCTTGAATTTTTTGAACCATATTGTAAATCCCTTGAGAAATTTGCCCGATTTCATTATTGGATTGCGTATCAAACTGAACGGTCAAATCTCCATTTTCAATCAGCTTGATTTTTGCAAGCAATTTCGGGATTGATCTCAACAGATAACGGAGCGTTATATAACAAATCACAACAAGCAGGATGGTGGCTGCCGCAAAACCGCCAATGGTAAGCCAGGTAAAGGTTTTTAATTCTGTGAGCACCTCTTCTTCAGAAATGGTTAAGCCTACAGACCACCCCGTATCTTTACTGGTTGCATACCCAATATAACGAGGTTCCCCATTATCATTAATTAGCTGTACTCCGGACTCACCAGCAATCATTTTCTTTCCAATCTCCCCAAGATCACCTGTGCTTTCGTTAATCTTTTCTTTCAGCACTTTATTTTGATCGGGGTGATACAAAATATCACCTGTTTTGGACGCAAGAATCGAATAACCTGTGCTTCCAAGCGAATAGCTTTGCATAACGGCAGGGATGTCTTTGAAAGCAATATCGACAGCAGCAAATCCGATTAATTGGTTACTGCTATCTTTAATCGGATAGAAAATGCCCATGAGCACATTACCCGAATTGACGTCCTTATAGGGTTCTGAGTAGTATAAACCGTCTGCTTCAACAGCTGGCTTGAAGTATGGGCGTGTATGAATATCAAAATCCGGTTTAGAAGCAACACCATCATTCTGAAGAAAGAAGCCTTTACCAGATATTCCTGCAATCCAGGCGTCGGCAAAAGATGGCTCTGCCTTTACAATGGCTGCCAGAGTCGCTACTGTTTCCGCAGCATAAGGAGAAGTTTTCACCATTTCTGCCGATGGGGTGGTTTCTAAATATTGCTTAAAAAGATTGTTCGTTGACATTTGTTTGACAAGCGATCCCTTTTCCTTAAACAACGCATCGAATTGAGTGACAACGGCCTGCGTCTTGGTCTGGAGCATGGCCTCTTGCTGCTTGACAAGTATGCTTTGCGTGCTTGCAAACATGAACGTCCCCAAGGTTGCAAAGACGACAACGATAATGACTAACAAGACCATGGCCAATGTGTTGGCGATGCTGGATGATCTAACTACGCGCTTCTTAATATTTTGTGACATGCTGCCATCTCCCCGAGGAATATTGAGCGAAAAGCTCTTAGATAATATGTCGGAAGTTTGCAGTTGTTTTAATAGGTTTTTAGTATACACAATTTAAAGTTTCGCTATCTGATTCCTCATAGATTCCCTCCCAACCTGTTCGGTAACTCCAGCAAAAGATTAGGACAGCACAAAGAGCCTCCGTCAGACGTAGGCTCTTTACTAAAAGCTGTATATGAGAACGCAGAGTTTTGCGGATTTAGAGCGTTTCAGCGATCCGTAAGCTCAACCCTCATCCTCCGTCGTTAACCCAACTGCATCGTTGTGATACACGTATCGTTTTTCTCATATGTAGAGAATTCAGTTTCAGCCGTTTTACCTTCATGATTCACGCTAATGCGGTATGTTTTATCCCTCGGTAGCCATAGATCAATAAAACCATTGGATTGTGATTTCATGGCGGCATTCTCCATGATGACTTTCCCTTCGGAGTCGTGAACGGTCACATTGAACGTTTCGTTTTTTATTTCGCCTTGGCAGCCAGTTAGACTATGAGTTGCACAAGGGTGGGTCTGCTCCACATATGGTGCAATCGAAACAAAAAACTCGTTGTCAGGCAAATCATAATTCATGGTCTGAGTATCGTCCCCTGTCACAATCAACTGACTGGAATTAATGGAAGCGGACTGGGCTGTTGCCTTGCCTGCACTGATATCATGCACCAATTGCTTGATATCTGTTGTCCCGAGCTTTTCCGCTCCTTCTCTCTGAATATTTCCTGCAATTAGGTACGTCCCCAATGCGGCAACAACCAACCCTGAAGCGACCAAGATTCCTTTTTTCATCTGGAGTTCATCTCCTCGTCTATTTTGTATTATTATAAGGGAGAATGCACCATAATGGGCAAAATGGGGTGCTGAAGTCACCAGATATTCACATTCAACGTAAAAATACCCCATTACTCTTGTGGAGCATTGGGGTACACTCGTTTTTAACGGTCCCTGTTCACGACATAATGTATTAAGTGCTTCAGAAAAGCAATATTACGTGGGATCTCTTCCAATGCTTCCATAGCGAGGCAATAGTGTTCCCACATCTCTTTACTGGCACCTTCAAGACCGAGGATGGACACGAAATTCGAATTGTTATTATCAGAATCTTGGCCAACAGGTTTTCCGAGTAAGAGCATATCTCCTTCCACATCAAGTAAATCATCTTTAATCTGAAAAGCAATCCCCATATGATAGGCAAATTTCTTCAAAGCAGCAATTTCCGACTCCTTGACCTGTGCAAGCATGGCTGGCATAACCAGACAAGCCTCAAACGCCACTCCTGTTTTGTAAAAGCACACCATATTCAGCTGCTCCAAGGTCAGTGCCTTTCCTTTGGAATCCAGATCCATCGCTTGCCCCATACACATATCTTCTGCTTTCTGGGCCGAGTATTGTATCAAAGCAAGCACCGTTTCAGCATTGAACTGGTCAAGTGACGATTGTTCCCCAATCGCCTTCTGGATCAGATACAGACCGGTTAGTTCCGCGGTGGCGCTATTGTGCACCTGATGCAAGGTCTGACGCCCTCTACGGGTAGACGCATTATCCTGGGAAGGAAGATCATCAAAGATCAGGGATGCGGTATGCATATACTCCAGTGATCTCAGAAGAGGCACGATTGCCGATGCATCTAATCCATATTCGTTCACGCCCATGACCCAAGTCAATATAGGCCGTATCCGCTTCCCGTCCCCTTCGAGACTGTAATTTGCAGCCTCAATAAGCTGTTCTTTCATGGCCGGAATCCCTTGAGGCTTGGTAATTTTCAATTGGTTGTTAATCTGCTCACGGACCATTTTGACCGTATTGAAAAAGTCTTCCTTTTCCCTCGCATCGTTTTTCAGATGGGTAATCATCTGATCCCGAAGCAGCTTATCTAAGAAATCTACATCATCCGCTTTTTGTACCATCTTCTGAATGAGATTATTAAATTCCGGATTTCCGGATGCAAAGATCTCCATCGTTTCATCATACTTTTCAATACCTACACGTTCTTTATAACGTTTGAGTCCATTCATTGCACGATCCAGTATCACCTCACGAGCCATGGCATCGGAGTCATATACGTTATGGATCAAATAGGAAATAACCGCCCAGTATAATTCAAAGGGATTGATAAGATCCGATCTCTGATGATGATATTTTAAATAGTAGGTATAGGGTGTTACCGCACCGTCTCTCATATCGTCAACCATATCCGCAAAATCATCAGCAAGCTGGTTATAGATACCATAAAAGAATGTTCGTTGCTCAAACCCCTCATCCGCAGGAGCACTAATCACGGAACGGACAATCAATCGGGATGAGGAAGACTTCAAAATAACGGGTATATAAAGCTCTTCATTGGTATAAGTAGCTCTCGTTAGGTCCTTAATACGGTCAATATCTTGAGAATGAAAAAAGACATAGGACTGCTCGAAAAATGTTTGCTGTGTGTCTGGCCGCTGACGTTTCTTAATATACTCAAATGCACCCGAGAGCTCCGAATGTATGTATTGAATCAACTCCATATGATTTCCGGTCCAATCGCCCAACTCAGGCACAGATCCACTGAGAAGCGCGGCACGTATCATACGGGAATATTGTTCTTTTTCTTCAACCGTCAAAACCTGAGAATCGAGAAGATCATCAATGAAAGGATAGGTTAGACCATAGGAGTACCCAAGCCTGATGGCTTCATCAAGTCTGCGAGCACGTTCCACAGGCAACACTGTATCGTCCATTTCTTCCATCACATGCAGAATAACCCCGATAATGATCTTAATCAGTTTGCGCTGGGCTTGCTCGGCATCCATCTCCTTGGGAATATGGGAGGATACGGACCTAAGTTTGTTGATCACCCAAATTATCGCGGTTTCTATACCTTCCCTCTGGGCCCACCGATACACCCCGGCCAAATTCATAAATTCCGGTTGGTCTCCCCCGTTTGCACGGGTGGATTGGATCAAGTGTTTTTTTACGTCTGCAATGACACGCTGAATCCGGGTATGTGTGTCAGGAGAATCCAGAGCTTTGCCTAGGTCCCTCATATAAATATAGGAGACACTTCGGTCCAGATAATCATCCAATTTGCCTGTATAATTCAGCCATTGAATGTATCTATTATAGTCCCGAGTATCAGGTTTTCTCTTTCTCCGTGAAAAAAAGGATAACCATGAGGAATGATGAATATGATTTTTTTTCCACTTTTGAATGTCTTCTGTCAGGGTAGTCACATAAGATTTGTCTAAGACCTGATCATACAGTAATGCAAAATACTGAATCGCCTTCCGCTCAGCCAGCTGATATCCTGTATTGGCTTGTAATTTTTCATTCATATAATGCATTACCTCAACTTCTCATTTTGTTAAACATGGTTGCATTTCTCCCTGAGGGAACGAACTTGGATCATGTTTTTATCTTTATACGGAAAAAAAACTGTAAGGTTACGAAATTATCATGCTGCTTATCGATACCCCCTCTTTGGCAATATCCATGAATTTAAAACAAGAATATAGGCTCAAATTACTTTCAATCAACAAAAAAGCCCACGTCTGACGTGGGTTTTTACGCTAACTCTTCTATAGCCACCTGGTACAGCAGAGAACCTTCACGGAGCAGCAGGCGGTTTTTTCTAAAATCCTGTTCGTGCGGCTGAAGAAACTCTTGATCGTCATTTAAAAAACGGATGTTTTGCCCTTTGCTCAAACTACCTGGCTTCACATTCTTTTTCAGGACATATTGTCCACTCTTTCCATACCCGCCGTCGAATAAAAAGTGATATCCATCTGTAGCCACCCCAGAGCAGCCGGAAATCCTCGGATTCATAAACGTAATATTCGTGTGGTCACTACCGGAAATACGTCCTAATGAAAAGTCTGAATAGTAATAAAACCAGATTTCCTGTTCGCTGACTACGTTTAATGCATAGCAATCATCAATAGCTGCTGCTTGGTTCTCATATATTTTATCTCCCTTTTCATTCCAGGCAACAAGGCCGGAGGACCCAACAGGCTCAACCCAACCATAATTGCCAAATATACCTTCGTCAAAATAACTGGTCCAGATCGTACCTTCTTCTGTTACCTGAACACTCTGGATGCCGTCTCCAAGCAACATCTCATTGACGGTATGACCTTCATAATCAAGGATTTTACCATTTAGATCGTATTGACCAGGTCCGTAATAATGGCACCGTGCTCCGACGAGTAACAAATGATTTTTTAGAGGCTGTACATAATGATAGTTGAACTGCTGCCCCTCCACACACACTTCTTGAATGTGATCGTCTAGGATGAGTACCTTGTAAGTATGTCTGTCTTTCAATGAGGCAGGCGTGAACATCCCCCGCACTCGTTCTGGGACTTTATCAATCAGCAAAATATACACGCGCCCATCAGGGCCAAATTGGGTCGAAACGATCTCAAATCCTTTTATATCGTTGGAAATATCAACAAATGAATGAAGCTGTTTATGTGGATGTGACAAGGTAATTCCTCCTCTGAAAGGTCAAAAAAGTGAAGTGTTATTTGTATTGAACTCATTTTGTCATAACGGCATGTTGCTGAGTAGGGCGGAAGTATGGCGATATAGCAAACAAAAAAAAACAAGCTGGGCTCTGCTTTATAAGAAAAGCAGCCCAGCTTGATCTTTATAGATGTTCCCCTTGGAGGGTTTGGTCCTTCTCGACCTTCTGCCATAAAGCCTCAGTCAGCTCATCTATTGTCTCCTTCATCGCCAGCTTCTCGCGCCAACGACTCGGGATACCGCTTATTCCGTAATAAGCTCCTGCAATTTGCCCGTACACCGCCCCAGTCGTATCAGCATCATCCCCCAGATTCACTGCCAGCAGTGCTCCCTCTTCAAATGAAGTCGAATGGTGGAATGCCCACAACGCAGCCTCAAGGGAACGAATGACATACCCGGTTCCTTGTATTTCGGGCGGCTCTTTATACCGGTAAGATCCCCGAATTATTTCTTCAATGGCTGCCGAATAAGCGGGCTCGTCCTGCCGCCACTTATAACAGACGTCCACCGATAACATGGATTCTTTGTCCGCTCCTCGCAAACCTGCCACAAGGATTGAAGCAAGCACAGCACAGGCCTCCACACTTTCGACTGCTCCATGGGTGGTTCGCGAGCTCATCTCAGCGTACATCACCGCCTCTTTCGGACGGTTCGCATAGGCCATAGCCACAGGTGCAAGCCTCATAATAGAGCCATTGCCGGCAGTCATGGGGTCAACGGACCCACTGTACGGATCTCCGGTAGCTTCGAAGCGATGCAGTGCTGTTCTCGTTGCACCACCGATATCAAAGCACGTTCCCGTGCTGCTCATATACCCCAAGTGGTACCAATTGGTGTATCGGCGCATTTGGTCTGCCGGATCAAAGCCATCTTTTCGCACCATACTCTCGGCCAAGCAGAGCGCCATCGACGTATCGTCCGTCCACTGCCCCGGCTTTAACCCAAAGACACCGCCGCCCACGATATCCGTTACAGGTTCAAATGTACCTGGACTGCTGAATTCCACAGTGGTTCCCAAAGCATCACCCACTGCCAGCCCAACCAGGCATCCCAAAAAACGATCCTTGATAAGTGCCATTTTGGTTTTACGCCCCTTTTCAAATGTAATAACTAACGCATATTTTCCCATCTCGCCAGGAAGGAAGCCCGACACTGCCATTTATTCGTAGCTTAAGGCTTTACAGCGGCTATCCGGTTTCAATTCAATGAAAATTCCTGCTTCTTGATGGTAAACGAGTGGAAACCGCTCCGTATCTACATATTCCCGCACACCGCTTGAAAGCCGCCATACCTGAAGCGAGACTCCTTTTCCCCATAAGAATAATCGGTCACCACAAATGGCCATATCCGCTTGGGGAAAAGGAAAAGTCCCGTCTTCAACAGGCTCACAATTTAGAGATGGAATCGCTGGAAGCACACGTCGGTACCCTGGCTGGGTCATATCGAATAGGACAACAGCCGGTTCAACTCCTTCCTCTCCCCAATCTTCCTCCTCCAGTAAATCAGCATCCATCTGTCCCCAAACCGCCAATGTATCGGGTCCTGTCCAGCACACTGGCCCATCCCAATCTATGGTTTGCCAAAGATCGCGAACCGACGGCCCCTTCTCCGATTCCCATGGATTCAGCAGCCAATCCGATAACGACCAAGTTCGGACCACTCCAATCGGAGCCCACACCCATCCCGTATCCGCAATCCACTTTCCCCCTGGTGAAATCAGCAGCCTCCCATGAAAATAATCTAGATAATGTTCATTTTTGCTGTCGCTGTTATAAACAGGGGTAGGCCTTGCTGTCAAAAGCATGCCTGTTTCTATATCCGTCAGGTCAAGCCGGTTCCATTCCTTCCCATGAACAAGAATGCATGCACCATCTTGGTGTACAAATGCCAGGGGAAACATACTTTTATCGTAGTGATATTCGTCCCGTGATAATTGCATTTTTTCTTGAGCATGGACTAAATCATACACTGCCGCATGCCGTCCAAAACGATTGGAGATAGCTACGTAGCTGCCGTCGGAACTGGTAACCATTTGGACAGGTTGCATGGGATTAAAATCAGGAATACAAATACGTGTGCTAAATTCTGCGCTGCCAGAGCGAAGTTCTAGTCTCCACAGTTCTGCTTGTGTGTTTAGTGCCAGCAGGGTTATGCTTTCCTGAGAGTCACCCTTTAGTGGATGAATGGCTGTAAGGCGTCCGATAGACGGTGGTAAATCAGGTAAAGAAACGTGATGGAATGGCATCATTAAACCCCTTTTATTCTTGATAAATAATAATCTATACCCGCATTTGTGAAGCTTGCTTTATCGACAAAAAATCTGATTTCAAGCAATGCAGTTAATACTTTCATAAAAACTCCCGGTTTTTTCTTGCAAAACAACTTAAGATATGTAATTTCGCTAGGATCTCTTTTGAGAACAAAATAGGAGTAATTCATCAAGATCAAATGGGAGATGAACTGCTCTGTTGGAGATTGATGCTCATTGATACAGTCTATCAGCACCTCTAATACCCTATTTTTATTAGATTTGTAGGCTTGCATAAACATCGTTGCTTCTACAAATGGCTTGTTGAAATCATCGAATGGAAAATCATATACATCATGACTACCCAGCATAAAGTTAACCCATTGGCCTTGTAAAAATTTTATTTTTTCCAGCGCTGCTTGTGTATCCATATCCATCTTACTTTTGTTAATATGCTCATGCAAAATGTTAATAAGAATGTGCAGATCATAATGTTGTGCGTCTTCCATTCTGTACATGATCCTATTATTTTCAATCGTCAGGCGATCATAAATGTCGTCACCTAAACCCAGTTCAAATAAAAGATGTTGGAGGAAAAGTAGTCTGTCCTGAGCAAACGTGAATTCATTGCCTCTCTCTCTTAGATGTGAAACTTGATATTGATAATAAAAACAAAATACGTTTTTTCTCCTATAAGCAACATCTTTATGTATATCAAAAACATTAAAAATGAACGAAAGCAATCGAATCAGGCGTTCAGCATCCGCTACGCTTAGAATGGGATGATCCATTTTTGTAAATAGCGACCTGTCAAACAGATCATGCCATCGCACTAGAGAAACATAATTCTGCTCGTTTATATTCAGGGTTAATATTCTTAAATTTTGCTCTTGATCGGGATAAGAATAAAATAGATATTCATGACTTAAATCAGAAATACGCTCATTAAAATAAGCTCTTAATTTGTAATCGTATATTTTAGAAAATGACATGCTTATCCTCCTTACAAGTAAGCCTGAGCATATTAAACTAAGCACAAAACATTTTCGAACTCCTATATTGTAAAATTAATCTGGATAGACTGGCAAGGCGGCACAATTACAGAAACATATGTTCTCCAAATCTATATTATGATATCTTTAGGCTAGAAATGAAACGTTATTGTCGGAGGTCATAGCCTACAATTAGAAAGGAATGAACACCTATGAAACAGTTAAGCGAAGCTCTGGCCTGTTTTGTACAACAACAAAACTTATATAATGAAGCCTATGGGCTGTTCCAAAACCACGACATCCAGCCCCGGATGGAGAAAATATCAGATTGCTGGGACAACCAGATTCCTGTATCCCCTGAACTTGAGTATCTGTATAGCCATTATGAAATGATCGATGCTAAGGCAGTGGGAACACACAAATTAAAAAATGCAGCAGTTGAAATCGGGGATGCCGCGGTTCTCTTTTTTGCCGCACCAGAACATCTGTATCGCCAACAGCTGGGCTATCGCTGGATTACATCTGGTGAGCTTGTCCAAGAATCTTCTTCGTGGCCGCCCCATCATGTCGTGATTGCCACTTTTAATGACGATCCAGTCATTGTCGATACTAGCGCACTCGGTTCCCCTGTATATGCTGCTTTCGAAGGCGGTGTCCCGCAGCAGATTGCTGACTCTTTAGCTAACTTCTTTACGGCTCTCTCCATCCTGATTGAAGGTGCCTGTACCTTTAAGGGAGAATTGAAATATGAGGAGACCTACGAAACCAAAGCAGAATATATCGAGCACGTAAAACCGCTGCTGCATCCGCTGTTGAGCGAAAATCAAACCACGTATTTAATGGAATACCTATCCCTTTGTTAGAAATCCTTTTTTTTGAAGAGAGGTGGGACTTTTTATGATCTATATCGCATTACTGCGGGGCATCAATGTTGGCGGCAACAACAAGATCGAGATGAAGAGGCTCAAGCAAACGTTTGAAAATGCAGGTATGGGGCATGTGACAACTTACATTAATTCTGGAAACATTATTTTTTCTAGTCAGACCCAGTCTAACCAGGAGCTTTCACTCATATTGGAACAGGCGATTCTGGAGGATTTTAGCTTACCCATCCGCGTCATCGTTCGTAATATGAAAGAGATTCAGAGCATTATGGAGGCACTGCCGAATGAATGGTCTAATGATACACAGATGAAAAGTGATGTAATGTTTCTGTGGGATGAAATTAACGATATTTCCGTTCTGGACAAGCTTCCTTTAAAAACAGGAATAGGCCATGTAATATATACGACCGGGGCCGTTCTGTACTCTGTCAGCAAAGAACAAGTCACAAAAAGCGGGTTAACGAAATTAGTCGGAACCAAGCTGTATCAGCAAATGACGGTGCGGAATGTGAACACAACTCGTCAGATTTATAAGCTGATGCAAATGGCTGAACAGGAAGAGTTGCAGGATACGAGTTCTTGACTGTAATCCAAAAGCAACGTTGGGAGGGTAAACTTAAAAAGGAGCCTTTTTAGGGCTCCCCAACTGTTTTTCTTCGATGTAAAAGTCTTTATATATTGTCTCGTTAAATTTTAAAGCCTTCGACCAGTTCATTCAGTCGGGCAGCGCTTCCCTTCACCTGATCAGACTGGTGTGCCACTTCAAGAGATTTCTCCGTCGATGAAACCATATTCTCTGCAATGTGCTGAGTGGATATAGCGGACTGTTCGCTGGCTGTTGCAATCTCATGAATCGCTCTCACCATCGTTTGGATGGTTGCATTCACCTGCTTAGAGGTGGCGTTCAAATCATTGACCGTGTTCGTATGCTCCACGGCATCATTGTAATATTGTCCTGCTGTATCCTCAAGCAGCTGATAATCCTTGCCTACCTGGGCTTGCAGGAAGTGCAGTAATTCTTCGGCATTAGTAGTTAAATTCTCTACCGATTGCACAACTTCTTGAGTAACACTCTGAATTTGGTCTACCGCGTGTTTGGAGCCGTCTGCCAACTTGCGAATCTCGTTAGCCACAACCGCAAACCCTCGACCTGACTCACCCGCACGAGCCGCTTCAATGGATGCATTTAGAGCCAGCAAATTGGTTTGTGCCGTAATTTCTAAGATGGACTGAGAAAGTAAACGAATTTGGTCTACGGCCTTGGCTCGTTCTAGCGCTTCCTTCATCTTTTCATTGGCCTTCCGGTAAATTTCCTTGGCCGCTTTATTGGATTCACTTGCCGCATGCTTCAATGTTTCGGCTTTTACACTTGTATCATGGGCAGACTGAGCTCTTTCTTGAGTTTTGACCGAAATGTACTCTGCTGCCCGCTGCATTTCTTCCGCCGAATGGTTCATATTTTCGGTGTATGCCGAAGTCTCTTCCATAGCTGCTGACAGCTGTTCGACCGTGGCAGATACATCTCTAATCCGCTCATTGAGATCTGTCATATTATGATTCGTCTGATCACTCAGTTGGTTAATTTGGCGTGACTCTTTGATAACCCCCGTAATGACCATTGAGGTTGAATCTGTCATTTGTTGAATGGCACGCGCAATCACAGCGATCTCATTATTTCCTTTAAGCAAGGCAGGATCAAGTGCTGCCGTTAAATTTCCTTGGGTAATCTCCTCACAGTATTTCGTAATTGTACTCATCCGGAAACGGATATTTCGAATGGCCGCAAAGGAGATGGTGATAAGAATAGCCAGCACGAGGGCCAGAACTGTGATCAAAACAATTGTACGCATTTTAATCTCATTTTGCGTATTTTGATATAAGTTGGCGGATTGCTCATTGTTATAATCTGAAATCGTAGTCAGCATCGTAACAATTGCCGTACTGGATTTATTAATCCGGCCTCTCTCTTCCGTGTCATACGTTCCGCTATTTTTTTTGACTGCCATGATTTGCTCAATATCCTGATAATATGTGTCTATACTCCCCCGTAGTTCCTCGTACATTTTCTGTTCCTTAGCATCCAAATTCCTTTGTGAGAATTCATTTAGTCCGGTTGTAACGCTATCTTTTCCTTTCTGCACCTGCTTATACTGTTTATCTGTGTACTCCTTATTGTCGAGTGTTTTTGTATAATTAGCCCGCATATTATAGAAATCACTTTTGACTTCAAGAATATTCGTTTGGTGTTGAAAGCGATCCACATACAAAATACCTTGACCCTCTTTAGCTTGATACATACCGATAACCCCTACCAACGATACAATGAGTAAACCCACTAAGCTGATTACAATCATGGAGATCATCGTTGTCGTAACCTTTAAATCTCTAAAACCCTTCCCTTTTTTAGTCCTGTCTGATAGCTTGTTACTCATCCAAACCCCTCCAGATCGTCTATGGATAATAGTTCACGCTGCTCTCAACTTTCACGAGTTTCCGCTCGGTCTCCTTGACATTGCCCTCCAAACAACACAATGAAGCAGATCACAGAACGTGATGATATCTATATTTATATATATCGGTAGAAAGCGCTTAAATTTATAAGTAAGATAACAGTGATGCAAAAATAAAGAATATTATAATAGGCAACTTCATAGTTGGACTTGCTATGTAACTCAAAAATTTTGATGCTCATGGGCTTAAAGAATTTGCTAAACCTATCTACTATTTACTTTTAGCCATAGGATAACAAGCCCCGATGATAAGTTATTCCATCGGGGTATATTATCCTATTGCTATGGCCTTCTTCTCTTTATTATTAAGTCTTCAATTTAAAACCTAGTGTGATAATTTCATGCGGCTTTACAGACTGAAGTAACTCATCAGAAGAATCCATTACGATGTCTTCTCCTTGTTCTTCGAGGATATTACTTTTATAAAAATCGTATTGCTGCGTCCTGGGCTTGATAATTAATTCGGCTATACTATGACTCATATTGTACCAGCGTAACAGCACATCCCCCGACAGCTCATTCATTTTCATAGAGGAAAAGGCAAGCTCCGTGCTTTTCCAATCAAACGGCGCATAATCTGGAGCAACTGTACCCTCATGAATCCCCGTTTGTTTTACAATCCAAGGAATTTGGTATTGATAGGCTTCTCTATACGCGCCGGACTGAATACCGTCGCCATCATGTGGAATGATTTCCAGACGGGCGGTATGCTCACCTGGACATTGCGCTTCCGGCGTCGGGAACCATCCCCAATCACCCAGCTCGCCAACTGAGCGAAGCAGCGTTACTGCAATCGTGTTACGTCCATCACGCAGCACTTCATATTCATTCAACCCGAGATTGGCCACGATCAGACCGGTTTGTTCCCCGCTTACATCCACAAACGCCTGCTGATGCTGTGTGTTGCTTGGGTTTTCCCACTCAGGTGAGGGTTCATTGTCCCGGATTGCAATTTCAAACATGGAGTCCACCCGATGCTGACCAGAGTGTATTTCTGTCGGAAACAGCGCGCGTAGTCGGTGATCCTTGGCTTGGTTGTTGAAGGTGGTTTCCATGGAAACACCCCTGCTGTTCCGAGATAAAGAAATGACAGTCCGTATCGTCAGCGGAACAGTCTGTCGGGAGCGCTGAGCCTGACGATACGGATAATAAACTAGCTCTCGCTGCTCCTGCCCCAGCGTTTCATCCGCAGAGGCCGGTATTTCCCAATGATGGATAATCTCCAAGGATGCGAGAAAAGGTGTATCTTCAAGCACACGGATGTCAGCGATCAAATCTTCGGTGGTCAGCGCCTGCTCTCCCTCGGGCTGTCTGAACATATACTCGTTGCCGATATCACCAACATTTTCATATACGCCAAGGTCTTTGTAGCTGCAGCCTGTACGCTTATCCCTCAGGGTAAAAGAGCCGTTATCCGCAATTTCGACGTGAAGCAAATCATTTTCCATACTTCGACTGCCTTGAAAAAGTGAAGAGGAGTCAGTCTCGACATTGCTTCTCAGCCAAGCATAGGTTTTTAAGCCTAGCAGGGGCACACGTTCTACCTCAAAGGTAAGGCGAACCCGACGAGACATGTAAGGCTGGCGGAATCGATCATCCGGCAAATCATAACCGAACTGTAGCCCGAGGTCCTCCACCTTGCATGCCACCGGACACCCTTCACTGTCCACCAGTACGCGCCCGGAAAGATCCACTTTCTTCGCTCGATGAGAGGCCTCCTCAAGCGTGTATCCTTCACGGAAGTACAGACGCACCACTTCCAGTTCTGCCGACACTATACCACTGCGTTCCCATCCTGACGTATTAAAAATCACGAGTGGCAACGCATCTTCTCCAAAGCGACTGAAGCCCGTCGTATCCACTGCTTGCGCAATGACCTCAATGCTTTCATCCACAATGCTCTCGGCTACATGACGGCTCTTATCAAACCGGGTCACCATCTCACGGTGCACCTCGTCCACACTACAGCCGCAAATACTGTCATGCGGATGGTTCTGCATCAGTGTTTTCCAGGCATAGGTGAACAAATGGTGAGGGTAAGCCTGCCCCAACAGATGCGCGAAGGTTGCAAGCGGCTCAGCCACTTTTTCCAGCATCACTTGTCCCAACTGGTTCATCTGTTTCAAATACACCCGGGCAGAAGCCGTATTCACCAGCGTTCCCCAGCCGTCCGTGCGCTGACTGCGAAACTCTCCCTTCACTGACGAGAGTTGCCTTTGGGAAGCCCGTTTCAGAGAGGTCAGATAATCGTTGAAATTAGAATGAATAAACTCGATATCCGGATAAAGCTTCTGTGCCGTACGGATTGCTTCCGGTAAATCAAGCTGTAAAGGCTGGTGATCGCATCCGTTCATGAACAGCAGCTCGCCAGTTGAAGCATATTTTTGCGCATCATCCAGTTTACGCTTCCAATAAACCTTGGCTTCCGCCTCATCTACCGGAACCTCATTGCCGTTGGAATACCAGTTAGCGAATAAAATACCGAGTACCTCCGATCCGTCTGGCCCCGTCCATAACAGTTCCGAAAAGGAGGACTCGTAGCCTCTATCCGACACTGTATTGTTAAACCCTGTGGGCTTTACGCCCCTTCCGAAGAAAACATTCGTAATCCCCGACTGTAGCATTAACTGCGGAGTCTGCCCAACCAGACCAAACGTATCGGGGAAGTATCCGATCTTGGACGGATTGCCGTAACGTTCAGCATCGCGGTGCCCGATCTGCATATTACGTACATTGGCTTCGCCGCTGGTCAGAAAAGCATCCTGCAAAATGTACCAGGGTCCGATAAAAATACGACCATTGCGAATATGCTGCTCCAGCCGTTCCTTATGCTCGGGGCGAACCTGTAGATAATCCTCCAGAATGATCGTCTGCCCGTCCAGATAAAAGCTTTTATAATCCGGGTCCTGCTCCAGCTTATCCAGTAGAGAATCCATCAGGCTAATCAGGCGCATATGGTGCTTCTCATAAGGCAAATACCACTCCCGATCCCAGTGGGTATGCGAAATAATATGTGCTGTCGTCTTGCTACCCGTATATGTGTCTACTTCCCTGCTTATCGCTTGATTGCTGATTGATTCATCCCTTTGCTCGCTCATTGTATATCTCCTCACCGTATATCTTGACCTGCCATTGTTCACTGCATCACTTCAATCGTCACGTCCTCGGGACGATATACTGCTAGCAACTGACCTTCTCGATCCACAGCAAACAAGACAGAGCGGCTCCTTGGCAACAGAAAAGCGTAGGATAATCCAGTCGCCTTATCTCGAACACGCACTTGCGTATCCCGGGAAAACTCCGATACGAAAATATACAAGCCCCCATTCTCGAAATTCAGCTTACGTCCATATAGTCCCGGCTGATCGCCACCGTCTATCCACTCCAGTTCTCGCTCCACCCCGGCGGCAGTGAGGGCATAGCGATATAGCTCACCAATCGGCTCATCCCTGCCATTCAACTCCAGTGGAAGCGGACTCCAGATCAAGCGCCCCTTGCCAAGCGGCAGGTTCACGACTTCATCCCCCATCGCTCCATCCGCTTCCGGTGACAGTTGTTCCTCCTTAGCCACCTCAGCAATTCGCCGCTGACCGAATGAGACAGGGAAGGTTTGACCCTCCAGACTCATCACTTCCTCCCGTTGGACGTTCCCCAGCGTACGCTGCCCAATAATATCATCGACTCGGTCGCTCACTTTCCAGTAAGGATCAAGGCCCAACGGTCCGGTGACTAGTAAAGTCACACCGAAGGAACGTACCATTTCCAGAAGATGTTCCAGCGATGTACTGTCGAAATTGTGCGCGCTAGGGATCATAATCAGTTTCGGTAACTGCCGCTTGAGCGAGTCCAGATGATACTCGGAGACGGCACGGAATGGCTGCTTGAGATCATAGGACATCACCCGGGTAAGCCGTGTCGTGGCATCAAAGGCAAGCGATCGGTTGGAGAAATCATTCGAGTACGGGAATACAACAGCCGTTTCCTCCAGTTTTCGGTCTGTAAACAGATCGCGAATATCATTCATAAAACGCCCAAAATCGTAAGATACCTCTGCTTCCGGCTTCTCGGTCCCATCCGCACGTAACGCACCGATGTGAGATTCATTGGCATTATCCATATAAAAGTTCGTATTCCATATCCAATGAATCGCACCCGCTCCGCCAGTCGAAAAGGCATACGCATACTTGCGCTCCAGCATGTCGCGCAGCTCCGCCTCTGAACGCTTGGCTCGACCATCCGGCGTCTCAACATACATCATTCCGGTTTCCTGCACGAGATTCGGTTTGTCTGGTGTTTTGGCAAAAATACCGTCCCACACCAAATGGTCATTCAGCCACCATGAATGCACCGTCGTATAATCCACCACAGCCTCATAAAAAAACGGAGACGGCCGCTGCGCGCCCATTGCCTCGTCCTGTCCTACAGTTACCAAATGCCCGGGACAAAGCTCTCGAATCGTAGTCGCCAATTGCTCGGCCCACAGATTGTGCATATCCATTGAAAACAGACAGTAATCCAGCCACTTGGCTCCCTTTTTGGCCTGATGCATATCCTGAACGTCGAAGTTTATCTCCTCCGGCTCGGGAATTGTGGCAGAAGCAAAACAGGGAAGCTGCTGTGGCGTCATATTCCATGCTTCCTGCAAACCCTCAATGCTGCCGTGCCGTTGCCCCAGCCATGTGCTGAATGCCTCCTGTTCCCATGAGTTCCTCGCAGAACGCGGACCATCCGCGAAAATGCGCGACGGATCAAACATGGAAGGCTCGTTAATCAGATCCCAGTCTACATGGGTTGTAGTCGTGTGACGGCTGACAATACTGCGAATGAACCGCTTTTGTGCTTCCACGCTTTGCGGATCGAGATAAGGGTTAACCCCTTCCCATGTTTCCGGTGTAAAAGAAAAGAACGTGAACGTCACCTGCAATCCATGCCTTTTGGCTGTCAGCAAAAAAGCATCAATTGCGCGAAGCGCCTCTTCCGAGGCGTGCCCGTCTATCTGCATCATGTTGCGATAAGCCGTCCATACCCCTGTACGAATCCAGTTGATGCCCGCTTTGGCCATCTGGGCCATATCCCGGTCCCAAATTGCTGCATTGGGCAAAAACAGAAACTTCCGTGCTACATCTGAGGTCATATAGGTCATGCCGACAACAGGCAACGGGCGCCCATCCTTTATAAAATAGTCCCGACTGCGCATGATGATCTGTCCTTCAGCCAGCAGTTCGGCATCCTGCCCCCAAAAGCCCTGTCGCAATATACGCACTTCACCATCCGATGACTCGGCTCGGCAAATGACCCGATATAAACCGCTTAGGATGGAAAAGGAAAGGGGAATACGTACAAAGTCCTGTTCTCTGCTAACTTCAATTTGCAAGCGCTTGCTCCATACCTGCTGACTGTGATCATCCAATATTTGCTCCACCGTCAGGTCAAAGCTCCATATCTCGTGATATCTGGGCGTGGCTCCTCCTCGCTGCAATCTTTGGGTTTGAAGTGTCAGTACGGCTCGTTCCCCAGGCTCATAAGCAGCATAGTTTGGCTTGATAGATAGCTCCGTCATCCCCTTGGCGCAAAAACGTGCCCATTGGGCAAGCAACTGCTCCCCATCCTGTTCCCAAAAGGAAGCTATCAACGGCAATTGGACAAACATCCAGCGTGCGCCGGCAAACAGACCTCGGGCATGCTCCCATAGCACCACTGGGGCGGCAATGTCCCGTCCGTCCTTACTTACTCCCTTGAGCAAAGGATAAATTCGCGTATTCATCGGCCCGGCAGAGCCCATTTGGTGCGGCAGATCGCTGCTTTTGGTCGTATGTGGAACGAGATTCCACGTATCCGCCACCTGGAACAGAGACTCCTGACCACACAGCACAGGAATATCCTCTGGTGCGACCAGGGAAGTCACCTTCGACGCGTCTACTCTCAGCACCTCATGAATATGCAATTCCTGATGATATGCAGTCTGCTCAGTCTCAATTACCCAGTCTCCATGCTCATCAGCAGGATCGCGGACCGGATTCTTAAAGGGTGCTCCCCCGACGTTAAGCAGCCCCCCTCCCCTGTGGAGAAATGCCACGATTTCGGTCCAGGCGGACTTGGGGAAGTACGGTGCATGCAGATTGACAAAGCAGCCGTTGTCCATATGCTTTAGCGTTTCAGCCAGTTCATCGGCTCGTACGACCACCACGTCTGCAACTCCCTGAAATGCCTCGTCTGGCAACAGGCTCCCTATAGCGGGAAAGCCTTGCTCACTGAAAACAACGATGGATGGGTTTACTATGGATTCATTCATAACAAGCCATCCTTCATGGCCTTATACACAAGCTGGGCAAACAGACTGTTGGACCAGGCGAACCATTTTCTCGTATAAACCGTGGGATCATCTGCATGAAAGCCTTCATGCATATATCCGGTGTCGCCATCGGTCGCTTCCAGCATCCGGATCATCTCCAGCTTTTCTTCTGTGGTCTGGGCCGTTAACCCTTGCATAGACAGGGACATATGCCAGATGTAACCCGGCAGAGTGTGCGGACTTCCGATGCCTTTAGCCGCCTTGCCTTCATAGTAAAACGGATTCTCCTGACTTAAAGCGAAGAGTCTCGTATTTTGATAGATAGGATCGTCCGCCGTCGTATAGCCCAAATACGGAATGGACATCAATCCTGGCGTACCTGCGTCATCCATCAGGCAGTAGTTGCCAAATCCGTCCGTTTCATAAGCATATATAGGCCCGAATACCGGGTGGCGGTAAATACCGTACAAGCGGATACCGTGCTCCACCTCAGCCTCCAGCTCCTTCAGCTCGTTCAGAAAGTCCATATCACGAAATACCCACTCCGCAAACTCCTGCATCTGCCGTAGAGCAACTACGGCAAACATATTACCGGGTATATTGTAGTGGAAATCGCAAGCATCATCACTGGAACGGAAGCCCGACCAAATCATCCCTGTATAATTTACAGGCATACCGAGTCCCAGATTGCGCAAGGAATCGGTGAAAATGCCGTTATTACGCGTAAACCGATACGCAGATTGCTCTTGGTGATGCTGCTCCGTTTTGAACACATCCACCATTTTACGCAGAGCCATCTTGAATTTTGAATCAAAAATATCGGTAAGCTCCGTTTCCTTCCAGTACATATAAGCCAGCCGAATGACAAAGCAAAGCGAGTCGATTTCAAATTTTCGTTCCCACACCCATGGCGACATTTCCGTCTCATCAGCCGCGTTCCAGTGCCAGTCATTCGCCGTCTCATTGAACGCATTCGCATACGGGTCTATGAGGACATAATGAATATGGCGCTTGATCAGACCACCAATGATACGCTGTAAATCAGCATCCTCCCTGGCTAACGGCACATAATGAATGACCTGCTCTACGGAATCCCGCAACCAAAGAGCCGGAATATCACCTGTAATGAGAAACGTTGTCCCATCATCCATTAGTTTGGTCGTCGTCTCCAGCGAATTCGGAAAACAGTTTTTAAACAGCTTCAGCAGCTTCGGCCTGTGAGCCAGTGCTTGCTCCGCTTCCTTAAGTACGTCCTGAACAGCCTGCGGCAAGTCAAGGTCGGGCATCGGTATTTTGGGAAGTCTGAATTGTTCCAATAGCTTTTTCGCTCCTTTATCAATATCTATTGCAAGCGTATCGTTTTAATTTCATAAGGTGTAAAAGACAATGTGAGACAGCTACCTTCCAGCTCAAGCGGCTGAAGGGGTTCCTCCAGCGCATTCGACACGTAGGCTGCGTTGAACGTGTAAGGCCAGATCAACTTGATCGTTTCCCGTCCCCCAGAAGATTCGTACAAACGAAGAATCGTCCCCAGTCCATCTTCGGCCGGCTTGATCGTATCCAGCACAACGTGACGGCTATCAAAGTTAATGAACGATCCGCTGCTCGGCAGCACTCCAGTGCTGCGCTTTTGCTGTTGCACAACAGGCATATCTTGGTTCAGCTCAGCCGCATGACGCAAGGTATGGGCGCTGCGCCAGTCTCCCACATGCGGATATAGCGAATACGTAAAATCGTGCTCGCCCAGATCGGCATCTTTATCCGGCCATTTGGGTGCACGCAGCAGAGACAGACGGATGGTGCTGTCTTGAATGTCGTAGCCATATTTGCAATCATTGAGCAGACTCACGCCATACCCGTGCTCGGAAACATCCGCAAATCGGTGTCCACACACTTCATACTGCGCCTGCTCCCAGCTCGTATTCCGATGGGTCGGCCGCTCCAAAGCACCAAAAGGAATTTCATATGTCGCCTTGTCCGTAACCACATCTATAGGAAAGCCTACCTTTAGCAACTTGTGCGCTTCATTCCAGCTCACATGCGTCCTGAAATCAATTCGCCGCTCATGATGATAAAAAATCACATCCTGTGTCATTTCAGATTGATGGATTCGCCATCGGAAGCGCAGCACATCCTTCGTTTTCCCCTGGAGCACTACTTGTTTTTCCAGCAACTCGGCTTCTCCTGCTACCTGTTCCTCATAGCGGTCATCCAAGTCCCATGCATCCCACAAGGTCGGACGGTCATGGAAAAAATGAAAACGGTTTGCCCGTGCCCCGTGCTTCAAGATTTCACGGTTTGCCGCTTTATCCAGCAGACGAATCATTTCGCCCCGCTCATTAAATTGCACCTTATAAAATCCCGTCTCCCAGATATCCCCCAGCGATCCAGATATCACATCTAGCTCGGGCTTCTCACCTGTTTGAGCCTGTTCTCGCTCCAACCAAATCGTTTTGTAGCCCAGTGCAGGAACATCCGGAATACGGACCGAAATGCCGCCTTCCTCCATATCGATGTCCAGCCGCTCGGCTTCATCATTAGCGTAGTGGTAGGCATACAATCCCTTTGCCGATTCCGTAGCAATATGGATCACGGCACTACGGCTCCAGCCCAGGCTGTTAAACACAAGATACGGCATTCCTGTTCTCGAGCCTTCCGTGTTCACTTGAGCCGCCAGCGTCGTAATCCCCTGTTGAAGCCCGACATGTCCCCATTCGAAAATTTGCTGATACTCCTTATCCGAAGTGCCGTAAACCTCGGTAATCGCAGAGCCGGGGATAATATCGTGGAACTGATTCAACAAAATCAGCTTCCAGCCCTCATGCAATGCCGAACAGATGTCCTGCACCTGCTTCGGCTCCAGCTTTGGTAATGCCAGCGTGCTCCATAGCTCTGCCTCGCGGTAGACTCCCTCCGCTTTCCGGTTATTACGTTTGTTGCGAGCATGGGTCGTGTAGGTTCCCCGGTGCAACTCAAGGTACAAGTCACCATGCCATTGGGGAAGCTTCGGATGCGCCTGATCTATGCCTGCGAAAAACTGCCCCGCCGTGCTGAACCGACTCGCAGGCAGTCCCACCATTAGCGGAGAACGCTCTATATATTCCAGCATTTCACGCGTAACTCCACCGCCGCCGTCTCCATGTCCATAGAGCAACATGTGCTCAGGATGAGCCGATTTTTCACGATAGGACTGCCAATGGTCATGAATGTCCTGTGGCCGTGTATTTTCATTCACGCCATGATTGAGGTAGGACAACATCGAAGTACCATCGATGCCCACCCAGTGGAACAAATCGTAAGGAAACACATTCGTATCATTCCAGCCGAGCTTGGTCGTCATAAAATAGTCTATCTTCCCATGCTTTAAAATCTGCGGCAGGGACGCACAGTAGCCGAACGTATCCGGTAGCCATTCGATATGAGAGGTTTTGCCGAATTCCTGTTGGTAAAAACGCTGACCATACAGCATTTGGCGGATGAGTGATTCGCCACTGGGCAGGTTCAAATCAGGCTCTACCCACATCCCCCCAACCAGCTCCCACCGTCCTTCGGCGACTCTCGCTTTGACCCGTTCATACAGCTCTGGATCATTTTCTTTTACAAAAGAGAACAGCAGCGGCTGGCTCTGTGCATATTGATATGCCGGGTATTCATCCATCAGCGCATCCACCGTTGAGAAGGTTCGGCTTGTTTTCCGTACGGTCTCGCGCATCGGCCACAGCCAGGCAATGTCAATGTGCGACTGTCCTACCATGTGCTCCAAACCTTGCGCATTCCCACCGATCTCCTGAACTTGCTGAATGAGCTCCTTTTCTGTCGCTGAGATCGCTCCCCCTTCTCGAATGGCGTCTTCCTCCAAATTCGCAAAGCAATCCATCACCCCATACAGAGCTTTCAGCAGGCGTATTCTGCGGATATCGCCCTCAGGCAGCAGTAGAGCGGCTTCGCTAATAACGGTAACGGTATACATCAGACTCTGCACGGGCTTGTTTAGCCGTACAAGATAGCTTGTAATAGAAGAAATCGGAGGTTGAATGACAGCCTGCCGATTAAGTGGATCAACGGGTTCGGGTACAGGATCAAACAGTTCTATATCCAATACCGGTGAAGGCCCGATGACCTGCGGATTAAGCGTGACATAGGTATGATTGCGATCAAGCCCGTGATAGGCAGCACCATTGACCCGCAGCAATCCTTCTCCCCCGGACTCAAACACCAATCCAAAAGGTTTTCTCAACCACGCTGTCGGTACATCCAACTGCGTTTGAAAAAAATAAGTCGTCCCCTGACTGCTGGGGAATCGCTTGAGGTCCAGTCCTTCCGATAAAGGTGCGTCGTCTTCGTATTGACCTGGTGTTTGGTAAGTGGAGCGTGTAATGTTCCAGCTTCGCAAATCCAGCTTCTCCAGCCATTGGCATTCCGACAATTCCCGAATCAGGCGTTTGATACGCTCCATTATTCATCCTCCCGTACGATCAACTCGGCACACAGGGTATCTTTGGAGTGCCTGCCTACTTGAATAGAAAATCGCCCTGCCTCAACGACCGGCTGTAGATCACGCCCTATATATTGCAGCTTGTCGGAGCCTACAACAAACTCAACCGTCCGTGTTTCTCCCGGCTTTAATACAACTTTGCAAAAGCCCTTGAGCTCCCTGATTGGGCGGGTCACCAAACTCACCGTGTCCGAGATATAAAGCTGTACTACCTCAGCTCCTTCCCGTTCACCCGTGTTGGTTACATCGACTGTAACCGTAACGGATTCGTCCGCTCGGATCGAGTTGGTGCTTAATGTAAGCCTTTCATAGCTAAATGTCGTGTAGCTGAGACCGTAGCCAAACGGATAGCAAGGCTCGGAATCGTCCTCCAGATACCGCTTGCCCCGGGAACGCTTGCCATTGTAATATACCGGCAACTGGCCGACATGCTTAGGGATGGAGAGGGTCAAACGTCCCGAAGGATTTACATCCCCAAATAAAATATCCGCGATTGCATGTCCCCCCTCCTGACCGGGATACCATGCTTCCACAATGGCGTGCGCATGCTGCTCCACCCACGGCTCAGCAATCGGTCGCCCGTTCATATAAACGACGACAAGTTCCTTTCCCAGCCTGTAGACTTCCTGCATGAGTTGGAGTTGTACCCCCGCAAGCCCCAACGTCATCCGGTCGATGCCTTCGCCGCATTCCATGTCGTTCCAATCGTGATCCGATACCTTCGATGCGCCGGTTTTAAGATCAATCGTCCCTTCCCCGAAATCGCGGGCGCTGGATCCTCCAACCACCATCACCACTGTATCGGCCTCAGCCGCACATGCCAGTGCATTTTCAAAGCCTTCCCGGGATTCTCCCTTGATCCGGCAGCCAGGTGCGTACAGAACGCTAACCTGATCCTTGCCCAGCTTGCCACGGATACCATCAAGTACAGTTATCACGCGGGATCTAGGCTGCGGTGATGTATAATCTCCCAACTGATTGTAGACCTGATCCGCATTCGGGCCGATGACCGCAATACGCTTGGAGGTTTTCGGCAGGGGGAGCGTTCCATCGACGTTTTTGAGCAGCACAATCCCTTCTGTCGCAATCTGACGAGCCAACCGAATATGCTCCGCCTGACCAATCACCTGCTCTGCTCGTTCCGCATCCACATACGGTTTGTCAAACAGACCCAGCCTGAATTTTAGCGTGAGCACCCTGCGAACCGCCCGATCCAGCACACTCGTCTCCAGCTTGCCAACGCGAACCGCCTCGGCCAGATGACTTCCGAACATTTCGCCGGACATTTCCATATCAATCCCTGTGCGAATCGCCTGCACAGCGGCATCCAATCCATCCTCGGCCACATCGTGCCCGCTCGCCAACATTTCAATCGCGCCACAGTCCGTAATGATCACACCGTCAAATCCCCACGCCTGACGAAGAATATCGTCCAATAGCTCAGCATTCACTGTACACGGGACCCCATCGATTTCGTTATAGGCTGGCATAACAGATTGCGCCCCTGCTTCCACCGCTTTTTGAAATGGATACAGATCCACCTCCAAAAGCTCGCGCCAGCCCATATGCACAGGTCCGGCGTTACGTCCGCCTTCCGAGCTGCCATAGCCTGCAAAATGCTTTAATGTGGCAGCTACGCTATGTTCGCTGAGTAAGCTTTTCCCCTGAAGCCCCTCCACTGCGGCAACAGCAAATTCACCGATGAGATAAGGATCTTCGCCGAAGCATTCCTCTGTGCGTCCCCAGCGCGGATCACGCACAACATCAAGCACGGGCGAGTACGTGACCGCCCCACCCTGAGCGCGGGTTTCACTCGCAACCGCACGGCACATATCGCGGTACAGATCGACATTCCATGTGCTGCCGATGGACAGCGGAACCGGAAACACAGTGCCGTCAATCGCCATATGCCCATGAGAGCATTCCTCACCGATCAGTATCGGGATGCCAAGCCGGGAATGCTCTACTGCATAGCGTTGGATCAAGTTCACAGCCTTCGCCCCTTGCTTGGCAGATAAGCCATTCTCCAAGGTCACCCCGGTCCACGGATCAGCGCGAAGTACCCCGTATAAGGAACCGACTCCCCCATTTTGCACCTGCTGCTTGAAATCATGATGTAGGGACAATCCCCCATCTGTGTGCTCATACACTTGCCAGCCAAAGGGCTGCACAAGCTGTCCCACCTTTTCCTCTATTGTCATCAAACCGATTAAGTGCTCCACCCGTTCTTCGATCGGTTTGCTTTTATCTTTATAAATCAACATGGTCATGCCCTCTCCTCCCCTGTTATTCCTTCACAGCCCCAACCGTAAGCCCCTGCACAAAATAACGCTGGAAAAATGGATAAGCGAATATAATAGGTAGCGTCGCCAGTACTACCATCGCCATTCGTGAAGTATCCTGCGGAATGGATTGAAGCGCAGCCAGGCTCATAGAGCTATTCTGCGAATTTTGCTGGATGAACTGAATGCTGGATTCAATCCGCATCAGCATGGACTGAAGTGGCACCAGATTGGGATTGTCAATATACAACAGGGCATTAAACCAGTCGTTCCAGTAACCAAGCGTGCTGAATAAACCAATGGTCGCAAGTCCAGGCAGAGAGAGCGGAAGCACCATTTTTAAAAAGGTGTAAAACTCGCCTGCCCCATCTATTTTGGCTGATTCGACGATGGCATCTGGCACGCTGGTGCTATAGAATGTGCGCAGGATCATAATATAAAAGGCATTCATAGCCAGCGGTAAAATCAAAGCCCAAATCGTATCCTTAAGCCCGAGCAATTGGGAAACGACCATATAGGTCGGGATCATTCCGCCATTAAAGAGCATGGTTAAAATTGCAAAAACCGAAAAAAATCTTCTATAACGGAAGCTCTTTCGTGAAATAGCATACGCATATAATGAAATAAGAATGAGACTGATCACCGTACCGATGACCGTTACAGCAATCGTCACCCCATAGGAGCGCAGTAGCGTATCACTGGTACGAAATATGAAACGATAAGCCTCCAGACTCCATTGGGACGGGAGTAACCGATATCCGTCCCGCGCCAGCGTTTTCTCATCGGTTAGGGAAATAATGACGACGAATAAAAAGGGAAATACACACAAGAACGCGAACACCCCTGCTACCACATTCAGAACAACATTCCAGCCCCGTGAAATATGATGGAAATCTCGTTTTTTTCTTTCTTTTCCAGAAGCCACAGTCCACACCCCTCTCCTCTTTTTTAGAACAAAGCGCTGTCTTTATCTATTTTTCGCACAACATGATTGGATAGGATGACGAGAACGAAGCCAACCACCGACTGATACAAGCCTGCGGCTGTGCTCATCCCAATTTCCCCTGTCGTTTTCAACCCGCGATATACATAGGTGTCGATGACGTTCGTTACCGAATACAAGGTGCCCGAATCTCTTGGAACCTGATAGAACAAACCAAAATCCGCATAAAAAATCCGACCAACCGCAAGCAGCGTCATTATGATAATGATTGGCGAGAGCAAAGGGAGCGTCACATTACGAATTTGCTGCCATTTGCTGGCTCCATCTATCATGGCTGCTTCATACAAGGATTTGTCGATCCCCAAAATCGAAGCCAGATAAACGACACTGTTATATCCAATCGCCTTCCATAGACTGACTAGAATCAAGATATACGGCCAATAAGCAGCCTCCGAATACCACTGAACCGGCTCGATGCCAAACCCTGCGAGAATTTGATTCAGCATCCCCCGATCCATGCTCAGAAAGCTGAAGGCAAAGTAGCCCACAATGACCCATGACAGGAAATACGGGAGAAACATGCCTGTCTGGTACAGCTTCGCCAATCGTTTATTAATCAGTTCGGAGAGCAGAATAGCCATAGCTACCGAAAACACAAGTCCGAGAATAATAAAGACCAGGTTATACAAAAGGGTATTTCGCGTGATGACATAGGCATCGTTGTTATTGAACAGAAACTTGAAGTTATCCCAACCCACCCACTTGCTCGTATAAATACTGGCCCAGAATCCTTCCCTGTTAAAACGATATTGCTTGAAAGCAGCCACTGTCCCGACCAGCGGCAGATATGAAAAGAAGAAGAACCAGATAGCGCCGGGTAGCACCATGAACAGCATAACTTTGTTTCTAATCACATTTTTGAAAAATGCGGCCATAGGTATCCCCTCCCAATCTGTTATGAGAAAAGCAGCTAAAATAGCTATTGGAAAAAGACCGGGCGTAACTTACACCCGCCCGATCTCTCCTATATTTCACGAATTAAAATATTATTTGCTGTTTTTTTCCTTCCAGGCATCAAGCTGGGATTGCGCTTCCACCATCACCTTATCCAGACCAGCCTGCTTGAATTTTTCAATCACTTTCGGGAGATTCGTTTCCGGGTCCAGCGTACCTGTCATCAGCGAAGCCCAAAATTGCTCTTTGACGTTCTGAACGGCTGCCATCTCCGCAGATACTTTACTGCTGTCAAAGTTGAAGCTTAGGATTGGAGAGTTTTTTCCTTCCGAATTGAACTTCTTGAATTGCTCCCATTTATCAGCCGGATCATTCGGATTCAGATACAACAGCATATTGTTGCCGAGTGAATACGAAGGCATATCATAGTTTTTGGAATTAGCCAGATTTTCGATATACTGGCCATCTGTTTTTTTGTAATGCACTCCTTCAATACCGGAGTCAACCATATTGCGTAATACCGGATCTGTATTCAGCAGGTTCAGGAACTGCATCGCCTTTTCAGGGTTTGCCGAGTTTGCCGAGATCGCCATAATGGAGCCCTGTACAGACGTATTGGTCACAATTGGATCGCTGGCAGGTGTCGATATCACTGGATAACCGTAGCTTGCAGACCACAGGTTATCGGCCAGCGGTTGAGTTTGCGCACGATCCAGAAACCAGTTCCCGGACGTAGTTAAATCATTGGTCGAGCCTGTGGTTGCAGCTTCCGGTGATACGTATCCGGCCTTGTAATACTTATGCATCGTCTTCAGCGCCTGCTTCATTTCAGGCGTTTCCAAGATGTTTACGATCTTATAATCCGTGGTATCCAGTTTGACAGCCATCGGCAGGTTTTGAATGATATAGTCATATGGAACATAAGGAACATAGTTTTTGTCCATGCCGAATGCAGTTACGCCAGGCTCGTTTTCTTTAATCGTTTTGAGCAGAGGCTCCAGGCTATCCAATGAGCGGACATTTGAAAGGTCCAGCTTGTATTGCGTCAGCAATTTGTTATTGAACCGCCATACCTCTTGCTGCGGAAGCTCCTTATTGGCAGGAATGCCATAATGATGTCCATCCACCTTAGAGCCTTCCAGAAACGCAGGATCAATCGTCTTTTTAAGATCCTGGCCGTACTTGTCAAGCAAGTCGTCCAGTTCCATGAAAGCGCCCTTTCTGGCATTTTGCACATAATCAAAGCCACCGGAAGCCGTGAATACAATATCCATGGGCTCTCCCGAAGCCACGTTCACCTGCATTTTTTGCGGGTAGTCGCCCCAATCGACCATTTTCATTCTAATCGTGGCGTTTATTTTCTTTTGGGTATACTTGCTAACCTCTTCCATCACCCGATCTACATCTTTTTGAGGCGTACCAATGGTGTACCAGATCAGTTCTACCGGTTTTTCCGCTCCTCCATTCGTCGTTTCCCCGCCACCGCTGCTTCCTCCACAAGCACTGAGAATGAGCGTCAGCACCATACACATCACGAGAACAAGCGAGTAGCTTCTTTTGCTTTTACCCATGTATGATCCTCCGTTATGAATTGGAATTTGACCCTATCTTGTTCATTGGAAGTCGCTTATGGGATTTTTGCAAAATCCTCATTTATGAAGCAACTACGTTAACCTTAACTAATGTAAGCACTTTCATAAAGAAGATAAACTTAATAAACCAAGGTACAAATTAAAGAAATCCATGTACACCTGGTATTTATCCCAATCCTTTATAGTCTGTCGGGGAAATGCCCACATATTTTCTGAACTGCTTATAAAAATATCCCGTCTCCCAATACCCCACGTTCCGCGCAATTTCGTGTACCTTGAGATTGGTGTTTTTAAGCTGTTCCTTGGCTTTTTTAATCCGGTACTGATTGATATATTCAGCAAAGGTTTCGCCCGTTTCCTTATGAAACAACTGACCGAGATAAACGGGATGAAGGTGGTACTGGTATCCTAATATTTTTAATGATAGCTCCTTGGCATAATGAACATGGATATAGGACAGCACCTGACTTACGATAGGGTTTTTCATTTCTTGCAGCAGTGAATTCACCGTCTCTGTCGCCACATGCTGAAGCGCACTCACCAGCTCTGCCAATGTCGTACAGCATTTTATCTGGTGAAGCCCCTGCTGAAACCGTTCCGACTCATTGGAATGCTTGATGTTCTCCAGCTCCATCTTGAACCGGATCACCAACTCCAGCGCCATATTCCGCAGTTCATCCGGGGTAACACTTTCGAGATGCTGAAGCTGCTCAAAATCACTCTGAATTCGTGCGGTAAGCGCATCTAGGTCTCTTGCTATAATCAGCTTCACATAATCCTTCCAGTCGATGGAACAAGTCTCGCCAGCGTTGCCCTCGCTCTCCTCCAGCATTGTATAGTCAATGATCCGGCGGTCATTATATATCATAAAATATTCCAAAGATTTTTTAGCTTCATTATAGCTGCGTGGAGCTGCAGCAAGCGAACCGGCGCTGCCTATCCCGATATACACCGTTTCTTCCCCGTCCGTCGACCACTGAACAGAAAAATCCTCCAAGAGCGTTAACAAGTCCTGTCTGCCCTCATCATAATTCGGTAGTGCGGCAATGATTACACTAACCGCATCAACATCGCGAAACAATGTTAAATCGGGCTGGTGTTGAATGTACTGCCTTAACTGTTGATGCATTCCTGCCGAATCCCCTTCCGTCCGTAACACAGCTACCTCCATGAAGGGGATATTTAACGAAAAACCTATCAATTCAGCACGTTCCTGGAATTCTGTAGGCGCAATCTGTCCTGTCAGCCAACGGTACAACGTATTTTCCTTGAGAACTTGCACCCCAAACGTCTCATATTGTTGATCCAACCGGGACCTGTCCAACTTCTCCGTTGTATTGCATAAAGTGGATTCCAGTTCCTCCACATTAATCGGCTTCAAAAGGTAATTTTCGATGCCCAGCTTCATGCCTTCCTTCAAGTAATCAAATTCATTAAATCCACTCAACACAATCGCCTTCAAGTCAGCATGCAGCTTTCTCGCCTCATGAATCAGCCTGAGACCATCCATCGTCGGCATAGAAATGTCCGTAATCAGTACGTCCACGGGTCTGGAGGCCAGCGCTTCCAGCGCCAAAGATCCATTTTCCGCATGTCCGACAATTTCTAGCCCAAAAGAGGTCCAATCCACAATATCGTATAATCCCTCAATGATAAAAGGCTCATCGTCTACAATAAATACTTTATACATATATGGCATCCATCCCTTCCCTGTTAGGGCATCGTACCCGAATCGTCGTTCCCTCGCCGCTGCGGCTCTCCAGTTCAATCCCGGAATCGGCTCCGTGTAAAAACCGAAGTCGGGTGTGCACACTGCGTAGTCCAAACATTTGTCCGTCTTCCTCCTGGCGTTCCAGTTCCTCCAGAATCTGTTTCAAACGCTCCCCTTCAATGCCCTTCCCATTGTCACGGATCTCAACCAGCAGAACCTCCCCCGTTTCACTCACTTCAATGGTCAGCACATTATCATTCCGGTCGCTTTGTATACCGTGAACAATATAATTCTCAATAATGGGTTGAAGCATCAGCTTCATGACAGAACGAGTATACAACTCGGGGTCGACCGTAATCGTGTAATTGAACCTTTCCTTGTAGCGTATTCTGAACAACTCAAGATATAATCTGCAAGCCTCCAATTCATCTTTAAGCGTGTATATTTTTTTCTGCTGAACCAGGCTTTTGAACAATACCGATAGGCTATAAATCATTTCTCCTACATCCTTGGCTCCCTGGGAAATCGCCCTCATACGTATCACTTCAAGCGTGTTATACAAAAAATGTGGATGAATACGTGCCTGCAAGGCAACAAGCTCCGTTTGCTTTTGCTTGATCTCTGCTTTATACACCCGTTCAATATATAGATTAAGATCGTCCAGCATATCGTTGAAGCTTCGAGAGATTTGTCCCAGCTCATCCTCTTGGGGGTCTTGGATACGAGCTGTAAGATCGCCATTTTTCACCTGACGAGTGAATTTAATAATCCGATTCGTTCGTTTAGCAAAGTTAATGACGAAAAAGGCAGGGAACAGCACAGCAAACAGAATACAAACGACACTGATTGTCAAAATCGTATTACGGATACCCCGGTACGATTGAGCCATTTCCTCATTGGGGACTGCCCCAATCACGACATATCCTTCGTCCGGAGAAATCAGCTTGTTGATGTACATATTTTGCTTCGCCTGAATGATCCCGGCATCGGAATCCACATCGTCATATAATGATCGGGTCACTTCGACATAAGGATACGTTTTCCCGTAATAGTTACTCCTTGAATCGAACAGAACCGTTCCATGGGTGGACAGAACGATAATTTCGCCCTTTAGGTTGTTCCCGTAGCTGGAAAGTGCATTGGAGATACTTTTGGAATTTAGAAACACCAGAAGCTGACCGGTATTTTTGAGTGTTTGCTTATTGTTAATGGGGACTTGTAACGAATATAGCGAGGGGCTCCACTGATCGACCGCCTTCCGAATCCAGTAATTCGGAGCAGAGACGCTTTTGCTTTCGGCAGCCATCACATCCGGTACAAAGGAACGCGCCGCATGCACCGGGAATTGCTTGAATTGCTTGCTCTCATTGAAGGTGGACAAATATTGCTGGTCGGCACTGTACAATATCAAATTGCTAATATCGCTATTTTCATCCAGCCAATTTTTAAAATAAGTGAGCACATCTGTTGAATAATCATGACTCTCCATGTACGCTTCGTCCATGCGGTGCTGTACATATTCGGAATACGCGTGGTCCATAAAAAAAGAAACGTTCATCGAGAGCGCCTCATTCCGGTACATATCCCGCACCATGTTCTGAACGGATTCATGCCGGAGATGGATATAGCGGTCAACACTCTCCATCGCTGCTTTCTGGGTATCCAGTTCCCGTCGAATCATGGATTGCGATATGGATATATACGTGACATATGCAATCGTAATAATTGACAAAATGGCAATACAGGAGAACAACAATAGTATCCTCAGGAACATGTTGTTTTTAAAATAAGCTGTGTATCTATTGCCCCTTTTCATCGTATAAGCCCTCCAGGATCGTTCATGCGTAAATAAAGTATACCATGTCCTTCGCTGGATATAAGTAAGCGCATTCATGAAAATGAGGATTTTCTTTAATTTAAACGCCATATCTTTAATTTAGCCTCTATGTAAAAACCGTTTTATTGATTATCTTTAGGGGGATAAATACTCGTTAGGGGGATGAGCTATGAAACGTAACAAGGTTCACAAGTTCGCTTTAAAATGGACTGCGCTGGTTTTGACTTCTGTCCTGTTAAGTCAAACCCTCTCTCCATCCGTTTATGCAGGCGATACCCTCCCATATGAAGGAGAAAGCGCCAAAGGGCCGAATCAACCTTATCAGCACGGATACGCCAGCTCACATATTTTGGACTGGACTCCTACCAAAGATGTCTATGGAGATATGCTTCGCGCTCGCGTCCCTCTGCAACAACGTAACAGCTCCTTCGCCGCTACACAGGCCCAACCTGCTTTAAGCCCTGACACGCAAATGTTTACACTTAGCGGCGATTATGGAAACGCTTTTTTTGATAGCTATTCCTATACCAATAAATTCAGTCAATACTTGTTTAACTATTGGCAGTATACCGACTATTACGGCTACTGGCATGGCATGCCTACCGCCCATGTACCCGAAGAGTTATACGATCCCCAAAAGGATTGGACGGAAAAATGGTTCGAATTCGGCATTCTGAACATTCCAAATCCGGGTTATACGAATGCGGCGCACAAAAACGGCGTTCTCTCCATCGCCTGCATTTTTTTCTCGGATAATGACCGTGGACCGCAAACGTATAAGCAAATGCTCGTGCAGGATGCTCAGGGTGGATTTCCAGTAGCCAAAAAATTGATCGAAATGGCGAAATATTATGGCTATGACGGCTACTTCATCAACCAGGAGGAAGCTTCTAAAGGCGTAGCTACAGAGGACATCCCCCGTTACAAGCAGTTTATGAAATACTTGCGAGATCAGGGCATGTATGTGCAATGGTACGACTCCACCGTAAACGAAACCGGTAAAATTGCTTATCAAAATGAGTTTAATGCCGTGAACAGCCCGTTTGTCAAAGACAAGCAATACGGACAGGTGTCCGATTCTATTTTTCTCAATTATTGGTGGGACAAAGCGAAGCTGAAAAGCTCCGGCGACCATGCCAAGCAATTGGGTCTGGACCCTCTTAAAACCGTTTTTGCTGGGATTGAGGGCGGGAACGGTGACTTTGGCAGATGGAAGCAAAAATACGATCTACGTCTGAATATCGGTGAGAACGGGCAGCCAATGAACAGTATCGCGACGTTGGGAGCAGATTTCACACATAATGCGCTGGATGAAGAGTTTGGCGGACAGGACACCAATCGCAGAGCTGACAATGCCTATCAATGGATGACCTTTATCCGCGACCGTGTCTGGTGGTCAGGTCCGAATCAGAATCCCGTCCGTGCACAAAGAAACCCAAGTGTAGATTTGTCCGATGTAAAAGCTTCGGGCGCAAACTGGGACGGTATCGCGGCATATATCGCCGAACGTTCTGTCATCCGTGGCTCCCATTTTAATACCAGCTTCAATACCGGACATGGCTTGCAGTATGTCGTGAATGGAGTCATCTCCAATCCCAAGGAATGGTCCAACATCAATATTCAGGATATCCCGGTAACTTGGCAATGGTGGCTCGATACCAAAGGTAAACCGCTCTCGGTTGACTATGACTATGGTCCGAATTATACCAAAGGCACTCGGTTTACCTATCAGCCTGTGGGCGCTTATCAGGGTGGCAGCTCCCTCGTCGTTAACGGAGAGCTGAATTCAGATAACTTTTTACGCCTGTATAAAACGGATCTGTCGGTAAATAAGAATTCAAACTTGTCCATCACGTACAATAAGCCTTCCTCCGATGACAGCTCGGTGCTGAGTATCGGACTTATTTTCAAAGATAACCCCGGCCAAGTCGTAAAAGTCAGCATCCCTAACTCTGGTAAACAAACCACGGGCTGGGTAAGCCACAATCTGGATTTGAGTGCCTATAAAGGAGAAACAATTGTAGCTTTCGGTTTATCTTTTGATAACGCGAATAAAACAATCAAAAACTATCAGATGAATATCGGCCAAATCAAGATAACAGACCATTCTGTCCTGAAACCAGCCGCGCCGACGGGATTCAAAATCACCAAGGCACTGACCGATACGAACGAAATGCTCGTAGCCTGGGACCTTGAGGATTACTCCAAAGTTAAACAATACAATCTGTATGAGAACGGCTCCTATATCGGCGGAATTTATGACTCATCCTATTATATGAAATCCCTAAACCATAAATCCGGTGAATTAATGCTTACTGCAGTTGGGGCTGATGGAACGGAAAGCGAACCGGCTCGATTAAGCTACGATCTGAATGCTGCCGTCAGTCATATTAAGGTGGAGACTCAAGAAAACGGTGAGGCTACAGTAACGTGGAAAAATCCCTCTGAAGCGGACGGAACGGTTAAATTGACCTTGATCACCGACTATACGGACACCGTATTCCATAAAACCATTACGGCGGACAATAGCGCTGAAACGGCTACGTTTACCGATCTGCCCACAAACGGTGATAGCTACACACTACGTATCGCTATCGGCAATCATGAACCTGTAGCATACACTGGGTATCTCGCAGACACGACGATAGAGCCTTATGTAGAAGAGAATGTGACGGTCACTGGGTCAACGTATACGCTTGCTCTACCAACCTTGAAGGACTGGCATCGTTTATATGTATACGAAAACGATGTGCCCAAGCAATTTGGCGTAACTTATGTATCGAAAAAGTTTCCTTACATTGTCCGGGGAAGAACAAAATTAAGTGAACTGACTTTTACCCCTACTTCTCGTACCAGCTCGCTAAAGATCGTGCTTGAAGATTATGCCGGCAATCAGGCCACAACATATGTAAGATAGCTTTGTGCAAGAATCCCATGGTCCTGATTGTGTATCGCATATCCGCTACAAACAGTCCCAATGAAGAGTTCCTTCAATGGGACTGTTTGTAGACTTCTCACTATTGGCTATATATTGGGCAGAATCATGCAGGTATCAATACAATGCCCATTTTTCCGTACACAGCTCTATAAATGAATGGGCAACCTGTTCACATTCGTCATATCCCAGACTACCAGAATGAGCAAAAAGAACGGGATACTCATTGTTTCTTTTTTCCTCTCTCATATCAAACATATAGTGGTTTCCGCACCCATCCATCGCAAACGACACAGCACCCGGCATATATTCCGGCAACTCGTAGGCGAGGTTCATTTCTCTCAAATCTTCGGTATTGAAAAACTGAAAATAACGTTCTCCATTTTGAAACTCCCCACCATTAGAATATTTCAAAAACTCCATATAGCTGTCAGGAAATTGTCCTTGGGGCAGATGCCAGCCAACAGGATCTAAAGGTTTATATTGATCATAGAAAGGAGACGACTTTGGAAAAGGGTTCACTTGTCTTTGCTTGATTTCGTGAATCTCTTGCTCGGATAGCTTTATGTTCCATGTTTTCAAAAAATTCGCGATTTGTTCATCAGTTGCTTCCTGACTTATTACAAACGGTTGTTCAAATTGAATACTCCACATATGTGCCAACCTCCATGCCTTGATGCCTCTAAGAGTTGTTGTTTATACCACAAAAGCTATTCCTTATCCAATGCCACCTGCCATGCATTTGTAATGTCTATAGGTGACTTGCTGCTGGTCTCCCCTCCACCTTCTTGGGTCCATAGCGGCGGATAATATGCAAATACCTCTCCCGGCTGAAGTTGCTCCATATCCTTCTGCCAACCGTTCCAGCGGAATGTCTGGTAGAACAAGCCCAAATCTCCCTCAGCCAACCAGCTCAAGAAACCGGAATAGGCCAGCTCAGTGGATTCCCATTCCAATGCATCTGGTGCAAAATAGTAGATATGACCGCTACGTCCGAATTTCCCTATATCCAATCCAAAAAATCCACCTGCTGCATCATAGGCAACAATCAGCATCCCCTCAAGCGCAGGAACACTTTTCGGCTCTTGAAGCCCGTTCCATGAGGTCAAGCTACCGAAAATTCCAGAGCCACCCGCACCCAGCAAGGTGATCCAACCGTAATCAAACACGATTCCTCCTGTCTCATAGGCAACTGTTCCCAAATATGATTTCGTACTCACCTGCAAACGGTACAGCGTGTCCCCTGGAGCGGATTCCGATTCGGTCGATACAATGTGATGTGAATTCCGGCCTTCTTTCAGAATATTTCTGACCTCTTCCCATGCATGGTTATCCTTATCCACCAGTTCATCAACAGTTAAAGTATGCATGTTCATTCCCCTTCCCGCATATCCCAAAATTCACTTTCAACCTACAAACTGATTTTTGAAAACCTGCGTTTGATCTAAAATCACCCACTGATTCACTTCGTCGTATCCTTTTACAATTGCCGTGACCTCATGCTTCGGATACATCCACTCGGATGGTGTCTTTTCCTCATATGTACGAGTGTCTGACAATCCGACCGCATGATGCTGGAAAATATGAATAAGCGTACCGTGTGGTAAAAATACTTCAATATAACCCTTTACCTTAGTTCCAACGGGCAGTGCATTTTTGATTTGATGCCATTCCTGGTTCAAGGTGTGAAGATAATTGGACCATACTTCTTCAAACTCTTTTTTTGTAATTTGCGTATAATAGGGCTCCGTGTCATCAATCGCTTTCTCAGCTAATAAGAAATGATACTGCTCGTGCTTGCGATTAGAGGCGATATACGTGCCGTCATCCTGGATGACAATTTGTCGATAAGCTATTCCATCCGAATCTATTTCAAAATACCAGGTTCCCATGCCTGGTTCCGGACAATCTTTAAGATATTTCATAGGCCCCTCCTATTAAAAAATTCAATTCGTTTGTATCACTTTTTCCCGCCATAGGTTCTTGCCAAATATGCAAGATATTCCGAACGCGTCAGTCCTCCCGTTTGACGGTTGAACTCATCATACGAAATGTCTTCCGGGAATCCGAATTCGGCCAGTGCTTTTCGACGTTCATCCTGATGTAACGGATTATCCAGCGTTTTGTGCCACTCCCGCTCTTCCCAGGAGCCAAAACAGTCGGCAACGATACCTGAATAAGCACCGTTATTTGAAAATTTTCGCGAGGACTTGAACACGGTCTCCCCTTCCGGTTTGGAAACCGTGCCCGTTCCCCAGGACAGACTATATGTTTTTTCTTTTCTACTATCCGTACTACAGCCATAGCCGATGGGGAACACAATATCCTCTTCCACTAACAGCTTATGCCCTACCCGCTCATAGGCACCCCGCATAAAGGAATCATCCATAACAATCCAGGTCGTTTCGGATAATGGGGCGGATGTGATAGATTCCAAAGCTGTTGAACGGTCACGACTCGTAAACAAATATGGACGTACGAATAAAGGCATGGTCATGACACTGTTCCAAATGCTCTCCTCTGCAAACAACTGATCCTTTTGCATTTGGCGCAAATCTCCAACGACCAGCACATATCCATCTGTGAAAAGGTCTATTTCCACGCGGAAGATGTCTCCTGGGACCGTTTTATAACGCTGGTTTTTCATATGCTTCAACCGGTGCAACCTGCGATCGTAATCCTTGGGCACAAGTGACGGATATTGCTGAAGCCAATCGATGATCTCTTCTTTACTATGTAAATGCTCACATCCCGTAATAGGGAGTTTCACACCCGTTTTGCTATTCACAGCAGTAACATAACTAAGAGGGCGATCCCTTCGAATGCCTGCTGAAAAGGTCACGCCTTCTGCCTTGATGCTCGAAACACTTGTGTAATTCAGCTTTTTCTCTTTGCCACGAGCCGTTTTAGGCAAAACAAATGCCCGGTCACGCGTAAGAATCTCTACATCGGTTTCTCCATAAGTATCCTCAGTGGAAGAAATTCGCTTGCGAATAACGTCTCCATCCACACAAATAAAGTATCCTTCTTTAATTTCTACCACATCCCAATGCTCTTCCAGCACCTCCAGCCCGAAGTACGGTCGTAACGCGTTCGTTAGCCAACTATTCATCTGTTCCTCCAGTTCCAAGTACATCTCAATGCACCCGGGTTCAATTTTCCCAAAGATTATAACATAACGCGGCATTTAGCTCGTTTATTCATACACTGTTCCAGCTTGGACCAACTCTTCCTGAATCCAGCTACTGCTGGTGGAAAGCTGGCGCAAGTCGGCAGAGATCTGTTTGACCTGCTCTTGCAATACGTGTGACTGATCCGTTCCTTCCAGAAAGCGACTCAAAAAATGAAGAAATACGTCTACCTTCCTAAGCAGCATCAATATAGGCACAGCATCAATCTCGGTGTGGCTTAAATGAACCTGGCGGCTGAAGCCCCGGCAAAAATCCCGAACTGCTGTCGTCTCCTCTGGTTGTCCCAAAAATCCTGATAAGATGACCGCCGGCTCCATGACCCGAACGTCTAGCGTACAAAATTCGAAATCAAGCAGTGCGGTTACTAGACTATGATCAGAATCCTTTACTAATAAATTGGAAGCGTTCAAGTCTCCATGTACAAGCTGATGCGGCAACTCTTCCAATGCATGAAGCGAATCTGTAATCTCTTCATAAGCTTCCCCTATTAATCGCAGTTCTTCATGCAAATCCTTTAGAGGCTCAGGCGGATGTAAACAAAAGCCCTGAACCGTTTCCCGGTTACACAACGGATAGGATTGCTGCAAAGCATAATACGGTCGATAGACTGGAGTCATATCAAGATTAACTGTCGCAAGCACAGCCGATAATTCCCCCGTAGTCTCGCCCAAAGAATAGGCAAAGCTTGAATCCTGCTCCAGGGGTGATATGCCTTCTATGTATTCGAACAGACACACATATTTACCGCTTTCCTTCTCCAGCTGAGCGAGCGTCTCTCCCCTGACCGTCGGAATAGGCGTGGGTGTCCTGAACGATAGTGAATGCTTACTCAGCTCCTGCAAAACTGCATGCTCAAATTCAATTTTGTCCCGATCCTTGTGTGTATCGTAGACGCGCAGCACTCCGTTTCGCCCACCACTCTTAACAAAATACGTCGTATTATTCCAACCCCCGGTTTGTTTCTGCAGCGTTCCGTTCCACTCTGGCCAGTGACGTCTTAGTATTGCCTCCAAGGATGTACCCTCCCTTATAAACACCAGCTTATGAATTTGCAGATATTATAACAAATATAGACGCCCATTAGAATTGGACGTCCTTGTATATCCTTCATTTCCTCAACTGTTTGTTTCGGATATTTTGCGGGGTGGCACCATATGCTGTTTTAAACTTTTTATAGAAAAAACTCATGCTGTTATATCCCACCTGTTTAAATATCATTTCGAACGGCAGATTGGTATTCACTACCAAAGAATAGGCTGCATTGAGTTTAATGTTGGCAATAAGCTGAGTGTAAGTAAGACCGGTTACTTTTTTTAACTTATTACTTAAATACGTGCTATTGTAATTAAAATGGTTAGATAATTGCTGTAGGCTTAAATGCTGATAGTGCTCTTCCATGTAATTCAGAATAGAGGTAATATTATTTTCCTGCTGGTTTAAGTGAATATTATGCTCGCTTTCCAATACACGGACCAATTCTCCAAATACAATTTGCAAATAAGCCTTCACCAATTCCATCGAATCCTCTTGCCTGGAATAATATTCGATTAAGATTCTACGCAATATATATTGAAGGTTCTCATTATGCTGCGACTCAAAAATAATAAAGTGATTATGGTGCTGATGCTGGAGGACAGAGTTGGCTAGAAATTCGCCAATCAGGCTTTTTTTCTTAGATAGCCGCTGCAGAAATAGGGATGAAATTGTTTCTCTTTGTAGCAAGATATTAATCAGTATATCGTCTTCTCCCAAAGGAGCGATGCTGTGCGGCACATCCTTATCCAGGACACATACTTGGCCTTCACAAAGCTGAATTTCTTTGCCTGCTATGATTTGATTGCACTTACCTGAGTAAACATAGTTTAATTCGATAAATTCATGCATGTGCTCCAGCATCGGAGCAAATCTATTGTGCTTGCTAATATAAATATCATGTTCTCCAAAGAAAAATAAAGCGGGCATACGGTATATATTCTGATTTATATCAAAAAAACGCTCATTCTCCGATTCTTTGGAGAGATCATTAATCACCTGATTGTTTTGCTGTTGTAAAAGTTCAATTTCCGTTTTGTTTCTCAGCAACTGATCCAACTCATGAAGGTTCATAAACACTGACTCCTCCTTCACTATATGATGGAAAACGGGCGGTTCTCCGCCCGTTGAAAAAATTACTATATCGGATACATCCCATTAACTGTGGACTGCCGCTTGAGTTTTGCTTCCCTTTCCTCTAATAGCGATTCCCAGACAAAGGAGTGCCGCAATCGTAAATACAATCGCAGAAACAAGGAAGGAAAATGAAGCCGTTTCATTTCCAGACAACACGCCAACTAACTTGATCACATAAGGCGAAGCAAACGCTCCCAAATTGGACCCTACCATCGCAATGGAAATGGATAAAGTCTCACTGCCTTTAGGTACGATTTTAGTTAGTATGGTAAAAATATAAGGAATAAACAGCGCAAAACTAAAGCCAATGATCAGCATGGCAACGGTAACCATGGTAACATTCTGAGCAAACCATAGTAGTACAAAACCAGTTGCTGTTAATAGACTGGAGATAAAGGGAGCGTAATTTCTAAACCATTTATAGATTCTACCAAACAGGAAGCCCGCAATCATGGTGGACAAGGAAAACAGCGTTAACGCAGTTCCTAAAAAACCAGCATTGGGCATGCTCTTTTCAGCAATCATAATGCCTGTTTTGGTATATACAATCATGATAAAAGTCATAAACAGAAAAAGTGCAGCCCCTAATCCAAGTACAGGTATGGATATTCCCCCGCTCTTGTGACCCTTTTCTGTCGAGTTCTCTACTGTAGGCTCCCCGCGCTCTGGTTCGGGAATGATCAGAAAGAATAATAGCGCAATAGGAATGGTGATTCCATAGCATAAAAAAGCGAACTGCCAGTCAATTAGGGCGAGCTGCCCTGCCACAAAGGTAGCCAAGCTGCTTCCGAGTCCTTGAACGGCGCTTTGAAAGCCTACTAATTGAGCACGTTCATCCCCTTCAAAAAAATCACTAATTAAACTGACGGCCAGTGAATTGAACATCCCGAGACCTGCACCTAGTACCAAACGCAGCGCAAGAATCCATGTAATATTCGTCGTGAACATGGGAAGTATTCCGCCGATGACTACGAGCAAAAGCCCTAGCAGGACTGTATTTTTTTTACCCAATCGAGAAGAAATCGGGCCACTCAATAGCACAAACAGCATCATCGAGAAGGATGGAATCGTGACTACGCTTTCAATCAGCGAACTGGAGACGCCTGATAATTGGTTCAGCATCATTGGTATGACAGCCGAAATGGCACTCGCTGACGTCAGGACTAAGGAAATGGATAGCAACGCCGTTTTAAACAAAACTTTGTTCTTTATATTCATTAAGCTCTCACCTCTAGTCTATGTTATTTAGCCTCTAGTTGCATCTGTACTGGAACGTATACTGTCCAGAACCGACCGTAAACGTCATTTCATGATCTCCGCTCCTTTGGAAAATCGCCTGTTTCCCTGTAGAACCTAATTTCCCAGCCAGCTCCTGTGGAACATCACCAGGCGGATACTGAATCGACGGATATTGCATAACAATGATTTGCTGTAGTGCATCCGGCTCCATAACGCCCGGAAGTGTAATCTCAGCCGTCGTATTATGTGGTACGTGAACCGTCATCTTCATTTCTTTATTCACGATTTCCCATTGGACTTCAAGCGTGCCATATGGCGTCTCCAGCTTGCCATGGGCCGAAGTAAGATTGGCAGGCGGTTTAGGAGCTAAACGTGATTTTTTATAGCCCGCTTCAAGCACATCGATTCCGGCAATATTTTGGTACATAAAGTCTCCTACTGAACCGTACGAATAGTGATTGAACGAGTTCATATCGGTGCTCCAGAACGAGCCATCCACTTTGATGCTGTCCCAATGCTCCCACATGGTCGTTGCTCCCCGTTCAACCTGATAGAGCCATGAAGGATAATCATTTTGAAATAAAATGTTATAAGCGACATCCGTATAGCCATGGTCGGATAAAACCAGACATAGATAGGGGGTGCCCACAAAGCCGGTATCCAGATGCATATCATTTTTTTCTATGAGCCGTACGAGCTCCTGGATCACTTGCGTTTTATACTTTTCTGGCACCAATCCGAAGTGCAAAGCCACAACCTGTGCAGTCTGGGTATTGGAGGTCAATTTGCCCGCGTCATCGAAGTAGCGGTTCGCAAAAGCCATTTTAATCCCCTCATGTAAGTTTTTATATGTGTTGTAATCGGTATAACGATTCAGCAGTTTGGCCGTCTGTGCCAAAATATGAGTCGAATACGCAAAATAAGCAGTGGCCACTAGCGTTCCGTCCGTCGCCCCAAAATAGCTTCCTTCCTCGCTATCCAGCGCAAGCCAGTCTCCCAGCTGCAAACCGGTATCCCAAAGACATTCTTCGTCCCCTTGGGCGCGAATATAATCCACCCATGCTTTCATACTGTCATACTGCTGCACTAAGATTTGCTTATCCCCATAGCATTGATATAGGGTCCACGGACATATAACCGCCGCGTCTCCCCATGCTGCCGTCGTTTTGTCCATATTATCGGCAAAGGTTCCTTTGAGGACATCCGGCACTACAAAAGGCACTGCCCCATTTTCCAGCTGGTTGTAAGCCAAATCCCTAAGCCACTTTCGGAAGAAGGAAGCCGCATTCATATTGAAGCTGGCAGTTCTAGCAAAAATCTGTGCATCGCCGGTCCAGCCTAATCGCTCATCACGCTGCGGACAATCGGTTGGCACATCCAGGAAGTTCCCCTTTTGCCCCCACACAATATTGTGTTGAAGTTGATTCAGCTTTGGATCAGATGTCTCAAACACCCCGATCGTCTCCATGTCCGAATGCAGAACAACACCCGTAAAATCTTCAATCGTAACGCCATCAGGAAAGCCCTCAAGCTTCACATATTGAAAGCCTTGAAAAGTGAAATGCGGCCTAAATATCTCCGTCCCCTTCCCGCTACAAATGTACGTAATCTGCTGCGCTGCATCCCGAATATTATCTCTGTAAAAGTTCCCTTGCTGATCCAGCACTTCACCATGAACCAGATTCAGAACCGTACCTTCGGGGGCTTCCACTTTAAATTCCAGCCAACCTACCATATTTTGACCCAAGTTAAGCACCAGCTCACCTTTAGGAGTTCGAATGAGTTCAACAGGCTTCAATCGGTTCATCACACGGACAGGTTCGTTCTCCTGAGCAATCAGATGACTTAACGGGAACGAGACGACCTGCATCATTTTCCGTTCGGTTAAGGAGCTATGTTCGGCTGCCTGCTGCTCAAGTCGGGCATCATAGATTTCGCCGTTATAAATATCCGACATTAAAATGGCACAGCTCGTTTCCTCCCAGGAAGAATCAGAGCAAATGACTTCAGAACGGCCATCTTCATAACTAATCTTCATTTGAAATAACAATGCATTCGTGTTCCCGTAGGTGTCCTTGCGCTTTTGCCAACCCAGATAACCGCTGTACCAGCCTTCTCCCACCGTGACTGTGATTCGATTATGTTGTTCTCGAATGGTAGAAGTCACGTCATATGCTTGCACCTGGACACGATCGTTATAATCCGTCCATCCCGGGGTAAAGTAGGCATCGCCCACCCTTTGTCCATTGAACTCCAGTTCATACAGCCCAAGACTTGTAGCATAAATGACTGCTTTTTTCACTTTTCCCTCAACCGAAAAATATTTGGAAGCGGCAAAAGGAGCTCTTGTCTGAAACTGTTCATGGATGCTCCGCTCCTTCACTGTGATCCATTGTGCTTTCCAGTCCTGCTCATAGAGCAGCCCCATCTCCCAAAAGCCGGACTCACTCCATTCCGATTCTTCCGGTTCTGTGTCACCCGCTCCCTGAGCCCATACTTTTACCCGATAATAATATCTTTGTCCTGATTCCAGCGGGGGGCCTTCATAGGGAAACAAAATGGATTGATCCGAATAGGTAAAATGATTCCAAATCAGCGGTTCAAAAGTGGGATGAACGGATACTTGCAATTGGAAACGTTTTTGAGAAACATACATTTTTTCAGATTCGATCTGCCAACTTAACCGCGGTTTTAGACAACCCAATCCAATCGGATTATTTAAATGTTCGCATCTAAGCGCTTTCACTTTTAGCATTCTTATGTCCTCCCTGAGGTCTTCTTTTGTATTTCTATATTCAAATTAAAACGCTTCCATTGATTGTGCGCAATGTTGTATCCCTGCATGTTATATGCTTGATTTACAGGTGTTGAAATTCCACCCCTTATATTGAATCTTAAAATGGATTTATTAGAAAAATATGTGCGTTTGCAGAGCAGCTACACTTAAAAAAGCCTGAATCCGTTTGAGAAGGATTCAGGCTTGATTCTTGCTAGAAGGTCTATCTATTCTTTTTCAGTTGGCTTATGCTCGTCCGGCTATCGCTTGTTCCGGCGTGGAAGCTGGATACAAGTGACAGGCTACCTGTCGCCCTGGTGCAGCTTCGGCAAAGATGGGCTGTACTTTGCTGCATATCTCCATGGCTGCCGGGCAGCGATTATGAAACGCACAACCACTTGGCGGATTTTCTGGACTGGGCACATCCCCTTTAAGTACAATCCGATCACGCTCCGCTTCCGGATCAGCTACAGGTACCGCAGACATTAGCGCCTTTGTATACGGATGCAGCGGCTCTCTGAACACTTCTTGGGTCGGTGCGAGTTCGACCAGCTTGCCCAGGTACATCACACCCACGCGGTCGCTGATAAATTTGACGACCGACAGATCATGAGAAATGAACATATACGTCAGGTCATATTGTTTTTGCAGGTCCTTCATCAGATTGAGCACTTGCGCCTGAATCGACACATCGAGGGCCGAGACTGGCTCGTCACACACGATAAATTTGGGATGAAGCGCCAGTGCACGTGCGATCCCGATCCGCTGGCGTTGACCACCCGAGAACTCGTGCGGATAACGATGTGCGTGATAAGGAGACAATCCGACCACTTCGAGCAGCTCTTCCACCCGCTCTTTGAGCTGCGTTTTGCTTAGCTTTTCATGCGTGATGAGCGGTTCTTCCAGCACCTGCTGTACCGTCCATCTGGGATCAAGCGAAGCAAACGGATCTTGAAACACCATCTGCATATCCGTTCTGAATTTGCGCAGCTGCTCTGTGTTTAGCTTACGTATATCCGTGCCATTAAACAGAATCTCTCCATCCGTCGGTTCAATCAATCTGAGAATTGCCCGTCCGGTTGTGGATTTGCCGCAGCCGGATTCTCCCACGATTGCTAGGGTTTCACCCTGCTGTACAGTCAGGTTAATACCATCCACCGCTTTGACTGCTCCCACTTGTTTGGAAAAAAGTCCTTTTTTGATCGGATAGTGCTTTTTCAAATTACGTATTTCAAGCAGTGTACTCATGATATCCCTCCTGCTGTAGCAAGCAGCGGCTTTTGTGTCCGGGTTCCACTTCTGTAAGCTCCGGGGCCTCTGCACGGCAAATTTCCTTGGCAAACTGACAACGTGGTGCAAAGCGGCAGCCATGTGGCATATCAAGTGGGTTGGGAACCTGGCCCGGAATGGAAGCCAGACGCTCCTGATCACTGTTTAATTGTGGCAGTGAGGCTAGCAAACTTTGTGTATACGGATGCTTGGGCTCTTTAAAAAGCGTTTTTACATCGGTTTCTTCTACCACTTGTCCGGCGTACATAATCACGACCCGATCGCACATTTCAGCAACGACACCAAGGTCATGAGTAATCATCAGAATGGAAGTTCCTTCGGACTTCTGCAGCTCACGCATCAAGTCAAGAATCTGTGCTTGAATGGTTACGTCTAGTGCCGTTGTCGGTTCATCGGCGATCAGCAGCTTCGGATTGCACACCATCGCCATCGCAATCATCACCCGTTGGCGCATCCCGCCCGAGAGTTCATGCGGATAAGAAGCGGCTACTTTTTCTGGACGTGGAATTCCCACTTTCGTCAGCATGTCCACAGCCATGTCTTTCGCTTTGTGTTTGCTTACACCGTGGTGGTATCGGGCAGACTCCGCAATTTGCTTGCCGATTTTGAACACAGGATTTAGCGAAGTCATCGGCTCCTGAAAAATCATGGCCATCTCGTTGCCACGAATCGAGCGCATTTTCCGCTCCGAAAAATCCAGCATGTTTTCACCGTTAAACCGTACTTCACCAGCGGCTACTTTCCCAAGTCCCTTGGGGAGGAGCTGCATAATGGAAAGGGAGGTAATGCTCTTGCCGCACCCGGATTCGCCAACGATTCCGAGTGTTTCGCCTTTGCCAACCGATAGATCGACGCCGTCCACAGCCCGGATGGTGCCAGCCGCAGTCTTGAACTCCGTCCGGAGGTTGGTTACTTCAAGCAGTTGTGCCATGCCCTCTTCCTCCTCCTTGTCCATCATTGAACCTTCATGTTCTTTTTAACTTAGGGAATAAAGCTTATTCAGACTTGCCCATCGTTTGCAGATGCTTCATGGTACCGTACAGTTTAGTAATATGTTGAAACTCCTTTTCCGAATGAAAAGAGCATTGCCCACGTCCATAAGCTTTGGCTGTTTCTACAGCCAATTTAGCCGCCAGCGCAATATCGCTTTCGTGGCTGGCCCCCGTTGCACTGCCTGGGACAGGAGCAGCGGCCGTGATGGCTACACCAACCACTGGAGCGGAAGTTGCCACCGCTGGTTGCAAAATGCTGTTGATGTGATACAGGTCGTTACCATAAGGTGTGATGTCCTGCGTAGTTACAGCAAACGTGACACACGGTTCGCCAGTAACGGTCTGAACAATATCGACGAGGTCTTCACTAATTCGTAGCACATAGCCTTGACGTACCGTCGGGGAAATGGCAATACCTTTATGGTTAATGACCCGATTCCCTTTGGTCGTATCAATGGATAGGATCGCTTCCATTTCGGGTGTCACTTCATATTTGTTCATCGTCAAAATATCTACGGGTGAATCCATAAATGGAACCGGATCATGGGGCTGAGTGGGTGCATCTGGACAAATATGTGTACAGATGATCACATCTCCGTCAAGCACATCTCCTTTGGACTGCATGCTCAGAAGTTTAGCCGCCGCCGAAATTGCCGCTGCCGCACCGTCACCATCGGATACAAATCCGATCATTTCCGGTCGTGCTCCAAGTCCACCAAGTCGCCCTACTACACCCAAGGTTGGAGAATCGCCCCCCTGAATGCGACCCGTTTTACCGGCAATGACAATTTTAATAAAATCCGTAGAGCCCTTTTCACCTTTCACGGTGGAGACCGTAATCTCCGCTTGACCCAGTTGTTCCAAATAAGCTTTGACTTCTGCCCCGCTGGCAAACGGACTATCCAAAAGGTCATAGACTTCAAAAACTTGTTTCATCATACGGCAGATCCCCTTATGCTTCTTTTTGTGTTGTTTTCAGATATTTAAGCGCCGTCAAGGCGTATACTTTCGCAGATTGAATGATCTGCCATACCGGAGCTTTTTCATTAAAATTGTGAATGGTCGACAGTTCGGCAGGACCGTATTGCAATACCGGGATATTGTATTTGCGGAATGCACGTGCGTCGCTGGTTGCCCATTGCAGTACGCCATAGGCCTCTTTACCGCTGACCTCAGCGATAGATTCCACAAGCTCCTGTACAATCGGCTCGGTTGGAGGGGTCCAGTTGGCATTACCATAAAATCCGAATTGTTTGGGTTCCGCGTCAATGCCTACACTTGCAAGCAATTCTTTGGCTTTGGCCAGTACATCCCGGTGGTCTACGCCAAATGGAACACGGGAATCCACTTGCACTGTGCAACGGTCTGCAACCACATTGACTTTGGTGCCTCCCTGAATCGTACCAATGTTCACTGTTACATGATCAAACGCTTGTCCATAGCTTGGGTTCTCCCGTTCACTTGCATAACGCTTGGAAATTTCAATGATCTCTTTGACTTCTTCCGGGATGTCCGGCTTGATGTCCCACAGTTGTTGCAGCGCTTCAATCCCTTTTGCTGCCTTCAAAATAGCACTTTCACCTGCAATCGGCTGCAAACTGCCATGACCCGGTGTGCCTTCAACGGTAAATTCAAACCAGCAGCTTCCTTTTTGCCCGATGGTCGGGTTTTGCGGGCCTGAAGGCTCTGCGATCACAGCAGCTGTTCCTTCAATCAGCTTTCTTTCCAGCACCCAAGGTACTCCGAGATGTCCCCCAGTTTCCTCGTCTGGAACTACAAGCAACGACAACGCACCTTCGAGTGGTACGCCTAGTTTGGAGAACAGCGCAACGGTAAATATTAATCCGCCCAGTCCTGCTTTCATGTCCGAAGCACCGCGACCCAGGAGATAGCCATCACGTATCTCACCACAAAACGGATCAAAATCCCAACGAGTACGGTCCCCTGCCGGCACAACGTCTGTATGCCCACAGAAAATCATTTTTTTTCCGTCCGCCGTTTCAGCGCCATAATCAGAAATGAGATTCCACATATTCGGCCCGGATTCATGCACCGTTGTTTCTATACCTGCTTCTTTAAGATAGTCCATAATGAACTGACTAATTTCGCGTGAATCACCTGGAGGATTTTCCGAAGGAAACTGAATCAACTGCGAGCATAGCTCAAGCAATTCGTCCTGCCGTTTATCTATTTCATCAAGAACTAACGTTTTCCAATCTGTCATTTCCATTCAATCCCTTCACGTTTTTCATTTAGCCAACTAAATTTTTTACGATCCATCGGGATCAGCTTCATACTTCAGGTGTAAAATGATAGCCTTCGGCTGTAAAAACCGAAGGCATAAGGTAAGATCACAACTTACTCTTTATTCAATGAATAGAATCGGATAACCTCATCTGGGTAGTAAACATATCCAGTGACGTCTTTGCTCATGCCAACAACCCGATTGTATTCATACAGGTACGCCCATGGCGAATCTTGATTTATAAGCTCTTGTGCTTTGCCATACAGCTCTTTACGTTTATTTTCATCTTGCTCTTTGCCTGCTTGTTCCCAAAGCTTATCCACTTCTGCATTAGCATAATGCATATAATTCGAAGAACCGCCGCTGTACATCAGGAACCCGAGATGGTAACCAGGGTCGTTGACGAAGGAAGTCCATTTGGAAATGTATGCTGTCAGGTTGCCTTCTCGTTGCTGTTCAAGGAACTGTGCACGGGCAACATTGACAACATTCATCTTTACGCCAATCTTGGCAAGTTCAGCTTGAATCAATACAGCATCATCTGCCCAGTCCTGGAAGCCGGAACCCAGTGTCAGATCAAAATTAAACCCATTAGGATAACCCGCTTCTGTAAGCAGCTGTTTTGCTTTGTCCAAGTCGTGCTTGTAGCTGTAGCCCGCATCGGTGTAGCCAGGCGTGTTACTCGCTACAGAACTCTTCATTTGCTTTGCTTGACCGTACATGACATCGTCGATTAATTGGTCGTAAGGAATAGCATAAGCAATGGCTTGACGCACTTTCGGATCATTAAAAGGTTTGACTTTGTTATTCATGGCGAAATACAGAATCCGGTTACTTGCATTGGATTGAACCTTCAGATCAGCGTTGGTTTCCAGCTTCGAAACGTCCTTTGCAGGAATTTCAATCGCCATGTCCACATCGCCTTTATCTAGCAGAAGTACACGGTTGGAAGCTTCCTTGGTAAACTTCATCGTTACTTTGCTCAGATTTGGCGCTCCTTGCCAGTAGCTGGCATTAGCATTAAAGACAGCTTCTGTCGCAGGGTCCCATTTTTCAAGCTTGAACGGACCTGAACCTGCCGCATGTGTTTTCAAATAGTCGCCATCGCCATTTTCTTTGACAAGCACATCATCCACAATGGAGAAGTTGTACAATGACAGGATTTGCAGAAACATATGATTGGGTTGGGACAATGTAACGACAACGGTGTGCTCATCAGGCGCTGTAGCGGTTTTAATGGAGCTCATACCATACAGGAAGCTACCGGAATCGGAATTTTTAAGCCGCTCAAAGGAATACAACACAGAATTGGCGGTCAGCGGGTTGCCGCTTTGGAATTTAACGTCTTTACGCAGATGGAGCGTATAAGTCATGTTATCAGCGGACACATCCCATTTCTCAGCCAGCATGGGCTTAATTGCTTCCGTATCTGCCACTTCACCGCTATCCGTAGACTTTTTGCCATAGGTCACAAGCTGATCATAGAGCGCAAGCACAAGGGTATCCGATGTAAGATCACTTGCTTCAGCAGGGTCCATGGTTGACCCTCCCTCCGAGTAAGCAAGTGTAATCGTCTTTGGTGGGGATGGGGCATCTGCGCCTTTCTCTCCAGATGAAGCGGACGGGCTGTTAGCATTGCTCGCACAGCCTGCCGTCCATAGCAACGTAGACAAGACGACAATTAAAGAAAGACTTTTTTTCAACATGGCTTACGTTCTCCCCTTTAATGATCTATTTATTTTTATTTGCTAGAGCGCAGTCTAGGATCAAGAACATCCCGCAAACCGTCTCCAAGCAAATTGAAGCCCAAAATAGCTGTCGCAATTCCAAGACCCGGGAAGGTTACAATCCACCACTCACCGGAAATGATATACGCTCGCCCTTCTGAAATCATTGCGCCCCATTCAGCAATCGGGGGTTTCACACCGAGCCCCAGGAAGCTGAGACTGGCTGAGGTGAGGATGGCGAAGCCCATTCCGAGCGTTGCATTCACAAGCAGTGGGGCAAGTGCATTAGGCAAGATGTGGCGAAACAGGATCGTTCCGTTCGTTACACCAATCGCCCGGCTGGCCTCAACAAACTCCTTTTCCCGGAGAGAGATGGTTTGTCCGTGAATCAGTCTGGCGAATTCGGGTATGCCTACAATGCCCACAGCGATGAGTGCACTCATCAGTCCTGGTCCCATCGCTGCAGCAATGGCCATGGCGAGTACCAGCGACGGGAAAGCCAACAGAATATCCATACAGCGCATAATAATGCTGCCCATTCGACCGCCATAGAAACCTGCGATGGCTCCAAGCGGTACGCCGATGATAAATGAGATCGACACGGCAATCATCCCGGTCCATATGCTGATTCTGGCTCCGTAAATGACACGGCTGAGAATGTCACGTCCGTAATTATCGGTCCCAAACCAATGTTCTGCACTTGGCGGCAGCAGCTTGTTCGCCGGGTCGGTTACATAAGGATCATGTGGAACGATCCATGATGAGAGGATGGCAATGAGCGTCCAGCCAACGATAAAGATGAATCCGATTAAAGCGAGTTTATTGCCAAACAGTAATCGCCAAAAGGTCTTGCGTTTCGGTATAGCGGTTGCATTGGGCTGAGGTACAGCCGCTTTTGCCACCAAATCACTTGCAGTGCTCATCCGAGTACCTCCCCCTACTTTTGTGCTTCGTTCATTATTCGTACCGGATACGTGGATCAATCAATCCGTAAACCAAGTCGACTCCAAGATTGATAAAGCTGTAAATCAGCGCACTTACGAGGGTAAATGCTTGAATCGGTGCGTAGTCAGCCGCCAAAATGGAGTCCGTCACATAGCTGCCCACTCCTGGCCAGGTAAAAATGGTTTCGGTAATAACCGCTCCACCAATCAGGTAACCGACCTGCAAACCAAGTACGGTAAGTGTTGGAATAAAGGCGTTAATGAGTGCGTGCTTATAAATAACAATTCCTTCGCGCAGACCTTTGGCTCTGGCTGTGCGAACAAAATCCTGACCGATCACTTCCAGCATGCTGGAACGCATCATCCGTGCCACAATCGCCATAGTGCCTGTACTGAGACAGACTGCTGGCAGAACCAAATGGGATAAACTGCTTTTTAAAGCTACAAAATCACCGGTCATCAAACTATCGAGTACATAAAGTCCCGTAACGTGCGTCGGCGGATTGATGTCACCGCTAATTCGACCCATGGGCGCAGGAGCGATGCCCCATTTAGCATAGAAGATATAAATGAACAACAGGCCAATCCAGAAAATGGGCATACATGCACCGATCAAGGAAAACACACGTGAAATGTGATCCACAATCGATTCTTTACGGGTTGCTGCCAGGATGCCGATTGGGATTGCCACCAGAATCGCAATAACCAAGCTTGCCAGCGCCAACTCGATGGTTGCTGGAAACCGGGTAGCAAAGTCGCTTGCCACTGACTGTCCGGTGTGATAAGCCTGACCCAGATCACCTTGGAACAATCCAACTACATAATGAAAAAATTGAATGTACTTCGGTTGATCCAGTCCCATGCTGCTTCGAATATTTTCAATCGTCTCGGGTGTAGCCTGTTCCCCCGCAAGCATCACGGCAGGATCACCCGGAAGCACTCTTGAGATCATGAATGTAATGACGACAATACCAAGCAGTGCCGGAATCATTTGTATCAATCTACGTAGTGTGTATACGGCCACAGCCTGTCCCTCCTTATCCGTAATTCCTCGTGTCTTTGTCACCTTTCTTTTCATCACTTGTTATTTTTATTCATTGTACTAAGGAACAAGAACGGTTTCCACGTCCTGAATAACTAAAAATAATGACGAATTTTGTCGTTTGCGCACTAAAGTTACTCACCATGTTATTTAAATGTCGTGTTTTATTCGAATATAGAAATCAAAATCAGCATGATGCAAAAAAACGGTCCCCTTTCAAAAGGAAATCGCTTGTTTTTTTATATATAGATTGTAGTATTAGGCCGATCAGGAAAGGAGAAATAATCGCGAGCACTGCAAAGAACGAGGTGTTCGACTCAGCAGCTTGCTGTCCGGTCGCACCTTGAAGCGAGGGGTAGCGAAAATACGTATTGCTTTGTCTTTCTCTATAGATTTCCAGTCACGATAATACCATTTGCTCGCTTCAGGTGTGCTCTGACCCAAGCTATAAAGGAATCGATAAATATGCGCAATTCCGGCTCCTTGGCAGGCCAAGCATCCAATTCTGTTAATATCTCATGCCATATCGACTCCGGAATCGGATTATCCCAACAGGGATCAAAAGCCTCATACGTTTCCCCCGTATCAGGATCGTCAAGTGGATATTTGGACTTTAACGCAGACAACACGATATCAAAGTCATCTGCGTAGATAAAGATTATCTCCTCCAGCTTTGGTTCATCCGTATCCCCATAACGCAGCGGTTCAAAAGTATATCCAATATTGGCTCGTGGACCACTATAGCGATAGATTAGTGTCTGAATCTCTTTTTTGTCCTTCTTACTCAATCTCACCACTCCTTTCTTCGGCTACAACTCGAACCAATCCGCAGCGCATTTCTCTTCTTCCAGCACCCTGCACATTCCTTCCCTCAACCTCACCGCATCTCCGCCGCCGATATGAAATAGACAATAGATATAAGGTTCATCATCTTCTAACCCTTCAATATTCCTTGCCTCTTCCACAGACACCTGGAACGCCTCAGGCCAATCGGGATCATTTTGAAGCAGGACAAAGCCATCCTCATCCCTTTGCATCCGATATCCGTCAATCCTAGGCAATGCTTCAGCTAAACGATCCATTAGCACTTGAATATCCTTAACATCTGCGACTTTAATTCCATACTCCCAACCCATCTGCATCCCTCCAATTTTATGAACTTCTCCTTAACTAGCCCCCCCTAAATCGGATTTCACCTTCTCATTCACCTCAGGAGTTCAGTCGTAGTCCGCATATAAGAGGTACTTTTTTGTTTAAAACCACCCACTTTTGCTGGATTTCCATGAGCCTCCCACTTTCCTTCTGCTTTCCCTGAATTTTCTTAAAACTTATTATAATAGATATCTAAACTATGTGGTTTATGACAAATTGAGACCTTTTGACTATCATTCAAACCAGCAAACAAAATAGGCTTCTCGTGAATATAGCACGGAAGCCTATGGGTTCATCAAACAATTCTTTTATTTATTTGGTCCTCTGAGATACCAGCTCACTATTCCCTTTTCTCTTTCTTACCCCCAACATAATGATGGCCATAACAGCTACTAGAGCTGCTATAAGAGCAAAAGGAATATATTTGTCCACCCGATATAGCGTCGTTGTCAAAATAGGAGCAATAATTGCAGAAATCCCTTGGACAGTGGCCACCAGACCAGCGGCTCCCCCTTGCTGTTCTTTACTAACAGAAAGAGAAGCCCCAGCCATAAATCCAGGCATAAGCAAGCCTGTACCTATACCAAACATAAAGAACGCTAAATAGTAAACAACCATGCTGGCTGACATGAGGAATATCAGCATACCGGCAATAAGGAACAGAGAACCGAGCAAAATCATCGGCTTGGGTTGCCATTTAAGCCATTTCATCTGAACGATCTGTACAATCAACATGGCTGCACCGGAAAACATAAGTCCAAAGGAAACCACTCTTGCTGTTTCTTCGGATGAAAGGCCTAGTTGATCTTGAAAATAAAATCCGCCTATAACCTGGATGGTCACAATACTAATCATCGTAACCAAACCTGCAAACAAATACATTCGTAGACCGGGTTGAAACGGGTTAATCCGAGCTGGCTTTTGCTGAATAACGGGTTTGGCAGACGGAATTGCCAGCAAGGCCACTACAAATGCTACAGCCGCAATCACGATCCCAAAATATAGAGGCCACAGCAAGCCTATTAAAGTAAAGGCACCTGCAATAGCAGGCCCAAATACTAATCCAAGTCCATTGGCCGCGCTAATGATCGCCATCCCACTGCCTCGATCTTCTCCCTCGGTCACATCTCCCATATAAGCTTGGGAGGATGACAATACCGCCGGGATAAACCCGCCGATCAAACCGCGTGTAACAATTAACAGGACTAACAGCAGCCCCCCGCTGAGCCAACCCTTTAATCCTGCAAAAAGAGTAAGCGTAAACAGCAAGCAGCTTACACACATCCCTATGAATCCAAGCAGAATCACAGGCTTGCGTCCCTTTGCATCACTCAGATTTCCCCATATTGGGGCCATTAAGGCCATCGTTATGGAGCCAAGCGATATAATTAACCCAGAATGACTTTCTCTTAACCCCAACTCACGAATAAGGGGCGGCATAATTGGAGCAATGAGCATGAGCCCAAGCATAGCCACAAATACACTGAAAAAGATGCTCCCTTTTATTCTATTCACCCTCGCACACTCCTCTGTTATAGATTCTCTCTATGCAGAAGTATACGAGTCACAGCACCACTCTACTGCCTATATACGGATTATTCTACGGTTAAACGGATTTTATTTTAAAATACCTTCTTTAAGGATGATGGCTTCACTCCGTATTCCCGGAAAAATTGCTCTGAAAATGCACTCACATTGCTATATCCTACAGCCATCGCAGCTTCAGTCACATTGCTTTCTTGGCTTCGGAGCAGCTTCATCGCATAATCAAGACGAATTTGGCGCAAATATTCAAATACAGTAGTTCCAAAGCAGGCTTTGAATCCTTTTTTTAATTTAAAATCGTTTAATCCAACCTTTTTGGATAATGTGATCAGTGAGGGTGGATCAATCATGCTGAACTCAAGTATCTCCCGAGCCATATGCAGCTTTCTAACATCTTCTTTAGACAAACCTTCGGGCATAGGTGTTAAATCAAATAATTGAATCATAAATCGATTTAAAATCTCAAGTGCTGCTGCTTCCATTAACAAAGGCGATTTATGCACACTTTTCAAGTCTTTGATCAAATGTTCAATCATCACTATACTTCTGTGATCCAGTTCAAAACTAAAGTGATGGAATGCAGCTCCCTTAAGAATTTGATTAAATTCAATAGCTACCTGCCGACGAGCCGCTAACTGTGAAGCCGCATAATTAAACAACGAAATCGGAATGCCAAGTGCAAATGATTTGTATTGTTCGTTAACCGGAGGATGAAAGCAAGCTTTAAAATCCTGTAAAAAAATAAGTGCCCCCTGTCCCATCGGGAGTGTATAATCCAACCCAGCCACATTCACATGACGTTGACCCGAAAGCGCAAATTGGAGCTCAATCATTTGTCCACTGGAAGCAAAGTTGGTCGGATACGGCTCGTGATATTGAATATGCGAATACACGATCTCAATTCCACTATAAGTTGTAACTCGGTAGATATGTCCATGGCCCGCTTCCGGTAAAATCATATACGTATGCTCGTTCTGTTGTCTGAACGGGGTCTTTTCCAAATAATGCTGATATATTAATGATAACGAATTTGAATTCACAAGCGTCCACCTCAAATGTTTTCATTCATCCTGATCCTTCGAATGAGAATCGTTATCAATAATAGTAGCTGAATTTGTATGGTTTGACCAGACCTATTGGAGTAAGCTGTGGAGACATTCGGGGGTCTATTAATCCCAATCCATATAAAACGTTGCCTTCAATTTACCCTTCTCACATGCTGGACAGCTTAAATGATGAAGAACATTGTTTTCAATGTGTTCCTGTTTCATGACACTCGTGCATCTAGGACAAGCATAAGAAATCCTGTACTGGGATGAGTCGGATTTCATCTCTATAAACAATTCATTGCGTATAGCCTGACAGTCCGGGCACACATATAGAGCGTCATAAGCATCATATCTCGTCGAAGGGTTGCCTATGAATTCCTCAATACATCGTTTAAGGGCAGCATCCTCTACAAACGAAGCAACGGATTCCAAACTCATATATGCAAGACCAAATCCTACAATTATGTTCTCAGTATAAGTACAGGTATCACAGTCCAGCTTGTACGCTTTCCCCATTTTTATCCCTCTTTATATCTATCCCTTTACGAGATTTGCTGAATGAGTGACCCGATTTCTCCCGCCACTTTTGGAAGCATACAGAGCCAAATCCGCTTGATGAACAATCGTTTGTTCCGTATCCTCTTGCGTCACCGTTGCCACACCAATACTCACAGTAATAGCATATTCTCCCCAATCCATCAAGGCCGTCGTGGAGCGGTATCTTTCCGCTGTAAGAATAGCTTCTTCTTGATCGTTGCCCGGAAGAATAATTACGAACTCCTCGCCGCCATACCGAGCGACAATGTCCCTATCCCGTGACATGGATTGCAGTAATTCTGCCAGATTCGTAAGCACTAGGTCGCCCACTGGATGACCATAAGTATCGTTAATACTTTTGAAACGATCAATATCAATGATAAGCAGCGAAAAAGATATTCCACTCTCACGAAAGGACGCGAGGCTAGCTAGTAATTGATCTTGGAAATACCTTCTATTTTTAAGACCGGTTAACGGGTCCGTTGATGCCATCGTTTCAAGCTGGAGATTAATCCTTTCTAGCTCCTGCTGTTTGATTTCATATTCTTCGTGCAACCGTTCAAGCTTCTGGTTCGCTTCATTCGTAGCCTGATATAATTCCTGAAGCTTGGTTTTGGTCTGCAGAATATCTCTCTCATGTTCAATTCGCTTACGCATCATAAGCACTACACAATCAATAACAGTTTCTCCGTTGCGTTCCTGGCGTACCCCGTTTAGAAGTACAGGCACATCCTGTCGATCACTTGTCCGAAACGAGAAGTACATCTCATCGACATGCCCGTACAACTGAATATAGGGATAAAAATAAGTATGAAAAAATAGCTTGTTGGTAACAGACATTGTGGATTCAATCGGCCGTCCGAGCAATTCATTACGGTCATAAAGTAGCATATCCAATAAAGTTTGGTTTACCGATTGAATGAAGCCAGAATCCGAGATTGAGAAATATCCACAGGGAGCTTTATCTAATTGAATATCCATTTCATGACTGCCTTTCTCCTGATATTACACACTGGCTAAATACTCTTTAATCAGATCGCTTGTTTCTCCAGGTTGACTTAAGTGAGGATAATGCCCCTTTGCCCTCATCTGTTGAAGCCTGCTGTTTTTAAGATGAGTATGTAAATAATTCCCTACTTCAATTGGAGCAATGCTATCGTCCGAGCACTGGAGAATCAGTGTAGGAATCGAAGCATGCTGGAGATCGACACGGCAATCCGAAAAAAAAGTCACTTCCGCAAATTGTCGTGCAATATGAGGGTCTCTTGAGCAAAAGGTTTTCTCCAACTCTTCGGTTAATTCCTGTCGTTCAGGATTCTGCATAACAATGGGTGCCAGGTAACTAGCCCAGCCAATGAAGTTCAATTGCATCATATCAAGCAATTCATCGATGTCACTCTTATCGAAGCCTCCATAATAATAGGGGAGGTCATTCACATAACGAGGAGAGGGACCGAGCATGACGATGCGCTCAAAATATTGGGGATTGCGGATAGAAGCAAGCATTCCGATCATACTACTAACGGAGTGTCCGACGAATATGACATTTCTTAATTCTAGCGCTTCCATAATATCTAGCACATCTTGGGCATACCCTTGTAAGTCGCTGTATTTTTCTGAATCATAGTACTTAATTTGAGATTCTCCGGAACCTACGTAATCAAATAAGACGATTTGGTAGTTGTCGATAAAGCTAGGGACGATATAACGCCACATATCCTGATCGCATCCAAAGCCATGAGCAAATACGATCGTTTGGCTGCCTGAGCCCAGCACTTTTACATTATTACGTACGAGAATGTCAACGGTCATTATAAATCACCTCTCTGAGGTAGTATCTGTTCTATCAGCTTTTCATTATTATATCGGAAAAGATTTGATTATGGATAATGAATCTCATTCAGAAATACATGTACCCAATATTCTTCTAGTTCGGAGTAACTCTGTTCATTTAACTCATTCAAATTCATATCTGTATCCTCTCCGCGGCATTTATTCATCTAAATGAAAATATTTTTTTATAGGCAAGGGCATCGCAGAGAATATTAATTCGCCTAATTGCTCTGGAGATTCCTTCATGCCGTTCTCAAGCCAGTCCTTAGTCACATTCACTCCTCCATAAGCGTTAAATCTTATAGCAAAAAGGATGTCGGGAGGCAACGAAGTCCTATTTGTTTTCTTAAGAATATAATTGGTGTGGCATTCAACCGTATAGTTAAAGATATTATTATAAAAAGACAAGTGCGTATTGTCGTCAAAAGCCTTTTTAAAATAGATGTAATCCTCTTTAATAAACTCAACAATTCTCCCGGCAACACGTCCCCAAGGCTCTTTTTCTATATATTGTTCAATAATTTTATCTGCCTTATCACTATATATCCATGAGATCAGGTCATATTTACTGGAGAAATGATAATAAAACATCTGTCTGCTAACCTGACAATTGTCAGTAATATCCGTTACGGTGATGGACTGGATTGGATGTATTTTGGCTAAGTCTATCAAAGATTCAGCAAGAAGTTCCTTAGGAGTTGTTTTTCGAATCATGTTAGCCCTCACAAAATTTTATTTTACATTTGTACACTATGAAGCATTTGTCTACATTTTTAACACTCTTAAAAATCAGTCTATTATTATTTAATTGCCTATATTTTATACTAATGATGTAAATAGAAGCTGGACAGCCATCTACCAAATGAAAAGGTAATGGTTCAAAATCTTTTTTATAAAGGAGAATAACAGCATGAATCCCAAAAAGATTAAAAATGTAACTATTAATGCTTCATTCAACAGCGAGAATGAAGTTGCTAAAAAGAACATGGATGTCATTGTAGACTTTTTTTCTTTATATTTAGGAGATACGGACAAATTTTATTCTTTGTGGGTTGAAGATAATCCGGCTGTAATTACCCCATTTACCACTGATGATGTGGCAGTTTTGCACAATTCTGTTCAAGAAGGCTGGGATGCTGTAAAAGGCTTCTTTAATCCCATTTTTAATGATATGAAAGGGACATTCGAATGGACCATCGATGAGTTTATAGTCGGAGAAAATCCTAACACGATTGTGACAAAAACACGCAGCCATATTGATATCACAGCGAATGGACCATGGGGAGAAAATAAAAAAATAAAATACAACGGGATCTATGTCCAGATCTTTAAATTTGAAAACACTAAAATCAAATCTTTCGAAGAGTATTATGATACTGCACTGTTAAACCAACAATACTCGTAAATATTTACTATTAGAAAAAGTCTCGGCCTGTAATCTACATTTCCATACGGAATGTACAATTCACAGACCGAGACTTTTTTTCATTCTTTATTCTGCTTCAACATCATCCGTGATTTTTTCTACTAACCCTCTCAAGCCGTGGTTGGTTACATTTAATTGATCAATAATATTCATAAATTCCGTAACAAGCTTGGCTTGCTCTTGGGAGGATACCGCAATCTGTGTGATTTCTTGTTCCATGTTATAAACCGATTGTCTGACGGCTTGCAAGGACTGCTCAATCCGTCCGGTTGCTTCCTTGGTGCCCGTAGACATTTTTCGGATTTCTGTAGCCACAACCCCAAAACCAGCTCCTGCCTCACCCACTCGGGCTGCTTCAATTGCTGCATTTAATCCAAGCAAGTTCGTCTGCTCTGAAATTTCCTTAATGTAGCCGGCCACCTCAGTCACGTTACCGGAGTCCTCAACCGCCTGTTTAGTATTGCTTAGAATTTCTTCGGCTGTCGCACTAAGCTCCTCCGAATGGGCCGCCACATGCTGAATCCCTTCAACTAGCTTGCTTGTAACATCCTCGGCTTGAGTCATCAACTTCTTCAGTTGATCTTGATTATCCATACTATAGGTGATACACATTACGGCCTCGATCTCATTCTGTTCATTCTTAATCGGATGAAAGTAAGAATCAGCAGCGATGCCGAAAACTTCAGCAGCGTAACGCTCTCTGGTCTTTTCACCGCCTACTAGCATTTTGAAGTCTCTGTGTACATCAGGAAGAGGATCGCCTGCTTTGAAGTCATAAACTAAGCTTTTACCCGACTGAAAGAACAGAAATTTTTCCCTGTCCATTACGGAAATTGAAACATCTTGTCGTGCAGCTTCTTTGATAAATGGCATGGCGGTCAAAACAGCTTCTACTTGATTCATAATATGTATCCACTTCCTTATATTTTGATATAAGTCCTATCTTCTATTTCGACATTTTCATCCCATGTGTTTAGTGAATTTAAAAATACTATGGATGATGTTGAGCCCCTACCTATAAACAATCTCCGTAGTTTCCTGAAGGGAATCCATTTTTACGGCCGGGATGCATATCCATTTAAGGTATTGTTTTCATTTCATAATAAATACAAGCAGCGCGTACCGATTAAAATTGGCACGCGCTGACGGTATGACTTTTATGAAACAGGCGCTAAGATTTAATCCAACTGCTCTCCATTGGTTTCAATCACATTCTTATACCAATAGAAGCTCTTCTTTCTGGATCTGGCAAGTGTCCCTTTGCCTTCATTATCCTTATCTACGTATATAAACCCATAACGCTTTTTCATTTCACCAGTTCCCGCACTTACCAGATCAATACATCCCCAAGGCGTATACCCTATTAAGTCTACTCCATCAGCAATCGCTTCTTTCATTTGCTCAATGTGTTGCTTTAGATAATCAATTCGATAATCATCGTGAATGGAGCCGTCTTCTTCCACTGTATCTACGGCGCCAAGGCCATTTTCAACAACCATTAACGGGATTTCGTATCGGTTGTAAATGTTATTGAGGGACCATCTCAATCCCTGTGGATCGATCTGCCAATCCCAGGCACTTGCTTTCAAATGAGGATTCTTTAAGCCCATAGATAAATTTCCTCCCACCTTCTCCTGGTTGGGATCGGCGCTGACACAAGTAGAGGAATAATAGCTGAAGGTATAGAAATCTACGCAGCCTTCCTTTAAGATGTCCTCATCCTCTTCTTGCATTTTGATCTGAATGTTATGATCTCTAAAATAGCGTTTGGCAAATCCCGGATAAGCGCCTCTTACTTGAACATCTGAGCATAAGAAATTACTTAAGTTATCCTTTTGTTGAGCTAGCAGAATATCATCAGGATGGCATGTAAGTGGGTAGGAACACATATAAGCAATCATACAACCGATTTTAAAGTCCTTATTGATTTCATGACCCAGCTTTACAGCCTTTGCACTGGCAATAAATTGATGATGCAACGCCTGATACAAAACCTGCTCATCCTTCACTGTAGCATGGGCAAGCTCTCCATTCCCCTCCGGCATCATAGCTCCAGCCATGAATGCGCCAAATGACAAGGTTAAAATATTGATTTCATTAAAGGTTAACCAGTATTTCACAACATCTTTGTATCTGTTAAAAAGCACTTCACAATATCTCACATAAAAATCTACGACTCTGCGATCTGACCAACCATTATATTTTTGGGTCAAATGAAACGGTGCTTCATAATGTGAGATTGTAACCAAAGGCTCAATATTATACTTTTTCAATTCTGCGAATACACGATCATAGAACTGCAAGCCTTGCTCATTCGGCTCTGCATCATCTCCGTTAGGAAATATTCTTGACCACGCAATGGACATTCTAAAGACCTTGAATCCCATCTCTGCAAATAAGCGGATATCCTCTTGATAGTGGTGGAAAAAATCAATAGCCTCGTGACTCGGATAGTTCACTCCTTCTTCCAGTATAGGTGTAATTCTTCGGGAAGTCGTATGCGTTCCAGCCGTAATCACATCCGCAGTGCTTAAGCCTTTACCTTCTTCATTATATCCACCTTCAAATTGGTTGGCAGCCGTTGCACCTCCCCATAAAAATCCTTGTGGAAATTCCAATTTAGTTGTATTTTTCATTGTTTAATTCCTCCTCAACATTTAATTAAGATTAGACTACGACGGTCAATAAATCTTCTTGATACTCAATCGCCTTCTTCTCTGTTTCAATGACATCCAGGTAATTCGTAGTATTGGCAACGATAACAGGTGTGGTCAAAACATAACCAGCCTCTTTTATAGCTTCCATATCAAACTCCATAAGCAGCTGGCCTTTTTTAACAGCATCTCCCTGTTTTACTTTAGGATAAAAATGTTTGCCTTTTAATTTGACCGTATCTTTGCCTACATGGATGAGGACCTCAACACCGTGATCACTTGTAATTCCAATCGCATGACCTGACGAAAATAATGATGTTAATACACCATCTACAGGTGAAACGACCTTACCTTCAGAAGGTTCAATGGCGATCCCTTTACCCAGAGCACCTGTCGAAAAGGCTTCATCTGTTACTTCAGATAAAGACTTCACTTCACCTTTTAATGGACTCATCACCGTCTCTTGTTTTACTAAAACTTCTCCTCTTGCCGCTCCTGGTGTACTGTCTTCCTTTTTTGCTTCTTTCACTTCATCATCTTTAAATCCGCCAAAGAACATAAGCAAGAAGCCTAATACAAAGCTTACCAGGATACCGATAACAGCCCCATAAAATCCGTTGTCTATTCCTGCCGGACTGATATAGCTCGGGATAGCGAAAATACCCAATCCACCAATAATGTAACCTTTAGTTCCCATCATTCCTATAATACCGCCGCCTACTGCGGATGCTATACAGCTTAAAATAAATGGTTTCTTACGTGGTAATGTAATCCCGTAAATTGCTGGTTCTGTCACACCAAAAATCCCGGAGATGACAGCTGGAATGGAAAGTGATCTCAGTTTTACATTTTTGGTCTTAAACAAAATCGCCAGTACGACGCCCGTCTGAGCAAAGGAAGCTCCCAGCGTAGCCGCAAGAATCGGATCGAATTTAAGCACTGCTAAATTGTTCATAGCGATAGGAACAAGTCCCCAGTGTAATCCAAAAATAACAAACACTTGCCAGAAAGCGCCCATGAGCATACCTTCAATAATCGGACTTAAGTTATACACAAAGAGGGTTCCAGCGCCAAGCAGTTGACCTGCCCAAGTCGAGAGAGGTCCAATCACAATCAACGCTAAGGGTACAATAACTAACAATGTGAAAAACGGAACCAAAAATGTTCTCACTACGCTAGGGATTACCTTTTTAAAGAAGTTTTCTATTTTTGAGCCTACATAGGTGGATATGATAATCGGAAGAACGGTTGACGCATAACTCATCAGAATGACCGGAATACCTAAGAAGGTGATATATACCGGTGACTCAAATATAGTACCGCTAAATAGAGTATATAGTGGTTTGCCCGAGGCAGTTATCGTGCTAAATGTTGGGTACACAAGCGATGCACCTATAGCCATGCCTATAAAAATGTTGGCATTGAATTTTTTAGCTGACGTATACCCCAGGAAAATAGGAAAGAAGTAAAACAAACAATCACCTAAAGCATTGAGAATTTGATAGGTACCCGATGTAGTGGCCAGCCAGCCCAAAGCTACAAATAAGGCGGTGAAGCCCTTAATCATACCTGTGGCACTTAAGACACCCAGCGTGGGTGTAAATACACCTGAAATGGTATCAATGAATCTATTGAACAAACTCATTTTTTCACCTGATGCTTCTTCTGAATCTCCTGTTTGAAAACCACCTACAGCAGTAACATCAGCATAAACCTCAGGTACATGGTTACCTATAACAACCTGGTATTGCCCGCCACTCTTTACCACAGTGACAACACCATCCATATTTTTCAAAACCTCTGTATTGGCTTTACTTTCATCTTTTAATTTGAAGCGCAAGCGTGTAATACAATGAGTTAGACTATTCACATTTTCTTTGCCGCCGACATTTCTGATGATGTCTTTTGCTAATGTCTCATACTTCATTGTAACTTCCCCTTTAATTGTATTTATAAAAAAAGGCAAAACCAAAATAGATCAAATTCGATCTAGGTTGGTTTCGCCTGCATTACCAGTAACAATCCAAGTGTTATTCAATTTTCTCTTTGGGTCACACGCTGAATATGAATCGTTATATACAGCTTTTCCTCATCTGACAATACCATATCCAAGTATTTCTCAATCTTCAGCATGCAGCCATAAGCCTTTTTGTACTTTGCTTTCACTTGCCTCCACAAAAAATCGTCTTCCAGTTCTACTTTTTCTTTTTTATTTAATCGCTGAAAGAAGAACCTTAAATGCGTAATAAATCGCTCATAACTGATCGAGTGTTCATCTATGGTGGTATTATAAGAGTATTTAATAATATTCAAGATGTCGTGTATTTTTTGAGTTTGCTGAGCAACATCTGCTACCTTGTTGTAGGAGCTGTTTACTTGAGCATTTATTAAATGAAGAGCAATATTACCTGCTTCATCTTCTGACAATCGTTTGCCTGTTTCGTCTTCAATGAACTCCAGTGCTTTTAATCCAACCGCAAATTCTTTGGGATAAAATTTTTTAATCTCCCAAATTAATGGATTTGCATTTTTAAACCCTTCATCAAACATTTTAAATGCATTGTTCATGTGATCCGTAAGCGAAACATATATATAATCGCTCAATTGTGCTTCTAATATGCTTTTTCCATATTCAATGATGTCATAGCATAACGAAACATATTCTGTGGGAACATCCTCTAACAATAACTTGAATTTCTCTGAAGCATCTTTATGTTTAAGCACAAAGACCTTTTCAATTAGATGCTCTTCTACTTGTTCACCTGCACTCTTTTTGAATGCAATACCACGACCCATAACAACAAATTCATCTCTTTTTTGATCTTTGGCTATTATGGCGTTGTTATTAAATATCTTCGTTATGATCATCTAACTGCCCCCCTTATCCCATCAAATTTAAAAAAGGATTTAGTTGCTGGGCGAAATTTCAGATAGGTCACAAGACGGTAATAGCCGATCAAACCTTCGTCATAAATCAAATTCAAATGTATTGATTTACAATTCCGTGTTATGAAAACGCATTCATAATAAGAGACAAAGCCTTACGTTTTCCCTGAATGATCTTGAGTGCTTCCAAACCGATCTGATATTCCGTTTTGAAAATGAATATAGTCGGTTAACCACGTCCTATGACATCATTTTTCGGATGTCGATTCGTTGGTCGACGTCATCATCTTTGTTGTTCAGCACTTGTAAGGCTTTATATCACTCACCTTTCTGCGTTATGGCTGGGCCATATATTCATATCATGCAGGATATCGTAAAGCTTGTATTCTAAAAAGAAAAGGCAAAACCCAACACATGGAAATCTAATTCCATGCCTCGGGTTTTGCCTTTTCAGTAACAATCCCAAGATCATAATAACATCGAATTTAAGTTTTGCCAACAAAAATGTTTGCGCTTTCTTTTTCGAGGCAACCACATCAAATACAGCACATTCTCATGGTATAAAATGTCAGCCGCCAATGTAGGACATGTTAATCTTTTTTTTGTTGTTGGCTGTCTGCTCCGTACGTTCATCGGAATACCGGTCTGTGCGTTGCTCCCATACAGAAGTAATCACATCGAGTAATTCCTGGTCATTCGCTCCATTACGAAGCATCTGACGTAGATCAAATCCGCCTGAAGCAAACAAACATGTATAAAACTTGCCATCGCACGATAAGCGGGCACGTGTACAAGACGAACAAAACGATTCAGAAACCGAAGTAATAAAACCAATCTGTGCGTCGCTGTCTTTATAACGGTAACGCTTTGCTACTTCTCCAAAGTAATTCTGATCCATCGGCTCCAGCTCGTACGCATTCTTAAGTCGTTCAACGATTTCTTTTTTGGTTAGTACCTTTTTGAAGCTCCATCCGTTGTCATTACCTACATCCATAAACTCGATAAAGCGAAGGGTTATTCCCTGCTCCTTAAAATAAGCGGCCATCGGCAAAATCTCCGAGTCATTAACGCCTTTTTGAACTACCATATTGACCTTGATTTCAAAGCCGATTTCTCTTGCATATTCGATCTGCTTCAAAATAATATCAGGCTTAATCCCCCGCCCATTCAACCGCCCAAATAGCTCGGGGTCCAGAGCGTCCAGACTGACATTAAGCCGTCGTAGCCCCGCGTCATAGAGAGGCTTGGCCTGCTGTCCTAGCAGCACACCGTTGGTGGTCAAGCCGACATCTTCCACTCCGTCAATGGACAGGATTTGGGAGACCAGGTCGGGTAGATTCCTGCGCATTAATGGTTCGCCGCCCGTGAGTCGGATCTTTTTTACACCCAGGGATACAAAGAGCTTCGTGAGCCGGTGAATCTCTTCAAACGACAGACATTCATTTTGGGGAAGAAAGGCGTAATCGTCACCGAAAATCTCTTTAGGCATGCAATAGGAACAGCGGAAATTGCAGCGGTCTGTAACCGATATACGCAGGTCACGAATCGGCCGCTGCAACTTGTCTTTCAGTGGAGGAAAATTCATACGCCCCCTCCTTTCTAGTTGTTTAGCATCGTTATCATTAGCCGCCGCTCACTGGGGGAATGAAGGCTGCAATGTCTCCATTCTGTAATACATCCGTAGACAACGCATACTCCTCGTTTATCGCAATTCGCACAGACTTGATCGGCATATCTGGATATTGATCTGTTATCCAATTGGATAAATCGCCTACCGTTTGGCCCGCCAAATCTGCCAATTCTTCTGCTTTTCCCGTCACCTCACGGAGTCCCGCAAAGTAGTACAGCTTAATCATGACTGATCTCCCCCTGGCTTTTTCTTTTGATCTCCGACCCACTGCGTTCCATCTTCCCAAATCTCTCGTTTCCAAATAGGAACTATTTCTTTGATTCGTTCGATCGCGTATTCATTCGCCTCATACGCATCCGAACGGTGAGGTGAAGAAACGGCAATGACAACGGCGATATCACCGATTTGAAGCTCGCCAATGCGGTGCGCGATCGCCACTCGCGTTCCTTCCCATTTCTGTTCGATTTCGCGACCAATCTCTGCGAGTTTTTTTTGAGCCATAGGGACATAGGCCTCATAAGCAAGATATAAGGTCCGTACGCCTTGAGTCCATTCTCGTACGTGCCCTGTAAAAGTAGTCACCGCTCCTGCTTCCGGCCTTAGGACATAATCTGCATAAGCCTGCGGGATAATGGGCTCCGTTACGATTTCAAATACACTCATCTTTTCCACCTTCCAGCCACCGGACAAGCCACTCTCCGGTGACAGACTCTTTTAAATGTTTCTGCTTTTTGTATCTACATCTCATTTAACCGAACAGCTGATGATATAGTTTTTGACCGTTGGCAACACTCCGTACACCGTGTATGAGAAGCCTTCCGTTTTTGAATAAAATCATTCGATGCTTAAAAGCATAAAATTCAACGAAATAAGGGGTTCTTTTTACACGATCTGCTATAAGCCTGCCCATTTTCTCTGCATCATCGAGCGTGATCGGACGCTGTGGGTCTGGAAGAACCTGTACCACGTTCCGTCCGCACAGAGCCGCATACGCCGAGCGACGTGATGCTGTCAGTGCAGGAAACGTAGGATGCTCTCCACAGGTTGGACAATCTTGGTTACGGATGCGGGAAATCCCTATGTCCATCTGCGTATTCTCCCATAGATCAAAAAGATGAACCTTGCGGCGCATCTTATCACGTCTGCCGCTCAGCCACTTCATGGCTTCTGCACATTGGAGGGCAGCTGTCACCTGGACTGCGGGTGAGATGATTCCAGCCGTATCGCAGGTCTGATTGATCGCAGGCAATGATGGCAGAAGGCAGCGTAAACAAGCAGACTCTCCCGGCACGAATGGAAAAACAACGCCTGTGCTTCCAACACAGGCTCCGTAAATCCATGGAATTCCTGTCTTCAGTGCAGCATCATTGATAAGTAGACGAGTTTCGAAATTGTCCGTAGCATCCATCAGCAATATACTTTTGCTGGCAAGTTCTTGAACAAGCTCGGCATCCAAGTTATCGAGATATGTGTGCAACCGCACGTCTTCTCGTATGGCTTTCAGCCTTTTTTCGGCTGCCATGACCTTAGGCTGCATTTCCGCGGCGTCCTGCTCCGTGAACAGCTGCTGACGTTGCAGATTCGACATCTCCACATAATCCCTGTCGACAAGATGAAGCTCCCCAACGCCCGCTCTTACCAATGTTTCGGCAATGGCGGAACCCAGTGCCCCGCAACCGATAATGGTGACGACAGCAGCGGATAAATTACGCTGCCCTTCGCCACCAATAGGTCTAAATAAGATCTGTCTGGAATAACGTTCATTCATTAGATTGTGTCCCTTGATAATACAGCCATATAACGAGGATCAGGCTAGCCAGCGCCACTTGGGAGAGGAGCATGAATCCAATGGAATATTGGCCAGTAGCGGCATGAATCGTCGACAACAAGATCGGAGGGAAAAAGCCACCGAGACCGCCCATCATGGATACAATTCCGTTAACTATACCTGCCTGTTTATTAAAATAAAATGGAACTAGCTTGAAAATGACGCCGTTCCCCATTCCAGCACATACAGCGATCGCCAAGCAGCCTACTGTATAAAGGGTAATCCCTGGTGAAAAAGCCAAAAGAATCGCAGCGACCGTATAAACAGAGAACGTGCCTACCAGCAGGAACAGGGGCTGAAACCGATCCGCCAGCCAGCCACCGATGGGGCGGAAGAAAGTGGCAATCGCTATAAAGCCTGCTGTACGCATCCCTGCATCCACTTTAGTCAGCTCAAAATTCGATACCAGGAAATTCGGCAAGTACACCGTGAACGCTACAAATGAGCCAAATGTAATAAAATAAAAGAGCGAGAAAAACCAAAGCTTTTCATTTTTGTAAACCCCTTTAATCTGTTCCATAATGGGCGTCTTTACTTTAGCTTCATGACGGTCCCCTAAGAAGAAATTCAAAGCGATAAAAACAAGCAGCAGAATGAGATACAGCTTCACTGTAGGGGCCCAGCCAATTTGAGTAGCCACAATAGGGGCCGAGAAGGTAGTGACGGCTGTTCCCAAATTTCCTATGCCATACATCCCATTTACAAACCCATGCTTTTCCTTTGGATAATACTTCGGCAGCGAAGTCACCCCAACCGAGAACACAGCTCCCCCAATCCCAAGGAACAAGCCACCGATAATTAAATCCATCATCGTAGAAGCTTCACTGATATAGTAGACGGGAAACAAAAGCAAAATAAAGCTAACGAGAAAAACGATTCTTGCTCCGAAGATGTTGGCATAATAACCAAGCGGAATGCGCAGAATCGAACCAAGCACGACCGGAATTGCTGTGACCATGGCCAATTTTCCGGGTGGAATAGCAATATCCTCCGTAATGAACGGCATAAGCGAAGAAATGATAACCCATACCATGAATCCAAGAATCAAGTTCAATGTTTGTAACGGCAACTGCATTTTTCTAATCATTTAACTCACCTTTTCAACGTTTTTTCTGTCGAATTATTGATTTGAATTTTCTGTCCCCATTGTAGCCGCTAGCCCATCCATTCGAATATAGGGGAGTCCCCTTTACATAACAGGGGACTCCCTGAAAATATAAAAAGCCGCTTCTATAGGAAGCGGCTTGGTCAATTCAAGAGATAAGCGTATTTAATTTGTCACATAACTTGGTCAGATCATTCCGATTGATCTGTTGCTCTGCCATAGGAAAAAGTACGGCTTCTTCTTTTATAAAATGTACAGTCAGGACTTCGAAGGCCTCCCCTGCGTTCTTGGTCGCCTCCTGAATCTCATCAAGCGTGAGCAAACTCAGATCGCCCTCCGTCTGATAAAGAAAGTGATCGATATAGCCCTCTATTTCACGGTGCTCCTCCTGTATACCGACGAGCGGTCCCTGTTCAAAACCAATGTAGGTTCCTAGCAGAGAAAAGAAGTGTTCTTCTTCCTTTTCGGTATGTTTCTTGAGGGGTACCCTAAAATCGATAATCTGCGTTCTCAGTTTATCCAGTTGCTTGCGGCCTTCTTCCAAATCTAGTATTCTGTGCTGCTCAAACCACAATACAATGGCATGCCATTCATCCATCAGATAGGTTAGATAGCGATGCTCATTTTCAAGAATACGCATGGCAGGTTTGGAAAAGCGCAATTTCTCATTTTCCAGCACGCGGATTTCCTCCATTCATCGGCTAAAAATCCAGCATTTTTTTCTTTAATGCATATTGGACCAGTTCAGGCCGACTTCTTAAATTCAATTTCTCCATGATTTTCGCTTTGTTCGCTTCCACCGTCTTGACAGAGATGAACAGCTTTTCCGCAACTTCCTTGTTACCGTAACCTTTTGCGACCAGAGGTAGAATCTCCAGTTCCCGCTTGGACAGGATCTCATAAGGATCTTCTGATTGTGACGTCGTATCTTTTTTGATGAACTCACGAACGAGAGAAGTAGCCATTTTAGGATGGATATAAGTCCCACCCCCATGAATGGTTCGTATAGCAAGCAATAACTCCTCATCTGGGGCATTTTTCAAAACGTATCCTGAAGCACCATTCTTTAAAATATGAAAAAGATATTCTTCATCGTCATGCATGGTCAGAATCAGAATTTTAGTATCAGGGTGGTCCTCTTTAATCTTGCCTGTAGCGATCAATCCACTTTCGCCTGGGGGCATGCTGAGATCCATGATTAGAATATCCGGACGATATTTAGCTACCATCGTATACGCTTCAATGCCCTCCGCAGCCGTTCCGACAACCTCCATATCCGATTGGAAGTTCAAAATCATGGAAAATCCGCTTCGTACAATAGCATGGTCATCCGCTAACACAATTTTGATCAAGTCTCTATTCCTCCTCTTGGCCAATCGGAATTTGTAAAAAGACTTTGGTTCCCTGACCAACATTTGAAAGGACGCCAAAACTCCCGCCTACCAGCTCTGCTCGCTCCTGCATGCCATATAAACCTAATCCCGTTCCAATAGGCTTGCTCCCCTTTTCAAAGCCAATTCCATCGTCCTCTACAGTCAAACGAAGTGTATGATCGTGCTCAGTCAAAGAAACTTTAACCATGTCTACCTGGGCATACTTCAAGGCATTGAGAACAGCCTCCTGGCAGACACGGTAAATGACCGTTTCCTTTTCACTTCCATATCGCTTTTGGGAAAGATCCGACACAAATTCAACTACCAGACCAAAGCTTTGTTCAACCCTCTTAAAGTGGGAACGAAATGCCGCTTCAAGCCCAAAATCATCAAGTGTGGCGGGGCGTAATTCCACAGACAGGTTGCGGATATCATCCAGCAATCGTGTCATGGATGCTTCAGTCTGCTTCATATTTTTGATGAGCTGTTCATCATTCGTCATGTATTTTAACACCCGTAGTTCAACAACCGCGCTCATCAATTCCTGGGCCACACTGTCGTGCAGTTCCCTGGAAAGCCGTTTGCGCTCATTTTCCTGCGCTTCAATGACATGCTTCATCATTTTGTTTTGATACAGTTTTTCCTGCGTCTGAAATTGTGGAGTCAAGTCTCTCAACATCAACACCCGTGTTCCATGTTCAGAATCAATGGTGTGAAAAGAAGCGGCATAGGGAACCATTCGGTTGCTCTTCGTTTCCAGATACACCTGAAAAGAAGCGAAATCCTTGGATTCTGGCATATTGAAATAACAGTCAAGGCAGGTACGGGGCTCCGTTTCGCTTGTATAACCCCTGCATGTTCCACATAAAGCTCTTTCCTTCCCTTCATAGAGTTGGATGAGGACGTCATCGCCCACAATCTCCTCAGCTGCCGGGTTCATGGCTAGGGTATTCCCTTGCCTATCAAAAAAGAAAATGGCTTCCGTACTGTTCTCAAACAACTTCACCATTAGCGCACTCAAAGGGCCAGTCCCTAAAGACAATGTCAATTCACATCACTTCCTTCCCGTTCAACTCTCCAATTCCCCTATGCGCCAAGGCTTCCAAATCACGCATCATGGCTTCGGTCATGAGCTGTTCTTCCCGAAATCCACCAAGCAGTACGCCCGCGACGCGAGCATCATTCCATAGGGGAACAGCCCCGAGACTCTTGAGCTTCTCGGATTGAACGATCGGATAGTTAAACAGGTTGTCTGCCCCCACATATTGATAAATAGATGGAATGAAAACGGATTTCCCGGTTTTAAACACGATTCCTGCTATGCCCTTACCGGATTGCAGCACAATCCGCTTAAAGCGATCATTTAAATTACCGGCTGCATTTTTCCATTTAATTACGTATTGATATTCGGCCGGTTCAACCAGAGCAAGCGCCATGAAATCATAACCGAAATGTTCGCGTATTCGCTCAAGCTCCCTTTGATAATCCATCCTATTATTCATCGCTCTCTCCTAATAGAATTAGGAAAGAAGGCAGAGCCCGCTTTCCTAATTCGATTTATGTCTTCTGTAAAGGATATAACTTCTGCGCACATAATTCAACGGAACACTCCACACATGTACAAGCCGGGTAAACGGCCAGAATGCAAAAATCGCAAAGCCCATAAGTATATGAAGCCTGAAAGACATCGGTACGTCTCTCATCAGAGTCGGGTCAACACGGAATATGAATAAACCGCGGAACCAGATCGAGATCGTCTCCCGATAATCGAATTCTGGCTGTACCGCATTCGTCACGAGAGTCGCGAACATCCCCATGCATACAATGGCCAAAAGCAATACGTTTACAATCAAATCAGACGCTGTACTTAAACGGCGCACATTGCGCATTGTAAAACGACGAGAGGTAAGAATCAACATACCGAGGAATGTCATCGCTCCAAATATTCCACCAACATAAACTGCTCCAATATGATACAGATGATCGTTTACACCCAGTGCATGCATCCAGGTTTTTGGTATACCCAGACCGGATACATGACCCATAATAACCGGGATAATACCCAGGTGGAATAAGAGACTTCCGATCATCAATTGTTTTTTTTCAATAAACTCACTTGATTTTGCTGTCCAATTGAACTGGTCGTTTCTATAGCGGAAAATATGCCCTACAATAAAGACCACCACGCACATATAAGGGAAAATAACCCATAAAAACTGCTCTAGCATCATCATTGCGCGGCTGCCTCCTGTTCTACGCAAACTTTAAGCGTTTCACGCAGTCCCTTCACCAAATGAAAATACGGGCTTTCCATTTTTTCCAGCGCTTTAAGCAAATGATATGTGCCGTCTTCCAAGATCGCGATTGGCATGCGGAAGTTTTCTGTCGTCTTCGGATCTTGCGACCATTCGGCGGCATACAGAAATTCACACATGAGCGGCAGGTAATCTGGCAGCTCTCCATCTGGCATTTCAAGACCATACATCTCGTATAGCACCTTTAACTTGACCAACATTTGTCCCCGTTCTTTTGCATCTTCGAATTTAAAGTAAGTCATATATAGTGCACAATTTTTTTGAAAATCAAAGGTTTCTGTATACATTTCCTGAATCTCTTCCATACTGAACTCTTGCATAAGGGACCAGTAGGTGTTCGCATACGTATATGCCGGATGGTTCGGATCAAACGATGTTTCCAGAAAAGCCGGATGAAAATCCAGCTTTTCCGGGTACATGAGTTGCTGAGCGAAAAACCCGAATGATGGCTTGCATTCATACAACTTCGCTACATTAATCACGCCAAATACCCCCGTAGAAGTTTTCTTCATACATTTCTTTGCCCGTTTTCAAAGGCTCTTCCATCCCCATCGAACTTGCCATACTACAGCCGTCACATCCAGAGCCTGAACCCATGTTTCCCATGGTATCGCCGTAACCAGCAGATCCTTGAGCTCGGTACGGGTTCGAATATCCTTCTTTATGCGATGTCGGAATGACGAAACGATCCTCATACTTGGCAATCGCCAGAAGTCGATACATCTGCTCGGTCTGCCGCGGTGTCATGCCGATGCGCTCAAGACGGCTTTCATCGAAAGATTGTCCTGTGGACTGGGCACGCATATAGGAGCGCATCATAGCCATTCGCTGCAAGGATTCCTTCACGGTTTGCGTGTCGCCCGCCGTCAGCATATTGGCAAGGTACTGAATGGGGGTACGCATCTCTTCGATAGCCGGAAAGATCATATCGGGATTCTCAATCGAGTCTTTCCCTTCAAAGTAATTCATGATCGGACTAAGTGGTGGCACATACCAGACCATAGGTAATGTGCGGTATTCCGGATGAAGCGGGAATGCCAGCTTGTGCTCAATGGCAAGCTTGTAGACCGGCGAGTTCTGGGCTGCTTCAATCCAGTCCTCCGAGATACCGTCTTTTCTCGCTTGAGCAATCACTGCCGGATCACTTGGATCCATGAACAGGTCGCACTGCGCTTTGTAAAGTTCTTTCTCATCCTGCGTAGAAGCGGCCTCAAGCACCCGATCCGCGTCATACAGCATAACGCCGAGGTAGCGAATTCGTCCTGTACATGTCTCGGAGCAGACTGTCGGCAGGCCAGCTTCCACACGTGGGAAACAGAAGGTACATTTTTCCGCTTTGTTCGTCTGCCAGTTAAAGTACACTTTTTTGTATGGACAGCCCGTCATGCAATACCGCCAGCCGCGGCAGGCTTCCTGATCGACGAGCACGATTCCGTCCTCGTCCCGTTTGTACATGGCGCCCGAAGGACAGGACGCGACACAGCTTGGATTTAGGCAATGTTCGCAAAGCCGTGGTAGATATACCATGAACGACTTCTCAAAGTTAAATTTAATCTCTTCTTCGATTTTCTGAATATTTGGATCAAGCGGACCGGTTACATGCGCACCCGCCAGGTCATCTTCCCAGTTTGGGCCCCACTCCAAATCCATTTTTTCACCTGTTACCGCAGAATGCGCGCGTGCCACAGGTGAATGCTTCTGTTCGCCAGCGTTGGTCAGTTGCTCGTAATTATAAGTCCAGGGCTCATAATAGTCTTTCATTTCCGGCATGTCTGGATTGTAAAAAATCTTACCCAGTGCTATCTTGGACAGCTTGTTGCCTGACTTCAGTTCCAGTTTCCCTTTGCGGAGCTGCCAGCCCCCTTTATATAATTCCTGATCTTCCCAGCGCTTCGGATAACCGATACCTGGTTTGGTTTCCACATTGTTAAACCACATATATTCCGCACCTTTGCGGTTCGTCCAGGTTGTTTTACATGTCACGCTGCACGTATGACAGCCAATACATTTATCCAGGTTCATGACCATGGCAATTTGAGCTTTAATCTTCAAGCCAGTTAACCTCCTTCATTTTACGTACCGCAACGTACACATCACGCTGGTTGCCGATCGGACCATAATAGTTGAATCCATAACTAAGCTGAGCATATCCACCGACCATCTGGGTTGGTTTGAGATGAATTCTTGTCGGTGCGTTATGACTACCGCCGCGTGTATCCGTGATTTCGGAGCCTGGCACTTGAATGTGCTTATCCTGAGCATGGTACATGAACATCGTTCCTCTTGGCATCCGGTGGCTGACAACAGTCCGGGCGGTTACGACGCCGTTACGGTTGTATACCTCTACCCAATCATTGTCGGCCAGATCGTGTGCCTCTGCGTCTTCGTTGTTGATCCACACCGTAGGACCTCCGCGAAACAGTGTCAGCATGTGCTGGTTGTCCTGATAGGTGGAGTGAATATTCCATTTACCGTGCGGTGTCAGATAACGAAGCACAAGTGAATCTTGCCCGCCTTTTATTTCCCGGTCGCGAGGGCCGAACACCATCGGCGGCAGCGTCGGTTTATAGATCGGTAATGATTCCCCAAATTGTTGGAAAATCTCATGATCAATATAGAAATGCTGTCTTCCCGTCAAAGTACGAAACGGAACGAGACGTTCAATATTCGTTGTAAATGGTGAATAGCGGCGTCCCTTCTTGTTCGATCCAGTGAATACTGGTGTCGGTATAACTTCCCGTGGCTGTGCCGTGATACTTTGGAAAGTGATCCTTTCCGCTGCCCGATCGGCCGAGATGTCTTTGAGTTCCACACCGTGAAGCTCTTCTGCCTGCTCATAAGCCTTTTGCGACACCCGTCCATTAGTCGCGGATGAAAGGTGAAGAATTGCATTGGCCACTTGGCGAGCTGTCTGGATTTTGGGCAGCCCATCTTTAATGGACTCATCGTAATAAACTCCGTTCAACTTTTTCATTTCCTCATATTCGTCCGCTACGGAGAAGCTGACGCCATGCGCACCTGCTTTCCCAGTAGTCAAATTAGGACCGAGTGAGATAAATTTATCGTGAATTTTAGTATAATCGCGTTCGATGATGCTGAAATTCGGCATGGTTTTACCCGGAGTCGCTTCAATCTCGCCCTTCGTCCAATCCTTTACAAGACCCATCGGCTGTGAAATTTCGCCTATACTATCGTGTGCGAGCGGCGCAGTCACAAGGTCTTTATATGTTCCTGGCAGGTACTCTTTTGCCATATCCGAAAAGACTTCGGAAAGCTGGCGGTAAATATCCCAGTCCGCGCGGGATTCCCACAGAGGGTTAACAGCCGGATTAAATGGATGCACGAAAGGATGCATGTCTGTTGACGACAAGTCTGTTTTTTCGTACCAGGTTGCCGCCGGAAGCACGATGTCCGCGTACAATGGAGTTGTTGTCATCCGGAAATCAAGTGCAACCATCAAATCAAGCTTTCCTTCTACATCTTCTCTCCAGACGATTTCCTCAGGTTTCTGTTCTTCGTTCGGCCGGGCAAGCAGGGCATCAGATGCTCCGAGTAAATGTTTCATAAAATACTCTTGTCCCTTCGCCGAACTGGAAATCAGATTTGACCGCCAAACAAAGAGTGAGCGCGGGAAGTTCTCGGCTGCCCCAGGATCTTCTACAGCGAAGCGTGTCTTACGTGATTTAATCTCTTCCACAGAATGATTAATGATGTCCTCGTTGGACTTCTTGCCTAATTGCGCAGCCTCTTCGGCGAACAGTAGACTGTTTTTATTAAACTGTGGATAAGAAGGCAGCCATCCCAGACGCGCTGCGAGCACGTTGTAGTCTGCTGGATGTCTGTAACTGACATCCCCACCAATCGGTGACTTCAAGGTGTCTGTTCCACTTTCTTCGTAACGCCACTGCTCTGTTGCAAAGTAGAAAAACGATGTAGCATTTTGCTGCCGAGCTGCCCCTTGCCAGTCTTTTGCAAAAGCAATCGTTGACCAGCCTTCGATTGGGCGGAGCTTTTCTTGACCCACATAATGCGCCCAGCCTCCACCGTTTACACCTTGGGAAGCAGTCAACACGACAAGATTCAAGATGGACCGATAGATCGTGTCACTATTGAACCAGTGGTTGATACCCGCACCCATAATAATCATGGAGCGCCCTTTAGTATCGATAGCATTTTGAGCAAATTCCCGAGCAATCTGTACCACAACAGACGCCTTCACACCTGTGATCTTCTCCTGCCAGGCAGGGGTATAATGCGAAGCTTCGTCGTAATAATTCTTGGCGTTATGAGAGCTGTCATTGCGTGCGACACCGTACTGGCTCATCATCAAATCGTACACGGTTGCTACGTAACGTTCCGAGCCATCTTCCAAGCGTACTTTTTTGGCCGGAATTACACGTTTGAATGTTCCATTACCCGCGTTATCAAAGTAAGGGAATACGATTTCTTCCCATTGCTCACCATGACCTTCCACAGTGAGTGCGGGCTCAACCTTTGTTCCGTCTTCCCGCTCCAGAATCAGGTTCCATTTCTTATCCTGCTCCCAGCGCTGTCCCATCGTACCGTTCGGAACTAGCATTTCCCCCACTGCTTCGTCATATATGACCGGCTTCCAGTCCGCATGCGGCGAAACATCTCCAAGGTCACTCGCCCGTAGAAAACGTCCACCTTTCCAAGCTCCCTCGTGCGGATCAAGCAGAATCATAAACGGCATATCTGTATATTGTTTGGCATAGTTAATGAACATCGGTTCTTGGCGCTCTCTGTAAAACTCATCCAAAATAACATGCGTCATAGCCTGGGCTATGGCAGCATCTGTACCCGGATGTGGTGCAAGCCAGTTGTCAGCGAACTTCACATTCTCCGCCAAGTCCGGAGCCACGGATACGACTTTTGTTCCCTTATATCGTACTTCCGTCATAAAATGAGCGTCTGGCGTCCGGGTAAGCGGTACGTTCGATCCCCACATAATCAGGTAACCCGCATTGTACCAATCAGAAGATTCCGGTACATCCGTCTGCTCACCCCAAATTTGAGGAGATGAAGGCGGAAGGTCGGCATACCAGTCATAAAAACTCAACATCTGTCCACCCAGTAGCGAAATGAATCGGGCTCCTGAAGCGTAGCTTATCATTGACATCGCCGGAATTGGCGTAAAGCCCGCGATCCGGTCGGGACCATACTTACGAATGGTATAGATGAGTTGCGCCGAGATCAGACGTAGGACATCGTCCCAAGCGACACGGACATGACCGCCTTTTCCGCGAGCTGCTTTGTAGAGCTTGGCTTTCTCCGGATCTTCCACAATACTTGCCCATGCTTCCACCGGATTGGCATGTTCCTGAATGGCTGCCTGCCAAAGCCGCAACAGCTTACCGCGCATATAAGGGTATTTCACGCGTAATGGACTGTATTCATACCAGGAAAATGTAGCCCCACGCGGGCATCCGCGTGGTTCGAATTCTGGCATATCTACACCGCAGGAGGGATAATCGATCTGTTGATTTTCCCAGGTAATGATGCCGTTTTTTACAAAAACCTTCCAACTACAGGAACCGGTGCAGTTCACTCCGTGAGTCGTCCGAACCACTTTGTCGTGAGACCAACGCTGACGGTACACGTTTTCCCATTCTCTATTTTTTTCCTCAAGGATTGACCAATTTCCCGAATAGCTTTCGATCGGTTTAAAAAAGTTGAGGTTGTATTTTTTTTTCATCGATGACCAACACTCCTTTTTAGAAAGAATCATCCCAACGCAAGTTCCAAGGGAAGACTCATTCGCTTACTCTCATTATGTAATTCATTCATCTCTGTTCCCATTAGGGAATGTCCTATAGCGCTACAGGAAATCCCTCGTTCTATGGAAAGATACAAAAAAGCCTCCCCCTGCTAAAGGGAAGCTTGTATGGAGTAATTAATTGTTCTTTTGACCCGTTAACAGGAGCATGATAAAAGAAATGAGTATGATAGAGCATGTCCACGCCCAGGCCATAGGAAGATGACCAGCATCCACCGCAATATAAATGGCCGTCGGAATCGTTTGTGTTTTACCCGGAATATTTCCGGCAATCATCAGCGTAGCACCAAATTCGCCCAGGCCGCGGGCAAAACCGAGTATAAAGGCAGCCTTAAAAGAAGGGAAAATTAAAGGGAAGGTGATGTATCGAAAAACCTGCCATTCACTTGCACCCATCGAACGTCCCGCGTTTTCCAAGTCCCGGTCAACAGAAGACAGTCCCATTCTCAGCGTCCGATAGACAAGAGGAAAAGCCACTACCACCGCTGCTATAACCCCAGCCCACCACGAGAATATAATAGGCTCGCCAAACCATTGCTCCACAAACCGTCCGAACCCGCTTTTTCGTCCAAGTAATATGAGCAGTAAAAAACCAACAACCGTCGGTGGGAGTACCAAAGGCAGCATAAGCACGGTTTCAACAACCGTTTTCCCTTTAAATAATCCCAACCGCGACATTGACCATGCCACAAGCAAGCCTAATATGATTACCAGAACGCTGGATAACAGTGCAACCTGCAACGATAATCGGATAGGAGGCCAATATTCATTCCAATCTATATCTTGCATGCTCACTTCGGTATGGTAAATCCATACTTAGCCATAATATTCAGAGATTCTTGCGATTGTAGGTATGCATAAAAGTCTTCGGCTTCTTGAATGTGCTTTGAAGCTTTGACAATCCCGATTGGATACTCAACAGGTGAATAGGTTTTGGGATCCACCTCAAAGGCGATTTTTGCCTTCTGTGAAGTCAACGCATCTGTTTTATATACAAATCCGACATCAGCATTCCCCGTTTCCACATATTGCAGCACTTGTCTAACGTCTTTTGCTTGAACCAGCTTGCTCTGTAACGTGTCCCAAAGCTTCGCTTTCATCAGCGCTTCCTGTGCGTAGTTGCCCGCAGGGACACTTTCAGGAATTCCGATCGCAACTTTCTTCACTTCTTTTTTTGTTAAATCGGTTACACTCGCGATGTTCATCGTCCCGTCTGCAGGGATAACCGCGACCAATTCGTTCGCCAGCCACGTTTTTTGTTTTTTTGTATCTATTAACTGCTGATCAACAAGGGACTTCATGTTTTTGGTCGAAGCGGACAGAAACAAATCCGACGGCGCTCCTTGCTCAATTTGTTTTTCCAACGCACCAGAGCCGCCGAAGTTAAAATTCAATTTGATGCCTGTATGGGTTGATTCGTATGAATGCTGAATTTCTTTGAGCGCATCCGTTAAACTTGCTGCTGCGGATATGGTAAGCTCAATAGTTTCAGCCGTTTTCGAAGATGTCTGGCTGGAAGATCCATTCTTACCGGCGCTGCCAACGCATCCTGATAATAATAAAATGATGGAAATAACCAAAACGAAAACAGTGCTACTTTTAATTAATTTATGCATTTGGTTCGGCTCCTCATGTTCGTTCATCATCAATTAATGGGTTTCGCTATTAGCTGTGCCTGTCTCGTACGTTCGATCAGTGTACAATTTTCAAGAAGAATATGATTAAAAATATCTGCTTCCAGGTCTTCTAACCGCTTCAATACGAGTCGGTGCGTACCACAAGCTTCCTGCATCGGCTCAAAGCCGTTTGTGATCAAGCGCATTTCCTTCAGGAATTCCACCACCGTTTGATGCTCGTTTTGCAACTTGGACAAAATTGGATTCAACTCATCTGCTCGTTCCACTGTTGATTCTTGTAAAAATGCTTCAATCATCGGAAACACAAGGTCCTCCTCATTTTGAATATGTTCCGATAATTCCTGTTTAAGCAAGGTGAACAGTTCATTAACTCGCTTTAGATGCGGATAACGTTCGCCGTGAACCCGCGTTAGTTTGGTTACATACGGCGTTAACGCCGATAGTTCTTCCCGAAGCTTCGTATGATACTCATTTTGAATATAGGCGATTAGTTCTTTTGGTTCGAGTGAAGGAGGTTGCATTTGCTTATGCTGTGCCTGCTTTTCTTCCACTTCATGTATCTGCGTTAGCAGTTCACCAGCGTGGAGGCCTCGATTGGCTGCTGCTTCACGGAGCGATATTTTCCCTCCACAGCAGAAATCAATCCTCAGTTTGCGGAACAGATCTCCTGTTTTGGGTACTGCTTTCACAATGTCCGCCACCCATGTTTCTTCCGTTAACTGGCTCATCTTCCATTCCTCCATCTTACTTCGATTTTGTGCTTAACTTTCATTCTACGTCTCCCTTAAAGCTGAACCAATCAGGGGGTTCCCTCTTTCACTAGTGGAAAGAGCCTGATTATAAAAAATCAGAAAGCAACTGTTCAGCCGCTTCTTTCCCTTGAGCGATGCAATCTGGAATTCCAACGCCCCCATAGCCGGCACCGCATAGAAAAACACCCGGTAAATACTGTGCAAAGTCCTGTCTCATCTTCGCCATATGCTCTTTGTGTCCAATCGGATATTGCGGCATCGATCGATCACACCTACTGACTTCTGTGAATTCCGGTTCCGCTTCCAGGCCCATTAAATCTTTCAAATCCTTGCGCGCGGCATCCACAAGTTGATTGTCTGTCATTTGAACCCACTCCTGTGCACCTGCATGTCCGATATAGGTCCGTAAAAGCGTATATCCTTCAGGAGCCGTATGGCTCCACTTCGTCGAAGACCAAGTACATGCGGTAATCTTTTTGCCTTCTTTGCGGGGGACTAGAAATCCCGTTCCCTCAAAAGCAAAATTAAGATCTGTGTTTTTATAAGCAAGGGCAATATTGGCTACGGAAACATAGTGAATCTTGTGTAACCAGCTAGCGCTTGCAACGCCGGAAAATAATGTAGCCGCTTCAAAAGCTGGAACAGCACAAATCACCGCATCCGCATCTATTTTTTGTCCATGTTCTAAAATGACCTGATAACCGTTTTCTTTCCTTACTTCAACTACACCTTGCCCCATAACAAAACGTACGGTATCCAGCCTTTCCTTTAGCCGCTCCACGATCGTAGATAATCCTAGCCGATAAGAAAGAAACATACTTTTCTTAGCGATATCCGGCAGTTTGTCTTGTACTGCTGGCTTTCTTCCCGCCCCTTTAGACATACCCTTAATCAAACTTCCATGCTTTTGTTCCATTAGTTTAAATTGAGGGAAAGTTGACATAAGGCTCAGAGAATGAGTATCCCCAGCGTAAATTCCAGACAGCAGAGGTTCTGTAATCTGATCCAGAACTTCTTTGCCGAGACGCCGTTTGATAAAATCCCCTAGAGATTCGTCCTCATCACCTTTCTTCGCTGGAATGAATAAATCCAAGGCTGCCCGTGCTTTTCCCAGCGGAGAAATAAGCCCTGTCCGAATGAAGGGGGTGAGCTTTGTTGGAATGCCCAGAATGAAGCCCATCGGCATCGTATGAAGTTTGCCCTTATGCAAAATGCAAGCAGATTTGGCTTTCGGGTTTGTCGATACCAGCTCTGCTTCCAGCCCCAACTCCATGGTCAGATCCAATATTGCTGTCTTTCTGGCCAAGAAAGCATCTGGTCCTTTTTCGATCATAAAATCGTTTTGGCGAACGGTTTGTAGCTTTCCTCCCAGACGTTCACTTTTCTCCACCAGTGTAATCTCTACTTCAAGCTGCCTATCCTCAGCCAGCTTTTTCACATAAAAGGCAGCACTTAAACCGCTTATTCCTCCACCGAGAATAACGACTTTTTTAGAACTTTTTTTCATGAAAACACTTTTCCTCTCCAACTCCGGGTATATAAGCACAATAAGGGTCACTCTCCAAATAGTCTCCTGTTATTGCAAAAGCCCTTGCTCTAGAGCCCCCACAGACAGCCTTGAATTCACAGACTCCACATTTACCTTTAAGTAGGGACTTATCTCTAAGATTCATCATGATCGGAGAGTTGCGATAAATATCTGCCAGGCTATCCTTTCGTACATTCCCGCATATAAGAGGCAGGAAACCGCTCGGGTATACTTCGCCGATATGACTAATAAAAACAAATCCATCTCCATCATTTACGCCTTTAGGAGCACGTCCTAAAACATCTGCCCTTTTTTGTCCGTCTGCTACACTGCTCTCACCTGCTCTGTGCTTTTCCTGCAGTACGACCCTCCGGTAGTGAGGAGCTTCTGTAGCCTTCACACCGTACGGCATCTGTTGCTGTATTTGATACAGCCATTTCATTACGGCTTCATGCTCATCAGGAGTAATCATATCTTTCTCCATGCCACGTCCGGTTGGAACAAGGAAAAATAAACTCCATAACACGGCCTGCATTTCCTTTACCCTTTCTGCAATTTGCTCCAGATCATGAAGGTTGTACCGGGACACCGTCGTGTTCACTTGAATAGGGATATTCAGTTCCTTCAAATAACCAATTCCTCGCATGGTCGTATCGTAAGAACCCGCTGTACCCCTAAAATGATCGTGAATGTCTGCACATGAACCGTCCAGACTAAACGCCCATCGCGATAACCCAACTTGCTTTGCTTTCTCTACCGCTGCTCGTGTCACTTTAGGGGTGGCACTGGGGGTCATTGAAACCGACAGATATTTCTCTTCAATTGCATATCGAGCCAGTTCAAACAGATCAGGACGCATTAAAGGATCTCCGCCTGTGAATACAACCAACGGATGATTCATTTCAGCAATTTGATCTATCAGCTTCTTACCCTCTTCTAATGTCAGCTGGCGAGGATCAGGTTTGTACTGAGCTTCCGCTCTACAGTGAAGGCACTTTAAAGCACAAGCTCGTGTAACCTCCCAGATGACTATAAATGGGTCTGTATGATAATCACGCGGCGTTTTCAAAGATATCATTGATGTCTCTCCTTTTAGAAGTATAAAAACAACACAAAAACATAGAGCATCATTGAAAATCCAATTTCCGCCATGCCAACTTGTTTTGCCTTTAATCCGAGTTTAGGAAGCCATATGGCTCGTATCAAAAAAATCAAAAAAGGAACAAACAGAGGTAACTTTAACCAGGTAGCAAACAACAAAATCACCAAATGATAGATGATGGAAGCATAATGGTAACGTATATTTTTTCTTTCACGAATGATCGTTTTGACATACAAAGCAGTTCCGATAAAGTAAAGCATCAAAAGTAAGAATAGCTCTGTTGCTACTCTCCAATCCTCTCCTCCCCCCATATAAATAACAGGGTATATAAAAGAACAAAAGAGTAGAATTGCAACAATGTCATTGAGTAAAGCACGTTCATTTTTCGTTTTTGCAAAATAAATATTAGCCATAAAAAAGAGCAATAGAAGAACTCCATACCAGATCAAGGCAGGCTCAAACCATATCAGTGAAATTAACAAAGGAAGTAATATCACTCCGTATACAACGGCGGGTTTGCGGTATCTTTCACTGCTGCCTGTTTTGATCCATTGGAGGACAGGAAAACTGAATAAGTAGATAAAAAACCAGCACACAAATAGGGGGATATGAATGAGTTCCCCTCGAGAAGCAGCTAAACCGAATAAAAATGGAAGAACGAGCATGGCCCAGGCTCCATGTTGATTAGGTATGTATCTGCTCATCCCCTTCAAACCCTTGATCCTTTTTTCACAATCTTTTTTATGTCTGTTATTTCGGTTAATCGATTCATCATCCATTCCCCCAAGATTGAGTTTTATCTTCTAACTTCATTCTAAGTATTATATGAAATTGAACCAATTAGGGAGTTCCCTTTTCCTTAGCGGGGAATATCCTAACCGGAAAAATAACGCTATTTTCTTATGCTATACTGTACTAAAAAAGGGAACAAAGAAAGGATGAACTGTTATGGGAGGACCTTCTTTACGTCAACTGCATGCTCATCATGCCATTCATCAAGGCGGGCTAACTGGCGCTCTAGATAAGACGAGAGAAGTAGAAGAATTACTCGAAGCAAAAGAATTCAAGGTGGCGCGTCAGGCTGCCGACCACTTGATCGAATATTGGGAAACCCGCATTCTCAGCCATGCTGATGCAGAAGAGGAAGGATTCTATCAGGAAAAGGTTGAGAAAAAACCGGAACTGCAGGAGGCTGTCGTCAAACTTACAAGGGATCATGATTTGCTCCGAATCATTGTAAAAGAGCTCAAAGCCTGGATCCTTGAAGAAGGGCTTACGCCTGAAGTTCTTCAGCAGTTCCACGCGCTTCTGGTTGTCAATGCTATTCATAGTCGGGAAGAAGAACGTTTGTTGTTTGAGGAACCGTCATGATCAAGATGTGGCATAACGATTCACTTTCTCTATAAAAACGTACCGAAGAAATAGTCCAACGCCTCCTGCGAGTATCTGTCATCTCCTTGCCAAGCTGCTACGGAATAAAAATCATGATTGCCGTTCTGTCGTTTACGAGGCGTGTCCTGTGGGACCAGCAGTCCGGCATATCCCCACACCTCCATGACTACATCACGCTCGTTTTTGCTGGATGGAAACACATCCTTCCAGCGCTTTTCCAATTGACGTGCACTGCTTTGAGCATCACAGTTCTGAACAGCTTCGAGCATGTTATGAAGTATAGCTAGATCCTCATCGGAAACCTGAACATCCTCTTCTTGACTGAACAATTCAAGGTCCATCCAGCAATATAGAAGGTGGTTCAGACGAATACCGCCCCATTTGATTCGTTCAAAATTCAGTACATTCAAATCTTCATTGACGTATTCATTATCAGACATCATTTTATTAAAATTACAATCCCCACAGCTACTGTAATTGGGCAGGACGACAGGCCGCTCACCATAGGTGTGCAAAGGAAGCCCAGCGGTTAATGCCCAGCTCGATAAGGCGCTTCGTAAATGAACCTTTTTCGTGGAAAGGCTGTGCAAAAATGCTGCTGCCACTCGCTCTTTTGTAGCCTTTTGCTGATGCAGCTCATGTAATCTGTTTATAATCTCGTTATGTGTAATGGTGATCGGATCGAACATCAAGCCCTTACTTTTGGCATATTCAAAATCCTCACCCGAAAAAGATCCCCGCTCCTGCTTCCAGCCGCTGGAGGACCAGAATGTGTTCATCAGTATTTTTTTTGCCTTTTTATCCACAACACATCTCCCTTACTCATCTCAACCCCTTCACCTCCAATACGAAGCTCAGGGTTGTAGTGCATTTTATGTAAGATTGCTATTCATCTTTATATTTAAAAGCAATGGCCGTATTTCCTGACCGGGGGTCAAAATAAGAAGAGATTTTCCCCCAGCTCAGTTCATATTCCATATAGGGGTAAGGCTTGGTTTGACGATAGCTTGGCTTCACGGACAAATGTTGCTGTAACAAACGATCATGCTCCCCTTGCCGCTTTCTCTCCCCTTCCTCAGACCAATTATCCCAAGAAGTTGGAAATTCATTGCCCTGAAGCGAAATCTCCACGACAATTAGGCTTGTATCCTTAAAGCATACAGACACAAAAAAATGCCGACGCAGCAAAGAAACCTGATCGAAATGATACCAGATGTAGTTATTCCCTATCCTTCTTACAGAATGAAAATATTTCGAATACCAAGTGGTCTCTAACAACTGATCTTCTGTTAAAGATGAGTAGATCGCACGCTCACCATCGATCTGAATGATTCCCGATTCCCAGTCATTCATTGCTGTCACTCCTTCAGCTATTATGCCAATCTCCTACAGTTACTCTCTGTCCTCATTTGTCCACATGATTGAAAATGGCCTGCCATGCCCGATCTAGCACGCGCGTATGTAATTGCTTGGCATAAACATTTCTAACGATGGCAAGAACGATCACACCCACGAATACAACACTGAGCAAAGTGATAGAGGGAACCCAATGGTCAAACATGGCATTCGCCAGCACTTGCAGCAAATGTCGTTCTGGTTGTAAATATTCCACCGCCGCAACGATGCCTGCTGCCAGCAATATGATCACAGATATGATCATAAGCATTGCATTGATTACTTTGTATTTAGCAAGCTCTCGCTGAAAAATGCGAGTTCCCGCATATTGCTCCAGCACGATGATTTGCTTGTGAAAATCATTTTCCACCTGCTCTACAGGTAGGTTGTGCTTCTGAATAAATGCATGAGCTTTCTTCAATTCGGATTGAATAAATAAACTACTCTGGATAGCAGAACCTAACTGACCTAAAACATTCATATCTTTTCACTCCATTTTCGATAGCTTCTAAACTACGAGTATATAGGGTTGCCATGCTCTACAAAACGATCGGTTCCAGACCGCTCTCTAAATGAGCCTATTAGTAAAAATCAAAGTAACCCCGCCAGACTCCTTCATTCTGATGCTTGGCAAAATAAAAGCTGCCTCCATCTACAATATTCAATTGGGCTTTGGCATCTGAAGCAATCTGAAACACAAATTCATAGCCCTCGCCAAAGTCGATGCCCGATTGAACAAAGCTGGGATAGCCACCGATTTTGTGAACCGCATATATTTCCTCTACGATGTCCTCAAAATAGTCGGGTTCCTCCTCGTCCAAATGGTTGAGGGCATCGCCATATTCCTCAGGAATGTCTTCACCGTCCCAGACCGGATAGTCATTCTCTTTGAGCTCAGGGAATAGCGGGAACGCCTTGATTTGCATAAATGCCGGACCAAAATCTTTTTCGACCAAATCCTCTACCGACGTATACTCACGAATACACATATATCCTTCCATGTCCTCATGATCCAGTACATCGGGAGACAGAAAGACCGTCAACAGCTTGACACTGTGCATAGCCGGAGGAACAAAAGGCAAGGCAGGCAAATACAATTGCATGATCGGAGCCATAACATTCCCCTGTACATCAATGGGTTGCTCCTCCGTTGGCAAAGCCACTGTAACTCTACCAATCCAGCTCTGATCAAGGGAATCCGAAGGTCTGCGACCCCCTGTATGAAAAATAGTAGCTTTACGTTTTAGAATCGTTCTTAGCTTCTCAATAGCGTTGCTGGACAACGAAACCACTCCTTTCTAATCTAGAATAGAAACAGAACAACATCCTCGCCTGCTTTAAATCCAAACTCTCTTAATCGATCTTCCATCTCTTGAATCTGGCGCAGATAATCTTCCGGCACAGCTGGCAGACCCTGTTCATTCACTAATGTCCCGCCAAGTCTGGCGCGTGCATATTCGGCACTTTTCCACATCGTCTCAAACACAGTTTGCGGCTGCACGGTCCGTACCCCATCCATACTGAAAATCAAATCTGCAAAGCGATCCTCTGCGAGTGTACTCAACCAAAAAAATCCAGGCTCGGTTCCCGTATGTACGCTAAATAGTTCATCATAGCCTCCCAGCCCGTGATGGTGTGCATGGAAAATATCCATATCTCCCCACTCCATTCCGAGACTCAGCATGACATCCCAGATATCCGCTCCACGGTAAGATTGGCCTTGATCCGCTACCAGCCTAAGCATGACAGCATGTTCCCTTTCACCTTCCTGATCTGTAAATGCTTTAAGTTTTTCGACTTTTGCACGTGCACGGGCAGCATCCTCCCGAGGAAGCACATGAACAGTGCCCTTCTCCTGAAAACGCGCTGGCAGTGTGTTCATAAAGTCTGCAACCTTGGCTTCATCTAAACGAATATGCATCTCTACATTATCGAATATATCTATACAAATACAGATTTTATCAAAATGGCATTCGCCTGCCGATCTTCGCCCCACACTAGTCCACATCTGTAAATCATGGACATGTCCATACACGATATATCCTTTGAGCAATTGCAAAATATCCTCATCTGACAACGTAAAACCACTGAATTCCACATCAATCAGCCAATAGATATTTGCATCAGGCTCCACTTGATGGATTCCTTTTATGGCCTTCACAGGCTCATGTTCCAACTCCACGGCAAGGATGCTAGATACATCCTCACTCCCATGTTCAGGTAAATTCATGAATCTCCCTCCTAGCTAGCTGTTTTCACTTTACAGTTTCCTATAATTCTCAATCTATATTAAACTATAACTCACCAAGCACAAAATAGTATAAAAACGGTGCTGGGTTGTTGAACATAACTTTTTAGAAACTTCACAGCTTCGAAAGGGGAGAACTCATGATGCAAAAACTTTGGCAAAAAGGGAAGGCTCTGTCTCTGCCTATTATGGTGTCCGCATCGCTAATATCTGGAGCGCTGTCTGTAAGTACACCTGCGGCGAATGCGGCTGCAACCAAGGAATTGCTTCAGCTATCCGGTCAGACTACTTACTATGGAGAGGTCGAGAATGGGCAGCCGAACGGACGTGGTACGATCAAATGGAGCGAATATAAGCAGTATTCGGGTGATTTTGTGAATGGCAAGCGCTCAGGTACCGGAAAATATATAAATCAATACACCGATGCAGATGGACAAAATCATAAAGTCGTATACAACGGCACATGGAGCAATGACACGATGAGTGGCAAGGGTACGCAGACTGAAAAAGTGACCCAAATGGACGGAACCGTACGTTCGAACGAGATCCAAGTAGGTACCTTTCAGAACAATGGATTACAGAGTGGCTACCAAGTGATCCACGCTGTGGCAGATCCAGACTACAGCTTCACTTATAAAAATAGCAAAGAAATACTAAATATCTTGCACAGTAATCAAGATCTGGTCCAAAGATGGCAAAAAGGAGATCTCTTCTCCGTAAATTATAAAAATGGCTCTGTCCAAAAGGAATACTCTATGTTCCCTGAAGAGACTGCTACCAAGGAACGTCAAAGACAAGCGTCTATCAAGTATTTCAAAGGAATTACCGCCAAGGTCACTCCTCACTTGCAGCAGTTTGAAAAGCTGTCCAAGCAGATTCCGCTAAAATAATTAATACGACGCGAAACATGCATTAGCCTCTACGCAAGAAGGCCTCTCTTTCTAATGGAAAGCTCCATTTGAAAAGAGGGGCTTTTTTCGTTTCGTTATGAATGACATATAAGAACTTCGGATCATAACACCTCCTACTATTCTCCCTTATGCCCCCTCATGAACTCATACAAATGACTTATTTTTCACTTAAATCCCCTCCTTTTTTTGCTAACCCCCACTAGATTCACTAAAATATAAGTAATTATTTTAATCATCCGAGGTGGACATCATGGCTAAAATTATGGTTCCTCCTGAGAAACTAGAGGCGGTTTCCAGGCAGTTCGCACAGGCACGTGAGCTGGGGGCACAAATTTGCGGACAACTGTCACAGCATATTCAGATGTTGGAAAATAGCTGGGCAGGAACAACACAGCAGCGCTTTTATCAGGATTTTCATAAAGCGCGTGGACAAATGGATGCTTTCACTCAAACTGTCGATTCTGTCAGCACAGAGCTGCGTTCCATTGCAGTAAAATTCAAGGAAACAGACACCCAAGCAGACACGGGTATTCCCAAAGGAGATCACAGCGGACAGATCGGCAGCAGTGAAGGGGCAACTTCCGGGAAAAAAGGACCCGATCCAGCAGATATAGCTATTAACAGCATTTCAGAAGCCAATAAATGGCGCGGGCAACTGGGATTTGCCGGAACAGCTATCTATAGCGGTCTGGCTTCCACACTTGTGCTCACCAAAACAGTAGAATTCAAGAAAAGTCTGAAGAATCCCACTCGAGCGGTTATACATAATGCGGCATGGGTGAATGGCAAGGGTAACAATGCGTTTATGCGTAATTTGGGCAAAAGCCTAAACCGCCAATTCGCTAAACCCGGTATTGTGATGAAGGGTTTAAAGGGCTTTGATCGTTTAGCTGGAAAGCTTCAAATGGGTAAGCTCGGCCTCGGATTCAACAAAGCCAATAGCTTTCCTCAGTGGACGCGGAACGTCATCGCCGGGGTGGAAAAAGGCCGTTACGGCATAGCCACCCGCCAAATTCCCGGCATGATTGCCAAAAAGCTATACCCTATTAATGCCACCATGAATATTGTGGGCGAGGGTATCAGTCTGGCTGGAAAATGGAAAAGCGGGAAGCTTACCGGAACGGATGTGGCTGTATCTGCTTCTAACGTAGCGATTAAAACCGCTGCAACTTATGGCGGTGCTGTTGCTTTGGGAGCCGTAGGCGGCGCTATCGGTGGTCCGGTCGGTGCAGCCGTCGGTGCTTACGTCGGCGGTACGGTGGGAAGCTGGGCAGGTGGAAAGGTCGCCAAATTCGCCGAAAAGGGGATACGTTGGGCCAGCAAACTATTTAAATGACATACACCTAACAGATGGAGAAGGAGCCTAACTATGGACAAACAAACGGTAATTTTAACGCTTGAGGAACTAGGCTTTGCCTTGACCGCACTGGGCGCAGAAGATATGGCTTCTGGTCTGCTCCAATCTTATTACGGGGAACTAACCGAAGATCGCTGGGAACTGCTTTTTCATGCCGCAACGCATAGCCTGATATCCAAGGGTTTGATGGAACAACGAGATGACGAGCAACAACAGCTTGAATTTGATGCGTTCATTGTTGAAATGCTAGCTCATCTGGTACAAAGTCGTCAGATGCTACGTGGCTACAAGGAGCAACAGGATAAGCAAAATACATTAACGATACACCATGGAAATGAACGTTTTCTGTATCATTTTTCCAGCCACAATGAACTCCATTTCTTTCGCTGGTCTTCCCCAGAAGACTGGCATCACGACATTGATCAATTGTTCGGCCTGCTTGCTTCGAACTTCAATGAGTACAGCCGATACGTCGATCTGACAGAAGAACAGTGGAATGAGTTAACCTCTTCCAGCTTCAGCATGCAGCAAATGACAACGTGGAAGCTTCATGAGTCCGCTCAGCAAATAATACAAGACTGGCGAGAGGATTTTGATCGTAATCAGTGTAGCCTAGATAATTTGAGCCAGATGATATACGCGGATACGGATGAAGATGGACCTTCCGTTACAAATCTACTATTTGTTCTTAAAGGAACGAATGATGTGTGGATCGTAAGAAATACAGAACTGGATATGCAGGCCACCCCATGTCTGCGTATTGAAAGTGTAACCGAAGCTGACTGGAGAGAACGAATAACTTATTTCATTCAGGAGTTTGTACGCGACGAGGCGGTATTCCGTGGATAAAATTGTATATCGAAGATCTTTGGCATTTTGGAAAGCCATGGGCAGCTTGATGTTTGTGCTGATTTGTCTGCTTTTGCTGCTGCTCATTTTTATCGACGAAGATATCTCAGCTCTACAAATCTTCTTCTTTATTACGTCCGCCATTGTTGGACTTCATTTTTTCGGTAGCTATCTCGTGGTTTGTTTGAGCAGAACGCTTCGTAAGGATACCTACCTGTTCATCTTTGACGAGCATAGCATTTCCGATGGTATTCGAACTGTCCCATGGTCTGCAATCACTAAAGTCGAATTCGAAGGGGCCTCCATCCGCAAATGGCTGCGCCCTCGCTTTCCCGCCTTTATTTTTCATCTGAATGACCGCAGCACCTGGGAAGTCAGCACCGATTATGTGTTGAACGATATGGAGCTGAACCAAGCCGGGAAACAACTTCGAACTCTCATTAACCAGCATGGCAAGCCAAAGAAAAAACGTTCCTGAATAGTGCCATTGAATATGTCAAAGCTTGTCTCTATCATATGCAGCTACAAGAGCCACAACCACTGCTGCCGAGTTGGCCGCAGCCAAATCAAGATTGGAGTCAAAAGAATCCGCCGCTTCTACACCGGCAAGATCAGACAAAGAACGGACAGCCAAAAACGGAACACCAAACTGGTACGCAGTCTGAACGACCGCGGCCCCTTCCATATCCGTCACTTTCGCTTCAGGAAACTGGCTACGGATAAAATGGGCGCGCTCAGCCTGGGAGATGAAAGAGTCAGCCGTCGTAATCAATCCGTTGACGATCTGCCCCTCAATCCTGGTCTCCGCCAGCGCTTCTGTCGCAAAAGCAAGCAGCGCTGGATCGACAGGATAACTTGCCGGCATCTGTGGCACCTGTCCGTAGGTATAGCCGAACGCCGTTCCGTCCACATCGCTGTAAGTCAGCTCGGTCGCCACTACAACATCGCCAACATGCAGCGCTGGATCGAGCCCACCCGCAGACCCGGTATTAATGACAAGCTCCGGGCTAAATCGCTCAATCAGCAGCGCCGTAGTCGAGGCTGCGTTCGCTTTGCCAATTCCTGATTGCAGCAGAATAACCTCCTTGCCCTCAAGCTGGCCTGTATAAAAAATCCCGTTCGCAATCTGGGTCATCTTTATCCCTTCGATCTGCGCTTTCAAATCTGCTATTTCTTCCTCCATGGCTCCGATAATCGCTATACTCAAAGTTCTTCTCGCTCCCTCCATGAATTCCTTGTATTCCAGCTTATACTTGAAAAATACCCGTTGCTGCGATGCGCTGCACCGCCTCCAGCAGCCTTTCTTCACTGTTCACCAGACTGACCCGCACATAAGAAGCTCCCGCACGACCAAAGCCTTCTCCAGGGGCGACCGCAACATGTGCCTCGTCCAATAAAAAGTCTGCAAATGAAGCGGATGTGTAACCCTCTGGCACCTTGAACCAGGCAAAAAAAGACCCTTGGGGAACAGCTACATCCCAGCCAATACCTCGTAACGCTGCAATGAGAATATCACGGCGCCGCTCATATAACGCTGCGAGTTCCCGTACCGGTTCCTGCGTGCCCAGCAATGCCACAGCCCCCGCATCCTGTACCGCTCCAAAAACAGTGCTGTAGGCATGCGTATGATAATGCTTGAGCGCACCAATGATGGACGAATTTCCCACTGCAAAGCCGAAGCGCCATCCAGCCATGTTATACGTTTTGGAAGCCGTATACGTCTCGACGCCATATTCCTTGCCGCCGGGGATTTGCAATAAACTAATCGGCTTATGCCCGTCAAATCCAAGAGCACCGTAAGCAAAATCATTCATAACCGGAAACTGGTACCGAGCGGCATAATTCAGCGTCTTTATCAGGAAATCTGCTGTAGCTACTGCTCCAGTCGGATTGTTCGGATAATTAATCATGAGCAATTTGACCTGCTCTGCAATTTCTTCCGGCACGGTTGTATAATCGGGCAAGAAGCCATACTTCTCATCAAGCGGAATCGTATGAATATGGGCTCTTGCCAGCGCAGCAGCGGAATAATATTGGGGATATGCCGGATCGGTGGTCAATAACCAATCACCGGGATTCAGCAGCGCCTGTGGAATCCCCATTACACCTATGGCTGAGCCGTTGAATATGGCAATCTCCCGGTCAGGATCCAGCTCCACCTGATACTCCCGTTTATAGAACGCAGCGACAGCCTCCAGCGTGCTTTTTTTCCCATGAAAAGGTGGATAGCCCTGATTGATCGGTTGATCGACCGCTTCCTTCAAAGTGCTGATGATATGCGCCGGTGTCGGCTGATCCGGGTTGCCGGCTGCCAAATTGATTACATCTATTCCCTTACTTTTATACAGATTCACCTTGTCATCCATTGCGCTAAAATAGTTGTCAGGCAGAGCCTTGACGAGATCAGAGGATGAAAAAATCACGTTCATCTCCACCTTCTATCCATAAGATACAGGCTGACAACGTCAGCCCGCAGAAGATAATACCCCATATTATTTGAAATAGCTTGGCAGCTTGTAGCCTTCATAATCAGGATTCGATTGGATGTACTTTTGGAATTCATCTGAATGATATCCTTCAATAATGTCTTTGACGAAGGGCTTATCCTTGTTCTTGCTGTCCACAGCAACCACGTTCGTGAACGGATCTGTCATATTTTCAAGCTTTAATGCCGAGGTCAGCTTTATTCCATTCGATACAGCAAAGTTCCCTTGTATAGCCGCAAAATCAACATCCTCTAGTGCACGTGGCCCCTGTGCCGGGTCGGTAGCAACAAATTGCAGATGATGCGGATTAGAGGTGATGTCGTTCACCGAGGTTTGCAATGGATCGATATTGTCCTTTAACGTAATCCAGCCTACTTCCTTCAAAATATTCAGCGCACGCAGCATATTGACTGGCTCGTTAGGCAGGTTGATTTGGGCTCCATCACTGATTTCGTCAAGGCTGGTATGCTTGCTGGAGTACAATCCCATTGGAGGAGTCGGGACCTGCACAGCACCAATCAGATCAATATTCTCCCGCTTATTCATAGAATCCAGGTAGAGCGAGTGCTGGAACACATTAGCATCAATATCCCCCTTAGCCACGGCTACATTGGGCTGAACACCGTCTGTAAACTCTTTATATGTAATCGTATAGCCTTTCTTCTCCAAATATGGAGCCACACCATTCTTAAACTGATCGCTATATGGACCGGGATTAAAGCTGATATGCAGTGTTTTCTTTTCTTCACCCGCAGCGTTGCCCAACGTATTCTTGCTGCCGCAGCCTGAAATAAAAAGCACGACTGCTCCCAGCAGCAATATAAATGAAATCCATGGTTTCTTCATTTTGATGTCTCCCCCTGCTCCTTGATATCATCTACTTTTGGTGAGTTAGAATGTTTACAGTCGCCCAAAATACCAAGTAACTTGATGCGTTTTATAGATATTACAATGATTTTTTATTCACTGTCAACAACATTTAATTACGCATCTTCTGCATAGCAAAAAAGGGGGCACAACAGGAGATCCCCTTGAAAGCAAAACACTTCACACGTTTGTCATATATTTCCGTTTTAAATATACCCCATAGGGGTACATTTAAAATATGTAATTAAAACCCTAAAGGAGCTGTAAATATGAGAATGCAATGGGCTTTGCTCGCTGGTACAATCATGATTATTTTGAGTGGGTGCGGAAACAGTAACACGCCGAACCAGGAGCACACGACAAACAGCAGTCAACAGCACGACACATCGGATATGAACCATTCCACTTCCAGTGAGCTTCCTACCGGACTAAAAGAAGCTGAAAATCCAGCCTTCAAAGTTGGTAGCCAAGCGACTATTCGAGCTGACCATATGGCAGGCATGAATGGGGCCACTGCCACGATTGTTGGTGCTTATACGACTACTGCTTATACGGTCTCATATACTCCAACCACTGGAGAAGAAAAAGTGAATAATCATAAGTGGGTTATTCATGAAGAGATTAAAGATGCAGGCAGCGAGCCCTATGCACCGGGAACGGAGGTTATCCTTACAGCAGATCATATGAAAGGGATGGATGGGGCTAAGGCTACCATTGACTCCGCAGAACCAACGACCGTATATATGGTAGATTATACGCCGACTACAGGAGGGGAGCCTGTCAAAAATCATAAATGGGTGACGGAGAGTGAGCTTTCAGCCCATTAGACACTTACAACACAGGTGCTTATGATAGCAAAAGGGAGCCTGACATCGGCTCCCTTTATACGGCTTTATTTGAGTTTGGACAAACCTACTTCGCTAAATTCAGCTTGGCATCCTTGATATCATACAAAGCCCCTTTGTTGGTATCTACAAGCTTTTTCATTTGTTTGTTGGCTGGTCCATTTGCAGGCACGATTGCATTAAAAATAACGCCATTTTTCTGTAATTGCTCGTTGATTTCATCTACTGAAAAACGTGCTTTACCCAGATCTGTATTCTTATCATGAACTGGGGCATCTGTAATGAATATGATCGTTTTGGAATTAGAATTTTTGGGGAATTTACTTATAGCTAACTGAATAGCCTCTAATCCCGATTCCTTCAAATCCCCACCAGCGGAAGGGCTCAGCATATTCAAATTACCTTTTAACTTGTTTTTATCGGTCGTAAACTTCAAAAATTCTAAATCTTTATCTGCCTTCAGATTGATATCCCGAAATGCAACGACAGCAAATTGGGAACCTGCTGGAACGGAATCAACAAAGCCTTTCACCTTCTGTCTCACATAATCCAGCGTCCCTGTCATACTACTCGTAACATCTATGACGAACACAATATCCGTAGATTTGGAGAAGGTGGTGGATATCTTTTTCAGAATCGTTGGATTGGAATGTGATTCGGAAGCATCTTCATTTTCCTCCATTAATTGTTCACTTTCACTGGTTGTCAAAACCTGCGGTGGAGCAAGAAAAATCACAACGCTCTGAGCTGCAATATTCCATTTTACCTTCGCACCCAGCGCCTCACTTACAAAGCGAATAGGAACCATTACTTTGCCATTAATGAGTCTCGGCGCCGCATTGAGACGCACTAATTTACCGTTGATATAGGCATCTCTGGAGCCTACAGTTAACTTAATCGTTGTATTTCCCTTGGTTGCAGTAACGGTCTTGGTAGCTCCATCCCATTTCACTTTCGCCCCAAGCGCCTCAAAAACGGCACGAAATGGCACCAGCATACTTCCGCTAATAGAGGTCGCAGGCTGCTCATATTGTTGCAGTTTCCCGTCTATAAACACCTCAACCTGCTGAGCCTTGTTATTATTTATGGGAACAAATTGGGGTACAGACGCTGCCGAATTTCCCGACTGATCGATCATTTTGATATAAAAGTAGTATCCACCCGTAGATAAATTCAGGTTACTCAATGGGTAGCTAAATGTTGTTTCTGGATCGAACTGAATCCGTTTAATTAATTGAGCATCCGCATTTTTGACCATAACGTATGAAGTGTACGTGGGTTGAATATTTTTCATTTTCAAACGAACCGAAAATGACGTACCTGAAGTGTTGATTGTAAATGTCCCCGGAAAATTTTCTCCAGACGGGATAGACAAAGGGATTTCCGGTGACTCATCCACCTCTTGGTCCACTTTAGGCTCCACGACAGGCTGGGTTACTTGAGGTTCAATTACTTTCGGTTCATCCACAGGTTGAGCAACCTCGGGTTCACTGGGAGTGGGAATCTCTTTTATATTGGTCTCCACCTCAGGCTGCGTTACTTTCGGCTCCTCAGCAAGTGGAGTTACTGTAGATTCATCGACTGACTGCACAGTCCCTTCCATAGTTGTAGCTATAGGAAACTCTATATGATTTTCTGATCCTGGCCCAGGTGCTGGTCGTGAATCTGCAATCGAAATTGTGGAGTTGGCATAATCGATCGTAAAGTCACCAGGAGGAATTTCAATATAGTTGCTATACAGACGAATTGGTGTATCAGGCTTAATCGTAAACGGGAGATCGAATTTAAACACTCTGTTTACTCCATTACCATCATCAAGGGTAAGCTTAAGCTTATCTCCATCTCTGAATACTGTCGAATTGGCAGCATGAACACTTTCTGTACACAAAGTGAACAACCCTACGAGTATCGTTAAAAACGAAAGTAGGAACATCATTCTTTTGAGCTTCATTCTTATTTCCCCTTTTGAATCTATAGTCTTGTCGGTAAATCATAGCATAGGGTTAGATGAAGTTCATGCCATCTGATTACAGTTATGGATATGCGAACTCACTTTTTCCATCATTCGCGCTCTGTTCATCTGTTCAATGTTCATATGTATCTCCTTGGCCCGCTTCTTCAACGTGGCATACGTAATATGGCCGCCTTCAGTGCTTTAGTGCCTTCTTCGCTTTTCAAATAATCCGACGGTGTTTCGTTGCCGAGTGCGGGGACTTTTCGATCCATCCAAGTCAGCAAATATTCCCCCATATCGGGCAGCAGCACAATCTGAATCTCCTTGGGAATTTTACTTTCGACCACTTTTGCTCTTATAGCCGGATCTACCTGTGCATACCGCTCCTGATAGATCTGAACCATGTTGGCCCAGTTCTCCGGCTTAAACTCTTTCAAATATATGTCTCTCATCTACGAACCCTCCTTAGGGCCTCAGACAACGCTTTTCATGCTGGAGCAACCATTCTTTTCTCCATAGCCCTCCTGCATAGCCCGTTAGTTTCTGATTGGAACCGATAATTCGGTGACATGGAATCACAATGCTCAGCTTATTTTTTCCATTAGCACTGCCTACGGCTCGGATCGCTTTTTCATTTCCAATAGCAAGAGCAATATCTTTATAAGCTGTCGTTTTACCGTACCCCACGGACACCAGAGCATTCCATACTTTTTGCTGAAAATCCGTACCTTCAAAGGCATAAGGAAACGTAAACTCAAAGCGCTCACCTTTAAAATACTCGTCAAGCTGGATAGCGCATTCCGCTAATACTTGGATTGGAACCTCTTCTATAGCCCTCGTTAAGAGCTCATTCCGATTAGAGAACATAATAGAATAGACAGCCTCATTTGTGCCCTGTATCTCTATCTCTCCAATCGGCGATACATACTTCAATACGTAAAGTTCACTCATAAAAGGATACGACCTCCTTCCTTTTCTATTCCTTACTCAACTTTCTATACTCACTAGGAGAACAATGGTTCAAGCTGCGAAACGCCTTATAGAAATGGGAGGGACTTTGGAAGCCCGTCTCATAGCAAATCTCAAGATTCGTAAGATTTGTACTTTTAAGAAGATAGGCTGCCTTATCTACTCTTATTTTTTCCAAATACGTACGCGGGGTTTCGGCGGTTTCCTGTTTAAAGATCCGATCCAAGTAAAAGGAGCTTATTCCGATATGGTCCGCAATATCCTGCAATACAAGTTTTTCCTTGTAATGATTGACCAAGAAGGTTACTACATTCTGCACAAGTCTGATATACGGCGAATGGTCTGTATGGGGCTGGCATCTTTTGCAAGCACGAAAACCCGCCTTTTCCACTTTGTCCAAATCAAAGTAAAACTCCACATTTATTTTCTTCGGCTTTTTGGATCGACAGGAAGGTCGGCAGTATATGCGGGTTGTTTTCACAGCGGTAAAAAACAACCCGTCATACTTACGATCACACGCTATAATTTTCTCCCACATTTCTTCAAAAGAAAGACTAAGGTTAGCCATGATCGAATGCTCTGTCCTTTCTATAGTTCATATTCATCTAGCTCAAGGATTTTGCAAAATCCTCATATAAATGTGATGTATCTTGAAGCTCTATCAACTGTTCTGCATTCTTTTGCAAAGCAACTATTATCTTATCAGAAAATGCATTTCCAAAGCTAAACCGTTTAACTCCTAACTGCTGAAGCTGGTGGACATTCGTCAGACCCGGCAGGGATAAAACATTAAGCGGAGCATGTATATGAAACACAACTTCCCTGATCTCTTCATCACGCTTTAATCCTGGAACAAAAATTCCGCTCGCACCATTATCCACATACGCTTTGGCCCGCTCTATGGTCTCTGAAAGTGGGGCATCCATCTGCAAATATGTATCCGTTCTTGCGTTTATAAAAAAATTTTTAAACCCACGCGTATCCAATGCTGTTCTTATTTTGGACAACAGGTTACTGTGCAGGCCCACTTCTCGAAGTCCCTTTTTCGTTTTCAAAGAATCCTCAATATTAATCCCTGCAACTCCCACATCGGCTATCCTTAAAACATGCTCAACAATCGTTGCCGTATCCTCCCCATATCCTGCTTCAATATCTGCCGACACTGGAATCTGAACATGCTCAGCAATCGTCCGAATAATGCTTACATGCTGGTCAAAATCAATAAGCTCTCCATCTGAGAATCCAAGCGTATTGGCAATTCCCCAGCTCGTCGTACCTATCGCCTTAAAGCCTGCCTTCTCCAGAGCCACCGCAGATAGCATATCCCAGGCGTTCCCTAAAAATAAAAGTTCCTCTGATGTGTGAAGTGCATGGAACTGATGAATTTTGTTCATAAATATAGCCTCCTGATATGTGATGTAACTCATTTTATCAAGAGGCTATCTTTGTTTCGTCCTCATTCTTGCACTTATGGTCTGTAGGAATCTAGGAACAACTAGGTCCATTTATTCACATATAAATCATAATTTTTGAAAAAAACGGTTATTTAAGCTCTATTCAATCATATTCTTCTTATCTATACTCTTGCTAAATTAATTCGAGTTAGATGCAAATCTACGCTTTTAGCTTTTAGCCTTTCACAATTACATTATTATAGGAGGAGTTATATGTATAAAATAAGCAATAAGCTCATTTCCAATAAAACAAAGTTTCTTATGATCTTGCTAAGCTTTACTGTAATCGCTTCTTTCTCTAGCTTGTCGGGCCCACCTGCCAAGGCTTTTGCTGAAGAGAATGGAACTCCAGTACAGAAAACGATCGATTTAAATGAGGGCTTCGACAACTCAAATGAAGCTAGTATAGAGCCATTATCCCTTACCAGCGAAGCAGCTACTAGCCAAGAAGCGGTTACAGCTATTGATCATGATGCTAATTTCTCACCTTCAACACTTCAGTTTCTGAAGGCTAATACAGGACTCGACGGTGAGCAATGGGATAATATTATGAAGCTAGTGAACAAACCAGAGCAAGATTCTTTGAAATGGACTGAATTCTATGGATATGCTGAAGATATCGGCGATAATCGCGGATACACCATTGGTATCTTTGGAGCAACAACAGGCGGTTCAAATGATACGGGACCCGATGGTCCGGACTTATTCAAAGCTTTTGATGCTGCTAGTGGAGCTAGTAACCCTTCCATTGCAGGTGGATTAACACGTGCTGGCCTGAAGGGGAAAATGAGTGGTTCGATTCTAAAGCTCAGCGATAGCGATAGTGTTATCAAGAAGAAGATCAACGCTCTCCAAAACAATGAAGCTTGGAGAGAAGCCATGTGGCGTACGTTCTATGACACCTATATCGAATATAGTGTACAGCAAGCACAGAAACGCGGATTTAATACTGCTCTGACGATTGGTTCATTTGTCGACACAGCACTCAATCAAGGCGCTACTGGTGATTCAGGTAGTCTTGAAGGAATCCTCTCACGTTCAGGCAGTAGTACGAATGAGAAGAAGTTCATGACTAGCTTCTATGCTAAGCGTACATTGGTTGTCGATACCAACGATTATAACCAACCTCCCAATGGTAAGAATCGTGTGAAACAATGGAGCTCTCTCTTAGCTTCTGGCGAAACAGATCTTAAGAACGCAGATGCAGCTGTGATCAAAGCAACGAATTGGGAACTGAAGTAAATATAATATACGTCATGAGGAGGGCATATCGTATGTCCTCCTTTATCTATTTTTTATGAACATTGAGTTGGTGTTGACTGCTAACAACATCCCATTCTCCCATACAGTTCCTCTCATCATTCGAGTATGTAGGTCGCGTGTACAAATAGAGAGACTGTCCCAAAAGCCCGAAAGTTGCAAGCTCCTGAAACAGTCTTGTAAAATGGTTTATGAAGTCGAAATAAGGCCGTTAGATGATTCGATAGCCAGATGGCAGTCTACCGCTACTGCGGATATTACGGATTTGCTGCAACGTCAAACGTTGATTGGTAGAGATAATAGATTCCACATCATTCCCGCGAATCAGATCATCCAGGTCGGCGATGTTGCGATTGCCTCTAAACACACGGAAGTTACCTCTAAACCGCGTGCCAGTAAAGAGTACAAGTGTAGCATTGCTGCTAGTAGAAAAGAAACGCAAACTTTCGATGCCGTTGAGAATGTTATCGGTATTACGAATGCCTAGGTTTCCTCTGAATACTCTCCTGGAACCCCGAAAATTTTCTTCGTTGTAGACTGTAAGACGTGGATACGTTTGAGATACATATGCTTTGTTGTCCATGTTGTAATTCCTCCTTTCAACTTTATCTTATGCTTCACCATCCGATTGGCGCGGGCCTCGCAGCATCCATCTAAAAATAGTTATGTGATTGAATAGAGCAGATGCAGACTTGAAAAAGGAACATATGTTCTGTATAATCTAGCTTAGCAATTTGGAAAATCCTGAACTAACGGAGATGCGGACATGGACGATAAATTTATTGAGGAACTACGTGAAATTAGCAGAAACGACAAGCGAAGATCCGAATTTCTTATTAAGGGTATGAAGGAAACACTTCAGGAAAGAAAAGAAAAAAACTTTATCGAAAGATGGATTTGGCGACAAAAAAATAAGAAGCTTATAGCGCGGAAGTTTAAATCCTAGTAGATATAACAACTGAATCTTCATAGATTTCTACTTTTTGTTTAGGTCATAGCTCATTTTTAGGAGGCAGAGTCATGATTGAGCTACTAGTCTCAAACGACGATATATTAAATCAAAATCAATTTTTGGCTGATGAAGTTCGATACAATTTGATCCATCGAATTTGTGAGTCAGAAGAGTCAACATGCCTCAAAACGTCCGATAAAAATATGATCTTTGCTCAATCACCCGGACATAAGGCTTGGCTATGGATCTCACAACAAATCACAGATGATTATAAATTGACCTATATAGAAGAACTCTTACGTTATTTAAAAGGAACCACCCTATACCCCGCCTAATTTGCGAAAGAAAGGTTTTGCCAGCGCAATGGTATCCGAGCTATGTTGCATTTTGGAAAATGAGCATTTAGTACCCATGCTATATGCAGATTTAAAAAATTCGGTTTCCAATCAAGTTTATAATAATATCGGCTTTGAGGAAGGCGGCAAAATCACTGATATTGCGTTTGAATAAGCCTTCCTACTGCAAAAGAGCATGTTATTGCTCATTCAAATCAAAGAAGGCCGCAATGTCACCTTCATCACTGGGCCTCCTCTTCACTTATCTATACACTTTACTCCGTAACACCCACTTGTGTTTGAACTGAGGATCTTCGTGTAAGTAAATACGTAGCCACAATAGCGATACCAACCCCTGCTGCTCCAAACCAGGTGATGGAAGACAGCGAAACCTGACCAACAACTACACCGCCAATTCCGGCTCCGGCTGCCATAGCAAGCTGCATTGTAGATTGATTGAGACTCAGCATCACACCGGAAGATTCAGGCACAAGTGTGACCAGATTATATTGTTGAGTAGGTCCAGTTGTCCAGGCTGCGAACGACCAAAGGATCAATAAAGCAAATACTGCGATCAGGGAATGAGCGGCAAAAGGAAGCAAGAGTAAGGAAATACCGTGCAACACCATACCCCCTAATAATGTAAAGGGTATACCCTTTTTATCCGCACTGTACCCACCAATTTTTGACCCGATTAGACTGGCAATTCCGAAGGCGAGCAATACTGAGCTTAGCATATCCTCTCCTACACCTGATACATTCAGCAAATACGGTGAGATGTAAGTATACGCGAGTGAATAACCACCTAGCCAAAAGAAGGTAATGCCTAATCCCAAAGCAACTTCAGGCTTTTTCAGAAGAGCAAACTGTTGTAGTAAGGGGACAGGTCGATCTCCTTTTAAGCGGGGAATTGTCATAGATATAACAATTAGGGCAATAATCCCTGTCAACGCGATGCCGAGAAATACGGTTTTCCAGCCATATGCAGAAGATATCATTCTCCCAAGCGGCACCCCAATAATCAGCGAGGCTGTAAAACCCATAGTAACCGTAGCAATAGAACTGGCCTGCTTGCCGGCTGGGGCAATTTTCGCAGCAATGCTCAGTGCTGTAACCACGACCATCCCCGCCCCGAGGGCCATAAGAATACGTGCGGCGATAAACATTCCAAAACCCGGCAGAACAAAGGAGAGGACATTGGCTACTGCAAATAATCCGAGGGAACTCAAGAGCAGCTTGCGTCTGTCCCATTTAGCGGTTACTGCCATCAGGATCGGCGTGCCAATCGCGTAAGCAAGGGAAAAGACTGTAATCAGCTGGCCCGCTGCGGACACCGTAATCCCCATGGTTGTTGCAATCTGATCCAAAACGCCTGAGATAATGTATTCGGATGTGCCTACCAAAAAACTAACAATTGCCAAAATATACACTTTCCATGTACTCTGCATTTTCTAGTAACGCCTCTTTCTTTTTATATTTTTATATTTTTACAAATATCGAAATTAAGACTAAAAAAATTTATGTTATTAAGAACGGGGCATATTTCTGCGCTGCTTCCACATCCAAGCTGTAATAAATAAACGTCCCCTCTTTACGGTATGTGAGCAACCCCGACTCTGCCATTTGCTTCAGATGGTGCGATAGCGTTGAAATAGCTACACTGTTCAGCTTCTCGCCCAGCACAGAGCAGCATTGGTCGCTTTCCTCTTTTAGCAGAAGTGCTATCTTGAGACGAGTCGGTTCTCCAAGTGCTTTATATATTTTTACAGCCTGCTGCATCTCTGTTGTATCTTTCACCCTGTTCGGCTCCCTTCTGTTCCAGTCTTAATTTCGATGTTTGTCGAAATAAAATTATCACAAACATTTGTAAAAGTAAATACGTTTATTATAAAGGTACAGCTATTTTACACTCTGTGGTGTAAATGATGTTCTTTCTCATCCGATAAATAACCCCCCATCCATAAAGGATGGAGGGAAAAATGATCTGAGTAGAGAGAGAGTCATGGATGCCATGGCGTTAATTCGGGCTTGCCGTGGGTCTGACAATAATTTCATTAACATCTACATCTGCTGGCTGCTCCATGGCATACAGAATGGAACGGGCAATGGCATCAGGCGAAATCGAAATACGACGGTACTCTTTCATTCCTTGCCGGGCCTCTTCATCTGAAATACTGTCAGCAAGCTCAGATTCGGTTACTCCTGGCGATACCAGCGTCACACGAATATCTCCCCCCACCTCCAAACGCAATCCTTCAGAGATCGCCCGAACCGCATACTTCGTTGCGCAATACACCGCTGCAGTTGGGGTTACACTATACGCGCCAATAGAGGCGATATTGATAAACTGACCAAATCCTTGCTTTTTCATAATCGGAAGCCCTGCCGCAATCCCATGCAGAACGCCCCGTATATTTACATCAATCATGCGATCCCATTCCTCTACCTTCAGGGCTTCTAATTTTGAAAGAGGCATCACTCCCGCATTGTTCAAAATGACATCCACACGCCCAAATGTTTTTTCCGCGTACTTAATGAACGCTTCCATCTGGTCCCTCTTAGTCACATCCAGTTGCTGATAATCAGCCGATCCACCTTTAGAACGAATCTCAGATGTCAGAGCCTCTAGTCGCTCTGTGCGTCTGGCCCCTAATATTACATGAGCCCCATGGTGAGCAAGTAAACGGGCAGTAGCTTCACCGATCCCACTGCTTGCCCCCGTAATAGCTACGACTTTCCCTTTAATATCCAACATTCTTATTCCTCCTCTAGTTAAAAATATCACTGAAACAGATTACTTTTTTACTTCCCTGTAAAAAACCATCCCTGCATGATACAAAACACCATTTTTGAATACACCATCTGCCGTAAATCCGGTGTCGTCCACATATTCGATATAGTCATCTTCTAAGATATAGCTGCCTGTATAGGCACTTTGTCTCTGACCCCGTGCTTCATCATAACGGCCATTAGGCAAGAGTTCGTGACGGATATTTCCGTCTTCAGTTACCCACATCCCTATATAGGGATGCTGCGAAGCGTGTACACTTTTTTCCGCTTTGTTACTCTCCATGACTCCCACTCCTTTGTACTTCTATTTTTTTCTCAATTGCTCATTAGGTGTTGTATCTGCATCTTATTATGAGAGGAATGTCCATCAGCCCGGTAGAAGAATCAGAGCAAATTATTGCCTAATCCTCCAAAGCCCCTTAATATGTAATAAACTACTGAAAATGAAAACGGGCTACGTTGCAAAGAAGGGATGTGTCATGATGGGGGCAACCAAAATAGAAGGTTCTACCATGGAAAAACAAGCCGAGTTGGCAAGGCTTATAGAACGATTTTCAAATCAGGACGGAGTTCTCACTACAGCCATACCTTCGCTTCATTTCGTCCGAAGTTCAAATACAACCGTACCGATACATCAAGTCCATGAACCTGCTTTATGTATTGTGGCACAAGGCAGAAAAGTCGTGATGCTCGCAGAGGAAAGTTACCATTACGGCACATCCGATTACCTTGTTGTGTCGGTGGATTTGCCGATTTCCGGGCAGGTCATTCAAGCGTCAGCAGAAGCTCCTTATTTGTGCCTCCGGCTCAATTTTGATCCGCATCAGGTTTTGGACCTGATCAAGGAATCTGCTTTTCCCACAAGCCCAATGCCTGATTCCAGACGAGGCTTGTATGTAAGCCAAACTAACTCTCTACTGCTGGATGCCGTGGTAAGGCTAGTGCATCTTTTGGAAAACCCGCAAGATGTTCCGGCGCTGGCTCCATTAGTCATTCGTGAGATACTGTATAGGATTTTACAGGGGAATCAGGGGGAATCCTTAAAACAACTGGTCATGACCGGCAGCCATTCCAACCGGATCGCAGAAGTCATAAAGCGGATTAAGCAGGATTATGATAAGCCGTTACGTATTGAGGAATTGTCCAAACTAGCGAATATGAGTCCTTCGTCACTACATCGTCATTTTAAAGAGGTTACGGCTATGAGCCCAATGCAATATCAAAAACAATTACGTCTACAAGAGTCCCGCCGCTTGTTGTTATCTGAATCAGCGGATGCGGCAGATGTCGGTTTTCAGGTAGGTTACGAGAGTCCCTCACAATTCAGCCGCGAATACGCCCGCTTGTTCGGCCTGCCTCCAATTAGTGATATTAAACGCTTGCGCTCAGATCAGGATCACCAGACCACTTGAACCCATTGTTAGATGAACATCTGAAACCAATGGTTCTACTAACGTTTATCCCAATCATAAATGCCAGGATGTAAAAAACAGCACAAAACAGCCGCTCCTCCGGTAGAGACGCGGCTGTTCAATATATTCCTCTATGCATGTGGTCATCACTATTTGAGCATCAATACGGATTATCCAGCTTGACGAACAAGGCTCGGATGACATCCTTCTCTGCCGTAGTAAGCTTTTGTCCTGCCTGCCATTGTTGAATCTCTTTCTTGACTTCCTTGGGTTCTCTATAACTGAGAGCATACCCGATGCTTCCTATACCTTGTGTGCGGTTGGTTTTGTCCATATTTGCCAATGCTCGAGTCATCGCAGTTCTATCTCTTGTAAACAAATCTCCCATAAGACCAGCATAGCTTTCGCTTAAAGCTCCATCCAATCCGTCAGAAGCCTGAATCAGATTTGCAAAGCTTTCCGATGGAATAAAAGCGCGCTGCCTATACAGATATTCGATAATTTCCAGGCTTTGATGTTCTTTGATTTCGTTTATCTTTCCCCATTGGATTCCTGCTAAATGGTCCGTCATATGACGGACTTTTGCTTCATCACTGAGGGATGAATCCTTATAAAAGGACAGCACTAGCTCCTCTTTACTTTGCTGGGTGTGCTGCGTATTGGCTACAGTTTGCTTGGACTCCCCATTGTTTGCCCCGGACGGCGCCGCAGTTTCAGCATCCTGTCCCACTGGATGGGGAGTGCACCCTATGGTTACAGCCAGCAATAGTGCAGCACAAGCTACAGAAACGAACCCATTACCTTTTAACATGAATCCACTCTCCTGTCTGAACAAACAGTGGTCGTTATAATTGCCCAAAATCCACTCATAACCTCGTTCATCTATCGTTATAACGATAGGAAGATTTCATCTAGACTTCTACGCGTCACGTCCCACCGTAGGCTTACGGATCACAGAGACGCTCGATTCCCTCACGATCAGGCGAGGCTCGAATTGAACACGCTCATAGTCCCCAGGTGTCTGTTCCTGAATCCGCTTGAGCAGCAGCTCCGCAGCCAACCGTGCCACCTCTTCTCCCATGATGGAAACTGAGCTGATCTGAGGGGTCGTTACCATAGCCCACAGATTGTTATCAATACCGACTACAGCAACCTCATCTGGCACTTTTACACCCAAATCCTTAAATCGATTGACGATCCCTATCGCCACCATATCGTTAACCGCATAAATAGCGTCCGGCATATGTTTCAAGCTGTAAAAATAATCGGCTGCACGCAGCCCTGTCTCAAAGGAGAAATCATCGCCAAAATAAACGAGTGAAGGGTCCACATGCTGCAGAGACTGCTCATAAGCGAAGTATCTTTCCTCGATTTTGTCCTTCGCAGCGCCTGCATAGGCAATTCTTGTTCTGCCGATTTTAAGCAAATGCTCCATCACGAGTCTTCCCTCTTGCCGGGCCAGACTGACGATATCCGCTTTGACATCTTCGCCCAGCTTCTTGCCATAGTTAATAATGGACACGGGAACGCTGGCTTTGTTAATCAGATCTACCAACATTTTGGGATACGCCAGCGGCATAATGATGAGCCCGTCGACATGCAGCTTCTTGACCTCACGAACTGTTTCAAGCTCCATTCTGGCATTCCCGGCGGTATTGATTTGCACGACCCGGTAACCATGCTGCTTGGCAGCCTGCTCTACGGACCAAGCGATCTCTGGAATAATCGCGTTACGAATGTCTGGCACGGCCAGTGCGATTTGTCGTGTCTGACGAACTTTCAAGCTCTGAGCCGAGGTGTTGGGCGTAAACCCCATCTCTTCAATCACTTGCAAAATTAAGGCTTTCGTTCTCGGGCTGATGCCCTCACTATCATTAATAGCTCTGGAGACAGTCGCTATACCGACTCCTGCCCGCTTGGCTACATCCTCTATGGTTACTTTCTTTTGATCTGTCACGCCCAAAATCCTTTCAAGAACGGAATCGTTTTCTGACTTTCTAAAATAAAGTCTTAATGTTGATATTATACCACAGAATGAGTGTCTAAAAATTGAAGTCGTTTTCTTCTTGTCTTTGCTTCACCTAAAAAATTCACAAAATTCCTTTGTATAAAAGTAATGAGCCAAATATAGCACTGTAGTCACAAGTGATTATATTCACAAAAAAATCAAGTGCTTTTTGTATTAAATTGGTTTGACAATGTGTAAAAATTGTGACATATTATCTTTCGGAAACGTTTCCTAATTCATTCACTTTTATAGAGGCAATGATCATATATTCGTCAAGGAGATGACAGACATGCAAGCATTGAGATGGCATGGAGTAAAAGACTTACGATTGGAAAACATTGAGCAGCCCGCTGCTCTGGCAGGAAAAGTAAAAATCAAAGTAGAATGGTGTGGCATTTGCGGAAGTGATCTTCACGAATATGTAGCAGGACCGATCTTCATTCCCCAAGATGCTCAGCATCCATTGACTGGCGAAAAAGCGCCGATCGTAATGGGACATGAATTCTCTGGACAAGTTGTCGAAATCGGCGAAGGTGTAACCAAGATTCAAGTTGGCGACCGTGTAGTTGTAGAACCGGTGTTTGCATGTGGAGAATGTGATGCATGTAAACAAGGCAAATATAATCTTTGCGATAAAATGGGCTTCCTCGGTCTGGCAGGCGGCGGTGGTGGATTTTCTGAATATGTCGCAGCTGACGAGCACATGGTTCACAAAATTCCAGAAAGCGTATCTTTCGAGCAAGGCGCATTGGTAGAGCCTTCGGCCGTTGCTTTATATGCTGTTCGTCAAAGCCAACTGAAAGTCGGCGACAAAGCTGTAGTATTTGGCGCTGGTCCTATCGGATTGCTGGTTATTGAAGCGTTGAAAGCTTCGGGCGCATCTGAGATTTATGCAGTAGAGCTTTCCGAGGAGCGTAAAGCTAAAGCTGAAGAGCTGGGTGCTATCGTGATTGATCCTAAAACTTATGATGTGGTGGAAGAACTGCACAAACGGACCAACGGCGGCGTAGATGTAGCCTATGAAGTCACTGGAGTACCTCCTGTGCTGACTCAAGCTATTGAATCTACTAAAATTAGTGGACAAATTATGATCGTCAGCATTTTTGAAAAAGAAGCTCCGATCAAGCCTAACAATATCGTTATGAAGGAACGCAATCTGACTGGTATTATCGGCTACCGTGATGTATTCCCAGCTGTTATCAGCCTGATGGAAAAAGGTTATTTCCCTGCCGACAAGCTGGTTACCAAACGCATTAAACTCGAAGAAGTGATTGAGCAAGGTTTTGAAGGTCTCCTGAAAGAGAAAAATCAGGTTAAAATCCTGGTATCTCCGCAAGCCTAATATCGAAAACAAACCAGATGTCTGCTCTATGCAGACATCTTTTTATAAAAAAACGCTCTCCTTCCTGCGACATGCTGTCGTCAAGATGAGTAGCGTTTTTTGATTACCATTTGGATTACTGAGTTACATTTTTCAAAACATCGTCGATCATTTGACTGTTTGCAATTGTACCTGTATACAACCAGCTAGAATCCTTACCAAAATCGTATACATGGCCTTCTTTAACGGCTGGAATTCCCGCCCATACAGGATCTTTTACAATATCTTCTTTACTTACGTTTTTGCTGTTCACGATAAAGATATAATCCGCATCCAGCTCGGCCAGCTTCTCCAGCGATAAATTACTCCAGTTCGCCTTAGCCGTTTTGGAAATCTCCTGTACGACTTGTGGAATCTTGAATCCCAAATCCTTATACAATACATCACCGCTGGATAGATTCTGGTTTACGACATACACATTTTTATCCGTTACCCACAATGCCGCCGCAGTTTTTTGTCCTACCGTCTGACTCAGCTTGGCTTTAGCCTCTGCTGCTTTTTTGTCGTAGTTGCTCAATGCCTGCTTCGCTTCACTGCTCTTATTCAGCACCTCACCCACGGTCAGCAGCTCTTGACGCCAATCATTGTTCATATTAGTGCCTACCACGTAGGTTGGAGCAATTTTAGAGTATTGATTATATTTGTCGCCTTCCACCATGCTCGCACTGTCCATAATGATCAAATCAGGCTTGAAGTTCAGAACCGCCTCAAACGGAAGATCTGAAGCAATGGTAGGAACGTCCTTCAGTTCTTTTTGCAGGTAACCTTGAACTGAATTTTTGCCTACCGACCATTGGGCTACGGGTTTAACACCTAGGGCCACTAGATGATCCTCCAGATAAGAAGCGATCACACGCTGAGGCTGAGCCGGAACCTTCACCTCATGCCCAAGTGCATCCTTCAGCACCCTTTCCTGTGATGTTGGTTCCGCTGATGTATTATTGTTCCCTTGGGAAGCGCCATCGGTTGCCGCAGGACTGGATGTGCCTGAGCACGCGCTGAGCAGCAGGGTAAAACTAAGCAATAAAATAAATGCCATGGAATGCTTTGCGTTTCTATTCATTCGTAAAATCCCTTCATCATGATTTTGATAATGATTATTATCCTCAATAACAGTATGCAGGGCGCCACTTGCCGAATCAATGGAACATTCGGACATGCTTAATGGATTATCCAGACTGGTATCTCTCACAAAAGCAGATGAATATAGGCTGTCCCGGTAATGAACCGGGGATACACCCGTATATTTTTTGAATGCCCGGCTAAAGAAATAGACATCCGGGTACCCCACACTGACAGCGATATCCTGTAAAGTAGCATCCGTCTTCCGCAAAAGCTCCTTAGCCTTGTCCATTCGCAGTTGAATTAAGTACATAATCGGGCTACAATCCGTTTGTTTTTTAAATAACCGAGTCAGATGTCTCGGACTGCATTCCAACAATCCGGCCAAACGTTCGAGCGTTATGGACTCCGCGTAATGATCCTGCATAAATCGAATCGCCTGTGTCACGATATCCCGCGCAGAAGTTCGAGCCTTCGGTTCTTGCAATTGCCGCATACATTCATATGCAAAATCATAGAACCGACCCTGAGCCTGAATCTTGGATAGCGCCTCATGATCCTGCCATGCGTACTCCAGTAGTTGCAGCTTTTGGTACAGTATAACCGGATAAGGTGGTACAAAACCATGAGCTATCGAAGGATGATTATACATCGTGTGTCCCGATAGAGAAGTCGCTTTATATAGTACAAGGATATATTCTATCCCGTATTGCGAGGGTTTCATATTCAGTTCAAAGCCTTTGCTGCCATGCAGTACGTACCCTGAATGTGGCGTATCCTTCCAATCACCATCCAAACGCACGCTACCCTGCAATACAAATACAAAAGCCTGCGCTGGAAGACGATACGGTTGAAGCAACGCTTCCGGCTCCAGTCGAATATGCCGGACATCCATGACACGGATCGACGAATGAAGCCATAGGGACAGCAGTTTGTTTAACTCATCAGCTTCATGTCCCTTGCTCATCCCGGTATGGGAACCTGCCTGCTTTTGTCGATCCTGCTTCACGTATCAAAGCCTCCGCTTCATAAATATCATACTTTTTTTCCACACCAACCTTATTATATATCATCTTTTACTGCGTCTACTATGAGACAAATATTCCTGCACGAAACAAGGTGAATATACCATTTCCATGGTACAATTTGTATAAATACAAGATTTAAAATACATAGGGGGTTTGACAGCATGAGCGGTCCCAACATTGCATTGAGTACAGGAGCTAATGCACCATTCGGTAAGGAAGATACGGTGCGGGTCACCATTACATGGAAGCATGCACCTGCCGAACTGGATGTTAGCTGTTTTATGGTAGGAGCAGACGGAAAGGTTTCCTCAGATGACTACTTCATTTTTTACAATCAACCCGCTGACCCGCACGGCCATGTACGGTTACAGCGTCCAAATGACAGAACCACTGAGTTTACTGTAGCGCTCCAGGAACTGGAACGAACCGGAGTGGAAAAATGTGTGTTTGCGGCCACACTGGACGGCCCGGGTACTTTTGCCGATGTGGTCGGCTGCTCACTTACTGCTCAAGGCAAGCAATCCCATATCACCTACAGTATCACCGAAGCCACCAAAGAAACGTCACTCGTATTCGCTGAAATATACCGCCATACGTCTGGCTTCAAGCTTCGCGCAGTTGGGCGTGGTTTCAATGGAGGACTAAAGCCGCTCGCCGAAGCTCATGGTGTCACCGTAGAAGAAACGGAATCGCCAGCAGCACCGTCAGCGGATAAAGCCGGCGTGAAGGAGCCTTCTCCTGTGAATGGAAGAATTAATCTGCTTAAACAGAAGGTACAAATTTCACTCCAAAAGAAGCAGATAGACCGTGAAAAAGCACGAGTAGCGGTTGTATTAGACGCTTCTGCTTCCATGGCGAAACTGTACTCTAAGGGAACCGTGCAAAAAGCCTTCGAACGTGTTCTGGCTGTATCGGCCTGCATGGATGACGATGGTGAAATGGATGTATGGTTTTTTGCGGACAAAGCCAAACGTGCTCCAAGCGTCACAGAGAGGAATTTCGAGAATTACGTAAAACGAAATTTCCCAGAAATCGGATACGGAAATATTGGATTTGGTAACAATGAGCCTGAAGTAATGGAGGATATTATTTTAAAATATACAAAAGAGGCACCCAATGAAACAATCCCGACCTACATTATCTTTTTCAGTGACGGTGGCGTATATGAAACGAAAAAAATATCAAAATTGCTGATCAAGTGCTCAGAAACTCCTATTTTCTGGCAATTTGTTGGTCTTGGTAATGCTGATTTTGGAGTCCTTCAAAAGTTGGATAATCTGCGTGGTCGCGTAGTGGATAATGCAGATTTCTTTGCCTTGGATGACATTGAGTCCGTGACAGACGCAGAATTGTACGACCGTCTGCTGAATGAGTTTCCTGGTTGGCTCAAGCAAGTGCGGGCTAAAGGAATATTGCGGAGCTAATCCTTCACCGCAATGCGATACTCCTACATGATCACTTAAATATCCGCCGAGCAGAACAATAAAGGCAGAATGACCGCAGATAGAGCAATCATCAGCGCCAGCATGCTGCCTCTGTTTTCCTCGGTTTTCTTCAGTTTGTCCTCTAGCGATTTCAATCTCCCTACCAGATCCTATTTATTTCATTTCCTAATTGGATATTTTCATGTAGTATAAGTCTAATTGAAGTAACCCTGTTTGGGCCATGCTGAAGCTATACACTATATGAAGGAGGATTTCATATTGAAATCAAATGAAGCAACTTTGCACAAAAAGCTGCTCCCACGGCACATTACCTTTATGGCTATGGGTGGAGTTATCGGAACGGGAATTTTTAAAGGAAGTACCGAAACGATTAGCTTGGCGGGACCTGGAGTTATTTTATCCTATGTCTTCGCAGGACTCTTGCTCTTAGTCGTTATGGGCGCAATTGCCGAGATGGCTACCGTCTATCCCAACATGAATATGAAGGATTTTATTCGCAAAGCTTTTGGAGAACGTCTGTCCTTTATTATCGGCTGGTTGTATTGCTTTATGTGGCTGGCCGTCTGTATCATTGAGGTCATTGCTGCGGGGAGCTTCCTGCAATATTGGTTGCCAGATGTTCCTCTATGGGTACTCAGTTTAGTGAGTGCGGCTTTCATTATTGTCGTCAACATGCTGAGTGTCGGCGGTTTTGGGGAGCTGGAATTTTGGCTTGCGGGTATTAAGATTGCCATGATTATTATCTTCATCGCCTTGGGTGGCTGTATACTATTCGGGATTATTCCCACTGAAACTCCACCTTATCTAAGCAACTACGCGCAGCACGGCGGATTTCTACCTAATGGCTGGTTAGCTATCTTTTCAGCGCTGCTGGTCGTTACCTTTTCATACGGAGGGTCCGAGCTGATTGGACTGACGTTGACGGAGACAGAAAATCCGGAAAAGGTACTACCTAGAGTGGTTAAAAGCTTTATTCTTCGCGTTGTTTTGTTCTATACGTTGCCCATTCTCATCATTTGTGGCTTGATTCCATGGAACCAACTGGATGCGAATACCAGCCCGTTTGTACAGGTATTGTCTTCTGTAGGGCTTCAAGGCTCGGCTCATGTTATGAACTTTATTCTGATCACTGCTGTACTGTCTGCCGCCAATTCGGGAATTTACGGGGCTACACGTATGCTGCATTCGCTGGCTATCAATGGAGAAGGTCCCAAATCACTCGCCCGCTTATCTTCAAACGGGGTTCCGGTAAATAGTCTCAAATTGTGCGCTGTAGTCCTGATTGTCGGTTCCATGGTTGCTTATGTCGCTCAGGACGGGCTGTTCCGTATTTTAATGGCTGTACCTGGCTTCGTCGTGTTGCTCGTCTGGAGCTGCATTTGTCTGTCCCAATTGAAATTGCGCAAATCTTATCCAGTGGAGCCTACTTTCAAGATATGGGGATTCCCTTATGTAACGGCGGTTACAGTGGGATGCCTATGGGTCATTGCGTTTCTATTCTTGCTTGACCCGCAAAATCGCATTAGCATTAGCGTATGCGTGGCTTTCATGGCATTTCTGGTCATCTGGTCTTTGGTGAAATTCCGGAGAAAGCAGGCGTAAGCAGCACATGATTCAATCTTACCTGTTTCCTGTTTCATATGCCTTTCTTGCGTTTCCTTTTGCTGCCTTATTGTTCACACTGCCTTTCCTAATCGTGCAATATCGCAGGCATGGCTATATTCACAAGGCTAGAGCATGGCTGCTTTACTTGATGCTGTTATACTTAATGAACGCCTTCTTTCTGGTCATACTCCCACTTCCGGCATCGCGTCATAATGCTGCATTAGCCGGGGGAGCGTTGCAGTTGATGCCCTTGCAGTTCGTTCATGACATTATAAGAGAAACATCCATCTCACCCGCCCATCCCTCCAGCTATGTTCATTTGCTGAAGGAGCGCGCTTTTCTGCAAGTCGTTTTTAACGTTGTGATGACCGTGCCTTTCGGTATGTTCTTACGTTATTATTTCCGTGCACGATGGGGATGGTGTCTGATTCTGTCCTTTATCCTCTCCCTCTTCTTTGAGGTGACGCAGCTGACAGGACTGTATGGATTTTTTGACCATGCGTATCGCGTGTTTGATGTAGACGATCTAATGGCTAATACATTGGGTGGTATGCTAGGCTTTCTATTAGGCGAATGGTTTTCACGCTTCCTGCCCCGCTTGGAACATCTGGACAAGCATGTGGACATGGCAACGAAGCGAGTGTCCTATACCCGACGGGGCGTAGCCTTTTTCGTGGATTCTATCATATGGACCGGGCTACTCGGAATCATGGAGTCTCTGCATGTGCCTGCTGCTTTCTGGGTTTCCAGTGGGGTATACTTTATGGTGGTTCCTTACCTAACGAATGGACGAACGCCAGGGAAATGGCTGGTGCGTATTCATCTTACAGGGACAGGACAACGGATTTCCCTATGGGAGCTCATAAAGCGTTACAGTCTCTTGTACTGGGTGTATTTTGGACTTAATTACGTACTGGGTGGGCCTGTCCTATGGTCTCAAGTGTCCCCTTGGCTAAGTGTTCTGATTAGCCTTTTGCTGTTAGTGATCAACGGATGGTTCTTTTTCCATCTGGTCATACGCCTATTTAAGAAAGCCCCGTTATTTTATGAGGAGCTTAGCCATACTTCACACCAAATTATATGGCCCAAGCACTATCATCATCCTCAAAATGACACCGCTGACTCGGCAGAAACGTCGGGAGCGAATACCGTGAAATGATAACTGAAAGACTGACAACGTGATAAGCACCCGCGATCTACGTTGCATCTAAGCAAATAAAAAAACAGGCGAAGCAAAGGATTTCCTTTGTCCGCCTGTTTTTTATTTTGCGCATAGATATTAGTTCGTTTCCCTTATTTCCACTGTGCAATTTGATCAATAGGCAATCGTGTGGACGGATGACCATCGTTGATACCTTTACCCATGGAAATGAGCATAACAGGGACATAACGATCTTTTTCCAGACCAAAGGCTTCAGCAATTTGATCCTTTTCAAAACCGCCAATAGCGTTAGTATCATAACCATGAGCGCGCGCTACCAGCATAAGCTGCATGGATACCAAACCACCGTCAATCAGGACTGTTTCTTTGTTCACAACTGGATCAAGCGCTGCAAAATGAGCTGCCACTTTTTCCTGTTGCATTTCTTTAATGTCTTTTGGCATATAGCCCAGTTCTACAGCTTCTCCGAAAATTTGTTCGAAATTATCAAAGTTATTCAAATCCCCAAATACAGCGATCACTGCCGAAGATGTTTCTACTTGACGTTGGTTGAAACGGGCCAATGGTGCCAGTGTAGCTTTACCTTCAGGGCTGTCAATGACGAGGAAACGCCAAGGTTGCAGGTTAATGGAAGATGGTGCGCGTGTAGCTTCTGTCAAAATCTCAGTCATTTCCTCACGGCTGATCTTCACGGACGGATCGTATACTTTTACAGAACGGCGTCCCAGGGCGATTTCTTTAAAATCATTCGTTTTTACAGTACTGGATGTGTTCGTATTATTCATTCCAATCTCTCCCACTATAAATTAATATTTTCTCATGTTTTCTCACTCGTTCTTCGGTTTTCAGCCATTGACATATCGAGCACTGGAGAAGTCGTGTAAGAATCTCATTATTTTCCGTATAAGCCGGTGGCAGGAATAGAGGTTGAGACATTTTTCCCAATCTATGGATCGACTTCTATGATCGCACCTTGGATATCCACTCCTGACTCTTGACGGCTTACCCTCCCATATCACGCGGGGTCTTTGCCCTTATGGAAATGATTCCTGCGGCTGCTCCGTGCTTCCTTTGTCTCTGCTTATTCCTGTCCGATGAGAAACATAAATCCGGTTTTTCTTAAGCTGTCTTCTGTAACTGGGCCTCACGTACTGGCCCTAAAACGTCGTTTGCATCGTACCGAACTTGCTTGGTGCCGAGCGTGTGAAGAACGCGAATCAGCTTCCCGCACAACGCTACAATCGATTGCTTTTTCTTCAGTGGATTCTGGCTTCGTTTGGTAAAGTATTGGTGCAGTACCTTAAACTCCGCATTCTTCGCCACCATGAGCATCACGACCGAAACAGTAGCGCTCTTAGCCTTGCGCGTCCTCGTTTGGTTATACTGGATTTTCCTTTTTTCTTCCCCGAGCTGTTCTCTTTGAGATTCAGTCCGGCCAGCCGTATAATCTGCTGTCCATGCTCGTAACCCCTTAGATCCCCCACTTCCGCCAGGAACCCCGCCAAGGTGACCACAGCCACGCCTGGCACAGTAAGCATCTCTTTCGTTCCTGGGATTTGAGGGAGTAGACGTTCCACCTCGGCTAGAATCTCTTCGAGCTGTCTGGCGAACATGTCGTACTGTTCCAGAAGTGTTTTAATCTCTATTTTTGCTGCTGGAAGTCCTTCGGTCAGACCGATGGAACTTCTCGCCGTTTCCACCAGTTGCCGGGCTCGTTTCACGTCTTTCTTCCAGCGCTGGACGATGGCTTCTGCACCTAATTCTACGATCTCACCTGGCGTTGGAAACTCCTGCAAGGTAATGCGCGAAGCTTTCCCTTCCCAGTCTTTAATTACCTGCGTGTACTCTGGAAAAAAGCGATCCTGCCAGTTCTGTACCCGTGCATACAGGAGGCGCTTTTTTTATTCAAATCTCAAATTAATTCATTACAGAAATGGCTCCTTACCTTAAAAATGAATGAACCCACTTCATCTTCTGACATTAGCGATCAGATAATAATTTTCCTCCCAAACCAATGTTTTCTTTTTCGCTTTCCTTAATCAAAACAATAAAAGCCGACTCGGGTACATTCATTATGGTTGAAGCTGATGTGGTAAGTTCAGTGACCAACGATCTTTTTTGTTCTTTATTTAATTTGCCTGCTTCAATAGTAATTACTGGCATGTAAATTCCTCCTTGTTTCCCCTATGGGTATAATGTAATTGGGGTCAGTCCATATCGGACATATGACCATTCATAACTTGCAGCATATCGGCTAGCTGGTGCCGCTGGGTCTCGTCGAAGCTCTGTAGCAGCTGAGCTACAAACTGCGAGCGCTCCTGCTTAAAGATGACAATGCGTGCACGCCCATAATCGGTCAGGCTTACCAAGGTAACCCTGTTGTCCTCTGGCTTCGTGCGTCGTGTGACCATCGCTATCGTTTCAAGCTGCTTCAAATGGCGCGTTACGGCTGCAGCGTCAATGCCAACCTCTTTTTGCAGGAGAGTTTGACTAATCTCCTCCACTTGATACAACTTGCACAATAGCTGCAATCTGGATGCGCTGACTCCTGCGCAACGCTCAAACTTGGAGCTAATCTGCTTGTTCAGCAACAACAGCATGTCAAAAATATACTCAGGCTCGGATGGTGTCTGGGTGATATCAATCTCTCCTCCCTTAAGCATATCGCTGGGCTTCGTGATCCGACCTTTGATCCATCAATTATTGATCTATCAAGTAATATACATCCTCTTTAAAATTAAATCAAGTCCCTGAGAAAAATAAAGTGCTCTTTGCAAATAAAAGCTGAGCGACTCGCACAAGAGCCACTCAGCTTCAATTTAACTTTATTATGTTCCGTTGTGCTAAATAATCCCGTGGGACAGCATTGCGTCGGCCACACGCACAAATCCTGCGATATTGGCTCCGACAACCAGATTGCCCGGCACGCCGTATTCCTCAGCCGCCTTCACGCTGTTAGCATAGATATTTTTCATAATATCATGCAGCTTGGCATCCACTTCCTCAAAGGTCCATGACAGACGCATGCTGTTCTGCGACATTTCAAGCGCCGAGACCGCTACTCCGCCTGCATTGGCAGCTTTCGCTGGTCCAAACAGAACTCCATTGCCCAAGAACACTTCAATGGCCTGGAGCGAGGATGGCATATTGGCACCTTCGCCTATAGCTTTTACGCCATTACTTACCAGCAGCTGGGCTGCTTGCTCGTCAATTTCATTCTGTGTGGCGCATGGCAGTGCGATGTCGCATGGGATCGACCAGATCCCCGAACAGCCTTCTGTATAGATTGCGCCTGGACGCTCTTGAGTATACTCGCTAATCCGCAGACGGTTCACTTCTTTCAGCTGCTTCACCAGCTTCAGATCGATACCGTCTGGATCATAGATGTAGCCATTCGAGTCACTACATGCCACGACTGTAGCGCCAAGCTGCTGTGCTTTTTCAATCGCATAAATGGATACGTTCCCCGAGCCTGACACGACGACGCGTTTTCCTTCAAAGGACGATCCCTGCGCCTGCAACATCTCGTTTACAAAATATACACAACCGTAGCCGGTCGCTTCCGTACGTGTGAGACTGCCTCCGTAATGAATCCCTTTACCCGTCAGGACGCCACCTTCATGTCCTCCGCGAATCCGCTTGTATTGTCCGAACATGTAACCGATCTCGCGGCCACCTACTCCAATATCCCCAGCCGGAACGTCGGCATCTGGACCAATATATTTATACAACTCAGTCATGAAGCTTTGTGTAAAACGCATCACTTCGTTATCTGATTTCCCTTTGGGATCAAAATCCGAGCCGCCTTTACCACCACCGATGGGAAGACCCGTCAATGCATTTTTGAAAATCTGCTCAAAACCCAAAAACTTGACGATTCCCAGATATACAGACGGATGAAAGCGAAGTCCACCTTTATAAGGCCCTATCGCACTGTTAAACTGCACACGGAAGCCACGGTTGACCTGTACAACTCCCGCATCATCCACCCAAGGTACACGGAAGGTAATGACTCGCTCCGGCTCCACTAGCCGTTCCAGAAGCCCCTGCTGCATATACTTAGGGTGCTTAGCCAATACCGGAATTAGCGAATCCAATATTTCCTTGACGGCCTGATGGAATTCATTCTCATGAGGATTGCGCGCGATAACCTTCTCAAAAACGGACTGCACATATTCGGCTGCTGCTTGTTGACTCTGCTCTGGACGGATCATGGTCATTATTTAATACACCCCTTTTATAATTAGCCCCTCTGTTAAATGACGGAACGACGTTATTCTGCACCTTCGAGAGTGGAACTTTATGTATTCATAAAATTTAGTTAACTATACATGATTTTTTATAATAATACATCTAATTCGCCTATAAAAAATTTTTGTATCCTTCATTAAATAACTCTATGAACCTCTCATTGTCTGTTAGTTTCCTAAAGCTAAATCCCTTGATTCATGGGCTTTTTTCACGATTTCTGAGGCCCTAACACCTTACCCTACATGGCATTATAATGTGAACAAATTGAAACTAAAACATACATTATGTCTGGAATATGGAAATAAGAAAAAGAGGCTGCGCGCAGGGCGTAGCCTCTTTTCCCATTCTTTTACACATAAAAGGCTTCAAGCTGACGCACAATTTCTGCCTCGTCATGCTCTACCACCTGCTGATGCTGCGATTTGGAGAACAATTGTTCAATTTGCGCTGGGAACTCCTGCTTGATGTCCACCAGACGAATGGCTTCATCAAATTTGGCCGGATGCGCTGTCGCAAAGGTTACACATACTTCGTCCGCGCCATTATACGCCTCATACGCGGCAATACCGCAAGCCGTATGCGGGTCGAGCAAATAATCGTATTCGGCCTTGTATTTCTTGATTAGCTCCAGACACTGCTCATTCGAAGCACCGAGCGCTTCAAAATCCTGCTGCACCCGTTTTAAATCCTCTGCACTGATCACAATCCGTTCCTCGGTTTTGAGGTTATTCATGTATTCAGATACCTTGGCTGCATCTTCTCCAAGGAAGTAATACAGGTATCTTTCGAAATTGCTCGCCACCTGAATGTCCATCGAAGGACTGTATGTGCTTTTGAAGTCACCTGGCTTGTATTCACCTGTCTTCACGAAGCGCTCCAAAATATTATTTTCATTGGTTGCAATAATCAGCTTATGGATCGGCAGGCCCATTTTCTTCGCAAGAAAGCCGGAAAAAATATTGCCGAAGTTGCCAGATGGCACACTGATATTGATTTTTTTCGTACCCGCAGACTCCTGCGCCCGGAAATAAGCATAGAAGTAATATACGGTTTGCGCCAAAATACGCACAAAGTTAATCGAGTTAATCGCCCGCAAATGATGTTTAGCTTTGAAATCCAGATCGGCAAACAGGTCCTTAATGACTTTTTGACAATCGTCAAAGTTCCCTTTTACGGATAGATTCAATACATTTTCATCGTCAACCGTCGTCATTTGCAGCTCTTGTACCTTGCTCACCTTTTGGTGTGGGTGCAAAATACAGATTTTAATGCCTTCCTTGCCACGCACGCCCTGAATCGCTGCCGCCCCAGTATCGCCCGAGGTTGCACCCAAAATGTGAATGATCTCATTCTGCTTTTTGGACACGTAGGAATAAAACTCACCCATAAATTGCAGGGCCACATCCTTGAACGCGAACGTAGGCCCGTGGAACAGTTCCAAAATAGACAGGGAATCGTTGATCTTCTTCACTGGCGTAACTTCTGGATGACGGAAGCTTGCGTAACTGCGCTCCACCAGCTGCTCCAAATCTTCACGAGGAATCTCATCATTGATATACAGCGCAAAAACTTCCAGCAGCAGCTCTCTGTAGCTCAATGTTGCCCATTGCTCCAGCGTAGCTGCCGACACAGTCGGAATCTGCTCCGGTATCATCAGACCTCCATCGTCAGCTAACCCCATGAGCACGGTATCAATAAATCCCTTGGCTTCTACTCGACCTCTAGTGCTTATATATCTCATATACATCCCCCAATAAAAATTCAATTCGAACCTTTTTTCGAATATATTATTGTCTATAATACCCTGTCGCGGTGCTGTAACCAAGCCTTTTTTTCATATTTCAAAGACTTTCTCCTACTTTACCATACCCTGATGCATCAGGCATCTGTAATCGCTAGGCAATCGGAACGTCAGAAACAGGCCGTGAGTCTGAAAAAAGAAGGCTACTCCAGTCATTAGGAACCTGAAATCGAGAGTGCAGCCAGCTTAAGCGAAGGGGATGTGCAGCTTCCCGTAAAACGCAAATCGTTGCCAACTTCCTCTACCTGCTGCAACACATCAAAGAAGTTGCCCGATACGGTGATCTGATTGACTGCTCTGACCACTTGCCCCTGCTCAATCCAGTATCCCAGACAAGCCAGCGAAAAATTACCGGACGCCGTATTCGTACCCGCATGCAGCCCCTGCAGCTCTACGATCATCAGCCCGCGATCCGTCTCGCGAATCATGTCCTCCAACGTAGACGTCCCTGGTTCCACATACAGATTATGATACGACACACCGATTTTACCGTTATAACTGCCCTTGGAAGCATTAGAGGTACTTTCCACCCCAGCCTTGCGAGCCGTCTTGCGATTATGGAAATACGTCCGTAGTTCGCCGTCCTTGATGATCTCATTACGATGCGTTGCGCTGCCTTCGGCATCAAACGTACTGCCTGCGGGAACGTTCTCCATCAGCGGATCATCAATCAGCGTAATATGCTCACTTGCCACCTTTTGCCCCAGTTTCCCAGCCAATCGCGAAAAGCCTTTATCCACCGACTCCGCTGAAAATACCGACGTATACGCAGCTAGCAATTGCGCTGCTGCATCATGACGGAAAATGACCGGATAGTTATCCGATTGGATCGTGTGCGCACCCAGCTTGGAAACAGCCTCTTTTACGGCTTTATGCGCCACATCCGCAATATCAATTTCCTCCACACTCCGCAGCGAATAATCATGCCAGCCCCCAGTTACCGTCTCGTCATGGTCTGCTGCAATCACATACACATAAGCGCTCGCCAGACTTTTGCGACGATGGCAGTGCAGTCCTTTTGTATTTACTATTAGAACCTCATTTTCACGAATGCTGACCGAGCAATGCCGAGCCATCACAATCCGTGGATCTGCGGCAAGCGCTGTGCGCTCCATTTCTAGCGCCGCTTCGATCAGAATCTCAGGAGCCGTGTCAGCCAACGCTGCGGCATAGGCAGGCTGCTCAGGGTAGCTCTCAGAGCCTGCGAATAACTCATCCTGTTCCTCACTCTCCAATATGTCCGCGTTGCTGCGTGCCTCTTCCAATAAAAAGTCGATCACGTCCGGTTCCACCTTCTCCGTAGAGGCATAACCCATCTTCCCGTTAATGACACCCCGGAAGGAAAGCCCATCGTTTTCGACGATGGTATATTGATCAATTTCTCCCTTCAGTACCTTTACCGAAGTAGAACGTCCATTGACATAGTAGATTTCCATATCCGCATAGCCAATTTCCCGACCTTTTGTGAACAACGCTTCCTGAAATTGCTGAATATTCATCGCCTATTCCCCCTTCCGTCCGCCGACGGTCATTTCGGACACACGAATCGTCGGCTGTCCGCAGTTGACCGGAAGACTTCCGCTGACCGAGCCGCACATCCCCTGACCATGATCCAGATTGTTGCCGACCATATCAATATTTTGTAGGGTTTCAATCCCTTTGCCGATTAGCGTTGCTCCTTTGACCGGCTCGGCAATTTTGCCGTTGCGAATCATATACGCCTCTTCGACTGCAAAATTGAACTCGCTCGTCGAAGTATTCACCGAACCGCCGCCCAGCGATTTGGCATAGATTCCGTACTCCGTATTCGCAATGATCTCTTCACGGGTGGACTCGCCATTTGCAATAAACGTATTGTTCATACGAGATGCAGACGCGAATTTATAGGACTGTCTTCGTCCTGACCCTGTCGCAGGTACACCCATCTGGCGCGAGCCCATGCGGTCGATCAGATATCCTTTTAAAATGCCGTTCTCGATCAGTACGTTGCGCTGTGTCGGCGCTCCTTCATCATCGATATTGAGCGAGCCCCATGCGTTCTGAATCGTTCCATCATCTATAGCCGTGACGAGCGGTGAAGCTACCTGCTGCCCGATCTTATTGGCAAACACGGAAGTTCCATGCGCCACCGCCGTAGATTCCAGCCCGTGTCCACACGCCTCGTGAAAAAGAACGCCGCCGAAGCCGTTCTCAATTACGACCGGCAGTCTGCCACTAGGCGCATATCCCGCTTTGACCATCGTGGTCGCAATACGAGCGGCGTGTCTGGCATTTTCTTCGATATTCAGGTTCTCCAGGAATTCAGTCCCCGCATACGCTCCCGGCCCACGGAACCCGGATTGTCTATGCTCTCCATCAGTCGCAATCGCGCTTATTCTCATGCGTGTATACGTACGGGTATCCTCCACCAGCAGCCCGTTGCTATTGGCGATCAAGACGTTCTGGATCGAGTTGCTAATCCCAATGGAGGTTTGCGTGATGGAAGGATCATATTGGCTTGCCGCCTCATGCGCCCGTCTCATCATGTCGATCTTGGATCGTTTCTGTGAACCGTCAGGAATGATCGCAATCGGATGTTGGTTAGGGATAGCATGAGGATGGAGTGTAAGGGTGTGTGTACCTGGCACTCCACCTCCGCGAATGGCCTTGGCGGCCGATTTGGCCAGTCGGATAAGGCTCTGTTCGCTCATGTCGCTGGTGTAGGCATACACCGAAAAATGCTCCTTCATGATCCGAATACCAATCCCAAAATCCCGGCCTGACAGCGCCGTATCCACGACGCCTCCGGTCATGCCCAGTTGTCCATTGGTACGGTCCTCGACGAACACCTCTGCAAAATCTCCGCCCGTCTCCAGCGCGGCTTGCAGCATATCCTGAATCTGTGTTGGATGTATCATTACGTTCCTCCTCGTTTTTGCCATGTTTCTTATTGTACGTCTAAGCGATCAAGAACATATGCGGGTTCATGTTCATTTCCCATAACTTTACTATACATGATGTTGGGAGTGGGTGTAACTATCTGGGTGGCAGTGTTGGAAGGGTAAGATGAGATTTTAGTCGTGAGGATAGGGCTGTAAAATGAGAAAACCCGAGTAGACCGTGAAGGGTCATGTCGGGTTATTGAGCAAATTGATTGCTGGTTGGATTGAGCAAGTAAGTGCAACTAAGGACGCTACGTAGACGGATCATTCTTCCGATCGCTGTTGCCCCCAGATTTTTTTGATTATATTTTAACGGTAAAAATCCGGGTTCAAAGGCGAACGCTTTGCTTCTTCAGAACGATTCCATCCCCTCCGCTGCTAAGCTTGGGTTTGCTTTATTTTGTTTCAAATCCTAACTGATTAGTTAAAATGCTTTTCTCTAAACGGATATAGTACAAAACATGGTTTAGTTCAATCTCCGTTGAGTGTAAATAATAAGCCGCTTCCTTAACTGAATCCATGCTCAACGCTCCTGCTTTGGCAGCGATAATGTTAAAAGCATCTCCAAGTAATTTAATACAAGTTTGAATCCTCTCTGTGTATTGCTCTTCAAGTTCTACTAACTTTTCATACTCCGCTACCATGTCACTCTGAGAAGTCAAAATATTCCCCACCTTTTGGTACGTATATGAGTACCAGTTTTACAAAAATTATATGTTACGTTTATGCGTATCGTCAAGAAAAATTTGTAAAATAAGGTGGGAAACCTAATGGCAAAGAAAGTAGTTGTGAAAATTAACGAAATTACAAGACAACACAATATTTCCTTGAGAGAACTCTCACGTTTATCTGATGTACGACACGCTGCTCTAAGCGAACTTCAATCCGGTAAACGTGAAAGCATCAATTTTAATCATATTGAAAGAATAGCCGAAGCCATGAATATTGAAGATATTCGGGAAATTATTGATCTGGTTGAGATGGAAGAAAAGAAATAGTCATCATTTGCTGAAAGAAAGTTTTTTGTGGAACGAGACCATATAGAGGCCTAGCATCGATTGCTAGACCTTTAAACTTGATCATCAATTTGATTGGTTTGAAAAGATGGAATAATAAGATCTCTCCCACGCAATGCATACAGAACAATATTTTCTGACCTATCGCTGACAGTGGAGAGATGGGGTCTTGTAAGATAAAAAAATGTGAAGAAAAACCGGGACAAGGCTTTTTTGAATTTCTTGTTTCACTGTTGAGTGCGCCGTAGCATTCAAGAGCAAAAAAGTGTGGCCACGAGGTAACCTATCAAATATTAGCAGCAGTCAGATCTAATATTTTCTCTATTTCGTTTATTTTATATAAAATTTTTTTGTCTGTTCTTGTTATAACCTCAGGAAGAACTCCTACGCTATCAAAAGGTAACAAACCAAGTAAAAAAGATCGATAACCTGCTAAAAAGTTATGAAGATTGGGTATCTTGATCTTTATCTCAAGGTTCTTTTCGACCTCAGTTAGTAATTCTTCAAGAGTCTTGTTGGGAGAACATTGATAGTAATAAATGAATGAAGAAATAATTGCTGTTTTTTTACGAGATAAACGAATGTTTTCACCCACTACAAAGCCATTTAAGCATATCTCAGACTTCGTTTTCCGAACCTTTTTAGGATTTAGTTGAAATCCTTGACTCTTAAGAATTTTTGTAATCCCATTAATAAATACTCTCTTATGGATAAATAAATTATCAGATGAAAAGAGTAGATCATCAACATACCTAGTATAATTTATACCAAACTTGCGGCAATATCTAGATATTCTGATGTCTAGGAACCTGAAATAAATATTAGAAAGGACAGGAGAAGTTACTGCACCTTGGGGTAGGAACTCATTAACAGTAACAACTTTAGTAATAAAATCTAAAATAGTTAAACTTTCATTAATACTAACATCATCAACGTAATATTTTAAAACCTCCCTTAATTCCTTTTCTTTGATAGAGTGAAAAAAATCTTTAATATCCAACTTCATATAGTAGCCGTGTTTTACATGTGGTTTAAGATAATCGTAATATGACTTCCCCTTAACATATCCGTATGCATAATTAGAAAGAGGAATGAAATCAAGAAAATTATTCTTCAGTTGTTTTTGAATCTTATATATCAAATGTTCATTATCTATACAATGAATAACTCTATCGGACTTATCCTTCTTTTTAATTATTTTCGTATAATATGCTGTAAGTAGTTGCTCTTCAGTTAGAAGGTCAACATAATGAGATACACTATCACGAAGAACTTTTTTCTCGAATTTACTTAAACTCTCAATACGCATTTAAATTCTCCTAAAAAAGCAAGGGTAAGTACATCCCAGAACCTCGAAATTAATGCATAGGCCAATAAGCGTATACTAGCGCGACAATTAGCAGGCCTCAAACCATGGATTTTCCCTACACCCGTTACTAAGCACGTCACAAGAGATTTTTAGTTTCTTGTATAAGGGATAAAAAAACTGTCATCATGGCATCTATAGTCAATAAATAACTACTTCAGATTTTACTACTTACCCCATTGCTTTAGAATTAGTTTATAACAATTTCTCCAGTTTCTCAATAACTTTTCCTAATTCGGGAAAGCTCGCTTGAAATAAGCTTCTATTTACAAATACATCCTCGGACTTTTCTATTTTTAATTTTCTATCGAAGAACCAATTAAGATAGTTAGTAACCCAACCGCTTGTCTTATCTCCAAAATCAAGTGTAGATTCTTTTAATTGCTTGCGTATCTCTTTTATAACTTTTAATTTTTTCACGAACTCTTGATTGTTGTTATTTCCTTCTTTATCACTACTGAACCAATCTGTTTTCCCAAAAAAGACCAACCTAAGAAAGGTTGTTTTATGATCTTCCGTCTGTAAATCGGAGTACAGATTATCAAAATTCTCTTGGTTCCAATCATGTTCTTTAATCCATTGCCAGAAGAGGTGGTAGTTTCTCTTATTGATAATAGTACCTTCAATAGTTGTCTCTAATGGCATAAAGTTGTACTGATCATAATATTGCTGGATAAGTTCGATTAGTTCAGCTCGTTCCTCACTTTGTTCAATACAAAGTCCTGTGGAATCTACCTCAAATTTATTTGAGTTTAATCTTTGTGTTATCTCGCTTCTGACTCTAAATGTATCATTAAACTTCTTTGTATAGTGATATTTTTCACGTTTAATAATGTTTCTGTTTTTAATCACATTTAAATAAGCACTACCTGAAAGCATATATTTTTTCTTTTTAGGAGAGTAGTTCAATATCTTGTCCATATCAATCATAACTAAATAATTTATTTTAGTTTTTCTATCATTCGGATTAACTAATTTAAGTTTATCCTCCTTTCCATCAAAAGCATATATATCTATTTTATTCAATTTAGGATGCAGAATACGCAAATTGTCGTTTCTAAAAACCTCTAATTCTGTATCCCCTTCTACAAAAAAACAAACCTCTGAGAAGAATAAATTAGCTTCATTATCTGATATTAGTTTATGTTTTTTTTCCTTAAATCCATTTATTCTCGATACATAAGATTTATTAAAAAATTCTGTATTGGTTACGTGAAACATTTCGTAGTTCTCATGTTCAACGATTATGTTCTTTACAAAAGTCGGGGAGTGAGTTGCAAATATCCATTTAGTTGTTGAGAATCTCTCGTATTTTTTGATTTCTCTTGTAAATTGCTCTATTTTTTTTAAGTGAAGATGAAGTTCTGGCTCGTCTATCATTATCAACGGGCTCGATAAATGTTTATTATTAAAAAGGCGTAAGATTAATTTTACATATAAGCTCATAAATGAATAAGAATTCATTCCATAAGAACCAATTTTTAAATTATGAGCTTCGTACTCAAAGCCATTACCCCCTAATTGAAGCTGTATAATCTGACTGATTTTTTCATATATATTTGACTGCTTAACTCGTATATTTGATTTTTCAATTTCTGAGATAATATCTTGAATCACTGTACTGTAATTATCTCGTCCCTCATCATCTAATTCAAAAATCCCTTCAATATTTCCTGTTATAGAGACTTTTTTTCTGAACGGAGCTATTTCTCCTATGAGCTTCCAGATGGATTCCCAATTATAAAGGTCAATATTTCTAGACTCTAAAAAAAAGACAGGGAACCTCACAGAAATAAATGCTCGAAACTCATAGTCTTTTATATTCCAATTAATTGATTTATTTTGACGGTTGTATTTTAGAGTAAGCGTACACTTATCTTTTTTAATATATTTATCAGCATATTTTTTTACTTTCTCTACTATATCATTCAAAGGATCCAAACCACTATGAAATTGACTGAATTTAATGTTTGAAAAAAAGTCATCTAAAAATCCATTATTGACATTGGTATTACCTTGTATTTTATCTAATAACCCTTTGAAATTATACTCTATAGAAATTTCAACTTCATCGTTGTAAGGGTTACTTTTACTAAACATTGAATCATCATAAAATTCCTTAGTTAGATTGATATAAAAAAAATGAATAATTTTCATAATATTTGATTTACCAACATTATTAATACCTATAAAACAATTGATATTCATATTCAAGTTCAGTTCAAGAAACTCAATTGATTTGCAGTTTTTTATTGTTATTTTCTTAATAGACATCTTAACTACACCCTTTTTCTGATATCAAATGTGAGATAGGAGATCAATTCAATAATGGGTTCTGATTTTAGTAAAGTCTAAAGTGGTTTTTCATTCAAGCTTTTAGGCATAATCACAACTTCACCGACTTGATTTTCCATTTTTCCTCTCCGCTTGCTTCAGAGAACTTTATATTTTTTTGGCTATATTATTTCTTGGTAATGTATCCACCCTAAGTCATTTAACTTTACTTTGTTCTCCAAATAAATTTCTTCATTCAACACAATACACAGTAAATCAGTAGGTCTTGTCATAGCGACATACGCAACACGTATGTGTTTTTCAACGTGCTCCTCAATGGTGGAACTTTGTTCCCCAATCAAAAATTTAATAATACTTTCATTTGTTCTAGAAAAATAAAAAGTTTCCAAATATAAAGTGGCATTATGCGTTTGTCCTTTAACTCCATGAACACTGTCTAACTCAATTCTTAAGTCATCATATCTGTACATGTTCACTTCTTCTTCATTAACAGCTATTGTTGCAACCAAAGGAGTTCCGTTCATAAATTCATCCTTATATATGTTAACTTTAAAACGGAATAGACGATTCACAATAATGGCTAAAATGTACTTAAAACTAGCTAATACACATTTCCCTTTAGCTATTGCTAAAACTATTCTTGCAAAGTATCTATGCGTCGTTTTATATAATCTCACATCGTTTTCACGTAAATACTTCAAAAATGATACTTTAGAGAAAAGCCTGCCTTCGTCAGTCCTAATATCATTTATTCGCAAGTACTTTAATATTGCTAGAATGAATCTATCATAATACGCCTTTATACCTTCTTTCTCAATTACCGCTCTGTCAAGCATAACTAAGTAACTCTTAAGATCAGAAAAATCTTTGTTTACATTACTCCTAATCTCTAATTTTTCGAATACTGGGAAATAACTCGTAATAGATAGCTCTTCATTTTTGTCCTTTACCATGCCAACTGCTTTAAATATCGCATTATCCAGTTCATTCAACTTATATTTGATAATCAACTTAGCAAAAGATTCAAGTACATGTGATACATCATTATCTTTATAACTGATAATCACTGGCGAAAGTAGGTTTCCTTTTTGTGATTCTCTGCCTTGCATTCCATAAGGTTTTAATGCTACAACATCTGCAACTTTTGCGATACTTTTACTCAGTCTATTACTGTTTTTTATGAATAAAGGATCTTTGGGTTCCCATGAACAGCCTTTATCATCGGATTCATAAATTGTTTGCTGCGGATCACCAAAACATTGGAAAATCATTTTTTCATTGTCAAAAATTTTTTCTAATACTTGCAACTGAAGTAGGCTAGTATCCTGCATTTCGTCTACAAATACAAACGAAAATCGCTCTGAAAAAATACTTTGTAGTTCTCTTGGAAAATCATTTACATACCTATGTGCGAGTCCTTGAAGTTCATTGTAGGAGTATATACCTTCATTTTGAAGTTGATCAATTAATGTAATGTATTCTTTATAAGCATCCGAGTTTGGATTCTTTAAAACAGTAGTTTTTTTGTTAAAAGTGACTTTTTTTATCGTGTTATCTGTGTAATCCAATTCTAAGGATCGTAGTAAATCATCTTTTGCCTTTGCTATTTTAGAATTGTCTTTTGATTCTTTTATTTTTTTATTGAGTCTTCCATAGAGGAAACCATCTAGTTTACTTCCTGAGAATGGAGGATACAGGGACTTATATTTTTTTATTAATCGTAATTTATAATCTACAGGTTCAAAAACTCTTGAAATTCTTCCAGAGTAGTAGTTAACAAACGCAGGATTAGCTAAAAACTTACTGATAAATGAATGTATTGTTCCAACAAAGTTTGGATAAGTGAGTAATTCATTGGCTTTATCACCTAGCCGTTCTTTAATTTCGTCAATCGCTACATTTGTATGAGTTAAAATACAAATTCCTCTATTATTTTTTAAAGGTATATGTCTTGCTAGAATTAATAACTTAGCGAGTAATACTGTAGTTTTTCCACTCCCTGGGCATGCAACTACATCTCTACTCTCCATGCACTTTATAACGTTAACTCTTGGGGTATCAAAACCATTTGGTATATTTAAAACTTTAGCTGCGTATTCAATATCTTCATCTGTTACGGTTAACATTTGCATTATCCTAAGCTCCTGTCACATAATCTATAGCATCAACTAGGTACTTTAGATAACTGTCGCTTCTGATATCTTCTAATTCCTCCAATGTAAAGCTACGTTCATTCAAAATTTCAGAAAAGCATTGAGCAACAACCGCTTTTGAAATGTTTTTCTTCAGTATTACATCTCTAACTATGTTTGAAGCTAGCATGAAGGGTTCATAGGTGCTCCATCCACTAATCTGTGTTTCAGCTTCTTTTAAATAATCACCGATTTCCTTATATGTCTTTGCCGCTCTCCCCTCTGTTAATTCCTTATCTTGATTAGCATAATCCCTTGCCATGAGAATTGAGGCGAACAGTTCTTTTTTTAAGCAACTACAAGCCAAATCGAATTCTAAAGTCCACTCATGAGATATATAAGCTTTTACATTTTGATCGCTATATTTGACTTTCTTTTCAGACTTTATTTTTTGGGGTTTTCTAGCTGGAAGCATGACAATACCACCAGACTCTTTATCGATCTTTGATACTGGCTCGTCACAATCGGTAACTATTGCAACAGGTAACTGCATAATAGGATCTAATTCTCTAATAAATATTTTTGAGTATCTCAACAATGCAGTACTCCCTACATTGACAATGGAAACTCCATTTTTAGCAAAAGATTTTCCTAATTTATCCGCTAATGTAGGAAGCAATAGGTTCTCTGCATCACCTTCGACAATCATAACTCCTTTAGCAAAGAAAAAGTTAGCTTTTGTGGAGTCTAGGAATCTTTCTAAAAATCTATAGTCTCCATTGTGTAGTTTAGTATTACCTTCAGACAAAGAAAACGACTTGCCTTCAGCAAACAAAATTAAATTATTCAATTTGATAACTGAAGCTAATGTGACACTGTGAGTTGTTAATAGTATTTGCATCGGAGATGTGCTACTTTCACTTAATTCTTGAAGGTAATCTATCACTCTTATCTGAGCCTGTGGATGCAAGTGAGCTTCTATTTCCTCAATGAGTGCGAGGTTAATACCTTCAGTTTTTTCAATTTGTAAAAGTAATAACTCAGCCGCAATGTATAGTTGATTAAGGGATCCTAAACCTGATTTCGTAGTAACAAGCAAAAGATCAATTTTCTCTAAGATCATTTTTAGGTTAACTGCAGCAATTTCTATATTTGAACTCAACAAATTTTTGTTATCAGAGAACTTTGATAAGTAAAAATTGATTGATTTTAGAATCTTTTTTTCCTCACTAGTTAGCTCGTCATAATCAAAGTATCTCTTGATTTTTTGATTAGCCTCCTTAATGATTTCAACCAGTCTATGATCTTCACCCGTAGAAAACTCGGGATGTGAATATAATATTTGAGATAATCGTGAGTTTCGTTTAGCAGCAAGTTCATTTTCTGCATCTCTCAATGGTTTAAGATAAATCGTTCTAAGTAAATCACGTGCTTTACTATGTAGTATTTGCCCTTCGCTATCACTTCCTGCATGCACATCGTCAATTAATATCTTTCCTTTAACATCCTTTTTGGCAGTTAGAAAAACACGAAGACTATATTGTTTATCTGAATCAATAGTAATCCACTCTAAAAAATCCTTTGCTTGGTTTACTGAAAACCCCTTAAAGATGCATTCGATTTTCAGTTCATTTGAATCAGCATGAAAATCATCTTTTTCTAGTCTAGAATATTCTCTGCTTTGTGTTAATAATACAAATTTGATTGCATCAATTACTGTCGATTTTCCTGCATCATTTTCACCAATGAGAACATTCAGCCCTTTATTTAAAACGAGAACCAATCCGGGTTCACCATTTGTTCCTTGACCAAACTTTCGAAAGTTTGTAATTCTAACTTCTAAAAGAAACATAGAAAAGCCCCCCCTTTAGTAGATAGTCAACCCACTACATTAGCACTACTGTTTCGTCATTTTCCTTTTCAAATAAAGTAGAGGACTAATAACCTATAGTGATAAGCAGATCAAGGAAAAAGAATTCTATATTATACCCCTGATACCTACTATGATAGGCAGTCCTCTCGAGAGACTGTAAAGCAAATACGATTTTCGTATCCAGCATTTTGTTTTTTTATACTCTAATCTTAGAAGGCTCTTTTACGATCGAATATTAAAACGGATCATTGACCCACCTATTCCATTATTCTGTCATCGTTTCCGTGTCTACATTGATCCGAATATCTCACTGAGAAATATCCCTTCAGCATAATACGTCCTTGCCACTGACCTTTACCCCATCGCAATATTCCAAATAATATAAAAGGACTATATGCCCATGACCAAAGAAACAACTAAGTCACACTCCTACTAAAACCTGCATAAATTTTCTTTATTTCTTACACTATAGCATATTGTTGGAGATATATGGAACAAAAAGACCCTTTAGTAATACCAAGGGCCTAATATTGAATACCGCTTAGATAATATAACTTTTTAGGGAATTTCCTAATTATATAAAATGAGGATAGCAAATCACCCTGAACAAAAAATCAAAAATTGGTTGTTTTTGTTATCTCCTTCGCTTCTCTAATATCCAACACAGGTGCAAAATTACGTGCAGCCTTTTATTTCAGAGGCTCTGAGTTTTTTATTCCACAATCAAATTCACTCAAGCTAAAATTACGTGATCAGTTTATTCAGCTCTCCAAAGAAGCTTATGGTATTACAGATGAACAGCACTATTTAATTCCCTATGAAAGAGGCTATCTTTCCGCTTATCGTCTTTCGGCAGAAAATCCGAAAAAGACTTTGGTTTTATTTGGAGGTTTCGACAGTTATATCGAAGAGCTTTTCCGAATGTCTATGGTATTCAGAGATGCTGGATATGATGTTATTATGTTTGAAGGTCCAGGACAAGGAAGTGTCTTGGACACCTACAATATTCCAATGACACATGAATGGGAAAAACCAGTTAAAAGTTTGCTGGACTATTTCAAGGTTGAAAATGTAACACTTATAGGCCTCTCTTTAGGCGGCAATCTTGTTTTGAGAGCAGCTGCTTATGAACCGAGAGTAAAAAAAGCAATTGCCTATAATATATTAACGGATTTTTATGAAGTGGTAACGCATCAAATCCCCCCTTCCTTCCGGGATAAGATTAATATCATGATGGATGAAGGAGATTCGCAAACCGTAAATGATACCTTAGCTCAATTGATGAAGCAGAGTTTAATGCTAAATGGGCTCTTGCTCAAGGCATGCATGTTACAGGAAGCAACACCCCTTATGACTTCATTAATGGCACAAAGGCCTACAACGCCAATCACTTCTCTCATTTAGTAACTCAGGGTGTCTTGCTGCTTGCAGGACAAAACGATCATTACGTGCCAATCAATCAGCTTACAGATCAAATTTTGATGCTAACAAATGTTCGATCACTTTCAGCAAGAATGTTTACTCCTCATGAAACATCTGCTACTCACTGTCAGATTGGTAATATTGGACTGGCTTTGCAAGTTATTCTAAATTGGATGGAACAAACAGACTAAGTCTTAGAAGCTGCAAACTATAAATTTTATACAAGAGCTCCCTTTGACATACATCACATATGTATGACTATTCAAGGGGGTTTTTGCTACGTCCCCTCTCCCATTTTCCCTATCTCCAAAAATACACATTGAAAATCCCCCAATGAATGGGTCATTCTGTAAACTAAATCTCTCTTTTAACCGATAAATACATATGCTGGGTTGTTTATTAAATATCACCTCTCGTCCCTTTATAGCGTACAAACCTTGTTATACATATTTATATTGACTCACCGTTATACTCATCTGCAGCTTCTTTAATCAGAAGCGAATTCAAGATGACGTGCTTTACTTGGAAATACCCATCGCATCTAGAAAGGAGTCTTGAACTCACTTGAGCGTATTATCAGATGGGATCGGATATGAAAGCCTACGCTTTTATGGTCCCTTTCAGCCACTACACATCGAACAACTTCAAATAACACGTGCTATCAACGACCATTCCTTTTTACATATCAGTGGGTTGCTCTCTGAAGAACAAGGAGCTGCATGCATCGGACAGGATATGGAGCAAGAGCCCATTGTGATTCGTCAGTTGAATGATCAGGGACAATCGCTGAGAAGATTGTTCCATGGAATTGTCACGCGTATGTCCGTACATTGTGTGCGAGGCGTGTATACGTTTGAACTGGAGGCCGCTTCCCATTCGTACCAGATGGATATTAAGCGTAAAAGGCGCTCCTATCAAGATATTCATCGCACTTATGATGATCTGGTCACTTCGCTGGTTCGAAAATATCAGTACGGAGATGCCATTGATACGGTAAGCAACCATGCCAAACTGGAGACATTTGTTTTACAATATGAGGAGACCGATTGGGCGTTTTTAAAACGTCTCGCTTCTCGCTTTGGCTCCGTACTTGTGCCAGAGGTAACCGCAGCCTCGCCCAAGGTTTTCTTCGGGATGCCCGAAGGCAAGCAGCATAAGGTGGAGCGAGATGTATTTTATCGAGTACGTAAAACGTTTCATGAGCTGGATGCGGAAAAGCCGGGAGAACGTGCTAGCTCGTATGTCACCTACATGATCGAAAGTCTGCAATACTATGCGCTGGGCGACCTTATCACGTTACCCATTGGACAAGGCAAAGAACTGGTCGTGGTTCGAGCCGTGACCACACTAACGGATGGCTTACTGCGCACTCGCTATGATCTTCAAGCCGAACAGGATATCCGCTATGCCCGCTATGAAAACGATCAGGCCACCGGGATTTCGTTGACAGGAACGATACTGAAGGTACAGCAGGATTTTGTACAGCTTCAACTGGACATTGACCCGAAGCAAGATCCTTCCAAAGCCTGCTGGTTTCCAGTGGTCACCCGTTATGTCGCCGAAGAACATAGCGGCTGGTACGATATGCCTGAAGTAGGAGAACAGGTGGAATTGTATCTGCCTACCCACCGCGAACAAGATGCCTATGTAACGGATTCACTGCGACAACAACGCCACACCAATGGTCAGCCGAATGTGAAGGTATGGCAACATGTGCAAGGTAGCGGCGTAGAAATGTCTGAGCATGAACTGACCCTATCCACCTCCGGTGAATTTTCCATTACACTGCATGAAAGTAGCGGAATTACGATCGACAGTCCGGGGAATGTGCAGATTCAGGGTGGTCACGTGAAGCTCGATGCTGGCGAGGAGCTTTCACTGGAAGCTGGAACGGCGCTATATCTAAAAGGCGGAGCCAGCGGCATGGTACTAGATGGTGAGACGGATACCAAAGCTCCAGTGATATATCAGGAAGGTACGGTGAAGGCTCCTGTTTTCGTGACTGACCTCCCTCCTGTGCCTGAGCCGCCACTCATGAGCATCAAAGCATACGAGGCGGCGCAAGCTCCATCAGCTACTAAGACATCAAGCAGCACTCCTACCGCCAAAGTGACAAGTCCGGCTGCACTTCAACAGGCCAACTCTTTGTTGGGTACGGTGTCCAAGCTATTAGGCTCCATTCCAGTGATGGGAAAAGTGGCTGGCGTTGTTGCGGGAGCTTTAGGTGGACCTGCGGCGGGTGTCATTCTGAAAGCAACCGCAATGATCCCCGTTCGGAGCAAAGGAACTGCTACGATTGGAGGCGGAAAGGGGAACGGTATTCATCCGTTGAAACACTTGGCTGGTCTAGCACTCCAAGGATTGATTAACCAGTATGAACATGATCAAGCGAGACAAGCCTACTATAGCAAGTGGATTCTTGGGAAAGTGTTTACGAGTGCACGTCATATAGCGCATTCCGGTGGCCCACTGGAACTGGTTCAAAACCTGCTGAAAGAGTCTAATGCAATGGTTCATGCGTATCAGCAGATTCCTATAGATCTGAGACAACGCTGGAGAGCCAATTATGACAGCTACATGGCAGCTGAAAAAGCCAAAGTATCCTATAATTTTGATGAGTATGATAAAGAATTTATGGGTACTATGTGGGTCCTCAGTAAAAATGGAGTTACCGATCAGAAAGCAGCCCAAGCCACTCTTGCCTATAACGAAGCTATCAAAAATGGAGAAATCAAATTACATCACGAACCAGAAAATGTGGATATTTTCGTAGAACAGATTAAAGCAGCTAAAGAAGGAAAGAACTATTGGACAGGCGAAGAAATACCAAAATGGCAGGCAAATGCAATTATAATCAGTAGCGTATTTTCTGAATTTCAGATGGTTGGAAGTTTATACGGTGCTAAATTTGGCAGGAATATAAAGATACCTTCTAAATCAATTAAAGCTCCAAAAGTTAATGTTGAAACACCGGGGACAGGAGTAATTAAAGTATCTCCGGCCGAACAAATAAAACAGCGAGTATTACAAAACATCGCTCAGAGCAAAGCTGCAAGGGAAGCATCAAAGTTTGGGGATTATTCAATTAAAGAAAAGCTTACCTTTGATGATATTAAGAAACGACAGGCGTTAGAGGGGACGGGTAACCCTAACAGAATACCTAACTCCAAAATTCCAAAACAAGTTGGTTATGGAGAAACAGATTTAAGTGCAATGACGAAAAAGTATCGAATTGAAAATCAAATATTCGATTTAAGAAATCTAGTAGTAGCGGAAATTGAAATAGACGGTGTTCGTTTTCAGAAGGTTTTTGAAAGCACAGAAAGATCAGTAGTAAAGCCGAGTGGAAAAGTAGAAGTAAAAAAGGTCCATTCTGAAAAGGTTTTGGTTGAAGAAAAAATTGCCGCTGAAAAAAACGGGCAGACGTATATAGTTCATCGAGTTTATACTGAAAGAGAACCATGCATCCTTGGTGGTCATAATTGTAAAGAGCTACTTTCTAAGGAATTACCTGATGCTGAAGTAACTTATAGTGTTGAGTATGGGGATAAGGCTTCAAGAGATCGAGGCAATACTGGTTTAGCCCAAGAACTTGAAAAGTTAAAGGAGTGATAGTATGGATTATGATATTCGAGAAATTCGTGAATATTATGACTCAGAAATACGAGACTATGATTTTAATGAATTGGTAGGTCTTGGAGTAAGTCGTGAAAATGCTGACTTTATGATTGACATTGGAGTACCAGAAGAATTTGATGATTTTGTATTTTATGAACTGAATGATTTTAAAAAGTTGTTAATTGGTGAGGTACAATTTATCAAAATCGGTCATTATGCTTCATACGGATATGGACTTTACTTAAAAGAAGGTGAGGGTGGGCTTTTTACTAGTTCTTCTTTTCATCATCCATTTGTTTACATGCTTAATAAGAACTTAAGAACATTTTTTTTGTTTCAATTAATTAGGCAGGAATTGTCATCGGAAATGAGACAACGAGAGATATATACTTCATACAAATATGCAATTGAACTACGAAAGCTTTATGAACAGATTGACCCAGCTGCATTGAAGGATGTTGAAGGATATTGGTCACATTTGATAGAAGACTATGAAACTGGATTATAAAACCATATAAATAGACCCATGGAAACTATTCAAAAGAGTCTGTAAAAATTTTCATACCGTATGTAAAATTAAACGCCATAATACGTGCTAGCCGCGTGTTGTGGTTTCTTTTTATCCGCTGCAATAAGTTAAACAATACAAAAGTATAAGTTGCGGCTGCTCAAAAAGCCCCCCCAGTGCCGCATGAACCCATCATCCATCCATGAACACATCTAACCCATGTAATATCCGTATAAAGATTTCGACATTTTGATTGTACGTCAGACATTTTTAAATTAAATTATTTATTGATTTTTTACGGTAAAGCTTTAGAGAAATTAGAAAGTTCAACTAAACAGACAATTAAAGAAATTTTAATGGTGATTAACGATGACGATCCAGATTTATATTTAGATAGGGCTAATTCTCTATTAGAAAAATTAAGTTAAAAAGGGGGGTCTGGCTGAATTGTATACAAATAGTTAGCCCTATAACAGATTTCACAAAAATAATGTCGTGATCACGATCACGTTTTAGACTGTAAATTTAAGTTAAAATACAAACAATTTTAATTTGATTTCATCTAGAACCAAAGATACCGTGACCGATCACAAAGAAAAAACAAGGAAGTGTACAAAGATGAAAAGAACTGATTTACCTCTTGTTTATTCATGTTCTGGATGTTCCTCCGCAGCACAAACCGCTAACATGATCGCTATACAAATGGATCGAGAAAAAGTCGCTGAAATGTCCTGCATAGCTGGTGTTGGTGGTGATGTCAAACCACTTGTCAGAACAGCAAAATCGGGACGTGACATCATTGCAATTGACGGCTGTCCCTTGTCCTGTTGCAAGAGTTGCTTAGCAAGGCATGATGTTCAACCCAAACACCATTTCCTGCTGTCTGACTTTGACGTACCCAAGATAATAGGAGAAGATCCTAACCCCGATCATTATAGGAATGCTTACACACAAATCTTAGAACAAATTGGACAATAATTCTTAGTCAAAATTAAGGTGTGTATCGAAAGATGGCTCACCCATTTTTTTATTCCTTTGAGGTGTTGGTACAATATACAGTAAAAGTATAGTTGGCTCTTATTAACAATATAAGTAAATTAGTTTTTACTGGTGGCTCCTATCGCATCTTTAAGGGCCACCAGTATTTTTTTACTCCCAGTTTAATCCAGAGTCATTTTTTAAATTTTTAAGTAGCTCATGCAACATCTGGCAAAGCGTTTTTCGAACACTTTTCTTACAAGTACTAAACATTTATTCTCTTTTTTTAATTATTTTCAGATAACTAAGGTTCCCCCTCCTATATTACAAGCTCCCCCGCTCCTTGCTGCCTTGTAAAATTACTCGTCGTTACCATCCAAGCAACACAGCAACTATGTACCTGCTTACCAGCCTTGAGTTGGAGTACTATATCATTCTCAACATCACGTTTCCAGCATTTGCACTGAACGGCGATTTTATAGCTCTCTTTGCCTTTGAGAATTACTTTGCGTAATAGCGAAGAGCCTAAAAATAAACGTAATGATGAAATCGGTGAATATCACAATATGACAACAGATGTTATATTATACTTGATTGAAGTTAAGCAAAGGAGATGCTTATAATGAATCAAGAACCAAGTCAGCAATTAGGTGAGATTATTGAGCAGTTCATACATTCATTTATAGCAGAAAATAACAATATTCGATCCCGAAAAGTAATCAACACTGCAGATGGGGATACAATAGCTCATTTAAGGGGAATTGGTTTTCCGAAAAAAGGAAGACCGATACAAGAGGTCGTCGATGAAATGAGGAAAAACGTCTATCCTCACCAAACCTTCATGCAACACCCTCGCTTTTTCGCATTGGTTCCTGGTCCAATGTCTCTTTACTCGTGGTTAGGAGATATCATGACCAGCGCTTATAATACCCATGCCGGAAGCTGGATGCTGAGTTCGAGCGCAAGCCTTTTAGAGGGGGAAGTGATCCGGTGGATGTGTGACCAAGCAGGATATCCCAATACTGCTGGAGGCTTATTTCTGTCGGGCGGATCGCTGTCGAATTTGACCGCTTTAGCGGCTGCACGCAATGCAAGGTTATCCGAGCAGGAATATGCCATTGGAACTGCTTATGTTTCAGATCAAACTCATTCATCGGTCGCCAAAGGGTTACGCATCCTCGGATTCCGTGGTGATCAAATCAGAAAGATTCCAAGTGATAAAAATTTTCGTATGGATGTTTCAGCCTTAGAAAAAAAAGTAATGGATGATCAGGCGGCTGGCATGAAGCCTTTTGCGATCATTGCCACGGCTGGCACAACCAATACGGGAAGCATTGACCCGTTGAACGAAATTGCTGACCTATGTGAAAAACATAACATTTGGTTACACGTGGATGGAGCTTACGGTGCATCGATTTTGGCTTCTTCGAAATATAAGCCCCTTTTGAGCGGTATATCGCGTTCAGATAGCATTACCTGGGATGCACATAAATGGTTAATGCAGACATATTCCTGTAGCGTAGTTTTAGCCAAAGAAAATCAACAGCTTAGAAACTGCTTCAGCACACATCCAGAATATTTGAAAGATGCCGAGACTAATGAAGAATATATTAATTATTGGGATCTGGGCCCTGAATTAACGCGGCCTGCTCGAAGTTTGAAACTATGGGTGACACTACAGGCTTTAGGAACTAATGCTGTCGGTGAAGCCATAGAGCATGGAGTTCAACTCGCAGAATGGGCTGAAGATGAAATCAAAAAACATAATCATTGGGAAATTGTATCCCCCGCACAGTTAGCGATTGTTAATTTTCGATATGCGCCAACTGGATTATCTGAGCAAGAATTAGATTCACTCAATAAAAGGATCTCCCAAGAAATGATGACAAACGGATACGCCTCTGTGCTTACGACACAACTTAATGGAAAAACTGTTCTCCGAATCTGTGCAATTCACCCAGACACTACGGAACATGAGATAAGGAATACAATTCAGCTTTTATCGAATATAGCACGCTCATTGAATGAGACAAAAGCCTTTTTGTGATGAAAAATCTTGAAATGAAATGCTACGCTTTCTGTAAATGAATAAAAATGCTCAACATCACACAAATAAAAGGGGCTCGCGGCCCCTCTTTACCGTTTCTCCCTACCTCTTCCAAATTAATGTCCTTGTTCAGTAAAAATGAACAGCACTCAATCCTAAAACGTTTTTTTGGAATGCAGGAACATATTCAAATTCCCCTCTATCCCTCGTACATCAATGCTTCTTATCTCGATATATTACTACCACGCACTCTACATGTATCGAGACGATGGTAAGGATATACCTCTCGCTTAAGTTGAAAATACTTGCTTTGAAGAACAATACACCATACTAAAAATCTGGTAAACAAATTCTCAAACCGACTTTCTAGGTAGGTATACATTTTTAACGAAAAATAAGTGTTTGATTAAATAGCAAATCATTTCTCTTTAAGTAATTACCATTAAAAGTAATAGGAACCGAGGTTCCATTGAAGTAATCTCTCTTATTGTCATGTTTTATAGCATGAACATGAAGATGCGGCTCACTACTGTAACCTGAGTTCCCTACTTTCGCAATTTCCTGTCCAACCTTGACAAAATCATTTTTCTTGACTAATAGACTATTTTTCTTCAAGTGTAACAACAGAATATTATATCCTTGGTGTTTGATGATAATCATATTTGTAGTACTACGGCCCAGGGAGTTTGGGACATTATCTTCTACTCCATCCACAACTTCGATAATTCTACCCTCAACCGGACTATATACTGAATCATTATAAATGGGATAGGATTTTAAAGATTCAGGATTATCAAATATCCCTTTTCTTGAACCTAACGGGGTGAGCTTAGTTATATCCACCGCATATTTCAGAGTACGATGCGAAAAGTGATAGTTCATAGATGAACTCATTCCACCATTCACTACCTCGTAAGCCCCTCCTTTCAAAGGGAACGCTAAATCGACTGCATCTTCGTGTTTAGGAGTGGATGTAATGTATGAAATACTAAATAAAATACATATAAAAACTTGATATATTGCTAATAAACCATAAAGAGAAAGGAATATTCGTGTTTTTCTATTTAAGCCATTAAATTTAAAAGAGCGTAAAGTAACCATTTGACGGAATAAGGAACATCCAAACAATACGATGCAAACCGGTCGTAAATAATAGCTAATTTCTGTCCAATCATTTATGAATAAAATCATGAACGTATATGCACTTGTAAACAAAGTGTGTATATACCACGAAATACGATTTTTAAATGGAAAGTAAGCCATGATCCAGTAAAGTATAAGCGGAATCAGCAGCATTTTTACAAAATAAAAAAACATTCAATTTCTTCCCTTGTCATATGATAATTTGCTTCTTACCTCTTCTTGAAATGCAGTATCCGTTAATAATTTGTAAAAAAACAAATCCAGCTTCTGCTTGAGCCAAATATGATCCACCCCAGAATCATCTTGAATAAACATGGCTAGTTGAATGTCATTTCCTTCCCGATCCGTACAATATAAAGCCTCTGTTAGAACAGAAATGGTAGATCCACCTTTGTTTCCAAACTCTATTAACTTGGAGTTATCCACTTGTCGCTGAATTAGCATCTTTAGATATGGATTTATAGTAGAAGGAACCAACTCCCCCTTGTGTATAAGCTTCATGAGGTAAGCATACTCTTTAGTCGTTGAACGAGGAAGCTTGCGCGATTCCAGCACTTGAAGCTTTCGTACATAATTCTGCCTGGTGTTCCATTTCTGAATACATTCTATCCCCTGATCACGATTTAAAATCTGATGAATTTCAATAGATTTTTTCATATATTCCTCGTAGCTCATCTCACTTATCTTTTGTATCGACTCTTTAAAGCCTATGTTTTCGGTCTCTTGGATATAAGGAGACATGAATCCCGCAGATGAAAAAGGAAAGATTTTATCATGGGAAGAAAGTGAGAGCTTCATAATATTCTTATTTATCTTATCCAAACCCATTTTCGCCATCAGAAATTCTGTATTGGCATTGGAACTATATGCTAACATGCCGTGAGTAATATCCAATAACGTAATTTTCCCTCGAACCTCTTTATGGTTTGAGCGAATGGATTTGATCCAGTTATGATGAGCGTTACCATCGGAACCAGGGATATAAAATTTATTTAATTCCTCTAAAGGAACAAGTTCCTGCTCGTCTAATATTTCCGCCGCAACTTGGCGAGCAAATTCGATAGCAATGATCACTTTGACCGTGCTGGCAAGCGGCATTTTAACTTCTGAGTTATAGCTGATTTTCTCCATACCATTTTTGATCATAAACAAGGATGCTTTACTCGGATTTTCCTTCAAAAAACTTAGAACATCCATTTCTGTTTTCTTATTATTTTGGCGCTTCGCAATGAGCAAAAACAGGATACATATGAGAACAAATATTAAAATTATAGCTACTAACAATAAAATTATTTTCATACTTTGCTCCTTAATGGACACGCTTAGGCTGAAGTTCACATAAGTCGTCACAGTTCCCCACGGGAATCACTTTTCTTTTAGAAGCTATATAATCATACAAATAACCACCAATACCCATTTTTTCGAAAATAATTATAAAGGGAACCGCCCACCAAAGATACGGTATTCTTGTACAAATTTGTGCAATAGAGTCAATTCCACGTTGTATTTTACTGGAATCATTCATTGAGAAACTATGCATTCGCCTTTCTAATTCATTAACATCTAATTTGTATGCTTGAACCAATGAAGAATTCCGAAAACTAACAAGCCGTAGCATTCTAAAATAATCTAGCTTGTACAAATTGTCTTTTATATTTGTACAGACAGGACACCAACCATCATAGAAAACCAGAATTTGTTTGTGTTGAAAACTTACATATCCTAATTTTCTTGTTTTTCTTCGAATTGTAATTGATATTTTCCTGAAACTGATCTTTATAAAATGGTATAACTTTTTATATTCTCGATCCGTAAACAACAATAATTCCATAACAATCATAATTAGTGAAAACGTCAGTAAGCCCATGCCTATACCGATTCCTGCATGAAACAATATCATAGCAATAACTACAAACGGTTTAAGGCTTTTATTAATTACAGCAAAAGGAAAAGCTATTTTAACAATTATAGATAAATAAGTGAATAAAATGGTGAGTCCAACATAATGGTTAACCATATAATCCAAAATAGGTCTGCTAAACTCTCTCACCTGAGAGATATAATAAAGTGCCGTTCCGTTTTGCCACATTTCTCCCATAAGCTGATACATTCCTGAGAAGAAATAAACAATACACAGTTGTATAATACAAAAAAGTACTGCAAAATTGTGAATTATTATGGATAACTTATAAATCAAAGACTGCTTCGAGCCTTTTCCATGTAAGCTATTCAATTTAGAATCAAAAGAGAAATATGCAGTATTATTAGAGAATAGGAGAAAAAACATATTTACTATCAGTAAATTGTCTCCTCCGTCACTTATATGAAAAGAACGAACATACAGTGAATAAAAAAATAGATAGGTCAGAATTGAAAAAAGGCGGCCTTTGTATCCAATTAAATAAAAAATAGTAACCACAATTCCTAAATGATAGATAAAGTCAAAAAATAAAGGTGATGAATTCAAATTATATAAAGACCATGTTAATGACTTGTACCCAGCAGAATATATATTAATTCCAGATTCGTGCCAAAAAAAATATCTTTGTTTATAATGAATAAAATAATTGAAAAGTAATATCAACCCGATACATATCCGAAGGATACTTGTGCCAATAAGAAAGCGTTCATTCATAAAAAAATTACGGTAATTCAACAACATCCTTTACAACTCCTTTCCAACCATATACGACATTATCTTCTTTCACTTTAAAATGAAGATCATCTCGCTTTGAATATGGAATTGCATCCGATATTGAGGTCATAAACTGGACATCGGTTATTTCATGTTTCAAAAACTCTCTTTTCGCAAACGCAGAGGCATAGCGGTATATGATTTGTTCAACTTGATCCGAATCCTTTTCTAAAGAAGCATTTATTTCTTTGGCGACATTATCTTTTTTAGATATTTTCTCCATTAATTTATATGTTAGATCATCTTTTCCTCCTATATATAATTGATGTATGTATCCACTTCCAATTCTGAGCATCCTATTATAAGGTGAAAATACTGTCGTCTCATTCGTCCTGATCATAGGTTCAGTAACATCATACCAATTGCTTATAACAGTTTTGGTACTGCCCTCCCCCTTATACTTCACACGTACATATAATTTTAGATTTTGAGTCATAGGCTGGGGAGCAAATAGATGCCAGTTTTGTTGAAAAAACCGTCCAACATAGTTATCAGTTACTGATTTCAATGAAACAGAGACCGGGTTAAGCGGTCCAGCGTGAAGAAAAATAAAGAAGAAATGAACCATCAAGAACAACGATAAAGAGAATAACGTAGCATTTAAAATAAACGCTTCACTTCTTTTTTTCATTTAAGCAATCACCTCTTTTAAATAACATCAGGGAGAGAGAAATATAAAAATCTGATCCTCTCCCTGATGTTTCAGCTATTTATCAAAAATTACATCTGCATTCTCTACATCACTACTAGAAGCACCTGTACCTAATAGACTTCCTAAGCGGGTCGCTTCCCTCAAAGCATCCTTGTTAGCTTCATAAGCTGCTTTACCAACTTGTACTGCTTTACGAGCAAGGGATGCTATTGCTTGAGGCTCAACAGCAGCACCATTTGCATTCACGCTAATTAAAGGAGAAGAATTTCCAGAGGAAACGTCATAATCAGAAGCGTAAGAAGCGCTTAAACTTACAGTAGAGAAGGCTGTGATGGCTAAAGCTAGACTAAGTATTGTTAATTTTTTCTTCATAGATAATTCCTCCTAAGATGGTTAGTAACAAAATAATTTCAATTCCTTAGTTTATGACTTTTTTATCATAAATACTATTATTCAATATAATTACTTAATATATCACTCCCTTCCATATTTTATATCTTATTTTCCCTTGCCAAAAATCATAAGCATAAATTTTTAGTAATTAAAATTAAAAATTATTTCGGATTATATCCTATTCCAGCAGGTGTCGCGCTTCATTTTAAAATCCATCAAAAGAAGAAAACAGCAATGTCTACAAGTTACAACAAACTCTGTGCCTTAAATAGTTTTATGTCTACATTTGGTCTACAATAAGGGTGACTAAAAGCAAAAACCCGCTCAATGAGCGGGTTTCAGTATAGAGACATGGGGATTTGAACCCCTGTTCCAAACTTTTTGATATACATTAAAATTGCTACTCCTCAAACTCTACGACCCAAGATTTAAAGAGCAATTAGTTTTACCCATTTCAAAACTATCAAGCATTATTTCTTAATGTCAACATGTAATGTTCCATTGATCGTAGTTGAATTTACTGTAGCTCCCAGAACTTCCGAAACAAATCTAAGAGGTACCATAACCCGATTTGGATATTCCGGCATAATGGGAGCACTCGGCATCATCTTTTCTTCATCGTTCACGTATGCAACTTTGCTACCCACGGTTAATCGTATAATTGTACCATTCTTCGATTTAATTGTAACTTCTTGTGTAGGCATGTTCCATGAGACAGACTCTCCTAGCCCTTCAATTATGAATTTAATAGGAACATATACGGTGTTTGTGGATCTCTCTATATACGGACTGACGTCTGTCGTCAAGGTGCTATTATTTTCGTTTGTGGCTCTCTCTAGAAATGGATCTAATGTCAAAGCGCTGTTATTTACAGAAACTTCAACATTATAACTAAATTTAGATCCCGCATGTGCTCTCTCAACTGAGACTAAAGAAACGAACACAAAGATAACAGCTAAGGGTAAAATTATACGTTTTAACATGGTTTACCTCTCTCTATTTATCGACTAGACCCTCATTGAGGAGCTAAAACACCACCTATGCATCCTGTATTCAATCTTTCCTTACTGACAGTGAACAGCGCTCAACATGCCTTATGTGGTGATAAAGATGCCGTATTTTCCGCCAACTAATTGCCACCAGAATTTCGATTACATCATTTTAGCAGATTGTCACTTTAATACATTTTACCAAAAAAGTTATTGCATTTATTCTCCACTAAAGCTTTTAGCCCATTCAGCAACCCTACGACTACTTTCTTCTTCTGACAAATCCTCGATTCTGGTCATAATAGACCATCTTACTCCACAAGGATCCAATATACTTCCGAATCGATCACCTGATACAAAGTTTGTAACGGGTTCCCTTACTTTCCCTCCTCTTGCTACCGCATTTTCAATGACCTGATCCACATTCATGACGTAAATTCCGAAAGAATAACACGCATTGTCTTCATCTGGCGGCAAGACCAATTGATATGCCGGATTCGCTGCTCCCAGCTGCAAAAAACCATTTCCAAAATCTAATTCCGCATGAACAATTATTTTATTGCCATTCTCATCAGGATATTCAGTAATATCCTTAACCCTTGCATTGAAAACCGTTGTATAGAACTCTATTGCTTCCGAAGGATTCTTCACTGTAATAAAAGGGGTAATAGATGTAAAGCCGTTGGGCATTCCCTTCTTTGTATATTTACCTGACACTCCCGTATATTCTCTGCTTTCAGTCATTTTAACTCCTCCTTTAAATGATCGTAACAGTTCAATTTAATGCTCATATCTTTATTGGATTGAATTCATCAACTCATAGTAATATTTGGATTCACGAGTTTTGTTAAGACTATACCAGGCTTCTAATGTTTTTGAAGAAAACACACCCAGAGCTTTTAAGACATGTACAGAAAACTCCAACGGAGCTGTTCCAGATGCAGTGATCAGTTTTCCATCCGTTACAGCAGACTCCACTTTGTAATAATTTTCGCCCGTGTAGTTGGGACAGATCATTTTAAGGTATTCCAGATCATTGCTTGTATGCCAACGTGAATTCAGCAATCCTGCCTGGGCAAGTCCCATGGTAGCACCACAAATCGCTGCAACCCATATCCCTTCCTCTAAACACCTCTCAGCGATTTTTAAGATGGGTTGGTGAATGGTTTCTGTCCATGTATCTCCACCGGGTAAAATCAATGTATCTGTGCTTTCAATGCTGCACTCATCCAGTGTGATGTCAGGCAGGATTTTCAATCCGCCCATTGTAGTTACAGGGGTCTTTTCCATTCCCACGGTAACTATTTTTGATGGGACCAGCCCCTTTTTATAATATCTCCCCGAGTTCAGTTCGGCAGTTAAATAACCTATCTCCCAATCTGCCATGGTGTCAAACACATAAAGATATACTGTATTATTCATTTGCAAATTCTCCTTATTTTATAATTCATCGAGTGATACCAATCATCCTCCGGTAATCAATGATTATCATCATTATAAAGAAGCTTCACTGACATCTGCTGTCAGTGAAGCTATTAACGTTGATAATATTCCATTAACTCCGACGCAACAGCAACAAGTTTTTCCTTCAAACTCTGTGGTTCGATGACTTGAATGGATTTCCCGTAGGGTAGGAGTAAATAAGGGACATATGTATGAAGAGATTTTTCCTCAAGCAAAAAGATGGCTTGATTGGATGTCCGCTCTTTCAGATGATGCCCCAAAAACCAATGCAGACATAAGTCATCCAATGCCTCTGACCTGCCTCCGATAGTTAAAGAAATTAACCCGTCCTTACCCACTAAATCAGGTAATAGATTTTCCATAAAAAATTCACGGGCTGAAAAAGCTTCGGAAAGCTTAAATATGATTGGAGTACGCTTGATTTGTAGAATCCGATCTGCCCGAAAGCTACGGATCTCATTTCTTAGGTGACAAAATGCAACAGTATACCATTTATTGTTCCAGTAGACCATTCCATAGGGGTCTATCACCCTATTCTTAGGTTGTTCTTCATGGCTTGTGCGATAATCCATTTCTACAGAGAATTGGTTGGCTACAGCCTGCTCCAATTCTGCCAATATCGGCTGAAGAGAAGGATCTCCCATGCGGTTAATAACTTCAAATCCGGCTAAATGACGGCTAAGTATACTTTCCTGCTCTTGATTCGAATACATTTTCAATTTTGATGTCGCATTGTCTAATGCCTCACTCAAAGGGTATCCAGCTTCTTTTGCAAAAATAGCAGCATGAAGTAGTGCTTTTTTTTCTTCAATATCAAATAGTAAAGGTGCTCTGATAAAATTATTCAGCAGGCTATACCCGCCATTATGCCCCGCGTCAGATATTATAGGCACTCCACTGGCACTTAGTGCATCAATATAACGATAAACTGTCCTTATATTTATTTCTAACTTTTCGGATATTTGTTTTGCAGTCATTTTTACGCCCGAATTCAGCATCCATAGAATGGCCAGCATATTATCGTTTTTTGGCATAACATAAACCCTCATCTTTCATTTAAGCTCAATCTTTTATAAATATCTTTTGATACTCCCTCTTACCATCTATTATATGCTTTTTTCGTACTCGTGACGGTAAACTGGATCGCCAATACTATAGTGAATGGAAACATAATTATCCCGGCGATTTCTTCATGCTAACTAGGAAGCAAGGAGTATCTGAAGAAGAGAAGAAATGGATGTTCTATGCTATTATCACAGAAAACCCTCTTATGTTTGGTGGTCGAGGGGGGATTGACCATACTAAAGAATTAAAAGGGATACTTTCAAAACTGGGTAGAGGAAAAGGGTTCTTTAATATTTCTTCTGGAGTAAGTGCAAAAGTAAGAGTCCAGGAATTATTAGCGAGACAACAAATAGAAGCTAGAGAAAACATAGCTAACCCAAAAAATAACCAAACTCTTGAAACCAAAGGCTACAAACCACAACCAAATGAAAGGTTAACAACGAAAAACCAATATAAACAGCAGGATCAACAGGCAAGGAAAACGCTACGAGAGACTGCCTCCAAGGCAACTAGAGAAGAAAATAGTAAAATTCAAAAGAAGGTCATATATAATGTAGCTAAGAGTACAAATACAAGAAAATCCTCAAATATAAAAGAATATTTAAAAAAGGAAAAAGAAATTGTTAAATCATCAATAACAGCAACTCCCGAGTTGGAGACTCATATAAAACATAGAGAGTTTGTGGATAAGAACGGAAAAGAGCACCCAAACAAAAAAGGAATCGTTGGTGCACACAATAGTGAGGAGTTTTATGAAAATGATGTAAAAGTAGTAAACGAGTATAAAGTTTATGACGTGAATGGTAATGAAGTAAGGGGAGTTAAACAAGTAGAGTATAGCATGCCTGAATTAGATCCTAAAACAAGACAACCGACTGGTACTTATAACAAGAAGGTGCTAAAGAAAACTATTTATGATCCTAATGTTATATCTGATAAAAAATATATTGAGAGAGGTATCGAAGCTGCGAACAATGCTTTAACAAAGGAGACGTCAGGAACTTTACCTCGTGTTTGGATGGGAGTAGATTCAAAAGGAGTATCATGGGTCGGATATTATGAAGATGGAAGAATAACATCGTTATTCCCAACCACACCTTAGGAGGAATGAAAAATGAAAAATATTTTAAATTCTGAAGATTTGATTAGTATTGAACACTTGCCATTGGAAGGGCTGGTGAATTTTTGCTACTTATCAAATTCATTTAAAGATGCAATGAAGTATTTAAGTAGGGAAGTAGGTTTTGGGACAGATTTCGGCGGTTTTACCTTTTGGAGTGATCTTGATGAAAGTGATAAAAGTTTATATCATGAAGAGTTCAAAGGTATTGAAATCGAGTACGGAGATGATTCGATAATTATTGCTTATGAAAATCTATATTATTATTTTAAATTAGCAGCAAAGAGATACATTGAAAAAAATCCGCAAGATGAGCAAGAAATCGAAAAGTATCTTAAAGAAATGAGAAGTAACCTAAATGTAGAGCAGGAAAATTGATTTATAAATTTTATAAGAATTAACTATCAGTATGTATATTGTATAACACCATATGTATAAAGATTTCTCCATTTTGATAGTACGTACAATTTATACCCCAAATAACGCAATAGCATTACATTGAACAGGTCGACTATGGTCAGATACCACCATGATTGACCTGTTTTATGTTATATTCGTTTTTTTCACAGTTTTTCAAAATCCTTCAAACTGTAGAGTATACCTCCCCGATAGGGAGAGTGAAAGGATAATACTGCAACATCCAAGCAATATAGGCCAAAAACTATAGTGCAAGGATTAGAATAGTTCCGCAACAATCAGAACAGCATCCGTATTAGACTTTACTGCTAAGTGCATATTTGCTTGAGTATAATATATAAAACTTATTCCAATAGAGTTAGGGTTGGAGTTATCTAAACGTATAGAGAGATAGCAACTTTCCCTGATAATATGCTACAACCATAATTTTAAGGAGGATATTTAATGTTTGAAGAAAAAGTAAGAGCAATCTTGGGTGCACGGGCATTACTTGATGATAACGATCCAAGAATAGAATAAAAATGGGATGAATTAATTAATTTACTCAGTGAAGATGAAAACTCAACTTTGAATTTCTTGCAGATATGCAATAAAACAGAGATTTCATTTTTAAGTGGGTTTTCGAAGAAGTGGCGTACAATTTACAGAGCAAAAAGTATATCGACATATTATATTCTTTAGATAAGAGATATCCAGACTTAGATTTAATAAGACATATTCACACCGCTGAGAGCTACATGGATTATCGATTTGAAGCTCACAGTATCGATTATATCAATATTTAATAATTTACAAATTTTACTGTATAATACCTATTCCAACTATCCCTTCGCTTTTTACGCGTACGACAGCAAAATATATCACTTAAATAGTGGAAAGTAGTTACATAGAATAGGTCAGTTATGGTGAGAACCATCCATAATTGACCTTTTTCTCCACAACACCGTTACATTTAAAATAGATAACCCCCATTAGAATGGATATAGTAAAAGCTAGCCACCCTAAAAAAATTATTTTAGTGAAGTTCTTGTTCTCCCAAGCAAATAGTCCAAAATTTAATTTCACACAAAAGAACAATGGCTCGCAATCATCTTCAACTCAAACTAGACTCGCATAAAAAAGCACCTCCTAGCATTCATCGGACAAACCAAGAGGTTTGTTCCAATGTCTACACTAGGGGGCACTCTTCTAATCTGGGGAATTTGTTTTATCCCTTAACCGACCCGGCCGCAATCCCTTCCACAATCCGGTCACTCATGATGAGAAACACGAGCAAAATGGGCAAAATGCTGATCATCAACGTAGCTCCGATAGCTCCCCAGTCGGTCGTATATTGTCCAATAAAGTTTTGGACGCCTACAGTCAGTGTTTTGTTTTCGTCCGAGCTGATGAACGTATTAACGAAAATAAACTCATTCCAGTTATAGATCATGTTAATAATAGATGTCGTTGCCATGACAGGGGTTGTCATGGGCAGCACGATTCGGAAGAACATCCGGTTGACGGAGCAGCCGTCCATAACGGCCGCTTCTTCCACTTCACGGGGCAAAGCGTAATAGAAGCCCAGCAAGATCATCATCGTTGTCGGTAGATTAAAAGCAACATACGACAGGATGATGGAGAGTGAAGTGTCTGTTAAATGCAGTTTGAGAAACATACTGAACAGCGGGATCAAGGTGGAATGGACTGGAATCATCAGTCCGACCATAAAGAGTCCGAGAACCAACTGACTTCCTTTCCACCGCATACGCGTAATGGCAAACGTTACAAAGCTGGCTAGCAGCACCGTCAGCGCCACGGATATGACCGTAATCCACACACTATTGAAGAAATACCGCCCGATATTGCCGCTGGTCCACACATTCATATAGTTCTCCCAATGCGGCTGGGACGGTAGTGCAAACGGCGGAAGGTTAAACACTTCCTGATTATTTTTAAGCGAGAACAGCATCAGCCACACCAGCGGTAAAAGCTGCGTCACCGCCAAGATGATTAAAATGATATACAAAGCGGCATAACCGACCCGAGTTAACATTTTGCCGCGGGTAGCGACTCCAAGCGGATAGTTGGCGGCTGCCTGGGTTTTCATATCCGTTCCTCCCTCTTCCTGTCCTTTGTTACCCTCATCTATTAGCAAGACTGCATTATGAATACTGGATGGTGTCACTAGTAGCCGTAACCTTGCGGATCAGCCACGTAGCGATTAGACAGATGAGCAGCAGGGCAAAGGCTGTAGCACTGCCGTATCCAAAATCAAAGCTGCGGAATGCCTGATGGTACATGTAAGAGGCCATCACTTCACTGGCTCCATTCGGTCCACCATCCGTCATGACGTAGATGAGGTCAAAATATTTGAGCGAACCGACAATGGACAATATGATCGTAACGTTAATCACCTCGCGCAGCAGGGGCAATTTGATACGAGTCGCAATCTGCCAGGCACTGGCCCCGTCGATCCGGGCAGCCTCCATTAGCGTTTCGGGAATGTTTTTCAGCCCGGCATAATAGATCAGGATATAAAAGCCTGCATATTGCCAAATAATCGGAATGAACAAAGCAAACAGCACCAAGGACGGATTAGCTAACCATTCAGGCGGATTGTGGACTCCGACCGACGCCAGTAAGGAATTGAGCACTCCGTTCGTTGGATGATATATTTTGAGCCACAGCTGTGCGATCGCTACAGATGACAACAGCATGGGAATCAGATAAATTTTCCGCAGCAGATTCGCTCCCTTGATTTTTCCTGACAAAATCATCGCAATGACCAGATAACCGATCAGACTGATGCCTGAAAACAAGGCCAACAGCAGCGAATGCCAGGCACTTTGCCAGAATGCACTGTCTGTGAGCAAATGTTGATAATTGTCCAGTCCCACAAAAGTCATAGAGCCGATTCCATTCCACTGATTCAGGCCGTAATAGCCGGTCAGTACGATGGGTACATATATTACGGCGAATAACAGCAGCAGAGAAGGCAATACATATAGAGCAATGACAAGCTTATTGGACATGACCTTTTCCACGGTCGGACCTCCTTAGGTGGTCAATTTCAATTTCCTTTCTCGATGGCAGCCTTATGCTGCTCGGCAAATTGTTGCGGTGTCACCGCTTTACCAAACAACGCCTGAATCATATTCAAATGTACCTGTGCTGCATTCGGCTTCATCTGTACATCGGCGAACAATGTAATGCTGCTGGCTTGATTCAGTCCGTTCAGCAAATCGACATACAGCTTGGGCAATTTTTCTTTGGAGGTGTCCACTTTCGTCGCCGGAATTACGCCCGCCTGTGTGACCGATTGCTCTCCCCATTTGACTACGAAGTATTCAACGAACGCTTTGGCCTCTTCTTTTACCTTGGAATTTTCCGAAACGAACAAGCCTACTCCCGGACCTCCTACCCAACTGTTCTCGTTCCCCTTGCCGCCTGCAACCATCGGAAATTTAAAGAAGCCAATTTGATCTTTAAATGCTTGTGGGATTGCGGGATTGGTCGTAAAATTCGGCAATTCCCAAGTAGCCATCAAATACATAGCTGCCTTGTCGTTCATAAACTCGGATTTTCCCTCATCATTGGACAAGCCGTTAAATCCTTTGTTAAAGGCATTCATATCCACAAGCGTCTGGACTTCGGAGGCCGCCTGAATTAAACCAGGGTCATCGAACGATCCTGAACCGTCAATCGCTTTTTTCAGCGTTTCGTTACCCGCTATACGCTCTGCCAGATACATGTACCAGAGTGAGCCGGTCCAGCGGTCTTTATTGCCCAATGCAATCGGTGCAACTCCATGATCCGTAAGTGTTTTCACAACCTGCTTAAACTCGTCAAATGTCACAGGTACCTTCAAGTTGTATTTTTGGAATATGGCTTTGTTGTAATAAATAGGTGTTATGTTCAATTCAATCGGAAGCGCATACGTTTTGCCATTCAGCGCATAAGCTTCGGTCGTTCCCGGTACAAATTTGTCCTTCAGCTTGGAACCATTCAACAGGTCATCCATCGGTGTAAATAATCCACCTTTAACGTAAGGCTCCATAAAGCCCGCTGCCCAGGTGATTCCGATATCCGGCAATTCATTGGAAGCTGACAGCACTTTGAGTTTGTTTTTATATTGTTCATTTTCCAGCACTTCCTGCTGAATGACGACATTCGGATGATCCTTTTGGTATTGATCTATAATCTGAGTCACAAGCTTGCTCTGCTGTGCCGAGCTTCCCTCTGGCCACAGGTGCATCATTTTGAGTGTAACCTTTCCTCCTTCTCCACTGGAACCACCTTGACCATCCTTACCAGCACCGCAACCGGATAGCACCAGCATGAATGACAGCAGCAGGGTCAACCCAGCAAACCATTTTTGATGTGAGCGCTTACGTAAACCATACTTGTTGGACATCGTTAGACCTCCGTTTGTTGTATTTATATTTTTTGTAACCGTTATCATTTGTAAGTTTAGCACTCCATTCCTGCTTCCAACAGGGTACGCTCATTGGGTATAATTCCACTTTTATTGGGTTTGATCTGCCTATACGTCAGTCGATATTCTCCGGCCCTGTACGCATCTGCTGCCTGTAGCGGCTGGGACTTACCCCCTCGGTCGCTTTGAATACTTTAATAAAATATTTATCTGTTCGGTAGCCTGATCGCTCGCCGATTTGGGCAATCGTTAACTGAGTATGCAGCAGCAACTCCTTAGCCCGTTGGATCCGTAGCCGATGCAGATATTCGCTGAAGGACAAACCACTTTGCTCCTTGAATAAAACACTAAAATAGCTGGCATTCAGGTGTGAATGCGCGGCAGTCTGCGCCATCGTAATGGATTCGTGAAGATGCTCCGCCATATAGGTGAAGGCACGTCGTACCGGATCACTAAGAGTAGTTGCCTGGAGATCAAGCTCTAGCAGAACAGGGTCAGCCAGCTTGTCCAGCTTCTCGTACCGCTGCCGCTCCTCTTCCAGCCGAAGCGCTTCATTGACCGCATTCAGCAGCTCCTGCTTATCAATCGGTTTGAGCAAATAATTGACGGCTCCCAGACGAAGAGCCTGCTGGACATAATCAAACTCCGCATAACCCGAGATGACAATGATCGTTGGTCGTCGTGAATCCCGTTCCAGAGAGCGGATTAAATCCAGCCCACTGAATTCCGGCAACCGGACATCCGTAATCAACAGATGAACTGTCTCCGCTCGCAGTATATTTAATGCTTCCAAACCATTATCGAATGTTACAATCCGGTATTTCCCGGCGGCCCATTGCTCCAGTGTCTGGTGTATCCCCTGACGTGTTCGCTGTTCATCGTCTACAATGACAATGGTTTTGGATGAAACACTCATTCCTACCGCCCTCCATATTCATCAGGAATTTCAAAAGCGACCACTGTTCCTTCCTGCTCAGCACTATGTATCAGCACACCATCCGTTGAATAAGATGCGCTGTCATAATAAAGAGCAAGCCTGCGCTGCACATTCACTAGTCCCATACCGGTTCCCTTGCTCTGGCAGGCTGCTCCCCCCATCAACGCTGTACGCACAGCTGCAAGTTCTTCCAGTGTCATTCCAGGTCCGTTATCTATGACCGCGATCTTGGTCCAACCCGATCTGGTCGAAGGAGTGACACTAATTTCAACACGGCCGTTGCCGATGCGATTTTCGACACCATGCAAAATGGCATTCTCTAGAATAGGCTGGATCAGCAGTTTAGGAAGCGGAATTCTGGCTGCCTCCGAAGGCATATGAATTTGCCAGCTCAGACGTTCACCCAGACGCATCTCCATCAGTTCCAGATAACGACGGATTTGCGCCATTTCTTCCCCGAGTGTCACCCAAGAGTCATGGTGAGCAGGTTCGATAACATAACGAAACAGCCGCGACATGGACACCATCAGCCCGGCAAGCTCCTCCTCTCCCTTCTCCTGTAGCGACCAGTTGAAAGCATCCAGCGTATTAAAAAGAAAATGCGGATTGATCTGCGCCTGCAGAGCTTTAAGCTCGGTTTGGCTTTGTAAAACCTCCTTCTCGCAAATAACACGGATCAATTCATTAATATCGACAATCATTGTGTTGTACTCTGCATTTAATTCTCGCAGCTCGACCGCTGCTGCCGGTTCTGGATTCAGTGCCAATGCCCCTTCCCGTGAACGACGCATCGCCTGAATCAAGTGACCTATCGGTCTTGTAATCAACGTAGACAACATAAAGGACATGAACAGGAATAGCACGGCACCAAGAGACGCGGAAATGATAAGTGTAGTCCGTAAAACCGTAATTCCGTCTGTGACGACGCTAACCGGAATCAGGATCAGCAGCGACCAGCCCGTCCGCTCCGACTGCTGAACTGCCTTCACATATTCCCGCTCCCCAATATGAACCGTCTGTGTCTTGCTATGCAGTACACCTGACAAATCCGTCTGGTTCATTGGTTCACCCGACAGCAGCTGGCCTTGTCGATCTACAAGCAGCATAGTTTCATCCGCTTCCTCATTGACCGCTGACGCACCATTCAGTCCAAAATAGCTTCGCTCCATACGGGTAATCAGGTACCCTCCGCGCGAGAACCAGCGATCCACCAGGCTCACCTGCCGAATTGCCAGCAGTGACCGGGAGTCTTCGGGATCAATGCCGATCCAGACCAGTCTTCCTTTCATCTGATTCGCTTCCCGGATGTCTGCCTGTCCAATACGTTCCTCCAGACTGCCCTCTCTAATCGGAAACAACATCTTTCCTTCGGCGGTATACAGCTCCAGTGAGCCGACACTCGGCATATATGCCTGATAGCTATGCATCACTTGCAGTAGTGATTGACGCTGTCCGAAATTCACCTTGACCCCGTTGCGCTCCTCCAGCAGAATATGCTGAACAGACGGGTGATTCGCGACCTGCTCCGTCAAGCTATCCATCTGGCCGATTAATGCATCCAGCCTACCGCTTGCTTGTACCGCAGTCTGACCAATATGCCGCTCGGCACTGTCTTTTAACAGGTGAGACACATTGAGATAAATGAACGCCCCCGCCACACTCATCATAATGAGCATCACCAGTATAAATCCGATAAAAATCTGATTACGTAATGTGTTTAATGGCTGAAACCTTGACCTTGAACGCATAAGCCTTCTCCCCCTGAACCATCGCAGAAAAATGGGTGATGATAACGCTTTCCTTTTCCTATTCTATCGCATCGTTCGTCTTTGTTGGCATATTTTCAGCAGAGATTAATCAAAATGGGCAGGAATGCTATGAAATAGAAAGGTCGTAGGGTAAACGAAAAAAATGACTCCCGACAAATGCAGGAGCCATCTACTGACCAGTTACACCGAAGCTTCTTTCAAATCACCCAAACTAAGGTACCGTCCAGGCTCCGAAACTTGTATATGAAATGGGTATCCTATTGGAGCGCAGCCAAAATGCGGTCGCACAGCTCCATCGTTTTCACGTTATCCCGTCCACTTGAACCAGGCGTCCGTCCTTCTTGGCAGCAGTTCATGAAATGTGCGATTTCACCAACAAAACCGCGCAAGTACAAATCACGGTATCCGCCCGACATCGCGGAGGCTGACGGTGTCAGAACCGTATCGTTTTCCGCAAGGGATTTCCAAGGAAGCTCTGTATGACTCTCCGACTTGTGAATGATCAGTGTATTCACCTCATCCGCGTTCGCAAAACCATGATCAAAGGTTACCGTAAACCCTTCACTCTCGCGTGTCCATGCTGTCATACCTGCGAAGTATAGGCTACCCACTACACCATTTTCAAATTTCAGGGCAATCGTATGGGAAATACACTCGCCGTTATCGTTCGCAAATCCGGTAACCTGCGCCACTTCTCCGAACAAATAACGTACCAGATCGACCATATGAACCGCCGCTAGCTTCATGAAATCTTCGCCGGTTTTACAAAACAGGGTACTGTCCACGAGAAATTTTGCCTGAAATGAGCGTGCGGTCCCAAGCGAGCCACCCTCAATCAATTCTTTTAATTTTATGTATACAGGCGCGTAGCGCTTCATGAAACCGACCATCAGTACGACACCCGCTGCTTCTGCCGCATCTGCAATTTGGGCTGCTTCCTCGGCATTCCAGCCCAGTGGCTTGTCTACAAAAACATGTTTTCCAGCCTTAATGCAGTCCAGTACGAGCGAAGGATGATCTGCCGCTTGTGCAATCACGACAACTCCATCACAGTCTTCCTGCTCCAGCATAGCCTTGTAATTGTCATAAGGTGTGCCGCTGCTTCCAAACTGCTGAAGTGCTGTCTTCGATCTGCTTAGATCTCTAGTCGCAATCGCCTGAATTTCAGCACCTGCCCCAATGACAGCAGGATATATATTCGTTGAAGCGTGAAAGCCCGCCCCGATAAAACACAGCCTCGCCTTGCTCATGTTAGTCCCTCCCATGTACACACTAAAATAATCCGATCCCGTACCATATTGCCGAAGTATATATACAGTGGCATAAAGATAAAGGACATGATTCTTAAGGAGAACAAGATAAAAAACCTTAACAAAGATAATCCCTTATCCTTGTTAAGGCTCTGTCTGTATCACCAGCAACAATCCTTAAAAATACATTCAATTACAGGGTTCAGACATTATCTTGTGGATAACGAAGCCCATTTTTGCTCCAGCCACTGATCAAATTCAGCACCCTTGTCACCTTCATAGATGTCATAAATATCGACTCTCATCTTGTGCAGCTTCTCGCGAAAATCGTTATAGGTATGGTCGGCTGGTAAGCTTTTTTTAATCCGCACCAGAATCTTCGTCAGGCCCTTAACAAGCTCACCCTCTTTGCGCACAGGCGGCTGTACATTCTCGCCCCATTCCTGAAGTCTGCGGTAAGCGGCTTCCTGAACGGCATATACCGTATCATTATTCAAACGGTGTGTCAGCAAGTCAATCGTCTGCTGGTTCTTCCATGCACCCAGATCATTTACCGCGGCTAGGCGTGTTTTCCAATCGGAGGTTCGGTTTGCAGCTACTTTAAGCTGCTCATATACATCTGCAAATTCTTGCTGAGTTTCGTTGTTTTCCAAAATCATCTCATCCTTTTCTAAAAATCACTATATTACTGTTCATCACGATTGCCGTTTGTTAAATATAACATACTTGCAGGTCTTCTTCTAAAAAAAGATAAAAAGAAATGTATCGGACATAACATGGTCAGAAGGCATTCATTCGCCTCTGTTGTCTGCCGCTGAAAGGCATCGTAAATTCCTCCAGATATCGGGGTAGATAAACCGTATTTTGAAAGGGGAATTTACAGAAAATCTGCACGTGCTGGTGTAAATGCATCTAGCAGAATACCGCCATCCTCCAGTGGGATACAGCCATGAAGAGTATCGGATGGAAAATGGATGCTGTCTCCTTCTTTGACAGTCTGCACTTCCTTTGTTTCGCCATTATCGATCATGAACTTAAAGCTTCCCTTTATTACATAAGTGACTTGTTCATGGACATGCTTATGCAACAGGATCTCCCCTGTTTGGGCTTTAGCAAACATCACTTTGACATACATAAGCTGGTCACTGTGGGCCAGCACTTTCCGGGTGGTATTACTGTCAACGATATCAATTTGAATATCTTGATCGTTAAAAAACATGGATAATTCCTCCTCTTTTTAAGGCACAAATGATTTAGATAAGTTATTTTGGAAAAACTCATAAATCGATTTAGTTTAAAACCAGCGAAAAATAAGCCAAAGTACTCCAGAAAGAGTAGTAAAGTCGGGATCGGCGAACGTTACCCCTTCGGCACCCAAAAAAGAAAAGAGCGGCAAGGTGAGAGCCGGCAGCAGACAGAGCAAGAATCCATTAAGACAACTGGAAATAACAGCTCCTCTGAAACCACCGCTGGAATTGCCGAATATCGCGGCTGCACCACCAGCGAGGAAGCAGGCCATGATCCCTGGCACAATGACAGGCAATCCGATAAACGGGAAAAGAAAGACGCAGGCAACGCCTGTGAAGAAGCTGACCAAGAAGCCTACCAACGCGGAATTGGGTGATTTGTCGAACAGTACCAGAACATCCACACCAGGGATTGCTCCAGGTGCGAACACTTGGGAGAAACCTTTGAAAGCGGGTACAATTTCAGTTGTGAACAGCTTAACACCTGCTTTTGCGATATACAAGCCGGCAGCAAAAATAGCTGACTGTTCGAGGATGAAGACGATATATTCTTTGCCATCAGATAATTTGCTGACATAATCAGAACCAGCAACCAGTCCAGATACCAGTAAAAGCACAAGCATCGTCAAGGTCGTTGCAACATTGGGGTCGCGCAAAAAACTGATGCGGTCATTAATTTTTACATTTTCGGTGTCATTTTCACGGTTGCCAAAAACTTTCCCTAAATAGGTACCTAGAATGTAAGAGGTCATGGAAGCATGAGCAATCGTATATTCATCCGATTTAATAATGTTTTTGCTGGCATTCCGGAGTAGGTAAGGAAACACCGCCATATAGCTCCCAATTACCAAAGAACCGACGATAATCGTAGTTAGCGAACTGAGACCCAGACCTTTCATAACGGCTGTAGCGGCAAAGCTCATGAACAAAATCAAGTGAAGAGACAAATAAATGTACTTGAACTTGGTCAGGCGTGCAAGCACGATGTTAAGGATCATGGAAAAGAGCAGAATGAGTGCAGCATCCGCCCCGATCTGATCAATGGTCAGTGCCATAATGGCTTCATTGCTTGGTACGACACCTTTAAGGTTGAAGGCATAAGAAAAAATTTGGCTGAAGTTAGTGAGAACGCCACCTAAAATTCCGCCGCCGACCTTGATCATGGTGAAACCCATAAAAGAAAGGGTAGTTCCCGTAATGATCTCTGATACTTTCTTCCTCTGGAATATAAGGCCGAGTAATGTCACAATCGCGATAATGATGGATGGCTCCCTGATAATGCTCATAAACATTTCCATAGTGATCTCCGACTTTCTTTTATTTATTTTCCATTCTTACTAAATCGATTTAGTAATACTCGAAAAAAATTTCCCTCTCGGGAATGTAAAAAGAAGCAGAATCATTTTTTGTGAATTAATTCACAACTCACTCCATACATTATTCGTTAAGCTTCATTCCTCCCCTCTCTTCAATCGCAATCATTACTAAAATCAGGACATACATAAATGAAAGGGTATTCATGACTCGAATCATAAGATCATTATAGCTCTTTATTTTCTTTTTACAATAGAATTTATAAAAACGTTTTCAAAAAGATGAAAAGGACATATTCAATCATTCAGTTCAGTTTTTGGACAGATTCTCTGTGGTTAATGACCGGATTCATTCGGATGATTTCTGACAGCTCCTCATGATCCTGTTTTTTTTGATCAATTTTCTCCAGCAGTAGCCTGGCACTTCTTTTCCCCATTTCAAAACTCGGCTGGGAAACGGTTGTGATCGGCGGATTATAAAAAGATGCAAAGGATACATCATCTATGCCAATCAAGGAAAAATCATTAGGTATGGTCAGATGATTATTTTTTGCATAAATCAGCACCTGCTCCAAAATCATGTCATTCGTAGCAATGATTGCGGTGGGCGGATGCTCCATATGGAATAGTTGTCCAATCAGATTAGGCATTTCATCCAACCTGCCGCTTTTGATATAGTTTTCATTCACTGGTATGTCATGTTTGCCCAACGTATTTCGATAACCTGACAGCCGCTCACTTCGTGTGGTGATCGCTTTTTTGCCTAAGGGGAACGTGATAATTCCAATGTTGTTATGACCATGCTCAATGAGTGCTTCAACCGCAAGCTCGCTGGCCTTTTCATTATTCAACAGCACTGTGTCTACGCTGATTTCATCGATTTTTCGGTCCACAAACACGAAAGGATAGCCATTTTTGACAAGGGAAACATATAATTTCTTGTTCTCTTCCGTCGGGAAAATGATAAGTCCATCCACTTGCCGAGCAATCATCGACTGGACATACTTTTTCTCTTTGAGCGAATCATCATCGGTATTGCAGACAATGACCTGGACATTTTCCAGTTGGCATTCATCTTCAATTGCACGCACGACTTCTGTTGTAAATCTCGATAAAATGGTTGAAGAAATAACCCCCACAATGAAGGTCTTCTTCTGCTTGAGACTACGTGCCACCTCATTAGGTATATAACTGAGATCCTCAATCGCTTGCTCGATCTTCTTCTTGGTGTTTTCACTCATATAGTTGTATCTCTTTTGCAGAAACTGCGAAACTGTACTCTTCGACACTCCGGCACGTTCTGCAACTTCCTTCATCGTTGTTACCATAATTACCCTCCTTTCTTTTTCTGCATGTCAGGCGTATTAATTTTCAAATATAATTCTGCAACCTGTATGTAAAGTGAATTTCACTTTATTATATACCTTCTTTTACAGCAGGAAAATATAATAAATGAGGAGTTAGAGCGTGCCCTCCACCTCATATACAACCGCCCCCACAAATGCTGGACACTTAGCTTAACCATCCGTTGTTACGAATCTATTGAATTCGAACGAAATCTTAGAAATATACGAATTTTATGAACTTGTTTGATGGAAGATTTGAACATAAAATGAGAATGTAATCGGTTACAATTTCTTTTAAATAAAGGAGGAAGCAGAATTATGAAGAAAAAAGGACTGAAAAAAACATTTTTCATCATTACCTCCCTCGTAATGGGCTTCACACTGTATGGCTATACTCCCGCTTCAGTAGATGCAGCCAGTGTGAAAGGATATTATCACACCCAAGGAAACAAGATTGTAGACGAATCCGGGAAAGAAGCGGCATTTAACGGCCTGAACTGGTTCGGTCTGGAAACCCCTAATTACACCTTGCATGGACTGTGGAGCCGCTCAATGGACGACATGCTGGATCAGGTGAAGAAAGAAGGCTACAATCTGATTCGTCTGCCTTACAGCAATCAGTTATTCGATTCCAGTTCCCGTCCAGACAGTATTGATTATCACAAAAACCCTGACCTGGTCGGATTAACTCCGATTCAAATTATGGACAAGCTGATCGAAAAAGCTGGACAACGCGGTATTCAGATTATCCTTGACCGTCACCGTCCAAGCTCAGGTGGGCAATCCGAGCTGTGGTACACATCCCAGTACCCTGAGTCTCGCTGGATTAGCGACTGGAAAATGTTGGCTGATCGTTATAAAAACAACCCTACCGTCATTGGTGCGGATTTACACAATGAGCCACACGGTCAAGCAAGCTGGGGCACAGGCAATGCCTCCACAGACTGGCGTCTGGCGGCACAACGTGCAGGGAATGCGATTCTGTCCGTGAATCCGAATTGGCTGATTCTCGTAGAAGGTGTAGACCACAATGTACAAGGCAACAATAGCCAATACTGGTGGGGTGGCAACCTGACAGGTGTAGCCAACTATCCTGTCGTTCTGGACGTACCGAATCGTGTCGTATATTCTCCTCATGATTACGGCCCTGGTGTGTCTTCGCAGCCATGGTTCAACGACCCGGCCTTCCCGTCCAACCTGCCAGCGATCTGGGATCAAACCTGGGGCTACATCAGCAAGCAAAACATAGCTCCGGTGCTGGTCGGTGAATTCGGCGGTCGTAATGTTGATTTGTCTACTACTGAGGGGAAATGGCAAAATGCACTCGTAGACTATATTGGTGCCAACAACCTGTACTTTACGTACTGGTCCCTGAATCCGAATAGCGGCGACACAGGCGGTCTGCTGCTGGACGACTGGGTTACCTGGAATCGTCCGAAGCAGGATATGCTGAGCCGGATTATGAAACCTGTTATTTTTGTAGCGGAACAAGCGAAAGCAACCGCCGAATAGGCACAGGGCTTCACTTCACTTATTGAAAAAGCCGATTTTCCTCCTTCAGGCCAGATTATGCTGGGCTATGAAGATGTGGAGAAACGGCTTTTTTTTGTGATACCTGCAAACCTCCAGGATTACACTCCACGTGTGTACATGTTTTCCTCCCCTTCTTGACGCCTTCTATCCAGTTTTATACATTGTAAATTCCCCATCGAATGGGGCATTTTGTAAACTAAATCTCTCTTTTAACCGATAAATACATATGTTGGATTTGAACTCAGGAAGGAAGATTTCATGTGATTGTTTGGAAGGGTTTTGGTATTTTAAACATCGTTGTTCCAGGGATTTTATTTGTTATAGTCGGGAGTTTAGTATCCGCTCTAGGGCTTGACTCCATAGATTCCCGGCTACCGATGGCTTTTGTGTTCATTGTGTCGGGGGTTATTATCTGGTACTTGGGAAAAGCGCTTAACGCCGACTCGGACAAAGTGCTAGTTGATATGGAAACGGGGCAACGCTATCGAATGGGAACCCAGCACAGTCTGTTTTTTATCCCTATGCATTATTGGGGCCCTGCCGGTCTAGCGATCGGATTTATTTTAATCGTTGCATCGATATTTATATAACGTTGATTTCAAAACATGAGCTATCCCGAACACCACAATGCGAGTCAGTTGCTCCCATTGTGGTCTTTTTCCTTTTCGCAGGTCAATTATGATCAGATACCACCATGATTTACCTGTAGGCCAATGAATTTGGGGCAGGCAGGTGAAAACCTAGCTCATATTTCGCCCCAGCTGCTCCACCTTGCTCAGCCAATCGTTGCGCTGCTGATCCGATAATTTATTCATGAGATCAATCACAGTAGAATGCACCGGTTTGACACCGCATAGATGCAGCGTGGAATCCTTCATCATCCGATGTCCAGGCTGTCCCTGGAAAAATCGGTAGTACCAATGCGGACCGTCCATCGTTGTAATGAGGCGGGCCGTTCTTCCTTTTAGAAGCTTGTCAGGCAGGGGTTTTCCTTTTTGATACTTAAACGCAAATCCCGGCATAAAGATACGGTCAATGAATCCTTTCATTAATGCAGGCAAGCTGCCCCACCAGATCGGAAAGACAAAAACGAGGTGTTCTGCCCATTTAATCGACTCCTGTGCTTGGATCAAATCAGGTTCCAGCGGTAATTTATTACGATATCCACCTAATAGATTTGGATTAAAATCCAACGCGGACAGCTGCAACAAACGAACCTCCGCCCCTGCAGCCTTCGCTCCTTTTACATAGGATTGAGCCAGCGCTTCCCCATAACTGCCAGCGACCGGATTCCCTTGAATCACCAATATTTTTTTAGACATATAAACCACTTCCTACCTTCATATTATGATTTTAGTTAGAAGACACTAACTTTATATTTAAAAAGAAAAGGTCACTACTGACCTTTACTTAATAAAGCAGTTAAACGTTGTTTGACCTCTGCTGCAAATGGAACCAACTGCTGTGGAAGTTCACCTTCCAGGCTGGAGACGGACAAGCGTGTAATGGCTCCAATGATGAGCACACCGGATAGCAGAGCATCCTGCTTCGGCAGTTCACCTTGTTGAATCCCCTGTTCGATGAATTCAGTCAACGCCTCCAGCGGCTGACGCACATTCTGGCTCTGGCTTGCTTCAACATACAGCTCATGATGCTGTGATAGTAGAAGCAAACCATACTGGTCCTCATCATGCATATTCAGCACTTCATCCACCAGTTGATGGAAACGACTAACGAAGTTCCCACTCTGCTTGCGATAGAAGTCAATTAATGTGGTGTAGCTATTACAATACTGCCCGAATACTTCCAAGGCCATCGCATCTTTACTCTTAAAATGCTTATAAATCGCGGCATCCGTCACACCGGCAGCCTCTCCAATTTCTTTGACTGAAATGCCGTCAATTCCTTTGGTTGCAAATAAGCACATTGCTGCCTGCAGAATATCTTTCTTTTTGCTGTCTACATGTGTTTTCTTATTCATAAGCTTATAGTAAGTGATAACTAACTAAAATGCAAATTATATTTATGCAGGCTCATTCTGTCTTCATACTTTCATTTGAAATATATTGAATTAAACCTAAAAACCATGTTTTATAAGCGATTAATCATAAATACCCTAAATAATACGTGCATCATCCCATTTTATTCATATAAAAAAGATATGTAACCGAATAAAACGGGCGCTAGGATAGGTGGGACTAATTATGCTTGAGGTGCATGCAGTCACCCAGCAGGGAAAAGACTCAGGCAGTCTTGGATATGGAGCGACGAGTACATTTCCCCGCTGCAAAAAGTCGTACAAGCCATCCATGACCAAGGCCCCAAAGCCGATCTTCAGCTTTGGCGTGTCGGGCGCAAAGGCTCGTTGCCCCAAGAAACAGCTGTATCTGCCTCTGGGTTGCCTCACCGCAAACAGTATCATCCACTGGATCGCACACTAAATTGGACAATTTCCACAATAATAGGTGTGCCGGAGAGAATTGCCTCTCCTTCGTTAAGGCGAATCGTCAGCGATAAAGGTGTCAGGCTGTACAATGTGCTTTCTTGTATCATTCCATTAATGTATAGATTGGCATAGCTGTTGCTTCCGACATTAAAACGCTTAAAGGCCTCCTGCACACCATCTACAGAAAATTGATCCGCCATAATCGTGATTGAAGATTCAATTGTAGCAGGTGCAAGATAAAAATACCGCTCAGCCGTAGGAACAATTTCAATATTTGAAATGTCAGCTGCCGGGCCGGTTGGCCCTGTTATACCTCGGGCTCCAGTAGGACCAGCTATGCCCTGCGCTCCAGTAGGGCCGGGTACTCCTGTTGCACCTGGACTTCCTTGGACTCCAGCCGGACCTGGCGCTCCCCGCGTTCCTGCTGGACCCTGTATTCCTGGTATTCCTTGGACTCCCGGTGTTCCCGCAGTTCCCGATATACCTTGGGCTCCTGCTAAACCTGGAATACCTTGTACCCCTGTCAAACCGGGAATGCCTTGTGCTCCTGCCGAACCCGGTGCAGCTCGCTTTCCCGTCTGGCTCATGCTCCTCCTCCGCTTGCTAGGAGTATTTCTGCACCTCCGTTGCATGATTAGCTTTGGATGCTTTTTGGCATGGAACCCCGTTTTTGTTCTACCTTTGAATGAATAACTTGTTTTACACTTTTTACGTTTGTTGATCTTGTAATGTACGGTCCTCTTTCCTAGCCTCCTTAGTGATGAATCGCGTCTCCTCATACCAGCCGTATACACCTCCTTCTCACATGCTTATTTATGTAGTGTATGCACATCCCCCTTTAGGGTTTTAGGCATTTGTAACCTTCAGATTCCAAGTATTCGCTTCCATCTATATTTGTAGCAAAATAGGGCCTTCTCCATTTACCCTATTATTAATAGAAAGGTTAATATGCCGTTTCCGAATAGGTTGAACAATCATTTATTGATTAAGAGCCAGCGAATGCAAATGGCTCATTACCAGTAAAGAAAGGAGATGAGAACTATGCCAATCATAAAACCTGTGTTTACAGCAGTAGCTACTGCTCCCGTATCAACGGGTGGCGCCATAGCCACGACCGTAGCCCCAGCCACGACTCGCTTTTTTGCAACGATTACAGCTGGAATGATCGGAGCAACAGAAACAACCGTTCCTGCTGCAAGCTTTGTAGATGACGCCGATGCTCCAGTTGTTGCTTTACCGACATTAACGGCTACTGATTCTTCTAATTTTTATATTAACGGAGTTATTCAGCAGAGCTCCTTATTCACCCTCACCACAGCAAGTCTGGTCATTGCCTCCATAGATATTACACCAGGTGTCCCAGTTGTTATAGAAATAACAGATTTTAGCGGCACAACTTCCATTATCGCGACTCAGCCTACCATCTCTGCGCCTACCGTCACTATTATCACTTAACACTTTTCATATTTTTGATTCAAGTTGGACTGAACGGTCATTCACGCTGTACATTACCCCGTATAAGCTAGAAAAGACCGATTCAGATGTCGATATCTGAATCGGTCTTTTAGATTATATAATCGTTTTCAAATGACTGGATACTGTATGATTAAGGCAAAATAGCAAAGGAGCGCACCGGAAATCCGGGGGAATCTTGAATGCTCGGAACGATATTATATATGACCGCACCCGCCGGGGGCAGCTTATCCAAATTCGTCAGCACTTCAACTTGATACCGATCCTGCTCCAATATGTAATATTCCCCTACCAGCTTGCCAGCTTTGCGATAAGCTACAGAGGAATCGGTATCTAGCGTTTCATGCCCAATGGCAGCCACATTCCGTTCTTCTACCAAAAAGCGCAGCGCCTCCAGCGACCAGCCCGGGCAGTGTGCATCTCCGGCGTCGTCCTTGTTCGAGAAGGCATCTGAATCAGGCCAACGTTTGCTCCAATCACTGCGAAAAGCGACAAAGGACTGATCAGCAATGCGTCCATGCTCTTTCTCAAAGTCCAAAATATCCGCAACCGTAAGTTCATAGTCAGAATTGGCTGCAACGGCTGCTGAACGGTCAATGACAACTAGCGGCAAAACCAGCTCCTTCAACGAAAGCTCATGCAAGTAACGTTTGCCCTTCACAAAATGAACGGGTGCATCAATATGAGTCCCATACTGACCGGGAAAGCAGTATTGTTTTACAAAAAAGCCATCATTGTGGGTAAACAGGGTATCCACCTGAACATTATCGAATACTGGAAAATGAGGGATTTCAGGATAAAAAGCGTGGGACAAATCCACCCACTCTTTTTGCTTCAACAACTTCAAGATATCTGCTAAATGCTCTGCCATGATGCCCATTCCTCCTCAGCTTTATTACAAGCCATTTTACCTGAGGATTCTGCAAAAATCTATAAATCGATCTGCTCTTCTAATATATAAACAGAAATCTATTTTGTGCGACGGTATGGACGAAGAAGTGCCATCCCAGTCTACGATGAAATGAGCAATTTATTAACATTTGATATTCATGAATGGCCTGTATCAGGCAAGAACTCCTCCAGCGACTTTTTAAGCCTCCCTAGAGATCGGTTAAGCGCGAGCCAGCTTCCCGTCTATTCAAATGCTGATCAGCTCTATCTTGTACAACAGCAAAAAAAAAAACGTTTCCAGTTTATACTGGAAACGTCCTCTCGTGCCGATCTGAGCATCAACAAAATTGTACCTCTCTCTAATACTGACAGCCTCATACTTTCCATTCCTAGCACGTATATTTTCGCAAAAACGAACAAATACTGTTAATTTTCAATGTGCTATTTTATTCAACTCCTGTGCTTTTTGCGGGCTGTCTGCACCTTTACCGTTCATTAATTTGAAACTATCCCAAAAGGGGAACCTCTACTTAAATCAAGCTCTTTTGCTTCGGTTTCTCATTCGTGTAACGACTACGATCAAGAGTAAGGGAAGAACATATGCCAGATTATCGAATAAGGTCCAAGCCATGTATCCGTCCTCGTTGAAGGACGCCTGATCATGGTACATGGTAACTGAAAGAAGCAAGCAGATATATGCTATCGGAAACGTTAAAATACGGTAATTTTTTACTCTAAAAAATCGCGAAAATAAATTCGTCAATATAAATACCATGATCGAGGTTTTCATGTACGAACCGGCAATTAATGAAAATCCGATTACAGGCTCAATTCTTTCGATAATCTCCTGTATATAGATTAATCTGGCCAGCTGATACATGGAATAATTCATCTCGCCTGCTAAAGGTCCTAGAGCCAGAATGGTGCAAATAATAGATGCAATTAATGTGACTCCGTTCATTATAATAGCAAAGTACATATATTTTCCGAGCATTCGCTCTTCGCCTTTACGTGCAAACGGAAGAAGTGAAGAGTACAATACGACTTCTGCGAATGGAAACCCATAGGTGATATAGGCTCCATGAAGAATCGGTTTCATTCCGTCCGGCATGATCGGCAGTAAAAATTCTGGATGGTAGTTGGCAGAAGCCAAGACCAAAACCAATAAAATAAACCCATACATCATAATCAATAAAATGAAAAACATTCGGGCCATAACTTCAATTCCAGCCCGGGCTGTCAGTGCAGCCGTCACAAAAAACAAGGTATGGACAACAGTTACAGGCGTTTTTGTCATTATAGTACTATTGAAAAAACCGCCAACTTCAATAATTATGGCGGCGTTCTGCCAGAACAGGGCACAAGTAAAAGGAATGATCATTAAGAGGGTCAACCATTTTCCCAGCGCTTTACGGCTGTATTCGACGAAGAGCAATCCGGGATATTGGCTGTGCAAATAAAGGACGCAGGCCAATAGACACATCCCCATTACCCAAGCTATTAATAAGGAAATCCATGCTCCGTTTTTAGCAGCGCCGATTACTGAAGCAGGGATCAGAACGATGGCCGATCCCGTCATTCCGGCAAGAAACAACACCGCTGTCTGGAGCGCACTGATACTCTCTTGATTTTTCATGAGATTCCTCCGCTGATATGAAGTGAGTTCAGGTCGGGAGCCTGAACCATGCGACGATGCGTTTGGCCGGAGCGAGAAGAAAGAAATCAATAAGCTCGTCAAGATTTGGCCACGGGAGATTCGTAATATAGAGTAAGCCAAGATAGGCTATAGGCAGCATAAGCGATAGATACAGGATACGTGCTCTGCGATTTGTCCGTTTCCACTTTGGAATATCAGTGATCAGCATTGCAGCATTACAAATCATAAAAAACAAAAATTTAGCAAACATGGCTATCTCCTTTTCTAAAATGGTACTCCTATCCCCATTCCCGTACTCACAATATTAACTTCAACGGCTACATTAAACTCAGCCTTGGCAAACCGTTCGTTCCAGGTTGGCTTCCAGCGTTTCCATAATGCCGAATTTTTTTGAAAAATCTGATTGCCGATTCCTATTGCATCTAATCGTTCCTTCTGAAGAAGGGAAATCGTTTCCCTCAATTTCTCCTTAATCTCGGCTTCGAGTCTGCCTTTAAATTTATTTTGCTCCTCTCTGGTCATCACGGAAGAGCTATGCAGCTCGCCGATTGCCCCTATGATTTTGATATGTACACGAGCAACGACATCCTCTCCTTCGATAAAAGGTACTATCTTCGTTTTTAAGGAGATAACCTGGAGGCTTTCTTTGGTTTTCTTTTTTTCAGACTCTGCATCCTTATCCGCAATATCGATAACTCCGCTTTTGAATTTTCCAAGCAGCATCAATAATGGTTGGGTATTTGTCGGGCTGATAACACTTTTTACCAGCTTTCCTTCTTTAAGCAGCGCAACTCCGGCAATGGAAATCTCATCGAGGGGCTTGTCTTTGAACACATTAGGAAGCGTTGTGACTCCGGTTTCGTTTTTTAGTTGAATCGCCAGATCAAGTAACGGAACTCTGGAAGTTTTGGCAGAAAACCGTGCTGTCGTTTCTTCAATTTTCCGTAATTGCTGACCTATGGTGTTCTCAATATACGGCTTGGTTTCTAAATAGTCGCTTGCTTTCCCCCGAGCAATCAGGACAAGTATGGTTTTTCTAGTTTCAGGATCTCTCATGAAAAAATCAAGAACGTCTTCTAAACCTCGTTGTCGGGACATTTCTTCCCCGATGATAAGAATGCGCATGTGATCCAATTTTGCCCTTCTACCAAGGTGGATGGGAATGTCTTTTATCGCTTCATCCATGTTATCTCCTTTTGTTAGGATATTAAATGCTTTTGAGGACTGCTTGGGGGCTCCTCCCATCTCCTGCGAACCCGAGGGATTGTAAAAATGGGTAGTGAGATATATTTCTTCACTTTGGTCCAGGTCAACCGCTATCGCTTGTGCATACCCGAATTCCACCAGCTCCGCCTTGTCCCAGCAGCCCGCGAGCAGGATGACAGCCAATATACAGAAACCAATGGATATTCGCGTTCTCATGTTTTCCCCCCTTTTCTTTTATGCAAATGGCGGTTTCGCGGTTGGTGAAGCAGTATTTTTCGCGGGGCAACAATGAATACATCGCGCAATTGATTGATTCTAAGCGGCCCCAGTGGTGCAAAATAGGGTTGACCCAAAGAGCGCAAGCAAACTAAATGCAAAAATATGAGGAGAAGTCCGAACATAATTCCAAGTCCTCCCAAAGTGCTAGCAAGGATCATTAAAGGGAATCGCAGCATGCGGATCGATATGGCCATACTGTATTGAGGCAGTGTAAACGATGCGATACCGGTCAGAGCGACGACTATGACCATTACCGGCGAAGCAATCTTGGCTTGAATCGCAGCTTGACCGATGACAAGCGCTCCGACAATGCTTACAGCAGAGCCTATCGGACGGGGCAACCTGATTCCAGCTTCCCTAAGAAGCTCGAAAAAAACCTCCATAATCAGTGCTTCCACGAAAGCGGGAAACGGAATCCCTTCTCTCGTATCCAGAATGGCTAGAAGCAGAACGGTCGGAATCATCTCAGAATGGAAGGTTGATAAGGCAATATATATGCTTGGAAGCAGGAGTGCCATCACGAATGCACCAAATCTTAGTATACGTATCAGCGAAGCGAAGATGGTTTGCTGATAGTAATCCTCACTGGAGGCGAGGAACTCAAAAAAAATTCCCGGACATATCAATATTGTTGGAGTTCCATTCACCATTACGATAATCTTTCCATCCAACAGGGCAGACACAACGGTATCTGGCCGTTCCGTGTAGCGCACCTGAGGAAAAGGAGAATAGACAGAGTCGCTGATCCATTCTTCCAAATAAGATGTTTCAAGAATCTCTTCCGTGTCGATGTCTGCAATTTTTTGTTTAAACTCTAATAGCGATTCAGGATTGACGGCCCCATCCAAATATCCGTAAGCAATTTTTCTCTGACTTATTTCTCCTACCGTGAAATACTCAAATTTAAGTTTGGCTGATTTGAGCAAGCCACGAATGATGCCTATATTCACATTCAGTTCTTCAATTGTACTTATATGAGGCCCTTGAACGACCGGTTCTGTGATCGGCTCACTAACTTGTCTAAAGGGAAGCCCACTAGCAGCATAGCTAATTGCTTCCTCCCAATGATCAAAGAATATAACTATGGCTCCACTTAATATCTGTTCATTAACTTGATCAATGTCTTTCAACAGCTTGGGAGAATGGCCAGTTATTCCATGTTTTTTGAAGAAACGCATCACAGCTTTGGGAGTGACCGCCTCCGCCGAGCCAGCTTCATAAGTGATTAGATCCTCCATAGCAGATTTCATGTATTTTAAATGTTCATTTTGAATCATTGTCTCAAAGTAAACAGAAAGAGCATTATGTTCAAAACTCGAACCATAACTCCAAGGTATGAGAACAAGATCGGTACAATCGGAAAAGCTGTCCTGAATTTGTTTTAAATTTTCGGCCAAGCATTTCGATATCATCACCGTTCCCACCTCTTAGCTATCCTTTATTTAAACTATTTTTAATGTGCTGATTAGTATCTCTTTAAGATGAATCTTTTATGCAAGGCTATATCTAGTTTCTCACGAACAAATCAGCCTCTCCATATGGCAAACCCCGCGATAAATGGGTGAGGGGAACACTCCATTTTTTCTCTGGCCACAGGGTCGTTCTCAACATCTCCATAGATCCGTCTCTCCAGATGAGGTCTTAAATTTTGGCACCATGCTATCATCACCGACAAGTGTACCGTCAATGTCGATAAACACAAATGACATGATTGTTGTTATGTACTACATTTACACCGTAATTAGTGTAACGCATTACAGGTCAAATCTTTTTTTGAGAAACTGATACGTTTTAAAAAAAAGCCGCCAATATGGCGACTTCCTATATGACTAAAACCTGCTTGGAGTGTAATTGCTGTTTTTTAAATACTCGATTACGAATTTGTCTAAAAATAAAAACAGATTTTCATTCATCACTTTGTAGTCACTATTTCTCAGTAGTTCTGGCTGCTGAATGAATCTGTGGCTACTACGTTCAGATAGTCCGGCTTCCGAATTCTCGATTAGAAGCTCTACCAATTCATGTTTAAACTCCATATGGCATTGAAAACCGTAGACAAGCTTCCCGTATTCTCTATAATCTGCCTCGGACAAGCTTCACTGTAGGCTATTATTTTGCAATTTTCAGTTAATCCAGGCTTATCATTTATGCCAGTGTCCAACAATACTAGTATTGTCAAAATGGGCAAATTTATCATTGCATTTGCCTTCATCTGTGAATATTATGAAAAAAATCCTGCTTCTAACTTTTTCAGTGTACGATTGTACGGTTATGTGTTATCCAATGTTTTTAACATTCCGCTTCGGGCGTTGTAAGATTCAACACATACTTTCTGAAAGTACAATATTCGCTAGCTCCATCAGGGTTTTTATTTCAAAGGTTGGTTGAATTGCAGATGTGTTTATTTTCCCGGTAGGGTTGAACCAACAGCTATCAATTCCGTTATTGTTCCCTCTCTGAATATCCTAAGTCAGTGAATCACCGATCATGAGAGCCTTCCTTTTATCCGAAATGACCCGCTTTGTAAATACATAATCAAAAATAGCAGCTTGTGGCTTTTGGTAACCTACTTCTTCCGAAATAATCACCTGTTCAAACACATCACGCAGTGTTTGATCTCCCAGTTATTATACAGAAGCTGGTCGTGCCATCAAGATACGATCAAGAATTGAAATCGTTAACATTCTGAGAAAAATACAAAAACAATTCCATATATTCATATATACATTTCCTATTCCGTGTGATTGTTAACGTTTTCATTATTGCATATACGTCTTGATTGGAAAAAGAAGGGGTCTATTGAATTATATAAAAAATTCGACAAAAATTTTAGTATGTAACTTTTATTATATTAACAAATACTGGAACAGAAAGTATGATAGAAAATGTAGAAACCACAGGAGCACCCGGGACTCCCTTCGTTCATCTACTCCATTAATCCAATATACGGAGGTATTTTATGAAAAAGAGATTTTCACTCGGAATCGCAGCGGCTCTACTGTTCACTACTCTGGCTCCTATAGGTGCACCTGCTCATGCAGCCAGCGATATTGGCAAGGAGACGCTCGGCAGCAAAAACGGATGGGCATCCTTTTCTACAGGCACAACAGGTGGAGCTACGGCGACTACCTCCAATATTTTCACCGTAACGAATCGCAAGCAACTTGTCGATGCTTTGGGCAAAAACAGCAATAGTACGCCTAAAATCATTTATGTCAAAGGCACGATCAACGCCAACGTCGATGACAATAATAAACCGTTAGGATTGAACGACTACAAGGACTCTAAATATGAGTTTGACGCCTACCTCAAAGCGTATGACCCGTCCACATGGGGTAAAAAGGCCCCGTCTGGCACATTGGAAAAGGCACGTGAGGCTTCACAAAAAAATCAGGCCAGTCGTGTCGTCATTGAAATTCCGTCCAATACTACGATTGTCGGTCTGGGAAGCGATGCGGTCATTAATGGCGCAAACTTCCAACTAAAAAAAGGGACAGACAACGTTATTATCCGTAATATCGAATTCCAGGATGCCTACGATTATTTTCCTCAATGGGACCCAACGGACGGCAGTACAGGCAATTGGAATTCGGAATATGACAGCATTACAGTTAACGGCGCCACACATGTATGGGTAGACCACAATACCTTCAATGATGGGTCTCACCCCGATAGCCAAAATGGCACCTTTTACGGCCAAGAATACCAGCATCATGATGGACTTCTCGATGTGATTAACCAAGGCGATCTGGTTACTGTTTCTTACAATCATTTTTACGATCATGATAAATCATCGATTATTGGCAACAGCGACAGTAAAACAGCAGATGAAGGGGCTTTACGTGTAACTCTGCATCACAACTATTATGAAAACACGGTACAACGCACACCACGCGTGCGGTATGGACAAGTCCATCTGTACAACAATTACTATACTGGTGATGTAAAACGCTCCGAATATCCTTCACTGTATATATGGGGCGCAGGTAAATCCTCCAAAATCTTCGCCGAAAACAATGTCATTGACGTTGCCGGTTTAACTGCAGCTAAAATCGTGACTGTCTTTGGAGGAACTGCCCTGTCAGATACGGGCACAATCCTGAATGGACAAGCTGTTAACGCAGGCTCCAGCGCGGGTCTTAGCTCCTCTGTAGGCTGGAAACCATCGCTGAACGATAAAATCTCCCCATCCGCCAGTGTGAAGGCAGAAGTCACTTCCCAAGCCGGTTCCGGTAAGCTGTAAGCACTGCCCGCTAACACAAATAACCACAGGCGCCTACAACCTGCGATTTTACACCAAAAAGGCTGTTTCCTCCGTAGAATGATTCCACACGGAGAGAACAGCCCTTTTTTTATTTTTCATTTGTTTAATTACAATTATAAAACGCCTTAACTGCCGTATTGTTCTACCAAAACCGGCTTTTCAAATGCGTTATCCAGCTTGCGAAGTTTAGCCTTTACCGCTTCTGGTGGCTCAACCGCAGGCGCATCTGGATGCAGTAACCATGATTTCACAAAGTGCGTATCGGATAATTGAAAGAGTGGAGGCTCTTTCTCAAAGTCAATTTTCATAGCATAAGAACTGCGGGCTGCAAAAGCATCCCCTACAGGTGGGTGAAGCAGATCCGGAGGTGTTCCCGGAATAGCTGCCAGCTTCTGACCATGGCTGTCCAAACTTGGCATAGAAGCGAGAAGGCCCCATGTATATGGATGTTTCGGGTTATAGAAAATTTCATTAACCGTACCTGTTTCCACGATTTGTCCTGCGTACATAACGGCAACGCGATCAGCCATCTTCGCCACAACACCGAGGTCATGAGTAATAAAGATGATGGAAGTATCGATCTTTTTCTGAAGATCCTTCATTAGCTCCAAAATTTGAGCTTGAATCGTTACGTCCAACGCAGTCGTCGGCTCATCGGCAATCAGAAGTTTCGGATTAGCAGCCAATGCCATCGCAATGACGACACGTTGACGCATACCGCCACTAAATTCATGCGGATATTGGTTAAAACGCTGTTCAGGATGTGGAATACCTACCAGATTCAGCAACTCAATACCCCGCTTGCGAGCAGCATCCTTGGATATTTTTTCATGCTTGAAAAGCACTTCCGTGATCTGCTTGCCCACTTTCATCGTCGGGTTAAGCGAAGTCATTGGGTCCTGAGAAATCAGGCCAATTTCCTTACCACGAATTTTTTGCATCTGCTTCTCTGTTTTATTAATCAGCTCTTGTCCGTCAAACATAATTTGACCCTTTTGATAAATGCCCGGAGGGGTCGGAATCAACTTCATAACAGCTTGTGAGGTTACGCTTTTGCCTGAGCCGGATTCGCCCACAATCGCCAGCGTCTCTCCTTTATTGACATGAAAGTTTACGCCACGAATGGCCTGCACTAGTCCCTGACGGGTCTTGAAAGATATCGTTAAGTCCTTCACTTCCAAAAGGCGGTTCATCTCATCACTCTTTCATTTATTATTCATCACTATTATTGACCACTATCTAAAAAAACGACGTCCATGAGTCAAGGTATATACGATTAATTTTACTCAGTTTAGTACCTACCAGTCAAGCAATATCTAAAATATCATCAAAAACCTTTCACACCATGTTATATAAATGGAATGTTTGTCCGAAAAAACGATCATTTTTAACCATTTCTGTACTCATTTATAACATGCGCTGGATATAGCTGAAGCGTGCTCCACCCCATGGCGAACGTGTGCAGAGTAGTTCTCCGTTCAATCGGGTAGCAATTTGACGACAAATAGCCAATCCAAGACCTGTGGCACCATTCGAGCCCGCATAGAATCTTCCAAATACCTCGGCTGCCTCTTGTTCGGTCAGCCCTTCCCCATCATCATCCACATGCATAACCCATACAACCTCCGGTGTTGTCCCTGTCTCCAAATGAATGACAACCTCCGTAGAGGTGTGCCGAACTGCATTTTGCAACAAATTCAATATCATACGGAACAATTGCTCGGCTGGAACGGCCACATGCAGGCCCTCTCCCTCCACTCGAAGCGAGATAGAACGTTCAGCAGCCACCGGCATCAATAGATGAACAGCATCCTCCGCCATGCTTCTAAGATCAACCAGAGAGACAGGCCATTCTTCATTCAGCGCCTCCAACCTCGATAGCTGCAGCAGCTTTTCCACCATATCAATTAACCGCTGGGACTGCACTTTGATGATACTCAGCCCCTCGTCCTGGGATACCACTTGATCCTGAATGGCATATACATAGCCTTGAATCGACATTAACGGTGTCCTTAGCTCGTGAGATACATTTTGCAGGAATTCAATTTGACCGTGGTGATGGTGCTGAATACGGGCGGACATGGAATGAAAGGTACCGATCAGCTCGCCAATCTCACTTTTATCCGCCTGCGGAAAATCACTATCCTGCGGCTGATTCGGTTCATAGTTGCCTACCGCCTCCTTCAATCGTTTGAGCGGACGCACCAGACGTGAGACAACCATCAGACCAATGACGAGAATCACCAAAAAACCCGCGATGATAGACAGTAATGTGGTTCTCATTAACGGTACATACAGTGCTCGCAAAGAAGATAAGGGTGAGTATACAAAAATACGAAAAGGTTGTCCGGGCAATTCTTCATTCGTAAACAGTACCTTTTTACCTTGAAGCACAGCCACCCCTTCATGTGTAGCGGTCAGATCCTGGGCAGACGGATGAACCGATGCAAAAAATCCTTGGCGGATCAAAAGCAAACGCTCTATCTTTTTGCCTTCCATTCCAGAGACGCTTGAGTCGATGATGCGGTTATCCGTGCTTAAAATAAAGTAATCGGCAGATAAAAGCACGCCCTTGATAACATAGTTAAATTCAGCATTATCCAGTCGATCAAAGCCTCCGTCACTCATAATATGGACGGCTTTGCGCGCCTGCTCATGAAGCTTGGATTTGGCCTGATTCACCAGAATGTCGTCGATAAGCCTGATGAATAAGACCACCGTAATACAGACGGTAATAAGCATGGCGATGGTCAGGGAAAGCAGTATTTTAGCTCTCATCGTACGCATGGTTACAACTCCTGAACCGTTGCTTTATATCCGAAACCCCATACGGTGTTAATGACGAGCGTAGAGTGATATTCAGCTAACTTTTTACGAATCCGCTTGACCAAATCATCCACGACTCTCACATCACCTATAAAATCATAGCTCCACACCTGCTGAATCAGATGTTCCCTGCCGAAAGGTCTTTCCAGATGATTCGCAAGAAACAACAGCAGGTCGAATTCACGTGAGGTCAAATTTAGCTCTTGTCCGTCCACTGTGACTTTACGAAAGTCAGCAAAAATACACAGATTGCCCGCATGGCATATATCTGCGCTTTCTGCCGCTTGCCTATCGTCTGATGCAGACATTCCGGCCTTGCTCAGTCTCAGCATCGCTTTGACCCTTCCTACCAACTCCCTTGGATTAAAGGGTTTGGTCAAAAAATCGCTGCATCCCAGCTCCAGCCCGTGAATACGGTCGTTTTCTTCTCCACGGGCAGAGATCATAATGATCGGCATTTCCGTAAACTCACGAAGCTGAGTCAGTAGAGAAAGCCCATCAATGCCAGGCATCATAATATCAAGAACGAGACAATCCGGACGGTTCGTACGGATATGCTCTACCAGTGTTTTACCACTGGAAAAGGAAGTGACCTCGTAGGATTCTTTTTTCAAATATTCAGATATTAATTGCAGAATGAACACATCGTCATCCACTACTACTATTTTTGTCATGACCTTAACCCCTTGCCGTTGTTCTGGATGCTTCCATCCTCTCTTTAAGCTTAACAGAAGCCCAGCAGAATAGACAAAAGACGGGTATACCGTTCCCGGTCCCGTCTTTCTTATCATGAATCGCTGCTGTATATGCCAGGCGAGCTGAATGCTAACTACATATCAGTCTTATTTCTTGGTTGTTACTGTTTTTGGAGCTGTTTTGACTGTTTTTGGAGCTGCTTTTTTAACTGGAGCTTTGTGGGTCACTTTTTTAGCTACGACATGATGTGCACGAGTTTTATGAGTTGTTGCTTTGTGTTTAACAACATTATGTTTTTTTGCATGATGTTTAACTGTACGGTGCTGCACTTTTACTGCTTTTGTTTTGTGGCTTGCCACTTTTTTCGCAACGGATTTTTTGGCAGGGGCTTTCTTCGCTTTGGTTGTTGTTTTATGAGCTGTTGTAGCTTTTTTAACGGGTGCTTTCACCACAGGTGTTTTCGTCACAGGTGATTTTGCCGGTGTTTTGGTAGCCGGAGTCGTAACCGCAGGAGCTTTGATTGCTGGTGCAGTGCTCGCTGGAGTCGTTGTTGCTGTAGCGGCGAATGCGCTGCTTGCTCCTCCCAATACACTTACTACGGTTAATACGGCTGCTGCATTTTTAGTCCATTTTTTCATGATTGAATCACCTCTCCTTTAAAGTATCTTTAGCTTATCAGGAGAATTCGGGATAATTGTGGAGCAAATGTGTGAAAAGTATATGAAAAAGCGTGCAGCCCTGTATTTAGAAAATACATGAGTCTGCACGCTATGAGTTTTACAATAACCATCTTCACTAACCAATGGCGATCCAGGAAATAATACCGTAGTTATGCGCGGTTTCGTTCCACTTGGTTACGACGATCACTGCTCCATTCGGCGTCTGAGATTTCAGCGTCGCATGAAAGAGAGGGTGGTTCGTCATCGCTACCAACGTGTAGTCCGGGTTTACAAAAGGCTCCCCGAATACAATGGTCACTTCCGTCTCTCCTTCACTGCCTTTCAAAAGAAACGGCGCTCTGCCAAACTGCTGCAATGCTGGCTGATTCGCACAAGTACGGACCGGAGTGATGCTCAAATGCTCCGGCTTCACTGCGTTCAGCTCCAGCTCACGTGAGCCTACCGAGCCTTCCACCAGATGATGACCTTCAATGCTCTGCTCTGCCACATGATGGCTTTGTACCGCAGCCGCTTGCAGATGCTCTGGTCCCACGGCTTCTGGGCTCAGCACCTCGCTGTCGACGGCCTGAGCTTTCAGATGGCTGCGAGATACACTGTTTGCCTGAAGTCTGTCGCCACTGACGCCTTCCTCTGGCAAAAGTCCCGAGAGATGTATATCTGTGGACAGCTGAGCCAGTGTCACCGAGCCCGGCTTTAGGTGATGCGAATCAATAACTTCCTCTCCAATGTGGTGGCTTGCAATAGCCTCCTCAGCCACATGGCGGGACTGTACCGTTCCATCTGCCAGCTTGCTGGACGTCACCGCTCCTTCCTGTATAGCATCCTCAGCCACTGCCTGCCAGCCTACATGCTGTGGCTGAATAGCCCCTGCCTGCAGATGCTCCGACTGGACTGAATCCAGCGCGATATGCCTGGACTGCACCACGCCTTCTGCCAGTGCGGACCCTTGGATCGCCCCCTCGGCCAAATGCTGAGCGTGTACGGCATGCTCCGTTAAATGCACGGAGTTTATGCTGGCTTCTGCCAGATTCGAAGCACGCACTGCCCGAAGCGCAAGCTTCTCAGCGTTCACGCTGCCTGCCTGGAGCGCGTGAACCGATATACTCCCTGGCGCAATATGCCGAGTCATCACTGCCGAAGCCTGCAAATGGGCAGAGGTGACGGATTCAGGAGCCAGATGGCTCGACTGGACGGCCTCTTCTGCCAAATGATTGGCTTGCACAGCTTCGTCCGTAATATGCCACGGCTGGACCGAATGAGGAGATATTTTGGCAGCAGTCACGCCATCATCCGCCAGTTTGCCGGACGTAACCGACTCATCCTGCAAAGCATCAGTTGATATTGCTTGGGATGCGATATGCACACCCTGAATGGTTCCAAGGTGTAGATGGTGCGGCTGAATGGACTCCGGTGCGATATGCACGGACTTCACTGCCCCCTCTGCCAGCGCTCTGTCCTGTACTGCGCCAGGTGCCAAATGTCGGGGGTATACGGCATGCTCAGACAACTGTGAAGGACCGACGCTTCCTTCCGCGAGATTCGTCGCTTGCACCGAGCGTGCCGCCAGCTTTTCCGAGGTGATGCTTTCTGCTTGAAGCGCACGACCTGACACACTGTCAACGGCCAGATGTCTCGCAAACACCGAGGAAGCCTGTAAATGATCAGAGGTGATGGATTCCGGGGCCAAATGGTTCGACTGGATGGCCTCTTCTGCCAAATGATTGGCTTGCACCGCTTCGTCTGTAATGTGCCACGGCTGGACCGAGTGGGCAGACAGCTTGGCGGCAGTCACGCCCTCATCCGCCAATTTGTCGGACGTAACGGACTCATCCTGCAAAGCATCGGTCGATATCGCCTGTGAGGCGATATGCACACCCTGAATGGTTCCCATTTGCAAATGATGCGACTGGATGGACTCCGGTGCGATATGCACGGACTTTACTACCCCTTCTGCTAGCGCTCTGTCCTGTACTGCGCCAGGTGCCAAATGCCGGGGGTGTACGGCATGCTCAGACAACTGTGAAGGACCGACGCTTCCTTCCGCGAGATTCGTCGCTTGCACCGAGCGTGCCGCCAGCTTTTCCGAGGTGATGCTTTCTGCTTGAAGCGCACGACCTGACACACTGTCAACGGCCAGATGTCTCGCAAACACCGAGGAAGCCTGTAAATGATCAGAGGTGACGGATTCCGGAGCCAAATGGTTCGACTGGATGGACTCTTCTGCCAAATGATTGGCTTGCACCGCTTCGTCTGTAATGTGCCACGGCTGGACCGAGTGGGCAGACAGCTTGGCGGCAGTCACGCCCTCATCCGCCAATTTGTCGGACGTAACGGACTCATCCTGCAAGGCATCGGTCGATATCGCCTGTGAGGCGATATGCACACCCTGAATGGTTCCCGTTTGCAGATGATGCGACTGGATGGACTCCGGTGCGATATGCACTGACTTTACTGCCCCTTCTGCCAGCGCTCTGTCCTGTACTGCGCCGGGTGCCAAATGCCGGGGGTGTATCGCCTGCGTGGACAGATGTGAAGGGCCGACGCTTCCTTCCGCGAGATTTAACGCTCGCACCGAGTGTGTCGCCAGCTTTTCCGAGGTGACGCTTTCTGTTTGAAGCGCACTACTGGATACGCTATCCGAGGCCAGATGGCTCGCAAGCACCGCCGAAGCCTGCAAATGGGCAGAGCTGACGGATTCCCGGGCCAAATGGTTGGACTGGACAGCCTCTTCTGCCAAATGATTGGCTTGCACCGTTTCGTCTGTAATGTGCCACGACTGGACTGAGTGGGCAGACAGCTTGGCGGCAGTCACGCCCTCATCCGCCAATTTGTCGGACGTAACGGACTCATTCTGCAAAGCATCAGTCGATATCGCCTGTGAGGAGATATGCACATCCTGAATGGTTCCCGTTTGCAGATGATGCGACTGGATGGACTCCGGTGCGATATGCACGGATTTCACTGCCCCTTCTGCCAGCGCTCTGTCCTGTACTGCACCCGTTGCCAAGTGCCGGGTGTGTATCGCTTGCGTGGACAGATGTGGAGGGCCAACGCTGCCTTCCGCGAGATGCGTCGCTTGCACCGAGTGTGCCGCCAGCTTTTCTGAGGTGATGCTTTCTGCTTGAAGCGCACTACTGGATACGCTATCCGGGGCCAGATGGCTCGCAAGCACCGCTGAAGCCTGCAAATGGGCAGAGGTGACCGATTCCTGGGCCAGATGATTGGACTGAACGGCTTCTTCTGCCAAATGTTTGGCTTGCACCGCTTCGTCTGTAATGTGCCACGGCTGGACCGAGTGGGCAGACAGCTTGGCGGCAGTCACGCCCTTATCCGCCAGTTTGTCGGACGTAACGGACTCATCCTGCAAAGCATCGGTCGATATCGCCTGTGATGCGATGTGCTCTCCCTGAATGGTTCCAATTTGCAGATGATGTGGCTGGATGGATTCCGGTGCGATGTGCACGGACTTCACTGCACCCTCTGCCAGTGCTCTATCCTGTACTGCTCCAGCTGCCAGATGCCGAGTGTGCACCGTTTGCGCAGAAAGATGTGAAGGGCCGATGCTGCCTTCCGCGAGGTTCATTCCTTGTACCGAGCGCGCTGCCAGCTTTTCCGAGGTGACGCTTTCCGCTTGAAGCGCACGACCTGACACACTATCCGGGGCCAAATGTCTCGTGAGCACCGAGGAAGCCTGTAGATGCACCGAGGTGACCGCTCCTGCAGCCAGATGTGCCGAATCCACGGCCGCCACAGCCAAATGGTTGCTTTGTACAGCTTCGTCCATAATATGTCCGGACTGCACGGCATGGGCAGACAGTTTGGTGGGAGTTACGCTTCCCTCCGACAGTTTGGCAGAGGTGACCGATTCATCCTGTAAGGCCGGAGTCGCTATAGCCTGCAATGCGATATGCTCTCCCTGAATGACCCCGCTTTGCAAGTGCTCCGATTGGATGGATTCGGGCGCAAGATGTGCAGACTTCACAGCATTCTGGGCTAATTCCGTCTCCTGTACTGCTCCTGCTGCCAAATGCCGAGTGTGTACGGCTTGCGCAGCCAAATGTCCGGGACCCACGCTATTTTCCGCCAGATTGGGAGCCTGCACAGCACGGGCCGCTAGCTTCTCAGAGGTGACACTTTCCGACTGAAGCGCATGACCGGATACACTGTCGGGGGCGAGGTGTTTGGTTTGGACCGATGCAGATTGCAAATGATTAGAGGTGACGGATTCCGGAGCGAGATGATTCGCCTCCACCGCTTCAACAGCCAGATGGTTACTCTGCACCGCTTTATCCGTAATATGCCACGGCTGCACGGAACGAGCAGACAGCTTAGAGGAAGTAACACTACCCTCAGCTAACTTAGGAGCCGTAATCGCCAAATCATTGATTTTATCCGTGGCCACACTTTCCGGCGATAGTTTCAGCGAAGTAACAGCATGATCCTGCAAATGATGGGAGTACACCGCTCCGCTGGCCAAATGCGCGGTTTGAACAGCGCCTTCACCTAGTATGTCCGCGGTAACGGACTGTTCTTGCAAAGCCGAGGTTCCAACACTGTCCTCCCCAAGATGTTTGCTCAGCACAGAACTCTGGGCCAGATGGGCCGAATCGACGGATTGAGACTGCAATGCCTTTCCACCCACACTGTTGTCGGCAAGGTGGTTTTCACGAATTCCCCCCGTTGCAATGTGTGCGTGTGTAATGGCTTGAGAGGCAATCTTATTTCCGGTTACCGCCCCTGTGGCAATTTTAGGTTCTGTCACTGCTTCGTCAGCGATTTTGTCAGACTTAATCGCGCTCGAAGCAATGTGATTTTCCTTGACAGCCTGATTCGCCACATGGTGTTCCAGAACTGCTCCCTTCCCTAATTTCTCGCTCGTCACAGCCCCGGAATGCAAATGTTGCTCCGTAACCGCCTCCGATGCAATATGATCCTTTCGAATGATTTCGGACTGGAGGTGTACGGAAGAGACTGCCTCCGGAGAAATTTGGGGACCTTGTATGGCTGCTGTAGCAATATGTCTGGTAAGTACCGCCTCGTCGGCAATTTTGTGTGGTAATATGCTCTGATCCGATATCTTGGATGAAGTGACGGATTGATCGACAATTTGCAATGAGCCTACAGACTGATCTGCCAGTTTATTGGACTGAATACTCCGATCCGCCAGGTGACGGGCTGTTACTTGGCCCGTTCCAAGCTGCTCTTCCCCAATGGAGCCAGGACTCAGATGCTTTCTTTCAATCGCTCCAGCCTGAATATGCGAACTGGTAACTGCCTCCGACTCCAGATGACGCCCGCTGACAACACCTTCCTCCAATTGTTCCTTGCCCACAATTCCATTGGATAGCTGCTTGCGATTAATCGAACCGGGGGCCAGATGCCTTGCATGAACGGCATGCTCGGTCAGGTGTGCACTCTCAATGCTGCCAGCTTGGATTTTAGCCGCATCCACAGCCCCATCCCGCAGTTTGGAAGTGGTCACAGATTGATCGCCCAGCTTGGAGCTATCGACAGCTTCATTAGCCAAATTGTTCGATTGAATCGTACCACTGCGAATTTTATCAGATGTAACCGCCTGATCTTGAAGCATATCTGAAGACACGATCCATTGCTTGAAGTGACGGCTCTCAATGGAGCCATTCGCAATATGATCGCCGCTGATAATCTTATCAGCCAGCTTTTCTGGAGTGATGCTGCCATCTCGCAGTTTTTCACCACCGATGGAGCGATCCTGCAATTTACTGCCTGCCACCGATGCGTCCGACAGATGTTCCACCGTAATGGAGTCCGGGGCAATCTTTGAAGAAGTCACAGCACCGTCGGCTATCTTAATCGTTTGAACGGCATAATCCGCCAGAGATTCCGTGTGGATACTCTCTTGCTTCAGCTTGCTGGAATCTATGGAAGCGGGAGCGATCTTCTCACCCGTTACAGCGAGATCGCTCAAATCGTCTGTATAAATGAAAGCGTTGTTTATATGCGGAGCCTTCTTATTGCTCAGAATTTCCTCCACATCAATTGGATCAGGTTCTGGCTCTGGCTCCGGCTCTGCTTCTAGCTCTGGGGGTTCCTCCATCGACACTTGAGTCTCCTCTGCATCCGCAAATTCAACCTCCGTCTCATGCGAAGCCTCGACTTCAGGTTCGACAACAGTCTGTAACTCCGGCTCCTCTTTGGTTGGGGGAGGCGGAGAAGCAACTTGATGAAGTCTTGCTTCTGTCTCCCTCTCCGCAGGCTGTGGCTTCACGCGATGTATCATACTTAATTCATTCATATCCGGGTCAATTACACTATAGAGCGGCTTTTTGTTTCTTATGGTTTTGCGGCTCTTATTCTTCAAGCAACTCTCTCCCTTCTCATATTTATCGTTACAGCATCATATGCAGGCACTTAGGCACTTGCCACCCCGTGCAAGGATACACTTTTGGGTAAAAAGGATACTTACTAAAATCCACGTTTGAAAAAAAATAGTTAAAAGTTAAAATAGTAAGGGTGAAGATCGCTACAAGAAGAGAGGAATTACAATAACATGATTATCAAACCAAGAACACGTGGCTTTATCTGCACCACTGCTCATCCGGTGGGCTGTGCCCAACATGTTCAGGAGCAAATTGACTATGTACAGGCCCGTCCTGCTATCCAGGGACCCCGTAATGTACTTGTGATTGGGGCATCTGCCGGATATGGGTTGGCTTCTCGCATTACTGCCGCCTTCGGTGCGCGTGCCAATACAATTGGTGTATATCGCCCTAGTAATGCTACCGCCACACGTACAGCATCGGCAGGGTGGTACAATTCTGCTGCATTTGAAAAAGCTGCTCAGGAAGCTGGGCTTAAATCCTTAAGCGTAACAGGCGATGCCTTCTCGGATGAGGTCAAATCCAAAACGGTGGAAGCCATTCGCGAAGAACTGGGACAAGTCGATCTGGTGATTTACAGTGTCGCTTCAGGTCGTCGTACAAATCCCCGCACAGGCGAAACGTTTAATTCCGTGCTCAAACCTATTGGTAAGCCTTACACAAACAAGACCGTTAACTTCCACACCGGGGAAGTCAGCAGCGTGACGCTTGAACCCGCAACAGAAGAAGAAGTACAAGCAACTGTAGAGGTTATGGGTGGTGAGGACTGGAAATTGTGGATTAACGCCTTGCGTGAAGGCGGTGTATTGGCTGATACTGCAACGACCTTCTCTTTTTCGTACATCGGTTCAGATATTACACAAGCCATCTACAGAGAGGGCAGTATCGGAAGTGCAAAAGATCATCTGGAGGAGACAGCACGTCAGCTGAACGATCAGCTGAAAGTTACAGGCGGACGCGCCTTCGTCGCAGTCACCAAAGGACTCGTTACCCAATCTAGCTCCGCTATCCCTGTCGTTCCTCTGTATATTTCTGTTTTATATAAGATAATGAAGGAAAAAGGGCTGCATGAAGGGTGCGTAGAACAGAGCTACCGCCTGTTTGCTGAGCGTCTGTACGCACCAGAAACTCCTGTAGATGAAGAAGGACGTATTCGTATTGATGATTGGGAACTGCGCGAAGACGTACAGGCAGAGGTTGAGAAGATATGGGAGGCGCTGACGACCAACAATATCTACGAATTGTCAGATCTTGAAGGATATCGTCACGAATTTTTCCAACTGTTCGGCTTTGAGTTTGAGGGCGTAGACTATGATGCTGACATCGATCCCATCGTAAATATTCCTAACGTGCGCTAAGTCTTTTCATATCGTCATTATGTCAGAAAAACAAAAAAAGCTGTTCTCCAGCAGAGAAACATTTCGTTCTGCATGGAGGACAGCTTTTGTTTTTTAATTAAAAGGGACACTTGTGTCCGCTTCGAACTGCAAAAAGAAGCAAACATTGCAATTTTAAAATTCATTTGATATTGTACAAGTAGGCATAGCAAAGTCCCTCTTCCTAACAAGAGGGTAAACACAGTTGGACAAGTCCTACCTTGACTGACCGTGATACTATTTGCTCAGCCCACCACATCCATATAAGGAGGTGTACAACATGGCAAAAGACGTTCTGTGTGAAGTCAATTCATGTACGCACTGGGCCCAAGAGAATAAATGTAGTGCTAGCTCCATTTACATCGTAAGCAACAGACCTGAAGACACTCACAAATCCGAAGAAACAGACTGCAAAACCTTCGAAGCCAAGTAAATCTTTGATTTCAAGCCTAGTTTTATAATGAAGGAGCCCATGCCCGGGTTCCTTCTTTCTTATGATATTCTAACAAGAATGATAATTATTATCAAGTCCTTTTTCAGTACAGAAAAACGCTATTCGCTTGTATACAATCATTTCTCTGCTACTTTATAAATCCAAGCCGAAAAGGACACTGCTGTTCTCGATAAAGACAAAAAAAAGAAGCGTCGCTCTGAACGATTCGCTTCTTATGCTTGATCTTCTGTAATTGTTCTTGCTTGGTCGGCTTCATTCGTATGTGCTGTGAAATCTCGCCATAATGGTCATTCGTTTTGCGGCTTTGTGCCGCGCAATAGATTCCAGCGCGTTTTGCCTTGCTCAACGCTTTTTGTGTTTGAGTACGTGCCATATGGCTTCACTCTCCTTCATTGGACTCCTTTTATCATAGCATCCAATCGTCAAATCGTGAATGGTTTGTCTGACTCAAGCATTCTTCAATTGATTAAATGTCTGAAAAAATATCCGGATCGCCACTGGAGGCCGCTACAATAAAAACAATAACTATAAAAATGATGATTAGTGTATAAATCAGTGTACCGATAATACTACATACCAGTCCAGCAATGGCCATACCTCTGCCTTGCTCGCCATGACGGTTAATTTCCTTCAGGGAAAGACTGGACAAAATAATACCCACAATTCCGATAATCAACCCAATATAGGGAATGACAACAGATAAAATCCCGAGCACCATCGAGGCAACAGCTTTACTATTCGTAGGTGGAACTACTGGGGGCGGGTTAAATGGGGCGTTATAATCGTTCGTCTCCTGAAAAGGATCGGAAGATCGAGGCTCCTTGTACAAATCACTCATCTGTTAAATTCAACTCCAATACGAAAAATAGCAATTATATAAGTTCTAGGGTACCACAATCTTACAAATCAGGACAGTACTTATTTCGAATTTTTAAATTAGAACGTTAAAAAGAAGAAACCTAGCGATATTATCACTTTTTGAGGTAACCGGGCATACAGTATTGTACCTGTTACAGATCAATTGCGCTCCATGAGAGCATCCTACCAAGGAGGTCGGAGCTATGCTATATCGTGCAACATCCCGCAGAAAGGGCTCGCCTCACAAACGTTTAAATGCAGACACACTTAGGAAAATATCCGCTGCCATGCTACCCTTTTACAAAGCTATTGCAACCCGACGTGCTTTTGCCGTCCAATGGTCACGAGCTGTCGTTCAAGGCAATTTGGATCGGATGAAATCCCTTCTCTGCTCAGTAGCGCCATTTGCCGCCAAACAAGGCTTAGGCACGAATGGCATCGGCTACTTTATTTCCTTTTTAGCTCAGCCACCGATGCTCTATTATACGAATGGAACGACGATTCCACCGGGGACTGTGCAGTTTACGTTTGAGCCGAGAGTTCATCGCGCCATTGCAAAAGCCGTTTTTCCACTGTATCGCGAATTGGCACGCAATCCATGTTTTGCTTCTGCCTTTGCCAAAGCGATCAACAGACAAGACCAGCGTGCAGTTCATGTCATGATCCGTAGTTTGATTCCATCCTCTGCGCTGAAATCCGTACAAATTGAGGATGATGGCTTTGCATTGCTATTTAAGTATCCCTTTAGTAAGTACCCATATCGCAATCTGCTCTTTCGGGAGTTCACTTAAAAAGGTATGCTACTAGCGTGCTTGCTTGAGTTCTCCAATGAGCTCTTTCCCCAGTTGTATAGCCATATCTGTCAGCACCCGGATTTCGTCCTTGGTTGCATGATCTAAATGTGCCCCGCAGCAAATGGCAAAATTGCCTGCAAACTCTTTTCGCAAGCGAACTGCAATTTCTTCGGTAATATAAAACTCCTTGTGATTTTGCAATTGCACAGTTTGAATCGGCTCGAGTCTGGCCCCTGCTGTAATCGTTCCCAAATGAGGCTGATCACCGCCTGAAATGAGTACAATGATATCTTCCCCCATAAAATAGGCATCCAGCTCTAGACGGATACGTCCGCTTTCTTTTTGCAAATGAATCAATAGGATCCTCTCCTGCTAAAAAAATATTATTGTGAAACGATTCACTTTATAGAGTTCTACTCATTGTACCGCTTCTTGAACGGTTCGACAATTTAAAAATGGCCCACAGCAGCCTCTATAAACCGTGGCTTGCTGTGGGCCTTCATTGTTATTCTAAAAGAAGCATTTCCTTTCCTACTGGCTGTTAACGGATCGTGATCGTATGCACAGTCTTACCACTTGCGCCGTCATTATCCGTCACCGTTAGCTCTACGGTATACGTTCCAGCTGTGGTGAATTTATGTTTCACCTTGGAACCGACCGCCGTATCGCCATCGCCAAAATTCCAGCTGTAACTAACGATCTCACCGTCTACATCACGGGAAGCTTTGGCGTTAAATTGTACATTTTTGTTCTTCTTAGCTGATTCATTAGCCTGAATAATGGCTACCGGCTTCTCATTGGATGGATTCGGATCAGGGTTCTGTCCTCCACCATTGGCTACATACAATCTTCCCGGTGCCTCCGTCTCCACTTCATTTCCCGCTGCATCCCTTACCCGGATCACGATGACTCCGCCTTCCAGATTCAGAGAAGATGAAGTGAAATAAGTACCTTCATAGTGGCCTGACGAAGTTTCATTTAATGGAATATCGTTGCGGCCCAAAGTGGACAGGTTGAAAGGCAGCTCCACATGGAAGGACGCCTCCAAACCGGATGCACTGTCAAAGGATACTCGTACCGGCTGCCCTGGAGTAATACGCACATCCTCAGCAGGGCTAATGTTTTCAAGCTTCGGCAGAGCTGTATCGACATACACCGAGCGCGTAACACTTGTTTCGTTTTCGGCAAGATCCTTGGCCGTCACCGTAATTTGATTTTCACCTTCGTTGATAAGCAACCGCTTGTTAAAGCTGCCGTCACTTCCAAATTCAGCGGGCTCACCATTAATCGTCAATTCGGTGAGGAACTCGTCATACACGGTACCGACTACACTGACTACACCCGCGTTTGTACGGGCCCCTTCATCAGGTGAAGTCAGGATCAGACCCGGTTTAGTCTGATCGAGTGTCACAACCACCGTTTCGGAACGATCCGTTAATTTGCCGTATACCGCTGCTTGAACACTTAGCGGATTAGCTCCTGGTTGAAGATCAACCGACAAACTGAAGTGGCGATCCTTCACTTTCGTTGTGCCAGCCAGCTCCTTACCGTTAAAGAGCTGAATATCGGCTCCTTCTGCCGGGGAAGTTCCTGTTACGGTAATCGACTCTTCCTGCGTATACGTAGCCTTCGTAGGAGTCGTAATCGTTGGAGCATTCACCGGATATCTGACGATAGCCCGGATCATGTAATTCCCTTCCTCCTCAGGTGATTGGCTCCATGCGCCGCTTACACCTTGCCAGCTGCGAAGTGCATTCGGGCCACTCTCATCTGTAGCAAGACCCGGCGACTGTGTGCCTACAGCAGACTGTGTATATACGATGTAGAAGTCACCTTGAACCGTCACCGGCTCTGGAAGCTGCACCGTCGTCCATTGTGACTCGTCCCGCACGGCAGTCCCGTCGAATGGACCAGCCAATAATCGTCCAGGCGCTCCTGCCGCACCGGAGGCGTCATAGACAGAATATTGGAATGCCGTTCCTCCCGGATTCGGGAAGGCAGAGTTCCAGAACAAAAGCGATGCTCCTGTCACTTGAGCCACTTCCGACTCAGGCGTCATTCTGACTGCCCATGAATTGCCTGCCGCGTTAAAGGCTCTGGCATTTTCTCCTGTCCCGTCATCGTAGGCGATGCCTCCCTGGAACCCGATGAAAGGTTTCAACGTGACATTCGCTTCCACGCTACCATTCGGAGGAGCAATAACGGATACACTGTCGCTATAATAATTCTCAGCTGAAATGGACAATGTGTATGTTCCTTCCAGCACGTCCAGCGTAAATTCTCCAGCCTCATTCGTCTCTACCGGAGCAATACGTGCATCCTCCAGCACCAACACTTTCGCTTTTTGGATCGGTTCACCGGATTGCTTGTCGGTAATGACCCCGTGAATCGTACCGTGAGGTATGGCCTGAAGGCTAAAGTTTGCTCTAATGACTTTGTTATTCTCAATCGTGACTGCTTTCGTTTGAGGCACATAACCATAGGCTTCAGCCTTCAGCGTATAGTCGCCTGCTACATGGGTGAAGCTGTATTTGCCCGTGGTCGGATCCGTTTTCACCGAACGTCCGGTTTCCAATACCGTAACCGTAGCGCTGGCTGGAAGACTGTCGAGCCCGACACGTCCACTCTCCACCGTTGTTTCTGCCGGCTTCACTTTCTCCTGGAATTCACTCTTTTCAGTGCTTGTAATTTTGTACAGTGGGAATTGTTCTTCCGCTTTTTCCAGCTTGGTATTCGACTCAGGTACAATGTCCTTGGTCACTGTCGCAGCTGGAATGCCCAACACACGGAAATCGTCAATGTACCAGCCGTTCTTGTTCACACTGTTATCCGATTTCAAACGGAAGCGAATTTGGATCTCATTGCCGGTGTAGCTATCCAGATTGTAATAAACCGGAGTCCACTTTTTCCCATTCGTATTGTGAGAGAACTTGCCCAGCTCGCTCCACGTGTCGCCATTGTTTTTGGACACTTCCACATAACCGTAATCATAGCCGGCCTCAATTTCAAACCAGTGATTGAAGGTCAGTGTTGCATTGCGTACAGCCTGTAAATTAATTTTTGGAGAAACCAGCGAAAATTCAGCTCCGTTCTCATAATTGCTATCAAGATCGGTTGCCCACACATTTGGTCTGGACACTGCGCTTTCTGGTCCTACTTCCTTCGGAATGCCACGTTCCCACTCATCCTTGGTACCGGAATGAGTCCAGCCATTATCCGAGCTGCCGTCAAAATGATCGCTATACAGCGTATCCGGCACGTCTACTCTCAGAGAAGCCTCATTCGACTTGATTCCTTCATTGCCACTATAATCCTCAGCCGCCACTGCATAATGATAGGTCGCTCCACCGACCGTGATGGTATCTGTGAGTGTCAGTGCTGAGGTTGTACCGATGGAAGTATAATTTTTGCCTGATTGGGTAGAACGATACACCTTGTACTGCTTCACATCTTCATCGGAGGAAGCATTCCAGGCCAGTGTGACGTTGCCCACAGTATCGGCTTCAGCAGTCAAATTGCTCGGCGCAGCAGGTGCAACGGTGTCTGGCTCCTGAATTGACAGATCGTCAATATACCAGCCATCTTTCACAACCGTATTGTCACTCGTAAAGTTGAAGAGGAGGTATACCTTTTGACCCGCGAATGCCCGCAAATCAAGATATTGTGTTTTCCAGCCGTTGCTGGTGCCAGTAAACGATAATACCTGCTCAAACGCATTCTGATTGTTTGTGGTTGCTACGTATACTTTGCCGAAATCAGAATTGTTTTCAAGATCGTACCAATGCTTGAAGCTGACCAGTGCCCCTTTTGAGCTCTCGGTCAGATCAATCGGAGGGGCCATAAAATAACTGTTGGAGTTGGCCTGATATTGGCCTTCGAGATTAGTCGCGATGACCTTTGTACCCGAATTTGCGCTTTTAGGGCCGCTTGTCGGAGTTCCCCATTTCCAAACACTGCCCTGTCCACCGATATTAATACCGGCAATGTCTTTTTCAAAGTCTTGTGTGTAACCTGGTTTTACGCCTTTGGAGATTTTAACCTTGTATACTTCAGTTTCAAATCCGTTATTACCGTAATCATTTACACGAATATAGTATTCCAGACCAGCGCTGTCCACCAAAAAAGTCGGGATGGACGCTTGATATGTACCATCTTTGCTGTCGCCGGAGGTCCGTTCCAACGGAATATATACATAGTTTGACGTACCTGCTGTTTTGGCAAATGCCTCAACGGCCGTCACGCCGACATCATCCGTTACATGAGCAGTCAGAGGTATATCAATACCCTCGAATGCCGCTGCGGGCGGTGTATGCTCGAGAACAGGTGCTTCCAGATCGTCGCCACCCGTTACAACTTTACCAGACACGGAGCCCAGACCTTGCATGACCGAACCGACTGCATCCAGCGCATTAATGACACCATGTCCGTAGCCATTGTTTGGCGAAGTAGGATATGTGCTGTCCGTGCGCGGTGTAGCTGTGTTCATCAAAATTTCCTCAAGCTGGTCTACGGTAAGAGAATGATTCGCTTGCAGCAACAGAGCTGCAAGGGCCGCAACATGAGGTCCGGCCATAGAAGTACCGTTATATCCGCCTTTATAGCCGCCACCAGCGACAGATGACCGGATATTAACACCCGGTGCGGAAACTTCGGGCTTCACCTCACCATAAGGTGATGGTCCTAACAAGGAGAAGCTGGCTAGATTATCATTGATATCGGTGGCTCCAGTAGCGAAGGATTCCGGATAGTTCGCCGGATTGGCTACCGAAGCAGGTCCGCCCGGATTGGAAAGAGAGGTATTACCTGCAGAGAATTCAGGGAAGATTTGAGCATCCCGCCATGCCTGAACCACAGGCCGGAACCATTCATCAAGACCCGGTCCGCCTCCCCACGAGTTGTTCACTACGTCTGGAGCAAGCTCGGGATGAAGATTCCCTTGGGCATCTTTTGGCGCAAGCAGCCATTGACCGCCATCCAGTATAATCGCATCCGTCGTTTCCGGATTAAAAATCCGAACCGCAATCCACTTCGCACCAGGTGCAACGCCAACTCGGTTCGTTCCGTTTTCCTCAGAGCCGACCATCGTGCCCATCGTATGTGTACCATGGGAATCGTCTTCCTGATCGACCGGAAGCGTCGCATGACTATGCGGATCGTACCAGCTCAGTTCGGGATTCACGACATTGCCTGCCGCGTCCAGCCCCCGCCATTTGCGATGAAGGGCCGGATGTGTATAATCTACACCTGTATCCAGATTGGCAACCACGATTCCGGTTCCGTCAATTCCCTTTTCCCACACTTGTGGTGCGTTAATATGGGATATGTTCCATTCCACCGTAGATGGGTCTACAGCGTTCTTACCTGCATTGCCAGGCTTAGCCGATGTTTTGCCATCGTCCTTCTCCAGCTCTACAGCTTTCTCTACCGTCGTAGACTTCGCTGCGGCTGCTGTCACTGTTTCAGCTGTTTCAGCCGTTTTGGCATTTGCTCCTGCTTGCTTGTCAACCGTCACCTTTTGCAGATAACGCGTTTCATTCGGCAAGACTTTATCGACCTCAGGCAGCTGCGAAATATGATCCAGCACCTCCTTGGTGCTTGTTACAGCCAATGCATTGACAATAAAAAAGCTTTTATATTCCTTCACTCCGCCGCTCTCTGATTGCTTATCCAAATAATTTTCAAGCCCATATTGGGTTCTTGAAGCCGTTTCACGCAGAGAACTGATCACATGGCTGCGTGCAGCCATTTTGGCAGCGGAAGGTGTTATTTTCTCAAGTGAGGCCTTTTGAAGAGCATTTTTGGAAACCTTGTTGGTGTCTACCTGTTCTTTTAATTTGACCAGATAGGTAACATAGTTATTCTCCTCAAACTGTTTGGTCAGTTTCGGGGATACCTTCGCGGTCGTGACCTTATGCGAGGCGGATTTCAGCTCCAGCTTGGAGCCATCTGGTGTGTTATTCGCCAAAGCGGGTTGAACAAAGGAAAAGGCCATTAGCAAAGATAGTCCAATAGATAGTGGTTTCTTGAATCGTTTAGGTTTAATCAATTACTTCTCCACTCCTTTTACTAGGTTTAATGTTTCTGGAATAACCTGTACAGAGTAAGACCTCATACCTAGCACATCAAACACACGGGTTGCACAACACGATGTGGTTGGCGACCACCTCCTTCATAGAATATAGAGGCACAAAAATATTTGGCTGTTCGTAGGTAGTAGTACTTCATAGGTGAGTTTACGATCCAAATAGCAAGCGATGAAATTCAGTAGAAACCAAGGAGAAAAAGCAGGAGAACTTCGAAGAAAAGACATGTTATATCATTACATTTTATATTAAAAATTGATATATAATCATATATTATGGAATAGTATAAAGTTATCAAAACAGATATACAAGTCATTTTTTTGCATTTTTCTTGAAATTCTATGACTTTTATATTCTTTTATGTACGAAAACCCCTTTTTTACGGCTACGTAAATAGTGCATTACACGGTTAACAGGTGTATGCAATCTCTGTACGAGCCGCTCAAAGGGATTTTCGGGGGTCTTTCTTAATCCTGTCTTTCGCTCTATATCTTGTTCATTGGAAGTCGCTTATAGGATTTTTGCAAAATCCTCACTTAAGTACGGAGTTCACCGCAGCAAGCGCGTCGATCAGACCATATCCGTAACCATTGTTCGGTGAAGTCCGATACTGGCTATCTGTCAGCGGCGTCGCTGTTTTTGAAATAACATCCTCCAGTTGATCCACAGTCAAAGATGGTTTGGCCTGAAGCAGTAATGCTGCTAATCCAGCAGTATGCGGGCCTGCCATAGAAGTACCGTTCCATCCCCCCTCATACACTCCGCCCGGTACAGAAGAACGGATGTTCACACCAGGAGCCGAAATTTCAGGCTTCACTTCGCCATAAGGAGAAGGACCGCGCAGCGAGAAGCTGGCCAGCTTGTTGTTAACGTCCGTGGCTCCTGTCGCATAAGCTTCCGGTAGATTCGCCGGATTGGCTACAGACCCAGGTCCGCCCGGATTGGACAGTGTTGTGTTGCCTGCGGAGAACTCAGGGAAAATCTGAGCCGCTCTCCACGCCTTGGTGACTGGACGATACCATTCATCCAGGCCAGGTCCACCGCCCCAAGAGTTATTCACCACATCCGGTGCAAGCTCAGGGTGCTTTTTACCGTTTTTATCTACAGGAGCAAGAATCCACTGTCCACCGTCCAGTAAGATGGAGTCGGTGGTATCTGGATTGAATACTCGAACCGCAATCCATTTGGCGCCGGGAGCAACACCGATTTCATTCGTACCGTTGCTGTCCGAGCCAACGCTCGTCCCCATCGTATGTGTACCATGTCCATTTGAATCAGTTGGCAGCGATGCTCCATTAACCGCATCATACCAGCTCAGTTCTGGATTAACGACCTGGCCGGAAGCGTTCAGACCACGCCATTTTCTTTTCAGTGCCGGGTGAGTATATTCAACGCCTGTATCCAGATTGGCGACAACAATGCCTTTGCCGTCAATGCCTTTGGCCCAAACCTGTGGTGCTTTGATTTTAGAAATATTCCACTCGACACGGCTTGGCGTTACCGCATCCTTATACACGGATTCTTCCACCGATTTTTGCGCATTCTCTTCCGTCACAGCCGTATCTACAGCGGCTTGATCTGCAACCGCTTGGTCAGCTGTAGATTCCTCAACTACGGGCTGGGCATCCTTATCTATTTCTACCTTTTGCAGTTCCCGCTTTTCATCCGGTAAAATTTTGTCGATCTCAGGAAGTGTGGCGAGATTATCCATGACCTCTTTGGTGCTGGTTACCGCAAATGCGTTCACGATAAAGTAACTCTTGTATTTTTTGACGTTTCCGTTATTGACTTCCTTCTTTAAGTATTCTTCCACGGATTGTTGCGTTTTTTCTGCTGTATCCATGAGAGAGTTCACAACCGTTGTACGTACAGAAAGCTTAGCAGCAGCCGGTGAAATTTGCTCTGCAGAGGCCTTTTGGAAAGCATGCTTGGCAACTGACTCCGTATCCACCTGATCCTTCAATTTAACCAGATAGGTGACATACTCACTGGAACTGAATTGTTGGTTCAGCTTGGCTGAAACCTTGGCGGAAATGGTTGATCCTCCTGCTGAGGTGGTTGTGCTGGAATCTCCATATACCGGAGAAATTAGAGAAAAAGCAAGAAGAGCGGTAAAACTGACCGACAGCGTCTTTTTGATATTTTTCGACTTAATCAATACTTTCCATCTCCCTTTACTTGGTTTTTTAATTCTCAAGGACAGCCTCCGAGTAGCTACGTCAAAAGCTCACAAAATAGCCTCTGGTACTCACCTCCTTTAAAAAATATAGATTCCGCTGGGGTGAAATCCATAGGTCATCATTCTGAGGTGAATAACCCTTGGTGCAGACCGCAAAGAACGAGCATCGGGTAGGAACAGGTGGACAAGTTTGAAAATAGTAAGTGAAAAAAATGAAGAAAAAGGTAGGGTAAGAAACTAGAAGTGATCGAGGAGATTGATAAGCAAGTATTAAAATACAATTTAAAACAAAAGAATGAAACATATGGTATCTTTTGAATCTAGTATAGTGTCATAAAATCAGATATTCAAGCATTTTTTTGAATTTTATTCCTTTTTTTTCTTTAAGAAGAGAAAAATCTCTTCCATTTTCGAAGCAAATGCAAGTCTTCATTGTGCACTTGGTTTCGGAGATTAGAAGAGATTTTTCGGCATTCAGCAACAAATTTAAAAGAGTGTTATCTGCCGCTATTTACTGGTAAGGGAACCGAAATGGCTCCGTCTGGAAAGGAAGATTTGGTTTGCTGCGATCTGCGGCACAGACTCGTACATTCTCGGAAAGCCATTTGCCTGCATCCACAGCAATGATCCTGATTCACCAGCGCAAGGGCAGCCGTAAGGGCCTCTCCTGTATGTTCGAAAAAATGCTTTTGTCCAATCATGTCGTAGCATCCGGTCTTCTGTAGTAATGCCAGCGGTTGAGGCTGGAGTCCGGAAACAAGCACCGTCCCGCCAGACTTCCGGTATTTCTGAATTAATGCGGTAAAGTTACCTTCTCCCGTCATATCCATAAAAGGGACCTTTCCCATACGCAACAACAAAATCCCTTGTAGGTGGTCAGTCTGACCTCCCACACCTGAGTTTTCCAATACCGAGGCTGCACCGAAAAATAGAGGGCCTTCCACATTGTAAATAGCCACCTGCGGGCAATCATGCTGATCTGTGACCATATGCGCGCCTACTTTTTCATGTTTTACAGAAGGATCAGGAAGTACCTTGTCTACTGAAAGTGTATTGCTCATACGTTTAACAAACAATACAACCGCCAGAATTAAACCCACCTCCACAGCCGTTGTCAGCGTCGTAAAAACCGTCAGCAAAAAGGTGACAACCAGCACAATAGAATCCGCTGTCCGCGTTTTGAGAATGTGCGCAAAATGCTTGCGCTCACTCATATTCCACGCTACTACCATCAACACCGGAGCCATACTGGCCAACGGAATGTTAGATGCGTAAGGTGCAAAAAGCACCAGAATGAGGAGCACCACGAACCCATGTACGATGCCTGACATAGGAGAAACAGCACCGTTACGGATATTTGTGGCGGTGCGGGCAATTGCACCTGTCGCAGGAATACCGCCGAACAGCGGTGTCAGCAAATTAGCAATCCCTTGTCCAACCAGTTCACGATTGCTGTTATGCCGAGCTCCCGTCATACCGTCAGCTACCACCGCTGAAAGCAGAGATTCAATAGCTCCCAGCATTGCAATAACAAGTGCTGGCGGCAAGAGTTTCACGATCAAGTCCCACGTCATCACAGGAATATGTAGCTCAGGTAAAGATGCTGGAATTGCGCCGTACGCAGATCCAATGGTAGCCACCTGCCCTGGAAAAAGTAAAGCTGCCACCAGCGTTGACAAGAGTAGGCCAACCAGTGAGCCGGGTATCTTGGGCCATTTTTTAGGCACCAAAATAAGCGCGGCAAGACAGATACAAGCCGTCAGGATACTATATACATTCAGTGAAGGAAGTCGATGGATGAGCTCTGCCATGGAAGGCAGAAAAGTTTCATGCCGCTCTACCCCGCGCAAGCCGAGAAAGTTAGCAATCTGACCGCTGAATATTGTCACGGCAATTCCGGCCGTAAAGCCAATTGTTACTGGCTTGGGAATAAACTTAATCAGTGCCCCCAGCCTTAGCACACCCATTAAAATGAGCATAATGCCCGCCATAAAACCGGCTATGAGTAGGTTCTCATAACCGTATTGCATGACAATAGCCAGCAAAATCGGAATAAATGCACCAGTAGGTCCTCCGATCTGGAATTTGGACCCTCCCAGCAGCGAAACCAAAATCCCCGCAACAATGGTCGTATACAGCCCATATTCCGGCTTTACTCCTGATGCAATGGCAAACGCCATACCGAGCGGAATCGCCACAATTGCTACAATACTTCCGGAAATTAGATCCTTTCGCAAAGCCCCTGCGTTATAGCCTTCGAACCTTCCTATCCACTTCATTCCTATAACCCTTCTTTTCTGTAATAGCATTACTTCTCGTTACGTATACCTTCCAGCAACGAGATAGCTTCGACCAAATGATTGTCAAAAATCCGCCGCGCCACCGCAAGCAGCTCCGTCAAAAGCGGATCACGTAGTGAATATACAACCGATGTACCTTCCTTGAAGCTGTTCACCAAATTTTTGGCCCGTAAAACGGCCAATTGCTGCGATACGGCAGAACCTTCGGAACCGAGCGCAGTCTGCAGCTCGTTCACATTCCGTTCTCCTTCACTCAGCACCTCCAAAATGCGGATGCGCAGAGGGTGAGCCAATGCTTTGAAAAAGTCGGCCTTAAATTTCTGGAGATCTCCTTCCATGCCTGCTCCGTCCCCCTCACAGAATTGTCCTATAAACGATCAACAATATCTGAATATTTGAATATTCAGTACAATAACAGCTTTGGGCCAATTGAACTATGATGTTACTCACACTTCACCATGAGTAAAGTCACATTCTCCCACACTTCTACCTTTCAGGGGTTGACAGCTTCCACAGGTTTCCATTAACATAGCAATTAACTTTAAGAAAAGGGGGCCGATAGACATGACCGAGCTTTACATGATAACGACAGACAGGCAGCATGATACAACCACATATTTGAGTTTTCGTCTCATCGGCCCCGTTCGGGCGACATGATGGGTGATATCACGCTGTCTGACGGCGTGATTAGCCAGGCTTTTTTATTTTTTTATGCTATTGGAAGAACAGGTTATTTTACGTATTTATGATGTGTTGATCATAAAATGTAATGACACTTTCGGTGCAGGAAGCCGTAGACGACAAGTCTGCGGTTTTTTTTGTTTTTTAAATCTTTTTATGCAAGTATTTATGAATTTACATGAAGAAGGGAACTCCCCATTTATATGAATATACAACATACAACCAACTCGTCCTTGCATGAAGGACCATACAGCCATCTGATGAAGCTTCCGGCAGGTGATCTAACCGTATATGCTTCTCAGCAACTTTTCTCCTCACTGGATTACAAGGTGTTCGAGATGGCTAATAACAATTTACAAATTCCTGGTATCCGCTATATGGGATACACACCAGATGTACATGTAGGCGTCGGAACCTGCATCGGTACGACTGCTGTATGGGGAATGGAGGACGGCTATGTATCTCCCTCCATCGTTGGCAGTGATATTGGTTGCGGCATGCGCGTACACCTGACCAATTTGCACAAGGATGCTTTGAAGGAAACCAAGCTGCGCCGCAAGCTGGTCAAAACCATCGACAAATACTTGCCCATGGAAGCCCACCAGCGCGGGTATTATTCGGATATCCGACTGGAGCATATTGTACGCAAGGGTCTACACGGCTTACCCAACAAATATATTCCGGACAGCTACACTCCTAAGAAATCCACCTCACTCACCCATGTAGAGCACAGTAAGTTCTCCTTTGACGAGGAGGTGCTGAATCTTGTCGAAGACCGTACATGGCATCGGGCTCACCGACAGCTCGGCACACTGGGTGGAGGCAATCATTTCGTCGAAATTCAGGCGATTGAAATCGCGGAGGAAAACCGCGAAACAGCTGAAGCGTGGGGTATGTTCGACGGTCAGGTGGCTGTGATGATTCATTCTGGATCGCGGGCTTGGGGTGGAGCAGTCAGCCAGGCCAGTTCATCTGCTATTGCCAAGACGATGAGCCGTCTCGGACTCGGCACCTCTGACCCGAGACTGGTATTCGCACCGCTGGACCATCCCGAGGCTGCACATTATGTCGATATGATGTATTCGGCGCTGAATTATGCCGTGGTGAACCGACATCTCATCGCATACTCGGTGCGTGAAGCCTTCCGCGATGTCTTTGGTACAAAGTGCGAGTTGCGTACTTTGTACGATCTAATGCACAATTATGCTTGGGAGGAATCCCATCCGGATCACGGCAGCGTGTTTGTGCATCGTAAAGGTGCTACGCGTGCTCTTCCAGCAGGACACCCTGACAATCCGCGGCCTTATCAGGCGACAGGGCATCCGGCCCTGATCCCCGGCTCTATGGGGACAGCCTCTTATATTATGGTAGGTTTACCGGGCGGTCAGGATAACTTCCACTCCATTTGTCATGGAGCAGGCCGTATTCGTTCGCGTTCTGCGACCAAACGACTCGTCAGTGTGGACGATTTTGCAGGGGCCCTGGGTGTAGGGACAGACGACGAAATTGTGGTCAATCAGGCATCACTGGAAAGCATTATCGACGAATCTCCGCAAGCCTACAAAAATGTAGATGATATTATCGAAAGTGTCACCGGGGCAGGACTCGCAGCAGTTGTAGCCAAATGCAAGCCGCTAGCCGCCCTGAAAGGAGCCAAATAATTTGAGTATAGACATCCCAGCTATTTACGAATTTGATGAACGTACAGATGGGCGCATTACCGGTTATGCCGCTTATGCCCGTCTGATCGACGGTATCAGTGAAGCACTCTATAACCGCTACGGCGTAAAATACGTGCTGTATGCCAGCGATGATCCCAATATTGAGTATTGGGATTTACTGGAGGAGGACATTCGTGCAGGCAGTCCCGATCTGGAGCATGTAGCACGGGTCTTCGATCGTCTGGAGGAACGCACCATCCAGTATGACGATGACGGGCCGACTCCTGAATATGGCGTGCATCTGTCGATGCGTAATAATGTATTCGCCTATCCCAAGTGGGGCATCGCGCTGGCGCGAGTTCCCTTTTTCCGTGAGAATGGCGTGTACAATGAAGATTACGTATTTGCGATAGGCGACCAAGAGCTGCAAGGCTTCCTCGCGGGAGTACGCGGTCGTGAACGTAAGCAGAATATGAAGCGTGTCACCGTTTTTACCGACACAAGCCGTGGACTTTCTCGGCAGGCAGAGCCGATAACCCGCGCAATTACGCGGGATGACGTGATTTTGAAAGCGGAAATCAAACGGGATATTTTCCGATCACTTGATCAGTTTTTTGAAGCGGATCGTACCTTCTATCAGACTTATAACATTCCTTACAAGCGTGGTATTCTGCTATACGGCCATCCGGGCAACGGTAAAACAACACTTGTAAAATCAATTGCCAGCAGTGTACCGGGTCCGGCAGCCTACTGGCAAATTACGGAGTATACAACCAGTGAATCGGTCAAAGAGGTGTTCGAGGCGGCTACTCGCCTGGCTCCGATGGTACTGGTTATTGAGGACATTGATTCCATGCCTCAGGAGGTGCGTTCTTTTTTCCTGAATACCCTCGACGGTGCTACATCCAAGGAGGGCATCTTCCTGATCGGAACGACCAATTATCCCGAAAAAATCGACCCAGGTCTGATGAACCGGGCAGGGCGTTTCGACCGGGCTTATGAAATCAGTTTGCCTGACGAAGCGCTGCGACTGGCGTATCTCAAGCTGCGCAACTTCCTTGTTTTTGCAGGGGAAACAGGTACACAGAAGGCGGCAGCCATGACTGACGGGTTTTCGCTGGCACAGCTCGGAGAACTGTATGTCAGCACTGCTCTGGAGTGGCATGAGCAGGGAAAAGCCGATATTGAACTGATTATCAAAGGTATGCGAGGCGAGCTCGATAAGAGCCGTAAGCAGGACTGGTTAAAAAATGTGGCCGAAGGACGAGTCGGGTTCTTCTGAGTTATCCTTTCATTGCCTTATCAAGAAATTTATGTTACGTTTATAAATAATAAAGTATCGAAAGGGTGACCTTAAGCCAATGATCTACTAATCCTATTCCACCGAAGAAAAAAATCGTAATCTTACGAATTTTCTGGATAGGATTAGTGTAGGCTTTGGGTATTCACGATAAGAGCATTGCTTCTTTGACGGGAGCAGTGTATCTTCTTGTTCGCACGTCTACCTCCTATCCAGAAACCAATGGATAAGGAGGTTTTTTGCATGAAAAGAATACTTGGAATCCTAATGATTAATATCTTCATCGTTATGGTGGGCGTTGGTTTAATTACCCCCATCCTGCCAGAACTGATCATTGAGTTTGGAGCCAGTGGACGGGCGATCGGTTTATTGGTAGCAGCCTATGGCATGACACAATTCCTGCTCTCTCCCCTGACTGGACAGCTGTCTGATCGATATGGGAGAAAGGCATTCATCGTCGTAGGTGTCATTGTTTTTGCTGTGGCTAAATTTATCTTTGCTATTGGAGATGAGCTGTGGATGCTGTATACCTCAAGACTTCTGGAAGGAATGGCAGCAGCCCTGATTGTTCCACCCATGATGGCATATGTAGCGGATATTACAACAACCGAAGAACGCGCCAAAGGAAATAGCCTGCTAGCCGCAGCCATGTCATTCGGATTTGTTATTGGACCTGGACTGGGTGGTCTTCTTGCAGGATATGGAACGAGAGTGCCGCTTTACGCAGCGACAGGTGCTGCTATGGTTGCTGTTATTTTTTCAGTGTTTTGTTTGCCTGAAAGTTTATCGAAAGAGCAAATGAAAGCAGCACGGGCAAGAATGATTCAGAAAGAATCTATTTACAAACAATACGCGAGATCGTTGAAGTCAAAATATACGATGCTCTTTGTACTTGTCCTGGTGATGACCTTTGGACTCGCTAATTTTGAATCTGTTCTTGGTTTATATGTAACGAACCGCTTCCAATTCTCACCTCAAAATATTGCTGTCATTCTGACCGCAGGTGCTGTGATCGGAGTCGGTATGCAAGCATTAGTTGTTGCTAAAATAATCAATAAGTTTGGTGAACAAAGGGTGATCAAAGGATCGCTTCTTTTCACCTCAGTTGCTTATATTTTATTTCTCTTAGCCAAAGATTTTTGGAGTATCTTCCTTGTCACTTCCCTTATTTTCTTTGCCACAGCTATGCTTCGTCCAGCTCTTAATACACAATTATCGAAGATGGCCGGGAATGAGCAAGGATATGTAGCGGGTATGAATAATGCCTATATGAGTGTCGGGAATATTTTAGGCCCTACTCTAGCGGGATTTTTATTTGATGCAAATCTGTTCGCTCCATTCATAGCAGGCTGTTGTATTCTGTTGATTACTTTTTTACTTACATTAAAATTGAAATAAAAGAGGACAACTGATGAGAAAAAGGCAGCTACGGGTGCGAGGCTTATTTTTCAATGCCCGGCTGTAGCTGCCTTTTTATTCAGTCTAAACGCTTATTTTAATAAATACTGTAATTCCCTTTATTCCGCTTCCCCGCTCAGACGATTCAAAAACTGAATAGCCCGTGGACTGGTGGGCTGCTCCAGAACCTCATGCGGCGTACCCTGCTCAACGATTACACCCTGATCCATCAAAATCACATGGTCCGCGACCTCAGCTGCAAATTTCATTTCATGGGTGACAATGACCATGGTCATTCCTTCGGCAGCCAGTTGCTTCATGACCTTAAGCACCTCGCCTACCAACTCGGGGTCAAGCGCAGAGGTCGGCTCGTCAAACAATAGTACCTCAGGTTCGACCGCCATTGCCCGGGCAATACCGACCCGTTGCTGCTGTCCTCCCGATAACTGATGCGGATAAGATTCCGCTTTATCAGCCAACCCCACTTTTTTAAGCAACTCCAATGCACGTTTGCGCGCCTCATCCTTGCTCTTTTTCTGAACCGTGACTTGTCCCTCCATCACATTTTGTACTGCTGTCATATGCGGGAAGAGGTTGTAGGATTGAAATACCATCCCTGTCCGTTTGCGCAGTGCCAAAATGTTTTCTTGCCGGAGCTTCGTCCCTTTCGCAAAATTCAGTGCAATATCCCCTACTTGGATCTCTCCTTGGTCAGGAATTTCCAGCAAATTCAAGCAGCGTAAAAGCGTTGTTTTACCAGAACCTGAAGGACCGATGATAACAAGCACTTTCCCCTTACCCAACGTCACGTCAACACCCTTAAGCACTTCCAGCGAGCCGAACGATTTGTGTATATTCCGAATTTGGATCACCGGTACAATCTCCTTTATCTGACGGAAAAACGGCCTAGTCGCTTCTCCAGGTAATTTTGCAGCACAGTCAAAATGGTGCTAAACAGTAGGTAAATAATCCCCGCCTCGGTATACACCAATAGCGGTTCGTATGTGGTAGCTACAATCTGGTTAGCCGTTCTGAACATTTCCACATAGGTGATGGTCGCAGCCAGTGAGGTATCCTTCACCAAGCTGATGAATGAATTAGCCAACGGAGGTACGGACACACGGGATGCTTGCGGAAGCACGATACGCCGCAATACTTGCCAGCGCGTCATACCCAGAGAGTATCCCGCCTCCCATTGGCCTTCCTGAATGGATATGATAGCCGCACGCATAATTTCAGAGCTATAAGCCCCTACGCTGAGGGTAAAGCCGATCACTGAAGCAATAAACGGGTCCAGTGTAATACCCACGGAAGGTAAACCATAGAAAATAATATACAATTGCACCAGCAAAGGAGTTCCTCGAATCACCCATACATAGAAGCCGAAAATCAGCTTGAGTATTCTCCATTTGGACAGCCGGGCCAACGCTGTAATCAGCGCCAGCACGAGTCCCAGAGCAAAGGAGATAAGCGTGAGCGGAATCGTAAAAGAAACCCCTGCTTTTAGCAGAGGCAATAATGAATCGATAATGATTTGTATTTGACGATCATCCATTGTACAGACATCCTTTGAAAAGATAGGTTTGGGAAGATTCGGTTCGACTTGGCGAACGTTGGTCTTCATTTATTATTTGGATACGTCAGCTCCAAAATATTTCTCGGAAATTTTCAGGTACGTACCATCAGCCTTCATATCAGCCAGCGCTTTGTTTACTTCCTTGATCAAATCTTCGCTGCCTTTATTGAATACAGCTGCGCTGTGTGAAGCATCTGGAGATTCGTCCACCTTTTTGATGGGTGCGTCAGGCTTTTGCTTTTTCAGATCAAGATAGGATAATCCATCATTGACGGTCGCATCCACCCGTTTGGAAGTGAGGAGGTCGATAGCTTGGTTGAATCCCTCTGTTGCCACAATTTCCGCACCGTTGCTTTTCGCGATTTGAGTCAGGTTACTGGTCAGGGACTGCCCAGCCTTTTTTCCTTTTAGATCAGCAAATTTCTGGATGTCTGTATTGTCTTCGCTTACGATCAGAACTGCCTTGGAGACAATGTACGGATCGGAAAAATCATATTTTTGCTTGCGCTCATCTGTAATGGATACTTCATTGAACACCGTGTCAAACCGCTTGGAGTTCAACCCTGCGAATATGCCGTCCCATTGCGTCTCGATAAACTCCGGTTGTACCCCCAGGCGTTTACTCACTTCAGTCGCAATATCGACATCGAAGCCTGTCAGTTTACCAGCAGCATCATGGTAGGTAAACGGAGCATAGGTACCTTCCGTGCCAATTCTTAGCTTGCCGCTCGCTTTTACAGATTCAAGAGTAGCTGTAGCAGTAGTATCTGCTTTTCCATTATTAGATCCGTTATCTCCGGTAGATGCATTATTGGTACTGGCGCCTTTATCGTTGTTACCGCAGGCCGAAACCAGCAATGCCATCACGATGAGTACAATCGGCAAAAAACTAAATTTTTTCATGGTATCCACACTCTTTCCCTTTTTCTTGATAACCTAGCACGCGGCTGGTCATTGAATAGTACATCATTCATTTTCACGCGTCAATGCTTTTATCCAATAATCCCTATGCAAAAGGTAAGTTATATATCTTTGCAGCCTAAAGTTATTCTAGGTTGACTCTTTCATTGGCAGGCTATTCATTACAACTCCCCTCACAGCAACTTTTTCTGTACCCTTACGTTAGAGATTTCGTATAATAGGTTTTAATATGCAGTTTAGAAATATACCGGAGTGTGATCATGGATACCCAAAATTCAACCTTATCCTCTACATCACCTGAAGGAAGTCACTCGGCCTGGGCTACCTTCACTTCACCTTTAAAACAATCCAAAGCGTTCACCTTGTTGTGGCTTGGACATTGGATCGCAATGTTGGGGAGCTCAGTCACCACAGTCATTTTGCCACTGGTTATCTATTCCCTAACAGGCTCGACTACTATCATGGGACTGGGGATGACTGTTTATATGCTGCCTAACGTACTTATTCTGCCTTTCGCAGGAATGATTGTGGACAGAATTGACCGAATTCGTCTCCTTCTGTTTACGAATATCGCCCGGTTTGGACTGATGTTCATTGCGGCGGTGCTGATGTTTACAGACGGGATGAAATTGCCGGTTCTATTCGTTGGCCTAGCGTTGTACGGATTGATGGACGGCATCTTTAATCCTGCTTATTCTGCCTTACGCGCACAGGTGTTCACACCGGACATACGTAATGCAGCTAACGCGCTTAGTCAGATCAGTATACAAGCCGTCCGTCTACTTGGCCCTCCGTTAGGAGGCTTCATTGTATCTTTTTCCTCACCGGGTGTCGGCTTTGGACTGGATTCCATCGCTTATCTGATATCTTTTGCCTGTTTTTGGATGCTGAGCGCTCATTTGGTCTCCATCATCGGCAAAGGTCAGGTAGATCCAGAACAGCAAGATCAGGGTGGACAGCATTTTCTCAAGGATTTTATCGCAGGCTTTATCATTCTCAAAAGCCACCCCTGGCTATGGATTACGATTCTTGCCTTTTCCTTCATTAATATTTGTTATTCAGGCATTATCGCTGTACTCATTCCGTGGCTGTTCAAGGTTCATCATGGCTACAATCCAGTCGTATACGGCATTGCGATGGCAAGTAGCGGCATTGGCGCCATGCTAGGGGCCTTTGTGTATGGATCACGCAAACATTGGAAGCATCGCGGTCTGCTCGCATACTTAGGAGCTTTTGTCAGCGGCCTTGCTTTACTACTGTTGTCTGTAGTCACTTGGATGCCAGGACTGATTATGAGCATGATGCTCGAAGGATTTGGCATTATGATATTTGCGATTATCTGGGAGACAAGCCTTCAGGAATTAGTCCCAGCCGAGTCTTTTGGACGTGTAGCTAGTCTGGATCTAATGTTTTCCTTTGCCCTGCTCCCTGTCGGCTATCTGGCCGTAGGTGCTGTAGCGGATAAGCTTGGTGGTATGTTCACAATTGGCATGTTTGCAACCATCGGCATGTGTATCGTGCTTGGCGTTCTAAGTGTTCCTCATATCAGGCGTTTTCAATAGGAAAAATTCGTCACTTTTCCTCAAAAAAAGCTGCTCCCACAGGTTCATTTTCGAACCTTGCGGAAGCAGCTTCTTTCCATTTTTAGCCTTGTGCCCCATAGGGGCTAGTCTATTCAATAATTCGTAAAGTTACCCTCTACTACGTCCAACGGAACGGAAGATCAAGCTTACAATCACGACCAGCACAATCGCACCAATTAATGCAGGAACGATGTAGAACGATCCGATTTCAGGACCCCAGTTTCCCAGAATCAAGCTACCCAACCATGCGCCGATAAAACCAGCGATGATGTTACCTATCACGCCACCCGGAACATCACGACCTGCAATAATTCCTGCCAACCAACCAATAATACCACCAACAATCAATGCCCATAACCAACTCATTTTGCGTCACCTCGTTTAAGTTTTTATCGTTGTGTTCTATTATTAACCACTCGAACTCCTTTTGAACACACAAAAGACGATTGGTTAATATTACCACAGAACGGAACACTGATTTAGGGACTTGATACCATCTTACGTGCCTCTATGACTATTTATACCCCTTGTGTGAAAAGTGTGTCTCATATGCGTTTATCCTTGTATTCCTGCTTTTTTTGTGCCATCCTCACATTATGGCTTCATTAATGTCACTTCATGCATAAGTTACAAAAATAACAGATTTTAAGGAGTGACCCCAACTGGAGTGTCGAGTAGGATGTGCCGCGTGCTGTATTGCCATTACGATTTCTTCCCCTATTCCCGGCATGCCAGATGGAAAACCAGCTGGTGTTCCTTGCCCTCAGCTCACTTCCGATTACCGTTGCCGATTGTTTGGCAAACCTGAGCGCCCAGTTGTATGCAGTGGATTCCATGCTGATGAGGATACGTGTGGAAGCACTAATGAAAGAGCATTTGAACTGCTGAGAAAGCTGGAGGAGTCAACTTTACCGGGTAAAACTTAAGGAGAAGTTCATTCTATATGAAGGAGAATTTTAATTATGAATGTTATTGAAAAAAGAATTGCCGAATTAAAGCAATATCGGCCCGATCTTACCGCCCCGAAGGATATCGATTTATTCTGGGCCAAAACATTGGAAGAAGTACACACCAAACCTGTACGTGCGTTCAAAGCTCCCGTAGAAACACCATATCCTCATATCCTTGCCTACCGGGTTACTTTTGAGGGTGTCGATGATACGCCTCTGCATGCCTGGTATGTACGCCCCCGATTTGCCGGAGATCAAAAGCTTCCGTGTATCGTTCTGTTTCATGGCTATACAGGCGGAAAAGGCTATCCTGAAGATTATTCCTCTTGGCTCATGCTTGGCTTTGCTGTATTGGCAGTAGATGTACGTGGTCAGGCAGGAGAAACGGGAGACCGTCTGGGTGATCCTCACGGTACGGTTAAAGGCTGGGTAACGAAAGGAATATTGGACAAGGATACCTGCTACTACAAAACGATTACAACTGATGCCCTTAGAGCCGTAGATTGGGTAGCGGAGCAGTCGGATGTTGATTCGGCTAAAATCGCAATCAGTGGCGCCAGCCAGGGCGGCGGACTTTCATTAATGGTGGCTGCGCTCAGCGATAAAGCTGCCATTACGGTCGCGGATATCCCCAATATGTGTCATATGGATTTTGGTATGATGAATTCTACCAGTTCACTGACGGAAGCAGCTGAATTCGTCAACCGATTTCCGGAGCATTTGGAGCAGGTACTACATACATTAAGTTATTTTGACGTGATGAATCTTGCTCATCGCATTCGTACCCCGATCATGGTATCGGTAGGGTTCAAGGATACTGTGTGTATGCCAGAGACGATTTTCGCCGCTTATAACCGTATTGAATCACCTAAAACGATTGAAATTTATCCGTTTATCGGACATTGGGTTGAAGGCTTTCAAAGACGCAAAACGGCAGAATTTTTAGTTCAGCATTTTTCATAATTCGCTTCCCAACGCTCGAAAGTACAATATATAGAATGATTCCTCCGGTGCACAAAAAAAGAACACCACGCATCAAACTGCGTAATGTTCTTTCTACTGCATCGGGGCCAGTCCCGCTTACGCTAGACAAACTCCTCGACACTTCACACGAAAAAATCTTCTAAGATTACGATGCAGCCCGCTGTTCTGCTGCCGAATCCCCTGTCCATTTTCGCACCCAAACAAAATCCATAATCATCAGACCAAACGGGATGAAGGAGGCAAACATAATAAAAAGAGGCCGCCGTATAGACCAGTGCAGTGCTGTTTTTCCATAGATTAAAGCAACGAGGAGCAACAAAAAGCTCACCCGGTATATGTTACCAATCACCATAACCGCCTGGGTCATGCCCGCAGCTTGCAGGGGCTGGTGGGTGAATAGTATCGCCAAATAAGCTATAGCTTGAATCCAGAGCATGAGTCGGACACGCCCCAAAGGTGTTCTTAACACAAATTCAATCCCCTCTCTATAAGCAAGGATGTTCTCTCATCCTTTACACATCCTTTATTATAACGAAAAGGTCCCCAAACTCCAACCTATCCATTTTTGAATTTTGACCTAATGAGTTGTGTCTGATACAGTTGTGTAAGAGGTGATTATAAATGCTTAAACTGGGTATACTGGACCAGTCTCATATTCCTGAAGGCGGTACTGCTCAGGATGCATTATCCAATACAACAGATTTAGCGCGTGAAGCTGATCAACTGGGATATAGCCGTTATTGGGTATCCGAACATCATGCGTCCAAAACACTAGCGCACTCCAGCCCTGAGGTGCTGATTGCGCATTTGGCTGCTCACACATCACACATTCGTGTGGGTTCAGGCGGTATTATGCTGCCACACTACAGCGCGTATAAAGTCGCCGAAAACTTCCGCTTGCTGGAGGCACTCCATCCAGGACGCATCGACCTGGGAATAGGGCGTGCTCCCGGTGGTTTACCGCTGGCTACTCGTGCCCTGCAGGAAGGCAAGTACCAATCTGTCGAACAATATCCACAGCAGATTCTCGATTTAATCGACTACTTCCATGATTCGGTGCCTGACAATCATCGATTTGCCGGTCTTCATGCCTCCCCGATGATATCGACCGTCCCTGAATTATGGTTGCTTGGCTCCAGCGGAGAAAGCGCTAGATTGGCTGCGATGATGGGTGCCTCCTATGCCTTTGCCCAATTTTTCGGGACTCCAGGTGGTGTAGAAGCTACCGCACGTTACCACGAGCAATTCCAGCCTTCGATCCTGGGTGATAAGCCCCATTCCATGGCGGCAGTTACGGTGGCCTGCGCGGAAACCGAAGAAGAAGCTGAACAACTGGCGTCCAGTGCTAGTTTGTATTTCCTTTTGCTCATGCAAGGTAAAGAAATGAGTTCTCTTCCGTCGGTGAAAACAGCAATGTCCTATCCGTACACGGAGTTGGATCGTGAGCGGCTGCGTCAATCCGCAGCATGGCGTGTTGTTGGTACCCCTGAACAGTGTAAGGAACAGCTGCTAAGACTGGCTGAGCAGTATCGTACCGATGAGTTGCTGATCGTTTCATCCATACATGACTTTGATAAACGTGTTCAGTCCTACCGTCTGCTGGCCAAAGCTTTTGATTTGGTATAGACACAGTTGAACGGAGGCTGAGCTTCAGAAACATAAAAACCCCCGCCTGCCTATAATGGCAACAGCGGGGGTTTGTCGTATGAGAGGGGTTCATTGGAACCACCCACTCTGCACTATGGAAGTAATTCAAGCACCACAAAAGTCGAACATCATCTGGTACTTTGGTAGTATATATACCGAAACTAAAGTGTTAGTCGTTACCTTCTAAAGTTCCAGTCCTCATATACCAAAGGCGCATATTCTATACTCCAAACCTTGGAAATATTCCACCCAAAAGTCCCATATCTTTACTCGTTCCGATAAAGTTAGTAACGATTAAATTCTAAGGCTCTATCCCCCAAACCAGCTTACCCTGCTGATATACAGTGCCATGGTCCCAGTCTGCGAATGCTGTTTGGGTAGCACCATAGGAGTAATCGTTGGTCTCATCAAAATTGCTCCAATTTGCAGCATGAATCCGGGGTTGAATTTCTCCGCTTTCCCCTCCGGGCTGAATCGTTCCCGCTCCATCTGTGAAAGAGATCTCCATATATTTATCAGCCTTAGCCTTTGGATTCGGCAATGTTACAAATGTTGCTTTTACCTTTTCATTGCCAATCCTGGCCCAGTCTACAAAAAACTGCTGAGCTTGTTTGCTTTCATCTGTGTAATAGTAGCGAATTTTTAGATCACTCAACTTCACAGCTGTTTTCCCTGTATTTTTGATATTAAATTCAGGACGGATTGCGTTATCCTTGGCGTTCGTGTCACCGGTGCGATACTGAAGCACAATCCCTTGATCGTTACTGCCTGGTGTACTTCCTCCGTTACCGTTATCGCCGCCGTTGTTGCCACCACCGTTATTACCGCCAGTGTTGCCGCCATCTCCGCCGTTATTCCCACCGTTGTTTCCGCCTCCACCATTGTTGCTGGAGCCTTCCAGAATCGCCTGTTTTACGAATTTGCCGGAAGCGGACAATTGTGAATCAGGCCATCCTCCCTTACGGTCAGCACCAGGCAACAGCGCAGCAGAGGTCTCATTTTTATCTGCCAGCGACCAGTTAGCCCAACTGATTCCACGGCTTGCCAGAAAATCAGTCCATACTTTGGATTCATTCAGGAACGGACCACCGTTACCCGAAGCATCGCTTGTACCCCACTCGGTAGCAAATATGCCCACGCCTTTGTTCAGCGCATAATCGACCCGATCGCGCAAGTACTGTCCATGCGTACCCGCATAGAAATGTACGGTATACATTGTATTCTTGTCTGGAAGTGGATGGTCTGCTGCATCATGTACATCCTGACTCCATGTGCCTGTTCCTACAATAATAATATTGTCCGGGTCCTTAGCACGAATAACCTGAGATACCTCAGACGCATAAGGTCGGATTTGATTGTTCCAGTTCACATTCCCATTCGGCTCATTGGCAAGCTCATAGATTACATTAGGCAAATGGCCGTACTGAGTCGAAAATTCATTAAAGAAAGCTTTGGCTTCATTTTTATGAATGTTCGGATCGCCATCTGAGAGAATATGCCAGTCAATAATGACGTACAAGCCCAGTTTCTGTGCTGCCTCAATCGCTTCCTTCACTTTATTTTTCAAAGAAGGATTGGCGATATAACCATCTTCTTCAGTGTACAGTGCAACCCGGAATACGGAAATGCCCCAATCGTCCCGTAGCCATTTCATAGAGTCCTGATTTACCAGATCCCCAAACCATTGGACGCCGTGAGAGCTAATACCTTTGAGTTGTACAGGTTTACCGTTTTTATCCACAAGTTTGCCATTCTTTACTGAAAGTTGTCCGTAACGTTCCACAGGGGTCGTCCCAGCAGCCTCTGCTGTTTGCGTATTCCAGTTGAATCCGTTCGTTAACGTTAACAGTAATACTGCTGTTAGCATCACCGCTACTCTTTTTGCGATCCTTGGCAGGATCCATTGCCCATTCATCATTTACACATTCCTTCCTTTTTATAAAGTAGATGAGACTTATCAGTACGTTGTTCTCCGCTCTTTTGCCCCCTCCTTCATACAACAAGAGGATCAGGTCCAAACATAGATGTCACTTACCTGTATATGGATGATACTACTATTATAGTTAGTTTCATGTTACATTTCGACTTTATGATAGAAAATGAACAGGAAGTCACGGTTTTGGGATGTGTTCTGCTTAGTTGACTACTATAGAGTACTAAAGGGACAAAAGACTCATTTTCCAAATGCAAAATTTGGAGAATTTTAGTTGTTTAATAAAAAAAGACTGCTTCCCGATGCTTTAGCTCGGTATAGCAGTCTTATAGATGATCTTATATGTGATCGAATAATGTTACAAATATCGTCTTAACGTATGATCTCCCTATTACCCCTGAGCGGTTGCTTGAGGCTCTTTGGTCGTCTGATCTTCCTTCATATCGCCGCCATCCGTCGCTTGATCTGTCAGTACAGTCTCAGATGAGTTACCTATTACCTTGTCTATAAGTTGCAGCCAAGGTTCTTCACTACCTCCACAGCTCTCAATATCACCGAGCAGGGACTCTAGCGTGGTTCCTTCTTCTGGCAAATCAATAACTAAACTGTCTTCGTCAACTTGGATGGTGCAGCAGGTTTTCATTGTAAATCCCTCGCTTAATTCATATTTGAGCATGCAGTAAGCTAGCTCAGATGGGATGAACTCCCATGGATTCCGGGATAAGCCCTTTGAATCCGTCTGAAATTATAAACCTAATGCACATCAATTGCAATGAACAAACCTTGAATTTTTAAGAATTAGCGAGTGTTACAGAATGGATATCTAAATGAAGTGTTCGCGACAGTAATTTTGGATATATAGAGAATCATTTCAAACACTCAGCGAGCTCCGTAAATATCACCCCAAGCGCATAAGCCCCCGCATCTGGATAACCGAGGCTCCTCTCTCCGACCGTTCCGGCACGACCCATGCGCGCCACGATGTCTTCCGTCTTTTTGGCCCCTGATACAGCGGCTTGAGCACCACTTACAAAGGCTGCCTTCACATCAAAATCTAATTTTACGCTCTCCAACCAGCTATCCGCACATGGCACTAATGCATCTATAAGCGTTTTATCGCCAACGACGGCTCCTCTGCCGAAAGAACGTTCGCCTGTTGATTGTATGCCTTGCACCGCAGCCTGCATCATATCCGCGAATTCGGAAACGGTGAGTTCGGTTCGTTCGCCCGCAGATCGTGCTGCTGCGCGAAATGCTGAACCCCAGATCGGACCCGAAGCGCCACCGCAATATTCCATGATGACGAGCGAGCATGAATGAAGAAAGGCTCCCATCGTCAAAGAATCTTGATTCAGGATGTCTCTCCATTCCCGTTTCAGCTGACGAAATCCCTTAGCAACGCTCATGCCAAAGTCGCCGTCGCCTGCATGAGAGTCAAGATCGCAGAAAGGTACCTCATTCTTGATGATAACCTCGCTCATCTTATCGACTAAATAGATAAGATTGTTCAACGTAACTTTGTTGTTCTCAATAACCGCGAAGGCAGGGTCCGTTTCCACCGCAAAAGATACTTGCCGCTTTTCGTCTACTACAGTTGAAATATCCGTGAATACGACATGATCAACAGGTCCAGCCACCTTGAACGCAGGTGCGTTGCTTTCATGGGAGAGGAGCGTTTTCAGTTCGTTGTCCAGCTTCATGATGGAAACCGAGATGCCTGCCATATCGATACTCGTCATATAATTGTTGACAAAAGTGCGATCGATCTTAATCCCCTTCGCTGCTAGTTCGCGAGTGACCGAATGGTTGAAGAGGTACAGTTCTTGCAGAGGCGTACCGCCGAAACCATTGATCAACAGGGCGATTTCTCCGCTGAATCCAGTTTCAATCTGCATGTCTCGAAGGAGATCGGTTACCATTCTGCCTGCCAACGTATCCGCATCCGTCAGCTTCTCACGGCTGGTCCCAGGCTCGCCGTGAATGCCGACGCCGTACTCGATTTCATCATGCCCGAGCTCTAATGTTGGCGTGCCCTTCGCCGGCACGGTACACGAAGTCAATGCGAATCCGATACTGCGTACATTCGCAGCGGCTTTCTCGGCCACTGCTTTAACTTCCGCCAGACTCCGGCCCTCTTCCGCCGCTGCACCCGCGATCTTATGGACGAGTACCGTTCCCGCCACCCCGCGCCGTCCGACCGTATATAGGCTGTCTTCTACAGCGATGTCGTCTTCAACCTTTACATAGTCCACTTCCAGACCGTCTTCAGTGGCCAGATGGGCGCCGTTTCTAAAGTTCATAATATCGCCGCTGTAATTTTTAATAATCAGCAGCGCACCTTTTTTCCCGGTTGTCGCTCGGATGGCCTGATATACTTGAATTTGTGAGGGAGAGGCGAAGACATCACCGCAGACCGCGGCATCGAGCATCCCTTTTCCAACAAAGCCGGCGTGGGCGGGCTCATGACCACTGCCACCGCCGCTGATGAGCGTTACTTTCTCCGCGTTCAATTCCTTTTTTTTGAGCACTTTGTATTTTGGCAGAAATTCCAGCTCGGGATGCGCGAGCGCAATACCGCTGCACATCTCAAGGACCAAATTTTCCGCACGGTTGATGACCTTTTTCATGCTACTTTACCTCCGCTTTGTACTGGCTCCCGATACGGTCGGCCGCAGCGATTGCCGCTGCAACCTGCTCCACTGTGACCGGAAACGGCATGGAATGAATCGATTCCTCCAGAATGCAGGCCTTTGCAGCTACTTCCATGAGTTCTTCCTGGCTGATATGATCGACGCCAATATCGGCCAAGCAGACCGGTAAACCGACGGCTAAACAGAAATCAAGTACCTGATGTAATTCTTCCGTCGGTGCGTTTTCGAGCACCAGCTGTGCGATCGTGCCGAATGCAACTTTCTCTCCATGATAATAATGATGCGTGCCTTCCAAAATCGTGAGTCCATCATGAATCGCATGGGCCGCCGCAAGTCCGCCGCTCTCGAATCCGAGGCCTGAGAGTAAAATATTAGTTTCAATGATATTTTCGAGTGCTTGCGTAACTTGGTTTTCATCACATGCCGCTTTTGCTTTGGTACCGTCTTTCAACAGCATTTCATAACATAGCGTTGCAAGTGCAATCGCCGCATTTGTACCTACTGCTGGCGCACACTGTCCTTCGCGTACTCCGTTAGGCAGTCCGGCATTGACCCTGGAGTAAGAACGGGAGGTCGCACGGGCTTCAAAGTAAGTCGACAGTGCATCACCCATGCCTGATACGAGGAATCGGGTTGGTGCATTGGCAATTACGGTGGTGTCGACTAATACGACACTCGGACTTTGCTTAAAATAGGCGTAATCGTCGAAAGCGCCTTCCGGGGTGTAAAGAACGGCCGAGTGACTTGTCGGTGCATCCGTCGCAGCAATCGTCGGACAGATGATAAGCGCTTCCCCTTGGGCCACGCATTTCGCCGCGTCGATCGCTTTCCCACCGCCGAGACCTACGATACAATCGCATCCATTCGCAGTAGCAATTTCCTGAAGTCTAGACACTTCCTGTCTGGAACACTCACCCATAAAACCGCTTTCAATAAAGGTCACGTTATATTTATCCAAAGTGGAATCAAGCTTATCTTTTACCCGCGCCACATCGGCAGGATGCGCAATCAGTAAAGCGGATTTGCCGAAGGTGCTCACATAGTAACCCAAATTCAACAATTCGTTTTCACCTTGTACATATTTGCTTGGGCTGATAAAAGCTTTTCTCATCTATAATTCCTCCTTATGATTGTGTTGGCTTCGTTCTGATTAAAACTATAACCGAACCATGTAAACTTTACATTGGAGGAATCAAGGAATATATTATAATCTACAATCGTATTTTTTTGCACTGAAGATCACAAATTGTACTTTTTTGTTATCGCTTACAGGATAATTTACCATTAAGGGATGAGAATCTTGATACGTGAACATTTGAGCATCCAGAAAATCTTTGATTTGAAAAAGTGGGAGCAGTTGCAGGATTCATTAGCATCCGTTACCAAATTAGCCATTCTCACCGTCGATTATAAAGGGAATCCCGTAACTAGCCACAGCCAATGCCAATCGTTCTGCAAGAAGGTTCGCCAGGATGAGAGTCTCCTTCCCTACTGCCAAAAATGTGACTCTCGCGGTGGACTTGAAGCGGTGCGTTCCAACAAACCTTATATTTATCTCTGTCATTATGACATCGTCGACATCGCGGTACCGATCATTATTGACGATAAGTACATCGGCGCCGTCATGGCAGGTCAGGTCCGCTTAGCCGATCCTTCGAGCGCCTTACAGCTGGAGCAAATCCTCACGTCAAAAAATGAAAAACTGTACAGTTCCAAATGGGAGGAACTTAAGAACGACTACGCCGATCTGCCATCCATGACCTATCAGGAAATTCAGACGATCTCCAACATGTTATCCTTATTGTGTAATTATATTGTTGAAGAAGCCATGAACAAAAATCTTCTCGCAGAAATGTTCGAGAAGGCGTCGGCCACACAGTCCACTCTGCAGTTGTCCGAGATCCTTCCTGGCTACTCGCTGGAGCATATCGAAAGCCTTAAGAAAGAAATGAATAATTTCTTAGCAGATGCCTATCTGAATTCCTCAGGAGATGTGAATATTCCGTGCGGAAATCCCGTACTAAAACCCGCCTTTGAATATATTTTTCAGCACAAGGGTGAAACTTTTTCTCTCAAAGCCATGGCTGACTTGTGCCACATTAGCCCAAGCTATTTTAGTCGGCTGTTTGCCAAGGAAACGGGGGAGAACTTTTCCAGCTATCTTTCCCGCCTGAAGATTAAATGGGCGAAGCAATTGCTTGAAGCTACAGATATTCCTGTATCTCAGATCAGTAGCGAGCTCGGCTTCAATGAGCCAGGGTATTTCATTAAAATATTCAAAAAGTATGAAGGCACAACGCCCGCGGTGTACCGAAAGTATTACAAGGGATAAAATAAACGAAAAACAGATGATTCACGGGTCTAAGGTCACCATGATCATCTGTTCATGTAAATTAGTTCTGCTCAGCTACTTATGTCCTGGTGTGCTTCTCAAGCTGCAAGAGATGGTGATTTGCGCTCAATCACCATACCCTTTTTATCAGCAATTTTATGTTGGATTGTTTCTTTATCTTTACTGTAGTGTTTCTGACTGATCCTGAACGTTCGTTTCATTGTGCACGGATTCCGATTTTTTCTTGCGAAATAATTTGGCGAAAAACTTGCCTATTACACCAAACATACCTGCACAAGCAGCACCAATAAGTATGATAACCTTAATTCCTGCGCCCTTAAAAAAAGCAATGAGTAATGCCAACAAGCCTACCTTTTTAGCTACTGCCAAGCCTGCTCCTCCCAAAATCAATCCGGTCAGGCCGTATTCGGAAATTTTGTCCGTTGAAGCATTAAAATCCTCGTACCGCTCACCTGATTTGACTGTCAGCTTGGGTAATATGTTCTCATTCAAAAACTTCTTATCTGCGTCCAAATGCGCAGGATCGGACACTAATATGGCAGAGATATAACCCTGACGAGTGAGCAAACGAACATTATAATTGATCAGCTTTTCCTTGTTCCCATCCTCCGCCAGCATAGACCAGGTTAGATTATGGGTCGCTTCATTATAAAAAGGCTCCACATCCCAACCCGTAACATACAGGCGATCACTTTCCGCTTTTTCCTTGTTACTCTCTTCCGTACCCTCTTTATAACTATCTAGAATGCCATCCGCATCGATGTCTTCTTTTTCATCATCTTTGATGTGTCCAAGTTCATAGTATTCAAAAACAACTTCCCAATTTTGATTTTCATCTTTCGGAAATATACTCCCAATCTCCTTGCCGGATGGCTTCTCATGATTCATCTCGCTTACCTTTGCTGTGTTAGCTGCATCCAAGAAAAGAAGAGATGAGTCCAGTTCAACCGTAGCCATTTTTCCCAGGTCTACCTTTCGGCCACCCTCAATCCATTTTAATTGTTCATTGGATGAGGCCCACGCGTTGCCCCCACTGAGTAACACCAGACTAAGCGCCAACAGCGCTCCAAAAATCGTTTGGCCCCATTTCATTTTGTTACTACATGTGTTATCTAGTCTCTTGTTCAAAACTCATTACCCCTTTATAAATTCCAATATCTCCCGTGTTCCCAACCATATTAGCCACTGCTTCATATTTTGTCAATTCGCAGTAGCAAAGGGAGTTTCTGAGACTTAATACTCATTTTTATACATATGTATGCAAATATTCTAATCTAATCGAACTGAATTAATAATATGTGAATGAGCGATAAGAAAAACTCATAAAGGACAAGCACAATTGCGCAATGGCACTACTTCTCCGTTCCGGTTTCTACTTATGAATTCCTAAAAAGGGCTTATTCCTTGATACGACAACCCCATTGACTTCTAGCTTAATTTCGGACAATCTATCTAGCATAAAAAATTCCGAATTTCATCAGATTAAGGAATGTATAATTCATCTAACAAGAGACTTTAGTCTTAGTGACTTTTTGCCTGTTTTTAAACATATGTCAACTTTTTTATTTAAAAGAATGTATAGGCTTTCATAGAGTTGATTGATTAGAAATAAGCTAATTATTGAGAAGACCCCACAGAAGTTTACTGCTTATTTGAGGGCTAGGAGTTATTCACCAGTATTTGATAGTGTCACCATACTACTTAGATCATCAGTCTTTTACCTTTTGTTTAGTCGTCTCTATCGGAATGCCTTTTCAAGTTTGATAGCACTTTGGACTATATTGGGATGACTACCATAGCACACAACTGGTCATTCTCTACAAGTAAAAAAACTTATTCCTCTCATATTTCGAGTGAAATAAGTTTTTTAAAGATCAATTATAATTTTTGGAGTCAATTAATTGAGTAACTTCATTTCACAATCTGTTATTTTTGCTCTCTTTAATTAGCTATTAACATCCTTGTTTACATGTATTTAATCTATTAACTTTAACAATATCATTTACGTTATAATCATCAAACTTTTCAAGAAGAGCATCAAAGCCTTGTGATAATTGATATTCCATTTCTTCCTGGTATATTGGACAAGCAACCAAAAATTGTATTAATTTGTCCTCACTTAACATTAACGAACTAAATCCTTCATCTTCACGAATTGGAGGTAATAATAGCATACAAGTAAAATCATTGTTATTTGCAATTGGTTCTGGAGGATCGCCATTAGGTATAGTGTCTCCATAACAAAACCAAGTGCTTCTTTCATTCGGGAACTTGCCAAGTTTTCTTAGCCAACCAAATGGCCAATAATCTTTAAAATCTTTAATATCCTCTTTAGCCACAGGCCATGATGCCGGAAGATACATGATGAGTTCTGTACATTCCCAATCTTTATTATCCTCTGAAACTTGTGCAGGTAATAAGCTCATTCCTGACGTTATAATAGTATGATAGTCTCGTTGTTCGTTTGCTCGAAAAATGATTAAGTTTATATTCAAACTTTCTGAAGCGGTCTCTATGTTTATTAAATCTGGCTCACCAATGTATTTCTTATAATGTTCTAATAATTGAACATTTATATCCAATATTTTCACTTTCCTCTTCTAAGCAATCTCTTTATATTAAGTCTCCCCATAGGTTGTTAGAATATCAATAGGCTTCCTTGAGGCCACTTACCCTTCCAACCACAAGGTATATGCCCTGAATTATATATTTCCAATAAGTCTGTATGAAAACCTGGTTTTACATATGTGCTATATGCATATTCCATCATTGCAGTAAGCAAATCCCACTCAACGCTCTCATATATACAATTATTTAATTTATTTTCTTGTATAAATGTAGAAATATTTTTAAGGACTCCGTCCTTAAGTAATAATTTAGCCTCCATAGTAATATTATTCCACTGTCTGTACCCTTCTCGCCAGTTCTCATGCAGAGTCGAAGTTAATTGATTTCTTATTTGGAGTCTAACATTATCCCAAGTAGAATTGACTTTTTTTTCAACATCAACCCAGTTGCGTACTTGCGTAACATTAACATTGAATGTAGCATTAATAGCATCCCCACAGTTACTGAAAAAGTCAATTTTAGATATTTTATTATCATAAAAATCCTTTACTTCGTTCATTGTCTTCCCCTTATTTTAGTTTTATTTTTTGAAACAAATATTTATGTGCGACCTTGCTGCCTATTTTTGGAGTGCTCTGATTATTTTTACTAATGCTTTTAGATATAAAAAAAGCTTATTTCTCTCATTGGATCAAGTTGGTTGGAATAAGCTTTCTTGATTTTTTCAAGTATTTGTTTAAGTTTGGTATAACGTTCTACTTATTGATTGTATCTACAATCCCTTAGTCAAAAAAAGTAAACAAAAGCATTACTGTTTTTAAGCAAAGTAAGCAATAAGTTTTCCTTCTTCTGGGTAATCACCATCCCACCCACATGGAAAACCACCAGCCTTATAGATTCTAAAAATTTGTTCGTAAAAATTTTCAATCTCACCATTTATTGCACGATTTATTGCGCAGTTTCTCAAATCTACTACAACACTTTCAAAAAAATCACTATAAGAGTCCGTTATTTGACTTCTAAGACCATCAGCTATTAATCCAGTTAATTCATCCAAACCACTAGGTTTTTGGGAAGAATCTAATTTATACAACTTCCCCTTAACTTTTCCCATTTCAAGTTGTCTTATATCGGACCAAGTATATTCATCTTCACCGAAAACTTCAGTAATGGCTAGCCTTTTCGCCTCTTCATATTGATTAATTGTAACAATATTTTGAGGTCTCTGTGTTTTTGGAAAATCCATCATAGAATTTGAGAATTGAATAACCTCTTCAACTAAATTACTGTGTACTCCGTACTTCATAACTTATCAAACCACCTTTCCCACAAATCTATTGTTACGCCCCCGCCTCTGTCCCAAACAGGCTCACGACTTAGAAACAAAGGTAAAGTTAATTTCGGATTGTATTAGAGGGTAAGGGTGCTAACCTAAAACTTATCCTTTTACCTGTATCGGTTGACCGGTCGTCACCAAATGGTTTTCTCACACAATAATCCCTGCTACGCGTAGTTGAACTGCGATTAAAGTAACTTTCTTTGTCTACCTTCATTACTATAGTTGTTGTACTAACCTTATTAAAAGTTGCAATTCATGTCCGCCGTCATCTTGCCTAGGTTCCTTTCAGCCGATAGCTGAACTTTATTATTCTACCTCTTCTGGTTTTCTAAATAAACATAGAGTATCTAGTGCTTCGAAGATGTTATCTCCGAACTTGAATAATGAATATCCATTTTTTCCGTATACCTTCCCGGATTTCGAAATAAACATTATTAAATTTCCGCGATATGCTTCTCCAACTACAACAAGCGGCTCTTTTACTCGTGCCTCAAATTCCTCGAAGTCTTCTTTTTCATAATAATCCCCTACAGCTTCTTCAGGACTAAAAATAAAGGTTTCCAAACTTCCATCGGGATGCTTAAATTTATATTCGACTCCACCAAATACGCTTAGTGCATCAATCACTGAATCGAATACTTGATACCCCATTGCTTCTAATAACTTTACTGTTGCGGTTAAGTCAACCTCATTAATTGGTTTCCATCCTGCTGGTATTAGTATTTCTCTCGCATCATATGATAAGTTATCCATAAGCATTCTCCTATTTTTTCAAAAATACTATTCATGAAAGTCATCAATAAAATCAAAAAATGTCTTTTCACAGTTTTACATGGCTGGTAGTACTTCTCTTTACCTTTAAAGATACTTACTAGTATATTTTCTATTTTTAATGTTGACTATAAAAGTCGATGACCGCCTGAATCTCAGCACAATTTTCAACATGCCATGATTTGAAACTTTCATCATCCTTGTACGGATTTTTGGGGTCGTTTTTGGCTTTCCTCTTGTTTCTTGTACTTTCTTAATTAAGTCAGGATTCCATTACACTTGGATTGAATTGTTACTCTCGTCTTTGAGGAACTGAACATGCTTCTCTAACTGCTCCCTAGCAAGATCTCTAATTCTCAATTAGCTTTTGTCTTTAGCACTACCCGTTCCCTATGTTGTAAAGCTAATCTATTGAAAAGTAAGATGGTTGCTAAAATACTAGGATTTCCATCTGTTTAGTTTTCTTTTTTTCTGCTTGTTCAGGCATGCGGAATACTGTTTTGTCCTTCATCATGCCGTAAATAATGTTGACTACTATCAGCGCATCTTAACTGTCCGCCTGTTGCCGTGACCCTCGTACTTTCTGGCAGTAGCCTCTTATCTCCTGATACTCTGCTTGTGTCTGTGAAATCAATCCCAATTTTTCTTCTCCTGCCTGAACCTGCTTTGCCATTTCTCTTGCCCTCCTTTGATTTTGAGCATGCAAAAAAGCTCATTCCCCCTCATCATTCAAGTTGGAACAAGCTTTGGAAAGTTTACAAGGAGTTAGATCAGAGATTTATAGTACGAAAGTGGGGTTAATAATAATACTGTATACATCTTTCTTTGGGAGGTGTCCATTCATCAACCAATAGATCTTCTCGCAGCAGTTTAGATTTGTGCTCCAGTTTGGCAATAAATAAAGCATAATAGTCGCCACCAGTTGGATAAGCAAACAATCCATACTTTTTTGGATAAATGAGATTATTGACTTCTTTTATCTTGTCAGGCACATACTCATATTCAAATTCCCCCAATTTCTCCAATTCCTCCTGGGAAGCCAATTCAAGGTTATGAGCAAATTCATAATCCAAAATATAGTTAACAATCTCCATAGATTGCTCACCTCGATAATCAAGATAGAGAAATTTCTTCGTAGACAGACCATATTTTAATACACTTTCGTAGATACTTAACTCCTCCAAATCACTTAGAATGACTTCCATGTCTTGGCGATCTTCAAATATGAGCTGTACGATTTCCTCATCAGACATGTTGATTTCCTCCGCTTATAATTATTGAAACAATTCCCCATGTTTATTCGGAATATATTCGGGATAATTTTTACGATAAAAGTTATCTATGAGGCGCAACAGCGTGTCCCATTCCGGATAAGATTCATGATCTCCAATTTCCATTTTCGCTTCTGGCGTGTTCATCAATACATCGTCAAAATGATTGAAAACAGGTAGACTCAATTTATTCCTTACATAAAGCAAGAACAATATTTCATATGGATAGAATCCATATCTAAAGTCGCCAAATTCCATGGACTCGCCTATTTCTGAGGCTAACATCGAGTGGTAAAGTGACATTTCACCAATCAGGCGGTTAATTACTTCCGAATCACGAGTTTTCCATTGCTCCAACACTCCCTTATAAACATCCAGGTCTTCCGGTATTAAATCGTATCGAAGCCCAGCTTCCTTGAATTTTTCTTTCACAGCTATATGCAAGTATTGACTCGTTCCCGCAATAGTTTTATTTCTATATTGTAAGTATAACTCCAATAAAAACCACGTATGTTTGTTCCATTCATTAGCTTCTAGTATATTACTTCCAAGGTTGTTCTCTATAAAGTCAAATAATATGTTTTCTTCTTTCTCCCACCCAAACATCGTGAAATGAATTAAGGCTGTTATGACTTCCCGAAACGAGTATTCTGGCATCATCCCAGGGTAACGGATTTTATAAAGATCTTGCCCCATACACTGGTAAAAAACGACTATTTGCATCTTTTTCAATTCTTCTACTCTATTTCCACCATTAATTAAAACATCGTACTTCCATTTTGAGAGGTAATATGAGAAAACTGAGTCTAAATCTATTAATAAAATATGATCCTTCTCTACAGCATTCAAATCGACGATATTAATTATTTCACTTTGGCACTCTTCATATTCATTTTTAATTTCTTCAAATTTGATCCCGTCAACAAAGTTTTTACTGTATCTTCTATACGCCATTTCTAGTTTTTTTGGATTTAGCATTATGTCCTCCTTAAGGTTAGTCTATTGCTTTGTTCCAATCTTTTATCTTTAATTCGTCTACACCAAATCCAGTTTTGGTTATCTTTAAATCTGTTTCTACCCTAATAAAATCAAATTGCAATCCAGGATACTCCTTTTTTAGTTTTTTCAATTTAGTCTGAAAAGCCGCATATATTGAATTGCTACTTTTTAGCATATCTTGAAAATAAGCTTCCCCTCCTAATTTTTGTTTATTAGAATAACTAAAACTGGCGGAATCTGATGCTTTTGATTCAATCATTGTTAATTTTGGTGGAGGACCCTTTGATAAAAATGTCGCATCTACACCGTTCCTACCTATTTGGAAAAAATCTGAAATGTCTTCACCTAAATTGTTATCTTTTGCTACTTTTTTCGCTACTTCTTCTCCAAAATCACCTTTATCATGACTAAAATATTTAGAGTTATCGATTTTTCTTTCATGTTCTTTTGCGTCTTTCAAGTCAAAATTATCACTAATTTCATCTTTAGTATCTAGTTTGTTTGCCAATTTGTTTCTTTTACGTGTTAATCTTTTGAGGTCATCCTCATTTCCTTCTTTTTTCAATTTCGCTATTTGTTCATCTAAAGTTTTAATTTCTTTTTTGATATTGTCAGCCTTACTACCACCTGAATCACCTTTACCCGTCCCCTCAACCTTTTTCGCCGCGCTCTCTTCCATTTCCTTCATGACCTTGTTGTAATTCTTCTGCACATCCGTCTGTGGAAGTGGTCCGCTGTCCATCTTATTAACGTGCGGAACTGGCGCTCCGTTGGCTGTGGCCAACTTCCCGGGGCTGAGGCCGTCTGCCATTTTACTTAGTTGCTCATTGAACTTCTGACCCAGTTTACTGCCGGTCTGCTCCAGTTTGGTTACAGCTTTACCAAAGCCTGCCCCGACTGCATCTACACCTTTGCTAATCCATTGCGGTGTAACTTTGCTGCCTACCTTTTCCGCGAATCCGCCGATGGCCTTGCCTACTTTGGAATCCAGTACGCCTACGGTGACAAAACCTAGTCCTGCGTCTTTTGCTACTGAGCCCCAGTTGATCTTTTCACCACTTAGCACCTGACTCGCCAAATTTTCCGCGGCATTTGTTACACCGCCGATCGCTGCTTTTCTTAGCAACGTTCCTCCTACACCGAGTGGACCAAAGATCGCTCCAGACACTGCCCCGATCCCCGCTTCTTTTAAGCCGGTCAGGGCATAGTCACTAAAGTCGCTCACTTCCCCTCGAGCGATATCCGATGCCGCCAAACTCGCTACGCCCAAACCACCCGCCAGCAGTGCTCCTCCGGCTACCGCCGCAATGACCACCGTACCCGCTCCAAGCGTCGCTACCGTAATGGCTGCTACCACGGCTACGGCTGCGACAACCGCCAAACCGCCCAAAATATTCATCCCCAGCTTGCCCCAGTTAAACGGTTCAGGGGGTGGCGGCGGTGGAGGTGGCTGTCCTTCCTTCGGCTCATCGTCGAACGGCGGGTACGCGGTTCGGTCGCTACCGTCCGCCCATACATTTCCTCCCAACACGTGGTATTCGTTCTCTACCGAAAGTCCCGTGCTTCCTCCCGTCTGGTACGCCATGACCTGACTGGTTCCGTCAATAATGATTTTCTTCGGCGTATTCAGAATGATTTTCTGCTCTGCTTCTAGTGTTAGCTTTTTGGGACTAGTTATTTCAATCCCAGTAGCATCGTCCAGACTCATCTGCAATGTCCCACCCGGATCACCCATGATATGGATGCGACCCGGTGCCATTTTCAGCTCACTTCCATGCTCCGTACCAAAATATCGATCATTGGGATTACTCGTTTTCGCGCAACCGTCTCCATTTGTACGAACCGCACCCAAAATCATTGCTCTGGAACCAGACGCATCTGGAAAATACAGGCTTGCCTGTGTTCCCACCTTCGGCATACTGTACATCGCACTTCCCGTTGGGGGAGCGAATGGATACCAATGCGGCTCGGATACCCCATCATCCTTATCAATCGTCAGCCGCAGCTTCACTTCCTCTCCCCGAACCGCGAGAACCTCTCCTTCCAGTGAAATCCCGATTGTTTTGGGATTGGGGATGAAATCACTGCGAATGCCCTCCGCGCGGGCCAACACATAACTGAATAGCAAATGCCCCTTTTCCATGCGGCTTCGCAATTCAGTTACAATCATTGTTTTCTGGCGAAATTGCACCTCGTCTCCAAGAGCATACCGTTCTCCGCTTTCGATCTCGTATTTGAAAAAGTCGGTATCATGTAGCCCGGCTGACGTTCCGCCTGCCCACTGATAGCCCTTTAAATCTTTACTTGCCGTATAAGGCGTATCCTTCCGAATCGTTCGTTGGGTGCCAGCAGGCATGCCGAAATACAGCTTCGGCGCTGCGGACTCCCATATGTCGCTGACCACCACTGTATGTAAACGGCTCGCCATCCGTTTCATAAGCTCCCAGTCGGTTTCATCATATTGTAAAATGGCTTCGCCTACCGACTGCTCTCCGGTCTGGAACAAGACATCACTTTGCTCATAGCCTTGAGCAAGCTTGTGCACTAACTGTCTATATGTTTGTTTTTCCTCAGGAAAAGACCGCTTTCTTTTGACAATATCCAGCTCAAATGAGCCACTGATTCCTTCCAGTGTAAGTGTATATACTCCATTATGGTTCTCAACTTCCACCGTATGGACGACACCCTTAAACAAGCTGATTTCTTCTTGTCCATTCTGCGCATACACATGTAGCTGATCCTCTGAGGTCGCATCTAGCGCAGCCGTGGCATGACTCGACTCCTTACAAATGCCTGTGAGTGTAATACGCCCATGCTCACTCGGCTTCCACTCGATCTGAACATCCTTTAAGACCTGAATGGGGTAGGGGGAATCTATTCGAATCTGATCATATCCTATCATGTTTTCAAACCTCCCTTCCAGCTACTCCTCCTGCTGGCCATTCGTATGAAATTCGATAAATCCATGATATAAACAAGTCTGAAATGAAGAGGTCGTCAAGGCTGGCTGGCCTTCCACCTTTGTCTGTTCTTTTGTGTTTTTCCACTTATCCGTCAGCATCGGCAGGCATGGCTTTCCAGAAATAGTAGAGCCATCTTCGGCGATCAGATAAATAGTTTCGGCACTCGGCTGTTCCGGACTGTTACAAATTCCAAAATGAGGAACATTTTCAGGAGAATAATCTCCTTCATTCATCATGGGTTTACCATTAACAAAAGCCCCGTGGCTGTTCGGCAAGTTGATCTTTCGAGGATGGGTCCCGCAAGTGCAACGCATACAGGCCCCCCGTACGACATAATACTCATTGTCTGACATGTGCCCTTTCCCTCCCTATTTCACCTCGACTTGCTCCAAAGCGATCCCTGTGTAATCACGCCGCAATATACTTTCCGCCACGTCTAAACGGACGATGATCATCGGGATAGCACTCTCCTGGATTGTAAATATCTTGTGGCTCCGAATAGCATCTGCTTGTAATACCAGCTTTCGAAACACACTTTGATCCAAATTCCATTCACTTTCCGGATGTACAGCTGTGAGCCGCTCCACAAAAGGAATATAGTAATTCTTCTGTATCCTCTGTTCGATCTGAGTAAGTATCGTTAATTTCATAGGCATCTCCGGCACATAGGCCTGGACAAGACGCTTTAAAGCATCTGAAATAAGAGGAATGGGACCTTCTAGATAATCAATAAAAATACTTTCTGCATCTGCCTTCACGTGAAACATCAATGGCTTGACAATATCCTCCGGCTGCAAATCATACAGCTTCCACGGATCAATCGTTTCCATCACCTTTTGTAGCGTAGGAACATTGGTATACCGCACATCCTGCTTTAAGAGGAAATAATCCATGAAGATTCCCCCTCTCGTGTCTCGGCTCCCTCACTATGCGTAAAACGGCACAATATTTCGCTATCATCTCGATACTCTCCGGCAAATATCGTGCATATGTCAGCTTTCGGCAACCTTTCTAGTGAAGGGGAAGCAACGAAGGCGGGCATCTGACTTTTCAGAAACTCAACGGTGAGCAGATGGTATTTAACCGCTTCAATTTGTTGAATTTGCTCAATATCCATCGTCGTAATCTTACGGGCATAATCGGACTTGAGCTTTTCCAGCTTAGCCATGCGATTGAACAGAGGCTCGAAAACAAAGTTTGCCGACCATTCCACAGCGCATTCAGCCTCATCCAGAAACCAATTCTCATCATAGGCGTCTATACGATAAACCGCTCTATTTTTCATAACACGGGTTCTGAGCAAGGAGATATAAATATATCGAATATCCCCCTTGCGACCTTGCTCGTGCTGAAGGGTAGCGAGCTGGCATAGCGACTCTAAAGCTGCTAAAAGCTCCTCTTCAATGGCTTGCTGCCGTGCCAGAAAGTTGTTTTCAATAAGTGCCAAATCATGTAGCCATTCCGTAAATACGTGCTTTTCCAGCAAATCCTGCAACGCAGCATCCCGATCCATGAGCTTCATTCAATGTTCACCTTACCCCCGGTAAATCTCACATCGTCCATGATGTCGAGTTTGGCTCCGGATTGAATAAAACTTACGCCTTCTTTCCCCTCCATAATAATTTTCGCTCCCCCTGTAATTTGGATATCTTCCTGAGCAGACAGGGTTATTTTTTTGTTACTATTAATTTCAATCCCGCCTTCATCCGTGAGACGCATGAGCATTTGCCCACTGTTGATAATTTCTACTGCACCAGGCTTGAAAACGACTTGTTTGCCGTACTTGGTGCTGATACTTTTGACCGCAGGATCACTCCTTTTAATCGGATCAGAGGAGGCAAGATCGACAGAACTGGCGGCAAAAGCATGCTGCTCCCGTTCATCCGGAAAGTACAGACGAATTTGATCCCCTGCTTCTGGCATAACATACCAGCCGCTGCCATCAGGAGAAGAATAAACCGTAGAATAGGGAAACCACATAGCCCCGGATGCAGTCGAGTCTTGATCAATTTCCAGCTTGATTTTCACTTTTTCTTTGGAAATATCAATCACCTTGCCAAACAGAGAGGCTCCTGACAGATCATAGGCATAGACGGTTGGGCATTTTAACCCATGTGCATCTCGTAAAATGTAACGATTCACGATCAGATTTCCTTCTGTGGTCGTTTCCGCCTTGGCTATGTAAAGAGTTCTTTTATGAAAAATGACGGAACTACCGAGTTCTAGCACTTTGTTGCTGGTCACTTCATAGCTCAAGCTGTTAGACTCGCCATATTCCGGCAGTCCGTTGCGGGACATGAGCTTGTGCTCCTTCAAGTCTTTTTTTATGGAATAGTTATGTTCGTTCAGCGGTTGAGGGGCACTAGAATGGGGGACACCAATCACATATTTCAGTCCTTGTTGCATCGTAATTGGAATTAAAGCAGCATGTAGCCGAGAAGCAATTCTTTTGACAAAAGCCCAGTCCGTTTCATTGTATTGCACTAATAATTCACCGATAGCTGCGCCATGAGAAGCCTCATCAATCACTTCTGCATCAGTATATGAACTTGTAACATGCGAAAACAGTTTGTTATACGACTCTCCTGTTTTTTGGAATGAACGACGTTTAGGGCGAATGTCCATCATTAAGGTTTCACTGCTAGCCTCAACCGTAAGCTCGCGTACTCCGTTTACAGCTTTTACAGCAATATTCGTGACAATTCCCTGAAAAAACCGGATCTCCTTGCCTTCACTCTTTAAAAAGACTTCGATGTGCTCATCTTCATCCGCTTTTTCTACGTATTGATCCAGCTTGTCCTCCGAAACAATTCCACGTATGCAGAAGCTCACATGTTCGTTTAACTGTTTAATGAGATGGATACTTAATACACGCTGAAACTGATAAGGGGCCACCTGAACATCTGCTGTGGTGTAAATGGGGTTACTCATTCATATCCCTCCTTTTCTGCCTCGTCAACCGTTTGAATGGTACGAATCATCTGTAGGGCGACATCCCGCCATTCAGCATACTGCTTATACGGACAACAAAATGTTCCCATGACCGTCTTTCCTTCCAGCTCAAAGTAGAACATATTGTGGTAGATGGGCTGGTCCAGCGCAGGACTTTTAAAGTCAAAATAGCCAATCTGCTTACCATGTATCTCTTCTATTTTTTCTTCATAAAATACGTGGGCAGGATTCATATTTTTCATCATGGCCTTCATGCCAGAAGTGAGCTGCTCCACCCATTCATCTTGTAACGTCTGGTCCACCCGATTCAGGGTAACATCCACACTGCCCAAATCATTCGTCAAAATCATTTCTGGACGTTGCTCATGAGGATATTTGATCTTTTGTAAATGCTTGGGCATTGGAGTAAAGATAGAGGGGACATGCATTTTCAGCCGATCCTCAAAAAAAGATCGCTCTTCAAACACATAGGATTGACCGTTAATGATTATGGGTCCTGCTAAAATATTGTTAGACCTCTTCAGCTTCTCCATCTCACGGAGCCGATCCAAAATCTTTTCATCCTCATATTTCATAATGCACACTCCTCTACCTGATTTTCTAATCCACAATCATCCGTCCTGCTCCGCCGCCCTGCCAACGGCCTGCTGTTCGTTTTCCACGTCCGGCGCCTTCTAGAATAAGAACTAGCTGTCTATGCAACTGAGCATGAGAATAATCTCTGTATTCCGCACCATTTCGGTTTGCAATGTAATGCTGGATAGATTCTCTGTCCACGGCTTCCAGGTTCAGGCACATAAGCGCAAACATACAATCCATCGGATCTGTGGCACCACTTTTAAGCAGTTCGGATGCGAAGTAGCGCATCGTTTCCGGGCGCAATGTACTCTGCTTCAAACCCGCAAAAGGAGCATAAATATCGCTCCATGTATTGAATTCGGTAGCCATGTCAGCAAAATCCTGATAATCCGAGCGAAGCACGGCTCCATCTTTGAGCTTGAATCGGCCCAGCTCCATCTCATCCAGACCGATCTCTGCCTCATCCTCCAGCACGATATCTGCATGATGGGCTGTGAAATCCGGGCGATCTGTTTGTTCCAAAAAGAGCAGCTTCAACACCGACAGCCGCCCCGTGGCCGCATACGGCACTTCCTGCTCCTGCTCCAGCAGGTATAGTCTGTCCTTGTGCTTCACGATGCCTCTACCAATGGTCAGCGTGTACTCCCCTACAGTTACGTTCATTCCGGTAATAATGCCATCCGAAAAATCCTGATACCGGATATCCAGAAAACTGCGCGGGTAATCTCGCAGGTTCTCTAGCATCTCGGTTTTAAGAATACGGCCCTTCTCAAACTTCGGAACGATATGCGTTAACATGGTGCTCCCCTCCTTTCACTATTCTTCTTTATTTAGGGGAACAGATAGCCGATTCACACCGGGTGCAGGAGGCGGAACAGGAACTGCATCATCGATGGGTTGAGCTTTACTTACTCCAAGTAATCCAGTAAATAGGCGAATATTCTTTTCTAAAAATCTGCGTATATCCATCGTGCTCCCCCTGATTGAAAACTACGGTTCATAATAATCTTAGAATCTATTTATCCACCTTTACATCCCGGCTCCCCGTTGAGCCTGCTCACGAAGGATATAGTCCAGCTCGCGTTTGTCCACAACATAGGTACGGGCGATTAGATCGTGGAGGGCCTGTTTTCTCGCCGTAAAGGCTGCCATGATAAAGCCGACGAACAAAATGATGACCGATATAACCTTACTCCAGTAGCGGGCACTTGCACGTCCAAAGCTGAGCTTGTGATTAAACTCATCTACCACAACGATGCCGAGAGCCAGCTTGCCCACCGTGGCTTTGCATTTGGATGATTCCATAAGCGCATAATATAGCCATATAGCCCCCCAATTCAGCAAGGTCTGTCCTATTGTTTTCATTGTAAAAATATAAGGCGATCCGTCTGAGACCAAAGAGTTTTCTGCTGGGGACGGTATCCAATCCCCTAAGGCCCGAATCACAATCCAGATCAATCCAATTATTAAAAATACAAACCATAGAATAAGACTATCGATGATATAAGCTAAGGTGCGTTTCCAAAAACCCGCATACAGCATGCTGTCCCCTCCAAATGTGTTTACTTTTCTTATTCAATTATTTCGTGCCGTCAAAGAAATCCAGCTCGGAGAGATCATTTTCGAAGGCAAAAAAGCGTTTGGGACCCAGATGCAACAATTCATCTCGACGGGTAATCGGGACTACATAAAAGCCCCAGCGGCTATCCCCGACAAAAACAAAATATTTCGTTTCCTCATTGCGGATGGAGTCCGTATCATCTTGCGGGATATCCCGCCCATACAACACGGCAATTTCCTCATACGGCATGGGTTCAAAAGCTTCTGGCCGACTACGATACACATGGCGCTGACGCAGCTTGCCACCGTCGGCCGTCAGGAAGAACTCCACCTCAGCCGCATGAGACGGCCGGGAAATAGAACCGCGTACCCGGTTGCTCTCCAAACTCGCAATCAGCTCCTTCTCGCGTCCCGTATGTGTCCATGCGCTGACCGTATACGGAATAGCCGGAATATGATTGGTAATGACAGGCTCAATCGTGCCCATTTTTTTAGCGTTCAGGTAACGGATAGCCCCGCGCAGACAGGCCATTTTCAACTCAGGTACCCGGCTGAGGTCCTCTGCCTTTTGACGAAACTCAATACTGCGCCCTGGTACAAATTCCTTGAGTGCTTCGCGAAATACGTCAATCCGGCAGGACTGCCCGGTTAGCTTGATAATCGAATAATCCTGCAAGCGCCCCTCCAGATAAAAATCATCCAGAAACTTGCGCACAATATTGTAGATGTCTGCCTTAAGAAGTTGCTGTATCTCCCGAATGTTAAACACCACATCAGGCAAACCATATTCATCACGAAACCGTCCGTTCTCGATGACTGAAACCAGCCAACGATCCATCACTGCAATGTTCAGGTCGCTTTCAGCAGATAATACCTGCTCGGATTCGAAGCGGCTGCGCAAGATCCCCGTACGTAGAAAAAATTCCTTTTTCATATTTTCTGCCGCGCTCCACAACAGATGAAAATTACTCAGTACCCGCTGATATTCATCCCGTGTAGCATGCTCATACTGTTTGAACGCGGTAGGCAAGATGGCCTCTGCCTCACGGTAGCGTTCCTCCAGTCCCGCATATACAGCATCTACACCAAACTCATCCACATGACGGTACAAATCTCCCGAAGGAATACCGATCAGGGCATCAATATCGGTGTCAGGCAAACGAGTCTCCGCAGCATAATAACCTGCAAATACAATTTTCATAAACTGCATAATCCGATACGTCAGATTGTTTCCGCCAAAATTGGTATCCCCATTTTCATACGTTGTGTGAATATCCAGCTTGTAAGCAATACGTCCGTCCTCAATTCGGAATCGGCAGGAAGACAAATCTGTCGTGCCTCCACCACAATCAATGACAAGTGCCTGATACTCCTCACCGTCCGCAAAAGTCCCTCGTTCCATCTGGTCTGCCAGCGTGTTGTACAGCACCGCCAGCCCTTCGTCCAACGCATCCTCCGCTTCAATCCGGTAATCAGGCAAAATATCGCTAAACATCTCTATAAACTGGGGCTGCAGCTTGACCGGAGCAGAAAAGTGCAGATTGCGGAACCGACACTTAAATTGCTGCTCGGCTGTAGCAATCACATAACGGATAAAAGCAGCTAAAATATCGCTGCGGGAAGCAGTTGCTGTATTCCCTTCGGAATCCATTAATTCCTCGATTCGCTTATAATCGTTGACCCAACGCTTGATTCCCCGTAATACTGTCGCACGGCTGCCTGCCACGTCAGATCCACGTAGTGCATCCTCCCCAAATACATAAAGGATATGTTCTGGATTGGAGCAGTCTGCGACGCGAATAGCAGTCGGCAATACTTCGATCCAGTCGCCTTCTGCCCCTTCTGGGCCGGGGAATGACACATAATTGATGGCGTTCAGCCTTACCGTGCTGCTCATACCTGTATCAGGGGCCGTAACGTAGGAACTATCCAAATAAGCACCTGCTGTGGTGTTAGAGGTGCCAAAATCAATCGCAAGTACCGCATCTGTAGTTTCCGTGCCTCGAATGATCAGCTCTGCCACCGGAACCCGGTGACCTTGAAGCTTCAGCGGCAGCATTGGCTTATCTCCATAGTAGAGGTTATAAAAATATTCTGATTCCTGTCTTCGCAGAAATAGCAGGCTATAACTATGATTGGACGTCTCTCGCAGTTCAGCGTCGCGATGACGAGAAAGATAATATACGCCTGTTCGTCCCTCATCCTTCACCAAATTCAAAACACCGCACAGTTCTCCTGTCGCATTCACCAGCAGCACATTAGATGAGCTCAGCCAGGGCAAATCGGATTCGATCCGGTAGTTGTCCATGCGACCTGTGCGTACACCCTGATACAGCGTGATTTTAGCGGGAACCCGGATACCGCTGCTCTCCTGCCGACGGTCGTTCCAGTTTCGCTGTAGAGCCGATTCCATGCGTTCAAAACCGCCAGGGTTCGGCCTTGTGATGAGTAAATGCTCTTCCGCGCTCCGAAAACGCAAAATCACGCGAATCAATTCTTCACGTGCCAGGCGATTGGCAAAGCCCTCGACCAGTCGTTCCTTATCGCATATTCCGCGTAACTGAAAGGTCGTCATTTGTTCCAATTCCGCCCGCGTGTATTTCGCCGTGAAGCGTATGCTTTTTCGATCGGTGAGCGGGTGCAACCTGTATGTATAGGGTCCGTTCATCGTTCACATGTCCTTTCTTAGCCATTTAGCCTTAATAGAGGGCGATAGCGTCTATTTTCATCGTAGGATCTTCCTCTAAAATGCCGAAATGACTTGTCCAATACAATTCCGTCGTAAAACGTGCCGGAAGAAACAAATCCAGAATCAAATCCACTTTAATCCGTGACAACGGTGTCTCCTCTTGGCCGATATAGATGAGCAGTTCGTCTTTTTCCTCACAATTGGTGTAAATGATTGAGCGATGAAAGACGCGCCGCATCGTTTCTTTTAGCAGATGTACGGCTTCTCCCGTCTCATACAGGCGCAGCAGTCCTTCAGCAATCGCGTCCTGATCCTCACGGTTTAATTGTCCAAAGCCTTCCTTTACCTTCGGGCCAAAAATGCCCTCTGCAATATCACGCCGAACAAACCGGATATGGTACTCCCGCCGATTCATCCCTTGATACAAGTCCATTTCCGCCAGAAAATGCATCATAATATCAAATAGCGATTCTCTCAGCTCCAGATACTCTTCAGCATCCGGTGGAAACAGATCCCGAAAAATAGAATAAAAGCGGTAGTACGGATTTATTTCCACTACCTGCTCCAAATGGGAAGTATTCAACTCTGCCAGACTAAGCTCCATATACGGAGAGTAGCTGACAGCGGGTACGAAGCGGAATTTATCTACATCCAGCCCCTGTTCCCTCGCGCGCATGAGCAAATCCCAGACGTAATTCACACCCATTCTCCTTCACACTTGTACTCCGGAAAATACATCTGCACTTCCGATACCAGAAAGCTCATTAAATCGGATAAAATATAAGCAGGCGCGGTGGGCAAAACATCGTCAGAACCACGCCTGAACCCCAAACGCATGATCTGCTTGCCTTCCTCTGTCCGTACGTTATCGCTGACAAACGGATTTAATGGATACGTCTGGGTTTTGGTTAACAGGTTGCTTACATCATTTCTCCCTGCACCTCCCCAGATGTCCACACGTTCCAGCTCCAGCCCCTGCGCTGCTTCAAACGAGTTTACGATGCGCATGATTTCCGCTTTGGCACGGACAATCACGGCCTGTTTTCCTGCATAGCGGCCCAAAAAGCTGTCCTGTCGCCGATTGGACAATAACGGATAAGTCTGACGACTAAGTCTCGTTGTAACAGGCTTCGTAACCTTCAACACATTCCATTCGCCAGACTTATCACGTGGTGTGACAATCGTCAGTTCCTCTTCTGTACGCTTGATATACCGGATATCACCTTCAGTCCCGTCAATCAAATAACCATGCTCAGGACCTGTTTTTCGCAAAGGCAGCACATGCTCATAATTCACACGATCCATAGCGGGTATAGGAAAACCGCTGTTCTTTAGAGATAGCCTTTCAATGTTCCAAAGTGGAAAAACGTCGCCCTTCTTAAAAACGTCGAATTCCTCCAATGAAATTGTAATTTCATGAATTTCTTCATGGGCAGCCGGCTCGCCGTCTCCACCAATCAATACACAGTCCACAAACTTATAAGCGTATGGGTGATTAATTGTTTTCCACGGCATGCCATTTTGCATAAAGGTATGATATAACTGCTCAATCTCCAAAATATAAGAACGGTTATGCTCCAAACGAAAACGAATCGGATAATTGCCGGTTTCCGTGACCAACATTCCTGAGAAAATTCGCTTGCTGCGCACCAGCGCTGAGATTCGTTCAGTCTCCATCTCAAGAAAAAGCGTAAACAGCGGCATCGCACCGCCTTCGCGTACCACCTCTGCCACACGGCTGATGTCCATCTGCTTTTCTTCCGTATCAGACGGTAACACAGGATATAAAAATTCATGAATCGGGTCATAGTCCTCACGCGATGTCAATGACACGTACACATCAATCTTTTCTTCCGTATTCTCAATTTCCTCAAATACCCGCCGTTCTAGCTGGCGGGTCATTTCTTCCTGATATTCGACGAGGTTCATAAATACCCCCGCCATCATATTTTTCAGTAAACGTCTCTGCTCTAAATCGTCCATCTTGCTCAAACGGTCTTGTACCAGCTCTTTCACGACGTCTCACTCCTTTCCGGCTCCAGCTTCATTGAACATGAAAAACTTAACTTCCGTTCGCAGCAGCCCGATCTTGGTTCTCTGAATCAGACGCCCCTGCTGCTTTAGAAGCAGAATCAGCAGTTCCTTGCTCTTTGTTGGTATCCACCTTGGCCGAAGGGGCAGTTCCATCGCCTGTGCCCATGCTCTTTGCAGCCGAAGAGGCTTCCTTCTTCGCAGGTGTAGTTCCCGCTGAAGCCGTTGGCGCAGCCTTCGTTTGCGATTCTGCAGCAGGGATTGCAGCAGCGGAAGATGAAGCTCCACCCGCTGTGTCCCCTGCGTCCGTGTCGTTCAACGCTCCGTCAGACAATCCCAATCCAGCAGGAAGCTGACCGTTTTTCTGCTGCTCCGCGCTCTGCTTTTCTTCCGCCTTGGCTATGCTCCGCTCCAATGCCAGAACACTTTCGAGCTTATCGATCTCCTGATAAATTTCCTGTGCCCCGCTATAGGCATCAATGGCTCCTTCATAATCGAGATCCTTCATCATCCGATCCCCTTTGGCCTGAAGTTTGCCAGCTTGAATCTCCTTGAGTTGCTGCTGAATAGCTGTCAATTTATCGTTGGTCTCGGTAATTTTCTTCTCCAGTTCTTTTTGCGCGGACGTATATCCGGATTCCATCGCAGCCTTGTTTGCTTTCTTGTACAGCTTAAGCGCATTCGTGTAATCGCCACCCTGAAATTTCAAATCTCCGTCCTTCATCCAGCTCGCCGTCTCAGCATAGCTGTCCAATTGGTCGATTTTATGCTCAATATCCTTCACATTAAATGGTGGATATAGCCCGGCACTTTTCCGTGCTTTAGCGTAGCTGGCTTCTGCTTTGGTGAAGTCCGCCTTTTCCACATAGCCGTCACCATCAACCATTAATTGAGACAGTTTCTGCTCTGCAGTATACAGTCGCTTGTGAATCTTATCGTTAATTTTAACCGCCGCGTTTTTCGCTTCGCTGTAAGACTTAAGCGCCTTCGCATAATCTCCTGTCCTTGCATAATCGTCTGCGGCTTGGGCTGATTCGATCATCGTTTCCAGCGCAGCTGCCTTATTCGCAGCCATACGAGCCAGCGTAATCCATGCTCCCCCGCCCACAACAATAAAGACAAGCAACGCAATCAAAATCCGTTTGATCAGCTTACGACGGTTTTTAGGCTTTTCCTGAAAAACTTTATTTACATAAATGGCCGCTGCCGTGTAATTATTCACCGTCCGGTGCTGTTTGCTTAGCAGAACCTCTTCCAATGTGTCCGTCAGCATGACCGGGTCCTTCGCTTCCTCCAGCGTCCCCAGCATTTCCGCCAGCTCGACGTCCTCCCACATCCCTGACGTAGCGAGCAGGATTACATCTCCATCTGCAAGCTGCGTCTTTTTGGCGTAATGGGCATGAACTCCATTGGGATTTCCCAAGTATTCCAGCAGATTGCCTCGTTCCTCATGTGTGCTGGTCGCTTCGTCTGGAATGCGTCCATCATCTGCCAATGACTGAGCCAGGCTATGATCCTTACTGCGAAAATTAAGCCTTCCATTGCGAAAATGATATAGTCGCACATTACCGCACGAAACATACACCATTTTGTTGTAGTTGGTCACTACCATCAGCAGACTAGCTTTGAGCCGAACACGACGGCTTTCAAATTGCAGCCATTCCTGCGCTTCACGAAGATCTCTCATCAAGCGCCGTTTGGACATGGAAGGCTTCTCCATGAAGTTTTCCAGCACCGTTTTGACAACCATTTCTGCGCTGCGCAGCTCCTGATCCGAATCCAGACCGTCTGCGAGGACATAACAGGCCATGTCGTCCGTCTCCATGAATGCAAAATAGTCCCGGTTGTCTATGTAAGAGCCCGCTTCCGACACAAAGGCGGTACTAAAATCGCTGTTGTCCTTGCGCATCGCTACCCCCGTCTTTCTTGTTTCATCCTATTGCCAAAATAAGTACTGTTGCATTATCCTGACTTTTAAAGCCCTTATCATTAATGGCGTCGATCATGGCATCCGCTGTTTCCTGTGGTGTTCCACCCTTGCGCATAATCTCTTCCAGTTCAATCTCCGTCAGCGCCTCCTGAATGCCATCGCTGCACAGCAGCACATGATCGCCCGAATACAGACGAATCGGTGCACTACCCAGCTCCATGCTCTCAAAGCCCTCATAGCCCAAGTAGTTGACCAGTTGATTGCGCACTGGACTCGTTTTGGCTTCCTCCGAGGTCATTTGTCCAGCAAGCACTCGTTCCTCCAGCAGTGTTTCCGCTGTATGCTTGGAATTGACTGTTTGGAAATGACCATTACGGTAAATCGTAATCAGGCTGTCGCCCACCGCTCCGTAATACAGCTGATAACCGCACACAATGACCGCAGCCAGCGTCGTTCCTCCGCCCTGTCCATTCAAATTTTGCAAAATGCCGCGATTGCTTTGAGTTGCCGCCTCTGCAAAATATCCGTTCAAATTCGTTGCATCTTCCAGCTTGGCAAACGCCTTCGTAAAAGTCGTCACAGCCAAGGTACTGGACATACGTCCATTGGCCAGTCCGCTAATACCGTCTGCGACAACAGCCAGCGTACCGACAGGTGTCGTCATACTGGAGAAATAATCATCCTGCTCGCTCCGGCTCCCGATCGTTTGACCATTTCCGATCTCAATTCCACTCACGGTACGGCTGCCGGAAATTCGCGTCAGTCGTATACGGATCATGAGCAGAACAGCGAATAGTACCGCAGCTCCACTTACAACAAAATAAGGCTGCATATCGTTACCTCCCTGCACCATTGCCCAATTCCGTCCTAGTTTTCGTTATCCCACTCAAAATGGGCGCCACACAGCGGGATAAAGATAAATTTGCTGTGTCCCAGCTGAATCACGTCATAGGCAGCCAGCTCTGCTGGTGAATATACCGCTTCGTTATTGTGGTACGCCAAACCTGATGAATCGCCTGGCAGCAAGTAAAAGTTACGTTTCTTCGGATCATACACAATGACCGCATGATTTCTACGGGAAATCGTGTTGTCCCCGATAATGCGGACATGCATTTCCTCTGCGCGCCCGATAAAGTTTTTCTCCGCCATAATGCGATAATCTTGACCCACCTGTGCTCCTTCGATGCATACCAGCCATCCAGTTACTGGATGAATGCCTACTGTCTCACCCAAATAAGGCATTGTTTTGTCGTTATCTCCTGCGACGTTTGTTTTCGCTGCTGCTGGCTCTACGCTCTTGGGTGCAGCTACATTTACTACCGTGTTGCAATATGGACACGTATTTCCGTGCTTTCGTGTACTGAACATGTGTCCGTTCGGGCATCTTGTCAAACTCATAGTCGGTTCCTTCCCCCATTGTCATGATTGTCTTTTCAGCGATCTAAGGATTTTGCAGCATCCTCATCTATTTAACGAGCAGTCTCGTATTGGCAATATATAATAAGTCACCTGAGTAAATCCGGTATGGCTCACCGCTTTCCAACTTCTTGGTTACACTTTCGTTGGCAGACCGCAAGCCTGTACCATTACCGGAATCCACATCCTCCACAAACCAGTCGCTGTTCACCCGGTTGAGTACCGCATGCTCCACACTTACCAGGGAGGCATAGTCTGTACCTACCAAATCAATATCCGCCTCTGAACGTGACGTTGTTTTACCGATTAAGAGCGACGTTTCGCCTTCGATATACCATTCTTTAATGGACTCGCCCTCTTCATCAATCAACACCAGCTTGGCAATCCGCTGACGTTGTGCCTTTGGCTTGGCCACGGGTACAACGGACACCAGATTGCGCAATATGTATACAAGCACGCCGATTCCAATACCTATCGCGACCACGGTTTTCAAACCGCTGTAGCCTGTACGATTAAACACATAAAAGGCGATCGCCAGCATCAGCCCGAACATGGCAACATCTATGATGAAAACCCATCTGTTCTGCGCCGTTTTCACTGCTTGCTTCCCCCATTTCTATCCTAAAATCATCACTTTTTACGAATACCGAAAAATTGGTTAAACATCGCTGAGGTATCCGTCGGATCACCGGTTTTTTTCGTTTTTTTCCCTGGTGAGCCCTCCTTCGTTTTCGGATGAAAACCAAAAAATTGCTCAAAATCAGTTCCTATATCAGCCGGATTGAATCCTTTGGCTGCCGTACGCGCACCGCCGGAGGATGCAGCCCCTCTGCCTCTCTCTCGCTGTTCCCCGCCAGCTCCCTCAGTTTTTCGGATGAGCTCGGCATCGTATGCCTGCCGCAATGCTTCGTCACGCAAGGTATTGTAAGCCTCGTGAATTAGCTTGAACTTGCGCGTTGCTTCCTCGCTTCCCTGGTTGGTATCAGGATGATACTTTTTGGCCAGTTTACGGTAAGCCTGCTTAATCTCTGCCTCCGAAGCATCCCGGCTGACACCGAGCAGCTCATAGTAGTTGGTCATTGTGTGATGTTCCCCTCTCCGAAAAAAATAAATATTAAGAGACCCGTAGGCCTCTTAATATTTATCCACCCTGCACTTGTGTGCCGGGTGAGTGTGTGTTTAAGCTGCACTTAACGTGAAGACGTTAAGCTTAAACCGGATATCCGCCGTCGATTGTAGCCAGCTCGGTTTTGTCTTTCTTTTGTTTGATGTAGAGTGTAAATGCACCTACACCTTCTGTGTCGCCGAAGTGCTCGTTGTAGTCTACAACGAAAGCATTCGGGAAGTGGATTTTACGCACAACTTGATCAGCTGCGATAACTTCCAGTGTTACTTTACGGTAGCTGTCTGCTTTTTCAGCAGGAACCAGAGACCACAGAGCCAGTTTCAGCGTGTCATCCGCGCTGTCACCGTCTACTGCTGTGATGATTTTGCCGCTGATGCGCAGCGTGGAGCCTACGTCAGTGGAGCGTGCATTGGAATCGTCCGGTGTATCGGTGTCATAAATAACCGTTTGGATGTTATCCAAGCCCAGCTCGATTGTTTCTTGTCCTTCTACTTTCAATCTGAATCCCATGTGTGTTGCCTCCTTGAAATTAGGTAATATGATGGCGGGAGATGCAGAGCTTCTCCGCGATTTATGTATAAAGGCGGTTCTGGATAGAAACGCCTCTAACATCTTTCGTAGTGCTCGGATCATGATTTGACCGAGCTGGTTCCCTTAGTGATCATGACTTCCAGGTTTTTCACATTACCGTTGAAGACCAGATCGATATGGCACATATTGCTTTTCTCATCAATAATGAAGCTCATATCGTCTCCGTCCTGAATGATCGAGTTAACAGATCCTCTGCTGCTCAGCCACTTGCTCTTCTGACTGCTCGGATTGTTACTGAAGAAGCGGACGATATTTTCGTGTTTGAAGTCCCCTGTCTGGTAGCGCAAAATACGTTCAATGTACGTGCTGACCAGCGTCTTGTAGATGGAGTCAAAACCGTCCTCGGACATCGCCATGCTTCTCGCCTTGTAGACGGTAATCCGGCGGATATCCTTATCCTGAATCTGGGCATTCTCCGACGAGAATACAAAGCCGAAGTTTTTACGGTTGATGGCATCCTTGATCGTGTTGGTGAAACCGGTGATTTCCTTGGCCATCGTCGTCACCGTGCGCAGACTGTTGTCTCCCGCTTCAATGTCGAAGCGTACGCCAGGGAAGTTCTTATTGACCGTTTTGAACGTCTCACGCAGGTATTCAGGACACTGATAGGAAGCGACCAAGCCGGCGGCAACATAGGCTGCACCCACATAAACGCCCTCGATCCACAGCTTGAGAATATCCTCTTTCTCCTTAGAGAGCTGTACACCGTCTTCGGTCTGTAGCATTTTGCTGTCGATAATGACACCCGATTTATCCTTCGGAATAATCGTAAAGTTCGGTACACAAGGAATGGCAAATTCGCTATATTCTCTGCGAACGAGACTGGCGCATTTATCGACATATTTATCGATGCCTGCTGTCGCCATACTGTTGAAAGTCGTTTCTTCACCGGATTCAAAGTTAAAGAACATTTGAATTTTGTAATCCTTCACGACTTGCAGCAGCATCGAGAGCGATTCCATAGAATTTCCGCCCTGCTTAACGACCTTCTCGTTACCCTTGAAGCGTTCACGTGAAACCTTTACCTTACCGGCTGCTTCCAGCTCGACGGATGGAACGATACCGAACCAGATCGTGTCGCTGAATTCATTCTTAGCATTCACAGTGTTCAGGTACGTTTCCAAGCGCGGGATATTGCTGCTTTTCACCAGCATGTCCAGCTTGTTGTTCGCCACCAGCATTGTCGGCAGCATGCCTTTGCTCTTTGTTGCATATTGATCGAAGAACATTTTGACACCGAGGATTTTCTCCACAAGCGGCTTAACCGCCTTTACGAAATCGTCCTTGGCATTTTTATAGAACTCCAGATACGTGTTGTAGTTTTGAACTTCAACCGCTGTATCCACCTTGGTCTGAACAGCTGGCAGTGGCACAAATGTGCGAACCACCAAATCCTTCACATAGTCAGAAGGCGTATCTGTGATGGAGTTATAATCCTCTTCGAATACTTGGGAGAGATCGCCAGTGCTGTTCTCATCCAACAGCATCAGCTCAGTGCTGTCGCTCTTCGGCGCTTCAATAATTTTCAGTTCGCCGCTTTCCCCAATGGAGAGCATACCCACCTTGATCAGCTCACCGGAGTTTTCCTCTTGGGCGCCACCGAGCAGAAGGCGGGTTTTGATGTCCTCAATTGCCAATGGGAGCATAGCCATAACGTTGTTATAGTTCTGACTCGCTTCCTCGAACATTCCATTCAGCTTGTCACCCATGTCGAGTTTCTTCGGATCGCCATCATCCAGCTTGTCGTATTCACCGTACATATAGTGAATCTCTTTGCGGACTTGACGAATATCATCCATGACCTTTTTCGGTGAAATCATATCCAGCAGATTTTCAAATTTGAAATCTACATTGGTGATTCCTTGACTGCGCTTGGTATCAATGAGCGTAAACAACATTTTCAGAAAATCATTACTTTGATTTACACGAATTTCAGAAATGCTATCCTCATCAATTCCTTCTGGCTTTTTAAGGGTGTAGACGACTTTTTGATTGGCCGCGTTAAAAAACGAATACACGGTTGGTGAAAACTTATCCAAAAATTCGTCAAAGCTGCGCACCAGAAGGTGCTGATTAATTTCCTTGATCTTTTCATCGCTCAAGCTGTCAATACCCTTCACATCACCTACAATGGTGATCAGGTCCAGCTTTTCCGGGTTAATCTCTTCAAAAAGCATTGTCCGGTTGGTTTGATAAATGATTTCCATCGCTGTCGGCAAATGAATAAAGTATGAGTTATAGGTCCATTGCTCCATATACGGACATGGGATGTCCAATTTGAAACGGACGAATACTCATTTTTAGTTCTTTTGCCTCCTCCCCCCTACTTAACATTTAAATTCGTCAAAAGATTGAGCTTATACCACATTTACGGTACAGGCATGTAACCTCGAAAATCGGTCCGAAGCGTTATTCGGCTTTTAACGGCAAAGCATACAAATGAGATGTTTTTCAAATTAAAAAGTCAGATAACACAGAAATTTTAAATTTATGATTTCGTATTCCTAACTTCAATCCCAATTTTTGCCGTTGATACGAGAGCTATCATACAAAGTACCCTTCAGTTTTGTCAATTTCTGTAGTCTCAGATTGAAACAGGGCATTTTGACTCATTTTATGCGTGAATACGTAATTTTCATGATATGTTAGACCTGTTTCTTCAGGGAAATATTCACAAATGGAACCCAATTACCGATAGAAGTCCATTGGATATTTCTGATAAGCGTAAAAGAATCAAATTCATGGCTAATGTGAGGTTTATCAGCTGTTTTGATCCTTTATCCCTTATATCCCAAGGATTAGGAGAGTTGATCCCCCCATGTTGGTCTCGACGATGGAGGAGCTTATGTTCAGAATAAGGAAACTAGGGATTATTGTTTTCATGACTTTTGTACTATTTTTACAAATGGGCTTAAATGGGGTCATTTGCACTGTAAATCAGGCTAATGCAGCATCTTTAGGTGCTGTTCCGATCGAGGGTTATGATGCCGTTTTTGTATTGGATACCAGTTATTCCATGAGGGATACTGACCCTGAGGGCATTGCTGCCGAAGTCATCAATATGTTTATGGATTTGAGTGATGCAGACCGTACGCGCGTCGGATTTGTTGCCTACAATCACCATGTGGTCGCCTCAAAACCACTGACCTCGATTGCCGTGGCAGCGCAAAAATCCCAGATCCAGCAGGAAATCAGAATGCTAAACCGTTCCGGTTATACGGATTTGGGACTTGGGTTGCGCAAAGGCTCGGAGCTACTAGCGGCAGGAGCATCCCAAGGGCGTCAGCCTTTTATGATTCTATTGTCAGATGGAGAGACTGATTTTGGTGCCTCCTCTGGTTCCCGATCTAAAGGTGACTCCAATAACGATGTGTCCTCTGTCATCAAATCTGCACAGACCAAGGGATATCCGGTGTACACGATTGGTCTGAACCATGATGGCACAGTGAACCGACAAGAACTCGAACGGATCGCTTCTCAAACGGGTGGAGCTTCTTTTATTACGAGTAGTGCCGAGGATCTGCCGGAAATTCTGAACCGTATTTTCGCCAGTCAAATTCGCTCCAAGCTCGTTCCAATTGCTGCAATTACGACCACTGGCGAGATGCAAGAATTAACTGTAACTCTACCTGATTCTAGTATGGAGGAAGCCAATCTGGTGCTTTTGTCGGAGCATCCCCTTCTGGAAACACAGCTATATTCCAATTCAGAAAATGTCCGCAGGTACAAGTCGAGCCGATATGCGATTTTAAAAATCGAGCATCCACAGGCAGGTAAAGTGAAGTTGAAACTACGGGGCATACGCGGGGATTTGGTAAAAATTAATTTACTTGGCAGCTATCGACTGGAAGCCGAAGCTACCATGGGAGGAAAGCAAGCAACGGCAACTCATGGCGACAAGCCTGTGCAGTTGCTGAAAGGTCAAGCCACACCGTTTCAAGCTCAGCTCCTGTTACCCGACAGTCAAAAGCTTACGGATGAAGCCGTATATACGTCTCTCCAAGCCCATATTATAGTTACTCCAAAGGGGGGCACAGCCAAAAAGGTGCCTATGACCTATAAGTCAGGAGCCTTCCATACCGAATATGCGTTCCCTCAAACCGGGGATTATACATGGCAGCTATCCCTGGATAGTCCGCAATGGTACCGTAAGGGAACTGTACATAAAGTTCACGCGGCCAATGCAGCGCCACAAGTCTTGAAAGACCTGACGATTCGCCTGGTAAAAGAAGACGGCGATTCCCGTCGAAGTTTATCGGATTTTATCATTGACCCGAATCATGACAAGCTGAACTATAAGCTGGATTCAGAAGCCTCTGGGGATGCGGTCCATGCTGAGATTAACGGTAATGATCTGCTGCTATCCGAGCTCCACACAGGTGACACTCAGCTAAAGATTACCGCTACCGATCCGGAAGGCGCATCCAGCAGCGCTACACTAACCGTTTCCGTACAATCCCGGTATACAGCCATTAAATGGACGGTAGCCATCAGTGTCGTGGTAGCCGCTTTTCTGTATTGGTTCTTGCGGCCGAAGCCGCAGTTTGCCGGAAGAATCGAAGGATATTTTCTCGCTACAGCAAGTGGACAGGAGATTCCGGTAAAATCTTGGCCGCTCACCTCCTTTCCGGGTCGTAAGGTCAGCTTACAGGAGTTGTTCCGTACGCTTGACGTTCACGAACCGTTGCCAGAAGCGGAACGGATTCTATTTTCCGCAGGAAAAAAAGGGAGCCTAATCGTGAAACATGATACACGCTGTGCCTTACAGCATGGAAAGATCAGATTAGCCCGCAACAAAAAAGCGGTCATGGAGTACAGCGACAAACTGTACATTACATTCGAGGATGGTGTGACTGAAATCGAGCTGCGATACAAAGCGATTAAACCGAATACTTCAGTGTACACCGACCATATCCAAGCTCCGACAGGATAATGTCCGTCACAACGTAAAAAAAGAGAAGCACCGTCTCTTACGATTAACGAACCGTAAGAGTAGGGCGCTTCCCTTTTTTTATCCAATATTCCGCACGTAGTGCGGCTTTAAACCATCGAAGTGAGCGGCAACGCTTGTTAGCCTGTACCTCCAGACCACGCCGAATGACATACGGCAGCAGAGAAAGTCCCGCATTTTCAATCTGAATCCGCTCGGAATGATCTGCAAACAATCGGCCTGGCACATCTGGCGGAGGTGTTCCTTTTCGGCAATAATACAGCGTGGCGGCCAAACTATAGATATCCGATACAGGTCCCTGCTGCGAACGATTAGAGTAAAATTCCAGTGGAGAATAGCCCGCCGTGGTGAAGATCGGATGCTCTTTGCCTTCAAAATGCACAGCCGAACCAAAATCAATCAGCTTGATGTTGCCATTTTCCCCAATCATAATGTTGCCCGGCTTAATATCCCGATGAATAATTCCTTTGTCATGAATGTACTCCATGGCATCAATTAAAGGTAGCAGCGTATGGTACAAAAAAGTGGGATCATACGTTGGCACAGCCTCTTCTTTCATCATTCGATCCAGTGTCTTGCCTGCACAGTATTCCATGACCAGATAGGCAGTTCCATTTTCCTCAAAGTGATCTATATAACCGACAATTCCCGGATGACTTAACTCCTTCAACATTTGCCCTTCACGCAAAAAATAATGCATAAACTCCACGTATTTGGATTGCATAGAAGCACCGCAAGTGACCGTTTTTCGATCCATCCCCCGCAAAGCCAGTGCATTCGGAAAAAATTCCTTCACAATGACCTTTTCTCGGTTATCCAACAGCCTTGCCGTATACACGATGGCCAGCTCACTGCGGGACAAGGCGCTTCGAATTTGATATGTATTTCGCAGCTTCGTATTGCGGGCAAGCAGATTCCCGCTTGTATCCACGATCATGACTCGTCCTCCTGTCAGGTTCTTAGCTTATGTCTTTTGTATATATCGGCTTATTACACATCTTTTTATTATACCGTAAAATAGATTATTGGAAAAACAAATAACCTGCCATAATCTCCCTTAGAGAAATGATGACAGGTCTTTTGGCATTCATCTGGTTCTTTTTTCTCAAATCGTTTAACCCAGTTTCGTTCCGGGCTTCATGCTGCGCACACTGTTCGTATTTTTCTTCCGTTCACTGCGCAGTTTGCCTTTGCCTTGTTCTGGAGTGCGAATGGTGAGGGCAATTAGGAACGATACGACACACAGCACAGCAATCGTGGTAAAGGTCGGGATGAATCCACCGAGCAAGGCTGCAATAAATGACCCCGCCAGCGCACCGAGGCCAAAGCCTTGATACACAATACCATAGTTTTTGCTTTGATTTTTCAGACCGAAGAAATCAGCTACAATGGCAGGAAAGACTGTAATGTTGCCGCCGAAGCAAAAAGCAATTCCTGCTACACAGGCAAAGAATAAACCATAATTCAGCGGTACCAGACTCAGCACTGTGACTGCGACCGCCGTTGTCAGCAACGCACCCGCTACTACTTTCAGACGACCTACTTTATCCGATAGCGCACCTAAAATGATCCGACCCGCCGTGTTGAAAATAGCGACCATAGCGACCGCATTAGCGGCTGTTGCTACATCTAGACCAGCCATCCGTACGCCGATATCCTTGACTACTCCAATCAGGTATAGACCACTCATACAAGCGGTAAAGAACATTACGAACAGCAGGTATGCCTGCTTGGTGCGCAGCATTTCTTTAACGGTGTAGTCCCGCTGTACAACCCCATTTTGTACCGAAGGCTTGTTCACGACTACAGCTTCTCTTACCAGGAAAGAACCACCCACAATCATGATCAGCACGATCATTCCCCAATATAAAAACGCTTGTGATACGCCAACGGACTGAATCAACGAACCATTAATATACTTGAATATAAGACTGCCTGTTCCATATGCCCCAACCGAAATACCGGAAATAAGTCCTTTTTTCTCAGGAAACCATTTAATCAGATTCGACAGTGATGTAATATATGCCGTTCCATCCGCAAAACCTACGACAATACCCGCCAAAATGTAAAGCAGGGACAGCGATGTTACCTGCGAACTGAGCATGAGACCGGCTCCTAAGACGACACCTGCACACAAAATCAAACGACGTAGTCCCCATTTATCCTGTAGTTTGCCTGCGAATAACGTAGCAAACGCCAGTGCAAAACTGGTAATTGAAAATGTAATGGCAACCGAACTGAGATTCCAGCCAAAGCGGTCCACCAACGGTTGATTAAATAAACTCCATGTGTAAATGGTTCCTAATCCCATCTGGACAATTATCGTTCCAAGCACGACAAGCCAACGATTTCCGCTGTTTGTTTTCATATAAATCTCCTCTTTTCATTCCGGCTCTACAGCGTCAGTTTGTTATCATGATAACCGGGAATCCAGTACGCTTTGCGCCTGTGGAGGAGCAAGTCTGTAAGGATTCTCTCTACATCGATTATTATAACCCTGCATGTTAGCCAGAAATCGTTTGAGGAATGAAATGCACATATAGCGGAATGAAATGCCTTTAAAGTCGCATAATTTGCCGAAATTCCTTGGCTTTACTACGGCTCACAGGAATCTCTGCTTCTAGTCCACGCAAACGCAGGAGATACGTATGGTTGAACCAAGGTACAATTTCACGGATCTGCGATAGATTCACCGTGTATGATCGGTGACAGCGGAAAAAGTCCTGCTGCGGCAGCCGGGCATGAAATTCCGAAATGCTCATCGGCATCGTATATTCTTCGTGCCTTGTAAAGACACGGGTCACCTTTTCCTGCGCACACGCATAGTAAATATCGTTTGCATCCGTTACGATGATTTTGTCATTTTTCAGCAGATTAATACGACCTGGCGCAGCAACTGTGCTGGCTTCAGCAGCTCGGGGTTGCGCCGTCTGGACAGGCTCCTGTATTGGAACGTTCTGCTGCTCATAAGCATTTTCCAGCTTACGCAGCATAGATGCGATCCTTTTTTCATCATATGGTTTGAGGATGTAATCGAACGCCTCCAGCTCAAAGGCTTGCGCCGCATGTTCTTTATAGGCGGTCGTAAAAATAATATAGGGCTTTTTGGCAAATTTGCTAATGTTCTGTGCCAGTAGCATCCCGTCCAATGAAGGAATGTTAATGTCCAGAAAGATCGCGTCCGTCTCCTGATCTTGCAGAAACCGAAACACATCTAGCCCATCCTCGAAACTATCGGTCACCTCAATGTTGCTATGAGTCTGAATAAGATACTCCAGCTCTTCACGCGCTGGAAGTTCGTCTTCTACAATTATGGCCTTCATGACTTCTCCTTTGGTATGTCAAAATAAACTTCGGTGCCCGGCTCATGCTTCAGAATAATAACTCCTTCGCCGTACATAAGCTTGAGTCGTCTGTGCACATTGTACAAGCCGATCTGTTTAGCCGGAACCCGATCATGATACAGGTTATCCACAACATCATCCCGTATACCCACCCCGGTATCTGCCACAGAAATACGCACCTTTTCTCCACGATCCTTTACAGAAATGGTTACTGTACCTGATCCTTTTTTCTTGAGAATTCCATGATTTATCGCATTCTCAACCAGGGGCTGGATAATAAGACTTGGAATACGCACAGACACCTCATCCATTACATACTCTACCTGAAGTCGGTTGCCGAAGCGTGCTTTTTCAATTTCCACGTAATCAGACACCTGCTGAAGCTCTTTATGAATTTCGATCAAATCATCATTCAGCTCCAAATTATAGCGCAGATAGCCCGATAAATTAATGATCAGCTCTCGTGCCTTATCCGGCTTGGTGCGTGTCGTAGAGGCAATGGCATTCAGCGCGTTAAACAGAAAATGAGGATTAATTTTCGTTTGGAGCGCCTTTAGCTCGGCTTTATTCGCCGCTTCCTTAATTTGCTCCACACGCGACACTTCCATTAACGTGGAAATGATTTGAGACAAGCCAATCGCCATCGTCTGCAACGGATACGTGATTTTATAAGCTTTGCGATAATATATCTTCAACGTGCCGGTTACTTCTCCGCGCTCCTCTAACGGGATAATGAGCAGAGACTGGATTTGGGGTGTTTTATCGTCTGCAATATGGTTGCGGATCGTGATTTTACCGCTACGGATCGTCGTTTTAGTCACATCGCTAATGATCTCATCTCCGATGTGATAACGCTCTTCGCCAAAACCGACATAGGCCAGCACATCTCTGGTATCCGTAATCGCCACCGCGTCTGCCTTGATATCTTCTTTTATGATCGAGCAAATGGTATGCAAGGATTCCGCATTAATGGAGCGAAAATAAGGCAACGTCTTATTGGCAATATCTAGCGCCAGCTTGGCCTGTCTGGCCGCGATATTCTCCTTTTCCCCCTCCACACTCTGGATCAACAGAACGATTAAACCGATACTGACTTCTCCGATAATCATCGGTAGACCAATCTTGGAAACGATGTCCACTCCAAGGTTATGGGGTTGTGCCATCACCAGAATGAGCAGCATCGTCAATGCTTCGCAGACCATACCTGCGGCGATACCGACTAGCCATCTCTTGGAACGGTTGACCCGGCGGCCGATGTATCCTGACACCACACCTGCCAAAATACTCGTAATCAGACACGGAATCGAGGTCACTCCCCCGATATCAATTAGATAACGGTGGATACCTGATACAATACCTGTAACGATCCCAACCCATGGTCCGAACAAAATACCGCCCGCCATAATTGCAATGATTCGAACGTTAACAAGCGAACCTTCTACTTCAATCCCGGTGTAGGTGCCGAACAGCGCAAACATGCAAAAAATCAATGTTAGTATGGCCAGCTCTGCCGGAGAATGGCTGTTCTTTTGCAAGGTTTCCTTAAACCGCGGGATACGTGTAATAAAAAATAAACAAATCAGTAACAACGCTGCGCGCTCAAATAGCTGCATCAGCATTTCCAACAAGGCGTTCACCTGCGTTCCTCCCAAATAAAAACGGATATGCCTACATAAGTTGTGTTAATTATTCACATATTTCAGTACTCACCCTGCCATTATGGGCATGGATGCTAGCCTTCCCACCAATCGGATATGTAAACTGCGGCGTAGTATGACCAAAATCAGCATCTGCAATCACTGGAATGGAGGCCAATTCTCTTTTCGAGCTAATGATTTGCCGCAGCAATTCTTCTGTCATATGCGACGCCTGCTGAAATCGTCCTATGATGATCCCCTTAACCTGATCAAATCCAGGCTGGTGCAACAGTGATTGCAAATCCCGATCAAACGTAGCGGGAGAGCTTTCGTAATCATCCTCAACAAATAGAATGCTTCCTTCCAGACTCGGCATATACGGAGTCCCCTGCAACAAATTCAGGGTACACAAGTTTCCGCCCACAATCGTACCCGTTGCTTCACCTTCATGAATCGCATACGGACCCGCATTGCGGTAAAAGCTTCTTTGATCCTGATCTAGATACCAAGTATCGTCACTCCACTCCGACGAAGACTGGATTTGAATGCTGCCCTCTTCCAACATCAACCTTTGAAAATACGCCGTCGTATAATCATTTCCTCGCAACATGGCAAACGTCAAAAAATGAGGTCCTGCATACGTGATAAGCCCCGTTTTTGCATAAATCGCATGGCTTAACGCTGTTATATCCGAATAACCACATAATCGTTTAGGATGAGCTCCAATCAGTTCATAGTCAAGATGGGTAAGGAGCTGATTGGCATTATAGCCCCCAATTGAAGTCAGGATGCCCTTTACCTTTGGATCGACAAAAGCTTCGTGCAAGTCTGCGACTCTGGACTCTATCGAGGAAGATGTAAAATCATCATTTTCCAGCACATGTTGCGAAAAACTCACTTTAAACCCTAGCTCCTCCAGTCGTTGCTGGGCAATCAAGCGATTTTCCTCAGAAACGATCGACAAGCTTCTGGACGGCGAAAGAATACGTATCTCGTCTCCAACTTTTAATTTGGGTGCTTGCTTTCCTATGATCATGGTCATCCCCCCTTAGTTACAAAGCATTTAAACTGCCACAAATTATACCATGAACTTCCATCTAATTATAGCTTCTAGAAATCCCATCTTCATCTCCCTTCTTCAAACGCAGTAAAAAACCGGAGAGTACCGCTAGATAGCGATAATCCCCGGATCTCTAGTCCGATAATGAAGCATTTCGGTTATTTGCTTTTGCTGATTTCGGTAGGACTGTTGTCCTCCTTCTGATCATGTACCAGTTCTTTTAATTGGATAATCAACGCCTCCAGCTCACTAAACCCGGTCACCATATTGGAGGTTATATTTCGTTGCTCCTCTACTCCAGCCAAAATTTGTTCTGACGCTGCACTCGCTTGTTCCGTTACACTTGAAAATTCCGTCATTTCTTGAACAACCTGAGATGAGTATTGCTGCATGCTATTTGTACTGTTTTCCACATCTACGGCCTGCTGCAGCACTTTATTGGCATTTTGCAGGATATCCTCCAGTACAATTTCGGTCGAATGTGCCGATTCCATACTTTGCTGTAGCCTTTGCTGTCCCATGTCAAATTGACTTACGACAGAATCCATCTGAGTTCTCAGTTGAGTCAAGATACCTTCCATCGCCACCGAGGTGTTCCCTACCATTTCAGCCAAATTACGCACTTCTCCAGCCACGATGGCAAATCCTTTTCCATGTTCTCCCGCTCTGGCGGCCTCAATGGATGCATTCAAGGACAGCAAATTAGTTTGTTTTGAGATTTGAGTAATATCTTTAAGCATGGCAGACATGCTATCACTTTGTACTTTAAACTCATCCAGTTCTTCTTTGGTACGACTCATGACCTGACCCAAATCCTTGATTTGAGACGTTAATGCCAGCAGTTGACTGCTCCCTCTGTCCCCGGCATTTTTCGTATCTTCGGAAAGCTGCTTCAGTTCTCGGGAATGATCAGCTACCTCTCGCACGTGCCGGTTAGATCGGGCCAAGTTATCCGTAACCTCGGTGATATTCGAAGCTTGCATTTCTACCCCTTTGGCAACCTCCTGAAACCCGATAGCGACTTCATGCGTCACGCTGCCCGTAGCATCCACTTGATTCCTGAATCGTTCTGTAAAGTTATGCAATCCAGCCACTGCTTGTTTAACTTGCTCAAACAGAAATTCAATTCGTTGCCTTGTAGCATCGATATCTTTATTTTGCTCTTCACTTTTCTTAAACTGCTTTTGATTTAACACCGATACCACTAACAGTAGCAAACCAATAAGTAAAACAATAATAAACTCATGCACATAGCGCAAAGAACCGGTAGCTGGGGGAACTGGGGGCGTACCGATTGTTATTTGCACAAAAATATTACAGAGATTTAAGGTCATAGCTACCAGAAAATATCGGTAAGACGGATACAGCAAAAACAAAGAGCAAATTAATATGGTGGTCACTACCTCGACGCTAGATAAGTTCAAAAATATACACATTAATACGCTAAAAAACGTAGTAATCCACGGAATAAGGCGGATTCCTTTCTTTTTCATATTCAGGATCGTTAAAACTGCCGCGACTACAAATCCTACACCATTAGATACCCACATCGAGGGATTAGATAATGCCGGGACGATGCCGCTCAAGGCCATAATCCAAAAAATAATGATCACCAATTTGTTTCTTTGCCACAACAATTCACTCGTTCTGTCCATGATTGTGTACGCGCTCCTTAGATATATATTAGGTATTTATAAAATAAAAATGTAAATGCCATACTTTATATATCGTCATATCAGAACACGTAGTGAATGAAAATCGTACAAACACTCCACATTCCCTTTAATTTCCAAATTACAACAGAACAATTTTAAAGGGAAAGAGTATGTAATCGTAAATAAATGAATGAATGCAAAAAATCGCCCCCAGACAGGGAGCGATTTTGAATTCATTTTTGATGACTTCGCAATTGGAAAAGGTTCATATACCAACTGACAACATTAGGATTCCTTGTTTTCGGAAGCCTCTTTAGCACCTTCGGTTGCTGCTACATCACCTTCTACAACAGCATTTTCCACTTCAACTGCACGCGGAACGATAATAGAAGCAAGCAGTTCTTCTTCAGGGACGTGCAGTGTTACTCCTTTAGGGAGTTTCAAGTCGCTAGCGCTCAGCTTGTCGCCAACATCCAGTGCGGATACATCCACCTCAATGGTAGATGGTAAATCAGCCGGAAGACCTTCGACTTCTACTTCCGTTTCCTGAACTTGCAGAATACCGCCTGTTTTTGTACCTACAGGTGTACCCTGGTAATCAATAGAAACACGCACGCGAAGCGGTTTGTTTTTGGCAATTTTCAAAAAATCGGCATGCAACCATTGGTTGTCACGCTGTTGATAATCTTTAATAATAACTGGAATGGTTTCTCCACCCTCTACAGTGAGGTTAAACACCTCTGAACGTCCGGTTCTGACTACTTTATTAAATTCCTTGGCATCGACATGTACAGGGGTTCCTTCAAGCTCAGAGCCGTAAACCACAGCTGGAATCCGTCCTTTTAACCTCAATTCACGAATAGCCGAACCCTTCTTCTCTGTTCTCGGCTGGGCGGTCAGTTGAATACTTCCTCCATTAGAACTCATGATATACAACCTCCTTCAGGTTACCTTACAAATGATTTTCCTCCAAGAATCTTGCCTGTTTACCAGTCGTACTACAGGATATAAGCCAGCAAGCTGGCAAAACTAAACAAGTCCATAATTCTATTTTACCCCTTTTTTCTGAAACTGACACACGTTTGCATAAAAAAGTAGCATTTCTCGAAATGATCGAAAAATGCTACTTTCGTGTATATAGCGACCAAGCATACAAGTCTATCCGGCCCGATTATCATTTACCAGTAGCAAATATTCTTCTCTGCCACTATGAATCAATACCTGCATCACAGACTGGTTCGGGTCTATATCAATATATCGATCTGCCTCAACATCCTTGGCATCCCAGTGATTAAGCCGGACAATGTAGCCGATTCGCTGTATATCAGGAGCCACCTGAATACGCGCTACTGCACGACCATCATCCAAATCACGGAATTCGACATGTCCGTCGCGGTGCCCCGTTCCCCATACCCATACGTTCCAGCCAGTGTATTGCCGATCCGCACGCTCGTAGATCAGTTCAATCGTGCGAAATGGGGCGACTTCACTATCTTTTCCAAGCTGGACATCTGTCAACGCTATGGCTGTACCTGCAATTTCTTGATCTGTCCCTTCATCCGAGTCTTCCAATTCGTTCTCCGCCTGACGATTAGCCTGATCTTGTTCAGTCACAAATGAGACTCGTGCAGGTTCTTCCTGATCATATAACACCATCATCGACCAGCGTGATACGGTTACACGATGGCCTACGACTTCATACCGTGTCTCATTACCAGCCCCGTGTGCGTCCACGACCACATGCCAACGATCCGATTCCGCAGGCAATGCTATCGTCTGCTCTGCATCTGAGCCGTTATAAATCACCACAATATGATTCCAGGCATCACCGTTAGCATGGTGCCTCAAAGCAAAAGCCACCACATGCCCACTGCTTTGCAGCACTTCCATGTGCTGCTCCACCAGCTCACGATGATCCATTCGGAATGCCGGGTGGCTGCGTCGCAAAGCAATTAAGCCTTGGTAGTAATCAAACACTGGGCGAAACCTCGCCTTGTTATCCCAACGGATGGCATTCACCACATCTGAGCTTCGGTAGCTATTATGGTCTCCACATTTGGAGCGCAGCAGTTCATCCCCTGCATGAATAAAAGGAATACCTTGAGATGTGAGTACCATGCCGTTAGCTAACAGGGACTTGCGTACGGTTTCGTTCTCTAGCAAGTTATTTTCATCCAGTTCCCAATACGGGTCTGCTTCGGCAACAGCTTGTTCAGGTGTCCTCCCATCCTGTGGCTTCCCCTGCTCCCATTGTGGAAAACGACAATGCTCCCGCAAATGTCTTACCGTCAAAATTTTATCCCACAGATTGAGATTATCGTGGGCAGTTACATAATTGACGGTCTCCGATGGCTGAGCTGTGAAATCATGAATAGCCCCAAAAGCACCTTTAAGCACCTGTTCCTCCTGATGTTCTGCCCCTGTGGCAAACCCGCTCCCAGTACCGTCGCTATCCCCCTTAATAGCAGAACGGTAGTTGTCGTTAAAAACAGCAAAGCCTTTGTCCCGTTGCGTTCCTTTTAGCGTAAGCAAGGGTTGCGGAGATTCTCCTCCCGTCCAAGGCTCACCATAGATAAGCAGATCCGAACGCACTTCAGAGCGAAGTTCTTGCGTAAGCCGCACCACGGTTGGGGTATCAATCAGACCCATCAGATCAAATCGAAAGCCGTCTATATGATATTCCTCTGCCCAATAGCGTAGTGAATCCTTGATATACTTGCGCACCATCGGACGTTCGGTTGCCACCTCATTACCTACCCCTGATCCATTGGTGAGCTGCCCTTGTTCATCTGTACGGTAATAATATCCAGGTACAACAGGCTCAAATGGCCCCTGTTCCACCGAATAAGTATGGTTGTACACAACGTCCATAATGACACCGATGCCGGCAGTATGCAAAGACTGTACCAGCAGTTTCAGCTCTCGTATGCGTGTCTCCGGATCAGCCGGATTGGAAGAATAAGACCCCTCCGGCACATTATAATGCTGCGGATCATAGCCCCAGTTATATTCAGTATCTAATTCCGCAAAGTCATTTACCGTATGAAAATCAGCTACTGGAAGCAAATGAACATGTGTAATGCCCAGCTCCAGTAGATGATCCAGCCCGATGCTGTTCCCCTCAGTATCCTTCAATCCCGTATACGTAAAGGCCTCAAACCGTCCCTGAGCAGCAAATAAGTCTTTTTTCCCCGTATTAAAATGGGTATCCATCGAAAAATCACGTACATGAAGCTCATAGAGAATGGCATCTGTCGGCCGCTTAAGTGTAGGCCCCACATCCAATTCCCATCCGTCCGGGTTGGTTTGAGCCAAATCAATGATCGCTGTACGCTGCCCGTTGGCTGATACCCCTGTGGCATATGGATCGGCAGCATAATGAATGGTGTTGTCCGCCCACTCCAGCCTGTACATGTAATAATATTTGTTCCAGTCCCCTTCCAGCTCTATAGACCATACACCTTGATCATCACGGCTCATGAGAAATTCCTGACCACCGCTGTGCTCCTGAACGTTCCCCTCCTGATCGTACACCCCCGCATCGTTATACAACGCTATATGGACCTGCTGCGCAGTCGGTGCCCATACCTTGAACTTGCTGCCCACAGGCGTATAAGTAAGACCCAAATCATAGCCTTCATATATGGGATATGTTGTGTGCTCAAGCTCTTTGAGCTGATTGAAATCTGACATTCTTGTTCACCACCCATTTCTGTACATCGGCTTACAGCCTCTGTTCATCCATCATTTATGATGTTTATGACTTGTCAATATACCTCAGGATTTTGTAAAATCTTCACCTAATAGGCTATCAAAATAAGACAAGCTTGAAAAGCTGGATGATTTAAATAAGGATGACGCTTCCATTTCAACGCACACTCCATTTTATGACAAAACCATGAACAGGCTACAGCTTTTGCCCTCAAGCATAACAATAATTTCCTAGATTTCATCACTTATCGCTAAATAAGTACGTTAAAAAACACGTTAGAAAAGTCAGGACAATCTACGGTTATCCATTTCAAAAATATCGTCTGCAATCCGCATGGTAGAACTTCGGTGCGAAACAAGGACAACCGTTTTATCTTGCTGCTGTTCCTTTAACGATTTTAAAATAATTGCCTCGTTCAGGCTGTCCAAATTGCTGGTAGGCTCGTCGAGCAGTAAGAGAGGCGCATTATGGATAAAGGCTCTCGCCAGTCCCAAGCGTTGGCGTTCTCCACCGGACAGCCTGTCCCCCAATTCTCCAACTCGGCTGTCATACCCTTGAGGCAAGGTCATAATAAAATCGTGCACTGATGCCTTACGTGCTGCTTCCACAACCTGCTCATGCGTTGCATCAGGCTTTCCGATTTTGATATTAGCTGCAATTGAATCATCAAACAGGAACGTATGCTGGTCTACATAGCTCTGTAAGCCTCTCAAATGTCGGGTTCCAATTTCCTTCAAATCGTGCCCGGATAGCAAAATTCCACCTTGCTGCGGGTCCCTAAATCGCATCAGCAACTTTAGCAGCGTAGACTTGCCAGAGCCGCTTTTACCCTGAATGCCTAAAATCCCCTTATGCGGTATCGTGAGACTTACATCATTCAGCACCGTTTGACCATCGTATGCAAAAGTCACCTTGTCTACTCGTGCCCCAGTAAAGGCAACACTTATCCCTTCGATATTTTCCTCTACCTCCGGGGCTTCCTCCAATAGACTCAATACTCGTTCCCCGCTCGCCAGCGTTTGAAGCAAATTGTTGGACAAATTGCTCAGCGCGACGACAGGACCAAATGAACTAAACAGGGCAATGACAGAAATTAGCATACCTGTAAAGTCAACGTGACCATTAGACATACCGTACAATCCAGCCAGCAGCATCAAGAATGAGAATCCAACTACAGCCGCATCTGTGATGGCTCTTGTGATACCTTCATGATGCTTCAAGTCCTTCTGCTTGGCATCCAATTGATCCGTACGACGGTTAATCTCATTCAAACGTTGTTCTCCTTGCCCATATTGCACAATTTCCTTCATACCCCGTAAGCTGTCCAAAAAATAACTGCTCAGCTTGCCAAAGCTACTTCGGTATTCCATCCCCTGACGTTTGCCCATACGTGACGTGAGTAAAGGAATAAATAAACCGACAGTTAGGTAAGCAAGCGCAGCAAGCCAGCCTAATAGAGGCTCATAAGAACCGATAAAAAACACCATGAGTAGTGAAGTGATGATGCCGATCATAACAGGCGCTATCGTATGCGCATAAAATACTTCCAGTAGCTCAATATCACTCGTAATGAGTGAAATCAGATTCCCCTTGTCCTTGCCTTCCAATTTGGCTGGAGCGAGTCTGCGCAGGGCTTGAAGTACCTTATCACGCAGTACAGCCAGCAGCTTGAAAGCGAGATAATGACCACTCATTTGCTCGCCATAACGGAATACGCCGCGTAGTACGGCACAAACCACGATCGCCGTCAGCAAAAACGACATGGTGTAGCCTGTCGTGATGCCCGTTGCTGTAAGCAGAGCTAGGGCTCCAAACACTATAATGCCAATAGCACAAACAAAACCAAGCACTCCTGTAACAATCGTGATGAGTAGCACAGGTAAAAGAGGCCCCGCCAATACCAATAATTGGCCCATGATCCGTAATCCATGTCTACGCATATACAGCCCCTCCTTTTACAAACTGCTCTACCCGGTGTTGACTGAGATACATCTCCGCATAATGTCCCTGCTGGCTCAACAGCTCATGATGCGTTCCCGATTCTGCCACCAAACCGTTTTGCAGCACATAGATACAGTCGGATTGAACTACATTTTCCAGTCTGTGAGAGATAAGAATCACTGTTTTTTGACCTGCCAGCGCATGTATAACCTCCATAATGCCTTCCTCACTTTCACTGTCAATGTTAGAGGTGGCCTCGTCAAAAATGTACACACGACTATCATGCAGCAATGCTCTGGCTAGTGCTAGCCGTTGGCGCTGTCCTCCTGACAGATTTGCCCCTTGCTCCTCCAGTTCTGCTTCCAGTCCTCCTTCTGAAAGGATAAAATCATACAGCTTCACTTGTCGCAAAGCTTCCAGCATTTGTTGCTCATCCGCGTGCTCATTGCCCATTTTTAAATTTGCTTCCACTGTGCCTTTAAAAATATAGCTGTTAAAACCGATCCAGGTCATGTGACGCATGCGGCTTCCTTCTGAAATTTCGGTAAGCTCTTTTCCTCCAATCGTCAGACTTCCTCGATACCCCTCGTGATGCCCAACGATCAATCCGGCTACCGTACTTTTACCAGAGCCTGATTCCCCAACAATTGAAACAAAGCTGCCCTGGGGAATATCCATGTATATATTTCGTAAGGTATCTCTTTCGTCGTAGGCGAAACTCACCTGTTCCAGTCGAATATCTGTGTTTTCTATGCTTTCTTGTCCTTGTATAAGATCCTCAGTACTCAACATTTGAAATATTTTGTCGCTTGCTGCCATTCCGTTCATGGCGATATGAAAGTAAGAACCCAGCAGACGCAGAGGAATGAAAAATTCTGCCGACAGCAAAACAATGATGATTGCTCCCGCCAAGCCAATATGGCCTGAAGAATATTCGCTTACCGCGACCAGTACACCCGCAGCGGCACCACCAAATGCGATAAGATCCATAATGGCCACGGAGTTAAGCTGCATAGTCAGCACTTTCATCGTCATTTTGCGAAAATCCTCCGCTGCTGTGTTCATTTCCTGATGTTTATCCTGGTCTGTTCCGTACATTTTGAGCGTAGTCAGACCTTGTACATTCTCCAAAAAGCTGTGGCCCAGATTGACGTAACTGCCCCAATATTTCCGAAAAAGCTTTTTAGCCATCCTCATAATGACAATGATCGACACTGGAATTAAGGGAACGCAGATCAACAGTATAATGGCTGCTTTGAAGCTGACAAAAGAGAGGGTGATGAATAACGTTACAGGGGCAAGCAGACTGTAAAATAGCTGAGGCATGTATCTACCGAAATAGGTTTCAAGCTGCTCTACCCCTTCTACAGCAACCTGTATAACCCCCGAGGTGGAGGTATGATCTGTATATGCGGGTCCCATTTTGAGCAACTTGCCGTAAATTTGCGAGCGCAGCGTTTTTTTAGCATTTACCGAAGCACGATAGGATAACATACTGGCTGCATAATTGCTCAGACAGCGAACTGCAATAGCAGCAATAACAATGACCGTCATAGATAGAATCAGCTTGCGAGTCACTTGTCCTTCCCATGCCTGCTGCATAACAAAGGCCATAGACAACACAGCGGCTATACTCCCCAAAAGACCGATCCACTGCACAAGCACACCCAATACGATATATTTCCGAGAATGTTCCACTAGACCGAGCAGACGGCTGTCGACCATTTTAGACCTTTTTTTCGGAGTAGGGGCAAGTGAAGATGAAGGCGTTATTTCTGCTGCAGCGTTTCTCACTGTTCCGATTCGGAATATAAAGTAATAATATTTAAAAAGGATGACCAAGACGATGAGCGCTTTGCCCCACATATTAGGGGTGAAAATAAAGCCTGTAATCAGCATCGCTGACGCTAAGCCCAATGTGGTGATTTTCGTAGACAGCTTCAACGACCTTGTTTGAACAAAACTCTCTAGATGCTTTTGGTACAGAGAGGTATTCGAAAACCACTGGTGAATCCTTTCGGACCCCCGCATAAAGAAAAAGGTCGCTAGCAGCAGAAACGGTGTAGTCGGTAGCAACGGTAGCACTACACCAATAACTCCAAGCGCCAAAAATAAAAACCCTAAGGTAATATAGATCGGTTTCACTATAATCCTCCCTAATAGTTATAATAGTAATGATTTCATTTTATAGATAATGATAATCATTATCAATATAAACAATTTAAGCAGGTTGTTATGTGATGTAAATCACGCATATAAAAATCCTCTTGAAGCACATCTCTACAGAACACGTTAGTGTTGATGTCGATGCTTTGTCTTCAAGAGGATTTCCGAGAATAGATGTTTATAATTCGTTGTTTTATGAATTTATAATATCATATTGCTCCAATATCTGCCGATGTAACGGGTGATCTGCGGTTATGGAAGTATAACGCGTTAGCGCCACACCCAGTCCCTCACTGCGGATCACCTGCTGAAGCTCGACTGCCTCGGGGTCCTCCGTAATATCAAATTTACAGGCAGCCGCCATTCCTAACGCCAGATGATCCGTCGGGATGCCATACTCCTGCGCTTGGAGCGCGGGACGTACAAGACGATCATTTGGAGACAGCTTGCGCAACGGTGAACGTCCGACTCGAGTAACATCGTCTGTCAGATTAGGATTGCGGAAGCGATCCAAAATTTTAGAGATGTACTTCTTATGCTCCCCTTGATCCAAACCGAAGCGCTTCACAAGCACTGCTCCTGTCTCCTCCAGTGACCCTTGTATCGAATCCACCACCTTGCTATCCTTCATGGCCTCCTGGATGGTAGCATAACCTGCGGTATAACCAAGATAGGCTGCCACGCAATGCCCCGTATTCACCGTGAACAGCTTTCGTTCAATGTAAGGCTCTAGATCCTGCACGTACAGGATGCCTTCGATTTCTTCATGCTCAGGTGCCATTTGTGAACGATCCACCACCCACTCGTAAAAAGGCTCTACCTGCACATGTAACGGGTCCTCGTGGTGTTGGATCGGCACAATCCGGTCTACAGCAGCATTGGGGAAATATACCGAAGCCTCTGCCTTGACACGAGTCGCCTCATCCAGTAGCGCAAAAACATGCTCTTTCAGTTGGGCGCTGCCTCCGATTGCATTTTCGCAAGCAATCACATGCAGCGGGCCTGCCCCTCGCTCCACCCGCCGCGCTATTCCCTCGGCAATACCTGCTGCAATATGCCTGAGGATGCTAACCCCTACCGCGGTCGTTACCAGATCAGCATGGTCTACCGCATCCGCTACAGCGGATGCATCTCTGCCGTCAATCGCCGTTACATTCGTGACCAGCTCCGTATCCTTTGTATCATTGGCTAGCTCTACGGTGTATTGTTTACGACGACGTAACTCGGATACAAGGGTGTCGTTGACATCTGAAAAGACAACCTCATAGCCTGCACGCGACAGAATCAATCCGATAAAGCCGCGACCAATATTTCCTGCTCCAAAGTGGACGGCTCTCATAGCTCCATCTCACTTTCGAACAGATCTATAATTTCCTGTGGGGTCACCGCGTTGCGAAGTTTATCCATATTTTCTTCCTCCGCACACACCACAGCGATACTCGTCAAAATCTCCATATGATCGCCGCCTTGTGCTGCAATGCCGATTACCATGTATGCTTTTTCTTCCCCAAAATCTATGCCTTGCGGAAACTGAACGATGGAGATGCCTGTGGATTGAATAAGCATCTTGGATTCCTTGGTGCCATGTGGAATAGCCAGCCCGTTCCCAATATAGGTGGACACGATCTCCTCGCGTTCCAGCATCTTGTCAATGTACTCACTTGAAATATGTCTTGCATCCAGCAGGATTTGTCCAGCCATACGAATCGCCTCATATTTGTCTTTGGCGGTTGCGTTCATTTTTACTTTGTCTATCGTCATAATACTCACGGTAGGTTCCTCCCTGTCCCTAATTTACTGTGGAAAAATTCAGCTAGTTCACTCGATATATAATTGACAATATGATCCCTGCTACCGTGTTCCAGTAGCGTAACCATGTCTTCCTGCAAGAGTAATGCACTAATCTCGCTCAATACCTCCAAGCTTTCTCTCGGCAGCTCACGAGGTCCCAACATGAGCAGCACGCATTCTACCTGTTCGCCTGTATCCGCCAACAGCGGCTCTGCCAGCTTATACAAGGTAAGCGAAGGCTTGCGAATATAGTGGCTGCGCGTATGAACTAAAGCAATGGAGGTATCAGAGATCACCTGACTACCTTGGCGCTCTCTTTCCATGAGCTGTGCAGCAACCGCAGAAGGCTCTGTAATATTCCCCCGCCCCGCCTCCAACATGCATATAGCCTCTACGGTCGCCGCCATATCCATCCCCTGATTTTCCAGCGGATACACTTGAAATTGCTGTACAATGTGTACAATTTCCTCAAGACTTTTCCGCAGACCGGTAAGCCACTCTATATCCTGACCAGGCTGAACAGCCTGTTCCTGCTGATGGTCATTGGGATGATTGAGTGTAATATGCTGGATGAATTGACGCAGGCGATCACTCTCCTCCTGCGTCAGCAACGGGCTGATCTTAAGATACCGATCCGGTTCAAGCGGTAGCTCTACTGTCGAAATGATCAGATCATAATCCTCCTTGGGAATCCGCGCCGCCTCGTACCATGAAGCCCTATCCACAATTTTGATCTGTGGGAGCTCTTTGGCGAGCCTTGTTGCCAAAAGTCTGGATGATCCAATACCGCTCGTGCAGACTACGATGGCCCGCACCTCCCGCCGCAATTGTCGTAGCCGCTCCAGCGAAGCGCCAAAATGCATGACGAGAAATCCGATCTCTTCATCTGGTACTTTCATTTCTGTCATGTCCGCCGCAGCCTTTTTCACTGAGTCGAATAAGCTGCTGTAATCCTTGCGGATTTGCTGAAGGAGGGGGTTACGAATCGACCTGCCTTCCTTCAAACGTTTGAACACCGGGGCCATATGGGCAATCAGTCCTTCACGCAGAACACGGTCCTCTTCCAATGGCGTGCCTGTCTCTTCCTCCACACGACGAATCAACTCATGAACCGACTCCAACAGTACGAGATCATCCAACGGCAGTAGTCGGGTAGAGTGATCCTCGGCATCACGAAATAGCAGCCTGAGATAAGATCGTTCCGGCTCTGGAAATTCAATATCCAGCGCCTCTGACAACTCCGTGCATATGCGTTCCACCATAGCTGTGCGAAGCATGATATTTTCATCTGAATCTGTTTTTAAATACGAGAGAAGAGGATCTATAACATACCCGAGTCGCAGACGTACCAGCGAAACGCAAATTTGAATCAGCAGCTCCATGTATTTGCTTTCCACCATGTTTTCCAACCATTTTTCATGGGGCTGCCAGAGGGCCTTTTCCACAATCAGCAGGTTATCTCTGCCAATCATCTCCAGCAACTTGTCGGCGACACGGGTTACAGAACGAAGTTCTTCCCGGGCTGAAAACAGATCGGATTCATCCAAATATTCGAGAGCCAGCTCGGAAATCGCCCGTCTTTTGTCTGTCTCCCGCCCTGTAATCTCGACCCCGTACCCTCGTCTGCGCACAAGCATGAGTCCCCGTTCCCCAATCCAGCCTTGTAATTCGTCCAGATCATGACTGACCGTAGTTACCGTGACTTTCAAGTCTGAAGCCAGCGCCAGCAGCTTGATCGGCTCCTGTGTATCCAGCAGCATGCAGAGAACCACGATCTTTCTCTCCTCAGCCGAATATTCGTCTGACTTTGTATGCAGCAATTGCCTTCGCAGGCATACAAGCTGAGCTGGGTCAGCATCTATACAGATACCAATCCCTGACTTTTTCTCCAGCTTCACCTCATGAGCTGCCAGCCAATGCTCGACTGCGCCCAGTTCCCGATGAACCGTCCTTGTGCTGACATTGATCTTCGTGGCAATTTCCCCGGCTGTAACCTCTTTGGACTGCTCCAGAAGATATTCCACGATGTCACGTTGTCGTTTCGTAATATTCATAAGCGCATACCGTTCCTTCCCAAGCTCATCCCTCCAGCAGGAGACGTACACTGCATACAGTCCGCCTGACTACGACGGGGATTAAGAATCGGATTTCAGACGTTCAACCAGCGCTTCGTATTCAGGGCTCTTCAGAAAATTGTCAATGGAAATGTGCTCAGCATTCGGGGCTACTGTTTTAGCCCGGTCTGTCAACGTTTTTTGCGTAATGACAATATCCGCATCCTGTGGAATTTCACTGATTGCCGTATTCGTAACTGTTACGCCTACACCCGCCTGCTTCATTTTTTTGCGTAAAATCGAGGCGCCCATAGCGCTTGAACCCATACCTGCATCACAGGAAAAGACGATCTTGTTCACTTCGGATTTATCCTTGAGCGTTCGAGCTGCGGCAATCTCAGCAGCACGATCAGATTCGTGGTTATCTTCCATTACAGTGGCGTTAGCACTTGCACTCTTGCTTTGATTTTTCATATCTTTCAGGCGGGAAGCAGCTTCCTCCAGCCCCTCTTCTTTTTGCTTACTAGTCTTGAGTAACACTGCGGCAACAGCAAAGGATACGACCGCAGCAGCGATCACCCCGCTCAGCATTGGCAAATATCCGCCTTTTGGCGTCATTAGAAAATAGGCGATGATGCTGCCCGGTGAAGGAGCAGCAACCAGTCCGGCACCTGTCAACATAAAACAGAAGGTTCCCACAACGCCCCCAGCTATAGCAGCAAGAATCAAAATCGGCTTCATCAAAATATAAGGGAAATAAATTTCATGAATCCCGCCGAAGAAATGAATGATGACCGCTCCAGGAGCCGATGACTTCGCAGAGCCTTTGCCGAACAGGCAGTAGGCTAGCAAAATACCGAGCCCCGGCCCAGGGTTGGATTCCAGCATAAACAGTACGGATTTTCCTGTTCTTGCAGCTTCCTCTAACGCAATCGGACTCAATACTCCGTGATTCAGCGCGTTGTTTAAAAATAATACTTTTCCGGGCTCAATAATGAGGTTGACAAGCGGCAATAGCCCTGCGTTCACGAGGAACTGTACCCCTGCCGACAACACTTGACTGATCATTTGTACAATCGGGCCAATCGCCACATGGGCAAGCAGCGCTAGAATGGCACCGATAATTCCGGCCGAAAAGTTATTGACCAGCATTTCAAAGCCTGATCTGACTTTGCCTTCAATGGCCTTGTCGAACTTCTTCAATATCCACGCAGCCAGCGGACCAGCGACCATCGCGCCCAGGAACATCGGGATATCGGCTCCCACTATGACACCCATCGTCATAATGGCACCAATCACACCTCCACGCTGTCCGTGAATCATCGTGCCCCCTGTATAACCGATCAGTAACGGCAACAAATAATTTTTCATCGGGTCAACCAATTGTGCAAAACCTTCATTCGGGAACCATCCGGTCGGAATAAAGAGTGCCGTAATCAGCCCCCACGCAATAAATGCTCCCATATTGGGCATAACCATACCGCTAAGAAAACGGCCAAAACGCTGTACGGCGACACGAGTGCCTCCTTTTGAACTTGGCTTTGCGTCCAATGTACTCATATTCAAATCCTCCTTGTAGGTAAGCATCACTACCTTTTCTTAAAATTCATACTAAATGACAGCGCTATCTTCATCAACGAAATGAAAACGTACTTTCGTCATGAACGTTGATGACAACATTTAAATTTAAATTATCCGGGAAGGTATTATACCTGCATAATTCTTCTTAATATGACCTGTAGCTATAGAAATTAGTCGAAAAACCGTGCTGGATTATGTATGATTCTTATATGGGGACAACCCTCTAAATCAGAATAAAACACGTAATTACGTTTGCAAAAAGACAAAAAAATAGCCGCTACGTCAAATCATAGCGACTATTTTATACAAAAATCGAGCAGACAAATAACCCTCTTACTCCATACTACAATGCTCCATTACTGCTCATCGGAAATCAACTGCTCATACTGATCCGCAGACAGTAGCTTGCCCAAGGCTTCCTCCACATCTTTATCCATCTCTACTTCGATCATCCAACCTTTTTCATAGGGAGATTCATTCACTAGCTCAGGTGTACTTTCCAGCGTTTCATTCACTTTTAGTATAGTTCCCGTCACCGGAGCAAAAAGGTCGGATACTGTCTTCACCGATTCAATCGTACCGATCTCCGCTCCCTGCTCAATCGTTGCTCCCGCCTCAGGTAATTCTACAAAAACAATATCACCCAGTTGATGCTGTGCAAAGTCTGTAATACCAATTCGTACCGTTCCATTCTCTGTCCGCTGAACCCACTCATGTTCGTCTGTATACCAAAGTTGCTGCTTTACTTCACTCATTCTGTTCCCCTCACTTCCATATGAATAAAATCGCTTTTGCTCACCTGTACTAGACAGGTTAAGATTATGACAACAAGAACACTGATGTCAATAATACTAACAAAAATACTTCATATCACCTCATATAGCGTACTATATAAAAATATGATAGCTTATAACAAACGCTTACATATCCTTATTTATATATTAAATGTTTTTTCTATTGTTTTTGATGACATTTTTATTGACATTTTGAATGAATTTGCGTATTAATGGGTTATAGCAAATGCTTTGGGAAACACCCCGACAACTGCAAACGCGGATGAACGCGGAGGGAGAGACTGCCAAAAAGATTCGCATAGCTGTTGCCGCTTGTGAGACATAAGTGCACGCGAATCGGATCAAGTTGTTATCTGCAAAGCCAGGTAATATACCGTTGATCCCGAAGGTAGCGCCGAAGGAGTAAACCTGCATTGCAGGTGAATCTCTCAGGCAAAAGGACCTCTGCCGGACGCATCTCTGGAGAGCATTCGCTATTGGAGCGGATCACCCAAGGGGAAACCCGGTACATACCGGGGTAACTTTCTGGTATCAAGGACAGAGCTGAAAAAAGAGTGTAGACTGCCGTCTATACGTTTTTTTCGGCCTGTCTTTTTTGTTTAGCTGATCACACCGGATAGGAGTGGAAAAATGACTAATTTGCGAAAAACACCGCTATATTCGTCCTACGGGACGCAGTCTGGGGTTCGTTGTATTGACTTTGGCGGCTGGGAGCTCCCGGTTCAGTTTAGCGGCATTCAAAAGGAGCATGAGGCCGTCCGGCAACGTGCGGGTTTATTCGATGTATCGCATATGGGCGAATTTTTGGTTGAAGGCAAAGAGGCCGAAGCTTTTCTGCAAAGGGTGACCACGAATGATGTCAGCCAGTTGGAACCAGGTCAGGCACAATATTCACTCCTGTGTTACCCCGATGGAGGGGTAGTAGACGACCTACTTGTTTACTGCAAAGGACCGGAGCACTACATGCTCGTTGTGAACGCCTCCAACATCGATAAGGATTGGGATTGGCTAATTCGTCATATGCCTACATCCGTTCACATGGAGAATGTGTCTGATGCGATAGCATTGCTGGCGTTGCAAGGACCGGAAGCAGCACGTATTGCCGCAGCCGTGGCAGATACGGACATTACGAATCTGGCATCTTTCCGCTTCCATGAGAACGTGCCATTGTTCGGAGCAAAAGCACTGGTCTCACGAACCGGATATACGGGCGAAGACGGTTTTGAATTTTATATACCTGCTGCAGAAGCACCAGCTGTATGGGAGGGTTTGCTTCGTTCCGGTGAGTCGTATGGGCTGATTCCCGCTGGACTTGGTGCTCGGGATACCCTACGCTTTGAGGCACGATTGCCGCTGTACGGTCAGGAGTTATCTGCCACGATTTCACCACTCGAAGCCGGTCTAGGGTTCTTCGTCAAGCTGAATAAAGGAGATTTTATCGGTAGAGAAGCACTGCAACGTCAGAAAGAACAAGGGATTCCTCGCAAATTGATCGGGCTGGAAATGATTGATCGCGGTATCCCACGCGCCCATTACCCGGTATTCGCAGAAGGACAACACATTGGTGAGGTCACAACGGGGACTCAGTCGCCCACCTTGAAGCGTAATCTGGGCCTCGCCTTGGTGGACAGTCGTTTTAGCGCCCTCTCCACACCGCTGGAGGTTGAGATTCGTGGCAAACGCCTGCGTGCCGAGGTGGTGGCAGCACCCTTTTATAAACGCCCGCGCTGATCTTAAACTCTTTTTATTTCTATAAAGCAAATATGTCAGATATGAACTTCTGGGTTTTTCATCTCACACACTTTTTTATTAGCTAATTTACGATCTAAAATCTTGCTTTTCGAAAGGAGTCAGAACCTATGAAGCAGCATCGTTATCTCCCTATGACTGAACAGGATCAAACCGAAATGCTGCGTGTGGTGGGTGTATCATCTATTGATGATTTATTCAGTGACATTCCAGAGGCCATTCGATATCAAGGGGAACTCCCTCTCTCTTCTCGACTCGATGAGAAAGCCTTAACCCGCCACTTGGCCGAGCTGGCCGGACACAACGCCAATACAGACACACATGCCAGCTTCCTTGGCGCAGGAATTTATGATCATCATATTCCGTCCGTCATCCAGCACATCACTTCACGCTCGGAATTCTATACAGCCTACACCCCCTATCAGCCGGAAGTAAGCCAAGGCGAGCTACAAGCCATTTTCGAGTTTCAGTCGTATATTTGCGAATTGACGGGCATGGCTGTAGCTAATGCCAGCATGTACGACGGAGCGACTGCACTGGCGGAAGCGGGCTCACTGTCCGCCGCAGCTACCCGCCGTAAACAGCTTATCGTATCAAGGTCCGTCCATCCGGAGGCACGTCAGGTATTGGCAGCCTATGCACGCGGATTGGATTTGGACATCGTGGAGATCGGCTGTTCGGACGGCGTAACGGATGCTGATGCGCTAGCGGCAGCCGTATCGGAACAGACCGCGGCTGTTTTGGTCCAAAGCCCCAACTTTTTCGGAGCCGTGGAAAACCTGAAGCCGATGGCTGACCTCATCCATGCGCACAAAGGTCTTTTGGTCGTCAGTGCCAATCCACTAGCACTTGGCTTGCTGGAAACACCCGGCAAACAGGGCGCGGATATTGTGGTAGGAGACGCACAGCCACTTGGCATCTCCTCTTCTCTCGGCGGTCCGACCTGTGGATACTTTGCCGTTTCTCAGGCACATATGCGCCGTATCCCCGGCCGTATTGTGGGTCAGACCACTGACCGCAACGGTAAACGCGGCTTCGTGCTGACCTTGCAAGCGCGGGAACAGCATATCCGCCGCGAAAAGGCCACCTCTAACATTTGCTCCAACCAAGCGTTGCTAGCTTTATCTGCATCTGTATACTTGTCTGTCATGGGTAGACAGGGGATCAAGGAAGTAGCCGAGCTAAATTTGCATAAAAGCCGTTATGCTTTAGAGCAATTGCTGAGCTTGAAGGGCATAACTGCCTCGTTTAACGCACCAACCTTTAATGAGTTTGCCCTTAGACTGCCTGAGGGTACGGATATGAGCAAACTCCAGGCCGAGCTGCTAGCTGCTGGATTTATCGCTGGCTACGATTTGGGCCGGGACTATGAGGAACTTGCTGGTCACATGTTGATTGCCGTGACGGAGCAAAGGACCAAAGAAGAGATTGACCAATTTGTACACACCTTGGGGGGATTGCTATGACACACACCGGACAGGATCAGAAACAAGGGCTGTTGAAGGAACACGATCAAGCGCTCATTTTTGAATTGAGCCGTCCGGGTCGCATCGCCTATTCCCTTCCCGAGTGCGACGTTCCCCGTCGCCCGGTGGCAGAGCTTTTGCCAGATTATGCGCTGCGCAGCGAACCTGCGGCATTACCCGAGGTATACGAAGTAGACGTTATTCGGCATTATACTGCCTTGTCCCGGCGCAATTTCGGCGTGGACAACGGATTTTATCCGCTCGGCTCCTGTACGATGAAATACAATCCGAAAGTGAATGAGGATGTCGCCCGATATACAGGCTTCGCCAAAATCCATCCATATCAGCCCGAGGAGAGCATCCAGGGTGCCATGGAGCTGCTGTATACGCTCCAAAATGATTTGGCTGCGTTAACTGGCATGGATGCCGTCACGCTTCAGCCCGCCGCGGGCGCCCATGGCGAATGGACCGGGCTGATGATGATTCGCTCATACCACGAAGCACGTGGTGAGCGACGTACCAAGGTGCTCGTGCCGGATTCCTCGCACGGAACGAACCCCGCCAGCGCAACCGTCGCGGGCTTCGAAACAGTCACCCTTCCCTCCACCCCTGAGGGGCTGGTGGATCTGGATGCGTTACGTCAAGCCGTAGGCAACGACACCGCGGCGCTCATGCTGACCAATCCGAACACGCTTGGGCTGTTCGAGAAGCAAATCACTGACATTGCTGCCATCGTGCATGACGCGGGTGGTCTGCTCTACTATGACGGGGCGAACTCCAACGCCATCATGGGGATTACCCGTCCCGGAGATATGGGCTTCGATGTAGTACATCTCAATTTGCACAAAACGATGAGTACCCCGCACGGCGGCGGTGGCCCCGGCGCTGGGCCTGTCGGCGTAAAGCAACGGCTCATCCCTTATTTACCCAAGCCACTTGTCGTACGGGATCCGCAGGGGGTGTACCACTGGGACCGGGAACAGGGAGATTCTATTGGACGGGTTAAAGCCTTTTACGGCAACTTCGGTATTCTCGTCCGTGCCTATGCCTATATCCGTAGCTACGGTCCTGACGGCTTAAAGCGTGTATCGGAATGCGCTGTGCTCAATGCCAATTACATGATGCATCGGCTCGCTCCACATTTTGACCTGCCCTACCCTGGACATTGCAAACACGAATTTGTCATGTCAGGGCGAGGCTTGAAAAAATTTGGAGTGCGTACGCTTGATGTAGCCAAACGGCTGCTTGATTTCGGCTACCATCCGCCTACAATTTACTTCCCTCTGAATGTAGAGGAATGCATCATGATCGAGCCCACAGAGACGGAAAGTAAGGAGACACTTGATGCTTTTGTCGACACTATGATTCATATTGCGCGGGAAGCAGAAGAGAACCCTGAGCTGGTGCTCAATGCACCATATACTACTCCAGTCACACGATTGGACGAAACTACCGCAGCTCGCAAACCTGTACTGAATTGCTCATGCAGTTAAAAACAAATTCTACTTAAAGCATGCAAAAAAGCCGGTATCTATTAGATACCGGCTGCTGTATGTACACAGCAATTTTTTTGTTGGAAAAAGATATAACCTTTGAAATGTAATACCCTTCCTTAACCTTCGATGCTTTGAACCAATTCAACAACCTGTTCTGCTGTTTGCATGTCCAGAGCTTTTGTAGCCAGTTTTTCCATGTCCGCACGGGACAACTTGGAGATTTGACTACGTGCTGGCAGAATGGAAGTTGCGCTCATACTGAACTCATCAAGTCCCAGACCCAGCAGCAACGGAATTGCTGTTGTATCTCCTGCCATTTCGCCACACATACCAACCCAACGTCCTTCACGGTGAGCGGCATCAATAACCATTTTCACCAGACGCAGAATGGATGGATTGTATGGTTGATACAGGTAAGAAACCCGCTCGTTCATGCGATCCGCTGCCATTGTGTATTGAATCAGATCGTTTGTACCGATACTGAAGAAATCCACTTCTTTTGCGAATTGGTCAGCCAATACCGCTGTAGAAGGAATTTCTACCATGATGCCCAGCTGAATTTCTTCAGATACGGATACACCCTCGGTTACCAACTTTTCCTTTTCTTCCAACAAAACAGCTTTAGCTTCACGGAATTCGTTCAGCGTAGCAATCATTGGGAACATGATGCGCAGGTTACCATGCACACTCGCACGCAACAAAGCACGCAATTGAGTGCGGAAAATATCCTGGCGATCCAGACACAGACGAATAGCACGGAATCCGAGGAACGGATTCATTTCTTTCGGCAGGTCCAGATAAGGAAGTTCTTTGTCGCCACCGATGTCCAAAGTACGAACTACAACCGGTTTACCTTCCATTCTTTCCAGAACGGTTTTGTACGCCGTATACTGTACTTCTTCGGATGGAAGCTTATCGCGTCCCATGTACAAGAACTCCGTACGGTACAAGCCAACGCCTTCACCACCGTTGTCCAGAACACCAGCTACATCATTAGGCGTACCAATATTGGCTGCCAGTTCGACATGGACACCATCGACAGAAACCGTAGCTTCGCCGCGCAGCTTACGCCACTCTTCGCGTTGCTTGTCGTATGCCACCTGTTTAGCACGGTATTCCGCAACAATCTCTTCGGTAGGGTTCACGAATACGTGACCATCCAAACCATCAACGATAATCAAATCACCGCTTTTAGCTTGAGACAATATATTTTTCGTTCCCACAACTGCAGGAATTTCAAGTGAGCGAGCCATAATAGCCGAATGCGAAGTACGTCCGCCGATGTTCGTTGCAAAACCTTTAACAAATTCACGATTCAGCTGAGCTGTGTCGGAAGGTGTCAAATCTTCTGCAAGCACAATCGTTTCTTCGGCAATTTCTGCAGGACTAACAAAATGAACACCAAGCAGGTGATTCAGGATCCGCTTGGTTACATCACGCATGTCCGATGCGCGTTCTTGCAAATAGGCACTTTTCATGTTTTCAAACATGGAAATGAACTGTGTAGCTACTTCATTCAAAGCATAGTCAGCATTAAGCTGCTCGTCTCTGATTTTAGCTTTAACCGGATCGATCAATTCAGGATCATTCAGGATGAGCAGGTGAGATGCAAAAATTTCTGCTTTTTTCTCTCCCAGCTCCTGAAGCGTTTTCTCCTTAATCGATTCCAATTCGGTTTGAGATTGTGCCAAAGCCGCATCCAATCTCGCGATTTCAGCTTCAACATCACCAACCGCGCGTCTCTCTACAGCGTAATTCGGATGCTCCAAGATAAACGCCCGGGCAATGGCTATGCCTGCCGAAGCGGCAATCCCGGAAATTTTAAGCATGAACTTCGCCCAGCCCTTCGTTAACGATTACATTTTCAAGAGCTTTCAGTGCTTCGGCAGCTTCAGCGCCTTCGCAGATAATGTTAATAGTATCGCCTTGTTCCAGACCCAGGGACAATACACCCAGAATGGATTTCAAAGTTACTTTTTTACCGTTAGCTTCGGCAAAAGATTCAGCACCGCTGAATTTGTTAGCTGTATTTACCAGCGCAGTTGCAGGACGTGCATGGATACCGTCTTCATCCGTAATTCTAAAAGTTGTTTGCATAATTTGTTCCTCCCACTTTCCTAAAGATAATATTTGTTTACACGCAGTATACCAGATCATTGATCAGACGGCCTAAGCCGCCTAATCAACTAATCCGAAACACATAGAGTTTATTTTATCGTAATTATACCATCTTCGCCAGCCTTCAATACTCCAGTTTTGTTTAAAGTTACCGAAGAACCTTCTGGAAGGTTAGTAAAAATGACAGGTGAGATGATGGATTTAGCGTTTGCCTTCACGTATTCCAGGTCTACTTTCATAATAGGCTGGCCAGCTGACACAAGATCGCCTTCGTTCACCAAAACGTCAAATCCTTGGCCTTTAAGCTTCACAGTATTCACCCCGATATGAACAAGCACTTCTTTACCGCCATCGGATTGAATACCAATCGCATGCTTGCTTGGGAATACATTGAATACTTTACCATAAACAGGGGACACAATCGTTCCATCATTTGGCACGACCGCAAAACCGTCACCTGTCATACGTTCTGCAAATACCGGATCGGGAACCGTCGAGATATCAACCAATTCGCCGTTAACAGGCATTACAATATCTTCTACAATAATGGTTTGTTGTTCTTCTCCAGCTTCCTTCTCCTCTTGTGGAGCAGGTTGCGCCGGAGCTGGTGCAGGTGTACGTCCAGCCATGATATCAGCCATTTGAGATTTAATGGTGTCGGAACGTGTACCGAAAATTGCCTGTACGTTGTTACCGACTTCAAGGACACCCGATGCGCCAAGTTGTTTCAGACGAGCTTTGTCAACGTTCGATTTCTCATTAACCTCGATCCGAAGACGTGTGATACAAGCATCCAGATGCTTGATATTCGATGAACCACCGAAAGCTGCCAAAATGTTGTGCGGGAGCTCATCACTACTACCGACTGCTGCGCCATCCACATTATCTGTAGCTTCTTCACGTCCTGGTGTTTTCAAGTTGAACTTCCGTATGATGAACCGGAATCCGAAGTAGTAAATAACTGCCAAAATCAGACCGACGATAATTACATACCACCAAGGCGTACGGGTTGGAATAATCCCGAAAATCAGGAAGTCAATAAATCCGCCTGAGAAGGTCATACCGATTTTGACATGTAAAATTTGCATGGTCATAAATGACAGACCTGCGAATATACAGTGTACTGCAAACAGCAGTGGAGCTACGAACAGGAAGGAAAATTCCAGTGGCTCCGTAATACCTGTCAAGAACGAAGTCAATGCTGCTGAACCCATAATACCTGCTACATATTTTTTGTGTTCTGGTCTTGCTTCATGGTACATTGCAAGCGCTGCTGCCGGCAAACCGAACATCATGAATGGGAATTTACCCACTTGGAACGTACTTGCTGTCAACGCCACTCCGTCGCGAAGCTGGCTGAAGAAGATCTGCTGGTCACCGTGAACGGTTTGACCTGCCTTGTTAACATATTCACCAAACTCAAACCAGAACGGTGAATACCAGATGTGATGCAAACCAAATGGAATCAGCGCGCGTTCGATAACACCGAACAGGAACGCCGACAAAGTCGGGTTGGAATACACCATAAAGTGAGATACTGCGTTAAGTCCTTGTTGAACTGGAGGCCAGATCAGAACCAGTGCAAGTCCGACAATCAGTGAGGATACCGCCGTTGCAATTGGAACGAAACGCTTACCCGCGAAAAAGCCCAGATACGATGGAAGCTCAATTTTGAAAAAGCGGTTGTACATGGCCGCGGCCAGTATACCGATGATTATCCCGCCGAACACCCCGGTTTGAAGCGTTGGAATCCCCAACACGTTTGCATAACCCGGTATTTTTTGAGCAATCAGACCAGGTGTGACACCCACGGCTGTACCCAGAGTAATGTTCATAACGAGGTAACCGATGATGGCAGCCAAACCTGCTACACCCTCACCGCCCGCCAGACCGACGGCTACGCCGACTGCGAACAACAGTGCCAGATTATCAAAAACGATTTGTCCGGCATTCATCATGATCGTCGCTACCGATTGAACCCAGCCCGCATTTAATGCCGGAATGTACTGGAGAAAATCAGGATTGACCAGCATGTTACCGATACCCAATAAAAGCCCCGCAGCTGGCAAAATCGCTACAGGAAGCATTAATGCTTTACCGACACGCTGTAAAACGCCGAAAAGCTTTTTAAACATACCTTCCACATCCTTCTCTGAAATTTAGAACAGAGGCAAAACAACAAAAAAGGCATGAGCCGATTTAAGTATGTTTGAAAACAACCTTGGGATATAGCTTGCCCCAGTAGGCTGTAAACAATCATAACTTAAAACAACTCATGCCTGATCGAATCAGTAACACGTTAAATGTTCAGTTGTTGTCTTCCTCATTGCAAAATTGATTATAGCACCCCACTAAATGCGAGGCAATACTTTTTTATTCCGGTTTTATCACTTTTGTTGCTCCCCCTGCTCTTTGCGTTGGGACAACCGCTGCAGATGCATTGTCAAATAACTAACCTCAGCTGGATACACAGATTTACGAAGTCTTTTCTCCATAATTTTCGTGAGCTTCCAGGCCAGCATATACATTTCCGGGTACTCCTCATTCAAAAGCTTGTCCAATCGATAAATCTCCTGCACAATTTCTCCCCGGCGCACACGTTCAATCGCAAACCTCAGATGAGTCAGCAGTCGAGAATAATCAAGAGATTGGAGAGGAATACGATAATCCAGTGTGGTCTCGACAACCTGAACCATATCAGCAATCAGACGAGAATCCTTCCTCACCTCGGAGATATGCTGGTTTGTCATGGCGCTATAAATATGCAGGGCCACGAATCCGATTTCATCTTCTCCCAGATCTACATCCATCTTATCCCTGATTAGAGCAACAGCCTGCTCAGCCATCTTGTATTCCTGAGGATATATTTCCCTAGTCTCATACAAAAACGGATTATGAATCGTAATTCCCTGTTTATGACGATTGATGGAAAAAGCGATATGGTCAGTTAAAGCAATCAGTATGTGCTCATTTAGAGGCTTCTTTGCTTGAAGCTGAACAAGATGAAGTACCTCACCGATGACCTCAATGAGCTTTTCATCCAGCTCAGGAAGCAACCGTTTGTATTGCTCCTGTTCTTCATGGCTTTTTAATATAAATAATTTTTCAACTGAATCCAACGGCATAAGATCACCGGGTCTGCGATTGAAACCGATTCCTTTTCCAATCACAACAACCTCATCATGCTCGGGATGCATCCCTATAATCACATTGTTATTCAGCGCTTTGGCCACTTTTAGGCTGCTCACATCCGCACCTCTTTTATCAGAACCTTGATCCTAAGAATTATAGCATGAAGCTCAGAGGAATCCACGTTAAAGTACCAAATATTCGGCTAAAGGTCAATAAAAAGAAAACGCTTTTCATCACATTGCCGGGAAATGCTGTGATGAAAAGCGGTCTTTTGGTTAGGGGTAGATGCTCCCTAAAGACTTACCGTTATTCTTTATCTGTTAGTGCTGCCTCCACCGAGGCTGGAAGATGCTGCTTATTCCCTTCACCGGAGGACGGCACGGAATGAAGGCCTTTTTTCCCAGTCGTCAGCCCCTTGATTAACTGCTCCACATCAATGCCGGATACACTCTTCAGCATCTCAGGTGCCGTAGCCATCAGTTCGGTGACATAATTGCTGACACGCGCTGCTCCCTCTCCTTTTCCCGTATCAACTACGGTGAGTTTATCAATGGACGCAATCGGTTCGGCAATACGTCCAGCCAGATCAGGCAACATTTTTACGATAATATCGAGCACGGCGGCCTCTCCAAACTTCTGGAACGCCTCCGCCAGTTTTTCCTTGGCCTCCGCTTCTGCAAGTCCACGCAAACGGATGACATCTGCGTCTGCCGTACCTTTGGCGCGTTCGGCATCCGCTTCTGCTTGCCCGTTTAGACGTTTTTGTTCAGCTGACGCTTTAGCCTGTGTCTCAATCGAGTATTGCAGCGATTCAGCCTCACGCATTTTACGCGATTTATCTGCTTCCGCCGCTTGCTCGACCGCATACCGATCAGCTTCTGCCTTCTTTTTCACTTCCGCATCATATTGCTTTTCACGTACCTGTATTTCCTTGGATTGAAGATCAATTTCCCGTTCTTTGCGCACCAGCTCGACCTTCATCTGCTCCTCGACAGCAGTCTGCTTGGCACGGGCCTCCTGAATGTGATAAGCCTGATCGGCTTCTGCCTTCGCTGTATCCTGTTCTTTCTTAAACGAAGCCACTTTCAGTTCCTTCTCCTTGGCTGCCTCCGCAATGTTGGTATCCCGCAGCAGTTCGGCCTTCTGGCCTTCCTGTTCCGCACGCGCCTTCTGAATCCGGGCATCCCGCACAGCCTCGGCTTCTGCAATCTCAGCATCCCGTTTCACAGCGGCAATTCTCGGCTTACCAAGCGCATCCAGATATCCGTGCTTATCACGCACATCTTTGATGGTGAATGAAACGATTTGCAAGCCCATCTTTTTCAGATCACGAGCAGCCACGCCCTGTACTTCCTGCGCAAACCGATCCCGATTACGATAAACTTCTTCCACTGTCATCGAACCGAGGATTGCGCGCAAATGTCCCTCCAGCACTTCCTGAGCCTCTCCCCTAAGAGCCTCCAGTGGCTTCCCGATGAACTGCTCGGCTGCTGTAGCCACATCCTCAATAGAACTGCCGACCTTGATGATCGCCACACCATCCGCAATCACGGGAACTCCTTGCTCCGTATACACTTCCGGTGTGGTTACGTCCAGTTTATGGGACAACAGAGAGATGAATTCGGACTGCTGGAAAATTGGCCAAATGAAGGCCCCCCCGCCGCGTACAATTTTAATTTTGCGTCCAGAGTCATCCTCGGAAATATTTTTATTTCCTAGAAAAGAGCCCGTCACGATCATCCCTTCATCCGGTCCTACCGTTTTGTAACGGGCCCAAAAAGCGATCCCTAATATAACGATAACGATGACAACAATCCCAGGGACCAACACAATATCTTGCAAATTTGACACTCCCGATCACGCTCCCTTCAAGTTAAGCGAATGCGCCGTCTATGTGTCCAGGTACGCTACGCGGACGACGCCCTCTGCGACCTCAACCACGACGATACGGGTTCCCGCAGCAAGCGGTTTGTGATCGAAGCTAGATGCTGTATGTATGGTGTTGCCTGCACCCAAGCGGATCATAACCTCCCCGTAACCAACCTCAGGTACAGGAATGGTGACCTCACCGATCCGGCCAGTCAGCTCACGCATAGAGAAGCCGCTGGATACCTCCGAATTCGCCATGGGTTTGATAAACGCAAAGAACACGAGTATTCCGATGACAAACGCAATCCCTAAAGCAAGCACGACGACCCACCCCATGCTCAGCCCAGTATACTTTGTCAGCAGTACTCCAGCTCCGCCAAAAGCGGTCATGGCTCCAAGTAAAACGACAGGTCTGAACCAATCGAGGCCCGGTAGCTCCAATGCACCATCCAGCCAACCACCGAGTACATCTCCAATCAGCACACTGACTACGGTAAAGATAGCGCCCCCTGCCAATAACCACCAAAATATGGTTTCCATGCGACTCCTCCTTCCATGTACCTTTTCAGTCTGGTTTCCAGTCTATAACTATGTTTACGTATTCAACCTTAAAAAGTTTCAAAATTTTCCTCCAAAATCCCAAATCAAACCCAAAAAAGCACGTTCGTACGTCTAATGACGCACAAACGTGCTTAAAATGATACAAATGTCAGTTTACAGAGATGCTTTGTAAATTTCGACTACATCTTCGCGATTGAGCTTATTAAAGCCACCAAAAGATCCAAATTTCACAGCTTTATCAGCCATAACATCGATTTGGGACGCATCAATATCGTAATCAGCCAGACGGCTTGGTGCACCAATCGAGTTCCAGAAATCACGCAGCGCCTGAATACCTTCCAGCGCCACTTCTTCATCACTCTTGCCTTCTGGGTTTACATGGAACACATTGACGGCCAGTTGTTTGAAGCGTTCAGGCTTCACATGCAGATTGTGTTTCATCCAGTTCGGGAACAGAATAGCCAGTCCTCCACCATGTGGAATATCATAAACAGCAGACACAGCATGTTCGATATTGTGAGTAGCCCAGTCACCTGTCAGCCCCATGTTTAGGAAGCCGTTCAGCGCCATCGTACCACAATACATAATCGTTTCACGTAGCTCGTAGTTTTCCAGATCGTTGACCAGACCTGGAGCCGCATCCATGACCGTACGCAAAATCGTTTCGCACCAGCCAAGTTGGACCGGAGTATTGGATTCCAAATGGAAATAATGCTCCAGTGTATGTGACATCATATCTACGATTCCGTAAACGGTTTGATTTTGTGGCAGTGAGTATGTGTTCACAGGATCAAGAATAGAAAACGCAGGGAACGCAAATACGCTGCCCCAGCCCAATTTTTCCTGTGTTTTTTCATTTGTAATAACAGAACCCGCATTCATTTCAGAACCGGTAGCTGCCATGGTCAAAACCGTACCTAGTGGCAATGCTGCCTGTGGTGCCGCTTTACGCTCTGCAAAATCCCACATGTCGCCATCATATTTTGCACCAACAGCAATGGCTTTGGAGCAATCCAGCACACTACCACCGCCTACAGCCAGAACGAGGTCGATTTGATGTGTTTTACACAATTCAACGCCTTTATGTACTGTAGATAAGCGAGGATTCGGTTCTACACCAGCCAGTTCCGTTACCTCTGCACCGATTTCACCAAGCAAACTTATTACATTATCGTACAAACCGCTGCGCTTAATGCTGCCGCCGCCATATACAAGCAGTACACGTTTACCATATTTAGGAACTTCACGCTTGAGAGCCTCCAATTGTCCTTTACCGAAGATCAATTGTGTAGGATTATAAAATTCGAATGCTTTCATCGCAAACGCTCGCCTCCAATAGTTCTAAAGTTTAATGTTAAGAAACTACTCTATTATAACCTTTTCGGTTACAGGAAACAAATCTGCTTTATTTTCAGAAAAAAACCACACTCCTTGAGGAGCATGGTTCCATGTCATATCTTGGGAGGGTTCTCGTAGAGTATTATGTGCTGCGCAAGCAATTTTATTCTCCCAAAGTATATCCCAATTGTTTCATAAAACGACCAAAGGCCTGATGACCGGACGGATTTCGTTTATACACTCCTGCATGCTCTAAAATTTCACTGAATTTCAGTCCAACCTCATTTTGTACGGTACGAACAGCCGTCTCCTTGTCAGGCAAACGACCGAACCGGGTGTTTAACTGATAAATCCAGTCTGCATGCTTAAACAGTGGATGTCCTTCCTGCTGCATAGCCACAGCCAGCTTGTCATCCCCACACAAAATATCTGCAATTCCATCCAGTTCATCCTTGAGCCGCCCCGGTAATATGGCAAGTCCCATAACTTCGATCAGACCGATATTTTCCTTCTTGATGTGATGCATCTCGCGGTGAGGATGGAAAATACCTTCCGGATACTCTTCACTCGTTCGGTTGTTACGCAGTACGAGATCCATCTGGTACCTGCCTTCGGCATCACGGCGCACAATCGGCGTCACGGTATTATGCGGAATCGTTTCCCCTTCCTGCTCTGTATGAGAGAGGACATCAGCTACAGGATCACTATAAACTTTCCAGGCTTCAAAAGCAGCATTTCCCGCTTCCAACAACGTCTCGGCATCTGTTGACGTAAAACGGATGACCGACATCGGCCAGTTTACAATCCCCGCTGAAACCTGCGGGAACGATTCATTATGGTATATGCCGTCCACACCCGCTTTTTCAATTGGGAATGTATGACGACCACCCTGAAAATGATCATGGGTCAGGATCGATCCGCCGACAATCGGCAGATCCGCATTGGAGCCAATAAAATAATGCGGAAACGCTTTCGTAAAGGCCAGCAATCGGCGCAGTGTATCCTTTGTAAGCTTCATCGGTACATGATCATGATGGAACACAATGCAGTGCTCGTTGTAATACACATAGGGTGAATATTGAAAAAACCACGGTTCCCCATTCAATTCCACCGGAATGATGCGCAAATTTTGACGGGACGGATGATTTACTCTTCCTGCATATCCGACGTTTTCACGGCATAATTGACACTTGGGATAAACAGGCGGCGGCAAAAGCTTCGCCATCGCAATTTCCTTGGGACTTTTTTCTGGCTTGGACAAATTAATCGTGATTTCCATATCTCCGTAAGATGTCGACTGATTCCAGTACACATTGCTAGCAACCCGATCCATTCGGATGTAGTTCGAATCGATGGATAATTGATAAAAAGCATCTGTCGCCGCCTCTATGCCACGTTCAGTCTCCGTTTGATGAAAGTCACGGATGACTTCAGATGGTCTCGCCATCAACAGCCCCATGATTTTGGAATCCAGCAAATCACGATACGTATCTGTGTTTTCAGGGATAAGTCCAGTGGCAAAACCATAATCTATCAAAACATTTAGCACAGGCTGGAGGGCTTCGGGGGCCATAATGCCCCCTGCTTCCCCACCTGAATAAGGCTCGGAAAAACCAAACTGATCCAATAGCAAATTACGGCTGTAATCTGTATCTTGTGGACCAATCAAGCCCCTGTTTTGTGCGAATGCAACCAGTTGCTCCACCGCATATAGAGCCGATTGCTGTACAGTTTCGTCGATGTCATTGGCCAGATGCCGGGAATGTTCCCGGCCTTGGCCTTTATCTGCGGATTGGCGCTCGCTCATATGTTATCGTCTCCCGTCTATTCGTCGCCGTAGCCGTGAGGGTGCGACTGATGCCATCCCCATGCTCCGCTAATAATATCCTCTAGTTGGGTACGTGCTGGACTCCAGCCCAACACCGAACGAGCCTTGTCAGAAGATGCAACCAATATCGCTGGATCGCCTGCGCGGCGTGGCTCTGTCACAACTGGAATGTCGAGTCCAGTGACCTTGCGTGCCGTCTCAATAACTTCTTTCACAGAGAAGCCCTGTCCATTGCCCAAGTTGAATACGTTGCTGTCATTGCCTTCGCGCAAGTAATTTACTGCACGCACATGAGCATCCGCCAGGTCACTCACGTGAATGTAATCCCGAACACACGTGCCGTCAGGTGTCGCATAATCCTCACCAAACACAGCGATGTGTGGACGCTGTTTCAAGGCTGTCTGGAGCACTAACGGGATCAGATGGCTTTCTGGTCGGTGATCTTCACCGATCTTGCCGCTCTCATGCGCACCAGCCGCATTAAAATACCGTAAAGACACATATTTGATGCCTAAAACTTTGTCAAACCACGACATCATGCGCTCCATCATCAGCTTTGTTTCACCATACACGTTGGTTGGCTCTGTACGGTCACCCTCTTCAATCGGCACCTTTTCCGGTTCGCCGTAGGTAGCCGCAGTAGAGGAAAACACGATTCGGCGCACTCCAGCATCCTTCATTGCCTCCAGCAAGCTCAGCGTGCCAAATACATTGTTGTCGTAATATTTACCAGGATTTTGCATACTTTCTCCAACCAGCGAGTTGGCTGCAAAATGGATAACTGCATCGATACTATTTTCTGAGAACAATTTGGACAGTAGTTCTTTATCCCTCAAATCCCCTTCATACAACTTGCCTCCAAGCAATGCTGCTTTGTGCCCGGTTTGCAAATTATCCAGTACCACAACTTCTTCTCCCAGATCCAACAGTTCTGCTACGGTATGTGAACCGATATATCCAGCTCCACCTGTGACTAAAATGGCCATGTTATTCGTCCTCCTTCAGTTCTTTAACTCCGTCTCCTGCCTTGCATACATAAAAGCTGGCTTCCAGCCCAGTGCGGGTCTGATAAGCTTTGCCGACTTCCTTCACAAAACGTTCCACATCGTCTTCATGAACCAATGAAACCGTACAACCTCCAAATCCAGCTCCTGTCATACGAGCACCCAGCGTGCCAGGAATGCGTCGCGCTTCTTCAACCATGACGTCCAGCTCCGTGCAGCTGACCTCATACAAATCGCGTAATGAATCATGAGAAGCATTCATTAACTGACCAAAAGCTGCAAGTTCATTCGCCGCGAGAGCATCAACAGAGGCCAACACACGAGCGTTTTCCTCCACCACATGCTGTGCCCGCCGACGCACTGTTTGGTCCGCGATGTGATGCTGGAGCTCTCCGAAACGTGCCTCATCCAGCTGAGCGAGGTATTCCAGTGACGGCTCCTGCTGCTGCAAAATGGACAGTGCTTCGGCACATTGACTACGACGCTCGTTATAGGCCGAGTCCACCAAACCGCGACGCTTGTTTGTATTGCCGATCACGAGCTTATAAGCCCCCGTGCGGAATGGCACTTTACGGTACTCCAACGTATCGCACATCAGCAGAATTGCATGATCAGCTGCTCCGTTCGCTACAGCGAACTGGTCCATAATGCCGCAATTGACACCAACGTAATTGTTTTCTGCCCGCTGGGACAACAAAGCGATTTCGACCGTATCTGTTTCCTGTTTTTCGATCGTGAGAAACGCGTATCCTGTAACAACCTCAATGGAGGCTGAGGAGGATAATCCAGCACCATTCGGTATTTCTCCATGATAGAGCAGGTCATATCCGTTAGACGGATAAACTCCCTTTTCAGCCAACTCCACCAGCACACCCACCGGATAGTCCACCCACTCATCCGTTTTGTTTTTACCTATTTCTCCACGGGGGATAGACACTTCATACGACAGGTTTGTCGAAGCAAAATGAATTTCATCATCATTGCGCGCACGAAGGATTAGCGTCGTTCCGAATTCCAGCGCAGCCGGGAGTACATAACCACCGTTATAGTCGATATGCTCTCCAATGAGATTGACACGTCCAGGTGCATGAAATATCCGCAGTTCATTGCTGCTTTCACCATATTTTTCAATAAAATGTTTCTTTAATTCAGTAGAGTTCATATCCGCATCCACCTCATATACCGTTAGTAAAGGCCCTCCTGATTTCCCTGTAACATCTTAATCAGGTTGACATCTCTTATGATTTCAGTATAAATGAAAGCGTCACACGATGTAATGCATCCATGTGTTTAAGCTATGGATAAATGTGACTTGGATATGTACAATGTAAGTATACCGCATCCGCTAAACCATTCACAAATGCAGGAAGGATGACCCTATTTTGCAAGCGCATTCATATAGTTATGCCGTCGCCTCTAATCCGGTGTTTTATGAAAATAGCCCGCTGCATGTGCTTTTTGCAGGAGAGAGCCAAACCAAATCCGGTCATGCCGTGGGGCCGAAAATCTATGATTACTATCTGCTACACTTTGTAGAATCGGGCAGAGGTATCTTCCGAACGGAACAGCACACATATCAGCTTGAAGAAAACGATTTTTTCCTTATTCATCCCGGTCAGCTGGTGAGCTATACCTCTGATGAAGAGAAACCGTGGCGTTATCGTTGGTCTGCGTTTACCGGGCACCATACTGAGCAGGTGGTGCAGGAGGCCGGGCTACGTGTTCACCAGCCTGTCTTTCATGCTTCCGATCAAAGTCCCATCCCCGGTTATTTGGAGCAAATGCAATTGGCCTTTTATAGCAGAAAATCTAGTTCTCATCTATCAGCCTTGGGCTATTTGTATCTGATTATGGGGGAAGCAGGCAATTACCTGAGTGACTGGACTGATCCGTCCGGGGCGGATTCGCAAATTCAACGTACAGTCAAGCAGATGGTGCAATATATGTCCACTCAGTACGCACATCCCGTTTCCATTGAGCAAATGTCTGAAGGACTTGGTTATAATCGTGCATATTTGTCACGGATATTCAAAAAGGAAACGGGCATCTCCCCCGTCACCTATTTGCTTAAGCTAAGAATCGACAAATCACGTCAACTGCTGCGTGAGCGTCCTGAATTATCGGTAGAGCAAGTGGCCGCTTCGGTCGGACTAACCGATGCCTTATATTTCTCACGTCAATTCAAGCGCTTCTGTGGTCAGTCTCCAACCGAGTACCGAAGCAAGGTTAAGCAATACCCACAGTCGTAAAGCAGGCTTAAACAGCCCGCATCCTTCAAACGGATGCGGGCTGTTGGTTATATATTGTATAAAAGGATGCGAAATTAGGCCGATGACTACAGATTAACTTTCACCATTAGGCTGTGCCGCCGTCCTGTCAGTTCCCGGCATTCAGAATCGAATCAATTCGATCCAGTTCCTCCTGAGAAAAGTCCAGATTGGATAAGGTAGCAACATTTTCTTCAATTTGGCTTACACGGCTTGCCCCAATCAAGACAGAGGTCAGACGTTCGCCGCGCAGAGCCCAGGCCAGCGAGAATTGAGCCAAACTTTGTCCGCGTGCAGCAGCCATCTGATTCAGGGCGCGTACCTTGCGAAGTGTCTCTGGCGTTACATGGTTCTCATTCAGGAAAACCGATGTACTCGCTGCACGTGAATCCTCGGGGATTCCGTTCAAATATTTATTGGTCAGCAATCCCTGAGCCAGCGGGCAAAAGGCAATGCTGCCTACCCCGTTTTCGTCCAGTACATCTTGTAATCCGCTTTCAATCCAGCGGTCGAGCAAGGAGTATTTCGGCTGATGAATCAGAAGCGGTGTTCCCAGCTCCTTCAGAATGCGAGCTGCTTCTGCTGTTTGCTCCGCACTATAATTGGACACACCCACATACAGCGCTTTGCCGGATCGTACGATATGATCCAGTGCTCCCATCGTTTCTTCCAGCGGCGTATTAGGATCAAATCGGTGAGAGTAGAATATATCGACATAGTCCAGCCCCATCCGCTTCAGGCTCTGATCCAGACTGGATATCATATACTTGCGAGATCCCCAGTCACCATAAGGCCCTGCCCACATATTGTAGCCCGCTTTGGTGGAGATGACCAACTCATCCCGGTACGGTTTCATATCACTGGCTAAGACTTGTCCAAAAAATTCCTCAGCTGATCCCGCAGGAGGGCCATAGTTATTAGCTAAATCAAAATGCGTAATTCCTAGATCAAAGGAGCGGGTAATCATGCTACGGCCATTCTCCGCGTTGTTAATCCCGCCAAAATTGTGCCACAAGCCCAGCGAAATAGCCGGCAGTTTTAGACCTGATCTCCCTGTACGGTTATATTTCATACTTTCATAACGATCTTCGCCAGCTAAATAAACCATGCTATCCCAGCCTCTCTCGAAACATTGTAATGTCCATCACAACATCATCATAGCGCTTTTATCCAGGCGTTGACAAGAAAACGATTACAGACCTAATTGATGAGCAAGTTTTTCCATAACTTTACCGATTGGATCGGTGATCAAAAGATCCGCCTTATGATCATATGAGGTGGGATCTGTATTCAGCAGCACCGTATGTTTACCACGAAAATAAGTAATCAAGCCCGCAGCAGGATGTACTGTCAGCGACGTTCCTCCAATTAACAGCAAATCAGCCTGCGAAATAGCCTGAACGGATTGATTAATGGTATCCTGATTCAGCTCCTCCTCATATAAAACGACATCCGGTTTGATAATTCCTCCATCTATCGGACATTTGGGTACAACCTCAGAGCTGTTCATCACTTCATCTAGACTGTAAAAGCGTCCGCATTCCATACAGTGGTTGCGATGCACCGAGCCATGAAGTTCTAGTACATTCACACTACCTGCCGCCTGATGTAATCCGTCAATATTTTGTGTCACAACCGCTTTAAGGAGGCCTTGCTTTTCCAATAACGCGAGGAAATGATGGCAACCGTTCGGCTCCGCATCGGGATGCAGCATTTTGCTACGATAGAAGTCGAAGAACACTTCGGGATGCTTCACAAAAAATGAACGGCTCAGCATAACCTCAGGGGAATAAGGCAATTTCTCCTCACTTTGATACAGGCCTGCTGCCGAACGAAAATCCGGAATACCGCTTTCCGTCGATGTCCCTGCTCCGCCGAAAAAAACAACATTCTGCGATTGCTGTATCCATTCCGCCAACGTATTAACTTTCATACCCTACGCACCTCCAGCTCTTCATATCCACGAACAACCTTATCCGCATCCAGCAAATGACCAGAACGTTCTGCTTCTGGCGCAAATCCAATAGCGAGCCGTACTCCGGCACGCTTGCCCATCTGCATATCCCCATTGCTGTCTCCGATGACTACCACGTCCGCCGGCGACAATCCTAGTAACGCGCAGGCTTTTTCAGCCATTTCCGGGTCAGGCTTGCCGTATGTAACCCTATCGTGTCCGATGACCTCGTCAAAATAGGATGTCAGCCCCATCCACTCCAAATGCTCCTGTGCTGCCTCTGTACTGTCAGAGGTCACAACCGCCAGCTTCAGCCCGGCATGGCGGCTTTGCTCAAGCAACGTCCGCAACCCTGGAAACACCTTCGCTGCCCGATGTCGCCGAATATCAGCCATCGCCGTTTTATTAAAGTCGCGGACAAGCTGTACCGCTTCATTCCACGGTACACCAGCAGTATAAAGCTGCCAAGCCAGTACCCCCGTACTTTCGTCCACCGTCCCCATGGCTAGTGGGCCAGAAGGATCGTAACCGATCACACGTCCCTCTAGATCGTGAACAGTACCTAGAACGGTACCTTTTTCCACCGTAAAACCGGCTCCCGCCACGGTAAGATGCTGCTCCATCATATCCAGTATAGAACGAGCCCAGGGGCCCCACAACTGAATAAAATCCAGCAACGTTCCATCTTTATCCAATAAAATACCACGGCATGGGTACCGCTCCCCCTGCACGATCAGCTCAGACATGCAGCACACCTCCTTTACTGATTCTTAGAAGCCACATCCACACTCTCTTTCATCCAGTCCTGTAAAGCCGTTACCGTCTGATTCCATTGCTCGGCAGCGCTAATTTTTGCAGGATTATCCCCTTTTTGGACACCATAACTGCCGAATTGGGCATGATTTCCCCCTTCGACTGTAAAATACAGCGTGTTGGCTGGTAAATAAGTTCTTCCACTTTGGACATTTTCCATCTGGACGACTCCATCATCACTTCCCAGTAGAGAAATAACGGGCAGATTTTTATCCTTTAAATTACCCTTGTTATCCGGGTAGGAGGCGAGGAAAAATACACCTTTGACCTGATCAGGATGTGCAGCTGCATATCGGGCCGCCATCACACCGCCTAACGAATGGCCTCCAATAACAAACGCTTCTTTCGGATATGCCTTTAGCACTTCATTCGCTAAATCCGGGGAGATCAATGCAAGGTTGAGTGGCATTTTTGCAATGATCACATGATGACCCTTTTCCGCCAGACGGCGTGCCAAGGGCGCATAACTTTCGGGCTTCACCAACGCACCTGGATACAAAATGACTCCGGCTCCGCTTCTTTTTGCAGGCTCAAAACCGACCCAATGTTCTTGTTCATTTACTTTCACAGCATCCGCTACTTCAGCTAATGCAGCAGCAGCCGTCTCGTCAGGCTGATAAGGCGTAAACACCTTCCATGCTCCCCACCCTGCGATCAGTGCAATAACAATCAGGATGCCTAAGAGAACTTTCCATATTTTCCGAGGACCACGTGTCCCATATGAATTGTATGATCTTCTTGTTCTTCTTCTCATTGTAAAAGTTCCTTTCGCCTTTCGTACCTCGTAATTCGTAATTTGAATATAAAATGTATCGCTGTATTCATCAGCGTAACTAGCCTTGTTAGGGTAACATCGTTGCACATACAGGGTCAAATCAGCATACATTTCCACGTCTTAGCCCATCTTTGTCCGGTGTTCAAGCTTTCGCCACACAATAAGGTTATGATAACGCTTACTATTGTGAATAAAATCACAATAGTAATGTCCAGAGTATCGTACCTTGTTCCTTGTAAAGAATTATTTTTTAAATAGTTTAGTCGGCAGAAGCCGTTCGGAGGGAAACACATGACGACAAGCCATGATGTACAAGGGGAAAGCTTCTTTCTCAATTTGCGATTTCTGTTGATCATATGCGTATTTGCAGGGAATGCTCTGGAGCCTCTAGTCGGTTCACTTCATATTGCCCAACAATGGTTCAGCTGGATATTCATGTTTCATATGCCGTTGTTTGTACTCGTTACAGGCTACTTTGCCCAAACTTCTTTGACCGGATCAGCAGGCCGAAAAGTTCTGCTTCAGATCGGTATGCAATATCTTATTTTTCAATCGCTCTATTCGATCTTGGATGTTGCACTCTTCCACGTTCCCCATATCCATCATTCGTTCTTTGCTCCTTATCTGCTACTCTGGTTCCTTGCCAGCCATATCTGTTGGAGACTGCTGATGCTGTCTTTTCAGAAAATACCACCTGTCCTCCAATTGGGTATATCCGTGCTGCTGGGTATCCTCGTCGGGTATCTCCCTGTGGATGGTATATGGCTGAGCGTATGCAGAACCTTTGTTTATTTGCCTTACTTTGTAGCAGGTTATCATTTGAATTATGCAGACGTTCGACGGTTCTTCACAGCTCCAGTCCGCATAATCGCTGGCGTTGTATCTCTTCTGCTTATGGTACTGGCGGGAACGTCGTATTTCGGCATCCCGGCAGGCTGGCTGTATGGCAACATGACTTACGGTGAATTGGGCCATACCGAATGGTACGCAGGAATTTACCGCATCGGCATTTATGGAGTTCAATGGATAGCATCCATGGCGTTCCTAAGCTTTGTTCCAGCTGTCACAGGACGTATAACCGAGATGGGAAGACGGACACTATATGTCTTTTTACTCCATGGCTTGATCGTCCGTACCGTCGTTGCAAAGGGAGTCTACGAATATATAGATACTCCAGTGGAAGTCATGTTGATTGTAGTGTGTGCTGCAGGTCTGTGCTGTATGTTGACCATGCCTTGGGTTCGAACTGCAACACGACCTCTGATTGAGCCACAGGTAGAGTGGATGCTAAAGCCAGCTCCTTATCCTTTTAGACGGTCCGCGTAATCTTTTTATCCATTTTTTATTTAACATTGAACACGCGACAACCCACTCACAGACGAACATGTAAGCGAGTCTACCCCCTCTTTACTCCACTTGGAGCCTGTTTCATACAGGCGTGATGTGGTAAGTAAAGGATGCGCGCAACAAAAAACAACTTTTTTATTAAGGAGTGATTTGTAATGGCACGTAATCAAAATCAGGGGAAAATGAGTCGCGAAGAAGCAGGTCGTATGGGTGGAGAAGCTACTTCCAAGAAGCACAATAAGGAATTTTATCAGGAGATTGGTAAAAAAGGCGGGGAAGCAACCGCAAACTCTCACGATAAAGAATTTTATCAGGAAATCGGCAAAAAAGGCGGCGATGCTACAGCTGAGTCGCATGACAAAAATTTCTACAGAGACATCGGTCGTAAAGGCGGCAGAAATTAAGGTGTAATATCATATTCTGCCCTCCTTTAACATAAAACAAGCTTGAGCCCATTCGCTTTATTGCGGAATGGGCTCTTTCATATTTTACCTGATACGCAAACATGTCAGTATACATATTTCTAATAGAATCAAATTCTAACTCTTCTAAATGCAATATATAGACAAATAAAACTGCTCATGTCTATATATTGTTGATTACAGAACCCTACTAGTACTTTTTCAAAATCTTCATATATGTAGAAAAAAGCTCACATCTATGATAGACTCTTTAGAAAACATCTGCGCTATTACGGCGTCCATTGAACGCCATACTATTTTTATACTTTGGGGGGAAACCAGCATCATGACAGCTAAGACGAAAATGCGTTCCGATATGATTAAAAAAGGCTTTGACCGCGCTCCTCACCGCAGCTTGCTGCGCGCAGCGGGTGTCAAGGAAGAAGATTTTGACAAACCGTTTATTGCGGTATGCAACTCGTATATTGATATCGTACCGGGCCACGTCCATTTGCAGGAATTCGGAAAAATTGTCAAGCAAGCCATTCGTGAGGCAGGCGGTGTACCTTTCGAGTTTAACACCATCGGTGTAGATGACGGCATTGCCATGGGTCACATCGGTATGCGTTATTCTCTGCCAAGCCGCGAAATTATAGCTGACTCTCTGGAAACTGTCGTTTCCGCTCACTGGTTTGATGGCATGGTTTGTATTCCTAACTGTGATAAAATTACCCCTGGCATGATGATGGGCGCATTGCGCGTTAACATTCCAACTATTTTCGTCAGCGGCGGTCCTATGAAAGCTGGTAAAGACAAGAACGGACGCTCTATTTCCCTGACCTCCGTCTTCGAAGGCGTAGGTGCATATCAGGCTGGTAAAATCGACGATCAAAGCTTGCTTGAATTAGAACAATACGGCTGCCCGACATGTGGCTCCTGTTCAGGGATGTTCACAGCGAATTCCATGAACTGTCTAGCAGAAGCGATGGGTCTGGCTATGCCGGGTAACGGCACCATTCTCGCAGTAGCAGAAGAACGTAAAGAATTCGTTAAACAATCTGCACGCCAATTAATGGAATTGATTAAGCTTGATCTTAAACCACGTGATATCGTGACTAAAGAGGCTATTGATAATGCATTTGCATTGGATATGGCAATGGGCGGTTCCACGAATACAGTATTGCATACATTGGCACTTGCCCATGAAGCAGAAGTTGACTACCCTATCGAACGTATTAATGAAGTCGCAAACCGCGTACCTCATTTGTCCAAATTGGCACCTGCTTCCGACTATCATATTGAGGATGTCCATAATGCAGGCGGCGTAAGCGCAGTGCTGAATGAATTGTTGAAGAAACCGGGCGCACTGCATGGAGACTGTATTACTGTGACCGGAAAAACCATTCGTGAAAACGTAGAAGGTCAGGAAATTTTGGATACTAACGTCATCCATAAACTGGACAACCCTTATTCTGAACGTGGCGGCCTAGCTGTATTATTCGGTAATCTGGCACCGCAAGGCTCCATCATTAAAGTCGGTGCAGTTGATCCTTCGGTTGGTGGTTATCACAAAGGTCCTGCTATCTGCTTTGATTCACAGGAAGATGCACTGGCAGGTATCGCCAACGGTAAAATTAATGAAGGACACGTTGTTGTTATCCGTTATGAAGGTCCAAAGGGCGGACCTGGTATGCCTGAAATGCTCGCTCCAACTTCACAAATCGTGGGCATGGGGCTTGGTGCCAAGGTGGGTCTGATTACAGACGGACGCTTCTCAGGTGCTTCCCGTGGTATCTCCATCGGTCATATTTCCCCCGAAGCAGCAGAAGGCGGACCTATCGCTTTTGTTGAGGACGGCGATATCATTGAGCTGGACTTGAACAATCGTAAGATTGAGCTCCACATTACGGACGAAGAATTCGAACGTCGTCGCGCCAACTGGAAAGGCTTCGAGCCGAAGGTAAAAACGGGTTACCTGGCACGTTATTCCAAGCTGGTAACGAACGCAAGTAACGGCGGAATTATGAAAATCTAAATGCGTTGCCAAGATAGGATTACTTTATAAACAGCTAAAAATCCTCTCGACCCTAACAAAGGATCGAGAGGATTTTTTTATTAGGTCATTAGGGTTAGCCTATTCAGTCATTTCGCTGTTGAGTGTATGGACATCATCTCGCTGTGCTGTTTGCTCAAGAGCTTCGTCTGAGCGGTGTAAGCCTCCCTGATGAAAACGGTCAAACAAGGTATCCATTGGCATCACAATCAGTTTCGGTACCATTACATCTTTTTTTTCACTCAATTGCTCTGAACCCAAAGGATGAATAACACGAAATAACAGCTTTAGATATACAGTGGACACATGCTTAAACAGTCCTTTGGGAAGCTCCCGAACTTGAAATCCCAACTTCTCTGGTCCCCGATGAATCATACTTACTGCGTATATCGCCTTTACACCCTTCATTTCAGAATCATGTACAATGCGTTGGGCCAGATCAGGAAGTTGTTTTTTTACAATCCGAATTAATTGAATAGCTAGATGTACCATCGACTTTGCCGTCGAACCCAATTGAAATAACTTTCTATTATCAAAATGAAGCTCAATTATCGGGTCCCCTTTTTCTAACCACCTGCTGTTCTCCATATTTACATTTGGCCCATGATAGATACGGCGACGATAATAAAAGATCGTATCCTCCTTGCTTACGGGACGAAGACGAAACAAAACATGGAATAGCCGCTCATACTGGAGCCATCCAAATACCAGCGTTCTTTTTAACCAGCCCGTACTGGACATCTCGGAGGCAGTAGGTTTATTGACAGACTGACGGCAAAACAATGTATCCACCCGTACGCTGCGTAATTGTCGTTCTTGGGCGACCCTCAGCAGCTTCTCCAGTGCGATTAGCATATTCTGGGGCGCTTCCACGTCTGCCCCCAATGTCGTACCACAGTCATGGAGCAGCATCACTTCGCCACCCCTCAGCTTTTTGAGCATTCTCTCCGCTAATTGTTTCGCTCCGATGCTGGCCTTCCAGTCCCCGAACATGGAGGACCATAATACGATTCGACGACCATGGGTGTTGGAAATATCAAAAAAGTTCACTATCCCCCAAGGTGGGCGATAAAAGGTCGTTCCCTCGCCAGTTACTCGACGAATGACTGACTCTGTCTGAGCAATTTGTCTTCTGACGGTAACAGGCCTCATAAGCCAATTCGATTTGTGCACATAATTATGAATACCGATTAGATGACCTTCATCATGCATGCGTTTCAGAAGCTCAGGGTGTTTTTCTGCATTTATCCCAACAACAAAAAAAGTAGCCTTGGCATCAAAACGCTTCAGTAAATCAAGCAGCTGTGATGTATACACTGGATCAGGGCCATCATCAAAGGTGAGTGCATATTCTTGCTCACTTTTGCCGCGCCTGAACACCCGGAAACCAAATATACGACTAACCAGCGCCGGAATAAAAGCATAAAAAGTTGAAATGTAAAACATCCATAACAGCAAAGTCTGCACGTTTTATCCCCACTTTTCTATTCTGAACTCCCCAAGCAGGCTTCCTGAGGAAAACTCACTTACTTATATATTATCACAATGAAGCAAACATGCCGAGATTTCGCTATTGCATATGGTCAGCATTGAGGTCCAATTTAGTGTACAATAAATAAAAATCTAAAAGGAGTCGTTGTATACATATGCTTCCCTTGTACAAAAAATATTGGCGTACCGTTTTTGATATCGGTTTGATCGTATTAACCGTGTATTTAATTATGTTCGTATCCAGCAAACTGTATCAACTTGCCGCACCTGTGTTCCTTTCGTTCGTCGTGTTCTGGTGCATTGAACCTGCTGCCCGTTATTTTCATCGGAAAGGAATGAGAAAGCCTTTTGCCTCCGCACTCTCCGTATTGCTATTTATCATCCTCTTACTTGCTATTTTTTTCGGATTGGGCCTGATTCTAGTTACGCAATTTACGAAAGTCGCGCAAAACCTCCCACAATATACTCAGATTATCCAAGCGGAATTCACGCGATATCTTCATCTTTCTCAAGATAAAATCGCTGCTTTACCTCCGAGTGTTACTGAACGTGTGAATGATTATTTTGCGACTGCCACCACCATTGCTACGAAGTGGGCACAGCTAGGATTATCCTTTTTCATACAGTTCCTCAGTTCTTTCACTGTTTTTATGGGCAACTTTGCCATTGCCATCATTTTAGCGTTCTTTTTAAGTATGGAAATTAATCTTTGGAAGGGCATTGCTCGTAGTAAAACACCCAAGACACTAAAAACTGCTTACCTTTTTCTAAAAAATCACGTACTTAAAGCTATCTCCGCTTTTCTCAAGGCTCAAGCTCTACTGGTAGGGATTACCTTTGTTCTCGTATTTATAGGTTTACTCATTTTGCAAGTGGATAATGCCCTCTCATTGGCGCTCGTGGCAGCTTTGTTTGATATTCTGCCCTTGCTGGGTGTGCCTGTTATTTTTATTCCGTGGGCCGTGTATCTGTTCATCACAGGCAATACCGGCCTGGCTGTAGGCCTGCTTATTGTCATGGCTGTGACGGTGATCGTCCGCCAGCTGGCAGAGCCTAAAATCACTGGTAATTCCATCGGTGTTTCATCTGCCTATCTGATGCTTTCCTTTGCCATTATATCGTTGTCCATCTTTGGACTGGCCGGATTAATCCTGTCTCCCATTCTGATCATTTTGCTTAAGGAATTGTGGCAGCAAGGCTATCTGCAGAAATGGATTCGGTTTCCGACAGAGGAATTTGACGAGCCCCCGTTTATCGTAAAAATCCAGGAGGAAGATCGTGAAGCTACTCATGGTACTCAAGAGGATTGAGCTAACAGATCCATTACTTGACCAAACAGTGCTGTAGCTTGATTTGCAGAATGTGTTGAAGCATTTTGCACAAGGACGGCGACCGCATAACGAGGCCGCTCTATCGGACCATAGCCTATAAACCACTGGTGATTGATAGGTTGACCGTTCTTTAAAGCTTGGGCCGTACCCGATTTGCCGGCCAGATTCCATGATTTATTACGCAAGGAGGCACCAGTTCCCTGTGTCACAACCTTTTCCATTGCTTCACGAAGCGTGCGAGCCGTCGATGTGTGAATCGAGCGGCTGCCCTCGGGTGAAGATGCAGCATGAGCAGGTAGTTCCAGTAAGGTGCTACCGTCTGCGTAGCTAATGCGTTTGACAATGCGTGGTGCATGTACTTGACCCTCGTGCAGCAAGGTGACGATGAGATTGGCAGCTTGGAGAGGCGTTACCAGCACATCGCGCTGACCGATAGCTGTCTGTACACGTACGCCCGGATCATACGCGTTCGTATGGGAGCCGAATACGGCTCCCTTTTCTTCGTGATCCAGCGGTCTGAATTGAGGTAGTCCTGCAAGATTCCGCTCCTGCCAGCCCACAGTTCGGCTCAATCCCAGTGCAGAGGCTGTGGCCTGAATTTGCTCAGGATTAAGCCGTTCGCCGAGATGAGCGAATACACTATTACAGGATACGGCAAGCCCTTCCTCCAGGTTCAGGGTACCGTGTCCTTCTTTTTTCCAGCAAGCCAAACCGTACTTGCCATAAGTTCCATGACAATGGAATTGTTCCTGCGGTTGGACAACACCTGATTCAAGTGCAGCAGCAGCCGTAACCAACTTAAAAATGGATCCAGGCGTTATCGCCTTGAGGGCACGATTAGACCAGTCTGTTTTTTTCTGGGGATCAACATGACCGGGATTATAAAAAGGGCGAGACACCATCGCCAGTACATCCGCGTTGCCTGCATCGAGCACTACCACCGCCCCTTCTGCCAAATGACTAGATTCCGTCAGCTTTTCAATCTGTTCCTGTATAGGTAGATCAATTGTAGTCTGCACTTGTAAAGGATAGTGACCATTGGATGGAGCACTGACACGCAACGGTATATGAGTCAATGGACGACGCTGCGCATCTACAAATCGGGAGACGAACGTTTCACCGACGCCGCTCAGCAGCGGCTCCAGCGTTCTTTCCAGCCCGGCTGCCCCCATCGGCAGTTCACTCGCTCGGTCGGCACGTTCATACAGAAAGCCAAGCCATTGCCTGCCATTGGGCAAATCCCTGTAACGTTTCGCATAAGGTACAAGCTCAATAAGCGAAGGGGCTAGCTTCAGCAGCTTGCCTGCTTCATTCGGATTGATTTGTACGGGCTCTCCGCGCCCATCTCGCCATATGAGCGGGGATTGCAGTCCTTTCCATCGTGTCAGTAGTTGCTTTTTATTCGTACGCAGTAGCTTGGCCAGTTCTTCGCCATGTAAAGCCGCTTTGCCATCTACATCGGGAAAAAGCACTGGCGCCCATACGACTCCGCCAGTCAAGGGTTGCCCATGCCGGTCCGTAAACTGTCCACGTCCAGAGTCGATAGAAATGCCCTCCTGTCGCTGACGTGCTGACATTTCCTTAAGCGAATGCCCCCCATAGACGGACATATGAATGCCCGCTGTCCCCTGAATCCAAGCCAGTCGGAATAATAAAATCAGCAGTAGCGCCATCACCCCCAAGCCCATATATGCAATTCGACGTTTTCGTATGAAACTGCTACCACGCCTCGGCACACCCATCCTTCTTTCATCTTTTTTCCAGTAGTATGTCCTGTAGTTGAAAAAGAAAACCCACTCAACTTTTAACGTGAATGGGTTTCCGAATTTATTTGTATCTTGTGATGTCTGCTTCTGGGCTCCAATTTAAAAACTCGTCTAACGAATAAAAAACCGTAATAAAAATGGTAATGGCCAGTACAACCCAAGCTACCTTTGTGTTTGTATTCATCTTTTGCTTTCCTTCTTGAGGGATTTTTAAGCACATCTACTAATAAAAAGTACAAAACCACGGAGATCAGTGACAATCCTGATTTCCATGGTTTTGTTATATCTACACCGTAAACCGCGAAAGCTGTTCCTTCAAGTTCACTGATACTCCTTCCAGCTTATCCGACAAACCTACCAGTTGATTACCAATATTAGCCTGTTCAGTGCTGAGCGAAGCGACTTCCTGCGAAGTAGCTGAGGATTGCTCGGCTACCGCACTTACATTGGTCATTGCCTCGGACAAAGTGGTCTGCGATTCACTCAGATGATGAATGGAGGCAGTGACCGTTCCCAATCGTAGCGCGAACTCTCCCATTTGCTGCTGAACCGATTGGAAAATGTCCGTTGTTTCCTGCACGGCTCCCATCTGTTCCCGGAACAGCGGGTACACCTCAGATAATGCCTGTACCGTTTCATTCATTTCATTGACGATGTTGTTAGTAATGCCTGTAGCCGTACGAATAGCTTGACGTGATTGTTCAGCCAACTGCCGAACCTCATTAGCTACCACCATAAAACCACGCCCAGCCGTCCCCGCTCGTGCTGCTTCAATCGTCGCATTCAGTGATAGAATGTTCGTTTGTTTAGCAATATCCTGTAATACGTCCAGCACCTTAAAGACATCGGAAGTTGTCTTCTTCAGTTCATCTACTTTGCCCACCAGAGCATGCGTAGTTTCTTCCGTAACCTTAGTCTTGCTCAATAGATTTTTCAGCTGAATGGTCCCTTGTTCACTGGATTGTTCAACTTCTTGTGCGACCAGACTCATTTCATGATTGGAAGCCATAACCGTATCCATTTGCTGAGATATATTCCCGGTAAGTCCGCTGCCACGTTCAGCCTCTGTTGCCAAACTGGCGGCGCCATGAGCAATCTCTTCCGTTGCTGCTGCAATTTCTTTGGCTGAAATGGCTGTCTTCTTCGAGGCATCGCCTAGTTCCGTCGCTGTATTCAGAACCTCCTGAGCTGAGGCATTCGTCTGTTCTACCAGCAATGTAATTTGCTCCATCATCGTATCAAAGCTTTCTGACAATTGCCCAATTTCATCCTGAGCCTTATAGTTCGTTCGGATTTGCAAGTTGCCTTTGGCACCTTCGACCATTAAATCCTTCAGATGTGTCAATGGCCGAGCCACGAGGCGCACGATCCACAGGCCAATGAACAATGCAATGAGTGCAGCCACTGCGGCAAATATCCAGGTTGTAGTTAGTATCCCCTTAGCGTCTTTCACCAGCTCAGATACAGGTACTACACCCACGAGAATCCACTTGGAAGTTCCCAGTGTATTATGAACCGCAAGCACACTTTGCTTTTTGCCGTCTGCTTCCTGCTCCATAATTTGATTTCCTTCGATCCCTTCAAGCTTGGACACGTAATCCAGCTTTGTCTTTCCTCCTGCCAAGCCCTCATTGTTAGAACCTACAAACTCACCCTTGTCTGTCACAAGACTAATCATACTGCCTGAACCCAAATTAATACCTTTTAACTCGTCCTCCACCGCACTGGACTTTAAATCCATAACCAGAACATAAGTCCCTCCCAACCCAGACATGCTGTTCATGGAGCGTGCCAGACGAAAGGTCTTGCTACCATTGTCATTCACCTGCGTAGGTAGCCAAACAATTCCTTTGTTTTTCAAAATATCCTTAAACCACGCTTCCTGCCGTACATCCTTTTGTGTTCCGGTGCCCATAGCAGCTAAATTGGTTTCTTCCGGGTACAAGTACATTGAATCAATCGCTTTATTCGTAAAAGCAAGATTCGTTAGCTTCTTATTCACTTCGCCCATAGCAACAAAAGATGCAAAGGGATTTTTATCTTGCTTTACTGCCTTTTGCAACTGATCACTTAATTCAGTATCGAAAAATACCTGTGTCGACGTGTCTTGAAAGCGCTCTAGAATAATATCAAGCTTTTCTGAAGTTTGCTGGACGGTCTGCTGATAAGCCGTAGCTGCATTTTGCTCAATCGTACTTTTAGCCTTGTAGTATGAGAGCATCCCCAAGCTGACCACAAATAACATAATTGCCGCAAAAAAGATCAGAAACAACTTCATTCCAACCGAACGTATCGGATTATAGTTTTTGACCAAATGCATGAAATCTTTACTGTACCTTTCCGGCTTAAGTAAACGCTTTAAATTGTGTGTACCTTTACGAGTTGCCTTAGCTACCCAGGGGGCAACCTTCGAAGACACCGCAACCTTTTGTTCCTCTTTATCCGTTGTCACTTTACTGCCTTTCAAACCCTGCATTTGATCCGTTTTCTTGGGTTGCCTTTTTGCTGTATTCCCCTCTTTTTTCCGTAAACCCATTTCTCTCACCTACCACCATATAATTAGTTTCTAATTCCACGTCATCCATTATGTATCTATTATCTATATAACTTCTATCGGAACTATTCGACAAGGAATGTAGCTTTCCTTTGAGTATCAACTAAATTTTGTGAAACTTTTTTCCTAGAAAACTATTCAAAAAAAAGCCTCTCCAACCGATAGGAGAGGCTTTTGAATCTTTTCACCTGTGACTTAAGGCTTATTTACTTCTTTTTACGCATCATATCAAAATACGATACGGGCTGATCTACCTTCATTCTAATTCGTTGAAGCGGGTGACGAGCAGCATCCAATTCGTTGCCTTCCTCATCCCAGATCGTTCCGACCGTTTGTTTAAAGAATGTTCCGTTCGGACCGAAAAATTCGATTTCATGCCCTGGTTTAAAATGGTTCCGTTGTTGAATGGTTGCAATGCCACTCGCGGCATCGTAGTCCATGACCAGTCCGGCAAAATCATAAGGGACTGCCTTTTCTTCCGGCTCATAAATATGATCTTCATGATCCGGTGTATCGTAGAAAAAACCTGTATTCAACGGACGATTGGCTGCCTTGTTAATTTCTTCAATCCATTCTGGTTTGAGTACATAATTTTCAGGATCAGCCATATAGGAATCAATCGCTTGACGATAGACATTCACAACGGTAGCCACATAGTGGATGGACTTCATACGTCCCTCCACTTTAAAGCTGTCTACACCTACATCAATCAGATCAGGGACATTTTCAATCATACACAGATCCTTGGAACCCATAGAAAAGGCATTATCGCTCTCTTCGAACAGTGGAAGCTGGTTAACACCGAGCTGGAACTGTTTCAGTGCATTGCTCTCCTGTGCCTCTTCCTCAGATATCCAAACCTCACCTGGGCGGGCATCCTCAAACAAATCGTATTTCCAGCGGCAAGACTGACAACATCCTCCACGATTGGAATCACGGTCTGTAAAGTGATTGGACAACACGCAGCGGCCGGAAAATGAAGAGCACATCGCACCATGGACGAATGCTTCGATTTCGATGTCCACATGCTTTTTAATTTCTTCGATTTCCTCCAGACTGGTCTCACGTCCCAGTACCACACGCGGTAGTCCCTCGTTTTTCCAAAACTTTACCGCTTGCCAGTTCAGTGTGGACTGCTGTGTACTCAAATGCACTTCCAATCCAGGAACAGCACGCAATGCCACGGATACAATAGCCGGATCAGCGACGATAACGGCATGAATTCCTGCCTCGTACAGATTGCGCAAGTATTCTTCGATTCCGGCAATATCCTCATTGTGGGCATAGATATTGGTGGCTACAAGCACCTTAGCACCGTACTTGTTAGCAAATTCTACACCTTCGCGCATTTCTTCAAAACTGAAATTATCGGCGTTAGAACGCAGACCATATTTTTGTCCACCAATATATACAGCATCCGCGCCATAGTGAACGGCAAACTTCAGCTTTTCCAGATTTCCGGCAGGAGCCAATAGCTCCGGCTTATCCAGACGATTCCGTTTACCTATATATTTTCTTGTTTTGGTTATCGTCCCCATGACGTTCCCCCCTCTGTGAATTCATTTTAAAATTAATAAACCTGCTCTTTATAGAAAAATCCGAAGGAAAGTTCCCGTTCCGGATCTTGAAGACGGCGAACTTCATCCAGCCAGCTTTCATCATAAGCATAAGCATCCGGGTCAGCTGTATAATTATCTATGGCTTTACGATAAGCACGAACAACCGCCTCATTGTAAGCCGTAGGTTTCAATAAGCCCTCGATCTTAAAGCTATGCACGCCCGCCTCCATCAGAATATGCAGGTCCTCCATGATACAAAAATCATCTGAACTCATAATATGTGTCCCATTAATATCCTCGTAGATGGGGAACTTCTCTTCCTTTCGCTCTGCTTCAATCAGAAACAAGCCGCGCCCTCTACCCAAATCGCCTTCTACATTACGTCCCTGGTGCAGCATATAACTTTGAACAAGCTTACGCTTGGAGTGATAAATATTGGTCATGCCATGTACCTGAACCTGTGCTTCTATGTTCAACTTTGGTATCATTTCGGTAATTTCATCCATACTGAGCTCACGAGCCAAAATGACCCGGGAGGCTCCTTTTTCACCCCAATAGTTGGCGGTTGCGAAGTTGGTGGAGATCATCTCACCGTTCCAGAACAGCTTAAGATGCGGGGCGTACTCCTTCACGGCCATGAGCACTGCGGGATCATTAAACTCAATGGCGTCTATGCCGCATCCAGCTAGGGTCTGCACATATTCGGGAAGGAGCGGCAATAGCTCGTTCGTCATCAAATTCGTCATGGATACGTATACCTGCGCCGTATGCTTCCGTGCCTCTTCCACCACTTCACGGATTTGGTCCGGTGTAAAATGTCCCGGCAGCCGCATTCCAAAGCGGTCATCTCCAATAAGTAATGCAGTAGCTCCAGCCTCCAGCATATGGCGGGCATCCTCCGGAGAGCTGGCAGTTGCCAGTAGTTCGGGTTTGTAAGCCATAGGCTCACCTCCTAATTTGTCTTACGGTTACTTACCTGAATGTTATGCAAATGTTCTTTATACGTTTTGGCAAACAAATGTTCATGTGTCCCATCTTTTTTGGTCACGTAAAACAAATAATCTGTAGCTTTCGGCTGTAAAGCCGCTATCACTGATTTCAGACTGGGACTTGCAATCGGCCCTGGTGGAAGTCCCTGATGCATATACGTATTATAAGGGCTTTCCACAGCCAAATCCTTGTAATACAGCCGTTCCTTTTGCTTATCCAGCATATATTGAACTGTAGCATCAATTTCCAGCTTCTTATCCTGTTTGAGTCGGTTATAAATGACGCCAGCTACTACAGACCGCTCATCTTCCACAACCACTTCGCGCTCTACGAGAGAAGCAACTGTCAGCAGTTGATGCAGCGTTTCACCCCGCTGTTTCAGCTTCGCATCCAAATCGGAAACAGTTTCCAACCGCTTTTGTGTCTGTTCTAGCATCACCTGTATAATATCTTTGGCCGTACTACCCTTTTTCAGCTCATAGGTTTCCGGGAAAAGATAGCCCTCCAGCGCATAGCGAAGCCCCGCCTGCTTTGGAATGTCCCGCACTAGCGCGACGTCAAAAGCGGACGGATCGTTGGCCAGCTGCAAAAATTGCTGCCGGTCTGCCAGTCCTTCCTTTTGCAGCTTATCAGCCATCTGTCTAATCGTAAAACCTTCCGGGATTGTAAAACGAATCATTTCCTCTTTGACAACATCTCCAGCCGATAACTTAGTAATCAACTGATCAAAGGTTGCGCCAGGCTTCGCCTCATATTTTCCGGCCTGAAATGCGCTTCCTTGCTGTTTGAATTTTACATAAGCCTTAAACACGAGCGCATTACGTATAAGTCCCTTTTGCTCCAGCGTATCTGCAATAGCCGATGTTCCTGTTCCCTGCACCACCGTAAAAGCAACAGGTTGTGTTTGGGGCTGAACAGGCTGCATGGCATTCCAAATATAGAGGGCTGCACCTCCTGCTATAATGATAAGCAGTAGAAATAACGTAAACATCCTTGTCCTTCGCTTCACATCCACCCAACTCCTTCACAGCCAAAAAGGGCGGACTGGTCCGCCCTTTCAGGTTTGATCTCATCGTTATCCAGACTTACAGTTCTTCCGGCAACGTACATTCGTCGTACAGCTCGGAAATATCTTCCCACTCATCATCATCTTCAATGGTGGTGATGGAGATTTCGCCGTCTGTGGATAAGCTTACATGGTAAAGTTCATGTTCGCCAACAGCAGCCCCAGGTCTACGCAATACGGCGTACCGTTGCTCACCTACCTTGAACTCTGCTTCCAATTCCATGCGCATCGCATGGCCCTGTTCATCCTGCAGCTCTACATCGCCGTCGAACGTTTCCTTCAAATCAGAGGTCCAACTCAGGTCTTCACGTGAATAGATCGTCATTTCCCGTCTTCCTCTTCATCTTCTTCTACAAATGTATTAAAGGTCTCTTCGACGATTTCCCATTCGGCATCGTCTTGGATCACAAACAATTTAATATCATCGCCTTCTTCCTCGTAACGGAAGGCGTACACATCGGACTCATCAGCTTCAGGGTCCACTGGCGCAACCATCATGTACTTCGCTTCGGAACCATCTACCTCAAACTTCATAATGACCTCGAACTCTTCCTCGTTGCCCTCGTCATCGGCAATATAAATAATTTCCGGCTCTTCTTCCATACCCACTTGATTTTCAGCCATTACGAAATCCCCCTCACCCTGTACTGTGTGCGTCCAAATAGTTTTGCAAGATCAGGCTTGCGGCCAGTTTATCTACCACCTGCTTGCGTTTTTTTCGGCTGACGTCGGCCTCCAGAAGCGTACGCTCCGCCGAACGCGTCGTCAGCCGTTCATCCCAAAGGTGAACGGGTAAACCCAGTAACTCCTTGAGTCGGTTCGCAAACTCGATGCAAATCTCACCGCGTGGACCCACGGTTCCGTTCATGTTTTTTGGCAAACCTACAACAACCTCGCCCACCTCATTGTCACGAACTAAATTTGCAATTTTACCGAACTCGCTGTCGTCACCGCGTCGTTCTATGACTTCCAATCCTTGGGCGGTCCAGCCGAAGGCATCACTTACGGCGACCCCAATTCGGCGATCCCCGTAATCCAATCCCATTACTTTCATGCCTGTCTCCTAACGGTGCTTGGCGAGATAGAAACGAACCAACTCTTCAATCAACTCATCGCGCTCTTTTTTACGTACCAGGCTTCTGGCATTATTATGCCGTGGCACATAAGCCGGATCACCGGATAGCAAATAGCCGACGATTTGATTGATCGGATTGTATTCTTTTTCCACCAGCGCATCATATACGGTCAACAAAATCTCCTGAGCAGAAGCTTCCTTCTCATCTGCCTTGACATTAAATTTGACCGTTTTGTCCATGGAATCCATTGTTGACACCTCGCTTCCACAAAACATGTGTACATGTTTATGCCAGCTTATTCTTTTACATCATACCATAAGCAAAGCCCTACAAGGAAATATCTAAGCCCGTTTTTTCCCAAAAATCCGCAAAAATTATCGAACTTTATCCTTGTGAGGCTGCCGACACCAGTTCATGCGCACGTTGAAGTGCTTCGTCCAGCTTGCTGGCATCCTTACCACCGGCTTGCGCCATGTCAGGTCGTCCGCCACCACCGCCACCGCATACGGCAGCAATTTCTTTCACGAGCTTGCCTGCATGAAGTCCAGCCTTGGTATGCTCTGCCGGAACTGCTACGACAAAATTAACTTTGTCGTCCATTGCAGCGCCGAGCACCAGCACAGCAGCCGGAAGTTTCCCTTTCAGTTCATCAGCAATCGCACGCAACGCATCCATGCTGGAAGCCTGCACGCGTGCAGCCAACAGCTGCACCCCGCCTACTTGCACGACCTGATCGGTCAGCTGGCCCGCCTCAATAACGCTCAGCTTGCTTTGCAGCGATTCATTTTCACGACTGAGGTCTTTAATTTGTTGCTGCAAAGATTCGATACGCTTTGGCACCTCAGACAGCTTGGATTTTACAAGCCCAGCCGAAACCTTTAACAGCTCTAATTGACCTTCCATATATTCAAAGCCAAAACGTCCAGTCACCGCTTCGATACGACGTACACCTGATCCAATGCCGCTCTCGCTGACAAGCTTGAACAAGCCAATTTGCGAAGTATTGCTGACATGACAGCCACCGCATAGTTCAATGCTGTAATCGCCTACCTTAACGACCCGTACGATATCTCCATACTTTTCACCGAACAGCGCCATTGCTCCGAGAGCCTTGGCTTCATCAATCGGTTTCAGTTCAATACTAACATCCAGTTGGCTCCAGATGGCACGGTTTACACGCAGTTCAATATCCGCCAGCTCTTCTGGTGTAATGCTTCCAAAATGGGAGAAGTCAAAACGCAGACGCCCAGGCTCTACCAAAGAACCCGCTTGATTGACATGGTCACCCAGCACTTCTTTAAGCGCTTTGTGAAGCAAATGTGTAGCCGTATGGTTTTTCTCAATTTCTCCACGTGAAGCTTGATCTACTTCTGCTTTCACCGTATCGCCAACGTTCAGCTCACCGGCTTCTACAACAACCTGATGCACATGCTGACCTTGTGGCGCCTTAAACAGCCCTTCGACCTTCGCAGTTACCGTACCTCCACGCAGCAAGCCTTGGTCACTGACTTGTCCTCCGCTTTCGGCATAGAAAGGAGTCACATCCAGCACGACCTGACAAGACTGCCCTTCACTAACACTGTCCACCAGTACATCTTCATATACAATCGCCACTATTTTAGACTCAGTTACGAGGTCATTATATCCAACAAATTCACTTTTAACCGCCAGATCGGACAAAGCTCCGCCCTGAATCTTCATGCTCGCGCTGTCCTGATGAGCATCACGGGCACGTTTGCGTTGCTCCTGCATCGCTTCATCAAAACCTTCACGGTCTACTTTCAAGCCCTGCTCGTCCGCATAATCCTCTGTGAGATCGAATGGGAACCCGTACGTATCATACAGTTTGAAAGCATCTGCTCCGCTAATGACATTGCGACCTTCGGCCTTCGCCTGAGCACTGATATCGGACAAAATTGCCAATCCATCTGTCAGTGTTTCATGGAAGCGTTCCTCTTCCGTTTTGATCACTTTGATGATGAAATCACGCTTGTCCACTACCTCAGGGTAATACACACCCATGACATCCCCAACGGTTTCCACCAGCTCAAACATAAATGGACGGTTCATGCCCAGCATTTTTCCATAGCGCACAGCCCGGCGCAGCAAACGGCGAATCACGTAACCCCGTCCTTCATTAGAAGGCAGCACACCGTCACCAATTGCAAAAGCTACGGTGCGGACATGGTCAGCAATAACCTTAAGAGCCACATCACTGTCCACATTTTCGTTATATTTTACTCCTGCCATCGCCGCTGTTTTTTGGATTAGTGGCTGGAAGATATCCGTATCAAAGTTGGAATCCACATTTTGCAAAATGGATGCAAAACGCTCTAATCCAGCCCCTGTATCAATATTTTTGTTTGGAAGCGGCGTATAGCTACCGTCTTTGTTATGGTTGAATTGTGAGAATACGAGGTTCCACACTTCCAGATAACGCTCATTTTCTCCCCCCGGATACATTTCAGGGTCCGTCATGTCGCTGCCGTAGGCTTCGCCACGATCATAAAAGATTTCCGTACAAGGTCCACAAGGGCCTTCACCGATATCCCAGAAGTTATCTTCCAGTTTGATGATACGCTCGGCAGGAAGTCCAACTTTTTCGTTCCACAGCTTGTACGCTTCCTCATCCTCAGGATACACAGTTACAGCCAGACGTTCCGGATCAAAACCAATCCATTTTGGATCCGTCAGAAACTCCCATGCCCATGTAATGACTTCTTCCTTAAAATAGTCACCAATGGAAAAGTTGCCGAGCATTTCGAAAAAAGTGTGATGACGGCGCGTTTTGCCGACATTCTCAATGTCGTTCGTCCGGATACATTTTTGCGAATTGGCAATACGTGGATTTTCTGGCTTCACACGTCCGTCAAAATAAGGCTTAAGCGGTGCCATACCCGCATTAATCCACAGCAGGGAAGGATCTTTATGTGGAACAAGCGGCGCGCTTGGTTCAATCACATGTCCCTTGCTTTCAAAAAACTCCAGCCATTTGGAGCGGATTTCACTAGCTTTCATATAAGTAGCCTCCTAATTATGGTGTCACTGGTTCCTGGCACAGGCCATAAAAAAACAGAAAAACGCCCCTGAACGGATCAGGGACGATTGTATCGCGGTACCACCCTGGTTAACGCCGTCCCCTCTGTACGAAATGCCCATGCGCAAGCTGCACACCAACATTTGCTTAACGGACGATCGATCGCCTTGTTTTCACTGGTAACGGGAGCATCCCGGCGGGTTCAGCCCGCACTTCGAAATGAGCTTTCCCTACTGGATAAACACATTTAAACATACTCAACTCAGTATATCCGTGTCATTTAGCCGTGTCAACGCGATTTCAGACAAGATACATACGGTGTATGGACAAAATCAGATTGTTTTCCGCTTCACGTAATAAGCAAAAAAATGCTGAAGTCCTACCTTTAAGACTGCCATCACGGGAACCGCTAAAATCAAGCCGGTAATTCCCGCAATTTCCCCACCCACTAGCAGAGCGAAAATAATGGCTATCGGATGCAGATGCAACGTTCGTCCCACCACCTGGGGAGAAATGACATTGCTCTCCAACACTTGAATACAGGTGTTAACGACCACGACCAAAAGCACCATTTTTAAGGAGACCGTAGAAGCCATGACTACTGCCGGAGCGGCTCCCAAAAAGGGGCCCAAATACGGAACGATGTTAAAAATCGCAACCACTCCTGCCAGCAACAGCGCATAAGGCATGCCAATGAGCATATATCCGAGATAAGCCATCACTCCAATAATGACGCATACCAGTAATTGTCCCCTGACATAGTTGCCAAGCGCCTGATCAATTTCCTTAAGTACCGTTACAATCGCCTTGCGACGAGAACGCGGGAGGTAAGACACAATCGTCCGCTCGAACACATCAAAATCCTTCAAAATATAAAAAATGAGGAACGGTACAATGAACACATTGAACAGCATATTGATCATCCCGCCGATGTTATCCATAAAGTTAGAAATCCCTGTTGCCATCCGATTCTCTAGTTGGAAAAACCATTGATTCATACCCGTTCGCACCCCTTGGGGCAAAATGCCGCTATCCATATTCGTCATTAATCCTTGTGCATGCATGGTCAGCTCAGGCAGATGCTCATTCAGCTCATCCAGTTGTTCAATGAACATCGGAATCAGGTTCATCAGAATCACAACGAGACTGGCTAAAAACACAGCATAGATGAGCAGCACAGCTACGCTTCGAGGCACCTTGCGACCGCCCAGCATACTGACAACCGGATTAAGTACATAGGAGATGATCATCGCTACCGCAAACGGAGCAATGATTGTTTTCAGAAATTCATACAAATGCAAAAACAAAGGTCGCAGCAGCCAGATAAAATATAGAATGACAAGTCCCAGCAGCGTCCATATTCCGTACCGGAACAGTCTACTTTTCGTTAATTGCTCCATTTCGTGCCCCCTTACTGGACTAGCCTCCTTTAAGTATATGCCTGTACCTCTACTTTAATCCTTCCCGCGAGTCTGGAATGCCCCATAGATTACCATTGTAAAAAAATGATGAAAACGGATGAAAACAATTAACAAAGTCATTCCATCTGACGATATAAGTACAAAGCACTACTTTAAGTTTTCACATTTCTGAAACATCGGGGGTCGTTACATGAACTTAAAAATCAAGCTTATTCTCCTTTTCACTTGCATTGTTATCGTTGCAGCTGGGCCATTGTCGATCATTAGCATGACAAGCGTTAAAAATCAGGCCAATCATGATATCCAAGAGCTTATGAACAGCAAAACCTCCGAAACCGTCAATCAGCTCGACGGATGGATAGGTGGTAATGCCAAAATTATTGAAACATTGGCTGCAGGTCTGGAATCCAGCGATATTTCATCAGATGCCAAAGCCGTATCTCTGAAGGCAGCTTTTCAAAACTATAAAGATCAAAATATTTCCAATATTTACGCAGGCTTTGAAGATGGAGCCTACTGGGATGGATCTGGCTGGTTTGAAGCAGGTTATGATCCTCGCGCTCGACCGTGGTACAAGGATGCCAAAACCAAGGGAGAAATGTATTACTCGTCCCCGTACATTGATGCAAATAGTACGAATTTCACCATTTCTATTGCGAAGCCTCTCAAAAATTCGAATGGCTCCGTCACTGGTGTGGTCAGCGAGGATATAATGCTCAACGATATGACAAAAATAATTAAAAGCATAGACCTGAACGGATTGGGCTACGCATTTTTGATTGACCAAAATGGAGCCGTGATCGCGCACCCAGACAACAAGCTGGCTGGCAAAAACCTCAAGGACAATCCCGAGTTGGGTTCATCAACCGCGGCCCTGCTGAGCGCAGCTTCGGGAGAAACAGACTATAGCTATAATGGTAGTGACCGTCAGCTTTATTTTAAAAAGATGCCTAGCACAGGCTGGATTGTAGGGTTGTCCATTTCCAAAGATATTGCTTTTCAGGAGTATTACTCCACTCGTAATATGTTGATTATAACGGTTGCTATCATCTTGATTGTCGCTATGCTGCTGGCGATCTGGGCGGCAAACAACTTTATTAAGCCGATTCGCAGACTCCAAGCGAATGTCAAACGTATAGCTGAAGGCGATATGACCGCTCGTGTTGATGTTAAAGGTAAAGATGAAATTGCCAGCCTGGGGACAGATTTTAATATCATGTCTGATAATCTCTCTCACCTGTTGCGCAAGGTATCAGATACGGCGGGCGATGTCAGTTCAGCTTCCCATGATATGCATCAGCACGCTAAGGATACTGGAACCATCGCGTCACAAATCTCCAGTGCAGTTCAGGAGCTTGCCCAAGGAGCGAGCGATCAAGCTGAGGCTGTATATTCCGGCTCTGAGAAGCTGACTCACATGACAGGCTCCATCGACCAGATTGGCGAAAGCGTTAAACGGACCCAAACTGCCGTATTCGAAACAGATTCTGCCGTGCTTGCAGGGTATGAAACAGCAGAACGTCAAGCGAAACTGGCCGCCGAGTCCAGACAAACGACGACTGCGGCAGGAGAAGCTGTAGATTCGCTCGCGCTGAAAACTCAGGATATTGAGCGGTTGGCCGGGGCCATCCACGATATCGCCGCACAAACAAACCTGCTAGCCCTCAATGCATCCATCGAAGCGGCACGGGCCGGAGAACACGGACGAGGTTTTGCCGTCGTCGCGGGAGAAGTGAGAAAGCTGGCTGAACAAGCGGGCACTTCCAGTGACAGTATCATGAGTAAGCTGGAAGAAATTAAAATTGCAGGAGTACAAAGCGCGGAGGAAATGAAGAAGGCTCTTGCTGTAACTGTAGAACAGGAGCATGCTGCCATTGCAACGAGACAGGCGTTTGAATCCATTCGTGGGGCTTCTCAGCATATGCTTGCCCAAATTGAGGACGTTACCTCCGCCACAGATCATCTCCGTGTGAATGCTGGACATATTTCCGATGTCATTTCCAGCGTTGTCGCTGTTTCTGAACAAAGTGCAGCATCTACAGAGGAAGTGGCTTCCTCTGTGCAAGAACAAGGTCATGCCATGAACAATATTGCCGACCTTTCTGCCAAACTCGATTCTCATGCAGATCTTTTATTGGAAGAGGTCAAACGCTTTAAATTGTAGAACTAACCATCTTCACAAAAACGGTATACAAAAGAGGGTGCCCCAGCCAATATGGCCGTTCAGGGCACCCTCTTCGTTGTTTTTATCAAGCATTATCCAACCTACTAAGCGTATGTAGATCACACCTCTTAGCAAGCAGCCTGTCCACTTTCGGTGTCAAGCTTAGGAAGAAGCATGAATTTGCGGCAAGTCCTGTTGTGCCATCTCATCTCCAAAGAATAGGTCGTCCAGCGAACTGAGCGTTCCATCCTCTTCCACTTGGTAGACAGACATTTTTTCACCATTCACCTGAAGTTCGATAAAGCATCCCCAGCAATAAAATTGATGGGAGCCGATTTTGCCGATATCTTTGGAATTACAATTCGGACATCTCAATAAACTCACCCTATCCATTAACAGAATATATGGCTTTTTCCAGACGCTGCTCGCTTAACGGGGGAACCATAACAGCATTTTCCCCGATGGACATATCTTCGGTGCAGGGCAGCCATTTCCGCCCCTCTATAATATCCGATACAAAACCATCGCTGATTTCCAAGCCTATTATGTTATTGCCCATTTCCTGGTCAAAATAAACATCCGAGATGTGCCCGAGCATAAGCCCTTCCTCTGTTAGCACGGATAGATCCTTCAGTTTACCGGGTCCAAGCAAGTACGTATGTTGTATATCATGGGCCTCCGTTTTACGGACAGCCTGCTGATTGCGAATCATGATCGCATCCTCACCGTAAGCAACGATGTCATCCCAAGCAACCATTTTCACGTGAGAAGAAAAAAGCCCTTTTCCTTCCAACTCGATCCCTGTGATCCGCCAATCAGCTGTCACCATAAAGTCATGTATTTTACCAATCTGCTTCCCGTCCTCCACATCGAAAACGGCAAGTCCGATCATATCTTGAAGCTTCATATATAGGGTACCTCCTCATTCTGCAATCCGAACGAAGGTGCGGTCCTTTTCCTACATGCCTGTCAGACCTTGCTTCCGTTCATGCAATGAAATGGAAAACCGCCCCTCCCTTCTTATTAAAATGCGGAGAAATCCCTAGTACCTAGTACGCAGCCGCTTCCATATGGTTTCAATTTTCTTGGCCGTGTATTCCATTTCTTCCGTAGTATTACCCAAACCGAAGCTAAACCGAATCGCTGAATGTAAAACATCTTCAGGAAGATCCATCGCCTGCAATACATGCGATAGCTCTAGAGATCCGGAAGTACAGGCTGATCCGCTTGCTACTGCGATTCCTTCCATGTCAAGGTTCATCAGCATGGTCTCTGTACCAATGGCCGGAAAGCTAACATTAAGGACATTAGGTAAAGAATGATCAGGATCACCGTTAATTACAAAATTTTGGCTACCCAGAGTGTCTTCCAACCCTTTAAGCAGTGTCTGGCGAAGAACCGTATCGTGCACCCCACGCTCCTCAATGGAAGCATTAGCTAGAGTTGCGGCTTTAGCCAGACCCGCAATACCGGCGATGTTTTCTGTCCCGGCACGGCGTTTCTTTTCCTGAAGTCCCCCATGCATTAGCGGCTGAATGCGTGTACCTTGGCGGATATATAATGCACCCACCCCTTGTGGTCCGTTAATCTTATGACCCGACACACTCAGTAAGTCAATTGGGAGATTCCGGCAGTCGATGGATATATGACCGTAAGCTTGAACCGCATCTACATGGAATACAATGCCATGTTCTCTCGCAATCTGCCCTACTTCTGAGATCGGCTGAATGACGCCCACCTCATTGTTGGCATACATCATGCTGATCAAAAAAGTGTCCGGACGAATGGCAGCCTCGATATCCGCAGGGTTCACGCGTCCAAAACCGTTGACCGGGACATAAGTCACCTCATACCCCGCTTTTTCCAGCTCATCACAAGCATGAAGCACTGCGTGATGTTCAACCGCGGTTGTAATCATATGCCCGGAAGTACGGCCGTCTGCCGTAGCCGTCCCAAACAGGGCCAGATTATCGCTTTCTGTCCCTCCGCTCGTAAATATAATTTCTTCAGGCTTGCAGCCCAAAGAGGCCGCAACGGCATCCCGAGCAGCGCTGACGGTGCGCTTGGCATCGCGGCCAAAGGCATGAACGCTCGAAGCGTTGCCATATTGGCCGGTCATGATGTCCATCATAGTCTGCGCAACCTCAGGATGCATAGGAGTCGATGCGGCATGATCCAGATAAATTCTGTTCATGTTAATCCACCTCAAATATAGAACATGTAATTGTCCAATTCATCATGTTCTTGGTATGTGATCAAGTCCTTAAGTGTAGTAGAATCCAACACTTCAGCGATGCTGTCACGAATCCGCAGCCACAGCTGACGTTTTGCCGGATCGTCTTCTTCCGTGAAATCTACCGGAGATATCGGACCTTCCAGTACACGAATGATGTCTCCCGCTGTTACTCCTGCCGGTTCATTCGCCAAAATATAACCGCCGTAAGCACCACGGATACTTTTTACCAAACCTGCATTACGCAAAGGCGCGATGAGCTGTTCCAGATAATGCTCTGACAACTGATTTTTTTCGGCAATACTTTTCAAAGAAGTTGGACCTTCGCCAAACCTGGCTGCAAGTTCCATCATAATGGTCAGGCCATAACGGCCCTTCGTTGATATTTTCAATTGTGCCACCTCACTTATAGTAACAATTCCGTTAAACACGCGGAATAACTGGTGTTGTAAACCTCTCTATTCCGATCCTAACCCTCAGCTTATGTTAACATATTAGGGCAGGTAAAGGGAAACATTACGGTAACAATCTTAAAAAAAGTTGCTTTCGAGCGATTTGGAACAGCTTTAGCCCATTTTATATAGCTTTCTTCCATCGTTCGCCGTGTCGTTTGATCGTCCAAACATCGTATCTTATTATCGTTTATGTTACAATAGGTGGGTTCTACAATAATATTGAAAGAATTGGGTGATGACCATGGCTAAAGCCAATCATGAAACCCGTGTCGTCGTCGGGATGTCCGGTGGCGTCGACTCATCCGTTACCGCGCTGCTGCTGAAGGAGCAGGGCTATGACGTAATCGGCATCTTCATGAAAAACTGGGATGACACGGATGAATTTGGCCGTTGTACGGCTGAGGAGGATGCGGAGGATGTGCGCCGTGTCTGTGAACAGATCGACATTCCTTACTATACCGTCAATTTTGAGAAAGAATACTTCGATAAAGTATTCTCCTATTTTCTTGATGAATATAAAGCTGGACGCACACCCAACCCGGATGTCATGTGTAACCGTGAAATTAAATTCGGCGAGTTTCTAAATAAAGCGCTGGATTTGGGAGCAGATTATGTTGCTACTGGACATTATGCACGGGTTGTGGAAGAAGACGGCCACTTTACTTTGCTGCGAGGTGTGGATAGCAACAAGGATCAGACTTATTTCCTAAATGCATTAAGCCAAACACAGTTGTCCCGAGCGATGTTTCCCATCGGTCATCTGCCGAAACCAGAAGTACGTAAAATTGCGGAAGCTGCGGGACTGTATACGGCCAAGAAGAAAGACAGCACAGGCGTATGCTTTATCGGCGAGCGTAATTTCAAGGAGTTTCTGAGTGGATATCTGCCTGCAAAAGGTGGAGACATGGTGGATATCGCTACTGGTGAAGTCAAAGGACGTCACGATGGTCTGATGTACTATACACTGGGTCAACGACAAGGCTTGGGCATTGGCGGATCGGGTTCAGGCGAACCGTGGTTTGTAGCGGATAAGGATCTGGAGAAGAATATTCTGTATGTGGTACAAGGTGATCGTCACCACAGTCTGTATTCTACCAGCCTGATTGCAACGGACGTGAACTGGATTGAAGGCGCAGATACTCGTCCGACCAGCGAATTCCGTTGCACAGCCAAGTTCCGTTATCGCCAACCTGATCAGCAAGTAACTTTACAATGGCTTGCGGATGGAACCGTGCATGTCATATTCGATGTACATCAAAAGGCCATTACGCCTGGACAAGCTGTTGTATTTTACGACGGGGAACGCTGTCTGGGTGGCGGAACCATTGATAAGGTTGAAAAACTTCAGCCTGAAACAGTTTAAATAAAATGACCATTTTGCATTGATATAGCAGGGAATTAAAAAAGTCGTCTCTCCAGATTTGGGAGGCGACTTTTTTAATGAAAGATGTTTTTTAGTAATGGCTTGTAAAGAATTGATAATCTGCTCTTTATGATGTCTGTCATGCTGGACAAACATTCCTTGCAAAAAATTTTCCATGGTGTATGCACGTCCCTTTTTTAATCCATTGGTATGCTCCCATTTAAAATAGGAACCGTCATATTTAAATAAGATCGCTACAAGGGACTTCTAACTTCTTCCCTATGTAATCCTTTTCGAATTAACTTGAAAGACCATTAATACATAAGGAACTTTTGATAACATCCTCATTTGGGTATATGATGTAGACAAGATCATACTTCAATTGAAAAGGAGCGTGCCTTTATGTCTGATTCATTAGGAATGCTGACACCGGGTAAAAAAGTTTCTTTGAAAGAATGGGACCCCAAGGATACAAAGAATATCAAAAATAAAGAAGAAATCCGACTGGAAACAGATCAATTGAAGGAACGCTTCACGGAATTACAAAGCAAATTATTTACAGAGAAAAAACAATCCGTTTTGTTTGTATTTCAGGGTATGGATTGCAGCGGCAAAGATGGCGTCATCAAACAGGTATTTTCCAACCTTAACCCTGCGGGGGTGACTGTCCACAGCTTTAAATCACCTACGGCTGAGGAATTAAGTCATGATTTCTTGTGGCGTGCTCATAGCGTTACCCCAGGACGTGGATATATTGCAGCATTTAACCGTTCTTATTACGAGGATGTGCTGATCACACGTGTTCACGGACAGATATCCGATAAGCAGGCCAAACGGAATATTAAGCATATCAAGCATTTTGAACAGTTGTTGCTGGATAATGGTGTAAAGGTGGTTAAAATCTTTTTACATATTTCAAAGCAATTTCAGTTAGAAAAGCTGATCGACCGAATTGAAAAGCCTCACAAAAACTGGAAACTCGATCCAAGTGACTTGCAGGAACGAAAATTTTGGAAGCAATATACCCAGTATTATGAGGATGTATTAGAGCTAAGCGCAACCAAACAAGCTCCTTGGTATGTCGTTCCTTCAGACAACCGTTGGTATAGGGATTATACTGTGCTACGGATTGCCGTCCAAACGCTGGAGGAAATGAAGTTGTCTGATCCTGATCCAAGACCTGAACTTGAATCCCTTTTACCTGAATTGTACAAAGAACGAGATAAAAAATAGCTGTATAGGTACAGCACTAAGCTTCCGAAACCTTATCACGGCTGAAAATGCCTTGAGTACGGGATTGGAAGCTTTTTATTGCATTTTTACGTGTTATTTCGAAAATGTATAAAGCTTAACTGACTCTGTACCCGATAGCCGCAGCTACAACTCCTACCACGACAGAGGACAGTACATACGTAGCCATGCGTCGGTATTCTTTACGCTCCATCAGTTGAAGGGATTCATAGCCAAATGTGGAAAAGGTGGTGTAGCCGCCACAAAAACCTGTTCCTAGCAGCATCCAGAGTGCAGGAGACAAATGGTTTTGCGTAAACTCGCCATAGAGCCAGCCTAGCAGCAATGAACCGCTGACGTTAATGATCCACGTCCCCCACGGAAATACGGTGCCGAACCTCTTTCCGGCCCACATGCCAAGCCCGTATCTCGCCAGTGTACCCATAATCCCGCCTGCCGCCGCCCACCAGATCATAAGCGTTCCTCCTTGGGAGCAGCCTGCGTCATTTTTGTACCTAGGCGGATACCTGTCCATGTCAAAAACAGCCCTCCGCCTACGCTAAGCAGCAGGTACAACACAGCCGTCAGCATACGATCATGAACCGTGAGGCGTACAGCATCTACTGCAAAAGTGGAAAAGGTGGTAAAGCCCCCTGTAAAGCCTGTTCCGATGGCAAGTCGCAATCGCGGCTTGATCCGCCATGATCGCAAGGTTACCGTAAAGAACCAACCCAGAAACAGGCAGCCGATCCAATTGATTAGCAGCACACCAAGTGGAAAATCCGCACCCGCCGCAGGCAGCAGCGATTGCAGGCCATAACGGGTAGAGGTTCCAAGCGCTCCGCCCGCGGCAACGAATAGCACGTCTTTCATCTTTTTATCCCCTTCTTCGCTCTTGCACGATCATGGTGTAACGTGACGATATCGTACACACTCTGTATATGAAGTCGCACATATATTAAGACTGTGAATCCCGCCACCGCTGGTTTTGCCTGATTTTGGACTCATTCCCCTGCTCAGTAGCCTGATAGAAGGTTTGGTCTGCTATCGAATCGGGCAAATATTGCTGCTTCACATAATGATTCGGATAATTATGTGGATATTGATAGCCAACATGACCGAGCTTTTCCGAGCCTTTGTAGTGTGCGTCACGCAAATGGAGTGGCACCTCGGCCGATTTGATATCGTCCATTGCCGACATGGCCCGTGAAATCGCCGTATATACGGCATTCGATTTGGGGCTTTCCACAGCGAACAAAATGGCCTGTGCAATGTTCAGTTTGGCCTCGGGCCAGCCGTTATTGCGATAGGCTTCAAGCGCACTCACCGCTTGCACCATTGCCTGCGGGTTCGCCAGGCCAATGTCCTCACTGCTCGCCGCGATGAGGCGGCGGATAAAGGTCATCGGGTCCATGCCGAGCTTTTCTACGGCATACAGGAACCAGAACAGCGCGGCGTCGCTAGAGCCGCGAATGCTTTTGTGAAAGGCCGACAGCACGTCATACTGCGTGGATTCATCTGCTTTGACAATCGGGCGGCGAATGGATTCCTCTGCGACTTCCAGTGTCACGTGAATCGTGCCGTCTGCCAGCGGAGGCGTCGTGAGCGCCGCCAGTTCTAGCGCGTTCAAAGCGCGGCGGATATCACCGTTCGCCATGGACGCGATGTGAGCCAGTGCAGCTTCATCTACCTGAAGCTGCATGTAGCCGAGCCCTTTGTCCGCATCACTCAAGGCGCGGCGCATAGCAGCCAGCGAATGCTCCTGCGTTAGCGCTTCAAGCTGGAACAGCGTAGAACGGCTCATTAAAGCGCCGTTGACGTAGTGAAAGGGATTTTCAGTCGTGGCGCCAATAAACACGATCGTGCCCTTTTCCACCGCAGGCAGCAGTGCATCCTGACGTGAACTGTTAAACCGATGTACCTCGTCGAGAAACAAAATAGTTTTTTTGCCATACATCGATTTATTCGTCTGTGCACGGTCAATGACTTCTCTTACGTCTTTCACAGATGCTTCTACAGCATTCAGACGTACAAAATCGCCTTGCGTGTGTTGCGAGATGATATGTGCCAGCGTTGTTTTGCCGCACCCCGGTGGTCCGTACAACAAAATAGAAGAGACCTGATCTGCCTCTATAGCTCTTCGCAGCAGCTTACCCGGACCCACAACATGCTCCTGTCCAATATATTCATCCAGCGAAGTCGGACGCAAGCGATCCGCAAGCAACCGATTGCTTGGCGTTGACTCTTGGGAATATGAAAATAAGTCCATTTCATTCACTTCCTTATGGTTTATGAACGAACACTTTCTCTTTTTCTTCGAAAACCTACTATATTATGTTCGCTCATACGGTTAAAAATCATGAAAATTCAAGTCATCTATAATCCTGATACAGTGTAAACCGCCTCTTATTCTACCATATCCGTTAACAAGTTGCAGATAGCATGGTCACGGCACAGCTGTAGATCTCCAAGTCAGTCGCCCACAAAAAAAGAAAGAACAGCCTTAGACGAAAGATGAATTTCGTGGCTGTTCTTCGACTGACATGACTTCCTAATTTCCATCACTAAGATAAACAGTAAACAAAAAGGAATACAACAACTCAGGCGATGCTTTACAACGCTTTTCTGTTTACTCCGTCTGTGCCTGTACGTAACTAGGAAGTGAGCCATCATGCAATAGCCACAGCTCATGCAGCGCACGGGTACATCCTACATACAGCAGCTTGGCATCCCATGCCCGTTCTCCATAATGCTCATGGTCGGCATCCGCCACAATAACTGCATCGAACTCCAGACCTTTGGATAGGTACACAGGCAGTACCGACAATCCGCCTTCATATTGCTTTTTACCACCGTCAATCAAATTCACATCCAACCCCGCACTTGTGAAAACCTCATGTAGCTCCACAGCCTCTTTTAAGGTACGGGTCAGCACAGAAACAGTACGATACTCCTTGGAGGACAGCTCTTTTAGAGCGGTGAGCAAACTCTGCTCACGCACCGATGAGTCGTAAGACATCGTACGCACCGGATCGCCACTACGAAATACCGGAACTGCCGTAATACCGCCGCGAACTCCCTGCTCCAAAATCGTGTTTGCAAATTCTATAATTTCCAAGGTTGATCTATAGCTCCGCGTAAGTGCAAAATACCCTGTATGTTCCGGCGCAAAAAGAGAACTCATTTCCTCCCACGCATGTACGCCACGGTATTCATGAATGCCCTGCGATAAATCGCCCAGTATAGTGAAGGAATGCCCTTTCACGAACAAATCCAGCAATGCGATATGAAAAGGTGAAAAATCCTGCGCTTCATCAATGACCACATGGTCAAAACGTTGAGATGACTCTACCTCATGAATCAGCACGTGAAGATACACTAACGCAGTCAGATCTTCTTCACGGATAATCTGTTTTCGCAGGTCCGACTGTGTGGTCTTAAAAATAGCAGTCGGCAGAGAAGCCTTCATCTCCGCAGCCGTATCTGCGGGTAACCCTTTAGCTGCCTGAAAAAGCTGCTTATAGAGCGTCAGTGCGTCATATTGTGGCCATTTTTTAGCATATGCCTTTTCCCGTGTCCCTGCCTTTTTCTTGCGTTCCTTGAGCGCTGCCGCCGAAGGCGACTTTTTCAGTTCCATTTCAATCCAGCGGTGCACTCTTGCCAGCACACGCTCCTTCCGCTTCGCGAGCGGATAAGGCTTATATTCCTCATTAAACCAATTCAAAATCTCAGCTTGTGGCAGCACCGCTCCATCCCATGGTGAAAAATCCCCCTCGGGCACGGAGATGGGCTCCAGTCGTTCAACAAAAGCTTGAAGCAACTCCATAAAGTGAACCGAGCCCTTGAATCTTCCCGGCGCCTCATCCATGGATTCCTTTCTCAGACTGCCACTCTCAAACCAATAAGATAATGTTTCGGCAGGATCAGCCAAAGGTAAATCCAAACCCAATAAGTCCAGTGCCCAGTCTGCAAATGTACTTTGCTGAATATTCCCGACCCCCAGCTCTGGAAGTACATCTGAAATATAGTCAAGGAACATATGGTTTGGTGCGAAAATTACCATTTTGTCCGCTGATACCTGATCCTTGTATTGATACAGCAAAAATGCGAGACGATGCAGCGCTACCGTCGTCTTGCCACTACCCGCTACCCCCTGAATAACGAGGGCTGTATTTTTGGCCGCGCGGATGATCTGATCCTGCTCCGCCTGAATGGTAGATACGATATCCCGTAAACGGTTATCCTTGTTTTCTCCCAAACGATAAACGAGAAACTCATCAGAAACGGCAGGCTCGTCGCTTTCACGATTATATGTATCGGCTACCCGTTCCAGGATTTTTTTCCGAATGACAACATTACGCTTCAGATAGACCAAGCCCTCAATGGTTCCCTCAGGAGCTTCGTAAGACGCGGTTTCTTCACCACCTGTAAACGAATAAAACAAGCTGGCAATCGGTGCACGCCAATCAATCACCAGCGGATACGCTGACGTTTCTTCACGCTCCACTCCAATTTTACCGATATAAAGTGGCTTCCGCTGCCCTCTGCCACGCTCGTCAAAATCCATACGACCAAAATAAGGCTCCTGTGAGCTTTTGGCCAAAGCCTGACGTTTTTCCTCCCGTGCCGATTCCAGCACTTGCTCCGTAAAATCATGCCCGGTGTACACCGGCGTATTGCGAAGCCGTTCCAATCTCCGATCAATTTCCTCCATAGCAAGCGACAGCCTATGCTGTTCTTCTTGATAGGCACTTTGAAACTCATTCTCCATTTCAGTTACCTCCTAAGAATATCAAGTCTCGATTTCTGCATCGCATTCACTTGCTCCGACACAAAAAAAGGAAAGTAAGCGTAACACATTTAACCATAAAAATCCAACCTTATTTCCTAATACGCCTTTTTTCCTATTCTTTTACAAAAGTATGGAGCTTTGCGGCACCAGTGGAGCGTGTGATTTGAATCCGAAGAAGCGGAGCGATCGGAGGATCAAATCACACGCGAAGCGGCCTCTAATACTCCATACTTCTTTCCCCCATCTCCACAAACTGCTTTTGAGCCAGCTCACGGTACACCTGATGGGACTCTAATAACTCAGTATGAGTTCCTGCACCGGTCACCTTGCCCTTGTCCAACACGATAATCTGATCGGAGTGAACCACTGTAGACAAACGATGAGCAATGACAATCGTCGTGCGTCCTTCCATCAAGTTCGCTAGGGCCTTCTGTACCTCATGCTCAGATGAGCTGTCCAGACTAGATGTAGCCTCATCCAGCATGAGAATGTCAGGGCTACGAAGAAGCGCACGCGCAATAGCGATCCGTTGACGCTGCCCTCCAGACAGCTTCATTCCCCGTTCTCCCACCTCAGTGTTGTAGCCTTGAGGTAGATCCATAATAAATGTATCCGCATACGCCATCGTGGCTGCTCGTCTCACTTCTTCCAAGTCAGCTTCGCGCCCCAAGCCATATGTAATGTTATCTCTGACCGTTCCGGTCATCATTGAGCTTTCCTGCGATACATAACCAATTTTGGAGCGCCAGGAGGAAAGTGTATATGACGATATCGGTTCGTCTCCATAACGAATTTCCCCTGTATCCGGCACATAAAAGCGTTCCAACAATGAAAACAAGGTGGACTTCCCACTTCCACTCGGTCCCACGAATGCTGTCGTCCGGTTAGCCGGGATGACCAAGTTCGCATTATGAAGGACCTCTTCACCTTCAGTATAGGAAAAGGCAACATCACGAAGTATAATATCTCTGCTCTCTTTTGCCGCTTCCTGCTTCAACTCGAGCGGTTCCTCTTCATGATCTAAAATCGTCTGAATCCGTTCAGTAGCCCCAACCACCTTTTGTAGTCGTGAATACAGGGTCGTGAATTGTGCCATCGGTGTGATCACCTGAAACAGCAGCAAAATAAAAGCCACCAAATCCCCAGCGGTCAGCACACCCGATGCGACACGAACACCACCAACACCCAATATAATGACCAGCACTGCAGTCAACAAGAAGGTAGAAATGGGACCTACAAGAGCTAGGATGCGTGACTCTTGCAAACCGAAGCGGAACATCCGGTAAATACGATCCTCACCGGCCTGAGCCTCTCTGCTTTCGGTTCCGTAGGCCTTCACCAGTCTGATTTCGCCGATAACCTGACTCAACACTGAGGTCAGATCTGCCATCTCATCCTGCTGTTTTTTGGAGATACGGTACATTTTTCTGCCTACAGGAAATAAAATCAGGGCTGTTAGCGGAACAATAGCCATAATAATGAGCGTCATCACCCAATCCAGATAAAATAACAATGCAATACCACCAATAATTGCAATCACATTAGAAATCAGATTGACTAGATACTCCGTAATTAAGTTCATAATCAGGCTTGTATCATTGGTGACGCGACTCATCGTATCTCCTGACCGATTTCGATCAAAGTAAGGGATAGGTAGAGATAAGATTTTATGCCATAAGCGTTTGCGCAAATTAGCCACAATCTTATGCCCAGCATAGTTCAACATATAGATAGAAACCGCCGAAGCCACCGCTTGAAGCACAAAAGCGCCAAGCAGACCAACAATGACCATACGGTTTAATGAAGAAAAGGTCAAGCCATCAATCAACCCTTTGGTCATCATGGGTACGATTAAACCAGCAGTGGTCTGAATCAGCGTCAGAATCAGGGCGATGATCAGAATGGCCTTGGGCGGATGCGCACTCGCAATCAATTTGATAAACCGCCCCATGCCAGCCTTATCGGGTCTTTTACCCGGCTTTTCCTTCATCCGGTCCTCCTGCTCATCTCGGTGTATATGATGTTCTTTTTCCATATACCATCAACCTCGCTTCCTGTCTGACCATTCTTGTTCAAACAACAACACCCGCGCTCTGCGCGGGTATGAACAGTACAATCTATCTTCGAGTTTACTACACCAGAGAATGAAGCACAAAGTTAGCCACAAACAGTACAGAAATGATATATAATGCGACAGGCACTTCCTTGCCCCGTCCTGCTGCCAGCTTGGCTACGGGGTATGCAATAAAACCAAATGCCATCCCGTCTACAATACTGTAAGTAAAGGGCATCATCACCATGATCAGAAATGCAGGAAACGCTTCAGTAAAATCACTGAAATCCATCTCTCGCACATTTTGCACCATTAGACCCCCAATGATGATCAACACGGGCGCAATGGCACTGTCAGGAATATAAGCCAACAGTGGAATAAAGAAAAACGTCGCCCCGAATAAAATAGCAGTTACCAGCGGTGTCATTCCCGAGCGGCCCCCCGCTGCAATACCAGCCGTCGATTCCGCAGCGGCTACCGCCGGACTGCTGCCCAAAATACCGGCAAAGATATTGGTTACAGCCAACACACGCAAGCTGTTTTTAAATAAATCCGGTCTTCCGATCATGTTGGTTTGTGCAGTAATCATACCAATATTCTCGAATAGTACAATGAGTAGGAGCAAAAAGACAGCGATCCAAAAAGCTACCGAGACAATGCCTGAAAAGGAAAGCTCTCCAAACAATTGCCCATACTGTCGCACCGTTTCAGAGGTTCGTACCGTGCTTGTAGGCTCTACAGCTCCCAGTATATAAGCAAGCCCAGTTCCCGCCAAAATGCTAATTAGTAAGCCTCCCTGAACGTTACGCACAAACAATACAATAGCGAGCAGCAACGTTACACAAGCCGTAATTACCTTGGGATCATTAAAATGGCCAATAGCCACAAAAGTCGTCTGATGAGCAATCACGATGCCGCTTTTTTGCAATCCGATAAAGGTTAAAAACAAACCAATGCCTACTGTAATTCCGTGCTGCAAATTATGGGGAATCGCTTGGCTAATCAGCTTGTACAATGATGTAAAGGCCACAATGGCGAATAAGATCCCTGTGATGGCAACCACCATCAACGCTTCCTGCCAACTCAGCTTCATAGAATGTACGAGCGTATAAGTGAAAAAGGCATTAATCCCCATCCCTGGTACAACGACCATTGGAGATTTCCCACCAAAAGCCATAAGCAGGCAGCCAATCATTGATGTCAGCAGTGTCCCGAGCATCGCCCCTTGGAGAGGAATCCCGGCATCTGCCAAAATAGTTGCATTAACCATAACAATGTATACAACGGAAAAATAAGAAATGGCCCCAGCGGCTAATTCCTTTTTCCAATGATGCTCGGGCTTGAAACCGAGACTTCTGGACCACAGTCCATCCTTCATACCAAAACCCTCCAGCAAGTTGTTCAATCTGTTTGCAGTAAGCTGCGCTTTTTCAAAACAAAAAAGAGCTGTAGCAACTGTGACACAAAGGATGTGATGCACAGAACTACAGGTCTTAAAGTGAATACATACTGATGTAAATCTACGAATGCACTGCCATGCTATTTTTGCAACTTACACACCAGCATGTTCTAACAAATCCTTCACGGCTACACTAACCATGATCAGTCCTGCTACCGGAGGTACAAATGCATTGCTTGCAGGCGGCTGCTTCGCCTTCCGGATTTCAGGTGCGTTTGCAGGTACAATTTTTTTTGTAATTTCTTCACGTGGCTTCATTGGTTCTTCATCGGAGAATACAACCTTGACGCCTTTGGTAATACCTTCCTTGCGCAACTTGGTGCGGATGACACGGGCAATCGGGTCCATTCTCGTCTGGGAAATATCTGCAACTTGAAAACGACTCGGATCCATTTTGTTCGCAGCCCCCATACTGGAGATCATCGGAATCCCCCGTTTCAGGCATTCCTTAATCAAATGAATTTTGTAAATAATCGTATCCGAAGCATCCAGCACATAATCCAGTTCGTACTTGAACAGCTCCTCATATGTTTCTTCCGTATAAAACATGTTCAGTGCAATCGCTTCACATTCAGGATTAATCAGCTTCACACGCTCTACCATCAGATCAGCCTTTTTTTGGCCTACCGTCGTTGTCAACGCATGTATCTGGCGATTAATATTGGTGATATCTACAACATCTTTATCAATCAAAATGATACGTCCAACACCCGTGCGCGCCAGCGCTTCCACTGCAATCGAACCGACACCGCCGATACCCAGCACGGCCACCGTGCTATTTTTCATAACCTCTAGACCTTCAGTTCCGATGGCCAATTCCGTTCGTGAAAATTGATGCAACAATATGGTATATCCTCCCTCACTGATTTAAACTCTATGCCTGAACTCCAGCATACAAACCACGAACCCATTATCCATATGAGGGTAACGGGTTCATGGCATTCTATAAGCTATCTCATGCCAATGGATGGCACTTGCAAACGTCTTAAGCTTTAGGAGCAACAGGCTTCGGAGCAATACGGATATGAAGCTGTTCCAATTGAGCTTGATCTACTTCGGCTGGTGCATCCATAAGCAGGTCTGTCGCACTAGCTGTTTTCGGGAATGCAATCGTTTCGCGCAGGTTTGTACGACCTGCAAGCAACATCACGAGGCGGTCAAAACCGAAGGCAATACCACCATGTGGAGGCGTACCATATTCGAACGCATCCAACAGATAGCCGAATTTATCAGTAACTTCTTCCGGCGCCAAGTTGAGAGCTTTGAACATTTTCTCCTGAACATCACGTTTGTAAATCCGCATCGAGCCGCCGCCCACTTCGTAGCCGTTCAGTACGATGTCATAGGCTTGAGCACGAACTTGACCTGGATCGGTATCCAAGAGGCCAAGGTCTTCGTCCTTCGGACGGGTGAACGGATGGTGTTCCGCCACATAACGTTTTTGTTCTTCGTCATAGCCGAGAAGCGGGAAGTCTACAACCCAGGCAAATTTGAATTTGTTATCGTCGATCAGTCCCAAATGACGGCCAATTTTCAGACGAAGTGCGCCCAATACATCAGCAACTACCTTTTTATTATCCGCAGAGAAGAGTAACAGATCGCCTTCTTCGGCTCCTGTGCGCTCCTTCAATGCTTCGATTTCTTCCGGTGTGAAGAATTTAACGATAGGCCCCTTGAATTCGCCTTCCTTCACTTGAATCCAAGCCAAGCCTTTAGCTCCATAGCGTGCAGCGTAAGGACCCAGGTCATCAATCTCCTTACGACTCCAAGTGCCACATCCTTTGGCATTGAGGACTTTTACTTCGCCACCCTTTTCAATTACGGAAGCGAATACTTTTACACCACTAGTTGCCACGATATCATTGACTTTAATCAACTCAAGGCCAAAACGCAGGTCCGGCTTGTCCGAGCCGTATTTGTCCATCGCATCAGCATGTGTAATCCGTTGGAACGGTGTTTCCAGTTCTACCCCAACGGTTTCTTTGAACAATTTCACCATAAGACGCTCCATCATTGGCAGCAAGTCATCCTGTTGCATGAAGGAGGTCTCGATGTCGACCTGCGTAAATTCAGGCTGACGGTCAGCACGCAAATCTTCATCACGGAAACAACGTGCAATTTGGTAGTAGCGCTCCAGGCCACCCACCATCAGCAATTGCTTGTACAGTTGTGGCGATTGCGGCAAGGCGAAAAACTCACCTTCATGCACCCGGCTAGGTACCAGATAATCACGTGCGCCCTCTGGGGAGCTTTTCGTCAAAATTGGTGTTTCCACCTCGACGAACTCTTCTCCGTCCAGGAAGTCACGGAATATTTTTGCTGCTTTGGAGCGCAGTTTCAACGTCTGGTACATTTCCGGACGACGCAGGTCCAAATAACGGTATTTCAAACGCAGAGACTCGTCCACTTCTACACCATTTTCAATGAAGAACGGAGGTGTTTTGGACGCATTCAATACTTCAATTTCAGTGACACGCACTTCAATTTCACCTGTAGGCAGGTTCGGGTTAATCGTTTCTGCATCACGCTTAACAATAGTACCGGTAACCTCAAGCACGTATTCACTACGAACACGATCCGCAATTTGCAGTGCGTCACCGGAATATGCCGGATTAAACACAATTTGTACAATTCCGCTACGGTCACGCAGGTCAATAAAAAGTACGCCCCCCAAATCACGACGGGTTTGTACCCAACCGTTCAATGTAACTGTTTCTCCGATATGCGCATGAGTCAATGCGCCGCATTCATGACTCCTTTTCATAATACACACTCCTGTTTATGTTTAGTAGTTAATGCTATATGACAACCAGAGGAAGCTCCACCGATTGATGTTACACCATTTTCTTTAGCCTAATTCTTCCACCAGCTGATCCAGTCTAACGGTACGCTGCTCGCCAGTTTCCATGTTTTTCAGTGCGATTTCACCTTGAACCAGCTCATCCTCACCCAGAATCGCAGTATACCTTGCTTTAAAGCGATCGGCTGATTTCATCTGCGCCTTCATTTTGCGTCCCAGATAATCTCGCTCCGCGGAAAATCCGGCTTGACGCAACTTGAATAGTTGTTTGGTCACTTCTGTTTCTGCTGCTTCTCCCAATGCTACCATATAGATATCTAACGGCTTGGCTTCGTTCAGTTTGACACCTTGATGCTCCAGGATCAGCTGAATTCGCTCCAGTCCAATGCCAAAACCAATGCCCGGCTGATCTGGTCCGCCCAGATCTCCAACCAATCCGTTGTAGCGGCCACCTCCACCGATCGTGTCTATGGCGCCAATTCCTTCAGCTTTGAATTCGAACGCTGTCAACGTATAATAATCCAGCCCCCGTACCAAACGCGGGTTAACTGTATATTCCACGCCCATGGCATCCAAATTTTGCTTCACTTTCTCAAAGTGTGTGCGAGATTCCTCGTCCAAGCTATCCAAAATCGAAGGTGCACCTCCAAATTTGTCCTGGTCATCTTTGCTATCCAGCACTCGCAGCGGATTACGCTCAATGCGTGCTTGGCTCTCCTTGGTCAACGTATCCTTAATTGGCATCAAGAAGTCCACCAGATGCTGACGATAAGCTGCCCGGCTGGCTGCATTACCGACGGAGTTAATCTCCACCTGTACTCCTTTCAAGCCCAGCTCACGGCAGAATTGATACCCGAAAGCAATAACTTCTGCATCCAACGCCGGATCGACCGCACCAAATGCTTCAATTCCAAATTGGTGAAACTGACGCTGACGCCCAGCCTGTGGACGCTCATACCGGAACATCGGGCCGATATAATACAGCTTAGTTACATCCGGCTCCCCGTATAGTTTGTTCTCCACATAGGAGCGGACAACCCCTGCTGTTCCTTCCGGACGCAAAGTCATGCTGCGCTTCCCTTTATCCTCAAAAGTATACATTTCTTTTTCCACCACATCCGTCGTTTCACCCACACCTCGAACGAACAAATTCGTTTGTTCGAACATTGGCGTACGAATCTCTCGGTAATTAAAGCGGCGGCTAATCTCACGGGCTTTTTCCTCGACAACTTGCCACTTTTCTACACTGCCCGGCAGCAAATCCTGTGTTCCTGTCGGTTTTTGAAAGGCCATTAACGTATCCCCCCATCGTTGTATTTCGTATTGTGCACTTTCTTCTTGCTCCACTTTCAATATAAAACAAAAAATCCCTCGTCCTGTTAACATTAACAGGGACGAGGGATTGTCGTTTACAATCACCCGTGGTACCACCCACATTCCGGAGTTTGCCCAGACAACCAGCATAAGAATCACTCATTGCCCGTCAGCATTATGCTGACTCCGCTCATACGTATAACGCCCGTAACGCGCAGTACGGCTATTATGCAGGACCATCCACTGTAGGCACAGTTGCAATGCACTTTCAGTAGGGTTTCCTCAATTGTTCGCCGCCTGTTCTCGGGGAGGTCATTCATCCGCTCATCAAGGGAATTTTTACAGCCTGGAAATTCCTCTCTGCGCTTGTGGGTTCGGAGTACTTGGTCCCGTCATCAAATCATTTTTCATTATTTTATGATTTTAATGAACCGCTTCGACAAAGTCAAGACATTCTCCCTATAATCGGACAAATAAGGCTTATAAAAAGAAAATAACCTGCGGAAACGGTCCGCAGGTTCAAAAAGATATATCAAAAGGGGGTCATGCTGTTATTATAAACAACGAATATTAAGGAATGATGTTTTGAATATTACAATTGTATTACAGTCACTCTTTTGCGGCTAAATCCCTCAAGTATCGACAATCTTGTGGCGCGCTCTCAGCTTTAATCCAACTGCGATACATATCCACGATTGGAACGTAGCTTATAAATGACCTCATCATAATCGGCGTCATTCACCTTTGCTGATAATACATACCGCAATTCATCTTGATCACCGTTAATATACACATCTGTCGCACGGAGCAACCCTCCATCATGATTCGTTGTTCCGTTCCGATCTTCATCCAGATCCCTTTGGGCTGAGCCAGAGTTAATCTGGTCATCCTTCGCATCTGGTAGAATATTCTCGCCATAAGCACCCGCCGCAGGGATTGCCGCACCCGCAGAGCCTCCTGTGCTCACAGAGCCTGTATTGTTATAGGGGACCAGCGGAATTAAAACTCTCGTCTCCCGGCCGAGCGTATCACCCAAAGCACCTACTTCCAAATGTTCGGTTCTATAAGCTTGAAGCGAAGCTCTGGCACCCTCAGCTTCATCTTCTGTGCGAAAATAAGCCTGAATCTGTTTTGCCATATCAAATCCTCCTCGTTTGGGAATTGTACTGGCATTAATCTAAAGAAATATTCGCGTTCAGCTTACAATACTTTTAATAACTCACGCACAAAGGCAGGCTCATCCTTAGGGGCGAGACGTAATAAAGTTACCATCCACAACCGCCTCTCGATCCTCAAAATGAGCACCCGCATTAATCAAGTCATCTTTCAATGGAGGATAAGCTGTAATCGTCCGGCCTTGTAACAAATCAGCACTCGCCAAAATTTGTGGTCCGTGACAGATAGCGCCTATCGTTTTTTTGGACTCATTAATTTCAGTCACAAATTTCAGAACATTTGCATCTAGTCGTAGATTTTCCGGGGAGGATCCGCCGGGAATAACAACTGCATCATAGTCACTTGATTTCACATCTGCAATGGCTTTTTCAATAGTGTAGCTTGCTTTACCTTGCTTACCGCTCACTTTTTCACCTTGCTTCAGCCCAACAATATCTGCCTCATGTCCAGCCTTTTTTAATTCATCATAAGGTACCTTCATTTCGGAATCTTCAAATTGGTCAGCCAATAAAAATGCAATTTTACTCATTAATGTTCAGATCTCCTTTCCGGTTATCCTCAAAACAAGTTTAAAATTAAGTTTGTTTGTCTATCACGCTTTGTTATTACCCGCTTGATCAGTTTTTATAACAATTCGCAGCGGTGGAAAAGAAAAAGGAGCCTTTCGGCTCCTGCACTAATTCAATGCTACATATTTTGTTTTTGACCTCTTTGTGCTGCTTTCGGGTAGAACCTCATTAACGCTCCATTTAACCCGATGTTACCTGCGCGGCAAAGCACCGCGTCCCGGCTTGTCGATGGCTGTTGCAACATGCTGCAATAACGTATCAGCATTACGAGTAAGGCTGATTGCCTCCTGCATACTACCGGGAAAAAGCAGCACAGTGCTTCGATGCCCGTCCATTTTTGGGGTTTGACGCATAGCTTCGTCTCTCCTGTCACCCTTAGGCTATCCGCCTGGCTAATCACCAATCAGGATGACATTATGGTCCCTCTGAACAGCTATTTTATTCTACTCAGATCACGCCATGAATGCATAGTTACGAACGTTCGGTATCCAAAATCAGTGTCACTGGGCCCCAGTTCGTCAATGAAACATCCATCATAGCCCCAAAAATTCCCGTTTCTACCTCCAGGCCCTTGGCTCGAAGCTGACTGTTGAAGAAATCATACAGCTTCTCCGCTTCCTCTGGTTTGGCCGCCCCCATAAAGTTAGGCCTTCTTCCTTTACGGCAGTCACCATACAACGTAAATTGAGAGACAGACAAAATGGCTCCACCGACATCCAGAACGCTGTCATTCATTTTACCTTCAGCATCCTCAAATATACGTAATCCCGCTGTTTTATCCGCCAAATAAACGGCATCGGCTGCTGTATCTCCCTGACCAATACCAACCAGCAGCATTAATCCGGTTCCAATCTTGCCGACCACCTTTTGATTCACCGTCACCTGAGCGTCTTTACAGCGCTGAATAATGATCTTCATCGCCTATCCGATATCTCCTTTAACCTTCCCTTTTAAAAGGTGCTCACAGCCGTATTACGGCTCTTTTAGCAGCCTATGGGTCTTTCTACCCAAGATGTGTTACAAAGGCTATAAACCTATCTGTACGCTTAATAAGGTTATTGCATAATCCGATGCACAGTGTATACATCCTTCACCCGTTTAATCCGTTCGACAACAGAATGCAAATGATCCGTGTTGCGAATGAGAATCGTGATGTGAATCATCGCCATTTTATTTTTATCTGTACGACCTGTAACGGCCGAGAAGCTGGTTTTGTTCTCAGAAATGGCCTGAAGCACTTCATTCAGCAAACCGTTGCGATCATGCCCCGTAATCTCAATATCGACGCTGTAATTGACTTCCGCTGCTTCTTCCCACTCCACTTCAATCACGCGCGCCTGATCTTCGCCCGTACCCGAAGGAATATTCGGGCAATCCGTCCGGTGAACGGATACGCCGCGTCCACGTGTTACATAGCCGATGATGTCATCTCCCGGTACGGGATTACAACATCGTGCAAAACGAACGAGTAAATTATCGACGCCTCTGACGCTGACACCGTTGGTCGGTGTTTTTTTTCGTTCGCCCTGCGGCTTGTACTCCTTGACCTCGGTCGTCAATTCGATCAACCGTGCCTCTTCTTGTTCCTTACGCAGCTTCTCTGTCAAACGTGTACAGACCTGCGCTGCGGTTATACCACCAAAGCCAATCGCAGACAGCATATCTTCGGAATCGTTAAAAGAGAACTTCTGTGCCACTTCCTGAAGCTTGTCGTCGCTCATCCACACCGATGGCTCGATATCCCGTTTTCTTAGCTCACGTTCCAGATTTTCGCGGCCTTTTTCAACATTCTCCTCACGCTTTTCTTTCTTGAACCATTGTTTGATTTTACTGCGCGCGTGAGAGGACTGAGCAATTTTGAGCCAGTCCTGACTAGGTCCATAAGAATGCTTGGACGTCATAATTTCGACAATATCACCGGTTTTAAGTCGATAATCCAAAGGTACGATTCTTCCATTTACCTTAGAGCCAATCGTTCGATTGCCAACTTCGGTATGAATACGGAAAGCAAAGTCCAGCGGAACGGATCCGGCCGGCAACTCAATGACCTCTCCCTTAGGAGTAAACACAAACACAAGGTCTGAGAAAAAGTCCATTTTGAGCGATTCCACAAATTCCGACGCATCCTTCGCCTCATTTTGCAGCTCCAGGATTTCTCGAAAAAAGGTGATTTTATCCTCAAAGTTAGTGTTGTTTGCTCCGTTGCCTTCTTTATAGGCCCAATGGGCCGCAATCCCGAATTCAGCGGTACGGTGCATATCCACTGTGCGAATTTGTACCTCGGTAGGCTCCCCGTTGGGACCTACTACTGTCGTATGAAGGGACTGATACATATTGGCCTTAGGCATAGCGATATAATCTTTAAACCGCCCCGGCATTGGCTTCCACAACGTATGGATAATCCCCAGTGTGGCGTAACAGTCTTTAATGTTATCCACAATAATTCGAATCGCCAGCAAATCATATATTTCATTGAATTGTTTGTTCTTCGTCGTCATTTTTTTAAACACACTGTAAATATGTTTAGGGCGTCCGGACAGATCAGCCTGAATGCCCATCTCTTCCAGCTTCTCTCTGATACGCTGTATGACATTATCAATAAACTGCTCCCGCTCTGCCCGCTTTTTATGCATCAAATTAGCGATGCGATAATACTGCTGAGGATTCAGATAGCGTAAAGCAATATCTTCCATTTCCCATTTAATGGCTGAAATACCCAGTCGGTTTGCAACCGGACAGAAAATCTCTAACGTTTCATAAGCAATCCGACGCTGGCTTTCCTCTGACTGATATTTCAAAGTACGCATGTTATGCAGACGATCTGCTAACTTAATGACGATGACACGAATGTCCTGCGCCATAGCAATAAACATTTTTCGATAATTTTCGTTCTGTTGTTCTTCCTTGGAACGGAACTGGATACGCTCCAGCTTCGTCAGACCATCGACAAGCATCGCACATGTATCGCCAAAATGCTCGCGAATCTGCGCCAAAGACACCGTCGTATCCTCCACAACGTCATGTAAAAGAGCGGCGATAATGGAGATGGTATCCATCTGCATATTAACGACGATATCAGCAACCGCAAGCGGATGCAGAATATAAGGTTCACCGGACTTACGAGTCTGGCCGGAATGGGCCTGCTCGGCAAAATCATAGGCGTCCCTGATGCGGATAAGATCTGCTTCTCTGGTATAGGCCCCGGCCTTTTTAAGTAATTGCTCTATCCCCATTCTGCTCTATTCCGTGTCCTTTCTATGCAAAATGGAACCCGCCGATCAATGTCGCGCAAAGGTTCCCTTTTAAAAGTGATTTCCTACAATTATGACGGTTAGCACGTCGCACGTCAACTATTACAGGTTTGGCATTGTCGCATTATTCTGTCACACATGGATAAGTAAAATGAGGATTGTTGACGAAATGAAACGAATTATATTGAAAAAATTACGAAAAGTAATTAATGTATATAAGAATAATTGAAAGAACTAAGGAGTGAACTGCGTTGCAACGCGAAATTCAAGTTAATGAAAAGCTACCGGCAGGACCCGGGTTCCTGCTCAGCGTACAGCATTTGTTTGCCATGTTTGGCAGCACTGTGCTGGTGCCGAATATTTTCGGCGTCGATCCCGGCATGATTTTGCTAATGAACGGTATTGGCACATTGTTGTACATATGGATCTGCCGCGGCAAAATTCCCGCCTATCTCGGCTCTAGCTTCGCTTTTATCGCTCCCGTCAGTCTTGTGCTTAAAAACAATCCCGGCGGCAACGGCTATGCTATGGCCCTCGGTGCTTTCATCGTTACAGGTATTATTTTCTGCCTCGTCGCACTGGTAATTAAATATGCCGGAACCCGTTGGCTGGACGTCGTTTTTCCTCCAGCTGTTATGGGCTCCATCGTAGCCTTAATCGGTCTGGAACTGGTTCCGGTTGCAGCAGGCATGGCAGGCATTATCAATGCCGATCCTACTAAAGCCTGGTCTCCAGATCCCAAAACGATTACTCTTTCGCTCGTTACACTCGGGGTCACTGTTCTCGGTGCGGTGTTGTTTCGCGGGTTTGCCAAAATCATTCATATTCTGATCGGTATCGTAGTGGGCTATGTGCTTGCTTATTTTATGGGCATGGTCAATACACAGGCCATTGCAGACGCTCCTTTTTTCGGACATCCTGCAATTACCACTCCAGTTTTTAATACCTCTGCTATGCTGACGATTCTTCCTGTTGCTCTGGTTGTCATCGTAGAGCATATTGGTCACTTACTTGTGACTAGCAACATTGTCGGGCGCGAGTTGTCCAAAGATCCTGGTCTCCATCGCTCACTGCTGGGTAACGGTATTTCCACCGTCATTTCCGGTTTTGTCGGTTCTACACCTAATACGACTTATGGTGAAAATATTGGTGTCATGGCATTAACTAAAGTGTACTCTGTATGGGTCATTGGCGGAGCGGCTGTCATTGCCATCTTGCTGTCCTTCTCAGGCACGTTCTCAGCGATTGTTTCTAATATTCCAGCTCCAGTTATGGGCGGCGTATCCTTACTATTATTCGGTGTCATCGCTGCCTCCGGTCTAAGAATCTTCGTTGAGCAAAAGGTGGATTTCGCCAAGCCAACCAACATGCTGCTTGCGACCATCGTGCTTGTTGTCGGAATCAGTGGTACTACGCTCACTTGGGGTGCTGTAACCTTGAAAGGTATGGCATTGGCTACAATCATCGGCATCATCCTCAGCTTGTTCTTCAAGCTGATTGACGTGCTCGGCTGGTCCAACGATAAATCGCAGGAACCTTTAACCGAGAAAATACCAGATTGATATCTGTTTTTAAACTTTGAAACGCCGCTCCATGTTAGTTATGGGTCAACACGCTCAGAATGTATAGACAAGCGTGTAAAGATCCATATCTCATGGAGCGGCGTTTTTTTATGCACGGCCTTTTTAAAATAGATACTCCTTCATCCATCTTCAGAGCACCCCATCCAAGTCAGTTGCAATAACTGCTTTAACCCTAGATAAGCAACGAGCAGCATTTTTGACTTATTTCCGTATCTAGCTTCTGCTTAGCAAAAAACAAAACAAAAACTGATTGAAATCAGTATGACCACTATGCTCCTTATGACCACCTCTGCTCCTTTTTTTATTGTTCATAGACATTTACGAAATTTTTTCATACCTATTTTCCAACAAAGAAACAAAATAGTCCGATGGAGCAACTCTTTAGATAAAGAGATGTTCCATCGGACTATTTAGGCGATCCGCACATAATTATTTCCCGGGAAACCCGGGTTTCGAAATACTTAATACGTAATCAGGGTGAATACATCTACATCAGGCAGTTTCGCCCGACCGTTTAAGTCAGACAGCTCGATAAGAAAAGCAGCCCCTGCCACATTACCACCAAGCTGGCGTACCAAGTTCACGGATGTAGCAATAGTTCCACCTGTAGCAAGCAGGTCATCAGCAATCAAAACATTTTGGCCTGGCTCTATAGCATCCTTATGCATCGCCAGCGTATCTTTACCGTACTCCAAACCGTATGCTTCCTCAATGGTTTCCCCAGGGAGCTTGCCACTTTTACGGATGGGAATAAAACCAACACCAAGCGCATAAGCCAAAGGAGCACCAACAACGAACCCACGTGCTTCTGGCCCTGCAATCAAATCAATTTTCAAATCCGATACCAGTTCCTTCATATCGTTGATAGCCTTGCGATACAGTTCACCATTTTTCATCAGGGTCGTAATGTCCTTAAAACTAATCCCTGGTTGTGGAAAATCGGAAATCACCCGAATATATTCTTTGTAGTCCAACTTAGTTCCTCCTACTGTAAACTTCAAATTAGTATATACATTTTACAACATAAATTGCGAAATAGTATCTCAAGACGCACCCTTCATAAGCGACATAATCCAGCTCGTCATCTGGGTAGTGTCCGCATCCAACAAGTACTTCTCCATCTCAGCCATATTATACAATTCCTGATATCGTGGAGAAGCTGTTAAATCCCGCTTAGGCGGATTGGATACAAAACAGAATTGACCATCTGTACGCGTCATAAACTCAAGTTCTTCGAAGATGTCCAACACTTTGGATAACATGCGTACTGAACAGGAGCACTGTCGGCTAAGAGCAGGCAGCATTGCTTTTTCATCAATAGGCTGTGTCCCCATTCGGGAAAGCACAACGTAAATACGCTTGAACAGCTCTCTGTCGGGGCTTACGAGTCGACCGCCACGCTCACTGACCGAATGAAGGAGAAATACGTTCTCTACATTCTCAAAGGTAGACCATAATGCCTGAAACTGATCCGGTGTATCCGGCGGCTCTAGTACGAACAGCGACTTTACAGAGTGCTGTGCATCTCTTTGACCATCACTGGGAATAACGCTGCCATCTTTATCGTACAACCATAAGGATTCAGCATCCACGGAGCCCGAGGGACGAAGCCTAGATGACGGGTGGATCAACACCGCAACGTCTTTCTTCCTTTCCTCTATGCGTGGATGAAAGATCTTGAGTCCCCGCTCTAATTCGGCAAAAGGGTCCGACACTCCACGATAATCAAAAATTTGCGGCTCCTGCACTCGAATGTCCTGCATCATTAGCTGGAGAGACCTTTTACCGTTCCATTCGTTAATTGACAATTCACCCAGCAGATCTATCTCCGTTTGTTGCTGTAAAAAATCAGCCAAATCGCCACGACGGAAGGCAATCGCGTCCAGCGATAAACCGTTCTGCTCCAGCAAGAGCTTCACATGATTTTTCTCACGTCCCATTTTACGAGCTTCACGCAATTGCAGTCCCTGTAATACGAATCGTGGAGAAGGATTCCCCATACCAAAAGGCTGAAGCAACTCCAGTTCTTCAACCACTTGCAAAGATACCTCGTCCAAACGACAGACCATATCAGCTTCAGCTACAGGAATGAGATCTTCTGGTGTCAGAATGGAACCCGCATAGCGGTTCAGCTGCTCTTCAAACAATTCCAGATTGTCACGGGACAGCGTCATACCCGCAGCCGAAGGATGACCCCCAAAATGCTCCATAAGCTCATGGCTGTCCGTAAGAGCACTGTAAATATCCAATGCAGGAATAGAACGGGCAGAACCTTTGCACATGCCTGTCTCAGCATCTATACCAAGAATAATGGTCGGTCGATAATAACGATCCAATAGCTTGGATGCCACAATTCCGACAACGCCGACATTCCAGCCTTCACCAGCTAACACAATAACTGACGGAAGCTTGCCTCCATTCAGTTTGGATGCCAATTGTTGCTCGGCTTGCTCCACAATACGTTCGACCACCTGTTGACGCTCACGATTGAGCAGGTCCAGCGCATGCGCAAGTTGATCTGCTTCTTCCTCTTTTTCTGTCGTCAGCAGAGAAACTGCTCGTCCCGCATGATCCAAGCGCCCGCTGGCATTAATCCGCGGAGCCAATGCAAATGCGATGTTGACTGAAGTCACTGTAGATATATCCACGCCCGCTACATGGAGCAACGCACGAATACCCAGAAATGCAGAGTTTCTCATGGATTGAATCCCTCTGCGTACCATCGTCCGATTTTCACCATGTAGTGGCATCAGATCGGCTACCGTGCCGATAGCGGCGATTTCAAACCATTCCTCCGGCACCTCACCCAACAGCGCCTGGGCGAGCTTCAGGGCAACACCAACACCTGCAAGACCTTTAAATGGGTATGGGCAACCGGGTAGCTTCGGATTAATCAAAGTATATGCCTCGGGAAGTACAGCAGGCGGCTCATGATGATCCGTCACAATAACATCTATCCCCAAGGAAGTTGCATAAATAATTTGCTCTACTGCACTAATTCCCGTATCTACCGTAATGACCAGCGTAACTCCCTGCTGATGAGCCCAATCAAGGGCATGATTATGCAGACCATATCCCTCATTAGAACGATGGGGAATATAAATATCATAAGAAGCCTTCAGAAAACGCATGAGCTGAATCATCAATGATGTACTGGATACGCCGTCCGCATCATAATCGCCATAGATTAATATATGCTCGCCACGTTCCAGAGCCTGGCGAATTCTCGGCACGGCTTCTTTCATACCAAGAAGCAGAAAAGGGTCGTGTACATCGTCCACACTTCCGTACAAAAAGCGGTTTGCTTCCCCGGCGGTAGTGACGCCCCGGTTCACTAAAAGCCGGGACAACAATGGTGAAATCCCCAGTTCTTCTGTCAACAGCTGAGCCGCTTCCAGGTTAGCCTCTGGGGTCTTCCATCTGTACTGCGAATGAAGCAATCCTATTCACCTTTCTTTCATAGTCGTCTGCCCTATTGAAGCAACGACGACACATCATTATCTGGCAGTTCATGATTGGATTTGTAAGGATATCCGGCTTGATAAGAAATGAACTGCATTTGTACATGGGTCACCTGTGGAAAACGGGCTAACAGTAAATTTTTTGCTCGATCGGCAATTTCCTGCGCTTCCTGTACCGTAATCCGCGGGTTCACACTTATCGTTACATCCACTGTTATGAAATGGCCTGTTTCCTGGGCATGTAAGTGTTCAACCGTTACAATACCATACACCCGTTGAATCGTCTCCATAAAGCGTCGGGAGTCTTCCTCCTGCAAGGGCTGTGCAGGAACCTGGTAAGCGGTATTCATTACCATCAAATATCCTTTACGCAGCACCAGACAGGCTACCAGCAAAGCTGCGGTTGGATCAAGATATAATAATGCAGGCCATTCCATTGCTTCGCCAGTCATTGCACCAATCATGCCGATCAATGCAATCAACGATGCATACAGCGAGTAACGTTCATGGTTAGCGTACCGATCTGCTTCCGCTTTATGACCATGTTTAATCGAGTAGCGATATTGAAACTGAAATAGCGCTTCTCTCAACACCAACGCAATAAATACGGTAATTAATGCATACAGACCGGGAGCCTGCGGTTCCGAACTGCTTAATGAACGAACCGCCGAGATAGCTAGCTGAAGACCGCTCATCAGCACTAAAATAGCCAGCACCACAGATATGACCGTCCGAACCTTTTCACCGTTCCGCAACCGTGCCAGCATTCCGTGCCCTGTAGCACCCTTGGAAAACAGAAGCTCCTGCAAACGGGAAGCACTATCCGCAGCCGTGTGCAGTGCATCCCCCAATAACGCCTTGCTGTTTGCAGCATAACCGACGGTTCCCTTTAGAACAGCCAGCGCGAGATTACCTACAATCCCGCTCAACGCCGCAGTTTCCAATGATCGGCTGCGTTCGCTATTCACAACGTTTCCCCCTCAATCCTGAACTAACCCTTTCCCAATAAAGCTCATTCTAAAATAACCGAATTTCTCAAAACCAAAAACCATTCACATTTAAGTGCCACTACTGTGCCTTACTCAAGGTAAATCTCAAAACCTTAGAAAACCGCGCCCAGGCAGACGCGGCTTTCTCTTTAATTTATACTACTGGTATTTGCGTAACTTAAGACTTTGCAGTTTTGACCGCGCCCCCGCCAGCTGTCGGGGATTTTTGTTTTCCTTTCAATGCCACCCACAGCGGGCTGGCAATGAAAATGGAGGAATAAGCACCAAACAACAAACCAATGACCATTGCAAGTGAGAACATACGGATCGATTCGCCGCCAAATATGAACAAACATACGGAGGCAATAAACACCGTAAACACGGTTGCAAGTGAACGAGTCATTGTCTGCGCAATACTGTGATCAACTACCTGTTCTAAGTCGTCTCTGGACTTCTTCTTCGCAAATCGTAGATTTTCCCGAATACGGTCAAAAATAACGACGGTGTCATTAATGGAGAAACCAACAATCGTCAGAATTGCCGTAATAAAGGTCAAATCCACCTCAAGCCGGAAAATCGAGAAAATACTGATAACGAGGAAGGCATCATGCAACAACGAAACGATGGCTGCAATGGCAAACCGCCATTCAAACCGGATCGAAATATAGACCGCGATGGCTACACATGCTAGCAAAATCGCCCATATTGCATTCCGCTCCAGTTCTTGTGCCATTTCCGTATCTACTGTATTGACCTCAAAGGAAGCCTTTGGATCAAGCTCTTTATTAAAGGAAGTCTTAAAGTCATTCACTTGCTGATCCGTCAAAACCTGTGAGAAGCGAATGCCGAAACGCTCTTTCCCCGGTGTATAATCCACCTCTTTACCGATCTTCTGCTTGTCCAGCAAAGTTTGAATCTGTTCCTGTGTAACGACTTTAGTCAAATTGACATCCACATTGGAACCAGAACGAAAGTCTACCCCGTAATTCAAGCCGAATATCGACAAGCTCAGAATACCAAGCAGTGTGATAATAATCGAGAACGTGTAAAACCACTTGCTCATCTTGATATATTTATAGTCCCAATTAAAGCGCACTAATATCACTCTCCTTCACACCAAAATACTTGGGCTTCTTCACAGCATCCGCTTTAACCAGCAGATTGAGCAAGAAGCGGGAGAAGAAGATATTCGTCAAGATACTGGTGACAATATCAACGATAAGCACCAGAGCGAAACCTCTAACGGAGCCTGTTCCGAGACCAAACATAACCGCTGCCGCTATAATTGTCGTAATATTGGCATCCATAACGGTACGGAACGAAGCCTTACTACCTGCGATAACGGAAGAACGAATCGTTTTGCCCGTCTTGATTTCTTCTTTAATCCGTTCATACGTAATAATATTGGCATCGACTGCCATCCCGATCCCGAGCACGAAGGCGGCGATACCTGGGAGCGTGAGCACGAATCCACCCAAGTAGAAGATCGCAAGCACCAGCCAAGTATGAACGATGAGACAAAAACTGGCCACTAATCCTGGTATACGGAACATCGCAATCATAAATACCAGAATAATGATTGAGCCGATCAACCCAGCACGAATCGTCTGATCCAGTGACAATTGACCCAGCGTAGCACCTACACTCTGAGAATATTTTTCCGTCAGTTTGAGCGGAAGGGCACCCAGATTAATCGTATCCGCCAGTTTATTCGCTTCATCACGAGTGTAGCTACCTGTGATTGACGCGCTACCGTCCGTTAATTCCCCACGTACTGTAGGTGCAGACAGCAATTCCTGATCCAGGAAAATAGCTAATTCTTTATTCAGAAGTCGCTTTGTGATTTCTGCAAATTTAGCTTTGTCCTTCACTTTGATACTAATCTCAGGTTGATTCAGCTGGTCATAGCCTACAACAGCGCCATTCTCCACAAAATCATTACCGCGGAGCTCAATTTTGCTGTATTGGCCTGGCTTTTTAGCATCTGCTGCCGTTGCACTACGGAACGTTAATTCTGCAGGCTTTTTCAGCATGGAGCGGACTTCTGCCTCATTAGTGACACCAGCAAGCCGCACGCGAATTCGGTTGCTTCCCTCTGTTGTTACTTCCGGCTCAGTCGTACCGAGCGCATTAATCCGTCTCTCCAGACTTTGAGCTGTTTGTATAAGAGACTGTCTGGTTACACTCTGCCCGGCTTCCAAAGGCTGGGCTTCATATAAAATCTCAAAGCCTCCCTTTAAATCGAGGCCTAATTTTAAACTGTTCAGTAGGCCCGGGCTTGTCCCGATCATAACACCAGTAGTTATGAGCACGACCACGATGAAACTTAGAATTCTCTTCATTCCGTCCCATGTTCCCCTTTCATTCTCAATATTCCTATTATAGCTACCCCTCAAAAAGCAGTCAATTTGAACGCAAAAAAAGACCCCCTTCTATTCGAAAGTGGAGCCCCGTAATGCGGACATAGTCAAATAGTTCATAAAGCTCGTCGCTTTAAGGGAAAGTATATCGTTAACGAGCTTGTGCAGCGGAGGGATACCCTCCTTTTCATATTTATGGCTGACGCAATTCCACACGTCCTTACTTGTGACATGCTCATAGCCTACGAGAATCAACTCGTCCGCCTTACTTTGACAGAGCATCTCAATTGCGTCATCCCAATCCTGCTCATCCAGCTCTTCCATACCCACGATGGCCGTTCCTCCTCCCAGCGACTACCGGTTCCGCAGATCAGCAATTAGCGGGGTTATTGACTGCTTTGTAGAACATTTCTGTCCTGATCCTGGAAAACCCTTCTTTTCGTTGAAAATAGCCTTAAATCAACAATATATGCATTCATTTCGCTCGTCAATAGCAGAATTCACCACTCTCCCTCTTGTTGTCTAAATCACTTTGTTTCTGAACGGAAAAGCTTGTCATGAAGATGGACAGGTCCAGCATATCTTCTAAAGTAATGTATAGACGCAGAATTACATTTTGGGGAAGAGGGAGTTGCGATTGAAAAAGCAGACATTCATCCATGGAGCAATTATTTTATTGGCAGCAGGAATTATCAACCGGATACTAGGTTTTATTCCCCGAATCGCACTCCCGCGTATCATCGGCCCCGAAGGAGTTGGCTTGTACCAACAGGGGTATCCCTTTTTTATCGTTCTGGTGACGCTTATTACAGGGGGAATCCCTCTTGCGGTAGCCAAGCTAGTAGCCGAAGCCGAAACGGCGGGACAGCCCGAAATGTCGCGGCGTATTTTGCACACCAGCCTGCGCTTCACCATTACACTCAGTCTGATCGCCATGGTGCTCTGTCTTGTGTTCGCGCCTTGGATCACAAGCCATCTCCTGACCGACAGCCGCGTGTATTATACATTCGTGAGCATGAGCCCAATGATAGTCATTGTAGCTGTTTCCTCAGCTTATAGGGGCTATTTTCAGGGAAAGCAAAATATGATTCCTTCTGCCACCTCCTCCATTGCGGAGACCGTTATGCGCATTTTTTGTGTCATTTGGTTTGCTTACTTGTTACTTCCTCATGGGGTAGCCTACGCTGCTGCAGGTGCCATGCTCGGTGCTCTGGCGGGCGAATTCATTGGCATGATTGTGCTGCTATGGCAATACGTGTGTAACCATCGAAAAGATCGCATCCTTCAGCCGAAGTCGCCTATCCCCTCCTCTGAGGTTCAACCCGAGCAATCATCCGTTTTGTCACGTCTTATGTCTATATCCGTTCCTGTTACTGCTGGAAGGCTTGTTGGTTCCTTATCCTATTTGCTCGAATCTATCTTGTGCATGCGTAGCCTCGCCGTAGCAGGCATTGCAACTGGCGTGGCAACCGCACAATATGGAGCCATGCAGGGCATGGTCATTCCTGTATTATTACTACCTGGGGTTCTTACCAGTTCGCTAGCAGTTTCACTCGTTCCTTCGTTATCCGAAGCAGCAGCCAAGGGGCATATTACAGCCATTCACAAACGTCTACATCAATCGCTTCGGCTCGCTTTGGTTGCAGGAGCCCCCTTTGCCGTAATCATGTATGTTTTGGCAGAACCTCTGTGTCTGCTACTCTATAATAATGGCGATATTGCAGGCATGCTTAAGCTCATGGCACCTTTTGCTCTTTTTATGTACATTCAGGCTCCGCTTCAGGCAGCACTTCAGGCATTAGACCGTCCTGGAAGTGCGTTATTAAATACCTTTATCGGAGCCGTTATCAAAATTGCGCTAATCGTCTGGCTTGCTTCCCAACCTCAGTACGGTATCTACGGAGCTGTCATCGCCATTTGTATTAACAGTGCCATTGTTACACTCCTTCATGGCTTCAGTGTCAGCAGACTGCTTCGCTTCCGCGTACGTTTGCTCGATTTCTGGAAGACCGGGATAGGTATGATCATCATGGCAGCAGCAGTATTATATACCTACAGACATCTAACGATGTTCAACCAAATGTGGCTTCAGTTTATTTTTGCCGCAGGTTTGGGAATTATACTGTACCTTTTCCTAATGACCTTGATCAAAATGATTGATTGGGACAACCTTACACGCATTCCAATCCTGAGAAGATGGTTTAAAGCATAGGAAATCTAATCCGAAGATTTTCCATAGGTCGGTGGTGTAATATACACATCACCTCTATGGTTAACCGAGCATAAAAAAACATCCTTAAAATCTTTGTGTCCCTTTGCTTGAATCTGATTTTTAAGCCAAAAACGGTTCATATCCATCCGTTCCAAATTTCGATCCAGCACCTTGCCATCCATGATTAATGGAATAGGCAGTCCCTCATATCTAAACTTTCCACCAATTTGTGGAGAAGGATGGACCTTATTCACCTGTTGCTCTTTGTTTATCAAATCTGTTCCGTTTAATTCTTGCTTCATTTTTCCGTGTTCCACTCCATCGTTATCATCCTTACCTATAACCGTTAGCTTACCTGTCGTTTCCAAAATAACATATTCGACTTCGTCCAGACTTTCTATATTTTGTTCACGAAGTTGTAACAGCAAGTCATCTAAATTGTAACGTTGTTTCACCATTTCGTCCTTGTTTAATTGTCCATTGGAGTACAATACACTGGGCCTACCATCAAATAGTAAGCGCAGTCGCCGACTTTTCAGACTAAAAAATGAAATCCCGATTTGCAAAATTAACAGCACTCCTAAAGGAATCAGCCCTTCATAAAGTGGACGTTTTATATCCTCCAGGCTGAATACAGCAATTTCTGCAATCATAATCGATATGACGAGATCGAAAACAGACAATTTGCCGATCTCCCTTTTACCCATCAAGCGCATCACCAGATATACAATAAAATACATGAGCAGCGTCCGAAAAATATGAGCAAAAATATCGTGACTCAATATGTTCGCCTCCTCCCCTGTACTTGCAATAAGACATTAGTCGTTCATTGTACACGTATTCTGACCGTTCCTCACTTGGCTCATACAAAAAACAAAAGGCTAAATTATTGAAATAAAGAGAAAGACTGCTTGCGACTTGGTACTAAGCAGGGAGGCTTGGCCATAGAATGATAATAGTTCAAACCTTGGTACAGGAGGAATTATCCATGGAGCTCATTCGCCGCTGGTGTTCGTTTCGTCTGGCCCATCCCATTTTATCCGGCTTATTTTATGCTTTTGCATGGATGCTGCTTGGCGCATTGATTCTTTCACTACTCTTGTGGCTGACACAGATGCAGGAACAGGACTTATCATTGTATACGTATATCGTCCACGCATTCGCCATGCTATCTGGCGGCTTCGTCGCCGGTAAAAGATCCACAAACAAAGGCTGGTATCAAGGCGGTATTACAGGCATCCTGTATGGACTAATCGTTTTGCTGGTCGGTTTTCTGGCATTGGATGCGGGCATGAACGGCAAGGACCTGTTACACTTAGCTTTCGCGTTTGTCATAGGTGCAGGTGGTGGGATGTTTGGCATTAATCTCAGCAAGTAATCAAAATGTTTGTATCCATGTAATAAAACAACACAAAAAAACCGAGCCTCCTCAAAGGCTCGGTTTTTGCATAACGGTCAGAAGTATTCTAAGATTTGGAAACAACTTCCTCAGATGCCGTGTCTTTTGCAATCGCATTACTAATTGCACTGCGGTCAAAGGTCAGCTTCGTGACATCATTCACACGCAAAACTACTACATCATCCGTAATCTCCACAATTGTACCGTGAAGACCTCCGATCGTAATTACTTTATCTCCCTTTTTCAAAGCTTGAAGCATCGTTTGACGCTGCTTTTGTTTTTTCTGATTCGGGCGAATCAGCAAGAAATAGAAGATTACAAACATCAGAGCCAGTGGCCAGATCATTTGAAAAAGTCCGCCAGTTCCACCGGGTGCAGTAGCGGCTGTAGCAAAATGAAACATGTTAAATCCCCCTTTCGTATACTCTCCCTAAAACTTAAAAGCCTTTATCATTATCATGAAGACCGTACTGCTCAAAAAATTCATCTCGGAAATCAAGCAGCCTGTCATCCATAATCGCTTGTCTGACATTACGCATCAATTGTATTAAGAAATGCAAGTTATGATACGTTGTCAGTCGGAGCCCGAAGGTTTCATCCGCTTTAATCAAATGCCGCAAGTAAGCACGTGAATAATTGCGACAGGTATAACAATCACAAGCGGGATCGAGCGGGCCAAAATCACTTGCATATTGGGCATTGCGAACGACAAGACGACCTTGGCTGGTCATCGTTGTCCCGTTGCGAGCAATTCGCGTTGGAAGTACACAATCAAACATATCCACACCACGGATAGCGCCTTCAATCAAGGCATCTGGAGAACCTACACCCATCAAATATCTTGGCTTGTTGGTGGGAAGCAGAGGCAGCGTGTAATCTAGCACTTCATACATCAAATGCTTCGGTTCACCTACGCTCAGTCCACCAATAGCATACCCCGGGAAATCCATGGAAGTCAAATCCGCAGCGCTTTGCTTACGCAGATCTTCATGCATGCCTCCTTGAACAATGGCAAACAGCCCTTGATCATGAGGACGCGCGTGTGCCTCCAAACAACGCTCAGCCCAACGGCTGGTACGTTCCAGTGACTTTTTCACATACTCATATTCAGCCGGAAATGGCGGGCATTCATCGAAGGCCATCATAATATCTGAGCCAAGCGAGTTTTGTATTTCCATCGCCACTTCAGGCGAAAGAAACTTCTTATCTCCATTTAAATGAGAGCGAAAATGAACACCCTCCTCTGAAATCTTGCGCATTTCACTTAAGGAAAACACCTGGAATCCACCGCTGTCCGTTAAAATAGGGCGATCCCAATTCATAAACTTGTGCAGTCCACCTGCTTCACGAATAATATCGTGGCCAGGACGAAGAAACAAATGGTACGTGTTACTCAAAATAATTTGAGCATCCATCGCTTTCAGTTCCTCAGGACTCATCGTTTTAACAGTAGCTTGAGTTCCCACAGGCATAAAGGTTGGTGTCTCAATAACTCCATGAGGTGTGTGTACACGCCCAAGACGGGCTCCCGATTGCTTGCAGGTTTTAATATGTTCGTATCTTATTGCTGGTGCCATATTTTCTCTACCATCCTTAATTAATAAATGAACATTGCGTCCCCGAAGCTGAAAAACCGATATTGTCGGTCAATCGCCTCCTGGTAAGCATGCATAATATTCTCCCTGCCCGCCAGTGCGCTGACCAGCATAACCAAGGTGGATTTAGGCAAATGAAAATTCGTAATCATCGCATCCACCACACGGAATTCATAGCCTGGATAAATAAAAATCTGTGTCCAGCCACTACTGGCCTCTAATACTCCATCTAGGAATTTATTGCCCACCGTTTCCAGCGTTCGGCAACTGGTCGTCCCCACCGCCACGACTCTTCCGCCGCGCGCCTTGGTTTCATTGAGTACATCCGCTGTTTCCTGTGACAATGAATAGTATTCTTCATGCATCACATGTTCTTCAATCGTATCCACAGACATCGGTCTGAACGTCCCTAAGCCAACATGAAGTGTGATAAAGGCAACGGTAACGCCCTTCTTTTTAATCTGGTCCAGCAATTCTTCTGTAAAGTGCAGCCCTGCCGTTGGAGCCGCAGCAGAACCTTCATGCCGAGCATAAACTGTCTGATAACGCTCGCGGTCATCCAGTTGTTCCTTGATATACGGCGGAAGCGGCATCTGCCCCAGACGGTCCAAGATCTCCTGGAAAATACCGTCATATGAAAATGAAAGTACCCTTCCGCCCATATCTCCTTCTTCCTCAATTACTGCTTTCAGCTCATCACCGAAAACGATAACAGCACCCTTTTTCAGCTTTTTACCGGGTTTCACCAGTGCTTCCCATCGATCCCCTTGCAGTTGCTTAAGCAGCAAAACCTCAGCCTTAGCTCCCGTGTCTTCCTTGATGCCAAACAAGCGTGCAGGAATCACTCTCGTATCGTTTAACACCAGCGTATCCCCTGGTTGAAGATACTGCACAATATCCGAAAACGTATGATGACCCACTTCACCATTATTTTTGTTTAACGTCAGTAATCTGGAAGCACTCCGATCAAGCAAAGGTGTCTGTGCAATTAATGTTTCAGGCAGTTCAAAATCGTAGTCGTTTACATTCATATATTGGTCAGTCCTTAACTATATCCACATTTTTGTAATAGTGTTGCAAAATTTTCTTGTAATCATACCCCTGCTCGGCCAAACCGTTGGCACCCCATTGGGATAAGCCCAAACCATGACCATTTCCTTTACCTGTAAAAATAAAGCTTTGTGTTTTGTCAATGACCCGTGCATGACGATCTTCATTCATGACGATCACCCCGTTACCACTTGAAGTACTACTGCCAGATGCGGACAGGATTTGAGTGCCTTGTGTACCACTTACATGAGAAGTAGCCCCATCAGCGCCTAATACAGTATAACTTCCGGTACTCGCAATATCAAACAGTGTGCTTGGGAGTCCGCCCATCGCTGAGCGAAACATATCTGGATATTTCACTTTCAAAGGGGATCCGTCCGCTTCAACCTCCAACACTCGCCCTGATGGACCACGTTTGGTGACATCAAGGTGATTAATAGAGGAAGGCACTGTGCCCGTGACTTTCCCTTGCAGGGATTTAGCAAGCTGAGCTGACGTAAAGGGCCCCCGCACCCATGCATAGTCTCCGGACTGAGGCACCTTTTCTAATACAATTATCTCTTCGCCCGGCTGCGCCTTGGCTATTGGTGTAACTGTCGATTGGATTTGGGGAATAGGACGCACATTTGTATTTTCCGCAGTGACGGTGATTTTGTCTAACCCCGCTTCTGTGACACCCTCCAGTTCCTTAGCATTATCCTCACGAATATAACCTGTTTTGCCACTGGAGAGAAGTACATGATACCATTCCTGTGCTCCTTTTTGTGCCGAGGTATCCCCCGAGCTGTCTACGCTGGCAAAGGCTTCGCCACCACTGTTCCACACCTCGGAAGCATCTGCTGTCACACCGCCCGCATTAGATGAGAATACAGCTTCGACCACTTTGCCGCCACTTTTAATGACTTCACCAGCTGTTGCATCTACAGCCTCATTGACATTGGCATGTTCCGAGCTCTTACCGTTGTAAGCCTGGCTTAACGTGCCATCTACTACATTGCCGATCTGAAACCGATTGCCTTGGGCAAGCGCGTAGCTACGAGCCGCTACCGCTTGAGCCTTGAGCGCTTCATCTGGCCATGAGGAATAGACCTCCGCTCCTACCACAGAATACAAATACTGCTCCAAAGGAACTTCGTTCACAAGCGCCAGCTGGCCTGACGTCATGCCGATCTCCATCTCGCCGCGATATGTACGCTGGGATCTTTCGACCACTTGTATTCCATTATTACCGCCGTTAACAATTACCTTGCTATTATCAGAACCACTTAGCATGTAATGAGACATCACCTGCGAGCCAGTCGTAACTCCTGCTTCCTGTCTTATAATGAGGCCGGTTTGAGTAGCATTAACTTTAGACAGCGTGAGTCTCGGCTGCTTGCTCTCCAGTTCTGTTTTCAAAGCCGACAGCTTGCTGTCATTACTTTCTTCTCCAACCCATACAGCATACTGGCCTCTTGATTGAATCACAGTAAAAGCATCAAAGCCCGCCGCAGCAATTGTCGTTCGAACGAGATTAGCTTCCTGCTCGCTTCCGTAGCTTCCTGTGGACCAATGCTTGTTTCCCTTAACCTCGGGCTGCGCTCCGGTTGCGGAGGAAATCCGCTGTACAGCAGCCTGCGCAGACTGTTCACTAGCATATATTCCCGCGTACACTTGATACACAGAGCTACCATTTTTTGAACCGATAAAAACCGTAGGTTTATCATTAGTCTTTTGCAGGGCTTGGGCCGCTTTTATCGCCGCTGCTTCATTTCCTTCAAGTACCTTCACCCGATAGCTGTCTACACTAAAACGAACCGTACTGTCTGGCAGTCCCATCCAAGTTTGAAAACTGCCTCCACTGTTCTGTCCAACACTCAGACCTCCTGATGATTTCAAGGTTACAGCGGGAACTGTCGCTTTATATTTGCTACCTAGATCCGCAAAAATCACTACACGAATATCCTCTTGGGCGGCAGCAGCGTGAACGCCCGAAGACCAAGGTATGCACACTGTAGCTAATACCATAATCGCTGCTGCTCGTTTGGCCCGGCCCATCCATGCACCGAAAATACTTTTTCGGTTAAATGCTTCTCCACTCATTTCTGGCTCCCCCAATCTAGCTGTCTAGCACTTATATTGCGTAATTTATCGGGATCTCGACCCTTGTCTGTCCCTTTAAATACATCGGCGGAATAAACCAAAATATGAACCCGCTCGAATCTCACTTACATTCTCACTTCCCTCAATCATCCGTCAGCCGATATCGTATTCACCATACTTGCGTGTAACCATGCAATGATTTTTTTAAAAGTGCTTCATGTTTCCTAATCACCGTGGATCCGTTGGCATTGGAATTCCAAGGTGGCCATATGCCGCCGGAGTCACTGTTCGTCCCCGAGGTGTTCTTTGTAAAAGGCCAATTTGTAACAAATAGGGCTCGTACACATCCTCAATTGTCTGGCTCTCCTCCCCAATGGTCGCAGCAATTGTGTCCAATCCTACAGGCCCGCCCCTGAATGAATGAATCATGGCCTTAAGCATTTTATGATCAATTTCATCAAGTCCGAGTGGATCTATTTGAAGCCTCTTTAGCGCCTCTGCAGCTAACTCAGAATGAATAATACCGTCTCCAGCAACCTGGGCAAAATCACGCACCCTTTTTAACAGTCGGTTGGCAATACGCGGTGTCCCCCGTGAACGCAATGCGATTTCCTCTGCCGCATCCCCGACAATTTCAATCTCCATAATATCCGCGTTCCTGGACACGATGTAAGCCAGCTCGTCTGTCGTATAAAACTCTAATCGACTAATAACACCAAACCGATCACGCAATGGCGCAGAGAGCAGCCCAGCGCGCGTAGTGGCCCCTATAAGGGTAAAGGGTGGCAAATCCAGACGGACCGAGCGTGCACTCGGGCCTTTACCAATCATAATGTCCAGCGCAAAATCCTCCATTGCAGGATACATGACTTCTTCCACCGTACGATGAAGGCGATGAATCTCATCAATGAACAAAACATCACCCTCTTGAAGATTGGTCAGCAATGCTGCCAAATCTCCCGGTCTTTCAATTGCAGGACCTGAAGTTGTACGCAGATTAACCCCCAACTCATTGGCAATAATGTTAGCAAGAGTTGTTTTACCCAACCCCGGCGGTCCGTACAACAGTACATGGTCCAACGCTTCTTTACGCATTTTGGCCGCTTCAATATATACTTTCAGATTTTCCTTAACCTGATTTTGGCCGATATATTCATTTAGATAACGGGGGCGAAGGCTTAGCTCCGCCGTCTGGTCTTCCATCATCAAATTGGCGGAAATAATCCGGTCATCCATATTCCATCGCTCCTCTTTTCACCAGACATTTGTTAACGGACATCAGCGTCCTATCCGGCAAACAACAGTTGCAAAGCCCGCTTCATCAAAATATCAGCAGATTCATCAGGTTTCGCATCTTTCTTCATTCTGCTCCATACCTTATCCAACTCAGCATCAGTGTAACCCAGCGCCTTGAGCGCCTCACGGGCCTCGCCCCAATATGAACCTTCGCCTTCTTCTACGACAGGCTCAGCAAACAATCCGGTTGCCATCCCCAACGAGCCAATACCGTCGAGCTTATCTTTCAAATCCAGAATCATACGTTGTGCCGTTTTTTTACCGATCCCCGGTAACTTGGTGAGAAATGTGATATTCTCCTGATAAATCGCCGTTACCACATGAGCAGGCGTACCGCCTCCTAAAATACCAAGCGCAACACGCGGTCCAATACCAGATACATCAATCAGTTTACGGAACAGCTGCTGCTCCTCACGAGTCGCAAAACCGAACAGTAAAATAGCATCTTCCCTTACATGATGGTGAATGTAAATGACCACTGAACCTTCAGTTTTGGCGAACGCGTAAGGATTCGGACAAAATACCCGGTACCCTACACCCTGCACATCTAAAACGACATATTCATTTTCCAAATGGGCCACAGAACCACGCAAGAAATCTATCATTTTCGCAATACCTCATTTAATTTTGAATTTAGTCCATAAGAATGCGCATGACAAATAGCCACCGCCAAAGCATCCGCTACATCGTCCGGTTTGGGCACAACTTGAAGCTTTAGAAACATTCTAACCATTTCTTGTACCTGTTTCTTCTCAGCCTTACCATACCCTACAATAGCCTGCTTTACCTGCATCGGCGTGTATTCACCTATAGGCAAATTACGTTGTTTTGCAGCTAGTACCAGCACCCCACGTGCCTGACTTACAGACATAGCGGTTGTAACGTTGCGATTAAAAAAGAGCTTTTCCAGTGCTACCGCATCAGGCTTATATTTATCTATTAATTGCAACATGTCTTCATACACATGAAGCAGCCTTTCTTCTTCCGGTGTATGGGCCTCCGTCTGGATGCAGCCATACTGTACAGGAACCACCTTGCTGCCAATCTTGTCTACAAATCCGAAGCCCACAATGGCAATGCCCGGATCAATTCCTAAAAAACGCAAAAAAATCTCTCCCCTATCGCTCAAACATGGCTTAACTAAACAATAGCCAGACGTTATCCTTAATATAATCATGGCCAAATACCATATAAAGCGAACATATGTGTCGTTCTTTTCATTATAACAAAACTTTGTATCTAATAGAGGAAAAAATTTAAACGTGAGTAAAAACATAAAAAGAGACGCTTCAAGCCTCACCTCATGGGCAATGCCTAACGTCTCCGTAGTTGTAATCAATAGTGCTGCTTTAATACCCTTTGTGTTCGCTCCACGGCAAAGTCACTAAAAGTGGAGATTACACTGTTATACTCATTTATATCCTGTACACGGATCCCCTGCTGAAGTTGTTTATACACCCCTTCTGGCAAGGCCGTCTCCATGGAACCCACATCCAATTGAAAAAAAGTGCGGATAACTTTTTCTCTTTTAGGTAGCCCTTCATACAATGTAAGCTGGCCGTCAGTGCTCAAACCCATGTATCCACGCTCTTTGCATGACTCTGACAAGTCTTCCACCCTGCGCTCCAGCCACACCTCTCCTTTGGTATTAAGTCGCCCCTTCCAATCGGGATGTTGCTTCAGTAAGGTCTCTAGCTGCTGTGAACTTAGTGTTCCCAAGGAAAGTGTTTCCGTACCACACACGTAGGTGGTTAATAGACGGGTCTTCCTGCTTATACCGGAAGCACGAATACTTTGCAGTAGTTGCATCTGTGAGGAGTGATCTTCAGTTGGGCTCAGATGTGAAGCCTCCTCCATGCTCTCCTCAGCCATGACGGTAGTAGCGAGTGGCTGTGACAACATAGCCTGCAAATAATTCGAAAACAGAATACCCAACCCTGCCAGCAAACAAGCCGCACCAAAAATGCTAAAAGCCCACACTGTTCTTCTCCACTGTTTCCAGCGCCGTTTCATCTGTTTTTTCCAACTTAATCGCTTCACAGTAATCCCTTCCGTCCCACTTTTTGTGTTAGTGTGACCTGACGATTACTGATTTATACAAAAAGATATGAATATAACAAAAAAGCCGCTGCTTCCAGCGACTTTCCTTTTGAATCGGGATGACACGATTTGAACATGCGACCCCCTGGTCCCAAACCAGGTGCTCTACCAAGCTGAGCTACATCCCGAAATAGATGCCGGTGAGAGGACTCGAACCTCCACGGTTTCCCTCACGATTTTGAGTCGCGCGCGTCTGCCAATTCCGCCACACCGGCTTATGAAGTTAATGGCGCGCCCTGAGAGATTCGAACTCCCGGCCTTTTGATTCGTAGTCAAACGCTCTATCCAGCTGAGCTAAGGGCGCAAATATGGAGCGGACGACGGGAATCGAACCCGCGACCCTCGCCTTGGCAAGGCGATGCTCTACCGCTGAGCCACGTCCGCAATATCATTATATCCATGACATATAAGTTCATGAATGGTGAGCCATGAAGGACTCGAACCTTCGACACCCTGATTAAAAGTCAGGTGCTCTACCAACTGAGCTAATGGCTCCCAACAGGGTAATATAACTTTGTAAAAATGGCGGAACTGACGGGATTCGAACCCGCGATCTCCTGCGTGACAGGCAGGCATGTTAGGCCTCTACACCACAGTTCCATAGCAGTTTACATTCAAAAGTTAATTGGTTGCGGGGGCAGGATTTGAACCTGCGACCTTCGGGTTATGAGCCCGACGAGCTACCGAACTGCTCCACCCCGCGATAATATTAGGGACTGCTATTTAAATAAATGGTGGAGGCTGAGGGGCTCGAACCCCCGACCCTCTGCTTGTAAGGCAGATGCTCTCCCAGCTGAGCTAAGCCTCCATACTACTTATGACCCGTAGGGGATTCGAACCCCTGTTACCTCCGTGAAAGGGAGGTGTCTTAACCCCTTGACCAACGGGCCATACAATAAAATAATTATGGCGGAGAGAGAGGGATTCGAACCCTCGAGACGCTTTTGGCGCCTACACGATTTCCAATCGTGCTCCTTCGGCCAACTCGGACACCTCTCCATATGGCTCCCCGAACAGGACTCGAACCTGTGACAACTCGATTAACAGTCGAGTGCTCTACCAACTGAGCTATCAGGGA
>NZ_JANAVE010000020.1:0-4979 GCF_024213315.1 Paenibacillus sp. A3M_27_13
GAAGTGGCCAAACGCATCAGACTGTAAATCTGCTCCCTTACGGGTTCGGTGGTTCGAATCCATCATCCTCCACCAGTCTTTTCATAATCATATGGCGGTCGTGGCGAAGTGGTTAACGCACCGGACTGTGACTCCGGCATTCGTGGGTTCAAGCCCCATCGGCCGCCCTTTATTCTTAATTTATTGGGGATTAGCCAAGCGGTAAGGCAACGGACTTTGACTCCGTCATGCATAGGTTCAAATCCTATATCCCCAGCCATTAAGAGCCATTAGCTCAGTTGGTAGAGCACCTGACTTTTAATCAGGGTGTCGAAGGTTCGAGTCCTTCATGGCTCACCATTTATAATTATTTTGCGGTCGTGGCGGAATTGGCAGACGCGCACGGTTCAGGTCCGTGTGGGCTAACCCCCGTGGAGGTTCGAGTCCTCTCGACCGCACCATATTTTGCGGACGTGGCTCAGCGGTAGAGCATCGCCTTGCCAAGGCGAGGGTCGCGGGTTCGATTCCCGTCGTCCGCTCCATTATCCATACGGCGCCATAGCCAAGTGGTAAGGCAAAGCTCTGCAAAAGCTTCATCCCCAGTTCAAATCTGGGTGGCGCCTTGACTGCTCATTATGGATTTAAATATGCGCCCTTAGCTCAGCTGGATAGAGCGTTTGACTACGAATCAAAAGGCCGGGAGTTCGAATCTCTCAGGGCGCGCCATTTCTTAAAAAAAGTATAATGTCGGGATGTAGCTCAGCTTGGTAGAGCACCTGGTTTGGGACCAGGGGGTCGCATGTTCAAATCGTGTCATCCCGATACTGATTTGCGGGTGTAGTTCAATGGTAGAACTCCAGCCTTCCAAGCTGGTAGCGTGGGTTCGATTCCCATCACCCGCTTTTTGCTATAGCGGATTCTTGTTGCCTCAGTGGTGACACCTTATAAATAAAGAGAGCCTGTCTGGGGACAGAGCTCTCTCTTTTTTTGTATTTATCTTCATGTACCCACAATGTATTGATTATTCATAATCTCGGTATCGGTGTATATCGTTCTGATCATACAACTGGTATACACCGATAACCGATCTAGTGGACAGTTTTTACACGGGAATGGTCAGCTGGATGGAGGTTCCCTCATCTGGAGCAGAGGTCATGCTCATAAATCCCCCTACCCCTCTAGCTCGTTCTTCCATACTGAACAATCCAACTCCCTCTCCTTGGGACTTTCCAGAGAATCCAATGCCCTCATCCCGAATGGTCACTTGTATCATTTCATCTTGATCCTCAACGTCGACATATGCCTCCGCTACATCTGCATATTTGGCTACATTCGTTAATGCCTCCTGTACAATCCGATAAATTGCTATTTCCTTGCGAATATCAAGGCGTTTACGTAGAGTGCATTGAAAATGCACCTCAATCCCGTAATGAGAACAGAAGTTTTCAATATAGGTTCTTATAGCTGGGACGACACCCAAATCATCCAGAACTGAGGGACGAAGTTCCCACGCTAGACCACGAACATCTTTGATGATGTCGGTCACCTGCGAACGAAGACTCTCCAGAGCAGCACTAGGTTGTTCGGCAAGTTGGCTATCTAACTGAATAATAAGTGAAAACAAGCTTTGTCCTATCCCATCATGTAGCTCTCTTGAAAAGCGTTTACGTTCTTCTTCCTGTATTTGCATGACTTGCGTCATCATAGACTGGAGTTCCGCTTCTACTTTCTTCAGTTTAGTGACCTCATTGCGGATCGCTAAGTACTGATAGGGTTTACCTTCCTCGTCCATAAACGGAACGATCGTAGTATTCACCCAGTAGTAGCTGTTATCTTTAGCACGATTACGTATTTCTCCTTGCCATACCTCACCTGAACGGATTGTAGTCCACAGGTTTTTCATGAAGGCAGGGGTATGATAGCCTGAATTAATGAGACGATGATCCTGACCGATCAGCTCTTCACGACTGTATTGCGAAATCTCACAAAACTTGTCGTTCACGTACTGAATAATACCTCGATGATCGGTCAAAGCAACAATGGAAGACGTATCTAGAGCAAATTTTAGATTGGATAGTTGGTGGAGTGAGTTACGTAGTGCATGGAGAAAAGGGGACTCTGGTATATAAATTTCTAGATCATTCAGCAATGTATCGGTTGATTCACCAAAGGCATGCTGCAGTAAAGGATTAGAAGGTTCATTCATAATGGAGTAGCCCCTTTTTTAGTGCGAATTTGACTAGCTCAGGTCGTGTTTTCAAGTTAAGCTTCTCCATAAGGTTACTTTTATGGGACTCTACGGTTTTGACGCTAATCACTAGGTGCTCGGCAATTTCCTTGTTGGCATATCCTTTGGCTACCCACGATAGAATCTCCTTTTCCCGCTCAGATAGGGATTCATAGGGTCCGGCTATGCCTTCCTGTTTGATTTTGTCCAGATATTCACTCATCAGTCGTTTGGTTGCATTCGGGTACAAGTAGGCACTACCCTCGGCTACAGACTGGATGGCAGCGAGCAACTCCTCGTGAGGTGCGCTTTTTAAAATATATCCGGATGCTCCAGCCTGAATGGCCCGGAACAGATATTCTTCATCATCATGCATTGTTAAAATAAGGACTTCTGTGTCGGGCAACTTTTTTTTTAATTCAGTGGTTGCCGTGAGACCATCTTTGCCAGGTGGCATGCTAAAATCCATGAGCACGACATTAGGTTGTAGCTCCACTGCCTTGTGGATTGCCTCATCCCCGTCTGCTGCATCTCCTACTACCTTGATACCGTTTTTGCCGTCCAATAGGGCCATGAGGCCAGAACGTACGACAACGTGATCATCCACTACTAGTATACGAATCAATTTGTCATCCCCTCGAACGGTAAAAAAACCGTGCGTTTTGTCATAATCATAGCAAATTTTAGGGATTTCAATCAACAAAGATAGTTAGGGACAGTGATATCAAGTATTTTATGAGTTTCATTATCTACAGAAACATTGTTGATCTATGGAGTAAGAGGGTAAGCACATAGTTGGCTAAGGCGTTGAGCGACTTGAGTGGCCTCGGCTACATCAGACTCTGTGAACATCCTCACATCACGATTACCAAGAAGCAGCACACCGTTGGGCAGATCCCCTGTGCTGGAAAAGGGAATAGCAACAGCAGAGTGAAGCTGCTCGGCCAGCATTAGTGCACATTCCTGACGCAAACGTATACTACCTGATAGCAAAGCACTTACAGTCACGGTACGTCCCAAGCGAACAGCCATCCCGGCAATACCATGGCCAATCTTAAAAGAAATAAGACGATAGCGATTGCTTCGGCTACCGGAGGCGTAATACCAATGCAACTTACCACCCGACTTGGACATAAATGCAAGGGCAGTGAGATCACCATAAATAGTATCTCTCAACTGATTCAGTTCTTTTCGCATTTCATCCGTTATTTGTAGCATAGAAGACACATCCTTTTTCATAACCAAACTATATCTCTAATTCATTGTAGTTCCGACAGTTACAAAAGTAGATCAGGGAACCCCCTGATCTATAGGCGCAGGAAACACTGACTTTTCATCTGGTCGGGTAAGGAGTAGGGAAAAGGCCGATAAATGGGGCGTTAGCTTACTTTGGAAGTGATATTTATCACAGCAAATCAGGGAGTAGGAAGGTATAAAATCAGGTGTTCTCCCGATAACAACCCAGGCATTAAAACATTATGATATAGATATCAGGTAAACACGAGGAGGACGCTAACATGCAAGCCACTTGTATGGAACGGTTTGGGGACGAAGCGGAACGCACGGGAATTCAGATTTATTTGACAGAAGAACATTTGGATCTGCTAAAAGATATTATGTCCTGGAAGAAGGTAAAGGCAGGCGTTATGCTTTTCCGAGAGGGCGATGATGCAGAGCAGCTTTATTATATACATTCAGGTCATGTTAAACTTCGTAAATCGACAGAAGATGGTAAAGAACTGATTCTGACCATTCAGCATCAAGGCGACTTAATTGGGGAATTTAGCGGGATAGATGGAGAAGAGTATAGTTGCACTGCGGAAACAGCCGATGTGTGTGAGTTAGGCGTCGTGCTTGTTAAGGATTTGGAGTCGCTCTTGTCCAAAAATGGGGAAATGGCACTTCAGTTCATCCAGTGGATGGCGATGAAGCAACGCATTATGCAATCGCGTTTTCGGGACTTACTGTTGTATGGTAAAACTGGAGCGCTAGCGTCTACATTGATCCGTGCTAGCAATACATGTGGCGTGGCTGTGAAGGATGGCATTTTACTAAATATGAAGCTAAGTCACTCTGAATTAGGTGAGATGATTGGAGCGACGCGAGAGAGTGTGAACCGGATGCTGAGCGCGCTGAAAGAGCAGGGAACCCTAGATACAAGGGATGGAAAGATTGTCATTCACGATCTCAAGGTATTACGTGGCATGTGCTGCTGTCCTTCGTACGGCCAATGTGCCCATGAAATTTGTCGCCTCTAATATTATGAATACCATTAGGCGAGGTCCAAGAGACTTCGCCTTGTTGCATGTCTTCTAACAATCTAGCACATGGGGTAACGGGGTTAACGAACAAAATAGATTACAAAAAAACTAATTAACGTCGTATAGCGGTTAATTACCAATAATGTATTTATATTAAATGGAACTGAACACATGACATTTTATGAACTAGCTGTTTTGAAATAACATTGGAGCTAATAATGATTGACTAAACGGTGAAAGGGATTTTAAGTTTGAAAAAGGGATTATTTACAAGTTGCTTTCTTTTGCTGAAAATGATATATTATTTGAGCTGACAACAAAACAGCAGTTTCAAAAGCAAAAAACTTGGGTGAAACGATCTTCAAAAAAAGAAAAAATAACCCTTGCATTTTTGAAATGAATATGATATGATCTTATAGCTGCCGAAAAAACGCAGCGAAAGAGAAATGTTTGATCTTTGAAAACTGAACAACGAGTGAGTAAAACGATTTTGTTCGCAAAATCAAACAAGA
>NZ_JANAVE010000021.1:0-1493 GCF_024213315.1 Paenibacillus sp. A3M_27_13
TATACCGTGCCAAACCCGAAGGCGCAGGCGGAGGTAATCACGCGTGCGCTGGAGGAAGCGGGAGTGCATCCGCGGACGGTGAGCTATATCGAGGCGCACGGCACGGGAACTTCGCTGGGAGACCCAATCGAGATTGCAGGCCTGCAACGGGCGTTCCAGGTGCAGACGGAGGAAAAGCAGTATTGCGCAATCGGGTCGGCGAAGTCGAACATCGGACATCTGGAAAGCGCGGCGGGGATCGCGGGCCTGACCAAAGTGCTGCTGCAGATGCGGCACGGGGAGCTGGCGCCATCGCTGCATGCGGAGGTGCTAAACCCGCATATCGACTTCGGGACGACGCCGTTTCGGGTGCAGCGGGAGCTGGAAGCGTGGATGCGTCCGAGCGTGACGCTGAACGGGCAGACGCGGGAGTATCCGCGGATCGCCGGGCTGTCGTCATTCGGGGCGGGCGGATCAAACGCGCATGTCATCGTGGAGGAATACCGGAATCCGGGGGACAACGCGGCGGATGAAGCGGCAACGGTGGGAGGAACCGCGCTGATCGTGCTGTCGGCCAAAAATGGAGAGCGGCTGCGGGAACAGGCGAAACGCTTGCTTAGTCACATCCAGGCAGGCCAGGTGACGGACGGGCAACTGGCGGCTGCGGCGTATACGCTGCAGGTGGGCCGGGAGGCGCTGGAAGAACGGCTGGCGCTGATGGCAAGTACGGCCAGGGAAGCCGCAGAGAAGCTGGAGCACTTTGTGAATGGCGGCGGGGAGACCGAGGGTTTGTACTGCGGCCAGGTCAAACGGTATAAAGAAGCGCTGGCACTGTTCCGGGCGGACGAGGATATGGAGCAAGCGGTGGAAGCGTGGATGCGGAAAGGGAAAGTGGCGAAGGTGCTGGAGCTGTGGGTGAAGGGCTGGGCGGTCGACTGGCGGAAGCTGTACGGGGACAAGCGGCCGCAGCGGATGAGCCTGCCGACATACCCGTTTGCGCAGGAGCGGTGCTGGGTGCCGGAGATCGGGGATGCAGCGCAGGCCGGAGCGGGGCTTGCAGCACTGCATCCGCTGGTGCAGTGGAACACGTCAGACTTCGCAGGCCAAAGCTATGCGGCGGTGCTGACGGGGGAAGAGCTGGTACTGAAGGACCACCGGGTGAACGGGAAGAAGATGCTGCCGGGCGTGGCACAACTGGAGATGGCACGGGCGGCGGCGACGGATGCGGCCAAGTCGTATATGGATAGGAGGACCGGGATCCGGCTGCGAAATGTGACGTGGCTGCGGGGCCTGACGGTGGAAGACGCGGCAGAGACGGTGCGGATCGCCTTGACGCTGGAGGCGGAGGGAGCGATGAAGTATGTCATCGGCAACGGCGGAGCCGGGAGCGAAGAAGTCGTGTACAGTGAAGGGATGGCAGAGCTGGCGGAGCAGCCGGAGCGAGAGCAGGTGAAACTGGAAGCGATACGCGGACGTTGCGGTCGGAAGGTGAGCAAAGAGGCGTGCTATGCGGC
>NZ_JANAVE010000022.1:0-1067 GCF_024213315.1 Paenibacillus sp. A3M_27_13
CGAACACGACCGTTAAGCCCTCCAGCGCCGATGGTACTTGGACCGCAGGGTCCTGGGAGAGTAGGACGTCGCCAAGCGCAACCACTAAAGAAGAACTTCTTTGGTGGTTTATTATGGGCCCTTAGCTCAGCTGGTTAGAGCGCACCCCTGATAAGGGTGAGGTCGGTGGTTCGAGTCCACTAGGGCCCACCATATAACTTTATATTTACTTTTGGGGCCATAGCTCAGCTGGGAGAGCGCCTGCCTTGCAAGCAGGAGGTCAGCGGTTCGATCCCGCTTGGCTCCACCAAAAAGATTTATTATCATTGCACCTTGAAAACTGGATACCGAAACGAAATTGCGTTTTAGAATATTCCTTTAAGCTGATCTTGTGTAAACAAGTGAAATAAAGGTAGCAGGTAAGGAAAGATCTTTTGCCTTTGGCAAAAATCATTCTTTATCGAACATCGACATTTTCTTTCTTTGAAAGAAAAGTCTAGGTTAAGCTACAAAGAGCACACGGAGGATGCCTAGGCGCCAGGAGCCGACGAAGGACGTGGCGAACAACGATAAGGCCTCGGGGAGCTGTAAGCAAGCTTTGATCCGGGGATGTCCGAATGGGGAAACCCGGCTGTCTTCATCGACAGTCACTTTCTGCTGAATACATAGGCAGAATAGAGGCAGACCAGGGGAACTGAAACATCTAAGTACCCTGAGGAAGAGAAAACAATAGTGATTCCGTCAGTAGCGGCGAGCGAACGCGGATTAGCCCAAACCAAGGAGCTTGCTCCTTGGGGTTGTGGGACGTCTCACATGGAGTTACAAAGGAACCGGTTAGATGAAGAGGTCTGGAAAGGCCCGCCAGAGAAGGTAAAAGCCCTGTAGTTCAAAACTTGTTCTCTCCGAGACGGATCCCGAGTAGTGCGGGGCACGTGAAACCCCGTATGAATCCGGCAGGACCATCTGCCAAGGCTAAATACTCCCTGGCGACCGATAGTGAAGCAGTACCGTGAGGGAAAGGTGAAAAGCACCCCGGAAGGGGAGTGAAATAGATCCTGAAACCGTGTGCTTACAAGAAGTCAGAGCCC
>NZ_JANAVE010000024.1:0-844 GCF_024213315.1 Paenibacillus sp. A3M_27_13
GAGCAGCCAAAGTAGGATACATCTACTGTTGCTTCTGTTGGTCCGTACAGGTTATGCAGGCTTGTTCCTTTTTCTTTGTACAGCAGCTTGTTGAACTTTTCTACTTGCTTCAGGTTCAGTGCTTCTCCACTGGCAAATACCTGCTTTAAGCTTGCTATTTCCTCTATTATCCCCTTTTCCTCTACATACTCTAAAAATACACTCAACATGGATGGTACAAAGTGCATTGTGGTAACTTTATTTTTTTCGATTGCCTTCACGATTTCTTCCGGATTTTTTTCTCCTCCCGGTATCAGCAGGCAGACTTTGGCCCCAGTAAAGCTCCACCACAATAATTCCCATACCGATACGTCAAAGGTATAGGGAGTTTTCTGCAGGATCACATCACCTTCAGCTATCGGGTATTGCTTCTGCATCCAGTTGATCCGGTTGATTACGGAGTAGTTCTCTATCATTACCCCTTTGGGTTTGCCGGTAGAACCGGATGTATATATTACATAAGCCAAGTTTTCAGGTTTACTAATTAACTTTGGATTTGATACATCCCCAGTAAATAGTTCCTGATTTTCTATGCTAATAAATTCAGCATTTCTGTAACTACCTTTAGCATTTATAAATTTATCCTGTATCAGAATAATTTGGCTGCCACTGTCATCAAGCATAAACTGGATCCTGTCTTCAGGGTATTCAGGAGCTATGGGTAAATAAGCCCCCCCAGCTTTTAGGACAGCCATGATCCCTATGATCATTTCCGGGGAACGTTCTACCATAATTCCCACTACACTATCAGGTTTTATTCCCTTTTCTCTTAATTTTCTGGCCAGTTGGTTTGCCTTTTCGTTTA
>NZ_JANAVE010000025.1:0-697 GCF_024213315.1 Paenibacillus sp. A3M_27_13
ACGGCTCCCACCTATCCTGTACAGATCGTACCCAAATTCAATATCAAGCTGCAGTAAAGCTCCATGGGGTCTTTCCGTCTTGTCGCGGGTAACCTGCATCTTCACAGGTATTAAAATTTCACCGGATCTCTCGTTGAGACAGCGCCCAAGTCGTTACGCCATTCGTGCGGGTCAGAATTTACCTGACAAGGAATTTCGCTACCTTAGGACCGTTATAGTTACGGCCGCCGTTTACTGGGGCTTCGGTTCATAGCTTCGCCCGAAGGCTTACCACTCCCCTTAACCTTCCAGCACCGGGCAGGCGTCAGCCCGTATACTTCGCCTTGCGGCTTCGCACAGACCTGTGTTTTTGCTAAACAGTCGCTTGGGCCTTTTCACTGCGGCCCCCTCGGGCTATTCACCCTACCGAGGCACCCCTTCTCCCGAAGTTACGGGGTCATTTTGCCGAGTTCCTTAACGAGAGTTCTTCCGCGCGCCTTAGAATTCTCTTCTCGCCTACCTGTGTCGGTTTGCGGTACGGGCACCTTCTCCTGGCTAGAGGCTTTTCTTGGCAGTCTGAGATCATGACCTTCGCTACTACAATTTTCGCTCCCCATCACAGCCCAGCCTTACGATGTGCGGATTTGCCTACACACCAGCCTCACTGCTTAGACGGACATCCATCAGTCCGCGTCACTACCCTACTGCGTCACCCCAT
>NZ_JANAVE010000026.1:0-679 GCF_024213315.1 Paenibacillus sp. A3M_27_13
CCGGTGCGAGGACAGTGTCAGGTGGGCAGTTTGACTGGGGCGGTCGCCTCCTAAAGAGTAACGGAGGCGCCCCAAGGTTCCCTCAGAATGGTTGGAAATCATTCGAAGAGTGCAAAGGCAGAAGGGAGCTTGACTGCGAGACCTACAAGTCGAGCAGGGACGAAAGTCGGGCTTAGTGATCCGGTGGTACCGCATGGAAGGGCCATCGCTCAACGGATAAAAGCTACCCTGGGGATAACAGGCTTATCTCCCCCAAGAGTCCACATCGACGGGGAGGTTTGGCACCTCGATGTCGGCTCATCGCATCCTGGGGCTGAAGTAGGTCCCAAGGGTTGGGCTGTTCGCCCATTAAAGCGGTACGCGAGCTGGGTTCAGAACGTCGTGAGACAGTTCGGTCCCTATCTGTCGTGGGCGTAGGAAATTTGAGAGGAGCTGTCCTTAGTACGAGAGGACCGGGATGGACGTACCGCTGGTGTACCAGTTGTTCCGCCAGGAGCACCGCTGGGTAGCTATGTACGGAAGGGATAAGCGCTGAAAGCATCTAAGCGTGAAGCCCCCCTCAAGATGAGATTTCCCAATTAGTAAGACCCCTTGAAGACGACGAGGTAGATAGGTTGGGGGTGGAAGTGCAGTAATGCATGGAGCTGACCAATACTAATCGGTCGAGGGCTTATCCTAA
>NZ_JANAVE010000027.1:0-649 GCF_024213315.1 Paenibacillus sp. A3M_27_13
AGAATCGTGGAGGTAGAGCACTGATTGGGTGCGGGGCCCGCAAGGGTTACCAAGCTCAGTCAAACTCCGAATGCCATAGATTTAGTTCCGGGAGTCAGACAGTGAGTGCTAAGATCCATTGTCGAAAGGGAAACAGCCCAGACCATCAGCTAAGGTCCCCAAGTGTGTGTTAAGTGGGAAAGGATGTGGAGTTGCACAGACAACCAGGATGTTGGCTTAGAAGCAGCCACCATTGAAAGAGTGCGTAATAGCTCACTGGTCGAGTGACTCTGCGCCGAAAATGTAACGGGGCTAAACACACCACCGAAGCTATGGCTTGATGCTTGCATCAGGGGTAGGGGAGCGTTGAATGCGGGTTGAAGGTGTACCGTAAGGAGCGCTGGACTGCATTCAAGTGAGAATGCCGGTATGAGTAACGAAAAGATCTGTGAGAATCAGATCCGCCGAAAGCCTAAGGGTTCCTGAGGAAGGTTCGTCCGCTCAGGGTAAGTCGGGACCTAAGGCGAGGCCGATAGGCGTAGTCGAAGGACAACAGGTCGAAATTCCTGTACCACCGTAATCCGTGATGAGCGATGGGGTGACGCAGTAGGGTAGTGACGCGGACTGATGGATGTCCGTCTAAGCAGTGAGGCTGGTGTGTAGGCAAATC
>NZ_JANAVE010000028.1:0-644 GCF_024213315.1 Paenibacillus sp. A3M_27_13
CCGTACAGCTGGTATTCTTCGTACATCACACCCACGTACACGCCTACGTTTCCTCCGCTGTCCCCTCCTGCTTCCGCCAGCGTCTCCCGCGTATACCCCGCATCTTCCAGCGTCTCGTACACGCATTGCAGAAACAGCCGTTCCTGGGGATCCATAATTTCCGCCTCCCGCGGTGAAATCTGGAAGAACAGCGGGTCGAATCGGTCCACCCCTTCGATGAAGCCCCCCCACTTGCTATAGGTTGTACCTTGCCGATCCTTCTCTGGGTGATAGTACCGACGGTAATCCCAGCGCTCCGCCGGAATTTCTGTTACACAATCGGCGCCTTCGCGCAGCCGCTTCCAATACTCGTCCACATTCCGTGCGCCCGGATAGCGGCCTGATAGGCCGATGACGGCGATCTCCGGCGCTCCCGCCGACTCTGCTTGCGAAGCAGGGATGGATGCGAAGCGGCGGCCACCTTTACGGCGGCTGACGGTTTCCCGCCGACTCACGGCATCCTCCGTCAGCCGCAGCGCCGGTGCAGCTATCTGTCCTGACGCCGCGGCGAACAATTCTGCCAACCGGCCGCCGTAGGTGTCCATAAAGTAGCCGCACAGTTCGCGAAGCGTCTGGTATTCGAAAAACAGGGTCTTCGACAGTGG
>NZ_JANAVE010000029.1:0-581 GCF_024213315.1 Paenibacillus sp. A3M_27_13
GCGGAAGCAGGAGGGGACAGCGGAGGAAACGTAGGCGTGTACGTGGGTGTGATGTACGAAGAATACCAGCTGTACGGTGCGGAGCGGACGTTGCAGGGGCATCCGCTGGCGCTGTCAGGGAACCCATCGTCGGTGGCAAACCGGGTGTCGTACTACTTCAACTTCCACGGGCCGAGCATGGCGGTGGATACGATGTGCTCCTCGTCGCTGACGGCTCTCCATTTGGCCTGCCAAAGCCTGCAGCAGGGGACGTGCAAGCTGGCGATTGCCGGCGGGGTAAACGTCTCGGTGCACCCGAATAAATACCTGATGCTGGCCCAGGGCAAGTTTGCCTCCAGCAAGGGGCGGTGCGAAAGCTTCGGAGAAGGAGGAGACGGCTATGTGCCGGGGGAAGGCGTAGGCGCGGTGCTGCTGAAGCCGCTGGCCCAGGCGGTGGCGGACGGGGATCAGATCTACGGCATCATCAAGGGAACGGCGGTGAACCACGGTGGGAAGACGAACGGCTATACCGTGCCAAACCCGAAGGCGCAGGCGGAGGTAATCACGCGTGCGCTGGAGGAAGCGGGAGTGCATCCGCGGAC